>NZ_JOHO01000065.1 GCF_000719705.1 Streptomyces sp. NRRL S-350 | reverse complement strand
GGCGGCCGCGGCGGCGGTCGGGCCGGGTCAGGGGGGCGGGGGACGGGGAGGGGCCGGGGGGACGCACGGGCGGGGTCACGGCATGCGGCCGTGGCCCCGCCCGTCGGCGTGTCCGGGGCGGGCATGGCCGGACCGCGGCCCCGCCCGCCGTCACAGGGCCTTGACCGCCGAGGCCAGTTCGGGCCGTCCCTTGATCGCCAGCTTGCGGTAGATCCGGCCCAGGTGGGTGTCGACCGTGCGCTTGCTGAGGCAGAGGCGTTCGGCGACCTCCAGGTTGCTCAGGCCCTGCAGGACGAGTTCGGTGACCCGCCGCTCGCTCGGGGTGAGGCGGACCGGGCCGGCGTCGCGGGTGCCGATGGCGGGGCCGCGGTCCTCGGCGGGGCGCGGGCGGGCGTCGGCGCCGGGCAGCGGGTCGGCGGCGATGGTGCGGGCGGCGGCGGGCTCGCCGAGCGTCTGGTACGTCTGGGCGGCGTGCGAACGCCACGGCACGCAGGCCGGGTTGGCCACGCCCCGGGCGGCCAGCTGGTGGCCGCACTCCAGGAAGAGCCGCAGGGCCTGCTGGTGGTCGCCGCGGTGGGCGGCGAGCAGGCCGCGGGCTTCCAGGACGGCGGCGCGCAGCAGCGGGTGGGCCTCGGCGGGCAGGTCGATCGCGGCGAGTGCGGTGCCGTCCACCGGCAGGCCGCGGCGCAGCCGGGCCCGGACCGCGAGGGCCCGGGCGGCGGCGGCGAGTTCCTCCGCCCGGACCTGGCAGGCCAGGTCCGCGGCGCGTTCGGCGTCGGCCAGGGCGGCGTCGAGCCGGCCCTGGCGGTGGGCGATGTCGGAGCGGGCGAGCAGGGCGAGGGCGAGTTCGCCGCGGTGGTTCCAGCGCTGCGCGGAGCGGACCGCCCGGCCGGCCCAGGCGGCCGCCTCGTCCAGCCGTCCGGTCCAGGCGTAGGCCATCGCCGCGCCGAGCACCTCGGCGCCGGCTTCCGCGGGCGAGATCCCGCGCACGCTGCGGGCCGCGAGCCGGACCGCCGTACGGGGCTGCCCACCGGCGGCGGCCGTGGCGGCCAGGGCGCCCAGCAGGGCGGCGGCGGGGGTTCCGGCCCCGTCGGCGTGCAGGGCGGCGAGGGCCTGGCGCAGGGCGGTGCGCCGGCCGGTGAGCAGGGTCTGGGCGGCGAGCGGCAGCAGCAGGTCGGCGGGCGGTGCGGCGATCGCGGCGAGCGCGTGCGCGGCTTCGGCGAAGGGGACGGCCGCGGCGCCGGCCGAGCCGAGGGCCAGGACCGGTCCGGCGAACGGCCGCAGCAGCCGGGCCCGTTCGAGCGGGTCGGCGGCGGTGGCCAGGCCCGCGGCGCAGCGGGCGGCGGCGGCGACGTCCCGGTGGAGTTCGACGGTGCCGAGCTGTCCGGTGAGCGAGCGGACCGACTCCGGCTCGGTGGTGTCGGCGAGCGCGCGCTGGAGGTAGCGGGCGGCGTCGTCCCAGTGGCCGTCGGCGGCGGCTTCGCGGGCGGCGGTGCGGAGCACGGGCACGGCCCAGTCGAGGCCGGTGTTGCCGGAGGACATCAGGTGTTCGGCGGTGCGGCCGGCGGGGGCGCCGAGCCGGGCGAGCAGGGCGGCGGCCCGTTCGTGGAGGGCGACCAGGACCCGGGGGTCGGTGCGGGACAGCACGGCGGTGCGGACGAGTTCGTGCCGGAAGGTCTCGGGCGGTCCGGGTTCGATCAGGTCGGTGCGGCGCAGCGCCTCGCGGGCCTCGTCGGCGAGCAGTTCGCCCTGGCCGGCCAGCAGGGCGGCGGTGGCGAGGTCGGCGTCGGCGCCGAGGACGGCGAGGCCGGTGAGCAGTTCGGCGGCCCTGGGGTGGCTGTGCCGGAGCCAGCTGAGGGTGGTGTCGGCGAGGGTGCCGGCGCCGATCCGCCGGACGGTGTCGAGGTCGGGCGAGCCGGGCGAGACGCGGGCGGCGACGAGCCTGGCGGTGAGTTCTTCCAGGACGAGGGGGTTGCCGCGGGAGAGGTTGTGGCAGACGGCGGCCAGTTCGGCGTCCACCGGGGCGTCGAACTCCTCGGCGACGCGGTCGGCCACGCAGCTGTCGCAGAGCGGGCCCGGGGTGACGGTGCGGGCGTGGCCGAGCGCGCCGAGTTCGGCGGCCAGCGGGTCGGCGGCCTCGTCGGCGGTGGTGACGAGCAGGGCGACGGGCAGGCCGTCGAGGCGGCGGGCGAGGTAGGAGACCCACTGCCGGGACTCCTCGTCGGCCAGGTGCAGATCGTCCACGGCCATCACGACGGGTGTCCGCGAGGTCAGCGAACGGGCCGCGTGGAAAAGGTTGCTGAGGACCCGTTCGCGGCCGTTCCCGGCGTTTTCGGAACGTGCCGGAAGCGCTTCGGCGAGAAATTCGTCGGGTGATTCGCCCGGAAATTCCACCCCTTGCGGAGAGGGGCTTGACATGCGCATGATGGGATCGAAGAGCTGCCGCACCACGCCGTACGGGAAGTCCCGCTCGTTGTCGTGACATCGGGCCCGCAGCACCACCGCCTCACCCGGCATCCGAGCCAGCGCGGCCCGCAGCAGCGCACTCTTCCCGATCCCCCGCACCCCCCTGACCAGCACCACCGCCGGCCGCCCGACACCGGCCCCGGCCACCGCCCGGGCCAGCTCGGCCAACTCCCGTTCCCGGTGCAGCAAAATTCCAGTCGGCAACGCAACCCCCCGTGGACACCCTCGCGCGGACACCAGTATCGCCGCCCCCACCCGGCTGTCAACGCGCGGGGCGAATACGTACGGCCCTACGTACCGGCGCCGCGGAATACGTAATTCCGGGCGATGCGTAAGCCCGCCGCCGAGCCGAATATGCAGTATGTACAGCCGTTTTGACGGCGTGTTCAATATTCGCAACGGACTTGTGAACACAGGGGGATGACTTATGGAGCGTCCGCGGCTCAAGGCCCATTTCATCACCGAGACGGTGGGCGACAAGGTCTTCCTGCTCGGAGAGGGGCAGGACTACCTCGTCCCGGGGGCCGCCGCGGTGCGCCTCCTGCCCCACCTGGACGGGCGGCGCACCGTCGCCGAGATCCTCCAGGAACTCGGCGGCACCGTGCCCCTCGGCCAGGCGCTGACCGCCCTGCGCCGCTACGAGGCGGCCGGGCACCTCGCCGAGGGCCGGCCCGACCTGCCCGACCACGTGCTCGCGTACTGGGACGCCCAGGGCGTCGACCCGGCCGTCGCACTGGAGGCCGCACAGGCCACCGAACTGCTGGTGCTGGCCCTCGGCTCCGCCGACGCCGCGCCCCTGGTGGACGCGCTGACCGCGACCGGCCTGCGGGCCCGCGCCGCCACCGAGGACGAGGCCGTCACCGGCGGCCCCGGCACCCTGGTGACCGCGCTGACCGACGACTACCTGGACCCGGCGCTGGAACGGCTGAACACCGCCCGCCTCGCCGACGGCCGCCCCTGGCTGCTCGCCAAGCCCACCGGCACCTCGCCGTGGCTCGGCCCGCTGCTGCGCCCCGGCGAGACCGGCTGCTGGGCCTGCCTCGCCCAGCGGATCAGCGGCAACCGCCAGGTCGAGCGCTACCTGGCCGGCAAGCGCGGCGAGACCGTGCCGCTCCACCCGCTGCGCGCCGCGATCCCGGCCGGTCCGGCGATGGCCGCCCAGCTGCTCGCCACCGAGACCGCCCGCATCCTGGCCGACGAGTGCTGCTCCGCGCTCTCCGGCACCATGGTCAGCCTCGACCTCAACACCCTGCAGACCACCGAGCACACGCTGGTCCGCCAGCCCCAGTGCCCGAGCTGCGGCGACCCCGCCCTGCTCACCGAACGCAGCCCCAAGGTCGTCCTGCAGTCCAGCCCCGCCCGGCACACCACCGACGGCGGCTACCGGGTGCAGGCCCCGCAGTTCACCTACGACCGGCTGAAGCACCACATCAGCCCGCACCTGGGCGCGATCACCCGGCTCGGCGCGCACGAGGAGACCGGCAACGGCATCACCTTCAGCTTCACCGCCGGCCACAACTTCGCCATGGTCAACGACAACATGGACCTGCTGCGCCGCAACATGCGCGGCCAGAGCGGCGGCAAGGGCCGCTCCGAGATCCAGGCCAAGGTCAGCGCGATCTGCGAGGCCATCGAGCGCTACTCGGCGGTCTGGCGCGGCGAGGAGCCGGTGGTGCGCGCCGCCTACCGCGACCTCGACCCCGCCGTCGCCGTCCACATGGACGCCCTGCTGCAGTTCTCCGAGGCCCAGTTCGCCGACCGCGCCGCCTGGAACGCCGACCCCAACCACCGGCTGCACCTGGTGCCCGACCCGTTCCCCACCGACGTCGAACTGGACTGGACCCGCGCCTGGTCGCTCACCCACGACGCCGAGCGGCTCATCCCCTCCGGCTACGCCTGGTACGGCCACCCCGACCTGCAGCAGCACTTCTACTGCGTCGGCGACTCCAACGGCTGCGCCAGCGGCAACACCCTGGAGGAGGCGATCCTGCAGGGCTTCTGCGAGGTCGTCGAACGCGACGCCGTCGCCCTGTGGTGGTACAACCGGCTCGCCCAGCCCGAGTTCGACCTCGACTCGCTGAACGACCCGTACGTCGACACCATGCGGGCCTTCTACGCCTCGGTCGACCGCGAGCTGTGGGTCCTCGACATCACCTCCGACCTCGGCGTGCCGGTGTTCGCCGCGATCTCCCGGCGCAAGCACGCCGTCGAGGACATCATGGTCGGCTTCGGCGCCCACCCGGACCCGCGGATCGCCGCGATCCGCGCACTCACCGAGGTCAACCAGTTCCTCCCGTTCGTCGACCGCCGCGACGAGGACGGCAACACCCTCTACCGCACCGACGACCTGGAAACCCTGGAATGGTGCAGGACCGCGACCGTCGCCGACGAGCCCTGGCTGCTGCCCGCCCGCGACCGCGCCGCCAGCACCCTCGCCGACTTCGCCCCGCTCGTCGGTGACGACCTGGCCGACCACGTCCGGGACTGCGTCGGGCGCGCCGCCAAGGCCGGCGTCGAGGTGATCGTGCTCGACCAGAGCCGCCCCGACCTCGACCTCAGCGTCGTCAAGGTGATCGCCCCCGGGATGCGCCACTTCTGGCGCCGCCTCGCCCCCGGCCGGCTGTACGACGTCCCGGTGCGCCAGGGCCGGCTCGCCGCTCCGCACACCGAGGAGCAGCTCAACCCGAAGAACGTCTTCTTCTAGAACGGCCGGGTGCTGACACCATGACCACCTCCCTTGACGGGATCCACCTGCCCGCGACCGCCCGAACGGTGCGCCGGCTGCGGCTGCGCCCCGACGGCGCGCTCGCACCGCTCGGCCCGCGCGCCGTCCGGCTGACCGCGCCCGTCGGCGCGCTGAACCTGAACGACCTCGCGCCCGGCGCCCGGGAGGCCGTGACCGCCCTCGCCGCCGGGGAGCACACCGAGGAGGAACTGGCCGCCCTGGTCGCGGCGCGGGACGGCGACGCCGGACTGCTGCGCTGGCAGCTGACCCGCCGCCGGCTCGGCACCGCCGGGCTGCTGCAGC
Source organism: Streptomyces sp. NRRL S-350 (assembly GCF_000719705.1). Lineage (GTDB taxonomy): Bacteria > Actinomycetota > Actinomycetes > Streptomycetales > Streptomycetaceae > Kitasatospora. Next base: position 27,701 of record NZ_JOHO01000065.1, on the reverse strand, counting down.
ACTCCGTCCACCTGGTGACCGACACCTCGGACGAACCGCTCGCCCGGCTGCGGCCGGTCGGCCGGGGCGCCGCCGAACCGGGCCCCACCCCCGACCCGACCGGGCAGGTGAAGCTGTCCCGCTTCGCCTCCGCCTCCGTCGAGGACGGCGCCCTGCTGGTCCGCGGCCCGGGCAGCCCGCTGGCCGTCCAGCTCACCGCCCGGGCCGCCGGACTGCTGGCCGCACTGGCCGGCTGGACCAGCCCCGCCGCCCTCGCCCAGCTGCCCGGCGGCCTGCCGCTGGACGCCGTCCGGCAGACCCTGCGGCTGTTCGCCGCGGCCGGCCTGCTGGCGTACGGCGCCCCCGGCGCCGAGCCGGAGGCCGAGGAACAGCGGTTCGCCCAGTGGCAGGCCGCCGACCTCGCCTTCCACTCCCGCACCCGCCGCCCCACCACGGTCGCCGGGTACGGCGGCACCTACCGCTTCGGCGACCGCTTCGCCCCCGAGCCCGCCTCGCCCGCGCCGTTCCCCGGCGAGAAGGTCGCCCTGCCCGTCCCCGACCCGGACGAACTCGCCCGCACCGACCGGCCGTTCACCGAGGTGCTGGAACAGCGCCGCTCGGTGCGCGACCACGACGAACAGGCGCCGATCACCGTCGAACGGCTCGGCGAACTGCTCTGGCGCAGCATGCGCCGGCGCCAGACCTTCACCGGCGGAGACGGCCAGGAGCTGGCCGACCGGCCGTACCCGAGCGGCGGCGCGGTGCACGAGCTGGAGGTGTACCCGCTGGTGACCTCCTGCGCCGGCCTCAGGCCCGGCCTGTGGCACTACGCGACCGACCGGCACGAGCTGGAGCTGGTCAGCGAGCCGTCCCCGGCGACCGCCCAACTCGTCTCGGGCGCCCGCGAGTCCTGCCTGATGAAGACCGACCCGCAGGTGGTGCTGCTGGTCACCGCGCGCTTCGGCCGGGTGATGTGGAAGTACGAGACGGTCGCCTACCCGCTGATCCTCAAGCACGTCGGCGCGCTCTACCAGACCCTCTACCTGGTCGGCACCGCGATGGACCTCGCGGTCTGCGGCCTCGGCGGGGGCGACGCCGCCGACTTCGCCGCGGCCAGCGGCATCGACTACTTCACCGAGGGCACCGTCGGTGAGCTCGTGATCGGCAGCCGGCCCCCGACGCTGCGCCAGGACGTCGGCGTCCCACGGAGAGAAGCCAGAAGATGAAGTTCCGTTTCAAGGCGCTGCAGCGGATGCGCGAGCCGGACGAGCTGGACTCGCCCACGCTGCTCGCCGCGCCGCGGGGCTGGATCGCCCTGTTCGTCGTGATGATCACCATGGCGGCGGCGCTGCTGTGGACCTTCGCCGGGCGGATCCCGATCACCGTCGACGCCCCCGGGCTGCTGACCAGCCCGCGCGGCACCGCGATGATCCAGAGCCCGTTCGGCGGGATGGTCCGCTCCGTCCTGGCCCAGCCGTCCGACCAGGTGCGGCAGGGGCAGTCGGTGGCCCGGGTGGAGGACACCGAGGGCCACAGCCGGGAGATCACCAGCCCGTTCGGCGGGCGGGTGGTCGGCCTGTCCGTCACCGACGGGCAGGTCGTCTCCCCGGGCTCCCCGGTCGCCTCCGTCGAACGCGCCGACGGCCCGCAGGACCGCATGGTCGCGATGGTCTTCGTACCCGCGGCCCGCACCGTCGGACTGGAACCCGGCGACCAGGTGGACCTCAACGTCTCCACCACCCCCGCCGGCGCCTTCGGCCTGCTGCGCGGCACCGTCGGCTCCGTCAGCCCGTACCCGCTGACCCGGGAGGCGCTCTCCGGCCTGGTCGGCGGCGACCTCGCCGCGCAGCGCTTCCTCGGCAAGGACGCGCCCCGACTGGTCGTCGTCGACCTCACCCCCGACCCGGACACCCCGACCGGCTACGCCTGGACCTCGCAGAGCGGGCCGCCGAACCGGCTCGGCACCCAGGTCGCCGTCACCGCCACCATCAACGTGGGCAAGCAGACCCCGTTCAACCTGATCCTCGGCCGCTGAGGGGGGCTCCGATGACAGCCACGATCCCGGAGGCCGCCCGGACCACCACCGCGGACCCCGAGCCCGGAAAGACCCGCCGGCGGAAGAAGAAGCGCGCCGGCCGCCCCACCCGGGCGACCGCGCCGCGGCGCTGGCGCCACGCCGTACCGACCGTCCTGCAGATGGAGTCGGTGGAGTGCGGCGCCGCCAGCCTCGCCATGATCCTCGCCCACCACGGCCGCTGGGTGCCGCTGGAGGACCTGCGCGGCGTCTGCGGCGTCTCCCGCGACGGCGCCCGCGCCTCCACCCTGCTCAACGCCGCCCGCACGTACGGGCTGACGGCCCGCGGCTACCAGACCGAGGCCGAGAAGCTCCGCGACCTCGACGGCCCGGTGATCATCTTCTGGGCCTTCCAGCACTTCATGGTGGTCGAAGGCGTCCGCACCCGGTACGGGCGCACCGTCGTCGCGGTCAACGACCCGGCCAGCGGCCCGCGCCTGATGGAGTGGGACGAGTTCGACTCCGGCTTCACCGGCATCGTGCTCGCCTTCGAGAAGGGCCCCGGCTTCGAACCCGGCGGCGACCGGGGCGGCGTCACCCGCGCCCTGCTGGAACGCCGGCTGCCCACCGGACGCGCGATGCCGCTGGTCCTGCTGGCCAGCCTGCTGCTGGTGCTCCCCGGCATCGCGATCCCCGCGTACACCCGGGTGTTCATCGACCGGGTCCTGGCCGGCAGCGGGAGCGGCTACCTCCTCCCGCTGCTGGCCGCCATGACCGCCACCGCCGCCGTCGTCTTCGTGCTGACCTCCGTCCAACGGCACTACCTGCTGCGGATCGAGATCCGGATGGGCCTCGTCAGCTCCGCCCGGTTCTTCCGGCACCTGCTGCGACTGCCCGTCGACTTCTTCCTCCAGCGCCGCCCGGCCGAAGTCGCCAAGCGGGTGTCCGGCAACGACGTCGTCGCCGAGATCCTCTCCCGCGACCTCGCGCTGACCGTCATCAACCTCGGCCTGGTGCTGTTCTACGCGGCCGTCCTGATCCGCTACGACATCCTGCTCGGCGTCGTCGGCGTCGGCATGGCGCTGCTCAACATCGTCGTGCTGCAGGCCGTCGCCCGCTCCCGCACCGACGCCGTCGCCGCGCTGCGCACCGACCGCGGCAACCTCACCGCGACCACCTTCACCACGCTCTCGCTGATCGAGACGGTCAAGGCCACCGGCGCCGAACCGGACGCGTTCAGCCGCTGGGCCGGATTCCTCGCCAAGGTCGTCACCGCCAAGCAGAAACTGGGCATCCCCAGCGCCGTGCTCACCGTGGTGCCGCCGATGCTCGCCGCACTCAACAGCGGCCTGATCCTGCTCGTCGGCGGACAGCGCGTGGTCGACGGCGCGATGAGCGTCGGCATCCTGGTCTCCTTCCAGACCCTGCTCGCCGCGCTCAGCCGCCCCGTCACCCAGCTCACCAACCTGGGCGGCCGACTGCAGGACGTCACCGCCGACATCAAGCGGCTGTACGACGTCGAGCGCTACCCGGTGGCGGCCGCGTTCGCCCGGCCGGAGCCGCCGGCCGGGCCCAAACTGGACGGCAGCCTGGAGTTCGAGAACGTCCGCTTCGGCTACAGCCCGCTCTCCGATCCCATCATCAAGGACCTCAGCCTGACCGTGGTGCCCGGCCGCCGGATCGCCGTGGTCGGCGGCTCCGGCAGCGGCAAGTCCACCCTCGGCCGGCTGCTCACCGGCCTCTACACCCCGTGGTCGGGCCGGATCCTGCTCGACGGGCGGCCGCGCGAGGAACTCTCCCGGACCGTCCTGGCCTCCTCACTGGCCTACGTCGACCAGGACATCTCCCTGTTCGAAGGCACCGTCCGGGACAACCTCACGCTGTGGAACGACGACGTCCCCGACGAGGCCGTCACCGCCGCGCTGCACGACGCCGCCGTCTTCGACACCGTCATGACCAGGCCCGGCGGCATCCACAGCCCCGTCCTGGAGGGCGGCCGCAACTTCAGCGGCGGCCAGCGCCAACGCCTCGAACTGGCCCGCGCACTGGCCACCGAACCGACCCTGCTGGTGCTGGACGAAGCCACCAGCGCCCTCGACCCGGAGACCGAGCGGGTGATCATGGACAACCTGCGCCGCCGCGGCTGCGCCTGCCTGATCATCGCCCACCGGCTCTCCACCGTCCGCGACGCCGACGAGATCATCGTGCTGCACGAGGGCGAGATCGTCGAACGCGGCACCCACGACGAGCTGCTGGCGCTGGGCGGCCACTACACCGCGCTCATCGAGTCCGCGCGCCGCGAGGAGGAGGACGAGCTGTGACACTCGCACCGGAAGTCTTCCCACCGTTCTTCACCGACGCGGCCGAACCGGTCGAGCCGTCGGCCGACCGCTACCTCGTCCTGGACGACCCCGGGCGGATGCTCCTGGTCCGCTCGGGCGCCGTCGACCTGTTCGCCGTACAGCTCGACTCCGGCGCACCACAAGGCCGTTGGCACTTCCTCTGCCGGATCGGGGCCGGCACCCTGGTGCCCGGCGCGGCCGCCGGACCACGGCGCGGCATCGTCGCCCGACCGGTCCTCGGCGCCGAACTCTCCCACCTCCCCACCGCCTGGGTCGAAGGCCTCTCCGCCCGCGGCCGGGACTGCGGCACCGCCGCCGGCGCCGCCGTCCGCGCCCTGCCCGAGAACGAACAACAGCAGGCCGCCGACCGGTTCCTGACCGGACTCGCCCACGGCCTCACCGCACTGGCCGGCGCCCTGCGCGACACCCTGCCGCCCCGCGAGTTCACCCCGCTCGACCCCACCGGGCCGACCACCCTCAAACGCGGCCAGGCCCTGCGCTCCGTCGACGGCCTGCAGTGGGTGCGCATCGAGGACGGCACCGTCGAAGCCCCCGGCGGCGCGGCCGGCGAACTCGCCGCGGGCACCGAACTCTGCCTCACCGAGAAGGACTGGCTGGTCGCCACCGGCCCCGCCACCGTCCGCGCCGTCCCACCGCGCCGACTGCTCGACGAAGGCGGACTCTGGGAACGCCTCGCCACCCACTGCGGACGGCTGCTCGACACCGTCGACCGCCGGATCGAAACCCGCCGCGACAGCGAGACCGAACTCATCACCGCCCGCCGGGAACGCGACGCCGCCACCCTCGCCGACTCCGCCCGCGGCTTCGAGACCGTCCTGCGCGACACCGCCTCCCGACTGCGGATCGGCGACGCCACCGGCGACGAACCCACCCTCGCCGCCGCCCGCCTCGTCGCCGGACACGAGGGCTACACCATCACCGCCCCCGTCACCGGCAACGGGCACGACCGCCGACTCGACCGGCTGCAGGCCATCGCACTGGCCTCCGGCGTACGCACCCGCTCCGTCCGCCTGGACGGCCGGTGGTGGCGCAACGACCTCGGCGCGATGGTCGGCTACCGCAAGGCCGGCGCCCCCGTCGCCCTGCTCCCCCTCGGCGACGGCTCCGGCGGAGGCTACGTCCTCGCCGAAGGCGGCAAGGTCACCCCGCTGACCCCGACGCTCGCCGCCGAACTCCAGAACAAGGCCACCGTGCTGTACCGGCCGCTGCCCGCGACCGTACGGAGCGTCGCCGGCCTGCTGAGGTTCGGCCTGCGCAACAACCGGCGCGACCTGTGGATGTTCACCGGCATGGCCACGCTGGTCGCCCTGATCGGCCTGCTCGTCCCCGTCATGACCGGCCAGGTGCTGGGCACCTTCGTCGCGCACGCCCAGCGCAACCTGATCACCGAGGGCGCCCTGGTGGTGATCGGCTCCGCGATGGCGGTCGCCGCGCTGTCCATCGTCCAGAACATCGCCGTCCTGCGGATCGAGAGCCGCTCCACCGCCGCGATGCAGGTCGGCGTCTGGACGAGGCTGCTGTCCCTGCCCGCACCGTTCTTCGCCGACTACTCCACCGGCGAACTCGGCACCACCGTCCTGGGCGTCAGCGCCGCCCAGGAAACCCTCTCCGGGATGATGACCACCGCCACCCTCGGGCTGCTCACCGGGCTCGCCAACCTGGTGCTGGTCTTCTTCTACGACCTGCGGCTGGCCGCCCTCGCCACCGCCCTGGTCCTGATCGGCGGCGGCTTCGCCCTCGCCGCCGGACGGTTCGAGGTCCGCTGGCAGCGCCGGCTGTACGCCCACGAGCAGACCATGTCCGCCCGCGTCTTCCAACTCCTCACCGCCATCCCCAAATTGCGGGTCACCGCAGCCGAGGACCGGGTGTTCGGGGTGTGGGCCGCCGAGTTCGGCAAGGGGCGCGGACTCGCCGCCTCCTCGCGCCGGGTGCAGAACGCCGTCACGACGTTCAACGCCGGCTTCCCGCTGGTCTGTTCGGTCATCGTCTTCGGGATGATCGCCGGCCCGCTCGACGGCAGCGTGCCGATCCCGGTCTTCCTCTCCTTCTTCACCGCCTTCAACCTGCTGATCGCCTCCAGCCTGCAGTTCACCTCGGCGGCGGTCACCGCGATGGGCGTCGTACCGATGCTGGAACGACTGCGGCCGATCCTCGAGGAGAAGCCCGAAGTCGACGACACCAAGGCCGACCCCGGCGACCTCTCCGGACGCCTCGGCCTCAGCCACGTCACCTTCCGCTACGGCCAGGACGGCCCGCCCGCCCTCCAGGACGTCACCCTGACCATCGAACCCGGCGAGTTCGTCGCCGTCGTCGGGCCCTCCGGCAGCGGCAAGTCCACCGTGCTACGGCTCCTGCTCGGCTTCGAGCGGCCCGAGGCCGGCACCGTCCTGTACGACGGCCAGGACCTCGGCGAACTGGAGGTCTCCGCGGTGCGCCGCCAGTGCGGCGTCGTCCTCCAGCACGGCGCCCTGCTCGCCGGCGACATCAAGGCCAACATCGTCGGCTCCACCAACCACACCCTCGACGACGCCTGGGCGGCCGCCGAGATGGCCGGCATCGACAAGGACATCGCCGCCCTGCCCATGGGCATGAACACCGTGCTCTCCGAAGGCACCAGCACCCTCAGCGGCGGCCAACGGCAACGCTTGATGATCGCCCGCGCGCTCGTCTCCCGACCCCGCATCGTCTTCTTCGACGAGGCGACGAGTGCGCTGGACAACCCGACCCAACGCCTGGTCACCGAATCCACCCGGCGGCTCAACGCCACCCGGGTCGTCATCGCCCACCGGCTGTCGACGGTCGCCGAGGCCGACCGGATCATCGTGATGGACCAGGGGCGGGTCGTCCAGCAGGGCCGGTACGAGGAACTCCTCGCCGACCGGGACGGGCTGTTCGCCCGGCTCGCCAGCCGCCAGATGTAGTTCTCTGTTCCGGGGAGGGGACATGGAGTACGCCCTGCTGGTCTACGGCCAGGAGACGGACTGGGACCGGATGACACCCCAGGAGCGCGAGGCGCGGTTCACCGCCAACCGCGCCTTCGGCCGGGAGCTCGCCGAAGCCGGCGTGCGCATCACCTACGGCGCGCGGCTGGCCCGGCCGGCCGCCGCCGAAGGCGAGGCCCGGGCCGGAGACGGCGTCCTGGAGGTCGGCGGCCTCTGGGTGATCGACGTGCCCTCCGAACAGGAGGCGCTCGGCTGGGCGGCGAAACTCCCGCTCAGCGAATCGGGCCGGGTGGAGGTCCGTCGCTGCGACGGACCGCCGCGGAACAACCGGCCGGTGGGAACGGAGAACTGAGGCTCATGGAATACACCCTGCTCATTCACGGCGACGAGCGGGTCTGGAACGGACTGAGCGAGGCGGAGGAGGCCGCCCTCGACGCCGCCCACGCGAGATTCGGCCGCGAGATGCACGAGGCCGGGGTCGCCGTCCGGTACGGCGGCGGGCTGCAACGCAGCTGCAGCGCCCGCCTGGTGGTGCCGGGGGGCGCCACCGGGGCACCGGTCTCCGACGGGCCGTACCGCTCCGGCCACGAACACCTCGGCGGGATCTGGGTCATCGACGTGGCCGACGAGGCGGAAGCCGTCACCTGGGCCCGCCGCATGCCCTCGGCCCCGGGCGACCTCGTCGAGGTCCGCCCGGTCCGGGTGACCTGAGCCGGCGGCGTCTCCGCTGCGGAGGAGTGGGAAGTCGGCTCGGCCGACTTCCCACTCCTCCCGCTATCCCGCACTGGTGAGGTCCAGCTCGGCCCAGACCGTCTTCGAGTTGGGGTGCCGGGGGTTCGTGCCCCAGCGGTCACAGAGGGCGTCGATGAGGGTGAGGCCGCGCCCGGACTGGGAGTTGGGCGTGAGGGCCGTGGGGAGGAGCGGGAGCCTGTCGCCCCTGGGGTCGCTGATCTCGATGCGCAGGGTGGTGCCCCGGCGCGCGGTGGTGGTGAGCGAGAGGTGCAGCTCGAAGCCGCGCCCCGGAAGACGACCGTGCGTAGTCGCGTTAGCGGCCAGCTCCGCGACGATGAGGAGAGCGGCGTGGAACGGCTCGGTGTGCGTGGAGTTCAGCCCCCAGACGGTGAGTTGACGTCTCGCGATGCGTCGACAGATCGCGGCGCCCTTGGGGGTGGCGGCGAGGACGGTGGTGTGGCCGAAGGGGATTTCGGTGGTCATGGGAGAAAAGCGTGACGGCGCGGACGTACCCTGACCACGCATTCGACGCGCACTCAACGTGCCTGTGCGGAGGCGCAGGGTGCGCCTGTCGGGCGGCCCGGATCATTCGATCGAAAGGACGGGTGATTGCCGTGGGTGGCGTCGAACGCACGGTCTCCGGCGACGGCGAGACGGCGGAGAACTCCGACGGGGTCGCGGAGTTCTACAGCGCGGTGGGGAAGCTGATCAAGCTCTTCAGGGAGCGGGCGGGGCTCACGCAGAAGGACCTCGCCAGGCTGACCGGCTACAGCGAGGACCAGATCGGCGCGATGGAACGGGGCGTGCGGACGCCGCGGATCGAGTTCCTGACGATGGCCGACGACCTCCTCAACGCGGGCGGCGTGCTGAGGGCGGTCGCGGACGACGTGATGAAGGCGAAGATCCGGGTGGCCACGCGGCACCCGGCGTTCAACCGGGCTTTCACGGCGGAAGAAGCCAAGGCCATCGAGATCCACGGCTACGCCACCCTGCTCGTCCCGGGGCTGCTTCAGACCGAGTCCCACGCCCGGGCGCTCTACGAGATGCGCAGGCCGTGGCTCTCCGTAGAGCAGATCGACAAGTGGGTCGCGGCCCGACTCGATCGGCAGGAGATCCTGACCCGGTGGCCGTTGCCGACGATGAGCTGGGTGATCGACGAGAGCGTCCTTCGCCGCCCGATCGGCGGCTGGGACGTCCACCGGGAGCAGCTCGAACGGCTACTCAAGGTCGCGGAGATCCGCGGTTTGGAGCTGCAGGTCATGCCGCTCGACGCGCCCGAGAACGCCGGCATGGGCGGGCCCTTCACGCTCCTCACCCCTCCTGGACGGCCACAGATCGCGTACGTTGAGGTGCAGCACGTCAACCGCCTGATCACGGACCCCGAGGAAGTCCGTACGATGGCGGCACGATACGGCACCCTCAGGGGGCAGGCGCTCAACATGAGGGAGTCCCTGGCCTTGATCGAAATGATCCTGGGAGAGCGATGAGCATGGCCGAGCTGGCATGGTTCAAGAGCAGCTACAGCAGCAACGAGGGCGCCGAGTGCATCGAGGTCGCCGAGACCCCCGGCACCGTCCACGTCCGCGACTCCAAGGACAAGACCGGCCCCCAGCTGGCCTTCGACCCGGCCGCCTGGGCGGCGTTCGTGACCTTCGCCGCCACCACCACCGAGGCCTGACCCGGACCTCCCCAACGGCCCACCGCCTTCCCGGCGGCGGGCCGTTGGTTTCCCTCGCCCTTCGCTGCGCGGTGCTGCCGAGCTGGGGAGATCCGCTCGAAGCTTGGTTCAGGGACGCGCTGCCGCAACCGCGTCGGTGTACAGCTCGGTTGTCAGGTCGTCGTCGCCGATCCCGAGGTCGGTCAGTGTGGCTTTGACAGCGGCCAGCGCCGGTGCAAGGTCGTTCTGTGCGGCGGCCACGGTCTCGACCTCGATGAACGTGGCATCCAGCTCCGGGACACGGACCAGGGTGGCGAGGAGCCGCCGTCCGTCGCGCTCGACGGTGTAGTTGCGGCACCGCTTCTCGAACTGGATACGCGTGGTGAAGCCGAGACCCCGGATGATGTCGTGTGCGGCGTCCGCGTCCTCGACGCGAGTTTCCGCCTCCGGCTTCGATCCGGATGCCTCGTCGACCCGGGCACCCTTGTAAGTGAGCAGCGTGCGGGTGTCGTCAGGGCTGTGGACAGTACGAATCCGAAGCTCGCGGTCGCCATCCATCAGACTGCCGTCCGGTGCGTCGTAGTACGTGTCGCGGTAGACCTCGGCACGGCCCGTACCATGCCGGTCCTCCAACTGCTTGAGGACACCTTCCGGGTCACGAACAATCGCCTTCAGCTCCGCTTCGATCGCCATCCTGTTCCCTCCGTCAGATCACGCGCCGAGCGCCGTCCAGCAACACCTCGAACTGCCTTCGCCAGCCCCGGTACAAGGGCCCGCTGGGAGTGGGAAGAACCTTATACGTCGCCGACTCATGCCCTTCCCAGTCCGTGTCGAAAACCCCGACGTAGAGCGTCCGATCAAGCCTGATGATGCGCCAGACCGGAACGACGTCGTACCGGTAGACCTCGACGTGTCCGATCTCGGCGAGTTCTCGGAGGCGGGCCTCAGCGAGGCGGATACCCCCGGCGAGCGACTCACATGACTCACCGATTTCAGCCGCTCGATGTTCGGCTGCCGCTGAATCCGGGTCGAGGATGAGAACGCGTAGCCGTGGTGCCGGGTCATCGGCTCGGTCGAGGTGCCGCCGGAGTAGCGAGTCGCGAAGGGCAAGCAGCCCGAGCCCGCGTACGGCCAGGACATCCAGGTCGGCGGCGGACCGTGCGGCACGCTGGATCTCGGCGGCGGCTGATGCCTGATCGCTGTAGACGCGGACGATCTCAGGGAACGCGGCAAGGTCGAACGCCGAGCCGGGCTCGCGTCGATCCGAGCAGCGCGGAGCGAGCCCGAGAAGCCTGCGGGCACTGTCCGGCATGTTGAGGCCAGCGGCGACGCGTTCGAAGACGTCCAGCTTCGTGACTTGGCGATGGCCATTGATGATCTCGTTGACCCTGCTCTGGGTCATCCCGACCTGAACGGCGAGTCTGGCCTGGCTGGCGCCACTGTGGTGCTGCACATACAGAAAGAGCGCGGAAACGTCCCGTCGGCGGAGCGCTTCCCGCACTTCCTCGTTCTGCCATGCGAGGTCCGGAAGCCTGATTGGTTCCAACGCGGTTCCCAAGCCCGGTCCTCCGCCTCAGAGAATCCATCTCACCGTGAGATTACCGGCCGGATATCGAAGCTGACGGCAAGTCTGACGATTCTTTGGAGCGCATGACCGCTCGTCCAGTCCGGAACGAGCAGAGTCAACCGATTGGAGCGGCACGTGAGCACCACCACCACCATCAAGTCCTGCACCGAGCTGGACGAACTGGGCAAGTTCTTCACGATCACCGCGCGCCGCCTCGACGCGGGCGAGGCGGCGCCGGAGATGTTCTCCGCCGCCATCGACACGGCTTGGCACCAGCTCGCCACCGACCCGGCCGCGCATGGGACGTTCGCCGTCCAGTACGCCAACCGCAAGTTGGTGCACGTCGAGAGCGCGGGGGCCGGCTTCATCTCCTGGGTGAGCGCGTACGAGGAGGTGTACGGCCCCCTCCCGGAGACCTGGTTCACCGACGCCGCCGGTTCGGTCGACACCGAATCCCTGGCTCGATACCGGGAGACGGGAGAGGTCTGGGCCGAGTGGAACTGCTCGCCCGCGCCCGGCGACGGCGATGATCTGACCGCCACGGCGACCAACCGGTGATCACCACATCTGGAGGAGCGTCCCGGCAGACCGCCGGGGCGCTCCGCCTCATCGAGGCCCGGACAGATAGCCCGACCAGCGTGAACGTGAGCGGCTACCTGGTCACCTTGCAACCGCACTGCCCGTTCCTCCAGCCGTCCACGGCTCGCGGTATGACCGGATGGACCGTGTACGAGATCACGCCCGGCACGCACCGGTACGCCATCGAAGCGGAGCTGTTCTACGCGGGCGTGCAGGCCGCCGAGTGGATTCGCCCCGTGATGGCCCGGCCGTACGGTGCGCTTGCGTGCGAGAACCTGGTGCTGGTCGGGCAGTGCGCCGACGCCGGCCACCGCGAGCTACTGGACTGGCCTCACTGGGCCTTGAAGAACCTCTACGGGCCGGTCGGCGTGATGTTCGGCAAGTTCGCGAAGGGAGCCGCTGAGGTCGGCCGGGCCGGGCACAGCATCCCGCTGGCCCCCTTCTCGTTCCTCCCGGTGCGTACGGCTGTCCGCCCCCTCGACCCGAAGTTCCTGACAGGCACACCCGACCTCGCGGCGGCAGTGGCCGGATACGTGGACGACGGCCGCGACGTGTTCGAGCACATCCCTTGCGAGTGGAAGGCAGTGAGAGAATGGGCGAGTTCACTCGCGAGGCCGTCGAAGCGCTGAAGGCCGCGCAGGAAATCTGCGGGCCGCTGGAGCTGGAGGAGATCAGCAACCGGCGGGGCTCGGCAGTCTGGAAGGCCACCGGGCCACGGGGCATCGCAAGCATCAAGCTCGGCACCGGGGAGGCCGCCGAGGTCACCGCGCGCGAAGCCTCCGTGCTGGATCAACTCCCCGGATACGCCGTGACCGCCGGCCGATTCGATGCCGGCGTCTGGTTCGTCACCCCGTGGCTGGTCGGACCATCGACGTGGCAGGTCTTCCGTCCCCTGCGCAAAGGCGAAGGAGGACGGGACGAGGCCATGGCCGCCGCGGTCGGATTGAGCCGTGCCGTGGCGGACCTCCACGCCAAAGGATGGGTGCACGGCGACCTCCAGCCCCAGCACGGCATTCACGGCGAGGACGGAACGGTCCGCCTCTTGGACTTCGCCTGGTCCCGACAAGTCGGCACCACGCCGTGGACGACCTTCGACGGCACGATGATCCACCTCACTGCCCCCGAGCTGGCCGCCCGGATCACCACCGGCCCCCAGCCCGTCCGCCCGACACCGGCCTCCGACGTCTACGCCCTCGCCGGCACCCTGTGGACCTGCATCACCGGACGATGGCCACTGGAGTACGCGGCCGCCAAGCTCGGCCGGGACACACCGGTGGCGGAGCTCCGCAAGGCCATCGCCGCCAGAACCGTCCCCCTTTCCGCCAGGACGCCCTGGCCCACCGTTCAGAACCACCTGCGGAACGCCCTGCTGTCCGAGCCCGACGACCGGCCGACCGCCGCCGAGCTGGCCGACCTTGTTCAAACGGTCGACACGTGATCGAACTGCGAGAGCTCACAATGGCCGACACCGCAGCCCTCCAGCGGATCTACAGCCGAGAATCGACCAGGTTCCTCGGACGGGGGCCGATGGGCGCTGCCGAAGCCCGCCGCGTCGCACACGACGCGGCGGCCTCGACCATCCAATGCCCACGCCCGGTCTTCACTCTGGGCCTCGACCTTGACGGCGACCTGCTCGGGATCACCAAGCTCCACCTGGACCGTCCTGTCGCTGCACTCAGCTACATCCTGCGTGCGGATGCTTGGGGGAAGGGGCATGCCACCGAAGCAGTCCGCCGGATTCTCGCCTTGGGCTTCGGCCGCCTTGGTCTACCTGAGATCCGCGCCAAGCACCACCCTGACAACCCGGCCTCCGCCCGCGTCCTGATCAAGGCGGGGTTTGTTCCGACCGGCGAGCACACGGGATTCACCATCTACACCATCTGGCCGCTCCAGAACGGCCGGCTGCTACTCCCCGGTCTGCCTTCCTGCGCGCAGGAAGGCAGACCGATCTCGTGGGGCGTTCAGGCCACGTGATCAGCGAGCAGCGGTCCTGACCGGGGGCAGCACCCAAGTCCTGCCCTTCGGCTGACCAGATCGGCTAGACGGCCCGCTCCCTGCACGCAGGGAGCGGGCCGTGCGCGTGCGGGCATCCGGAAGATGAGATACCGCCGTGCAACGCCAAGTGCTGTACTCGGCCTGGCAATTCCTTCCTCAACCTTCGCGTCGGGCCCCTTGCTGGGCTCATGACAGGTCGGCAACCCTGAACTGCCACCCGCCTCGGCCACCCCCACGGCCCGGGACCGGAGTGGGAGTCTCCTGCCTGCCCCCCACGAAGGAGCCAGCATGCGCCGATTCCTGATACGCGTCGCCACCCTCGCGGCCGCCGCCACCACCCTCGCCGTACCGGCCGCACCGAGCACCGCGGCGGCCGCGCAGGGCCTGTCGTTCCGCCCCCTCCAGTACAACACCAACGGCTACAACTGGGGTGGTTACGCCGCCACCGGCAGCGGCTTCACCTCGGTGTCGGCGACCTGGACCGAGCCGCGCGCGACGTGCAACTCCACCAACGACCTGTACGCGCCGTGGGTCGGCATCGACGGGTACGGCTCCTCCACCGTGGAGCAGACCGGGGTGGCGACGGACTGCTCCAGCGGCAGCCCGGTGAACCAGGCCTGGTACGAGATGTACCCGTCGGCGCCGGTGTACCTGAGCACCGGCTCGTACCCGGTGTCGGCCGGCGACTCCATCAGCGCCTCGGTGACCTACGCCGGCAGCAACAGGTACACCCTCAAGCTGACCGACTCCACCCGCGGCTGGACGTACACCACCACCAAGAACCTGTCCGCGCAGCGGACCAGCGCCGAGGTCATCATCGAGTCGCCGACCGGCTCGTACCCCAACTTCGGCACCCTGAGCTTTACTTCGGCCACCGTCAACGGCAAGTCCCTCGGCTCCTACAGCCCCGTCGCCCTCGACCCCAGCGCGAACGGCACCTACGAGGCCCGCACCAGCGCCCTGAACTCCAGCGGCACCGGCTTCACCGACACCTACCTCCACCGGTAGACCGCGCCGAAGCGGCCCGCTCCCTGCGCGCAGGGAGCGGGCCGCCGGGCGTACGGCCTCAGGTCAGATGGGCGGCGATCAGGGGGGCGCACTCCTCCGGGCGTTCGAGGAGGGGGAGGTGGCCGGTCTCCGTCAGGGTCTCCAGCGAGCAGTGCGGCACGGTGTCGCGGAGCAGCGAGGCGTTGCGGACGAAGGCGGGCATGTCCTCGTCGCCGAGCAGCACCAGGGTGCGGGCGGTGATGCGGCGCAGGTCGGCGGCCGTGTGTCGGTGGGCGGTGAGGGCGTCCATGGCGCGGTTGCCCAGCTCGGCCCAGCTGTGGCGGGTGATGACCTCGCGCAGGGCGGCGCGCAGGGCGGGATGGCGCCGGGTGCCGGTGAAGATGTCCGGCGGGGACTGCATCCAGAGGTCGGCCAGTGGTTCGCCGGGGCCGGTCATGCGGTAGAGCATGGCGAGCTGCTGGTACCGGACCCGCGCCGAGGCCTCGTTGGGGGTGCCGGCCAGGGTGGGGGCGGCGAGCACCAGCCGGTCGATCGACGACGGCTCCTGGAGGGCGAGTTGGATGGCCGACATGGAGCCGAAGGAGAGCCCGACCAGCCGCCGGGCGCCGGTCTCCTTCGCCACTTCGGCCAGCTGCCCGGCCAGGGCGGTGAGCGGCAGCCCCGGGGGGAGCGGGGCCGAGCCGCCGTGGCCGGGCAGGTCGATGCCGATGTGGGTCCAGCCGGGGAGGCGGTCCCACAGCGGCTGCCAGGTGGTGGAGTCCATGGTGTAGCCGTGGATCCACAGCACGGCCGGGCCCTCGCCCTGGCGGTGCAGGTGCAGGTACGGCTGCGAGGGCAGGTCGGAAAGGAGGGGCGGGTACGGGCTGTCAGGCACCGGTGCCTCCGGGGAAGTCGGCGCAGAAGGCCCGGAAGGCGAGCACCGGCTCGTCGCGGGCGTCGTAGCGCGGGGTCATCGCGTGGTCGAGGTGCTCCCAGACGACCTTGTCCTCGGCGAGCGCCTTCTCGCTGCCCCCGAGCAGGGCGGGCAGGGCGGCGCGCTGGTTCTCGCGCACGCCGATGGCGACGCGGGCGACGCAGCCGCCGTCCTCGGTGGGCACCGAGCCGGTGACGATCACCTGCCGTTCCTCCAGCGGGCCGAACTCGGTGACGACCACGTTGGGGCTGAACGCCTGGGCATGGAAGCGCGGCTTGTAGTCCCAGCGGACGCGGCCGGTGCGGACGGCCTCCCAGCGGATCCCCTCCAGTGTGCGGGCGTCCTGCCAGGGCGAGGTCTGCATCAGGAACTGGCCTTCGATCACCAGTTCGCCGTGCTCGCCGCGGCGGGTGGCCATCCCCTGGTTTCCGGGCACGCCGTGGACGGCCTTGAAGTGGTCGGGGTCGAAGGCGTTCTCGACCACGTACTCGGACGGCACGGCCACGGGCAGGCTGACGGCCGCCACCAGCGGGTACTCGTCGGTCCAGCCCTTCACCGCCGGTTCGAAGCCGCGGTCGCCGTCCGGGTCGTCGGAGAGCCGGACGAACAGCGCGTCGCCCCAGGTGAGCACCCGGTGCTCGGCGACCGACCAGTGCTTGGACGGGTCGCCGAGGCCGATCCGCTTGCCGTGGAACGGGCAGACGACGCAGTCGCCCTCGCGCCGCCCGCCGTAGCCGAGGTGGGCGCCGCGGTGCGGGCAGGAGGCGTCCAGGACGCGGATCCGCTCGTCCTCGCGGAGGGCGATCAGGCGGCGCGGCCCGATTGCCAACGGGGTTATCTCGTCGGTCAGTTCGGAGCGGAAGGCCAGCAGGTACCAGCCGTGGTGCACAGTCATGGGGCTCACGTTCGTCGAGTTGCCAGGGCCTTGAGGACTTGTTCGGCGGCCCGCTGCCCGCTGGCCAGGGCGCCCTGCACCCAGGGCAGCCGGAAGCCCGTCAGGGTCGCCTCGCCGGCGAAGAAGAGGGTGCCGTCCACCGGCTCCGCCCACTCGCGGGCGGCGCCCTCCAGTCCGGCCCGGGGTGCGGTGAACGCGCCGCCGGCGTACGGGTCCTGGCCCCAGTCGGCGACGGCGAGGCCGAGGACGGCGGCGCCTGAAGTCCAGGGCAGCGCGGTGGCCAGCAGGGCGGCCAGGGCCGTGCGGTCCGCGACGGCCGCGCGCAGGTGGGCGGCGGCTCCTGCCTTGGCGACCACCAGCGCCTCCGGGCGGCCGGTGGTGCAGCGGACGAAGCCGGCGCGGCCGTCGACGTCGAAGACGATCACCGTGTCGGGTGCGGGGCGGTCCAGCGTCACCACGGCGCAGCAGCCGTCGCCGGCGGGGAGCCGGGTGGCGGCGGCGCGCTTCTGCGCGGGCAGGCCGGTGATCGCGCCGGCCGTGAGCACGGCGGGCGGGACGGTGAGCACGGCGGCGCGGGCGGTGGCCGTCCCGGTGTCGGTCCGTACGGTGACCCGCCCGGGCTCGTGCGCCAGCTCCCGGACGGGCTCGCCGAGCCGGACGTCCAGGCCCGCGGCCAACCGCTCCGGCAGCCGGGCGAAGCCGCCTTCGACGGCGAATTCGCCTTCCCCGACGCCTTCCCCGACGCGCTCGCCGACACCGACGCCCTCGCCGACGCCGACACCGAAGCCCTCGCCGACGCTTTCGCCCACGTCCCCGCCGCCACCCCCGCCCCCGGCGTCGCCGCGGTGCGCGGAGGCGACGGCGGCGGCGCTCAGCTCGTCGGGGTCGGCGGCCCAGTTCTGGCGGAACCACTCGCGGGCGGCCGCGGCCTCAGGGCCGGTGCTGCCCTGGGCCCGCAGCCAGGTGCCGACGGACAGGCCGGTGATGCCGGGCGCGCGCCGCAGCATGGCTTCCAGCTGCCAGGGGGCGCGGCGGCCCGAGCCGAGCGCGCCCATCGACCGGTCGGCGCCGTCCTCGACGATCCGGGCGGTGACCCGGCGCGGTACGGGGCTGGTGCGGCCGGGCCCGACGAGCTGGTGCACCGGGTTGCGGTCCCCGTGGACCACCTGGGCGCCGAGTTCCAGCGGCGGGCCGCCGTCGGCGGGGTGGAAGGTGTGGATCCGCCCGCCGACCCGCTCCCGGGCTTCGTACACCACGACGGAGAGGCCCTCCCGGCGCAGCAGTCGGGAGCAGTTCAGCCCGGACGCGCCGGCGCCCACCACGATGGCGTCGTACCCGGTCACAGTTCACCGCCGAGGTCGATGGGGAGGGCCCGGAGGCGGCGCGGCACCAGGCACTGGTCCCAGTCCGGGGCGCCGGCCGGCCCGCGCAGCGCCGGGAACCGGCCGACCAGGCGGGGCAGCAGCAGCGCGGCGGTCTGCCGGACGAGCGGGGCGGCGAGGCAGAAGTGGGGGCCGCCGCCGAAGCCGAGGTGCGGGTTGGGGTTGCGGTCGAGGCGCAGCGCGTCCGGGTCGGTGAAGACGTCCGGGTCGCGGTTGGCGGCGGTGAGGACGGCGAGGACCCGGGCGCCGGGCGGCAGTTCGCCACCGCGCAACTCGACCCGCTCGGTGGTGACCCGGGCGGTGAACGGGATGGGCGCCTCCAGGCGCAGCAGTTCGTCGACCGCGAGCCGGGCGGCGTCCTCGTCGGCCTGCGCGAGCCGGGCGACGGCCGGGCGGTCGGGCAGCAGCAGGTGCAGGGCGTTGCCGATGGATTCGGCGAGGGGCTGCCAGCCGCCGATGACGGCCAGGTTGAGGACGCCGAGCATCTCGGCGCGGCTGAGCCGGTCGTCGGCGGCCAGCGCGGTCAGCGGCACCCGGAGGCCCTCGAGAAGGGCCCGGGTGGTGTGCCCGTCGAGGTAGTGGGTGAGCGCGCCGGCTGCGCTGCGGCCGAGGGCGGCGCGGGCCGGTGGCACCATCGGGTCGAGGTTGACGGAGGCGGCCCGGGCGAGTGCCTCGAAGCGCTGCAGTTGTTCGGCGGGCAGCCCGAAGAGGCGGGCGTAGACGGCGGTGGCGAGCGGCCGTCCGAGGTCGGCGACGGCGTCGACCGGCCGGTCCGTGGGCAGCCGGTCGAGCAGCGCGTCGACGTCGGCGGCGAGGTGGACGCCGAGCGGGCGGACGGCGGCCGGTCCGAGGAGCAGGGCGCCGGGGGCGCGGAGCCGGTGGTGGTCGGGCGGGTCGGTGGTGAGCATGGACGGCGGCAGGGCGTCGTCGCGGGCGCGCTCGCGCTGGCCCTGGGCGGCGGAGAAGCGCGGGTCGCGCAGGACGGTCGCGCAGTCGGCGTGCGCGGTGACGAGCCAGAGCCGGGACGCGGCGTCGTAATGGACGGGGTCGTTGGCCCTGAGCCACCGGTACGCCGGGTGCGGGTTCGCCCGCCCGGCCGGGGCGAACGGGTGGATCAGGTGCTCGGGCAGACGTACCGGTGTCGTCGTCATGGGTCCAGCTCCCCAGGTCTCAGCGGACCCGGGGTCCGCGCCAGCGGAAGGAGAAGGCGGTCAGCAGCAGTCCGGCCAGCGACCAGGCGGTGAGGACCATCGCGATGTGCCCCAGTTCCCAGTTCCCGGCGGGTTCGACGACGGTGAAGGAGTCCGGCAGGAAGACCGAGCGGAAGCCTTGGGCCATCCACTTGACCGGGAAGAACGCGGCCACCGTCTGCATCCAGGCGGGCAGTTGGCCGAACGGGAAGAACACGCCGGAGATGAACTGCAGCACCATGAAGACGGGGGTGACGATCGCCGCGGCCGACCGGCTGTTGGGGATCAGCGCCGAGTAGGCGGCGCCGGCCATCGCACAGGCGACGGTGCCGAGGGCGAGGTCCCAGCCGAGGGTGAACCAGCGCTCCGGAGTGCCGGGCAGCGGCAGCCCGAACAGCGCCAGTGCGATGCCGATCAGCAGCACCGCCTCCAGTGCGGTGGTGACGATGACCCGCACCAGCTTGCCGATGAAGTACGCGGACTTGGGCATCGGGGTCATCGCGAGCCGGCGGACGGTACCGGTGTCGCGCTCGATCGCGATGTTGATCGCCAGGCCGGAGAAGGAGGTGCTCATCACGCCGGCCGCGATGATGCCGGCCATGAAGACCTGCTTGAGGTCGGTGTCGGTGCCGGCCACCTTGCCGGAGAAGATCGAGCCGAAGACGACCAGCAGGATCACCGGGAACATCAGGGTGAAGACCAGCGACTGCTTGTTGCGGAAGAACGCGCGCAGCTCCACCTTGGCGCGGGCCGCGCCGGCCCGCGCGATGCCGGGGAGGCGGGCGGCGCGCCGGGGTGTCGCGGTGGTCCCGGCGGCCGGGGCGGTCGCGGTGGGTTGTGTGAGGGTCATCGCTTGCCCGCCTCGTGGGTGATGCTCTGGCTGGTGTCGGCACCGCGGTCGGTGCCGTCGGCGTGCTCCCGGATCAGGTCCAGGTAGACGTCCTCCAGGGTGGGCCGGTGCACCCGCAGTTCGGGCAGTTCGCCGACGCCCGCCTGGTGCGCCCACGGGACCAGCGCCGCGAGCAGCGCGGTCGGGGCGTGGGTGGCGATCCTGAGCAGGCCGTCCGCGCCCACCGGGGCCGGTTCGGCCCCGGGTGGCAGCGACGGCAGTGCGCGGCCGGCCAGTTCCGGCGGAATCCGGAAGGAGACCGTGGTCGGAGTCTGCGAGCGGCCGCCGAACTCGGCCAGCGGCCCGCACTGGACCACTCGGCCGGCGACGATCACCGCGGCGCGCTGGGCCAGCGCCTCGGCCTCGTCCAGGTAGTGCGTGGTGAGCACGGTGGTTCGACCGCGCTCGGAGAAGTAGCGGACCAGGTCCCAGGCCTCCCGGCGAGCCACCGGGTCCAACCCGGTGGTGGGTTCGTCGAGGAAGATCAGGTCCGGGTCGCCGACGATGCCCACCGCGACGTCGAGCCGGCGGGCCTGGCCTCCGGAGAGGTCCGTGCTCTGCTTCTTCTCGTGCTTGCCCAGTCCGACCATGTCGATGACCTGGCCGACCGGCAGCGGGTTCGGGTAGAACGCCGCGAAGTGCTCGACCACCTCGCGCACGGTCAGGTCCGAGTAGGCGCCGGTGGTCTGCGGGACCACCCCGATCCTGGCGCGCCACTCGCGCCGGTCCTCGGCTGGGTCGCAGCCGAGGACCCGCACGTCACCGCCGGTTCGCTGGCGGACGCCCTCCAGGATTTCGACGGTCGTCGTCTTGCCCGCGCCGTTCGGCCCGAGCAGGGCGAAGACCTCACCCTGGTGGATGTCCAGATCCAGACCCTGGACCGCGTGCCAGTCGCCGTAGCTCTTGCGCAGGCCGCGGACTGAGACGGGGTGGTCCCCGACGGCAGTCGCCACTGTGGATCGCTCCTCTGTGGGGTGTTCAGGCCGACCCGGTCCTCGGGCCGACCGGCCGGGCGATCTGCCCGGCGGGCGGGTTTCCCGGCTGGATCAGGTGCAGCAGCAGCACGGGCAGCAGCAGGAGTTGCCGCCGGCCGCGATGTCCGACAGGTCGCCCTCGCTCAGCTCGGCGGTGTCGATCTGCGGGGTCTCCGGGATGTGGAACTCGTAACGGCCGGTCGCCAGGCCGATCTCGTACAGCTCGACCTGCACCTCCAGGTTGCCCTCCTGCTCGCCCTCGGCGGCGGTCGTGACGACCACGACCTCCGCGTCGGCGGGCAGCTCCAGGCCCGCCTCGGCGAGCGCGGCACGGGCGTCGGTCCGCAGGCGGGCCGCGTACTCCTCGCTCGACCAGGCGCTGATCAGGGCACGGGTGTAGCCGTTGACGAACTCGGCCCGCTTCCTCTGGTCCAAAGCCATGTGACTTTCCTTTTCTCGGTTTCCGGATGGTGCCGGCGGCGCTTCCCGGCGCCGCCCGCAAATGAAGAATGACACGGCCGCAATCGGCCGCCAAGACCTCATTTCCGGTGCCCGGACTAAGTATTGAGCACGTGCGGCGGGTGCGGTACATTTCAGCCGTCACACACCCGCGAATACGTATCAGAATACGCATCGGAATACGCATCCGAATACGTACCGGGGAATTGCTGGTACGCATTCCGGGGCCGCGTACGCATTCCGGTGTCCCGGGTAAGCATCGAGAGGAAAACGGGGGTGGTCCGCACCGTGCCCACGCACACCGTCCCGCCAGGCCCTGCCGGCGACGTCGACATGGCGCTGATGAGGGAGTCGCCGCTCGACTTCATCACCGGCCTGGCCCGCCGCTACGGCGACATCACCCGCCACCGCGCGGACGGCGACACCGTCTACCTGCTCAACCGGCCCGAGTACGCCAGGCAGGTGCTCAAGGACAACGGCGCCAACTACACCAAGGAGGGCACCCCGGACGACGCCATGCTGCGCCCGCTGCTCGGCAACGGGCTGCTCACCAGCAACGGCGCCGACTGGGCCCGCCAACGGCACCTGACCGCCCCCGCCTTCCGGCCCAGCGCGGTGCGCACCTTCGACCGCATCGTCACCGACGCCACCGCCGGCATGCTGGAGCGCTGGGCCCCGGCCGTGGAGTCCGGCGCCCCGCTGGAGGTGGACGAGCAGTTCACCGCGCTCACCCTGGGCATCCTCACCCACGCCATCCTCGGCGCCGACATCGACGGCATCGGCGAGGGCTTCGGCCGCGCGGTGGACGCCGTCAACCGCTGCATCGGCCACTACGTACCCGATCCCGACCCGGACCCGGCCGACACCGCCCGCCGGTACGCCGACTTCGGCCGGGCCCGGACGTTCCTCAACACCGTCACCCGCACCCTGATCGCCTCCCGCCGCGCGGGCGGCAGCGGCGGCGGAGCGGGCGGGAACCTGCTGGACACCATGATGTCCGCCGACCACCTGGTCTCCGACGAGGACCTGCGCGACCAGGTGCTGACCATCGTGATGGCCGGCCACGAGACCACCGCCAAGTCCCTGACCTGGACGCTCTACCTGCTCGACCGCCACCCCGACGAGCTCGCCAAGGTCCGCGAGGAGGTCGACCGCGTCCTCGGCGGCCGGCCGCCCACCGCCGCCGACCTCCAGGACCTCCCGGCCTGCCGCCGCGCGATCCAGGAGGCCATGCGGCTCTACCCGCCGGTCTGGCTGATCTCCCGCCGCGCCGCGGGCCCCGACCGCATCGGCGGGTACGACGTCGAGCCGGGCACCCTGGTGTGCGTCAGCCAGTGGGTGCTGCACCGCCACCCCGACTACTGGGACGCACCGGACGCGTACCGCCCGGACCGCTTCGACGGCGCCGCCCTCCCCAGCCACCTCTACCTGCCGTTCGGCGGCGGCGACCGGATCTGCGTCGGGCAGCACTTCGCGATGCTGGAGGCGGTCCTGGTGCTCGCCACGCTGCTGCAGTCGGTCCGGCTGGAACTCGTCGAGGGCTTCCCGGTCGAACCGGAGGCCCTGGTCACCCTCCGCCCCAAGCACGGCATGACGATGATCGCGAGGCCCCGATGACCACCTCCGCGCCCGGCCGCCCCGTAGGCGGCTCGTACGACCCGGCCCGCACCACCGGCGGCGGTCTGACCGCCGAACTCGACCGGCTGGAGGCGCAGGCCGCGCTCTCCTTCCCCGAGGAACTGCGCATCCTGCGCGGGCTCGGCCTGGAAGGCGGAACCGTCCTCGAACTCGGCGCCGGCCCGGGCGCGGTGACGCGGCGGCTGCGCGCCGCGCTGCCCGCCGGCACCGCTCTGATCGCCGCCGACATCGACGGCGAACTGCTCGCCCACGCGGCCGGCCCCGGCGTCACCCTGCTGGTCGCCGACGGCGCCGACCTGCCGCTGCCGGACGACAGCGTGGACTTCGTGCTGCTCCGCTACGTCCTCCAGCACGTGCCCGACCCGGCCGCCGTACTGGCGGAGGTCCGCCGGGTGCTGAAGCCCGGCGGGCGGGTCGCCTGCACCGAGGTCGACTCCGCCCTGTGGGGCGCCGCCGAGCCCTCGTACCCCGAACTCGCGGGCGTCCACGCCAAGATGGCCGCCGCCCAGCGCGCCGACGGCGGCGACCGGTCGATCGGCCGACGGCTGCCCCGGCTGCTGCGCGCGGCCGGCTTCGACGACGTCGTGCTGCGCCCCTTCGCCACCACCAACGACGACCACCCCACCGACGCCTTCGCCCCGCAGCTCGGCCCGCAGCGCCTGGAGCCGCTGGTGGCCCGGGGCGTCCTCTCGCTGGCCGAACTCGCCCTCGCCGCGGACCGCTGGAATCGCTTCCGGTCGGATCCCGACGCCTGGGTGATGCTGCTCGGCCTCACCGCCGCCGCGACCGCACCCGCGGGCCGCGGACCGCAGGAAACCCCGTGAGCGCAGCACCGAAAGGAACCGCCATGCACCCCAAGGTCAAGATCTTCATCACCATCTTCTGCTACATCAGCGCCGTGGCCGGGCTGATCACCGCCGTGATGGACGCCAGCCACAAGCCCGCCCAGACCACCGACGCGGTCGTCGCCGGCGTGCTCGGCGTGGCCTTCCTGCTGGGCGGCCTGGCGCTGACCCGGAAGCCGCGGTACTGACGGCACCGGCGGTGGTGTCCGGCAGCACACAACGGGTCGGGGGGTAGGGCTTCGAAAGCCCTACCCCCCGACCCGTTCGGTCCGCGTCAGCGCGACCGGCGCAGCGGGTTGATCACCCCGAACGCCCCGGTCAGCGTGGACGGGTCGACGAAGGAGCCGCCCGGACCGTGCGTACGGCGGAAGTTGTCGACCAGCCCGGAGAACGACGGGTCCACCTTCGCCCGGTAGGCGGCCAGCAGGTTGACCCGCTCCGGGGTGGACAGCTCCCGCTCGGCGCGCAGCTGGTGGCTGCGCGACAGGTGGTACATGCCCTCGACGGTGTACCCGGCGTCCAGCCAGCCCTGCCACAGCGCGTCGCGGTCGGCCTCCTGCCCGGCGAAGTACTCGAGCGCGCGCTGCCGCGGCTCGGTCGGCGCGGCCGCGGCCGGCACCGGCTCGGGGCGCAGCTCGACCCGCCGCCCGCACAGGTACAGCACCGCGACGCCCTTGCGCACGCAGAAGTTGAGCGCCTGCGCGGCCTGGTCGACGACGGCCTCCGCCTTGTCGTTGAGCGAGGTGTTGCACAGGATCGGCACGCCGGTCGCGGCCCGGAAGGCGTCCAGCGCCCGGTGCAGCCGCGGGTTGGACTCGGCGGTGACGGTCTGGTGCCGGGCCGAGCCGTCCAGGTGGACGATCGCGGGCACCGACTCCCTCACCTCCGGCCGGACCTGGACGGCCTCCAGCATGTACGGCGACTCGCGGTCCGAGGCGAACCACTCGCCCGCGTGCTCGGCCATCACCATCGGCGCGACCGGCCGCCACCATTGGCGCCGCTTGTACGCGTTCAGCAGGTCCTTGACCTTCGGCGAGCGCGGGTCGCCGAGCAGGCTGCGGTGGCCCAGCGCGCGCGGCCCGAGCTCCGCCCGGCCGTCCACCCAGGCGACCACGCCGTCCGAGACGTCGGCGACGAACCGCTCCGCCTCGAAGTCCGTGACCGCGGCGATCCACGGCGCGAACTCGGCCAGCGCCTCCTCGACGTCCAGGACGTCCCGGCCGTAGTACGGCGAGACGATCCGCAGCCCGGACCGCTCCAGCGCGCCGGCGCCGTACAGGCCGAGCAGGCCGAGGCCGATGCCCTGGCCGGAGTCGTTGGCGCACGGCGGGGTGACCAGGCTCTTGAAGCCGAACCGGTCCATCAACAGCGTGTTGGTGGGGCAGTTGAGCGCGTAACCGCCGCTGGTGGACAGGTGGGTGTCCTCGGCGCGGATGCCGCCGACCTCCAGCAGCCGCTCCACGTTGCGGATCGCGACGCCCTCGCAGCAGCGCTGGACGACCTTCATCACCGCGCTGCGCAGGTGGTCCTCGCGGCTGAGCGAGTCGTCCGTCTCCACGTCGGCCAGCTGCTCCTCGGCGGCGGCGACCACCGCGCGGACCAGGTCGTGCGCGGCCTTCCAGGGCTGGGTCGCCGATCCGCCGAAGAAGGTGACGTCGGCGATCGCGGCCTCGGCGTCGAACTCGATCGTGGTGGTCGAGGCCGAGGCCAGCGCCATCAGCGAGCCGGGCTCCAGGCCGAACACCGTCTCGGCGGCGGTGTACAGCGGGCCGGGGGACTCCACCGGCTCGAAGGTGATCCGGCCCTGCTTCACCACGCAGCCGGCGTACCAGTAGGTGTTCGGGCGGCTCTCCTGCGCGTAGTCGGGCAGCGCGTCGATCGCCAGGCCGACGATCTGCTCGTCGCGGAACAGCGGGACGTCCCGCAGCACTCCGCTGAACAGGTGCGCCAGGCTGTGCAGCGGGAACTCCTCCGCCCCGGCCGGCTTCGGGACCGGCTGCGCCTTCGGCAGTCCCGGGGTGCCCCAGGTGGCCGTCACGTCGTCGAGGGTGAGCCCCTCCTCCGCCAGGAGTGCCGACAGGAAGGCCTCGGCCCGGCCCTCGGTGTACAGCGGCCAGAAGTGGTGCTTCTGCCCGCTGACCCGTTCCAGTTCCCAGACCCGGACCAGTTCGACGTCGGCGCCGTCACGGCGCCAGAGCGCGACGTTCTGGTCGTGCCGCACCGAGAAGACCGCACCCGGCCCCGGCGGCGTGAGATAGGCGGAAAGGAAATGCTCGGCCACGGTTACCTCTTTTTCCTCGGTCTGCCAGGTTCTGTCAGGACGAGGTAGTTCCGGCCCGCTCGCGAGGGGATTTCCCGCACCCCGCCCAGGGCCGGCCGCCCACCCCCGGCGCCAGCGACTACCCGGTCATTCGACCACGCGTGCGGACGCCCGGTACATACTGAAATCCCCGTTTACGCACGCCCCCGGCCCCTCGCGTACGCATGCGCAGCGGGCCCCGGCCGCCCGAGGAAAAGGGGTCGAGCCGACGCGCCACCGCCGGCGCCGCCCGCACCGCCGCGGCTCCGGCCCCGGCGCCCCGCACCCCTGTTCTTGGCACCGAGAGCTGACCCGAGCCGCCGTACGGAAGCAGGACGGAAGGTGCCGGGCCTGGCAACCGTCCGGCCCGGCACCGCCGCGTGCGCGACCGCGTCCCGTCGGCGTCCCGGGCCCTCACCGGCCCGGAAACACGGCAGCACCCCGGCCGGAGAACGCGGCCGGGGTGCTGCGGAAGTGGGGCACCAGGGGCTCGAACCCTGAACCTACGGATTAAAAGTCCGCAGCTCTGCCAATTGAGCTAGTGCCCCGCGGCCCTTGGTCCCGGTGGTGCT
This sequence comes from Streptomyces sp. NRRL S-350, assembly GCF_000719705.1. Lineage (GTDB taxonomy): Bacteria > Actinomycetota > Actinomycetes > Streptomycetales > Streptomycetaceae > Kitasatospora. The sequence goes on along the minus strand of NZ_JOHO01000065.1, from coordinate 809 downwards.
CGGCGGGGAAGGCCACGGCGATCCTACCCGGTGGGGCCCAGGGCTCCGCCAGTGGATTGCGCGGGCGCGCCGGGAGCGTGGAGCGGTCCTTGAGGCGGGGTGTAGTGGGCGGCGCGGACGCGGCGGAGCCACGCCTCGACGGGGCGGGGGTCGGGGGCGGCGGGGAGGACGCCGGGGCGGTCGAGGCGGGCGGCGGCGTCGGCGAGCAGGGACTCGGCGGCGGCGGGGCGGTCGGCGATGCGTTCCCCTGCCTCGCGGACGCGTTCGGGGTCGGGCAGGCGGACCGCGTTGCGGCCGGTCTCGTGCAGTCGGACGGCCTGCTCGACCAGCCGGACCAGGTGCCGGGCGTGCTTGGCGGCGCGGCGGCGGGCGGCCGGGTCGGTGGTGTCGCGGGTCAGCAGCTTGCGGAACTGCTGGTCGGCGTAGCCGAGGTAGGCCCTGCGCACGGCGGGCGCGCTGAGGAAGGCCGTGCGGAGGGCGATGAGTTCGTCGCCGAGCGGGGTCCGGGTGTCGTACAGGTCGTCCGGCAGCCAGACCAGTTCGGAGGCGGTCGGGTTGCAGGCCAGCGCCAGCCGGCACCACTTGGCGGCCTCGTGCAGGGTGACGTCGGGGTCGGTGGTGACGTGCGACTCGGCGGGGCGGTGCAGGCCGTGCAACTCCTCGGTGGGCGTGGCGAACAGGCCCAGCCGGTCGAGGTCGGAGTCCGCGTGCGCGAAGCCGTACGCGGTGGAGCCGACGACACCGGCGAGCAGGACGCTGCCGACGGGCGGGGCCGGAGTGGCGGACAGGGCGGGGGCGGAGGATAGGGC
>NZ_JOHO01000064.1 GCF_000719705.1 Streptomyces sp. NRRL S-350 | reverse complement strand
CCGCAGGCCCCCGGCGGCCTCCCCCCGGAGGAGGCCCGAGGGGCCCGCCGGTCCCGGCGCGGCGACGGCCGCCCGGCACTCCCCCTCCCGCCCCCCGCCACCGGCTCCGCCCCGGACGCCACCCTGCTCGACTACCCCGACCTCGTCCTGGCCGGCCCCGACGAGCCCGCCGGCCGCCGGGGCACCCTGCACCCGCGCCCCGAGCGCCTCGAACGCGAGGAGCTGTCCTGGACGCTGCCGGGCGGCAGTCCGGGCGAGCAGATCCGCCGCCTCGCCCTTCCCCGCCACGCCGTCCCGCCCCGCGAGTCGGCCGGCTCCTTCGACCACCGCTTCGACGCGGCCGCCCCTGCGGACATCCCGTCCGACGGCACCTGGCACACCGTCACCGTGGACGAGATCCCGCTCTCCGCCCTACCCGAGTACGTCACCGTCCCCGCCGTCGAGGAGAAGGTGTACGCGACCCTGGTGCTCGCCAACCGCACCGACCGCGCCGTCCTCGCCGGGCCGGTGGAGGTCACCGTGGACGACGAGTTCCTGCTCACCGCCGCCCTGCCCACGCTGGCGCCCGGCGGCACCCGGCGCCTGGGCATCGGTGTCGCCGAGAGCGTCGAGGTGGCGCGCCGCACCGAGCTGCGCGAGTCCGCCACGGGCATGCTGAAGGGCAACAGCACCGTGCTCGACCACCGGGTGCACGTCCAGCTGGCCAACCGGCTCGGCCGCGCCGTCACGGTGGAGGTCCGGGAGCGCGTGCCGGTCGCCTCCGACGCCGAGATCCGGATCGAGGAGCGGGCCGACTGGCGCGCGCCGGCCGTCTCCACGCCGGAGTGCCCGCCCAGCACCCGGCTCTGGCGGGTCGACCTGCCGCCCGGTGGCCGCATCGAGCTGGACGGCGGCTACCTGATCAAGATCCCGGCCGGAAAGGCCATCGTCGGCGGAAACCGGAGGAACTGACCATGATCGGAGACACGACCGGGGCAGCCGCGGAAGCCGGCCGGCCCTTGGGAACCAGCGAACCCGCAAAAGCCGGCGAACCCGCGCGAACCAACGAACCCGCAGGAACCAGCGAACCCGCGCGAACCAACGAACCGGCGCGAACCAACGAGTCCGCGGGAACCGGAAGGACCGGCGACGCCGGAGGAACCCGCCCCCTCCCCGTGACCGCCGTCACCTGCCTGGAGGACCGCAGTCAGGTCGAGCGCACGACGACGGTCGACCTCCCCGCAGGCGTCCGGCGGCTGCGCCTCGGCCCGCTCACCGCCCTCGCGGTCGACCGCACCCTGCGCGCCGAGTCCGCCACCCCCGGCGTCCGTGTGCTGGACGCCCGGCTGGTCCGCAGCTGGGCGCCCCGCGCGCCGCTGCCCCCCGGCCCGGACGACTCCGAGCTGCGTCACCGGCTGCACCGGCTGGACGGCGAGAGCCGCTTGGCCGACCAGACCCGCGCCCGGCTGGAGGCCCGGCTGGCCCTCCTCGCGCAGCTCTCCGCCGACCTGCTGCGGGAGATCGGCGAGGGCGCCGGCGTCGGCGAGCTCGAACGGACCCGCTGGGCCCGCGAGCTGGCCCGGGTGGACGCCGAGCGCGAGCGCTACGGCGAGGAGCTGCGTGCCACCCACTCCCGGCTTCGCCGCTTGGAGCAGGAGCGCTCTCAGGCACTCACCGCCCTGGACGAGGCCGAGGAGGACCCTGCGGAGCTGACCGCCCACCTGGAGCTCACCGTCGAGGCGGCGCGGTCCGGCCCGGCCGAGCTGACGGTCTCCCACTTGGTGCCCTGCGCGCTCTGGCGCCCGTCCTACCGGGCGACCCTGTCCGGCGGCAGCCTGCACCTGGAGTCGGAGGCGGTCGTCTGGCAGCGCACCGGCGAGGACTGGGCGGACGTCCGGCTCACCTTCTCCACCGCCCGCTCCGCCCTCGCCACCGACCCGCCGGCCGTCACGGAGGACGTGCTGACGCTGCGCGAGCGCACCGACGAGGAGCGCCGCACGGTCGAGGTGGAGCTGCGCGAGGAGGCGATCAGCAGCGTGGGCCCGTCTGCCGAGGTCCCGGGCGTGGACGACGGCGGGGAGGTCCGGGTGCTGCCCGCGCCCGCCCCCGCGACCGTGCCCTCCGACGGCCGGGCGCACCGGGTGCCGCTGGGCGCCTTCACCGCCCCTGCGGTCGGCGAGTACGCGTGCGCCCCGGAGCTGTCCCCGCTGGTCTTCCAGGTGGTCCGGTTCCGCAACGTGGCCGGGCACCCGCTGCTGGCCGGGCCGGTCGAGCTGGTCCGCGGCAGCGGCTTCACCGGCCGCGGCGAGCTGCGCTTCACGGCCGCCGGTGCCGACGCCGAGTTGTCCTTCGGCAGCTCGGACGGCTACCGGGTGGTCCGCGAGACCGAGGAGCGCCAGGCCACCGCAGGGCTCTCCGGCCGCCAGACCACCACCCGCACGGTGCGCCTGCACCTGTCGCGCTTCTCCGGCCCGGAGGAGCGCGACGAGCGGATCGTCACGGTCCGCGAGCGGGTGCCGGTCTCCGAGGTGTCGGCGGTCGAGGTGCGGCTGCGGAAGGAGGAGTGCTCCCCGGCGCCGGATTCCTTCGACGCCGAGGGCATCGTCCGCTGGGACGTCCCGCTCGGCCCGGGCGCCCGTCGCACCCTCACCCTGGTGTACGAGGTCTCCGCCTCCGCCAAGGTGGCCGGCCTCTGACGGCTCGGGACTGCGCAGCCCGACCCGCCGACCGCCTGCCGGTGACGGCCCCTCAGTACCAAACCGGAGACAACGGGTAGAAAAGGAAACATGATCCTCCACCTCGCACCCCTGGACGACTGGTTGGCCGACCCCGGCCGCCCGTACGCCACCGCCTCGCTGCTCACCGACGGGTTCATCCACTGCTCGGCGGACGAGCAGACGGCGCTCGCGGTGGCCAACGCCTTCTACGCCGACATCCCCGAGCCCCTGATGGTGCTGCTGATCGAGGAGTCACTGGTGGAACCGATGGTCAAGTGGGAGGCCCCGCACGGCGCCCCGCCGCCCGGGGCCACCCCCGACGTGCTGTTCCCGCACATCTACGGGCGGCTGAACCGCTCCGCCGTGGTCGGCCTGCAGAAGGTCGAGCGCGGCCCGGACGGCCGCTGGGCGTCCCTCACGCCCTGGAGCTGACTCCCGGGCCTTCCCGCCCGCAGCCCCCCGCAGCGCCCCGGGGCCTCCGCAGCGCCCGCACCCCCGCAGCCTCCGGCGCCCCCGCAGCGCCCCCAGCCGCCTACAGCCACCCCCGCTCCCGGGCCGCCATTCCGGCCTGGAAGCGGGTGGTGGCGCCCAAGGAGCGCATCAGGCTCTGCAGCCGCCGCTGGGTGGTCCGGGCGCTCCAGCCCAGGGAGCGGGCGATCGACTCGTCGGTGAGCCCGGCCGCCAGCAGGCCGAGCAGCTTGCGGTGGTCGGCCTCCGGCTCCAGGGAGGCGTCCCCGGTGCCGATCGCGGCCTGCAGTTGGACGGCGCGCTCCCACTCCGCCTCGAAGAGCGTGTCCAACGCCTGGAGCAGCGCCGAGGGGTGGATCACGTACGCGGCGTCCAGCACGCTGTCGCCGACGCTGATCGGGATGATCGCCATCCGGTCGTCCGAGATGATCATCTTCATCGGCAGCGTGGGCCGGACCCGCGCCTCCTCGCCGTCCGCGACGCCGACCAGGATGTTCCGTTCCAGCCGCCCGGGCCAGGCCACCGCCTCCCGGTCGTAGACCGTCCGGAACTTCACGCCGTCGCGCAGCCGGTGCCGCTGCTGCGGCATCGGCGCCACCGGGTCCTGGATGTACGGCGGGCGGTCGAAGCCGCGCACCTGGTACTGGCTGGTCTCGGTGATGTGCTCCAGCCGCTGGGCGATCGCCTCGCCGCCGGTCAGCACCTCCACCGAGTGCGCCGGGTCGGTGTAGCGGGAGGCCTCCCGGAAGGCGTCCATCAGCCGGTGCATCTCGGCCCGGGCGTGCCGCAGTTCGGCCTCCCGGTGGCCGATCAGGGTGCCGATCGCGACATCCGGGGCGACCGGCAGGAAACGGTGCCGGTCCACCGGCGCCCGGGTCGCCATGCCCTGCTGGGACAACCGGTCCAGCGCGCGCACGCTCTGCTGGAGCGTCAGACCGCAGCTCTCGGCCAGCTCCTCCGCGGTGGACTGCGGACTGGCCACCAGGGCCGCGTAGACCCGGCCGTCCGGCTCGGCCATCCCGAGTGCGCCGAGGGCCTGTCCGCCGGCCCGCCCCAGTGGTGCATCGGACACGACGCCCTCTCCCCCTGTTCGCCCTGATCCGCCCCCACGACGCCCGTCCTGGCGCAGTCCCGCCACGCGGCGGGATGGTGGCCCGGTGGCCATCCTCAGCCACGGATCATGACGATGACAAGGCCGTGACCAGCGGTTGCGTCCCGGCTCACACGACCCGCACAACCCTCACAACCCGCCCCGCACATCCACGGGCCGCACAGCCGCCCCCGCGCAGCCGCCCCCGTCCATCCACCCCCGCGCAGGCGCGGGCCCGCGCACGCACGACGAGGGGCCCCCGGCCGCAGCACCGCGACCGGGGGCCCCTCGGGAGGCAGGAGGCCGGACGGCCTACAGGCCGACCTCACGCATCAGCTGGCCGACCTCGGGGTTGGTCAGGCGGCGCAGCCAGCCGGACTTCTGGTCGCCCAGGGCGATCGGGCCGAAGTGGGTGCGGACCAGCTTCTCGACCGGGAAGCCGGCCTCGGCCAGCATCCGGCGGACGATGTGCTTGCGACCCTCGTGCAGGGTCACCTCGACCAGGTAGTTCTTGCCGACGTTGGAGATCACCTTGAAGCTGTCGGCACGCGCGTAGCCGTCCTCCAGCTCCACGCCCTGGGCCAGCCGCTTGCCCAGGTCACGCGGGATCGGGCCCTGGATGGCGGCCAGGTAGGTCTTGGTCACGCCGTAGCGCGGGTGGGTGAGGCGGTGGGCCAGCTCGCCGTGGTTGGTGAGCAGGATGATGCCCTCGGTCTCGGTGTCCAGGCGGCCGACGTGGAACAGCCGGGTCTCCCGGTTGGTCACGTAGTCGCCGAGGCACTGGCGCCCGTCCGGGTCCTCCATGGTGGAGACCACGCCGGCCGGCTTGTTCAGCGCGAAGAACAGGTAGGACTGGGTGGCGACGGTCAGGCCGTCCACCTTGATCTCGTCGTTCTGCGGGTCGACCCGCTTGCCCTGCTCGGTGACGCGCTTGCCGTTGACCTCGACCCGGCCCTGCTCGATCAGCTCCTCGCAGGCGCGGCGGCTGCCGATGCCGGCCCGGGCCAGCACCTTCTGCAGACGCTCGCCCTCGGGCTCGCCGAAGGTCTTGGGCAGCTTGACGGCCGGCTTGTCGTGCCGGGCGAGGACGGCGTCCTCGATCTTGGCCTGCAGCTCGCGCGAACGCTGCGGCTGGCGGCGCGGGTCGCCCGGGGCGCCCTGGCCCTCGCGGCGCGGACGCGGAGCCGGGCTGGGGCGTCGACCGGAGTAGCCGCCGCGGGCGGGGGTGGCGTTGGGGCCGCCGCCGAACTCGGGGCGGTCGTACCTGCGCTCCTCGGGCCGCAGCGGGCGGTCCGGGTAGCGGCGGTCGTCACGCCGGTCGTCACGGCGGTCATCACGCCGGTCGTCACGGCGGTCATCACGCCGGTCGTCGCGCCGGTCGTCCCGGCGGTTGTCGCGCCCGAACGAACCGGAGCCGCCGCGCGAGCCCGCGCTCGGGCCCGAACCGCCACGACCGCCACCGCCGCCGCCCCCGTAGGAGCCGCCGCCGTACGAACCCCCGCGCGCTCCGGAGCCGCCGCGACCGCCGCCGCTGCCGCCGCCGTAGGAGCCGCCGCCCCGGCCCCCGCCCTGTCCGCCGCGACCGCTCCCGCCGCCGCTGCTGTTCCTGCCGTTGCCACTGCTACGCATCAAAGTGTCCGTACGTCGTTCCGTCTGGGATGTGCGGTCGTTTCGGCCGACCTCACCGCCCCCTACCGATCGGGCCCGGCCCGACCGGCCTCGCCACTGCCGTCCGCGGCCTGCGCGGCAGCGGCGGCGACCGCCTCCGCGATCATCGTGCCCTCCAGGGACTCCGCTTCCACGTCGTCGACCTCGGGCAGGAAGGGAGCGAGCTCCGGCAGCTCATCCAGGCCGCGGAGCCCCATCCGTTCCAGGAAGTAGTTCGTCGTCCGATACAGGATCGCACCTGTTTCGGGCTCGGATCCGGCCTCTTCCACCAGTCCTCGCTGTACCAGGGTACGCATCACGCCGTCACAGTTCACACCGCGGACGGCGGAAACCCGCGATCTGGACACCGGCTGCCGGTAGGCGACCACCGCCAGGGTCTCCAGCGCGGCCTGGGTGAGGCGGGCCTGCTGGCCGTCCAGCAGGAAGCGGTCGACGGCCCCGGAGCAGGTCTCCCGGCTGTAGAAACGCCAGCCGCCGGCCACCAGCCGCAGGTCGAAGCCTCGCCCCTGGGCGGTGTACTCGGCGGACAGCTCGCGCAGCACCGCGGCCACCTCGGTCCGGGGACGCTCCAGAACGCCGGCCAACCGTTCCTCCGGCACCGGTTCGTCGACGACCATCAGGACCGCCTCCAGTTCGGCCCGCAGCCCGGGGCCGGCCGGTTCCTCGGCGCCGGAAGTCGACGGAGCCGACTTCTGGTGCACCACCCGGGCCTCCGGCTCGGCCCGAGCCGCCGGCTCGACCGGGCCCTCCGCCTCCCGCGGGTCCACCGGCGTCACCGGCAGCACCGGCATCACCGGCGCCGCCGGGTCCGGCAGCAGCACGAAGGCCGGCTCCAGCCACTCCTCGGCCCGCGGCTGCCCGGGCAGCCCCAGTGGGCGCCGCACCGGCCGCCCGGCCTCGTTCCCGCCGCTCATCGCCGCCCGCCCTCCTCCGCGTCGCCCGCGGGCTCTCCCGCCGGCCGGTCGAACTCGTCCGTCACCTCGACCGCGACCCGGCCCTCCTCGGCCACCCAGCGCACCCGCAGCTCGCCCAGCGCCTCCGGCTGCTCGAAGGCGAGCACCCGCTCCCGGTACAGCTCCAGCAGCGCCAGGAAGCGGGCGACCACGACCAGGGTGTCGGGTGCGTCCTCGACCAGCCGCCGGAACGACGCCTCGCCCAGCTCGGTGAGCAGCCCGACCACCAGCCCGGCCTGCTCGCGCACGCTGACCGGCGGGGTGTGGATGTGGTCCACGTACACGACCGGCTTCGGCTTGGGCTCCATCGCCTTGGCCGCCAGTTCCGCCAGCCGCTGCGGACCGATCGTGATGACCACCTCGGGCAACAGCTCCGCGTGCCGGGGCTCCAGCCCGACCGTCCGGGGCCGCCGCAGCAGCTCTGCGGCCCAGCGTTCGCCGAACAGCGCCGCCGCCCTCTTGTACGCCCGGTACTGCAGTAGCCGGGCGAACAGCAGGTCACGGGCCTCCAGCAGGGCCAGGTCCTCGTGGTCCTCGACCTCCGCGGCGGGCAGCAGCCGGGCGGCCTTGAGGTCCAGCAGGGTGGCGGCCACCACCAGGAACTCGGTCGCGGCGTCCAGGTCCCAGTCCGGGCCCATCGCCCGGATGTGCGCCATGAACTCGTCCGTGACGGTGGCCAGCGCCACCTCGGTGACGTCCATCCGGTGTTTGGCGATCAGGCTGAGCAGCAGGTCGAACGGGCCCTCGAAGTTGTCCAGCCGCACCCGGAAGCCGCCCCGCGACTCGTCCTCGGTCGCGCTCTCGGCGGTGGCAGTCGGTTCGGTGGTGCTCGGCATGACGGTCCATCTTCACCCGGCGCCCGCCACCACCCCGCCCCGGGGGCTGCCGACACGCCGCCCGCCGAGCACAGCGGTCGGCCCCCCGCGCCCACCAACGGCCCGGAGACGTCGCGTGGCCGCCCTCGACGCCCCGGGGCCCGGTTCCGGGCTCCGCGGCCCCAGGAACGGCCCTCCAGCGGCCGTCACGGCCCCCTGGGCCCAACCCGCCGCCCCCGGCCGTCCGTCGCCCCGATGCATCCGCGTCCGAGGCGCCGCCCTCATGAGTGCACTTCATACCCTCGGTGTCCGACGATGCCCACCAGCCGGGGACAGGGTTCGCCGCCATGAGCCTCGCTCATGACCTCTGCCAGCCGAACGCCAGCCGAACCGCCCGACCCACCCGACCCAGCCGAACCGCCCGACCCGCGAGCCCGAACCCACGCCCGGAACCCCGGCCCATGAGCGCGACTCATAGTCCTCGGCACCCTCGGCGTCCTCGGCGCGAGACCGATGCCGTCAGCGGAGCCCCGCCCCCGTGAGCCCGGCTCATGGCTCCCGGCTGACGCCCCCGACGCAGGCCGCTCATCCGCCCACCCCGCAGGTCGTTCACCCCGCAGGCCGTCCACGCCGCAGGCGTTCACCCCGCAGGTCGTTCACCCCGCAGGCCGTCCACGCCGCAGGCGTTCACCCCGCAGGCCGCCTACGGACGGGCCGCCCCGCCGCGCCGGCCTACCGCCCGCGCAGGCGCCGCACCAGGATGGAGGCCTCGCCGCGCTGCTCCAGGTCCGCCAGGACGACCGCGATGGCCTCCCGGACGATCCGCCCGCGGTCCACGGCCAGTCCGTGCTCGCCGCGCAGCACCAGCCGGGTGTGCTCCAGGTCCATGAGCTCCTCGGCGGACACGTACACGGTGATCTTCTCGTCGTGCCGCTCGCGCCCGCTGGGCCGGCGCGGTGCCCGGCCGCGCGGCCGCGCGCGCCCGGCCGCACCGGTCTGCTCCTCGGCGGCACCGGCGTGTGCCCGAGCCGCCGGGGCGACGACGGCGCCTCGGCCGCCGGGTGCCTGCGCGGGCGCCGGCACGACGGCGGTGGGCTGCTGCTCCGGCATCGGCTGCCGGCCGCCGTCCTGCGCCCCCTGGCCACCCTGGGCGCCCTGGGATCCCTGAGCGCCGTGGGCGGACTCGGCCCCCTCGGCACCGTCCGAGCCGTTGACGGTCCGCGCGGTCTCCGGTCTGGATGCCTCGGCGGCCGGACGCGGCGCGAGGGAGGGCGACAGCGCCATCCCGCCGGTGGTCCGGAACAGCTCGTCGGCACCCGGGAGACTCACTCGGCGGGGCGGCACCGGTCGAGCACCTCCCTGGCGAGCTGGCGGTAGGCGGCGGCGCCGACCGAGTTGGTGGCGTACGTGGTGATGGGCTCGCCGGCGACGGTGGTCTCCGGGAAGCGCACGGTCCGCCCGATGACGGTGTGGAAGACGTGCTCACCGAACGCCTCGACGACCCGCGCCAGCACCTCACGGCTGTGCACGGTGCGCGAGTCGTACATGGTCGCGAGGATGCCATCCAGCCGCAGCTCGGGGTTGAGCCGTTCGCACACCTTCTCGATGGTCTCGGTCAGCAGCGCGACGCCGCGCAGTGCGAAGAACTCGCACTCCAGCGGAACGATGACGCTGTGAGCGGCCGTCAGCGCATTGACCGTCAGCAGGCCCAGGGAGGGCTGGCAGTCGATGATGACGTAGTCGTAGTCGGGCAGCAGCGGCTTCAGGGCGCGCGCCAGCGCGGACTCCCGGGCCACCTCGCTGACCAGCTGCACCTCGGCGGCGGAGAGGTCGATGTTGGACGGCAGCAGGTCCATGCCCGGCACGGCCGTCTTGAGCAGCACCTCATCGGCCGTCAGGCCCCGCTCCATGAGCAGGTTGTAGACGGTGACGTCGAGCTCCATCGGGTTGACGCCGAGGCCGACCGAGAGCGCGCCCTGCGGGTCGAAGTCGACGAGCAGCACCCGGCGGCCGTATTCGGCCAGTGCCGCGCCCAGGTTGATGGTCGACGTGGTCTTGCCGACGCCGCCCTTCTGGTTGCACATGGCGATGATCTGGGCCGGGCCGTGTTCGGCGACGGGCGCGGGGATCGGGAAGTACGGCAGCGGGCGGCCGGTCGGGCCGACCCGCTCGCGGCGCTGCCGGGCGGCGTCGGGGGCCAGGGTGGCGGCGTACTCCGGGTCCGGCTCGTACTCGGCGTCCGGGTCGTCGTAGGCGCCGTAGGCGAACTCGCCGTAGGCCAGGCCGTAGGCCGCCAAGTCGGCGTCGTGATCGGTCACCGTGGTCACCTGTGCTGTGTTCTGGCGTGCTTCGAAAGTACGGAGTGCGACCGAGCCGACCTCGGCCGAGCCCACGGAGGGCTGCCGGGCCCCGGACTCCTCACTCGGCTGGCCGGCGGAGTACTGCGCCAGTCCTGGCTGACCACCCCCGGGAGCAATTGTCGACTCATTCACAAGTCGTCTTACCTCCTTGGGGATCCAGGACTGTATGTCGATTCGTCAGCGTGGCGGCATGCCGACGGTTTGCGACTCTAGGCCGTTCAAGGCGTTCGCAGCAACACAATCCACGGTAGTGGGCAGGATGTGTCGACTATCAGGCGGGCTGCTGTCAAGGGATGAGTGGGTCACTGACCCCGCCGTTTCTGCGGGCGGGTGACGCGACCGACAGGAATTGACGACAGAGCGACCCGCCCGGTCCACCCGCCGTTCACGGGCACGGCGAAGCCCCCGGCCCGAGGTGATCGGGTCGGGGGCGAACGACCGCCGAGCGGTCAGGGGGTTCAGGCGAGCACGCTCTCCAGCGAGACCGACTCCAGGCCGAAGGCCTCGGCCACGGCCGGGAAGGTGATCTGGCCCTCGTGCACGTTCAGGCCCTTGGCGAGCGCCTGGTCACGGCGCAGCGCCTCCTTCCAACCGCGGTTCGCCAGTTCGATGACGTACGGCAGCGTGGCGTTGGTCAGCGCGTAGGTGGAGGTGTTCGGGACGGCGCCCGGCATGTTGGCCACGCAGTAGAAGACCGAGTTGTGGACCTGGAAGGTCGGGTCGTCGTGCGTGGTCGCGTGCGAGTCCTCGAAGCAGCCGCCCTGGTCGATGGCGATGTCGACCAGCACGGAGCCCGGCTTCATGCGGGAGACCAGCTCGTTGGTGACCAGCTTCGGGGCCTTGGCGCCCGGGATCAGCACGGCGCCGATGACCAGGTCGGCCTCCAGGACGGCCTTCTCCAGCTCGAAGGAGTTGGACATGATGGCCTTGATCTTCGTGCCGAAGATCCGGTCGGCCTCGCGCAGCTTGTTGATGTCGCGGTCCAGCAGGGTCACGTCGTAGCCCATGCCGATGGCGATGGTGGCCGCGTGCCAGCCGGAGACGCCACCGCCGATGACGACGGCCTTGGCCGGGTGGGTGCCGGGCACGCCGCCGGGCAGGACGCCGCGGCCGCCGGCCGGACGCATCAGGTGGTACGAGCCGACCTGCGGGGCCAGGCGGCCCGCGACCTCGGACATCGGGGCGAGCAGCGGCAGCGCGCCGTTGGCGAGCTGCACGGTCTCGTACGCGATGGCGGTGGTGCCGGAGGCGATCAGCGCGTCGGTACCGGCCCGGTCGGCCGCCAGGTGCAGGTACGTGAAGACGGTCTGCCCCTTGCGCAGCCGGTGGTACTCCGAGGCGATGGGCTCCTTGACCTTCAGCAGCAGGTCGGCGGTGGCCCACACCTCGTCGGCGGTGGGGAGGATGGTGGCGCCGGCGGCCACGTACTCCTCGTTGGGGATCGAGGAGCCGAGACCGGCGTTGTCCTCGATGTAGACCTCGTGTCCGTTGCGGACCAGCTCATGCACGCCGGCGGGCGTGATGGCCACGCGGTACTCGTGGTTCTTGACCTCGCGGGGGATGCCGACCTTCACGGCTAAACACGTCCTCTTGCCATGGGGGTCCCGACCGGAGAAGACCGGTGGGCGACGCGCACGTGGGGAAGCCTCCGGGGCAGCCCGGGGCCGGGATCGCTGCGCGACTGAGTCCGAGTGTAATGAAGCCCAGTCGGCGTGTCAGCCTTCCAAAGTGAATAAATTTCCCGCACGCATTGGCAGGTTCGTAGGCTTCCCCTGGGACTTACCTGCCAATGACGTCGCAACCGGTCATCTTCGACAATACCTCCGAACCGCCCCTCACCACCCGGCGTCGGCGCGTTCCCGCAGGTCCGCGAGGGCCGCTCCGACGGCCTCCCGGCCGCGCTCGTCGCCGAGCCTGCGCAGTACCGCGAGGGCCGCCCGGTACTCGCGGTCGGCCTCGTCGAAGCGGCGCTGCGCGGTGTGCGCCTCGGCCACCCGGGAGAGCAGCCGGGCCTCGGCCGCGTGGTCTCCGAGCGACTGCCGCAGGCCGAGCGCCCGGCCGTACCAGTCGGCGGCGCGCACCGCGTCGCCGAGCGCCCGGTGGCACCCGGCCGCGCCCTCCAGGGCTCGCGCGCAGAGGGGTTCGTCGTCGGCCGTCCGGGCGTGCTCCAGGGCGGCCCGGTAGTGTGCGGCGGCCTGCTCCCAGCGGCCCGCCGAGGCCTGGAGGTCGGCCAGGTTGAGCAGCGCGGCGGAGGCCCGACGGGGCCGGCCGTTGCGCTCGGCGACGGTCAGCACCAGTTCGTGCAGCCGGTAGAGGTCGGTGGGGGCGGCGGCGCCGGTCAGCGGCAGGGCCCGGAGCAGCGCGGTGACGAGCCGCCCGGCCGAGCCGTCGAGGTCGCCCTGGCCGATCGCGTCGGCCACCGCGCCGAGGAGCAGCTCCCGCTCGCCCAGCAGCCACTCCCGGGCGTGGGCGGCGGAGCGCAGCCGCAGCGCGACCGGCAGCGGCTCGGCGCCCGGGCCAAGCCCTGCACCCACGCCCGAACCGGATTCGGAGCCGGGCCCGACGCCAGGGCCAAGGCCACGGCCAGACCCCGAACCGGAACTCGAACCGCAGCCCGCCGGGTCGAGCAGCGCACGGGCGGACTCGGTGAGCCGGACCAGCCGCTCCAGCAGCCGGGCGCGGGCCAGCTCGGTCTCGGCAGGCCGGTCCTCCTGCTCGCGCAGCCGGACCAGCCGGGGGTAGAGCCGCCCGGGCACCCGGTAGCGCGGGGTGCCGTCGGAGGCCGGCGCCTCCTCGCCCAGCAGCTCCCGCTCGGCCAGAGCGGCCAGCGTCGCGGCCGCGTCCGGCACCGGGCAGCCGACCAGGGCGGAGGCGGTGCGGGGGTCGGCGGTCTGCGCCGGGGCCAGGGTGAGGGTGCGCAGCATCCGGGCCTGGGCGGCCGGCAGTCCGCGGTACAGCAGGGTGAACGCGCCGAGCAGCGGGTCGTTGTCGGGCACGGGCACCGGTTCGGCCGGCGCCGGGCCGGGCTTCACCCAGGCCGCCGGATCGCCCGGCGGACGGCCGCCGGGAGTGGCCGCCTCCTCCCTGTCCTCCCGGAAGGCACCCTTCGCCGCGCCCCCGCCCGCCCCCGTCCCCTTCTCCTGCGCCTTCCCCTGCCCGGTCCCCTTCCCCTGCCCGGTCCCCTTGCCTTGTCCGTTCCCCTGTCCGTTCCCCTGCCCTGGCGCCTTCCCGCCCCCCGGCCCCTTCCTCGACGTCTCCTCGGCGTCCGCCCCGGCCCCCGCGCCGGACGCCGTCTCCTCCCCCACCACCGCGTTCAGCTCGCGCGCGGCGTCGGTCACCGCGGTCTTCGGGTTCGCCCGCAGCCATCCCGCCATCAGCCGCAGCGTGGCCGGCCGGGCGGCGCACGCCTCGGCCAGGTCGGCCGCCCCGACCGGGTCGCAGGAGATCCGGGTGCCGCCGACCAGGTCGGCGAGCAGTTCGCCGGAGGCCGTCCGGTCGAGTCCGCCGAGGATCACCGGGTCGATGTCCTCGATCCCGGTGAGCGGCCCGGCGGTGGTGGCGAGCACCAGGCAGCCGGGCTCGTCGGCGAGCAGCGGCCACACCTGCCCGGCGTCCCGCACGTCGTCGAGGACGAGCAGGACCCGCAGGCCCGTCAGCGCCTCGCGCAGCGCGACGCAGCCGGGCTCGTCCCGGCCGTCCTCGACCACCCCGGGCAGGGGCACGGCCGCTTCCGGGTCGATCTGCTCCAGCAGCAGCCGGGCGGCCCGCCCTGGCGGCACCCGGCCGCCGTCCGGGGCGGAGAGCCGGGCGAACAGCACGCCGTCCGGATAGTCGGCGGCGACGGTACGGGCGAAACGGGCGGCCAGTGCGGTCCTCCCGGAGCCGGGGCGCCCGGCCAGTACCAGGACCGGGCAGCGGCCGTTCGCCGGACGGGCGGCGGCGGCTCGCAGCGCGGCCAGCTCGGCGCGCCGCCCGACGAAGAGCGAGGGGCCGGCCGGGAGCCGTTCCAGGCCGGGGGCGGCCCCGGCGGGCGCGTCGGGGCCGGGGTCCATCGTCGCCGTCTTCCTCGCCACCCGTGCCACTCCCGATGTCATCCCGCGTTGGCATCCGACGCTCGGCATCCGGACTCGATCCGTCCGGTGCTCGGCGGGGGCGGCCCGGGTGGGGCGCCCCGTCTGCGAAGCGTAGTTCGACCGTCCGGCTCAGCCGAGGTGACATCCGGTCGTACGAACCGGCGAATCACCCGAGCGAATCAACCGGGACGGCCGGGGGCGCCTCGGGTGCCGGTCCACGCGGGCGGGATCGACCGGCGCGGCCGCTCAGGCCTCGAAGGGCCGGGCCGGCCAGGGCGAGTCCGCCGGGCGCAGCGCGTCGAGCCCGTCGGGCCCGGTGAGCGCGGCGTGGACGGAGAGGACGCCGGTGATCAGGGTCGGGTTGTGCAGCTGCCCGGCCTGGATGCGCCGGATCAGGTCGGGCACCGGCACCCAGGCGACCTCGATCTCCTGTTCCTCGCCCTCGGCGGCGTAGCGATCGCCTTCGGCCGCCGAGAGGTCGGTCGCCAGGAACATCCGCAGCGCCTCGTCGGTGCCGCCGGGCGAGGTGTAGTAGTCGGCGAGGACGCGCCAGGTGCCGGCCTTGCAGTGCGCCTCCTCGTACAGCTCGCGCTGGGCGGCGTGCCACGGGTTCTCGCCGGGGACGTCGAGCAGTCCGGCAGGCAGCTCCCACAGTCGCTGGCGGACGGGGTGGCGGTACTGGCGCAGGACCAGCACCCGCTGCCGGTCGTCGAGTGCGAGCACCGAGACGGAGCCGGGGTGGGTCTGGTAGTCGCGGCGGGCCCAGCTGCCGTCGGGCATCTTGACCTCCTCGCTGCGCACGCCGGTGACCTTGCCCTGGAAGGGCGTTCGGCCGGCCCGGACCTCCCATTCCTCGGCCACGTCGGCGATCACCGGGTCGCTCTGCTCGTCCATCGATCTCCCCTTTTCGTCAGTACGACACAATCTAACGCCGGACGGCGGCCCCGCGGGAATCGCGGGGCCGCCGTCCGGTGAACGACCGAGGGTTACTCGGAGGCCGCGGTCTTGATGTCGATGGCGGCCTTGACCAGGCCCGCGAACAGCGGGTGCGGGCGGGTCGGGCGGGACTTCAGCTCCGGGTGGGCCTGGGTGGCCACCAGGTAGGGGTGCACCTCGCGCGGGTACTCGACGTACTCGACGAGGTCGCCCTTGGGCGAGAGGCCGGAGAACTGCAGGCCGGTCTTCTCCAGGTCCGCGCGGTAGGCGTTGTTGACCTCGTAGCGGTGGCGGTGGCGCTCCTCGACGTACTGCTCGCCGCCGTAGACCTCGCGGACGATCGAGCCCTCGGCGAGCTTGGCCGGGTAGAGGCCCAGGCGCATGGTGCCGCCGAGGTCGCCCTTGCCGTCGACGATGGCCAGCTGCTCGGCCATGGTGGAGACGACCGGGTGCTTGGCGGCGGCGTCGAACTCGGTGGAGTTGGCCTCGGGCAGGCCGGCCAGGTTGCGGGCGGCCTCGATGACCACGCACTGCAGGCCCAGGCACAGGCCCAGCAGCGGCACCTTGTTCTCGCGGGCGAAGGTGATGGCGCCGACCTTGCCGTTGACGCCGCGGTCGCCGAAGCCGCCGGGGATGCAGATCGCGTCCACGTCGCCGAGCTGCTCCCGGGCGCCCTCGGGCGTCTCGCAGTCGTCCGAGGTGACCCACTTGATCTCGACCCGGGCGTTGTTGGCGAAGCCGCCGGCGCGCAGCGCCTCGGTCACCGACAGGTAGGCGTCCGGGAGGTCGATGTACTTGCCGACGAGGGCGACCTTGACGATGTGCTGCGGCTCGTGGACGCGGCGCAGCAGGTCGTCCCAGGTGGTCCAGTCCACGTCGCGGAACGGCAGGTCCAGGCGGCGCACCACGTACGCGTCCAGGCCCTCGCCGTGCAGGACCTTCGGGATGTCGTAGATCGACTTGGCGTCGATGGCCGCGACCACGGCCTCCTCGTCCACGTCGCACATCAGCGAGATCTTGCGCTTGATCGCCTGCGGGACCTCGCGGTCGGCGCGCAGCACGATGGCGTCCGGCTGGATGCCGATGTTGCGCAGCGCGGCGACGGAGTGCTGGGTGGGCTTGGTCTTCAGCTCGCCGGAGGGGCCGATGTAGGGCAGCAGGGAGACGTGCACGAAGAACACGTTGTCCCGGCCGACCTCGTGGCGGACCTGGCGGACGGCCTCCAGGAACGGCAGCGACTCGATGTCGCCGACGGTCCCGCCGACCTCGGTGATCACCACGTCGACGTCCTCGGTCGCCATCCGGCGGATCCGGGACTTGATCTCGTTGGTGATGTGCGGGATGACCTGGACGGTGTCGCCCAGGTACTCGCCGCGGCGCTCCTTGGCGATGACGGTCGAGTACACCTGGCCGGTGGTGACGTTGGCCGAGCCGTGCAGGTTGGTGTCGAGGAACCGCTCGTAGTGGCCGATGTCCAGGTCGGTCTCGGCGCCGTCGTCGGTGACGAACACCTCACCGTGCTGGAACGGGTTCATGGTGCCCGGGTCCACGTTGAGGTACGGGTCGAGTTTCTGCATGGTGACGCGCAGGCCGCGGGCCTTGAGCAGGGCGCCGAGGCTGGAGGCGGTGAGCCCCTTGCCGAGCGAAGAGGCGACACCCCCGGTGACGAAGAGGTGCTTGGTCGTCACGGTTCGGCCGTTCGCTGCCTTGCCGGAATGGGGCTGTGCCAAGAGGGGGCTCCCGTGGGTCGCGTGTCGAAGGTGACGTGGGCGGGAAGCTCTCGGCTCGCCGGGCGACGGGAGGCCGGCTCGGTGCTCGGCGCTCGAAGGGTCGTCGGTTCGGCTGGTCCGGGGCGTTTGATCCCGCCGGTCCACGGGATACCAGGGTAACAGTGACCCGACCGGGACGCCGTTCGGGCCGCGCGCGGCGTGCCCGGGGCGCGCGCCCGGCGCACCACCGGCGCATCATCCGCCGCTTGAGTCACACCGGTCTCACCACCGGCCGGACCGGGCCAGTACGGGGTGTCCGGCCGGGCCATGCGGTCCCCTCCGGACAGGCCACCCGGAGGTGATCCTTCCGGACCATCCTTCGCCGGGCCCCCGCGATGCACGGCATTTCCGCCGAATTGCGGCGCCACACCGGGCTGCGCCCGCGTGCTTCGCCCCTTTCGTCCGTCGTAAGCTGCTCGGACGCATCGCCGACAGCACGAGCACGCGGAGGGCGTGGGAGGGTCAGGACGCTCCCGGTCCCCGATGCGCGACCGGACCTCCCCGTATTCCAGTTCCCCCCACCCACTCCGGGGCTCGACCGAGCCCCGTGCGGACACTCCAGCAAGGCCTGCCACCACCCCCCCGGCAGACCGGACGTCCCGGGGTGGACCTCCGGCCCCGCAGTCTCCGCTCGCTCCCTCCGCTCGCCGATGCCCTGACCACATTGCGAACTGGAGATCCACGTGGCCGGCCGTATCGAGGACTACGCACTCATCGGGGACATGCAGACCGCTGCCCTGGTCAGCAGGGACGGGGCGGTGGACTGGCTCTGCCTCCCCCGCTTCGACTCGCCGGCCGTGTTCGCCGGCCTGCTCGGCACCGATGAACACGGCTTCTGGCGGATCGGCCCGGCCGAAGCCGTCCTGACCGAGGTCCCCGCGCCCGCCGCCCCCGCCGCAGCCACGGCCCTCACCGCCGCGAGCCGGGCCCGCCTCACCGACACCGACGAGCTGCGCGTGCCCCCGCCCACCGCCTCCGCTCCCGCCGTGCCGGCCGACCGCCGCCGCTACCGCGGCGACTCGCTGATCCTGGAGCAGGAGTGGGACAGCCAGGGCGGCACCGTCCGCGTGATCGACTTCATGCCGCCGCGCCCGCTGGCCGGCAAGGACGCCGTCCCCCAGGTGATCCGGATCGTCGAGGGCGTGACCGGCACCGTCCGGATGCGCTCGGCGGTGCGGATGCGCTTCTCGTACGGCCGCATCGTGCCCTGGGTGCACCGCGTCGAGCAGGCCGACGGCCTCCACCGCACCGTCGCCGTCGCCGGGCCCGACTCGGTCTGGCTGGACGGCGAGGCCGACACCTACGGCCGCAACCTCACCACCTACGCCGACTTCACCGTGGCCGCCGGCGAACGGATCGCCTTCGCCCTCACCTGGCAGGCCTCCCACCTGGACCCGCCCACGGCCCCGGACGCCGAGGGGATGCTGGACGCGACCGCCGACTTCTGGCACGACTGGGCCGACCAGTGCACCTACCAGGGCCCCTACCGCGAGGCCGTGATCCGCTCGCTGATCACCCTCAAGGGCCTCACCTACGCCCCCACCGGCGGCATCGTCGCCGCCCCCACCACCTCGCTGCCCGAGGACATCGGCGGTGAGCGCAACTGGGACTACCGCTACACCTGGCTGCGCGACGCGGCCATCACGCTCTCCTCCCTGCTGCGCACCGGCTACCGCGACGAGGCCAAGGCCTGGCGCGAATGGCTGCTGCGCGCCGTGGCCGGCGACCCGGAGAACCTGCAGATCATGTACGGCATCGCGGGCGAGCGCGAGCTCACCGAGTCCTCGCTGGACTGGCTGCCCGGCTACGAGGGCTCGCAGCCCGTCCGGGTCGGCAACGGCGCCGCCGGCCAGCTGCAGCTCGACGTCTACGGCGAGGTCGTCGAGGCGCTGCACCTGGCCCACATGACCGGCCTGGTCCGCAACGACCACGCGCACCACCTGCAGCTCCGCCTGATCGAGTACCTGGAGGACCACTGGCAGGAGCCGGACGAGGGCATCTGGGAGGTCCGCGGCCCGCGCCGGCACTTCGTCCACTCCAAGGTGATGGCCTGGGTCGCCGTCGACCGCACCATCAAGCTGCTGGAGCAGACCCCCGAGGACGCCCCCACCGACGGCCACCTGGAGCGCTGGCGCGAGCTGCGCGACACCATCCACCGGGACGTCTGCGACCGGGGCTACGACCCGGAGCGCAACACCTTCACCCAGTACTACGGCGGCCGCGAGCTGGACGCCTCGCTGCTGCTCATCCCCCAGGTCGGGTTCCTGCCGCCGGACGACAAGCGGGTGATCGGCACCATCGAGGCGATCCAGCGCGAACTGTCCACGGAGGACGGCTTCGTCCTGCGCTACCCGACCCACGACGAGAGCGGCAACAACGTCGACGGCCTCTCCGGCCACGAGGGCGCCTTCCTGGCCTGCTCGTTCTGGCTGGCCGACGACCTCGCCATGATCGGCCGGGTGCAGGAGGCCCGCGACCTCTTCGACAAGCTGCTCTCGCTGCGCAACGACATCGGCCTGCTCGCCGAGGAGTGGGATCCGCGGCTCAAGCGCCAGGTCGGCAACTTCCCGCAGGCCTTCAGCCACGTCCCGCTGATCGACACCGCCCTGCGGCTGACGGCCTGCGGCGCCGCCTTCCTGTCCGCCCAGCCGGACGGCCTGGCCTCCGACCGGGTCGAGCAGGCGGCCGTCTGATCCCCGTCCGGCGGGCCGGGCGCACCCGGCCCGCCGGACGCGCTAGCCGCGTTGGACCAGCTCGTCGTACGTGCTGAGCACCTGGGCGACGGTGGCGGCCTCGTCCGGCCAGGTCTCGGCCTGCTGCCGGCCGGCCGCCACCAGCCGCTCCCGCCGGGCCGGGTCGGACAGCAGCTCGCGCACCGCGCCGCCGATCGCGGCCGGATCGCCGGAGGCCACCAGCACGGCGGCGTCGCCGACCAGTTCCGGGATGCCGCCGACGGCGGTGGCGACCACCGGCACGCCGGCCCGCATCGCCTCCTGCACCACCAGCGAACGGGCCTCCCAACGGCTGGGAACCACCACCACGTCGGCAGCGGCCAGCAGGTCGGGCACGTCGGTGCGGTGGCCGAGCAGCCGCACCGGCAGCTTCTCGGCGGCCACCCGCTCACGCAGCGCCGCCGCCTCCGGGCCGTCCCCGGCGAGCAGCACCAGTGGCTCCGGGTCCAGTGCGGACAGCTCGCGGGTGGCGTCCAGCAGCAGCCCGAAGGCCTTCTGCGGGACGAGTCGGCCGACCGCCAGCACCACCGGGCGGTCGGGGCCGTCGCCGAGCAGCGCGGCGCGCGCCTCGGCCCGGCCGAGTCGGCCCTCGGGAATCGGCGGGGCGGCCACCGGGCCCAGCCGGGCGTCGGTGGCGCCCAGTTCGCGGGCCCGGGCGACCAGGTCGGAGGAGGCGCCGAGGACGAGGTCGGCGGCGCGCGCCACCCGGCGCTCCATCAGGCGCTGCAGCCGGCGCTCCATACCGGTGGCCAGCAGGGCGTGGTGCGAGGTGACCACCAGCGGGGTCTCCGGGCGCAGGCCCGGGAAGCGGCCGGCGGTGCGCAGCGCGAGGTCGGAGAGCAGCCCGGCGCGCAGCCCGTGGGCGTGGACCACGTCGGCGCCGGTGAAGGCCCGGCGCAGTTCGCCGATCGCGGTGGCGTCGCTGCGGGCGCCCGCGGTGGGGGTGATGTCGACGGCGTGGACCCTGGCGCCCGTCCGGGAGAAGCCGAACAGCGCGTCCGTGCCGGCCGGTGCGCAGACCGTCACGGACACCCCGTGCGCGACCAGGCCCTGGGCCAGGGAGCGCACGTGCGCACCGATGCCGCCGGAACTGGCGGCCAGGACGAGCACCACGTGCAGCTGCCCCGGTTCCGGGGCGGCCGCGGTGGCCCGGGCGGCGGAATGGTCCACGTCGTCTCGCATCCGACTCGATCAGGTTCGCGCGCCGCTTCGCGAGGATTGCCCGCCTCGCGGCGCTCGGGGCTGGGAAGCCAGTGTCCAGCCGCCACCATGCCAGGTCGGCGGCCCTCTTGGACAGTCGGCGGCACCCGGGGCGCGTCGCCGAAGGTCCCCGGGGCCGCCGGTGCCGGCTAGCGGTGGCGGGGGGCCCGGGCCGCGGCCAGCAGCTCCTCGGCGTGGGCCCGGCCCAGCTCCGAGTCCTCCAGGCCGGCCAGCATCCGGGAGAGTTCCCGCACCCGTTCCTCGTCGTTCAGCACCTTGACGCCGCTGCGGGTCACGGTGCCGTCGCTGGTCTTCTCCACCACCAGGTGCCGGTCGGCGAACGCGGCCACCTGCGGGAGGTGGGTGACCACCACCACCTGGGCGGATTCGGCCAGTTTGGCCAGTCGGCGGCCGATCTCGACCGCGGCCTTGCCCCCGACGCCGGCGTCCACCTCGTCGAACAGGTAGGTCGGGACGGGGTCGGCGCCCGCGAAGACCACCTCGACGGCGAGCATCACCCGGGACAGCTCACCGCCGGAGGCGCCCTTGGCGATCGGGCGGGGCTGGGCGCCCGGGTGCGGGGCGAGCAGCACCTCGACCTCGTCCACGCCGTGCGGGCCGTAGGCGACGGTGCGGCCGTCGACCTCGATCCCGGACAGGTCGTCGACCTGGGTGATGGAGAAGGTCACCCGGGCGTGCGGCATGGCCAGTTCGGCGAGTTCGGCGGAGACGGCCTCGGCGAAGTGCCCGGCCGCGGCCCGCCGGGCGGCCGACACCTCCGCCGCGAGTTCGGCCAGCTCGGTCCGCAGCTCGGTCTCCCGGGCGCCCAGCTGGTCGATCCGGTCGTCGTCGCCGTCGAGTTCGGCGAGCCGCGCGGCCCCGGCCTCGGCCCACGCGAGCACCTCGGCGAGGGTGTTCTCCTCGCCGCCGTACTTGCGCAGCAGTTGGGCCAGGACGGCCCGGCGGTCCTCGACGGCGGCCAGGCGCACCGGGTCGGCGTCCAGGTCGTCCGCGTAGCCGGCCAGGTCTCCGGCCACGTCGGCGAGCAGGTAGCCGACCTCGTTCAGCCGGTCGGCGAGGGCGGCCAGGCGCTCGTCGTGGTGGCGCACGGCGTCCAGGGCGCGGCGGGACTGGGCGAGCAGGGTGCCGGCGTCCAGCGCCTCCGGGTCGGCCGGGTCGCCGGCCAGGGCGGCGTGCGCGAGGGTCGCGGCGGAGGACAGGGCGTCGGCGTGGCCGAGGCGTTCGGCCTCGGCGGAGAGCTCGACGTCCTCGCCGGCCGTCGGCTCCGCGGCGGCGATCTCGTCCAGGCCGAAGCGCAGCAGGTCGGCCTCCTGGGCGCGCTCGCGGGCCCGGGTGGTCAGCTCCTCCAGCGTCGCCGAGACCTCGCGCAGGGCGCGGTAGGTCTCGCGGTAGCGGGCCAGCGGTCCGGCCACCGCCTCGCCCGCGTACCGGTCCAGTGCGCCGCGCTGGCGGGCCGGGCGCAGCAGGCGCTGCTGGTCGGTCTGGCCGTGCACGGCGACCAGGTCCTCGCCGAGTTCGGCGAGCAGCCCGACCGGGACGGCCCGGCCGCCGACGTACGCGCGGGAGCGTCCCTCGGCGGAGACGGTCCGGCTGATCAGCAGGGCCCCGTCGTCCAGTTCGGCCCCGGCCTCGACGGCGCGGGCCGCCACCGGGGAGCCGGCGGGCAGTTCCAGCCGCCCCTCGACGACGGCCCGGCCGGTGCCGTTGCGCACCAGGCCCGGGTCGGCGCGGCCGCCGAGCAGCAGGCCGAGGCTGGTGACGACCATGGTCTTGCCGGCGCCGGTCTCACCCGTCACGGCGGTGAAGCCGGGGGCGAGTTCGACCACCGCGTCGTCGATGACCCCTAGATCCCGTATCCGCATCTCGTCCAACACGGAGACGACCTTACGAGGTTCCGCCCCCGGCGCGCGACGAGCGGCAACGGCGCGCGGCAACTCCGTGCCCGGAAGTTCATCCCTTCCGGGAGTTTCGCGCGGGCGTCGGCGCGGTGCACCAGGGCAGGAAGAACTGCACCAGCGGGCCGATGGCCAGCGCGTACGCGACGGTGCCGACCCCGGCGGTGCCGCCGAGCAGCAGCCCGGCGGCCAGCACCGTCACCTCCAGCCCGGTGCGGATCAGCCGCAGCGAGCGGCCGGTGCGCCGGTGCAGGCCGGTCATCAGTCCGTCGCGCGGGCCGGGGCCGAGGCGGGCGCCGATGTAGAGGCCGCTGGCCAGGCCGTTGAGCACGATCGCGGCGGCCGTCCCGGCGATCCGGACGGGCAGGGCCCCGAGGTCGCCGACGACCCGCAGGGTGAGGTCCATCGCGGCGCCGATCACCAGCACGTTGGCGACGGTGCCCAGGCCGGGGCGCTGGCGCAGCGGTATCCACAGCAGCAGGACCAGGGCGCCGCAGATGGTCACCCAGCTGCCGACTGAGAGGCCGATGCTGCGCTGCAGGCCCTGGTGCAGGACGTCCCACGGGTCCAGGCCGAGCCCGGAGCGGAGCATTAGCGCCATGCTCACGCCGTACAGGGCCAGGCCGACGAAGAGCTGGGGGATCCGGCGGCCGAGGCCGTGGGTGTCGCCGAGGAGCCGGCCCGCGAGCGTGGTCCGCGCCGAGGTCGGGGTGGTGACGGGGGTGCTGGTCGAGGCCGGCGTGCTCGTGCTCGTGGTCGTGGTCGTGGGGGTGGTCGTGGTGGCCACGGGTGCTCCTGCGGTGGGGCTGCACCTCCGGGCGGCCCGGCGGTGGCGGACGGTACGGCCGCCCTGCCATGATGGCGGGGCCAAAACTGCCCGCTCCAGGGCCAATCCCGAGCAAGTGGACTGATCGCCATGGCCGACTGGCACACCACCGTCACCCCGCCCGCGCTGGCCCGGCTGCTCGCCACCGCCCGGCTCCCCGAACCGGCCGCCGCCCGCCGCCCCGCCTACCGCACCCTCGCCGAGCAGATCCGGCTGCTGGTCACCGAGGGCCGGCTGCCGGTCGGCGCCCGCCTGCCCGCCGAGCGCGAACTGGCCGCCGCCCTGGAGCTGAGCCGCACCACCGTCGCCACCGCGTACGAGACGCTGCGCGGCGACGGCTACCTGCACAGCCGGCGCGGCGCGGGCAGCTGGACCGCCCTGCCCGAGGGCGCCCCGCCGCCCGGCGACGCCCTGCACCCCGTCCCGCCGGACGAGCAGGGCCGCACCCTGGACCTCGGCGTCGCCGCCCTGCCCGCCCCGCAGCCCTGGCTCGGCGACGCCGCCGCCCGGGCCGTCGAACAACTGCCCTGCTACGCCTCCGGGCACGGCCACTACCCCACCGGCGTCCCGGTGCTGCGCGAGGCCGTCGCCCGCCGCTACACCGAGCGCGGGCTGCCCACCACCCCCGACCAGATCCTGATCACCACCGGCGCGATGGGCGGCCTGCACCTGCTCCAGCGGGCGCTCGTCGGCCGCGGCGACCGGGTCGCCGTCGAGGCCCCCAGCTACGCGCACACCCTCCAGGCCCTGCGGCTCACCGGCGCGCGCCTGGTCCCGGTGCCGTACGCGTACCGCCCCGGGCCGACCGGCCTTGCGGCGCCCGAGGGAGGACCGTCGGCCCCGGAGCCGATCACCCGGAGGCGAGCCGACAAGTCACGGCTACCCGAGCCGCGGTGGGACCGGCAGGAGTGGCAGCGCGTGCTGCGCGGCGCCGCGCCCAGGCTCGCCTACGTGATCCCCGACTTCCACAACCCGACCGGCGTGCTGATCGACGAGGAGCAGCGCCGCGAGTTGCTGGCCGCCGCGCGGGCCGCCGGGAGCATCGTGCTGGTCGACGAGACCACTGCCGAACTCGGCTGGGGCGTACCGGAATCCACGCCGCTGCCGCGCCCGATGGCGGCGCTGGACCGGTCCGCCCAGGTGGTCACCGTCGGCTCGGCCGGCAAGCTGCTCTGGGGCGGACTGCGGATCGGCTGGGTCCGGGCCGCCCCCGCCCTGGTGCGACGGCTGGCGAGCGAGCGGGTCTACAGCGACGTCGGCACCCCGGTGCTGGACCAACTGATCGCCGCCGAACTGCTGGGCGCACCACTGCCCGCCGTACGGGCCCACCAGCTGGCCCGGCTCCGGGCCACCGCGCACGCCTTCGCCGCCGCACTGCCTGCGCACCTGCCCGGCTGGAGCTTCCCCATGCCGTCCGGCGGGCTCGCGCTCTGGGTGTCCACCGGCGGCCTGTCCGGTGCGGCTCTGGCCCACGTCGGCGAGCACGACGGGGTGCGGATCGCCTCGGGCAACCGGTTCGGCTCGGACGGCGCCTTCGAGCACCACATCCGGATACCGCTCACCGTGCCCGCCGCGACCGTCCCCGCCGCCGTCGAACGCCTCGCCGTGCTCGCCGCCCGCGCGGCGGCCGGCGGCCGACTCGGTCCGGCCGACGGGGCCCAGCCGCTGGCGGTCTGACGGGCGGCCGCCGACCCGGGGCCGCCCGTCGCTGCGCCGTGCGAACACCCTCGTGGCGGTCCGCGCCAGTGGCGGTCCGCGCTAGTGGTGGTCCGCCCGGCCGCGCCAACCCGTCACCGGCAGCGCGAACTTGGCCACCAGCCGGTCGGTGAACGGCGCCCGGTGCAGTCTGGCCAGCCGTACCGGGGTCCGGCCCCGGCGGACCTCCACCCGCGCCCCGGCGGGCAGTTCGACCGAGCGCCGCCCGTCGCACCAGAGCACGCCGTGGGGGGTCTTCGGCTGCACCTCGACGGCCAGCACCGACTCGGGCGACGTCACCAGCGGGCGGGCGAACAGGGCGTGTGCGGAGATCGGCACCATCAGCAGCGCCTCGACCTCCGGCCACACCACCGGCCCGCCGCCCGAGAACGCGTACGCGGTCGAGCCGGTCGGCGTCGCGCACACCACGCCGTCGCAGCCGAAGTTGGAGACCGGGCGGCCGTCCACCTCGGTCACCACCTCCAGCATCCGCTCCCGGGACGCCTTCTCGATCGACGCCTCGTTGAGCGCCCAGTCCTGGTGCACCACGTCGCCGTTGGTGCGGACGATGACGTCGAGCGTCATCCGCTCCTCGACCTCGTAGTCGGCGTCGACCACCCGCTCGACCACCACGGCCAGGTCGTCCCGCTCGGCCTCGGCGAGGAAGCCCACCCGGCCCAGGTTGATCCCGAGCATCGGCAGCCCGTGCGAGCGCGCCAGCTCCGCCCCGCGCAGCAGCGTGCCGTCCCCGCCGGCCACCAGGATCAGCTCGCAGCCGTCCGCCGCCCCGAGGCCCTCCGCCACCCTCTCGACGCCGTCGGGCAGGTCGAGGTCGGCTGCCTCGGCCTCCAGCAGTCTGATCCGCAGCCCCGCCTTCAGCAGCCCCTGCACCAGGGCCTCGACGCTG
The DNA here is from genome assembly GCF_000719705.1 of Streptomyces sp. NRRL S-350. Lineage (GTDB taxonomy): Bacteria > Actinomycetota > Actinomycetes > Streptomycetales > Streptomycetaceae > Kitasatospora. The sequence goes on along the minus strand of NZ_JOHO01000064.1, from coordinate 7,651 downwards.
CGCAGCGCCGCCTCCCGGCCGGTGTGCGCGATCAGGAAGACCGTACGTGCTTCGTCGCTCATGCCGCTGCCCTCTCCCTAACGCCGGCCGGGTCGCCCTCCGCCCCGGTGCGGCCGCCATTCAGCATGACGGGCCGGACGTCCGCAGAGCACCCTACCGGGGCCCCTCCGCCACGGCCCGGTCCGCCTCCGCGGGGTCCAGCTGCGGGGCGTCCCGGCGCAGCCACAGGAAGTACTCCACGTTGCCGGACGGCCCCGGCAGGGGGCTCGCGGTCACCGCGCGCACGCCCAGTCCGAGTTCCCACGCCTGTCCGGCCACCTGGCGCACCATCTCGGCGCGCAGCTGCGGGCTGCGCACCACCCCGCCGCTGCCGAGGCGGTCCTTGCCGATCTCGAACTGCGGTTTGACCATCAGCACCAGGTCCGCGTCCTCGGCCGCGCAGGACGCGAGGGCCGGGAGCACCAGGCCCAGCGAGATGAACGACAGGTCGCCGACGACCAGGTCCACCGGCGTGCCGCCGATCAGGTCCCGGGTCAGCTCGCGCACGTTGGTGCGGTCCATCACGGTGACCCGGTCGTCGCTCTGCAGCGACCAGGCAAGCTGACCGTAGCCGACGTCCACCGCCAGCACGTGGGCCGCGCCGGCGCGCAGCAGCACGTCGGTGAAGCCGCCGGTGGACGCGCCCGCGTCCAGCGCCCGGCGGCCCTCGACCACCAAGCCCTGCGGCACGAAGGCCGCGAACGCCCCGGCGAGCTTGTGCCCGCCGCGCGAGACGTAGTCGGGGTCGTTCTCGTCCTTGGCCACCACGACCGCCGCCGAGGTCTCCACCTGGGTGGCCGGCTTGCTCGCGGTGGTGCCGCCGACGGTCACCCGGCCGGCCGCGATCAGCTCGGACGCGTGCTCGCGCGACCGGGCCAGCTTGCGGCGGACCAGCTCCGCGTCGAGTCGGCGTCGTGCCACTGCCACTGGTGTTTCAGCTCCTACGGTTCCTGCGGTTCCCACGGTCATTCCTGGTCGAGCGCGGCCAGCGCGTCGGCCAGCCGCTGGTGAACATCTTCGTACACCGCGACGTGCGCCTCGGCCGGCACCCCGTCCAGTGCCTCCAGCCGGGCCAGCCCGGCGTCCACCGCGGGGTGGCCGGTGGGGACCGGTTCGACGCCGAGCGGCCCCACCTGCGGGGCCGCCGCCTCCGGGGCCGACGAGGCCTCGTCGGGCGGAGCGGTCGGTTCACTCGTCCCGGACATCGGGCTTCTTCCTCGTACTGGTGGCCTTGCGGACGGTGGTCTTCCTGGTCGCCGTCCGCTTGGCCGGCGCCTTGGGCTGGTCGGCTGCCTGCTTCGCGGTGGCGGTCTTCTTGACCGTCGTCTTCTTGGCGGTCGTCTTCTTCGCAGCGGCCGGCTTCGGAGCGGCCGGCTTCGCAACGGTCGTCTTCTCAGCCGTCTTCCGGGCGGGCGTCTTCTTGGCGGGCGTCTTCTTGGCGGGTGCCTTCTTGGCCGCGGCCTTCTTCGCGGTCGGCCTCCCGGCCGTCGGCTCCTCCGCCGTCGGCTCCTCGGCCGCCTCCGTTTCCCCGCTCACGGCCGGGGAGACCGGGGAGACCGACGGGACCGGCGCGGCCGGAGCAACCGGAGGGTCGACCTCGACCGGCTCGTCCACCTCCACCCGCTCGGCGACTATCGGCTCCCCGGCCGTCCGGCCCGTCGAAGGCTCGTCCTCGAACTCCCAGCCGCGCCCGAACAGGTCGTCCGCCCGAGGTGCCGGCACCGGCTCGCGGGCGTCGTACGCACCCGGCCCGGTCTGCGCCGCCGGGGCCTCCTCCTCGACCTCGCGAAGCTTGGTCTCCAGGTAGGCCAGCACCACGCCGACCTTGGTGACCTGGTCGCCGACCCTCTCGAAGACCTTCTCCGCCTCGTTTCGGGCCACCCCGACCGCCAGGTCCACGCCCGCCCGCCCGGCGGTGAATGCCTCCTCGGCCATGGTCTGCAGCGTCTTCGCCGACGGCGGGAACTGCCCGCCCAGCCGGCGCTCGACCTCGGCGACGTCGACCCCGGCCTTCTCCAGGATCACGGCCGCCGTCCCGACGACCCGCTTGCCGACCTCCTCGACCACCCCGGCGGCGGTCTCCACCACTCCCCGAACCGTCCTCGGCAGCATCCGGGTGCCTCCCAATCGCCTACGCGCGTCGCTCCGTCGCCGTCAGTGCCCGGGCCGTGCCGGGCACCCACCGACGACGCTACCGCCAAAACCCGCCTGAGGTACCGTGGCCCGCAGTCAGCACCGCAGCGACCAGGGGATGGAGCAGCCGCCCATGGCGAACGCCGAGGAGTGCCGGGAGGCGCTGGAGCAGCTCAGCCGGAACATGGCGAAGTCCACCGGTGACGTCCGTACGGCCGCGGCCCTCGACCGCTCGGTCAGCTGCCGGATCACCGACCTCGACCTGACCTTCACCGGGCAGCTGCGGGACGGCCGGATCCAGGACCTGGTCGCCGCGCCGGGAGCGCCGACCGCGAAGGCGGAGATCCGGCTCGCCATGAGCAGCGACGACCTGGTCGCCCTGGTCGGCGGACGGCTGAACTTCGCGTCCGCCTGGGCGAGCGGCCGGATCCGGCTGGAGGCGGGCTTCCGCGACCTGCTGCGGCTGCGCACCCTGCTCTGAACCCGGCCGGCGCCCCTCGGTCGGTCAGAAGCCCAGCTCGGCGAGCGCCTTCCGACCGTCCACCGGCGAGCCGTCGGCGTCCTGCGCCGTCCACGCCGCCGCGCACAGCGCCCGCAGGCCGTCCCAGCCGTCGCCGGCACCCGTGAGCCGCAGCACGCCGCCCTCGGCCCGCGCCGTCCAGCCTCCGCACGCGAAGCCGTCGCCTTCGGCCGTCACCGCCGCCTGCGGCACCAGTAGTCCGCGCAGGTCGGCGGCCAGGTAGGTCGGCCGGTGCTGGACCGGGGCCGCCAGGAGCAGCTCCGGGGTGGTCACGCCGGTGAAGACCAGCAGGCTGTCCACCCCGCCGTTGAAGGCGCCCTCGATGTCGGTGTCCAGCCGGTCCCCGACCACCAGCGGCCGCTTGGCGCCGGTGCGCAGCACGGTCTCGCGGTGCATCGGCGGCAGCGGCTTGCCCGCCACCTCGGGTTCCACGCCGGTGGCCGCCCGCACCGCCGCGACCAGGGTGCCGTTGCCGGGCGCGATGCCGCGCGACCGCGGCACCGTCAGGTCCAGGTTGGACGCCACCCACGGCAGCCCGGCCTGCACGGCGTACGAGGCCTCCGCGAGGTCCGCCCAGCCCACCGACGGGTCGAAGCCCTGGACCACCGCGGCCGGTTCGTCGGCGAGCGAGCGGACCGCGACCAGACCCCGTTCGGCCAGCGCCTCCTCCAGCCCGAGGCCGCCCACGACCAGCACCTTCGCCCCGGCCGGCACCTTCTCGGCGACGACCCGGGCGGCCGCCTGGGCGGAGTTGACCACATCCGTCGGCTCGGCCGGCACACCCAGCTCGGTCAGGTGCTCGGCCACCACGCGCGGCGGACGCGAGGCGTTGTTGGTCACGTACGCGAGCCGCATCCCGGCCGTCCGAGCGGCCTCCAGCGAGGCCACCGCGTGGTCGATCGCGTGGTCGCCCGCGTAGACCACGCCGTCCAGGTCCAGCAGCGCGGTGTCGTACGCCTCGGTCAGCGGACGCTCGCTGCCGCCGGGGGCGGTCCGTCGCACGGGGGTGGCCGTCTCGGTCATGGCTGAGCTACCTCATTCACTACGTCGTCCGTCAGGTCGTTCACCGGCGTGCCGCACCGCGGGGTGCGGCCGGGCCGTCGGCCGGTCAGGCGTCGCCGTCGGCGCCGTCCGGCTCTCCCCCGGCCGGGTCCGCGGCACCCGCCGCGCCCGCCGCACCGGGCAGGGGCTCGGCACCGGGCGGGGGCGCCAGGTACCCGGGCGCCCCGGGCAGCAGCGGGCCGTACGCCCCGGCGCGCGCCGCCAGCGTCGCCCGGGTCTGCCGCAGCGCCTCCCGGTAGTGGTCGGTCCCCGGCCGCATCGCCACGGCCAGCGCCAGGTGCTCGGCGGACGTCTCGAAGTCGCCCAGCCGGGCCGCCGCGACCCCCCACCCGAACTGAGCGTAGTCGTCCGCCGGATCCGCCAGCGCCACGGCCCGGAAGTTCTCCAGCGCCGCCGCGTACGAACCGGCGTCGAACTGCGCCCGGGCCAGCGCCTCCCGGATGCTGCGCGAGTGCGGCTCGGCGGCCGCCGCCCGGGACAGCAACTGCTCGGCAGCGGCCGGATGCCCCTGCGCCAGCAACTGCGCGCCCCGGCGGAACCAGTCGTACACCTCCCCCGCGGGCTCCCCGGACCGGCTCTGCGCCGGGATCCCGCCGGCCGGTGCGCCGCCGGTGGCAGCGGCCGGCCCGCCCGACCCGCCCGGGGCACCGCCCTCCACCCGTTCCTGCCCGTCGTCCATGCCGTACCTCGCCCTCGGTCGCCCACCCGCCCCACGAGACGGCACGGGTGTTCCGATCTCTCAACAACGCGTACCCGGTTACGATGCCCAGAATGAGCACACCCAGTGCAGAAGACGGAGTCGAGACTCCCGAGGGCGGCCCCGGCGATCCCGGGCACGTCGCCACCGCCGGCCTGTCCCTGTCCCCCTTCCGCGGCCTGCGCTACGTCCCCGACCGGGTCGGCGCCCTGGCCGCGGTGATGTCCCCGCCGTACGACGTCGTCGACCCGGGCCGCCGACTCGACCTGGAGACCGGCGATCCGCACAACGTGGTCCGGCTGATCCTGCCCCGGCCCGAGCCCGAGGACGCCGGCGACCGCCCCGACCGCGACACCCGGTACCGGCACGCCGCCCGTCTTCTGGCCGCCTGGCAGCGCGAGGGGATCCTCGCCGCCGACCCGGACCCGGCCATCTACGTCTACGAGCAGCGGGTGCCCGCCACCGCCGACTCCCCCGAGCTGGTGCAGCGCGGCCTGATCGGCGCCCTCGCGGTCAGCGGCAGCGAGACCGGCGTCGTCCTCCCCCACGAGGACGTGATGCCGCGGCCGGTCGCCGACCGGGTCGGCCTGATGCGCACCACCCGGGCCAACCTGGAACCCCTGCTGCTCACCTACCGCGGCAACGGCGGCGCCTCCGGCGTGATCGAGCGGACAGTCGAGGGCGAGCCCCTGCTCTCCACCGCCACCAGCGACGGCACCCACCACCGGCTGTGGGCCGTCACCGACCCGGCCGACATCGCCGAGATCGGCCGCGACCTCGCCACCTGCCGGGCACTGATCGCCGACGGCCACCACCGCTGGGAGATGTACCTGCGCCTCCAGCGCGAGCACCGCCACCTGCCGCGCAGCCCGTGGGACCGCGGCATGGTGCTCCTGGTGGACACCGCCCGCTACCCGCTGCGGGTCCGCGCCATCCACCGCGTGCTCTACCGGCTGCCGGTCGCCGCGGCGCTGGAGAAGCTCGGCGACCGCTGGAAGGTCAAGGAGGTCCCCGGGCCGCTGCCCGCCGCCCTCCAGGCGCTCGCCGAGCAGAAGCGGCACGGCGGCAACGGCTTCGTCCTGACCGGCGGCGACGGCGCCTACTGGCTGGTCGGAGAGCCCGACGAGGCCCTGCTGGACGCGACCGTGCCGCACGACCGGCCCGAGGAGTGGCGCCACCTGGACGCCACCGTCCTGCACGCCACCCTGCTCGACCACACCTGGCGCGTCCCCGACGGCCCGGACGACATCGGCTACCTGCACACCGCCGCGGCCGCCGAACGGGAGGCGGCCCGCGCCGGCGGCACCGCCGTCCTGCTGCACCCGGTCCGGGAGAGCGTGGTCCGGCGGCTGGCCGAACAGGGCGTCACGATGCCCCGCAAGTCCACCTCCTTCGGACCGAAGCCGGCCACCGGGCTGGTGCTGCGCAACCTCGCGCTGGGCTGACCCACCACCGGCCCGGACGCCGTGAGGCCCTGCCGTTCCCGGACTTCCGGGGGAACGGCAGGGCCTCACGGCGTTGCGGTCGCTCAGCTCCTGGCGTCGTCGGCCTCGGCCTGGTCGGCCTTGCCGCCCTTGTCCGCCTCGGCCTCGGCGTCGTCCTGGGAACGGCCGGGCACCACGCCGTCGAACTCCTCGTCGATCTCGAGGTCGTCCTCGTCGTAGTACTCCTCGACGTCCTCCTCGTCCTCGAAGATCACACGGTCGTCGGAGACGTCGCCGCCGCGCTTCTTCGCCGGCGCCTCGGCCTGGTCGGCCTCCTCCTCGGCAGCCTCCGGGTCGAGCGCGTCGGTGAACTCCACGCCGTCGATCTCGGCGAGCCGCTCCGAGGCGTTGGTGGTGCCGTCGGTGTCGGCCTCGGCCGCCTTCGCGAACCAGTCACGGGCCTCGTCGCCACGGCCGGCCGCGATCAGCGCCTCGGCGTAGGCGTACCGCAGCCGCGCCGTCCACGAATGCACGGTGCTGGAGGCCAGCTCCGGGCTCTGCAGGGTCACCACGGCGGCGTCGAACTGCTCCATGTCGGTGCGGGCACCGGCCGCCACCAGGCGCATCTCCACCTGGCCGGCCTTGTCCAGCTGCTTCACCTCGGGCTCACCGGCCATCGCCAGCGCCCGCTCCGGACGGCCCAGACCGCGCTCGCAGTCCGCCATCACCGGCCACAGGTCCGCCCGGCCGGTCATCCGGCGCGCGGCACGGAACTCGGTCAGCGCCTCCGAGTAACGCTGCGTCATGTAGGAGGCGAAACCGGCCGCCTCACGGACGGCGGGCACGCGGGAGGCCAGACGGAGCGCGACGCGCGAGTACTGGTAGGCCTCCTCCGGCTCGCTGTCGAGCAGGCGGGCCACCATCACCAGGTTGCGCGCGACATCGTCCGCGAGGGTCTTGGGCAGGCTCTTGAGCTCCTGGCGCACGTCCGCGTCGATCTCGAAGCCGGTGACGTCCTCCGGGATCGGCAGACGCTTGACGGGCTCGTAGTTGCCACGGCGGTCGTCGTAGTCGCGACGGCCGCGGTCGTCGTCGCGGCGGTCGTCACGGCGGAACCCGCCACGGTCGCCGCCACCCTGCCGGTCGTCGCGACGGAAGCCGCCACGGTCGCCGCTCGGGCGGTCGTCACGACGGAAACCGCCGCCGGAGGGGCGGTCACCGCGGTCACGGTTGAAACCGCCGCCGGCGGGGCGGTCGTCACGACGGAAACCACCACGGTCACCACCGCGGTCGTCACGGTCACGGCCATAGCCACCGCCGGACGGGCGGTCGTCACGACGCGGACGGTCGTCACGGTCATCACGACGGAAGCCGCTCGGGCGGTCGTCACGACGGAAGCCACCGCCCGTGGGGCGGTCACCGCGGTCGCGGTTGAAGCCACCACCGGACGGACGGTCGTCACGACGGAAACCACCACGGTCACCACCGCGGTCATCGCGGTCACGGTTGAAACCGCCGCCGGCGGGGCGGTCGTCACGACGGAAGCCACCGCCGGTGGGGCGGTCGCCGCGGTCGCGGTTGAAACCGCCACCGGACGGACGGTCGTCACGACGGAAACCACCGCCGGAGGGGCGGTCGCCGCGATCGCGGTTGAAGCCACCACCGGACGGACGGTCATCACGACGGAAACCACCACGGTCACCACCGCGGTCGTCACGGTCACGGCCATAGCCGCCACCGGACGGGCGGTCGTCACGACGCGGACGGTCGTCACGG
>NZ_JOHO01000063.1 GCF_000719705.1 Streptomyces sp. NRRL S-350 | reverse complement strand
AGCTCTTCGGTCGTCACAACCCGAATGCTGGACACCCTCCCCGCATGTCCGGAGCAGAACCGGCAAACCCAGCTGACTTCGGAACTACTCGTCTAGCTGTTCTGACCCGTGAGCTCTGTCACCAACCTCCGTGGTCAGTACACCTAGGGCGAGTTCGGCCGGCGTCACCCTGCGCTGGAGCTTCCGGCTGAGGGCTTCGGCGAGGTAGCCCGGCGTCCGGCCGGTCGGCGTGCCGCCGGCCACCCAGTAGTGGACGGCCGAACGGGAGGTGCCCAGCGGCTCTCCCGCTTCGGCCGCGACCGTGCGGATCGCCTTGGCGAGCGCTTCGTACGTGCACCCGGATGCTTGGATGACTGCGGCAAGTTGCTCGTTTCGTTGCTGTCGTTCAGTCATCCCCTGCTACAGCAGCACCGACCTGTACCACTGGACCTACCAGAGCCGGGCCCTGACGCTGCAGCCCAGCGGCGACCTCGGCCCCCACCGGATCGTCGAGCGGCCGAAGGTCATCTACACCGCCGCCACCGCCACCCACGTGATGTACCTGCACATCGACAGCCCCTCCTACGCCGAGGCCAAGGTCGGCGTCGCGACCAGCACGACCCCGTGCGGGCCCTACACCTACCGCAGCAGTTTCCAACCGCTCGGATTCCAGAGCCGCGACATCGACCCCTTCCAGGACACCGACGGCCCGGCGTACCTGCTCAGCGAGGACCGGGCCAACGGGCTGCGCATCGACCGGCCCGGGAGGCGGTCGAGCTGCTGCTGCGCGCCCTCGGCAGGTCGGGCAACCCGGCCGACTCGATCCGGTTGCTGCGCCCCGAGCTGGTCGTCCGGGAGAGCACCGGCCCGGTCGGCGGGCACTGAGCTGATCCGGCCCGTGAACCCGGCCGGCCCGAGCCGAGCAGTTCTGCGCAAAGCCCTTCGTGCGAGCACACTACACTTCCGTCATGCTCAAAGCTGACCGTACCGCCCGGATCCTCGCGCACCTCACCGAGGCGGGCAGCGCCGACGTGCACGAGCTGGCCGGGCTCCTGGCGGTGTCCTCGGCCACCGTCCGCCGGGACCTGCAGGAACTCCACGACCAGGGCCTGCTGCACCGCACCCGCGGCGGGGCGGTCACCGGGGCCGTCAACCTCGAACTGCCGCTGCGCCACAAGCACGGTACCCGGCAGGCGGAGAAGCGCCGGATCGCCCTCGCGGCCGACCGGCTCGTGCCGGACGGCTCGGTGGTGGGACTGACCGGCGGCACAACGACCAGCGAGCTGGCCCGCGTCCTGGCGGATCGCGGCGGGATCACCATCGTGACCAACGCCGTCAACATCGCGGCCGACCTGATCGTCCGTCCGGACATCCGGCTGGTGGTGGTCGGCGGCATCGCCCGGACCACCAGCTACGAGCTGGTCGGGCCGGCGGCCGACCGGATGCTCGCCCAGTACCACCTCGACATCGCGTTCATCGGCGTGGACGGCCTGACCCCGCAGGAGGGCTGCACCACCCACGACGAGATGGAGGCCCAGACCGACCGCGCGTTCCTGCGCAGCAGCGCCCGGTCGGTCGTGCTGGCCGACAGCAGCAAGATCGGCCGGGTGACCTTCGCCCGGATCTGCCCGCTCTCCGAGGTCCACGACCTGGTCACCGACGCCGGGGCCACCGAGGCCGAGGACGAGGCGATCGCCGCCTGCGGAGTAGGGGTCCTGCGCGTCTGACGCCCGCATGCGCCACCGCGGCGCACCCACGGCGCCCGGCCGGGGCCTCCCCGGCCGGGCTTTTCTGCTGTCCGAACGGTTGACATGGCTCCTCCTACCCAGGAAGCTCTTTCGAACCTGCGCAAAACCAGCTCTCTTCAAGCACCTGCGATCACTCGATCAAGCGCGTACGAAGGCGGTAACTGCGGTGAACAAACGTGTGCCGGCGCTCATCACGGCCTGTGCCCTCGGCGCCCTCGCCCTCACCTCCTGCGGCAGCGGCGGCAGTGGCGGCGGCAACGGCGGCGGAACCGACGCCGACGGCAACGTGACGCTCAAACTCGTCGCCGCCGACTACGGCGACAAGGAGTCCAACAGCTCCAAGGACTACTGGAACGGCGTCGCCACCGCCTTCACGGCGGCCAACCCCGGCATCAAGGTCGACGTCCAGGTGCTGAACTGGAACGACATCGACCAGCAGGTCAGGACGATGATCCAGAGCGGCAACGTGCCGGACGTCCTGCAGACCGGCGGTTACGCGGACAAGGTCGCCGACGACCTCCTCTACACGGCGCAGGACGTGCTGTCGCCCGCCACCCGCGGCAACCTGATCGACAGCTTCGCCAAGGCCGGCGAGGTCAAGGGCGTGCAGTACGGCATACCCTTCGTCTCCTCGGCCCGCCTCCTGTTCTACAACAAGGCGGTCTTCCGGCAGGCCGGGATCACCCAACCGCCCACCACCTGGGACGAGTTGCGCGCGGACGCCGAGCAGATCAAGGCCAGGGTGCCCGGTGTCACCCCGTACGCACTGCCACTCGGCCCGGAGGAGGCCCAGGGCGAGAGCATGCTCTGGGAGCTCGGCAACGGCGGCGGCCCCAACGCCAAGGACGGCTCGTACACCCTCAACAGCCAGGCGAACGCCGACACCTTCCGCTGGCTGAAGGCCAACCTGGTCGACCCCGGCCTGACCTACCCCAACCCGGCCACCACCGACCGCAAGACCTCCTTCGCCGACTTCGCCGCCGGCAAGGCCGCCATGGCCAACGGCCACCCCTCGCTGATCCAGATGGCCCAGGCGGGCAAGGTCGACTACGGCGTCGTCGCCGTCCCCGGCAAGACGGGCCCGCTCACCTCCACCCTCGGCGTCGCGGACTGGATGATGGCCTTCAAGAAGAACGGCCACCGCGAACAGATCAAGAAGTTCCTCGACTTCGCGTACGCCAAGGACTCCATGCTCAAGTTCGACGAGACCTACAACCTGCTGCCGGTCACCCAGGACACCCTGAGCGCGATGACCGCCGGCGGCAACCACAAAGACCTCGAACCGTTCCTCTCCGTCCTGCCGAACGCCGTCTTCTACCCGCTCGGCGACACCACCTGGGACATCGTCTCGGCCGAACTCAAGAAGAGCGTCGGCAGCGCCGTCTCGGGCGACCCGGCCAAGGTGCTCGGCGACCTCCAGAAGAAGGCCCAGGACGCCGTCGCGAACAAGTAGCGGCCCGCACCTCCTCGGGGCCCGCCCGGTGGATCGCCGCCGGGGCCGCCCTCACGCCGTCCCGCGAAAGGCCCCCCCGTGACTCCCGACTCCCAGGCGCCGCGCGCGAGCGCGCCGCGCCGCCCGGCTCCCCCGGGCCACCGCCCGGGCCGACTCGGACCGCTGCCGTGGATCGCCCCGGCCGTCCTGCTGATCCTCGCCGTCGTGCTGTGGCCGGTGTACGAGATGGTCCGCACCTCGTTCCTGCGGATCAGCACCAGCGGCTTCGTCCGCGGCTCCGCCGGACTCGACAAGTACCGCAAGCTGTTCGGCGAGGCCGACCTCGGCCACGTCCTGCTCGCCACGGTGGTCTGGACCCTCGCCGTCGTCGCCCTGACGATGCTGATCTCGCTCGGCCTGGCCCAGCTGTTCAACCAGCGCTTCCCGGGCCGCCGTTACGCCCGCTGGGCGCTGATCGCCCCCTGGGCCGCCTCCGTACTGATGACCGCCATCGGCTTCCGCTGGATGCTCGACCGGACCGCCGGCGTGCTCAACACCGCCATGACCGACCTCGGCCTGATCGACGGCCCCCACGACTGGCTCGGCAACCCCTCGACGGCCTGGCCCTGGATGGTCTTCGTCGCCGTCTTCGTCTCCCTCCCGTTCACCACCTACACCCTGCTGGCCGGCCTGCAGACCGTCCCCGCGGAGGTGTACGAGGCGGCCCGGGTGGACGGCGCCTCGCCCTGGCAGACCTACCGGCGAGTCACCCTGCCGCTGCTGCGCCCGGCCTTCCTGGTCGGCGTGGTGATCAACCTGATCAACGTCTTCAACTCCTTCCCCGTCATCTGGGGCATGACCCGGGGCGGCCCGAGCAGCGACACCGCCACCACCACGGTGTTCATGTACCAGCTGAAGAGCACCGACATCGGCGAGTCCGCGGCCATGTCAGTGGTCAACTTCGCCCTGGTGGTGCTGCTGGTGCTCGCCTTCCTCAAGGCCAGCCGCTGGAACCGGGAGGAGGCGTGAGCGCCCGGCCCGGCGGCCGCCGGATCGCGCCGCGCACCCTGGCCCTCGCGGGAGCCGCCTGGCTGCTGGCGGCCGTCTTCCTGCTCCCCTACCTGGTGATGACCCTCACCGCGCTGCGCCCGGCCGACGAACTGCGCGACGCGACCTACCTGCCACGGCACTTCGCCTGGTCCAACTTCATCGACGTCTGGCGCGAGTCGACCCTCGGCGGCAACCTGAAGGTCACCCTGCTGGTCGCCGGCGGGTCCACCGTCCTGGCGGCACGTGGTCTCCGGACTGACCGCCGGATCGGTCAAGTAGCCGACGGCCCCCGGAGTCGACCACCTCCCGCCTCCCTCCCGACCCCCTCCCCCTCCCTCCCCCTCGCCCGAGGAGCCCGTCGCATGACCTCCCGCACGCCCTCCCAGACCTCCGCCGAGATCGCCTCGCAGCCCGAGTGCTGGCGCCGTGCCGCCGACGCCCTGCCCCGGCATACCGGTGCGCTGCCCCGCCGGGGCGAACGGGTCGCCGTCGTCGGCTGCGGCACCTCCTGGTTCATGGCCCAGGCGTACGCGGTCCTGCGCGAGAGCGGCGGGCACGGGGTGACGGACGCCTTCGCCGCCTCGGAGTTCCCGCCCGGGCGCGACTACGACCGGATCCTGGCCGTCTCCCGCTCCGGCACCACGACCGAGGTCCTCGACCTGCTCGGCCTGGCCCGTACCGCCGGGATTCCCACCACCGCCGTCACCGCCGACCCCGCCACCCCGGTCATGGCGCTCGCCGACGCCGTCGCGGTGCTCGACTTCGCCGACGAGCGCTCCGTGGTGCAGACCCGCTTCGCCACCAGCGTGCTCGCCCTGCTGCGCGCCCACCTGGAGGCCGAGGGCGCACGGCCTGACGGCGTCCACCCGCTGGACCGGGCGGTGCGGGACGCCGGACGGGCCGTCACACAGCCGCTCCCCGCCGGGCTCCGCGACGCCGAACAGTTCACCTTCCTCGGGCGCGGCTGGACCCACGGGCTGGCGCTGGAGGCCGGGCTGAAGATGCGCGAGGCGGCTGGTGCGTGGACCGAGGCGTACCCCGCGATGGAGTACCGGCACGGGCCGATCAGCATCGCCGAACCGGGCCGGGCGACCTGGGTGTTCGGGCCGGCGCCCGCGGGTCTCGCCGAGGACATCGCCCGCACCGGCGCCCTCCTGGTCACCGGGTCCGGAAGCGCGGACGACGACCTGGACCCGCTGGCCGACCTCGTCCGGGCGCAGCGGCTGGCCGTCGAGGTGGCCGAGGCGCGCGGCTGCGACCCGGACCGGCCGCGCCACCTCACCCGGTCGGTGGTCCTCGCGGAGCAGCAGCGGGGCTGACCAGCAGCGGGGCTGAACCTCACCCCGCCCGGCCGCCGCGGGCCTCGCCACAGGCCGGGCCCGACCACCGAGAACCCGCCACCCCCGTGGAGGAAGACCGTGCCGCTCACCCCGACCGCCGAGATCGTCCGCTCCGCCGCCGAACGGGGCGCCGGTGCCGGAGCGTTCAACGTCGTACAGCTCGAACACGCCCAGGCGATCGTCGCCGGGGCCCAGGGCGCCGGGCGGCCGGTGATCCTCCAGATCAGTCAGAACACCGTCCGCTACCACGGCGCGCTCGAACCGATCGCGCTCGCCGTGCTCTCGGTCGCCCGCGCGGCGAGCGTCCCGGTCGCCGTCCACCTCGACCACGCCGACTCCCCCGAGCTGGTGCGCGAGGCCGTCGGGCTGGGGTTCGGCTCGGTGATGTTCGACGCCTCCGCCCCGCCGTACGAGGAGAACCTCGCCGCGACCCGGGAGGTGGTGGCCCGCTGCCACCAGCAGGGTGTCCACGTGGAGGCGGAGCTCGGCGAGATCGGCGGCAAGGACGGCGCCCACGCGCCGGGGGTGCGCACCGACCCGGACCAGGCACGGGACTTCGTCGCCGCCACCGGGGTCGACACCCTGGCCGTGGCGGTCGGCAGCTCGCACGCGATGGCCACCCGGGACGCCGTCCTCGACCTCGCGCTGATCGCCCGGCTGCGCGCGGCCGTCCCCGTCCCACTGGTCCTGCACGGCTCCTCCGGGGTCAGCGACACCGGGCTGACCGAGGCCGTCCGGGCGGGCATCACCAAGGTCAACATCGGCACCCGGCTCAACCAGGTGTTCAGCCGGGCCGTCCGCGACCACCTCGGCGCCCACCCCGAGGCCGTCGACACCCGCCGGTACCTCGCGCCCGCCCGGGAGGCCGTCGCCGCCGAGGTCGCCCGCCTGCTGCGCCTGCTCGCCCCCTGAGACCACGCCCGTCCCCCGCTCGTTCGACCCGCACCTCCGACCCGCACCTCCCCGTCACGCTCCGGAACCACCCGCCCAGCCGACAGGAGACACCCGTGCGCCTGCTACGCCCCCACCTCCGACGGGCCGCCCTCACTGCGGCCCTGGCCAGCCTCGCCGCCGTCGCCGGCCCCACCCTGCCGGCCCGGGCCGCGGGGCCCGGCTCCGCCGTCCTCGACCGGGACCACCAGAGCGTCACCTGGCAGAGCCCGGTCTTCGCCAAGGGCACGCTCGGCGGCGCCGCCAGCTGCCCCCCGGCCACCCAGGACCCGGACGGCACGGTCTGCGGCCGCTTCGACCTGACCGTCCACGTGCCGGCCGGCTACTGGGCCGACAACCCCGAGGGCGGCGTCCCGGTCTCCATCCAGTGGCAGAACCCCGCCGACGACTTCGACCTCTACATCTACGACGACGCCGGCAAGGAGGTCGCCGAGAGCGCGGGCACCGCCGACCCCGAGGCGACCGTGATCCAGAACGCCTCCGGCACCTACCACGTCCTGGTCGTCCCCTACGACGTCCACGGCGGCTCCTTCACCGTCAGCGCCCACCTGCCGCAGACCACCGACGCGGGCGACCTCACCGCCTTCTCCGGCTCCCAGGGCAGCTACGACATCTCCGCCGGCCCGCTGAAGGCCAAGGTCGACTTCCTCGCCGACGACCAGCTGCGGCTGCGCGCCGCCCCGGACGGCGTCCTCACCGACCCGGCCGGCAGCACCATCATCCGCAAGCAGCCCGAACTCCAGCGCGCCACCAGCACCTTCGACGCCGGCGACTACCACGGCATCCGCTCCAAGGACCTGGTACTGCGGGTCTACAAGCACCCGCTGCGCTTCGGTCTGTACAAGGCCGACGACCGCACCGCCATCTGGCAGGAGGACGCCCCGCTGCGCTGGTCCACCAGCGGCATGCGGCAGAGCCTGGTACGCGGCGGCGACGAGCAGTTCTTCGGCGGCGGCGAGCAGAACGGCAGCTTCTCGCACCGCGACCGGACCGTCCACGTCGCCAACAGCTTCGACTGGAACGAGGGCGGCTACAACAACTCCCAGCCCTTCTACGTCTCCAGCGCCGGCTACGGCGTCTTCCGCAACACCTTCGCCCCGGGGATCTACGACTTCGGCTCGCCGGTCCGCACCGGGCAGCAGGAACGGCGCCTGGACGCCTACTACTTCACCGGTGACGTGAAGTCGGTGATCGGCCAGTACACCGGCCTGGTCGGCAAGCCCTTCATGCCGCCGGTCTACGGCCTGGAGCCCGGCGACTCCGACTGCTACCTGCACAACGCCAACCGCGGCGAGCGCCACACCACGGACGCCGTGACGGTCGCCGACGGCTACGTGCGGAACCAGATGCCGCTCGGATGGATGCTGGTCAACGACGGCTACGGCTGCGGCTACGAGAACCTGCCGCAGACCGGCGACGGCCTGCGCAAGGACCACGCCCAGCTCGGCCTCTGGACCCAGAACGGCCTGCCCAACCAGGCCGAGGAGGTCAAGGCCGGCGTCCGGGTGCGCAAGCTCGACGTGGCCTGGGTCGGCAACGGCTACGACTTCGCACTGAACGCCTGCGACCAGGCCAAGGCCGGCATCGAGGACAACAGCGACGCCCGCGGCTTCGTCTGGCTGCCCGTCTCCTGGGCCGGCGCCCAGCGCTGCGGCGTGCTGTGGAGCGGCGACCAGAGCCTGTCCTGGGACTACATCCGCTGGCAGATCCCCACCTATGCCGGCGCCACCATGTCCGGCATCGCCTACAACACCGGGGACGTCGGCTCGATCTTCCGGCGCGACCCGAAGATGTACACCCGCGACCTGCAGTGGAAGGCCTTCCTCCCGGCGATCATGACGATGGACGGCTGGGCCCGGGACATGTCCGGCAAGGAGCAGCGCGACCAGCAGCCATGGCTGGACGGCGAGCCGTACACCTCGATCAACCGCAAGTACCTCCAGCTGAAGGAACGGCTGCTGCCGTACATGTACACCCTGTCCGCCGAGGCCACGAAGAGCGGCATCGGCGCCGTGCGCCCGCTCGCCCTGGAGTACCCGAACGACCCGAACGCCCTCGGGCCGAACGCCACGTACGAGTTCCTGGCCGGGCCCGACTTCCTGGTCGCACCGGTCTACTCCGACACCTCGGTGCGCAACGGCATCTACCTGCCGGAGGGCACCTGGACCGACTACTGGACCGGACGCACCTACCAGGGCCCGACCACGATCGACGGCTACTCCGCCCCGCTCGACACCCTGCCGCTGTTCGTCAAGGGCGGTGCGATCGTGCCGATGTGGCCGAAGGGCACGCTGTCCTACCAGACCAGGAACCGCGGCGAACTCGACTACGACCTCTACCCGCAGGCCCAGGGAGACTCCTCCTACACCCTGTACGAGGACGACGGCGTCACCCGGCAGTTCACCGCCGGCTCCTCGGCCACCCAGCAGGTCGACGTCCACTCCGCCGGCCCGGTCACCGTCATCAAAGTCGGTGCCAGCGAGGGGAGTTACGCCGGCAAGCCGGCCTCCCGGGCGTACCGCTTCACGGTGCACGGCCAACCGGCCCCGCGCCAGGTGGTCTCCCAGGGCGGCCCGCTCACCCGGCTCGACTCCGCCGCCGCGCTCGACTCCGCCCCCTCGGGCTGGTACTACGACGCCGCGACCGGGGTGACCCACGTCAAGACGCCGAGCCGGCCCACCGACCGGGACTTCTCCGTCGAACTGATCCACGGCGGCCACTGACCGGATCCGTCCCCGAGGGGCCTCTCGCGTCCGCGCGAGAGGCCCCTCGGCTGTCGAGGGCTTCGATGGACACCCGCAGCCCGTCGAACCTGTCGTCCTGCCACCCGTGGCGAACGCTCGCCCGACAGCGTTTCCAGCGCGAAGCCGACCCGGGTGCCGTGCGTACGGACCTCCTCCGTGGTGAAGCCGGAGGCCTCCCGGGTCGGCAGCGACGGCTCGACGTCGTGCCGAGGTCCCCGGAGGCGGCCTTATGGCTGAGTTTACGCCGGTGGCAACACAGGAAAACAACCAGTTGGAAGTTCATGAAGTGGAACTCACTCCGGAGGAGTGGGATGCCTTCCGCGCGTCACCGATCAAATTCCTGACGGATCTTGCCGGTTCTGATGGGATCAAGGTAAATCGACTCTTGCTCGATTCGCGGATGGTAGAAACGTGGATCGACAATGATGGCGACAGCGATGGCCCCCCTGGCATCTGCCATGGGGTGCTGACGAGGCAACATGTCATCACTGGCCCTTACAAATCGACGGTGGGGTGGCACTGCTCCGGGCATTGGGAATAATCTCCGGATCTTCAGTCGGCCAACTTATGGCGGTCCGTCTGTTGATCCGGCGGGCCACTTCGGTTCTTCCGGCTGGTTACGGCTGGATTAGAACCTGCCGTTTCGGACAGGTGCCAGGTTGCCCCGGGCGTGTGCCCATTGAGGCTCGAGTCTGACCATCCGGGCGGCTGTCGTCGATGTGCAAAGCACCCGCCTGAAGGCCGTGAGACCTCGAAGCGAGTGCTGCTGAATCGGACCTTGTTTCTCCTCGAAGCATGACGGTGGTCTTCGCCCCACGCGGATTGCTATTAAGGAGTCCCCGGCTGTGTTGCACCGATGTGGGTCCACTCTCCGAATCCTGCACCGCTGAGATCCTGCAGCATGGTGTAGTTCCCGTTGTCATCAAGCCTGCCCGTTGCAGCCGCTCGTGTGCGTGCGTTGTAAAAGAAGAGCAGGCGGTTGTCAGGCACGATGTGGGTCCACTCTCCGAATCCTGCACCGCTGAGATCCTGCAGCATAGTGTAATTCCCGCTGCCATCAAGCCTGCCCGTTGCAGCCGCTCGTGTGCGTGCGCTGTAGAAGAAGAGTGCCGAAGGATCCGCTTCAAAGACGATGTGGGTCCATTCTCCAAATCCCGCAGCGCTGAGATCCTGCAACATGGTGTAGTTCCCGCTGCCATCGAGCCTGCCCGTTGCAGCCTCTCGCGTATCTGCGCTGTAGAAGAAGATCAGGGAACCGTTGGGGACGATATGAGTCCACTGCCCGAACTTGTCACCGCTGAGATCCTGCAGCATGGTGTAGTTCCCGCCGCCATCGAGCCTAGCTGTTGCAGCGCCTCGCGTATTTTCGTTATAAAAGAAAAGCTGGCCATCGCCAGGCACGACGTGGGTCCACTCTCCGAATCCTGCAGTGCTGAGATCCTGCAACATGGCGTAGTTCCCACTGCCATCGACCCTGCTTGTTGCAGCCGCTCTCGTTTGCCGCGAGCACACCCCGCACCCACCGCGGCTGACCCCTCCACTGACTCCTCCACCGTTCCCGCAGTCCACCCCTCACCAGGCCAAACTATGCGGGCGCCGGGCATCGATCAAAGAAGCGACCACCACACGGTACGGAGTGATCTGCATCATGGCGACACTGCCGGATTGCAACTCGTCCGGCTGTAGACGTCGCGAACGCTGCCTCCGTGGACAGGCCGCTCAACCGCCGCATGGATCCATCCGCACACGGGGTGACACAAGTCGCACCCTCGCTTGGCACATCGCCCGCCGGCCCGGCGGCGTGGCCGCCTGGCGCTGTCCAGTATCGCCACCTGGGCATCCGGACGTTCGGGGCTATGCCGACACCGGCGATTCCGGGTTCCGCGCCGAAGTCGAAGCCGAACAGGCACTCGCCCGCGGCGACCGCCGGCGTCCGCCTCGCGGGCGAAGCCCTCGATGTCGGCGGCCAGGAGGTCGAGGGCGTCCCGTCCTCCCCGGACCGTTCCGGCCTGCCGATCCTGTCGATCACCGAACCGGATCGTCCTGACGGCTCTTCGGCCTTCGGCGGTCAATCGACCTGGGCGACCTTGTAGGCGATCCCGCCTTCGATGAGGTAGCCCGTGCCGACGCAAACGATGTCGTTCAGCCATGCGTACTCCTGCGATCCGGTCTCGAAGAGCGGGTTGGTGCGGAAGTAGTACCGGGCCGGATCGACGTCGTACCGCTTGGCCGGATCGGCGATGTCGGCCCGCAGCTCGGGCGGGGTGACCCAGCGGCCGCCGTAGGTCATGTACACCAGGGCGTCGTCGTGGGTGCGCAGGGTGAGGCGCACGTCCAGGGACATCGTCCCGTCGGGGCGGAACAGGGCCCAGTCGCCGCCGATCGGGAGCACCTCGCCGTGCAGGCGCGGGCCGTGGAAGGTGCCTCCGGTGTCGCCGAAGAGCGTTCTGCGGCCGAGCGGGCCGGTGCCGAAGTCCAGCCGGGGGGCCAGGTCGATGACGAGGTCGAACAGGTGGCTCGTGGTGATCTCGCCGAGGGTCTTCGTGCGAGGGTCGGGGGTCATGCGCTGCCTCCCAGCAGGGTGTGCCGGACCTGGTCGGTGGAGACGCCTGACTGGGCGCACAGCTCCGCGAGGTCGAGGAAGAACCGCTCGCCGGCGATCAGGCCGTCGGCGAAGGTGAACTGGAGGAACACCGGCAGTTGGGCGCGCCTGCCGTTGGGCGTCACGCCGAACCGGTCGCCGGTCATGGTCATGCGTGCCGTTCCCCAGCAGAGCAGGGTGTCGACGTTGCCGGCGTGCCCGTCGAGGGTGACTTGGTAGTCGGGGAAGGACGCGAAGAAGCGTGCCAGCGCCTTCTCGTTCTCCCGCAGGCCGCGGGCCTTGGTGCCGAAGGGCGGCGACTCCAGCAGGACGTCGTGGTGCAGGAGCCGGAGCGCCGCGGGCAGGTCCTGGCGGCTCTTGGCGTGCGCCAGCGCCTGGGCGAGTTCGAACATCTGATGGGTCTTCACGCAGAAAACGTACGGTCGTACGTATGTTTTGTGCAAGGGGGATGGCACAATGAGTCCGGTGAGCGAGGATGTGCGGGACGGGCGCCTGCTTCGAGGCCTGCGGTCGCGGCGGACGATCGTGCGGCACGCCGTCGACACGGCGTCGCTGGAGGGACTCGACGGGCTCAGCTTCGGTCGACTCGCGACCGACCTGGACGTAGGCAAGAGCAGTATCCAGACGCTCTTCGCCACGAAGGAAAAGCTCCAACTGGCCGTGATCGAGGCGGCGCGCGAGGCCTTCGAGGAGGCCGTGGTCCGCCCCGCGCTGGCCGAGCCCCGGGGCGCCGAGCGGCTGCGCGCCCTGGTCGAGCGCTGGCTCGCCTACGCCGAGCAGCCGCTCTTCCCGGGCGGATGCTTCTGGGCGGCGAACCTGCCCGAGTTCGACAGCCGACCGGGCCCGGTGCGGGACATGCTGGCCGGCCAGCAACGGGCCTGGCGCGAGCGCATCGCCGCCGAGCTGCGACACTCCCACGGCGCGGGCACCACCGCCGGCCTCGACGCGGACCTGACGGCGTTCCAGATCGACGCCGTGCTCACCGCCGCGAACACCGCGATGCGCCTGGGCGACGACGCAGCGGCCGCCAAGGTCCGCCGCGTCCTCGACAGCCTCCTCGCGCCCGCGTCCGGGGGCGGCTGAGCCGCCCCCGGACGTGCCCGGAGAACGGGCCTGCGGGCGTGTCCGGGACGGCAGCGAGCCGGGGAGCACCGCCCACGGTCCCTGGCCGCTGACGCGGATCCGCGCCACGGCCCGGCGCCGCTTCGGCCCTCCACCCGCCTGCGGGTGCGCCCCCGCAGGCGGGCGTTCTTCATGACCGACGCGGCGGGTCCGGTTGGAGGTGGAGGGCTTCCGCATCCGGGAGGCTGCCCGCGGGCCCCGGCCCCGTCACTCACCAGGATTCCGAGGTTTGCGCCACGCTGTCGGATGGGCGGGCCTGGTGCTGGTGGGGGGCGAGGGCTTTGAGGGCCATGAGGGGGAAGGCCAGGATGGAGAGCATGGCCGCGCCCACCAGGGCGGCGGCCTCGCCCTGTCCCAGTACGCCGTCGTCGACGCCGATGGTGGTGATCGCGACCACGAGGGGCAGGCAGGTGGCGCAGTAGAGCGTCAGCGAGGTCCGTTCGCGGCGGGACAGGTCACGGGGGGCGAGGAGCCAGGCGGGGGCGCCGCGCAGGAGGAGGAACAGGAGGAGGAAGACCGGGAGCAGGAGGAGGGATCGGCCGCCGCCGAGCAGAGCGTGGAGGTCGAAGTTGATGCCGGTGACGATGAAGAAGACCGGGACCAGGAAGCCGAAGCCCATCGCCTCGATCTTGCCGAGGACTTCCGCGCTGCTCTCGGGGGCCGCTCCGTGCAGGATCAGGCGTGTGAGCAGGCCGGCGGCGAAGGCGCCGAGCAGGGTGTCGAGCCCGAACGCGACGGACAGTCCAAGCATGACGGCGAGCAGCAGCATGACCAGGCGGACCGCGAACTGTCCGCTGGTGTGCAGCGTGGTGGCGACGATGCGGGCGAACCACGGCGGGCGTGGACGCATCGCCCAGTAGAGGGCGCCGGCGGTCACCGCGGCGAAGGCGGCGAGCAGGGCGGTGGCCGCACCCGGCGCGCGCCCGCTGAGCAGCAGCGCCATCGCGATGATCGGGCCGAATTCACCGACGGCTCCGAAGGCCATCATCACGGTGCCGAATCGGCTGTGCAGCACGGCCGAGTCGCGCAGCATCGGCAGGACGGCGCCCAGCGCGGTGCTGGTGAGCGCTGTGCCGATGACGAAGCTCTTGGTGGCCTGGGCGCCGGTCAGGGCGAAGGTGATTCCCAGGGCGAGCGCGAGCGTGAGCACCCACGCGCCGACGGCCCGGCGCAGCGTGTCCCCGCGTACGGCGGCGAACTCGATCTCGTAGCCGGACAGGAAGATCAGCATCGACAGCCCCAGGGTGGACAGGGTGTCGATGAGTTCGTCGGGGTGGGCCCAGCCCAGCGCGTCGGGGCCGATCACGATGCCGAGGCCGATCTCGAAGATCGCCACTGGCACGGTCAGCCGGCGGGCGGCCGCGTAGGCGAGGAGCGGGGCGAGCACCGCGATGGCCATGATCAGGATGAGCGTCCCGGGATGCGACATGGCTACTGGTTAGCACGAAGTCGGGCAAAACGTCCGCAATGTGTCGAGGCGGGCCCCACGGCGGCAGCCGTCCACCTCGCCCCCCGCGGTGGGGCGCCGCAGCATGGGCGCCGATCACAAGGCTCCCCGAGCACGCGGCCGGCTGGCGCGCGATCTGGAGACGCGTCCCGCTGCCAGAGGTCCTCCTGCTGCGTCACCCCCTGGCGGTCCTTGACCGGGTAGAGCTTCGCGTGGAACACCCGCCGGTCCAGCTTGGAACCCTCCGCCCCACCGATCGAACCCCGGAGCCTCCAACACGGTCGCCGCGAGGAGTGGGCGGCACGGGCAGCGTCCGACTGCTCTTCAGCCTCCCGTGCTCAACAGGCTTCAGGGGCAC
Organism: Streptomyces sp. NRRL S-350; assembly: GCF_000719705.1. Taxonomy (GTDB): domain Bacteria; phylum Actinomycetota; class Actinomycetes; order Streptomycetales; family Streptomycetaceae; genus Kitasatospora. The sequence goes on along the minus strand of NZ_JOHO01000063.1, from coordinate 22,556 downwards.
GCATGCAGCCCCCGGGCCGCGCCGGCCGGTTCGGCACCGGGTCAGGAGCTTTTTCTCCATGGGCCGGGCCTGCACCCCGGCTGGCATCGGTGTGGCCGCCCGGGGGCGGGCGGCCACACCGTGATGGTCAGGAGAGCGGGTTGGCGGCGGCCGCGAGGTCGGTGATGGTCTGCGGGAAGCGGGTGACGATGGAGCCGGGATTGAGGACGTCGTGGGCCGCGGTGAGGCAGGCGTTGCGCAGGCGGCCGTTGGTGGAGAGGTAGGCGAGCTGGGTGAGGGCGTGGGACTGGAGGGTGCGGGCCTGCTTCTCGGTGTTGGCGGGGACGGCCAGGGGGATGGAGCAGGCCGAGATCACCGGGTCGAGGAGGACCACGGCCTGCGCGTAGTCAGGGGTGGTCTTGTCGTAGGCGTTTTGGGCGGCTGCGATGAGCTTGGCCGCGCCGCCCTGGGCGATCAGGGCCGCTTTGGCGGTGACGGCGAGGTCCGGGGCCCCCAGGCTGGTGCCGGCCAGCTTGGCCCACAGCTCGCGGACAGTCCGGGTGGGGGTGCCCGCGTAGCCGGAGCTGTTGACCACGCTCGCCAGTGCGCCCGGGTCGGCGGTGGTGGCGGCCGCACGGTGGGCGGACAGCCAGGCGGACACCTCGTTGCCCGGCGTCGTCATGTCCTCCCCGACCGTCGTCCACACCGGCCAACCGTAGGCGGACATGCCGATCCGGGCCGTGGCGCCGAAGGCGGCGATCGTCTGGTCCAGGAAGGCGGCGCGGGCCTTGTTCACGCCGCCCAGCGGGCCGGGGCCGGCCAGGTAGACGGTGTTGAACGCGGGCAGGTAGACGTTCATCTCCGGCGAGGCGGCGTGGCCGCTCAGGGGCTGGAGGACCAGCTCCACGCCGTCCACCTCGACGACGTACAGGCCCTCGTGCCAGGCGATCTGCGTCGAGGCGGGCCAGTCGGCCTGCGAGGTCGCGGCGGGCAGCAGGCCGCCGACGGTGTGGGTGGGCGCCACGAACGTCGAGGTCCCGACGTAGAGGGTCAGGCCGAGGTCGGATTCGACCAGGCCGGACGGGCCCGGCTCGAGGCGGGTGCCGTAGGCGTAGTCCAGGAGCTTCGCGCTCTGCGCGCCGTTGGTGACCTGGTTCAGCAGCGCGTCGGCGAGCAGCCTGTCGGGCGCGTAGACGGGCAGATTCGCGGGCACCTTTGCGCCGAACAGGCCCCGGACGCCGCCGAAGTGGTCCACACCGCTCTGGGTGTGGACCACGGCCGACACCGGCTTCTGGTCCTCGGTGGCGAAGCGGTACAGCTGCAGCGCGGCCTGCGCGGTCTCGGACGAGCCGAGCGGGTCGATCACCACCAGCCCGGTACTGCCGGTGACGATGGTCATGTTGGCGAGGTCGAACCCACGCACCTGGTAGACCGCACCGGCACGCTGCGAGGCGACCTGGAACAGCCCCGCCCGTTGGAGCAGCACCCCCTGGCGCCACACCGGAGCCGACACCATGGGCGGGACATTCTCCAGGTCTTCCAGGAACTCGAAGGAGGCAGAGTTCCAGACGACGCTCTTGCCGTCCTTGGACGCGATGACGGGGTTCTGGGGGACCGCGAGTAGACCCCGCGCCGCATACGTGAAATCGGTGGCGGATCCGGAAACGTTCTTGGTCCCGGCCCGGTTCTCCCCCGTGACGTACGCGCTCGGACCCACGGGCTCGAAGACATCGTTCGTAGTCATTCTGCCTCCTCAAGACACGGCAAATACCCAGGCGCCTGCGCTGCGCACCGGACCGCAATCGACACTATGAGTGACGTGACGTGCACACAATGAAACAGTGGTTCGGGTTGGCTTGATCCGATAGCAGGCCCCGAGTGCGGGCATGCCGGCCGAATGCACTGCCGCCCTGGCCCGCGCGCCCCTCAGTCCGAGCGCAGAGGAACCCAGAATTCCGTAAAGATGGCTGAATACATGGCAGACCTGCCCCTGGCGGCGACGCGCCGATTCCGCGCCAGCGAAAATCACGTGACGGTCCGTCAAGGAAAGGCGTTGAACGAGCGATCCGGCTTCGTCCACGAAAACCTCTCGTGGACGAAGCCAGCGGGGGTTCGCGCCGTCGGGCCGTCATCCCCTCGGGCCAATATTGGTCCTGTCGAGGAGGATCAGGTTACCTGTGGGGGCATCGGCGCCCCCGCAGTGGTTGAGTGGTGCACTGGCCGGCACTGCGGCGAGGAGCCCTCCCGCGGTTCCGGTCCCGTTCGTCGTCCCTCCGTGGTGGGCTGCGTGTCCATGGTTGGCGCACGAGTTGTCGGATGACGGGGATGCGATGACGATGATTCCGCCTGCTGCCGCGGGAGTCGCCGACGCGAATCCACTTCCCAGGGCTGCTGCGGCGACCGCCAGGGCTGTGACTGCTCGATGAGTGACCATGCCCTCTGAAACGGTGATCAGCGCGGTAAGTCACTGTTGATCGACAAGCGTCATTGCGCGTACCGTCCACCCCACCATCCGGGCCCAGGCCGCCGCCGGGAGACGTCCCGAGGCGCCGAGTAGCACTATGGGCATGGCACGATCCCGCTCAGGGCCGCCCATCTCCCCGCCATCGCCCAGGCGCCCGACGGCGACAGTGCACTCGACACACTGAACTGATCCCCCACCAGCTCGATCTGCACCGAGAAGTCCCCGGGCGCAGCCGTGCCCGCTTCACCCAGTTCGTCCGCGCGGCCGCCGCGAACCGCGACCGCCTCGTCTGACCCGCCGTTCCGCAAACGGGACACACAACCGAGCCAGACGCCCCGTGGGTCTCCCTTCGCCACCTGCCAAGGGAGACCCACAGGCCAGCCAGCACTTACGTGCCCTGGTGGTCGCACAGTGGTCGCCCCGCGGCGCAGACTGGGATGCGGAAGATCCAGCGCGCTCGAACCCCTCCGAGGTGATCACCATGCGCTGCTCACCGAAGCCGGGAGACGGCCGAGGCCGCGTCTACCGGCGCTGCGGCTGCCGCAGATCGAGCAAATCTCCACTGGTAGCTCATGGCAATCCCGTGGTGCCCGCTGCGGAGGCGCAGCCGGGACTGCTGATCCGCCAGGCACGCAGCGGCTATCGGTGGGATGACCGGCCCGCCACCCGACGTCTCAAGTGATCCAATTTCCGGTCTGTCCTACGCCCCGAGGATCCTCCAGACCTGGTTGCTGCGAGCGCGCAGGTTGTAGTGGATGAGTTTGGCGCCGTTGTAAGTGGTCGGGCCTTCGATGCTCATTGCTCCACCGCGGTAGTCGGACACGATGAAGTACTCGTTCTGCCCGACGGGGAGCAGTTGCCACTTCTGGTGCGAGCCGTCGTTCCAGGTTTGCAGGATGATGGTGGGGGCGTTGCCGGGGTAGGGGCCGTGGATCGTCATGACACGGGTGGGGCTGCGGAAGGAGGTGAACTTGTAGCTGCCGTTGGGCAGGCGTTCAAGGTCCCACCGTTGGTTGGGCTGATCCTTCCATTCCCATTGGTGAATGGCCGGGCCGTTGTGGTCGATGCTGCCTTCGGTGCTGGCGAACTTGCCGCTGTAGACAGACTCCAGCCGCACCCTGGCGGGCAGGCCGCTGACCTGCCTCGATGAGTCGGGCACCAACAGGAATCCGATCTGCCACGTCCCGTCACTGCCGGCGTCGAAGTGAAGCTGCGGCCGGTAGGCCCAATAGGCGCCCGCTGCCAAGAAGGTTCGCACGGCGGCTTCGTTCTGCCCGGTCAGATCGGCGATCCTCGGCACCACGCCCCCCGGCGGGGGGTTGCGCAGGGTGTCCTGGATCTGCTTCTGCAGCATCAGCGCCGGTTCGGGCACCAGCAAGGAATAGGTGCCGATGTGGTCGTCTTCGTTCGTCAGGAGCGCCCTAACGGCACCGAGGATCAGCACGAACAGACCGGCGACAGGGGCGGGAAGTCCGACACCCGTCAGCTCGCCGATGATGGTGTAGACCACGTCTTGCCAGGTCTCCATCGTCAGCTCGTTCATGAAGATCTTGAGGACCTCATCGATGATGAACTTGGCCTTCGCGTCGCCCCCGCCGTGGTCGATCTCCCAGGCGTCGACCACCGTGGCGAGGCCGCCGTTGGCCACCCTGCTGCTCCACAGCCGGTTCGGCTCGAAGGCGCGGATGTCGCCGGATTTCATGCTCAACTGCTCAGTGGTGTAGGCGCGCTGGGCGTCCCCGTCGCACAGGGCCAGCGAGAACTTCGGTTCGTCGTGGCCCCACTCGTTCGACTTGCGGTGACATGTGACGGCATCGAGCGACACGAAGTAGGGGCCCGCGTCGCCGGACTGCGCCGCCGCGACGGCGGGGTGCTCCTCGGGCAGCCCCACGCAGACCAGGCCCCACCCCTTCTCGGCGGTTTCCTGCAGAAAGGCCGCACTGGGCCCCGGATCGACCGGCATCGCCTGCGCGTCGACATCCTCTCCGAGCGGGCCCATCAGGCGCGTGGCGTCCACCGCCCGGATGTTCTTGCACGTGGCGAGAAAGTCCCGGCCCAGCTGCGGCAGATCGGCCCGCAGATCAGCCAGGCTGTAGGCGTCCTCCATGCCCAAGGCGGCGAAACGCCCGGGAAAGAACCTCCCTCGGACCTCCGGCGCAGCCTCGGCGAAGGCACGCCCCATCTCCCCGAGCTCGCCGGCGGTGAACCCCGCACGGGTGAACACGCCCACAAGCCCGCTTTCCAGGTCCGACAGGTGCCGCTCGGTCGCTTGCCGGGCGAAGGCGTTGAGCATCACGGCCAGCAGGACGTTGGTGGAGCCATTGCTCTCCATCCTGGTGGCCGCACGCGTGCCTACTCCTGTATCGCCCAGCGCGCCGCAGACGCCGGCTACCACATTCCGCTTGAACTCCCCGTCGTCGTTCACGACATCGCTCATTGCCGCACCTCCACAATGCTGGCGGGCGTGAACGGACACGCCCGTGAATGACCACCCTGAGACGAGCGGCAACCCCCGGCCGCGCAGGCCCGGCTCCCGCAGGCCCCCGGGCGGGTCGGCCCCACATTCGCTGACAGTGACGGCACCCGCACGCCGCGCATCGCATTATGGCTCGCGCCGGGGTCGGGGAAGCGATGTTTCCCCTAGATGACCGGTTGCGATCGAGAACGGCACACTTCCGGGCCACAGTTCCGCAGGTAGCTGTCGGCGGCGCATGAGCAAGCCCCTGGTGCAGCCGGAGTCGGCGGGCCACGGTTCGTTGAACTCGACACGAACGAAGACCTCGGCGATGCTTCGTGACCAGCTCCGCTGGCCGAGGGCATTCGAAGACCGCGTCACACGCCCACCGGATCCGAGCAACTGCCTTATTCTAGAAATGACCAACCGTCAAGCAGCGGCATCTTGGTCGCAACCCGCGCGATCTCCGAGCCGGGATCCGCAGCCGACTATGCACAGTAGCAATTGGAGATGTCCGCGCCCTATCAGCAGGCACCAACAGCCAAACGACCTGGGTGTGGTTGATCAGGCTGCTGGTGAGACACTGCGCGTACGGGGTGGTGGAGAACGAGGAGTTGACCTGCCCTCCGCTGGCGCCCTTCGCGATCCAGTACGGCACGTCGGTGCCGACGACCCCGGTCGAGCCGGTGTATTCGGTGGCACCGTCCGCGCTGGGCTCGGTGCCCATGACATGGTTGCCGTTCACCTCGGCGCCGGTACCGATGGCCTGGTTGATGCCGCCACCGGAGATGAGACCGCTGGTGCAGTGAGCGCTCGTCGAGATCGAGGAGTTGGCGCTTGCGGGGCCGAGGGTGGCCCTGGGGGTCCGCACCGTGACGCCCACGGTGTCGGCGTAGGCGGCTCCCGGCGCTGCCACGACCCGAAGGGCGCCTATGACCAGTACCTTTTCTGCGGCGAAGCGCCGCAGAGACTTGTCTGCCACCGAGCCCGTCCTTTCGGGATTTCAACGTGCGGAGAGCCGCACGACGGCCGGCGCGGAGCCGGAAGGGCGTCGGGCTTGGGGCGGGGGCGATTGAATCAGCGGTCCGGGCCCGCCCACGACTGGTGGCGAGCACAGGGCGAGGGCCCTTTGACTGGGTGATCGAACAGGGAGGTGTGGCCGAGCACGGCTCCTCGTGGGTTCCCAGGGCGCCAGCCAGTTGCCCTGCCGACGCCCTGGCCCGGCAGATGGTTGCCGCCGACGGCGTCTGCCCAGGCACCGGCAACGTCCGGGCCGTGACAGCGGCTGCCGCTCCGCTCCGTTCGCTCCGCAGCGGAGCTTGCTGACGAAGCGGCAGATCCAGTGACCCGGCCGCGCGGTACCGGACACCGGCGCAACTCGGCGAGGGCCGCACGTCAGGTCGGCGCAACCGAGCGCCGACAGGTGCGTTCCGGCGGGCGATGACCCAGGCCGGGAGACAGACCGGGAACTTCACCAGGAAGACCGCCCGCCGGCCCCGGGTCGAGCAGCAGGCCGCCCAGGGCGTGCCACGGGTTCCCGGACGCTCTCGTGATTTCCGGAGTTGGTGTCGAGGCGTCGGCCTGGTGGTGCCCGCCCAGCGCTCGGCGCGGGCGGTCATGAGAGGCGCGCGGAGGTGCACCGCAGGGCTGCCCACAGGTCGATCCGGTCGTCGAGGTGCAGCAGGCTCCGGCCGGTGAGTTCCTCGATGCGCTTGATCCGGTAGTGCACCGTGTTGACGTGGAGGTGGAGGGCTTCGGCGGTCTTCGCCCAGGAGGCGTTGTGCCGGAGGAAGGCGTCGAGCGTGTCCAGCAGGGAGACGGAGTTCGTGCGGTCGTGCTCGGTCAGTGGCGCGAGGAGCCGTCGGCGGAAGGCGGCGGTGATCTCGGGGGGCACGCCGCGGAGCAGGGTCTCGAGGGAGGTGATCTGTGAGCAGCGGCCGACGGAACCGGGTGGTTGGACGTTGATCGCGTACCGGGCTTGGACGAGCGCGGTTCTGAGTTCGGTGGCGAGCGGTTGGACGGTGGGGCCGATGCCCAGGTGGATGCGCCGCTGGCCGGTCAGTCGTGATTCCAGGCGCGCAAGCGCGGAGTGCAGCGTCGAGGCGATCGTCTTCTCCGCCGCTGTGGACAGCGCGAGCGCGCCGCCCCGGCTGTCGGGGGCGGCGATGAAGGGGTCCGGCAGTTCGTGGAGGGCCTCGGCGAGGGCGGCTGCCGTCCAGGTCTCGGAGGTGCTGTCGATCCGCGCCGCGACCGGGGTGAGCCTTGTGTGCGGGGGCAGGCCGGAGAACGCGAGGGCGCGTTCGGCCTCGGTGTCGGCTTCGGCGCCGGAGTCGAGCAGTTCGATCAGCCGGGTGCCGGTCTGCCGCTGGGCGGAGGCGGTGGCCCGGGCGCGGATCGCCAGGGGGGCGAGCAGCTCGGCCAGGCCGTGCAGCATGGTGGCGGCGGCGGGTCCCGGTTCGGTGTGGGGCTGGAGTAGCCAGCCGTCGAACGGCGAGTCGCCCGGTGGACCCACCGGAACGGATGTCGCCGCCGTGGTCCCCGAAGCCGAGGAGGCCAGCAGGCGGCCGGCGCCGGTGGTCAGGGAGCACTCGGGCAAGCCGAGGTCGGTCACGGCCCGCTGCAGGAGGTGGGCCAGCGGTGCCTGTGCGTGGATCATCTGTGTCAGGGTGCGGCGGGCTGCGGCCGGCAGGGCCGCCCTGTCTTCGGAGTGCGTCTGGAGGTCGCCCCACAGGCGCAGGTAGATGCGGTCGGTGACGGCGCGGAAGCTGGTTCCGGTGGGTATCGACAGCAGGGGGACGCCGTGTCGGCGGCAGGCGTCGATCAGCTCCGGTGGGACGGCGCCGTGGGTGCCCTCGCCGGCCAGGAGCGCGGCGACTTCGGCGCTGCGCAGTGCGTTGGCGAAGCGCATGGCGGCCTGGCCGTCGTCGGGCCGCCACCAGACGAGGCCGGTGAGGACCAGTTCGCCCTGCTGCAGGTAGCGCGCCGGGTCCTGCAGGTCGGTGGAGGTCACTCCGCTCACCTCGCGGCCGAGCATGGGCGGGGAGGCCCAGGCGACCTCGATGTGGAGGTCGTCCAGCTCCAGCAGGTCTCCGACGATCATGTTGTGCTCCTTGTGCTCCAAACGCAGGCGCGCCGCACATGCGGGATTCGATCGCGCGGAGGCATCGTAAATGCAAGGAGAAGCGCGGGTCTTCCCTCTTGTTCGATCACCCGATGGCCCGGGGTGCGGGTGGTGTCGTTGTCCATTGGTCCCGACACTGGCGCTCCGGTTGAATCGGGTGCGGCAGGACCGGAGGAGCCCGTCCGGACGCGACCGGCGTCGGCGGATCCGGTCCGCCACTGCTTCCCGGCGTCGGCGTGCACGGCGCAGGGACGCGGGAAGCGCAGGACGCCCGGACCTCCTCAAGCGGGCGACACCGTCTCCCGCGCCCCGGACGGTGCACGCCGACGCCGTCGCTTTCCGCCCCCTGGCCGGGGCTTCACCGACCCGATGGCGAGCTACTGCCCACTGCTGCCCGTGACGGCGCGAGTCCGCAGCGGCTCTGCGGACTCACGCCTTCGCCGTCGGTCGTCAGGCTGCGGCGCGACGGCCGCTGCGGCGGTGCTCGTCGATTGCCTGCCAGACCTTGTCGCGCAGGAACGGCGCCTCGGTGAAGCGGATGCCGGTGGCGTCGCGCAGGGCGTTGGCGAAGGCGGGTGGCACCGGATTGAACGGGCTCTCGGACATCGACTTGGCGCCCAGCGGTCCGATGGCGTCGGAGGTCTCGGAGAAGTGGACCTCGGTGCGCGGTACGTCCGCGAAGGCGGGCAGCCGGTAGCGGCGGAACGCGGCGGTGGTGACCTCGCCCCGGTCGTCCAGCAGCACCTGCTCGAAGAGCGTGGCGCCGAGGGCCTGGGCGACGCCCCCTTCGACCTGGCCGCGGCACTGCAGGGGGTTCATCACCTTTCCGGCGTCGGCACCGTGGACGCTGCGCAGGATGCGGATCTCTCCGGTGTCCGGGTCGACGGCGATGCGGAACCACTGGGAGTTGAAGGCGACCGAGCGCGGCGAGCCGCCGAAGTGGCCGTCGGCCGTGAGCTCGACGCCCCGGCCGCGCGCGGCCTCGAAGACCTCCTTGAGCGCCACCGGCCGGCCGTCGCAGTCCACGGAGTCGGCGGTGAGCCGCAGCAGGCTGCGCGGGGTGCGGGCGTACTCGGCGGTGAAGGAGAGGATCTGCTCGGCGAGCGCGTCGGCGGCCTTCATCACGGCCTTGCCGGCGACGACGGTGCCGGCCGAGCCGAAGGCGCCGGTGTCGTGGCGTACGAGGTCGGTGTCGGACTGCCGGATGGTGATCCGGTCGACGGTGGTTCCCAGCGCCCCGGCGGTGATCTGCTTGTGGACGGTGGTCGTGCCGTTGCCGAACTCCGCGGTGCCGACAGCGATGTCGTACGTCCCGTCCTCCAGCAGCTTCACCGTGGCGTCGGCGACGTGCCCGCCGGGTGGGCCGCAGGCGATCGCCGACACGGCGAAGCCCTGGCCCACCAGCCAACCCTCGGGGGCGAGCTCGGTGCTGGTGTCGTCGGCGAGGGCGTTCCGGACGACGGCGAGGCACTGGTCGAGGCCGTAGGAGGCGATGTGGAGGTCCTCCTCCTCGCCGAGGGGGCCCTCCATGGGCTCGCCGGGGCCGATGATGTTCCTCTCGCGCAGCACCAACGGGTCGATCTTCAGCCGCCGGGCGAGTTCGTCCATCGCCGACTCGACGGCGAACGTCACCTGGCCCAGTCCGTACCCGCGGAAGGCACCGGCGGGCACGCAGTTGGTGTAGACGGAGTAGGCGTCGACCTTCTTGTGCGGTGCCCGGTAGATCCCCATCGATTCGCCGATGCTGTGGAACATCACCGCCGGGCCGTGGTTGCCGTACGCGCCGGTGTTCGCGACGACCCGGAACTGCAGGGCGGTCAGGGTGCCGTCCTTCTCGGCGCCGAGCTTCACGCTGATCGTGAACGGATGGCGGGTAGTGGCGCCGTAGAACTGCTCGGCGCGCGTGAACTCCAACTTCACCGGCCGACGCAGGCGCAGTGCCGCAAGCACGGCGATGTCCTCGGTGAGCATCTCCTGCTTGCCGCCGAAACCGCCGCCGACCCGGCCCGCTACCACACGGACCTTCTCCATCGGCAGCTCGTACAGGTCGCACAACGCCCGCCGGGTGAGGAACGGCACCTGCGTGGAGGAGCGGACCACGATCCGCTCCTCGCCGGACTCCTCGTTCTCCTCGAAGTACACGACGCAGCCGTGGGTCTCCAGGCTGGCGTGCTGGACCCGCTGGGTGCGGAAGGTCTCCTCGTACACCACGTGGGCGGCGGCGAAGCCCGCCTCGACGTCACCCAGCTCACCATGGGCCTCACCGCACACGTTGCTCTCCGGCCGGGCGATCCGCGACTCCGGCCCCTTGGGGTGAATCACCGGCGCGCCGGGCTCCATCGCCTGATCCGGGTCGAGCACGTACGGGAGTTGCTCGTACTCGACAACGATCCTCCGACAGCCTTCCTCGGCCGCCGCCTCGCTGTCGGCGACCACGGCGGCGACCCGCTGGCCGACGAAGCGGACCACGTCGTCCAGCACCCGGGTGTCGTCCGGGTCCTCGGTGGGGTGCTCGTGCCGGGCTGAGGAGTAGAGCTTGTCGGGCGCGTCCTCGTGGGTGAACACGGCGACCACGCCCGGCACACGCAGCGCCGCCGAGGTGTCGACGGAGACGATCCGGGCGTGCGGGTGCGGGGAGCGCAGCAGCTTCAGGTGCAACAGGCCCTCGATCTCGATGTCGAAGGTGTAGCGCGCGGTACCGGTCACCACTTGCGGGCCGGCGGGCGCGCCGAGGCTGCGTCCGACCGCTTGCCCGGCGCAGGGCCGTTCGGTGTGCCGTACCCCGCGGACGGCGTCCTCGATCGCCCGGTAGCCGGTGCAGCGGCACAGGTTTCCCTTCAACGCCCTCGGCAGGTCTGCGCGCTTGTCGTCGTCGAAGGCGGCGGCGGAGGTGGTCATCAGCATGCCGGCCGTGCAGAAACCGCACTGGAAACCCTGGGCATCCAGGAACTTCTGCTGCATCGGGTGGAGTTCGCCGTCCCGGGCCAGGCCCTCGACGGTGGTGACCGAGCGGCCCTCGGCGCGCAGCGCCGGGTAGAGGCAGCTGTGGACGGGCTCCCCGTCGACCTGGACGGTGCAGGCGCCGCAGTCGCCGGCGTCGCAGCCCTTCTTCACTCCGAACCAGCCGCGCTCGCGCAGGTATGTGCGCAGGCACTGGCCCGCTCGCGGTTCGGCGTCGAACTCCTCGCCGTTGACCTGAATGGTGAAGCTCATCGTCCGTCCTCCTCGACCAGCTCGCGGCGGATCTCCTCGGCGAAGCGGAAGGTCATGTGCCGCCGCCACGCGGGCAGTCCGTGAATGTCGTCGAAGTACTCGTGTGCGCCGATTCCGTACTCGACGGCCTCGCGGACCGCCTCCGCGGTGGGCGGCACCGCGAAGCGCAACCGGATGGGCCGTACGGTCGACGCGGTGACGGTCAGGGCGAGTTCGCCGTCGATCGGATCGCGGACGCCGATCAGCAGCGCGCCGGAGCGGCCGAGCCCGTACAGGGACGCCTGCCGGAAGGCGGTGCGGCTCTCCAGCGCCCGGCCGGGGAGGGTGACGGAACGCAGCAGCTCACCGGGCCGCAGGTCCTTGACGCCGGCGCCGATGACGAAGTCCTTGACCGGCACCCGGCGCACCTCGCCGGTCTGGGACAGCAGGGTGCACGCGCCGTCCAGGGCGGCGGTCAGCGAGATCATCGGCCCGGCCGGCAGCCCGTTGCACAGGTTGCCGCCGACGGTGGCCATGTTCCACACCTTCCACGAGGCGAGGAACGCCCGGCAGCACTGTTCGAACAGCGGCGCCGCCGGCCAGTCCGCGCGCCGGGCGAAGCAGGACAGCTGGGCGATCGTGCAGGTCGCGGCGATCTCCAGATCCCCGGCCGGGGTCATCCGGACCGGCTCCCAGCCCATCCGGCTCAGATCGATCAGACGGCGGATGTGCGGCTGGGGCTCGGAGAACAAGTACGTGCCCCCGCCCAGCCAGGCGTCCCCGGGCCGCCATGTGCCGCGACTGCGCGCGTCGCGCAACTCCACCACCGTGTTCAGGTCCACGTGCAACCACCGTCCTCGACAGATCGACACGGAGATTGAAGCAACGTCCCACCAGCCGGAACGAGTGGGTCGGCACACCAGGCCCCGGGGCCCGAATTGGGTGATCAACCAGCGCATGTACATGCCGCATCTGCGATGACAGAGCTAGAAGAAGGATCGCATTTGCCAGTCCGCACTGATCGATAGACGGGTATCTGCGGACAGGCATGGGTAACACCATCGCGACCTTGTTCATCGGCTGTAGGGAGTAGTAAGTGGGCAGACCCGACGCACCCGCCTCCGTCCGCCTCCGCGGGCTGCTGGACGACCCGGCCGAACTGACCGTCGCACAATTGCGCTCTCTGCCCTCCCACCACGTCGAGGCACGATTCAACTGCCTCGGCAACGGCGACCAGCAGCACGGCTTCGACGGTCCGCGGCTATGGGACGTCGTACGGGCTGCTCACCCGCGGGTGGATCTTCACGGACGCAAGGGGCGCCTGCGGTTCCTGCTGACCGTCACGGGGACGGACGGGCACTGCGCGGTGGTGTCGTGGGCGGAGATCGACCCTGAGTTCGGCGGTCAACAGATCCTCCTGGCCACGAGCATCGACGGGGCACCGCTCGACAGCGCGGGGCCGCAGCTGGTGGTTCCCGCAGACTACTGCGGGGCGCGGTACATCAGCGGAATCACCGAGGTGTGGGTGGGCCCGTTCCAGCGCGAGCCGCTGCCTGGGTGACCACCCAGGGAAGGCCCGGGCGCACCGTGTGGATCACCAATGGTCTACCCACGGGTCGGCCATCAGGCTTTCAGCGCCCCTCTTTCCTCCACCCCCGCCGACGTCGGCCTGCGCCGTTTGCCGCGTCGGCACAAGAAAGGACCGCCCGATGTCCATGGGCTTTCTGCGTCGCGTCACCGTAGGAAAGGCGCTCGCGATCGGCGCCGTCCTGGTGGTTGCCGTGTCGGGCACCGCGTACGCCAACACCGTCAGCGTGACGGTGAAGACTCCCGGCGCGACCGCCGGGCCCGCCTCGACGTTCTCAGAGATCTCCACACACGCGGACTGCGCGAGCGGTCTGATATCCGGTGGCGGCATCAACCAGGCCATCGGCACCGGGGCTTCGTCCAACGGCAACAAGGTCAACGGCACCGGGCCCAGCCCCGACGGCTCCACCGAGTACCTCGGCTCCACCGGCGTCGTCGGCACCGACGTGACCCACTGGCTCGCCATCGGCGGCAGCGGCGGCGCGGTCAACGCCTCCTTCTCCACCACCCCGTACGCGGTCTGCTTCACCAGCAACCTGATCAACCACACCCAGGTGGTGATGAACAAGGTCGCAGGTCCCAGCACGGCCTCGACCGTGGCCCTGACCGTGGCCACCTGCCCGGCCGGCACCCGCCTGCTCGGCGGCGGCGCCCGGACCACCCCGGCCGACGTCGGCAGCCTCAAGCCGATCGCCAGCTACCCGACCTTCAACAACTCCGCCCACGACTACGGGCAGAAGGCCGCGGCCAACGGGGAGACCAACCCCGACTCCTGGGCCGCGGTCGGCTGGAACGGCGGTGGCGGCGGCACCACCAACGAGACCTACGCCTACGCCATCTGCAGCGGCAACAACATCAACGTGAGCGGAGCCACCGTCACGGTCCGCAACAGCGAGGCGAGCGGCCCGAACACCGCGACCACCGGCCAGACGGTGACCGTCGGCTGCGGCGCCAATGACGGCAAGCTGGTCAGCGGCGGCGCGGCCATCAGCAGCGGCAACGTGACCGGCACCGACTTCACCGGGCCCGGCTCCGGCGGCGACCACCTCAACGGCAGCTACCCCAGCGACGCGAGCGGCAACCCGGTCAGCGACGGCACCACCACCGCGTCCTACTGGACCGCCTACACCCACACCGGCGGCGCCGGCTCCACGGGCAACTACTCCGACGCCTGGGCGCTCTGCGCCAACGACGGCATCTGATCCACCCACCGCCCCGATCCGCAGGCAGGCCGGGAAGCACCCGGCCTACCTGCGGATCACCGGTTCCACCTCGGGCCGCCCACACCGGCCCGGAAAGGCAACATCAACACCCATGAACCCACGGACCACCCCCCGTCCGCGCACCCTCAGCTCCGCCACCACCGCCCTGGCCGGAGCCTGCGGCCTGCTCGCCGCCGCACTCGTACCCGTCACCGCGACCGCCGCGGCGGCGCCGGCCCCACCGTGCGGCAGCGGCGGCGCCCTCACCCCCTCCTCCCCCAGCTGCACCTACACCGCCACCGGCACGGACACCTTCACCGTGCCGGACGGCGTCACCGCGGTCAGCATCGACCTGTTCGGCGCCGAGGGCGGCAGCGCCGCCGGGTACGTCTCCCCCAACCCGCCGAACACCGGCGCGCCCGGCGGCCTCGGCGGCGAATCCCGGGCCACCCTCGCCGTGACACCCGGCCAGACCCTGCAGATCACCCTCGGCGCGGCCGGCACCCCCGGCACCTCCCGACACGGCGAGTTCGCCCGCCCGGGCGGCTACGGCCACGGCACCGGCGGCGGCGGGGCACACGGTGGCGGGGGCTCGGGCGGCGGCGCCTCCGACGTGCGCACCGGCACCTTCGGCGCGGCCGACCGGGTGCTCGTCGCCGGTGGCGGTGGCGGCGCGGGCAACGGCGGTCCCCTGCTGCACGGCGGCAACGGCGGCGGCCCGACCGGCGAGTCCGGCGGCCAGGGCGGCGGCCCGGCCGGCTCCGGCGTGGCCGGCGGCGGCGGTACCCAGAGCGCGCCCGGCACCGGCAGCCCCAACTCCGCACTCGGCGGCCCGGGCGCTCCCGGCGGCGACTACGACAACTGGACGGGCCTGTACAACCCGGGCAGCGGCGGGACCGGGGGCAACGGCGCCCGCGGCGGCAACGGCGGCGGCGGGGGCGGCGGGGGCTGGTTCGGTGGCGGAGGTGGATCGGGCGGCGGGAATCCCGGCAACCTGTACGGCGCGGGCGGTGGCGGCGGCAGCAGCTACGCGGCGCCCACGGCCATCGACGCCTCGCTCCTCCAGGGCGTCAACCACGGCAACGGCCGGGCCGTCGTCTCCTTCCGCTACGGCACCACCACCACACTCACCACCGACACGGCGACGCCACTGTTCGGACACCCCGTCACCCTCACCGCGACGGTCGGCCCGACCAACCCCGCCGCCCCCACCCCGACCGGAACGGTCACCTTCTCCGACGGCACCACGCCCCTGGCCACCATGCCGCTCGACGGCGGCCGGGCCACCTTCACCACGCCCCGGCTCCAGCCCGGCTCCCACCCGATCACCGCCACCTACAGCGGCGACCCGAACCTCACCGCCAGCACCACCACCGACCCGACCGGCCTCACCGTCGGCTTCAGCGAACCCTGCATCACCACCGCCCACCACGGCCGGCTGACCGTCGACACCGATCGCTCCCTCTGCATCACGTCCGGCGGCGTCCAGGACGGAGCGATCACCGTACGGCCCGGCGGAGCACTGGCCGTCCTCGACGCCGAGATCCACGGCTCCCTGACGGCCGACAGCGCCCTCGCCCTCACCGTCTGCCACTCCACGCTCCGGGGAGCCGTCACCGTCCAGGGCACCAGCGGCTACGTCCTGATCGGATCGGACCCGGGCCGCGCCGACAACTGCGCGGGCAACGAGGTCCACGGCACGATGACGCTGAACAGCAACACCGGTGGGACGGAGGTCTCAGGCAACACCGTCACGGCCCGCTGAGAATCAAGAACAGCGGCAGCCATTGCCGACGGATAGCACACCTCCATCCCGCTTGGCCGGGGCCTCAGCTGCGCAGGCTGAGGCCCCGCCAGGCAGTTCTTGGGGTCGCTCCCCTTCGATGGGGAACGACCAGTGCGCACCCACAGGTACGAGCGCACCGCGCGGTATGCCATGCACCCCGCCGTGCCGGCATCGCCCCCTGAGATCTCCGGCCGCCGGCACCAGCCGTGGTGGCGGTGAGCTGCCGGGAACGAATCAGGTGGTTGCGAGCGAGACCTCGGTGGACTTGATCAGCGCCACCACGGACGAGCCTTCGGCAAGGCCCAGATCGGAGCAGGCGTCGGCGGTGATGACAGCGGTCAGCTCACCGCCGTCCACGGTGACCCTCGCTCCTGCCATCGCCCCACCCGTGGACACAGCGGTGACCGTGCCGGGCAGCTGGTTGCGGATACTCAGCCCCTCCACCGGACCGGTGGCCAGCGCCACCTCGGTGGCCATCTGTGGTTGCCGGTCGGCAAACCTCTACTTCGGTGCGGCGAGCAGACGCACGGCCAGACCGCTGAAGATCGTGCCGCTGAAGATGTTCAGCCCTCGCGCGAACCGGCGGCTGTGGCGCAGTAGCGCGGCAAGGCGCCCCGACAGCAGCCCAACGGATGTGTCGATGGCGAGCCCGATGAGGACCATCGTCAGGCCCAGGATGAGGAACTGCACCGGGACGTGCCCCAGAGCGGGACGGACGAACTGCGGCAGGAACGCGACGTTGAACAAGATCACCTTGGGGTTCAGCACGTTCGTCAGCATGCCCTGGCCGAAGGCTCGCCACCGGCTGGGAGCCGGAGATCCCGCCCGTCCTTCCTCGCCGTCGAGCGGGGCCTTGTCCCGGAACGTCTTCACGGCGAGGTACAGCAGGTACGCCGCGCCGGCCCAACGCAGTGCGTAATACAACGTTGGGAACGCCAAGAACAGTGCAGACAGGCCCAGCATCGCTGCGAGCACGTGGAGAAGGGCACCGCATGCGACCCCAACCGCTGCGAGCACCCCCGTCCTTGGACCACCGCGGCCTCCCATCGCCACGATGAACATCATGTCCGGCCCCGGCGACACGCACAGCAGAAGGGCGGCGACGAAGAACGCGGCATACAGGCTCGAGTCAACCATGGCCCCTATGCTCACTCACCAGCTGAGGCAGCACACCTGAATTTCAAACCGCGAGACCGTCGCTGAGCGGTCCTTCCCCCGACAATCACTGTGGGCCCAGAAGGGAGCCCGGAGGATTGGCTTCGGGACATCCCTCGCGGCAGGGAGGCGCGGGGAGAGCCTGCCTCGGGCAACAACTCAGGGGCAAGCACTGTGCCGCATGCGGTGCCCTGAGCTCATCTGGCGGCGACCGGCCACAGTCCGTCCGCGCTCGTGCCCAGCTCTCGGCCGAGGCAGATGGGGATGCCGTTGTCCCGGTGTCGCAACCTGCGGCGCGACCGCGACGCCTACCGGCACTCGAGGCGCCGCAGCTTCAGTTGGTCGGCAGGGCGCAGCGGTAGCGGAGCTTGGTGATCGGCATCCCGTCGCTGCACTCCCGCAGCACGGTGCCGTCATGCGTCCAGCCCTGGCCCTGGTAGAAGGTCCGGGCACGCAGGTTGTCCTCGAGGACCCACAACGACGCCGACCTGAATCCTGCCTCGGCCATGGTCGCCAGTGTCCGCGCCATCAAAGTCTTGCCGATCCCGGTTCCCCACACCTCGGGCAGTGTGTAGAGGGCGCCGATCGTCGACACAGTCCTTGGGTCGTCGTCCATGTCCTCGGTCGGATAGAACCGCGAATACCCGACCGTCCGGACCTCACCGTCAACTGCTCCCTCGGCCAGCAGCGTTCCAGAGGAAGGCCAGTTCCCCCCGGCCAGCTTCTCCTTCCAGGAGACGCACAGCCGCTCGGTGTCCAGCCCGGCCAGGTAGTCCGCGGGCAGCAACCCGACGAACGCAGCCCGCCAGGAGGCGGCCTCGACTACCGCCAGACCCGCCACGTCCTCCGACGTAGCCGACCGCACATGCCCTGCCAAAGTACTCGAACCCCCATCAGTTTGCTACTCGCACGCCGCACCCTAGTAGCGCCTGCCGTCCCCGCGCCAGCGATATCGGATGAGCCGGATGAGGGGCTCCTCGCGCCGCACAGCCCACGTCTGCGATGACCGTGAATAGCTGACTTGATCGGTGGGCCGTCGCACCCCTGGGTGTGGCGGCCACCGCCGTGGTGCGCACTCGGCCCTGCATGACGCTCAGCCCCCTGGCGCTCCGGGCAGCGCTCGCGTCTCGGGATGCGCTCTGCGAACGAACGATGCAGGGTCGAGTAGGGGGATGGTGTCCATCGAGAGGAAGCAGTCAGAGCAGCACCACGTTCGGGTTACTTGCATGTCGACCTAGAGGCGCCGCGGGAACGCAATGGCAGACGTGTTGAAGAAGAGTGCTGCGAATGCCGCGATGAGCGCGGTGAGCGCCAGGCCGGCCGAGGGATGGCTTGGATGTCTTGCGAAATCAGCCCCAGCAGAATCATGAGTGCGATGAACCCGATCAGCTTCAGCACTTCCGTCAGGTCGAGGTCAAGGTCAAGGTCGACCTTGGATAGCGATACCGAAAACATGGGCTTGTTCTGAGGAGATGTCATGATTAATATGTTCGCCATGGGTAAAGATTTCCGCAAGACGGATTAGCCTAAGCGCATGAGTAATGACCAGTGGTGCCGTATGACGCCGCCCACTCCTGCGGACTTAACGCTTGATGAGGCGGCCGTCGCGCTTCTCGGCAACCCGAAGGCCTGGCGGCTTCGCGCTGTTGAAAGGATCGAGCTTTCCAGTGCACTTTGGTCGGAGCGTACCCGGGAAATTCATGTCAAACCTCTCAGAGAGGCCATTTCCGGGCGTTTCGGCACGATCGACGGCTGCAGGCACGGCTGCGAAGAAGATCCGGTCCGACATCTGAGAAGCGTCCTCAGCTCCCCTTTGGATCGTAGATTTCGGCCAACTCCCGACAGTGCTTCTATAATCCTTCCGATTGCTGACATGCCGGCGATCCCGCTCCTCGATCTCCATATCAGCATCGACGGAAAGGAGCAGTACAGGATCCCGCTTGATGAGAGCGCGAGAATCCAGGCCAAATATGTTGCCCATTTGGCATGCAAGGCCAATCTCTGCGAGAGAAGAGAATTTGACGGGAATGAATCCAACCCAGGACTCCTCGATCTCCTGACTGCCATCTTCTATTTCCCGACAAGCTCCTACGAGGAGCTCTGGAACAGGCGACGCCACCCTTCGCCTCGAAGTTTGAGCTTCTGGGACCGACAGGAGGAGTCGGATGTGACGAGGGAGTACCTCCTCTCCAGTTTCGAAAAACCCTCAATTTCCGAAGAGCCGACGTCGGACGCTATAGAGTCATACAAAGAACTCACGTCGTACACCATGGAGTCCTACGACGACTGGTGGGCCGTGGCGAATAAGATTGCACACCTCTCCAAGGGTTATGTAATTTCCGAACATGTCAGCGGCGCCGAACACCCTTTGATCTCGCTCCCTTATCTCTTTCGGGAGCTCCCATGTCGCTACAAGTATCTCCGAAACTACAAGCTACCCACTGGTAATGAGATCCACGAAATACTTATTAGGCTGCACAAACTCTTGAAGGATGCGGAAAACAGAGACGACAAGGATGCCAGAGCCTTCATTTCCGCCTACTTCGGCTACGGGCTTCGCTGGACGGCTTTTGCTCGCTGTACCGTTCCGACGGACAGGCCGTTCATCATCAAGATGAGCCAAAAGCGGGCCGTTTATTTCACGAAGGCTCGGGACGAGGCGGCCGTTCCTTTGCGTGACGGTTTTCGTAAGACGGCCTACACAATGATTGCTTTTGCGGACGCGGAGACGAACCATGTCAGCGTGCGCGTCGGCGACACTGCCGTCCGCCTGCATCGGCCGGAGGCCAGGGACATCCTGGGTCGGCGGATCGAAGGCCCTAAGGTCGATGAAGAGGTGAGGACGTCCGAGCTCTACCTGAGGCAGGACTCGATGCGTGAGCGCGATGATCGCATCTGGATCAAGCTTCCTCTGCGGCTGACCAGGCTTCACTCCTTCATGCTCTGGTTCACCATGCTGATCACCGCATTTGCCATAGCCTTGCTCTGTTTCCGTGGAATTGCCGAGCTGAATTCAGTGACGGCCAAAGGACCCAGCGGCAGTATCCCAAACCAGCAGGGACTCAGTGCGAAAGATGCCACGGTGATTCTTGTTCCAGTGGCCTTCGCCGCTACTCTCCTGTTGAGCAGGGACAGTTCAACGTTGAGCGCGCGGTTGCGGCGGATGCGCCAATCCATTCTCATGGTCGAGCTCTTCACCCTGCTCGGCCTGGCCTTCACCCTGTTCGTGGCTCACTTCATTCGCCTTGACTGAGCCCCATCACAGAGAACCGCCGCGGCGGCCTCAGTGCGCGTTGGTGTACATGTACGCGCTGGTGTCTTAAAGGTCCTAATTCTCCAGTCATACTTCGCGATCTGGTTCGATGACCCCCGGGGTCTACTGGCCTCAGCCGAGTCGCGGAGGTGGGCGGATGGACGAGCGCACGGTCATGTTGAACGAACTCGCACAGGGGCTGCGCCCGCTCGGGCAGGGTGTCGAGTGGTTCGAAGCCCTTCCCTCCGAGGACCAGTTCGAGGTCCTGCGGGATCTGGGCGGACACTGCATTCAGGCCCGCGCGACGATGGAGGACGGGCCCGAGAGCGTGCGACTCGCCGGTATCCGGCCGACGCACACCCCGGCGGTGCTGATCACGCGTGGGCAGTTGGCCGGGCAGCTGACAAAGATCATCAATCTGCCGCAGGACGAGCGCGTGAAGGCGTTTCGGCTGCTGGTCGCGCTGCTGGGGGTGGCGGACAAGCGCCGCCGGGAGCGGTTCTGCGCCGACGGATGCACCCATGCCTGGCACCAATTGGCGGCAGGGGCAGATACGCAAGCGGCCACCGCGTGATCATCAGAGGTTGTGTGGACTTCTGAGAATGGTGCGGTGGCCGCGGGCCATAGCGTAGACCCTGCCCGCTGGCGGGCGATGTTCGACCAGGCCATGGCCCGCATCGCGGGCCGTTTCCGACGAGTGGAACCGAGGGCGACGGCACGGGCGTTCGTCCTCGGATTGCTGTCCGGCGTCGAACGCAAGAACTGCTGGCAGCTGGCCGAGGAAGCCGGCCATGCTCGCCCCGGCGCGATGCAGCGGCTGCTGCGAAGCGCACGCTGGGACGCTGACGAGGTGCGCGACGAGGTGCGCTCCTACGTGCTGGACCATCTCGGCGGTGACGGGGTGTTGGTCGTGGACGAGACGGGGTTCTTGAAGAAGGGCCTCCGTTCGGCGGGCGTGCAGCGGCAGTACACCGGCACTGCCGGGCGGATCGAAAATGCCCAGGTCGGGGTGTTCCTCGCTTACGCGTCGTCTCGGGGCAGGGCCCTGATCGACCGTCGGCTCTACCTCCCCGAGCACACCTGGTGCCGGGATCCCGAGCGCCGGTCCGGCTCCGGCGTTCCCGAGCAGGTCGAGTTCGCCACCAAGCCCCGCCTGGCTCTGCAGATGATCGAAGCGGCCCTGGACGCCGGGTGCGCGTCCTCTTGGGTGACCGGAGACGAGGTCTACGGCCAGGACCCCCAGCTTCGCTCCGCCCTGGAGGCACGCGGGATCGGCTACGTCCTGGCGGTCGCCTGCACTACCAGGGTGCGGATCAACCAGGACCGCACGGTGGCGCGAGCCGACGCCATGGCCGCCGTCCTGCCTCGGGACGCCTGGCACCGGCAGAGCGTCGGCGCCGGAGCGAAGGGCCCGCGCTACTACGACTGGGCGTGGGTGCAGATCGGCGCCGACAGGAACCGGTGCCTGCTGGTCCGCCGCAACGCCGCAACCGGCGAACTCGCCTTCTACCTGTGCTGGTCACCGGGCGAGGTGGCCCTGTCCACGCTGGTACGCGTCGCTGGGATCAGGTGGTGCATCGGGGAGTGCTTCCAAGCCGCGAAAGGTCAGGTCGGCCTGGACCACTACCAGGTCCGTCACTGGACCTCCTGGCACCGCCACATCACCCTGGCCATGCTCGCGCTGGCCTTCCTCGCCGCCGTCGCTGTCAGCGCGAAGCCCAACCGGAGCACCGACCCGAACCTTCCTGCCCGCAGCAGTGACCCGATCGACCTGACCATCCCGGAGATACGCCATCTCATCGGCACGCTGTTCAGACGGCCGACCGCACCGCCGAACCGCCTTCTGGCTTGGTCAATCTGGCGCAGACTCCACCAAGCAGGTCGCCGGCCGACCAGGCCGGCCACGGCGGGGATCTTCGCGAGCAGGGGCAGCAGCTGGGTGACGTCGTTGCGGTTGCCGCCGGTCAGTGAAGTCGATCACCGCCCGGGACCAGTCGAGCTGCCGGGCGGACCGCAGCTTTCGCAGCAGGACCAGATGGAGCCGGTCCCACACGCCGGCTTCGTTCCACGCTGCCAGGCGCCGCCAGCAGGTCATACCCGAGCCGAAGCCGAGCTCCTGCGGCAGGTACTCCCACTGGATGCCGGTGTGCAGCACGAACAGGATCCCGCACAAGGCCTGCCGGTCCGGCACTCGAGGACGCCCCGGCTTCAGCTTCGGGCCCGGTTCAGGCAGCAACGGCTCGACCAGCCCCCACAGTTCGTCCGACACGATCCACGGACGAGATTCCCTCTTCCCCACGGACGATCCAACGAGCAGACCAGCCGACGGTCACACAACAACACGGCTTCTGTTAGGACCTGT
>NZ_JOHO01000062.1 GCF_000719705.1 Streptomyces sp. NRRL S-350 | reverse complement strand
CAGGTCGAGGTCGCCGGGTTCGGTGTCGCCGCCGAGGCCCGCGATGCGGTCGCCCGCGATCGTGAGCCGGTCGCCGTCGACGACGCCGCCGGGCAGGACCAACCGGGCGCCGGTGAGCACGGTTCGATCGACGGGCATGCGGGTTCCTCCTGCGTGCTGCCGGGTCAGTGGGTCGCGGCGTCGCGCAGCCGCGCGGCGGCGCTCTCCGGGCTCACGTCGGTGACGAAGGCGTCGAGCCCGGACTCCACACCCGCCAGGTACTTGAGCTTGCCAGGAGCGCGCCGGATGGTGAACAGCTCCAGGTGCAGTGCGAGTTCCTCGCCGCCGTCCTTCGGTGCCTGGTGCCAGGCGGAGATGTACGGGGTGCGGTTCGGCGCGGAGCCGGCGGGCGCGGGGAACAGCCGGTCGAAGCGGCGCAGCAGGTCGAGGTAGAGGCCGGGGAACTCGGCGCGCTCGGCCTCGTTCAGCGCGGTGAGGTCGGGCACCCGCCGGTGGGGGTAGAGGTGGACCTCGTACGGCCAGCGGGCGGCGAAGGGTACGAAGGCGGTCCAGTGCTCGCCCTGGAGCACCAGCCGCTCGGGGGTGGCCCGTTCGGTGGCGAGGAGGTCCTCGAAGAGGTTCCGCCCGGTCCGGGTCCGGTGGGCCGCGGCGCTGGCGATCATCCGCGCGGTGCGGGAGGGGACGAAGGGGAAGGCGTAGATCTGCCCGTGGGGGTGGGAGAGGGTGACGCCGATCTCCTCGCCGCGGTTCTCGAAGCAGTACACCTGCCGGACCTCGGGCAGGGCCGACAGTTCGGCCGTGCGGTCGCTCCAGGCGTCCAGCACCAGGCGGGCCTTGGCCTCGTCCAGGTCGGCGAAGGAGGCGTCGTGGTCGGGGGCGAAGCAGACCACCTCACAGCGGCCGGTGCCCGGCCGGAGGGTGTGCAGCGGGCCGTCCTGGGGCGCGACGTGGGAGGCCGAGTCCAGGGCGAGCGAGGGGAAGCGGTTCTCGAACACCACCACCTCGTAGTCGGCCGCCGGGATCTCGCTCAGCCGTCCGTCCCGGGAGGGGCAGAGCGGGCACTCGCCGGCCGGCGGGTGGTAGGTGCGCTGCTGGCGGTGGGCGGCGACGGTCACCCACTCGCCGAGGACCGGGTCGAGCCGGGTCTCGGAGAGGCTCGCGGCGGGTTCCAGCGGGCGTTCGTCCGGGGCGTTCCGGGTCGTGCCCGACTCCTGGTCGTAGTAGACGAGTTCGCGGCCGTCGGCCAGCTTGGTAGCGGTCTTGTGCACCGCTGTGCTCCTTTGTGCGGGGGACGTCGGCCAGCCTGTGCACCGATGTTCAACAGATTCAAACACATATGCTCATTTGCCAACAAGCTTGAGTTGCTCGGCCGCCGAGCCGTCGTTCCGCGGGGCCCGCGCTAACGAGAAACCCGCAGGTGTTGACCGCAGGTGTCAATCATGTTTGATTATGTCGAAATCGGCTCCCCCGCTGAGGAAGGCCGGGCGGGAGCCGGCAGGCGCACGAGGCACGGGAGCAGAGCAGATGATCGACGAGGCCGTCAGTGACTTCGAGGCCGTCCACGGTGGACGGCCCGCCGGCGTGTGGGCCGCACCCGGGCGGGTGAACCTGATCGGCGAACACACCGACTACAACGACGGTTTCGTCCTGCCCATCGCCCTCCCGCACACCACCCGGGTCGGTGCCCGCCGCCGCGAGGACGGCCGGGTCCGCCTCTACAGCTCCCAGGGCGACGGCACGATCACCGACATCGCGCTCGACGGCCTGGCGCCCGGCGTCGTCGCCGGCTGGTCCGCCTACCCGGTCGGCGTGTTCTGGGCCCTCGCCGAGGCCGGACACGCGGTCGGCGGCGCCGACCTCTTCGTCGACAGCGACGTGCCGTCCGGCGCCGGGCTCTCCTCCTCCGCCGCCCTGGAGTGCGCCACCGCCGCCGCCCTGAACGAGCTGTACGGGCTGGGCCTGTCCGCGCCGGAGCTCGCCCTGATCGCCCAGCGGGCCGAGAACGCCTTCGTCGGGGTGCCCTGCGGGGTGATGGACCAGATGGCCTCCGCCTGCTGCACGGACGGCGCCGCACTGTTCCTGGACACCCGGACGCTGGAGCAGCGGCACGTCCCGCTCGACCTGGAGGCGGCCGGGTTCCGGCTGCTGGTGATCGACACCCGGGTCAAGCACGACCTCGGCGACGGCGCCTACGCCGCCCTGCGGGCCGGCTGCGAGCGCGCCGCCGAGCTGCTCGGCCTGGACGCGCTGCGCGACCTGCCGGCCGTCGGCCTCGCCGCGGCCCTGGAGCGCCTGCCCGAGGAACTCGCCCCGCTGGTGCGGCACGTGGTCACCGAGAACCAGCGGGTGGCCGAGACCATCGAGCACCTGGACGGCGGCCGGATCGCCGCCCTGGGGCCGATCCTGACGGCCGGACACGCCTCGCTGCGCGACGACTTCCGGGTCTCCTGCGCCGAGACGGACCTCGCGGTCGAGGCCGCCGTCGCCGCCGGGGCCCTGGGCGCCCGGATGACCGGCGGCGGCTTCGGCGGCTCCGTCATCGCCCTGGTCGGGGCGGCGGAGGTGGAACCGGTCGCGGACGCGGTCCGCTCGGCCTTCCGCCCGGCGGGCTTCGCCGAGCCGGTGGTCTTCACCGCCGTGCCCTCGGCGGGAGCGCGGCGGGTGGCCTGACCGGGCGCCGCCGGTCAGCCGGCGGCCGGCACCACGACGAGCTCGCCGACCGCGTCGGCGAGCTCGCCGCGGGCCGTCGCCGGGAGGGCGTCGTCGGTGATGAAGCAGTCGATCTCCGCCAGGGTCGCGAAGCTGCTCAGGCCGACGACGCCCCACTTGGTGTGGTCGGCGACCACGACCGTACGGCGGGCGGAGGCGATCAGGGCCCGGTTGGTCTGCGCCTCGGCCAGGTTGGGCGTGGTGAGTCCGGCCTGCTGGCTGACGCCGTGCACGCCGAGGATGAGCAGGTCCACGTGGAGCGTGCGGATCGTCTGGTCGGCCAGGGCTCCCACCAGGGCCGCGGAGCGGGTCGGCGCCCCGCCGGTCAACAGCAGCGACGGGACGGTCTCCCTCCCGTCGCTCTGCGCTGCCCACAGGAGGTCGGCGATCCGCAGGGAGTTGGTCACGACCGTCAGCTGCGGGATCTCCAGCAGCCGCGAGGCGACCGCGTAGGTGGTGGTGCCGGCGGACAGCGCCACCACGCTGCCGGGTTCCACCAGCCGGGCCGCGGCGTCCGCCAGGGCGGCCTTGGTGCTCTCCTCCAGCCCGGACTTGACGTCGAAGCCGGGCTCGTCCGTGCTCGCGGTCCCCACCGCGATGGCTCCGCCGTGGACCTTGCGCACGTCGCCCTGGCGCACCAGGGCGTCCAGGTCCCGGCGGATCGTCATGTCCGACACCCCGAACTGTTCGACCAGCTCGGCGACGCGCACCGCGCCGGACTTGCGGATGGCCTCCAGGATCAGCGCCTGGCGCTGCGGGGCGAGCCAACTCTGATCAGCCACGAAGGCCCTTTCGATCGAACGGATGCTTGGTCGCTCCCGTATCCCCTCCTCAACGGCGGGCCGACCCCGGGACGGTCGTGGACGAACCCGGGCGGGGGCCGCGGGCCGGTCGGACGGCCGGTGCACTCGCGTCGGCGACGGGGGAGCAGGCGGTCGCGACATGATCCAGTATCCCAGGACACCGGGGCGCCCAGGGCCCAACCGGTCGGGCCCTGGGTGGGCCTCCTCCGTAGCGGGCTCGGAGCGCGGGGCGCAGCACGGAACTGCCGGTGCCACCACCCGGGGTGGCACCGGCAGTTCCGGTCGCGGTCCGGCCGACCCTCGACGGCCGACCGCTCGTTCCGCCTCCGGCCGGGTCCGGACCCGCTCCCACTGTGTGGCGGCGACGTTCTGCCAGAAGGCGTTGATGCCTTGGACGGTGAGGCCGTTCTGCAGGGCGCCGAGCAGGGCGACGGCGAGCAGGGTGCCGCCGATGCTGCCCTTGCCGCCCTTGAGGGCGCAGCCGCCGAGGGCGGCGGCGGTGATCGATTGCAGTTCCAGGCCTTCGCTGCCGGAGACGGGCTGGCCGCTGCCGGTGCGGGCGGTGAGGAGCACGCCGGCGAGGGCGGCGACGGTGCCGGAGAGGGCGTAGGCGGCGATCAGGTACTTGTTGAGGTTGATGCCGGCCAGGCGGGCGGCGGTGTCGTTGCCGCCGATGGCGTAGATGTTGCGGCCGATGTCGGTGTACGTGAGCAGGGCGTGCACGGCGGCGGCGGTGAGGATCAGCAGCCAGACCATGGTGGGCAGGCCGGCGATCTTGCCTCGGCTGAGGAAGACGAAGACCGGGTCGTTGAGCACGTAGCCCTGGGCGCGGCCGTTCGAGACGAGTTGGGCGATGCCCTTGTAGGCGGCCAGTCCGGCGAGGGTGGCGATGGTCGGGTTGACCCGGCCGTAGATGATGACGACGCCGTTGAACAGGCCGATGCCGGCGCCGATGGCGAGGGCGGCGCCGATGCCGAGGTACGGGTTGGCGCCGGTGGAGGTGAAGATCATGGCGCTGGTGACGGAGGCCAGGCCGGCCTGGGAGCCGACCGAGATGTCGAGGCCGCCGCAGATGATCACGACGGTCTGGACGACGGCCAGCAGTCCGGAGATGGTGGCGGCTTCGGCGATGACCTGGATGTTGTCCCAGCCGACGAAGTTCGGGTTGAGGCTGCCGAACAGGGCGACGACGGCGGCGAGGGCGGCGATCAGGCTGAGGTTCTGCCCGCCGATCGCGGCGAGCACGGAGCGTGGGCCGCCGGACCGGACGGGCAGGGCTCCGGTGTCCGGCGCCGGAGCGGTCGGGGGAGTGGCGGTGGTCATCGGGTCTCTCCGGTCTGGGCGGCGGGTGCGGTGGGGGCGAGGTCGTCGGCCATGGCGAGGGCGAGGATGGCCTCTTCGGTCGCCTGGTCGCGGGTGAGTTCGCCGGTGGTGTGGCCGTTCTGCATCACCACGACGCGGTCGGCGAGGCCGAGGACTTCGGGCAGTTCGGAGGAGATGACCAGGACGGCGGTGCCCGCGCGGGCGAGGTCGGCGATGATCTGGTAGATCTCGGCCTTGGCGCCGATGTCGACGCCGCGGGTGGGTTCGTCGAGGATCAGCAGGTCGGGCTTGCGGGCGAGCCAGCGGGCGAGGACGACCTTCTGCTGGTTGCCGCCGGACAGGGTGCGGACCTCCGCCTCGATGGAGGGGGCGCGCACCCGCAGCCGGTCGGCGTACTCCTGGGCGAGGGCCTTCTCCTGACGCCGCCTGACGAACCGCCATCGGCTGAGCCGGCCCAGGCTGACCAGCGAGGTGTTGTCGCGGATCGTGCGCTGCAGGAACAGCGCCTGGGCCTTGCGCTCCTCGGGGGCGAGGCCGATGCCGGCGGCGATGGCGGCGCGCGGGTCCTTCAGCCGCAGCGCCTGGCCGTTGAGCGCGACGGTGCCGGAGCGGATCGGGGTGTCGCCGGCCAGGGCGAGGGCGAGTTCGGAGCGTCCGGCGCCGATCAGGCCGGCCAGGGCGACGACCTCGCCGGCCCGGACCCGCAGGCTGACGTCGTGCACGTCGTCGGTGGTGAGGTCGCGGACGTCCAGGACGACGCGGTCGGTGGCGACCTGCTGGCGGACGAACAGTGAGGACAGGTCGCGGCCGACCATCAGCCGTACCAGTTCGCTCTCGTCGGTGGCGGCGGCCTCGACCACGCCGGCGACCTGGCCGTCGCGCAGGACGGCGATGCGGTCGGCGAGCTGGAAGATCTCCTTCATCCGGTGGGAGACGTAGACGACGGCGATGCCCTCGTCGCGCAGCCGTCCGATCAGGGCGAACAGGGCTTCGACCTCGTGTTCGGAGAGCGAGGAGGTCGGCTCGTCGAAGGCGATCGCGCGCGGCGGGACGGCGCCGGTCAGTGCCCGCATGATCTCGACCAGCTGGCGCTGGGCGGCGGTGAGTTCGGATCCGAGCAGGTCAGGGTCGAGGACCTTGTCGAAGCCGAGGCGGGCCAGGTCCGCGGTGATGCGGCGGCGCAGTTCGGCGCGGTCCAGGCGGCGCAGCGCGGTGTGGGGCAGCGCGCCGGCGTAGACGTTCTCGGCGACCGGGACGTGCGGGATGATCTCGGGTTCCTGGGGGATGATCCGGATCCCGGCGCGGCGGGCGTCCTGCGGTGAGTGCAGGTTCAGCTCCCGGCCGTCCAGCAGGACGCGTCCCTCGGTGGGGAGGTGGTCACCGGTGAGGATGCGCAGCAGGGTGGACTTGCCGGCGCCGTTCTCGCCCATCAGGGCGGTGACCTGGCCGGGCGGGAAGGCGAGGGTGACGTCGGTCAGCGCCTGGACGGAGCCGAAGCGTTTGGACACGCCCTCGGCGCTCAGGCCGGGGGAGCCGCTCGCCTGCGGTGCGGGTGACGGTGCGGGTGTGGTCATCGGGGCCTCGTTGGCAGTGCGGTGCGTGCGGTGCGTGCGGTCGGGGGGAGCCGTGCGGGCGCCCGGCGGTGCCGGTGGTCGCGGGGTACGGGCTCCGGGAGCGGCGCCGGTGGGGTGGGTCGGTGCCCGCCCCACCGGCGGCTCGACGCGGCGTCAGCTGCAGGACACGCCCGCGGACTGCCAGGTGGCGGCGTCGACCATTTTGGTCGGCGCGAAGGCCTCCTTGGGGAAGTCCTTGCCGTTCTTGAGCTTGTCGAACATGGTCTGCACCGACAGGGCGCCGACGTCCTTGCCGTTGATGAACAGGGCGGCCTTCATGCCGGAGGGCTTGCCGGAGGCCCAGTCCTTGCAGGCCAGGTAGGCGCCCAGGCCGACGCCGTCGATGTCGTCGGGGCTGATGCCGGCGTTCTGCAGGGCGGTGACGGCGCCCTGGACGTTCTCGTCGTTGCAGCCCCACGCCACCCAGTGCTTGACGCCGGCGTTGGCGGTGATGGTGGCGGCGACCTTGTCCTGCGCGCCGGTCGGGGTGTTGTCGGTGGCGACGTCGATCAGCTGCACGCCCGGAACGGCCTGGTCGAAGGCCTCCTTGGCGGCCTTGACCCGGTCGCCGCAGACGGTGACGTCCTGCTTCCAGGCGGAGATGATCCGGGTGTCGGCGGCGTTCCAGCCGGCCTTCTTGAACTCCTCCGCGGCGCGCTGGCCGACCTGCTGGCCCATCTGCTGGCCGGAGAAGCCGATCCGGGGCACCAGGTCGCCCGCGGCGCACTGCGCAGGGGCGGGGCCGGTCGCGCAGACCTGGTCGTCGGAGGTGAGCAGCGCGGCCTTGGCGTCCCGGGCGGTCTGCACCACCTGGGGGCCGACGGCCGGGTCCGGCACCACGATGATCAGGCCGTTGCTCTTCTGCGCGATCGCGGCCTGCACCTCGCCGACGGTCTTGTTGGCGTCGTTGCCGAGGTTCACCACCTTCAGGTCGGCGCCCAGCTCGGCGGCCTTGGCCTTCGCACCCGCGGCCTCGTCCACGAAGTACTGCTGGTCGCCCTGCTTCTGCAGGTAGGTGATGGAGACCTTGCCGGACACGGGGGCGACCGGAGCGTCGGCGCTGTTCGAGGACGTCTGCCCGGTCGAACAGGCCGTCAGACCGAACGTGGTGACCAGGCTGAGCGCGGCGAGCGAGGCCAGGCGGCCACGGAGGGAGAGGTGCATGGTGGGGCTCCTGAGGGTGAGGGACCGACCGATTGAGAAGCAACACAATCGATCAGAAAGCATCGCAATCAAACGCGATGGTCAAAAGAAAGCGCCCCTGCTGGACGTGAGTCAAGCTCATTTTTCCCGTTCGGAGCATTTGAGACCGTCTCGTTATGGTGGCGGCGCCCCCGGCCTCCGGGACCGGCCTCGCCTCCGGCGTCGTCGAGCGCTGCGATCTCCCTGGTCGCAACCGATCCCTGGCTGCCGGGCGCAACTTACCGATTGGTAGGTCGCTGCCCCGGACAGCTTCGAGCACACGCCGGGACGACGTCAACACCCCCCTGGCGAGAGCATGCCGGTGGAAGGAGTGGGGAGGGGAAACGGCCTCGGGATCGGCGGTCACCGCGGTGGGCATGGTGACGGATCCCGTTGTCTTTCATCCTTAGTTGTTGATTGTTGTTGGAAGATGGGTCTACTGTCCTCCGCAGCATGTCGGCATGCACCCGCCAGCACCCCCCGTTCCCTTCCTGCGCCCGTGAGCGGGCCTGGCGGCCCCCTCCCCTGCCGACCCGAGGAGCAGTCGATGAACAGACCCCCCCACCCCCTCCGCCGGGGCCTCACGGCCCTGGCGGCACTCACCCTGGGCGTGGCCGCCGCCGCCGTGGCCGCACCGGCGGTGGCAGCCGCGCCGGCCACCGCCACCCAGTCGGTGACCCTCGACGGAACCTCACCGGGCCGCCCGTACGACGGGCTCGGAGCGATCAGCGGTGGCGGCGCCACCTCGCGGCTGCTGGTCGACTACCCCGAACCCCAGCGCAGCCAGGTGCTGGACTACCTCTTCAAGCCCGGCTACGGCGCCTCGCTGCAGATGCTCAAGGTGGAGATCGGCGGTGACGCCAACTCCTCCGACGGCCCCGAACCGTCCCACATGCGCACCCCCACCGAGGTCGACTGCAACCGCGGCTACGAGTGGTGGCTCATGGAGCAGGCCAAGGCCCGCAACCCCGCGATCACCTTCTACGGCCTGGAATGGGCCGCGCCGGGCTGGCTCAACGGCGGCGTCTGGTCCCAGGACAACATCGGCTACCTGGAGTCCTGGCTCGGCTGCGCCCAGCAGCACGGACTGAACGTCGGCTACCTCGGCGGCTGGAACGAACGCGGCTACGACAAGGCCTGGTTCGAGAAGCTGCGCGCCGACCTCGACGCCCACGGCCACCAGGGCACCACGCTGGTCGCCTCCGACAGCGACGACGAGCACTGGGCGATCGCCCAGGACATGGCCACCGACCCGGCCTTCGCCAAGGCCGTCGGCGTCATCGGCCTGCACGGCACCTGCTGGCACTCCACCCCCGTCTACACCGCCTGCCCCGGCAACGACACCGCGACCGGGCTGGGCAAGCGGCTGTGGGCCTCCGAGGACGACAACGACAGCTCCGGCGCCGACCCGGCCGCCCTGGCCCGCAACGTCAACCGCGAGTACCTCGACGCCCGGATCACCGCGGACATCAAGTGGGCGCTGGTCAGCTCCTGGCCCTCGGAACTGCCCTACGCGGGCGCCGGGCTGATGGCCGCCGACCAGCCGTGGTCCGGCAACTACGCCGTGGGCCGCGACATCTGGGTGATGGCGCACACCACCCAGTTCGCCAAGCCCGGCTGGCGGTACCTGGACGGCTCCAGCGGCTACCTGGCCGGATCCGGCGCCAACGGCGACCCGCACAGCGGGAGTTACGTCACGCTCAGGTCCGGCCGGGACTACAGCACGGTGGTCGAGACCACCGACGCCACCGCCGCGCAGAGCGTGACCTTCAGGACCGCCGGAGGCCTGTCCGCCGGACCGGTGCACGTCTGGGCCACCGACCTGAACTCGACCGACCCGTCGAAGTGGTTCGTCCACACCCAGGACATCACGCCGAAGGGCGGCACGTACTCGCTCACCGTGCAGCCCGGCTACGTCTACACCGTCACCACCACCACCGGCCAGGGCAAGGGCGCCGCCACCCCGCCCGCGCCCGCCCGGATGCCCTTGCCGTACCAGGCCGACCTCAGCGGCTACGCCGCCGGGGCCACCGCCCGCTACTTCCACGACTGGGCCGGCGCCTTCGAGACCGCGCCCTGCCCGGCCGGGGCGACCACCCCGACGTGCCTGCGCCAGGTCATCACCCGGGCACCCATCCCGTGGCACGACGACATGAACTACACCCCGCTGACCCTCCTGGGCGATCCCGCCTGGGCGCACTACCGGGCGAGCACGGACGTCACCTTCGAGCAGGCCGGCACTTCCGCCGAACTGCTCGGCCGCATCGACCACGTCGACCACGACCGCTCCGGCTACCACCTGAAGATCGACGACACCGGGGCCTGGAGCCTGTTCACCGAGGACCGCTCCGGCACCGACACGGTGCTCGCGAGCGGCAGCTACGCCGGCGCGGGCTCCGGCACCTGGCACAACCTCGAACTCGCCGTGCAGGGCCAGACGATCACCGCCTCCGTCGACCACACCCAGGTCGCCTCCGTCACCGACGCCGGCCACCACAGCGGGCAGGTCGGCCTGGGCGTCGGCGGCTTCCAGCACGCCGACTTCGCCAACACCACCGTCACGACGCTCGTCCCGGTCGCCGGGTCCGGCGCCGTGCAGCTGGTGTCGGTCAACAGCGGCAAGTGCCTGGACGTGACCGGGGCCTCCACGGCCGACGGCGCCCAGGTCGTCCAGTGGTCCTGCGGCACCGGCAAGCCCAACCAGCAGTGGACCGTGTCCTGACGGGCCGTCTCGTAGCGGGCCGGTGAACGCCCCTCCCCCCAACGCCGTGCCGGACGCCCGCCGGGGCGTCCGGCACGGAGCGCCACCACCCCCACCCCTCCCCACCCCGGAGACGCCCATGGGCCGTCAACACCCGTCCTCGATCCGGCGCACCGCCCTGAGCGCGGCACTCGTGCTCGCCGGCGCGCTGAGCGGCCTCGCCGCACCGGCGGCCGCTCAGGCCGCCGAGCCGAAGACCGCCACCGCCACCACCGCCACCACCACCGCCGCCACCACCACCGCCGCCACCGCCGCCACCGCCACCGCCGTCACCGCCGCCGTCACCGCCGTCACCGTCGACGGCACCAAGCCGGGCCTCACCTTCGACGGCGTCGGCGCCATCTCCGGCGGCGGCGGCAACTCCCGCCTGCTGGCGGACTACCCGGAGCCCCAGCGCAGCCAGCTGCTCGACTACCTGTTCAAGCCCGGCTACGGCGCCTCGCTGCAGGTCCTCAAGCTGGAGATCGGCGGCGACACCAACTCCACCGACGGCGCCGAACCGAGCATCGAGCACAGCCGCGGCACCGTCGACTGCAACCAGGGCTACCAGTGGTGGCTCGCCGAGCAGGCCAAGGCCCGCAACCCCGACATCGTGTTCGCCGGCCTGTCCTGGGGAGCCCCCGGCTGGATCGGCAACGGCAACTTCTGGTCCCAGGACACCGTCGACTACCTGATGTCCTGGATGGGCTGCGCCTCCCAGCACCACCTGAACGTCTCCTACCTCGGCGGGTGGAACGAGCGCGGCTACGACAAGGCCTGGTACGAGAACCTGAAGAGCACCCTCGTCGCCCGGGGCTACGGCGCCACCAAGGTCGTCGCCTCCGACGACACCTGGGACGTCGCCGACGCGATGGCCGTCGACCCGGCCTTCAAGAACGCCGTCGACGTCGTCGGGGTGCACTACCCCTGCGGCTACATGAGCGCCTTCACCAGCTGCCCGAGCACGCCGACCGCCCAGGCGCTCGGCAAGCCGCTGTGGGCGAGCGAGAACGGCTCCCAGGACACCGACACCGGCGCCCCGGCCGTGGCGCGCGGCATCAACCGCGGCTACCTCGACGGGAAGATGACCTCGTTCATCAACTGGCCGGTCATCGCCGCGCTCTACCCCGACCTGTTCTTCTCCACCGACGGCATGTCGATCGCCAACCAGCCCTGGTCCGGCAACTACGGCATCGGCAAGACCACCTGGGTGACGGCGCAGACGACGCAGTTCGCCAAGCCCGGCTGGCGCTACATCGACGCCGCCGGCGGCTACCTCGGCGGCGCCCGCACCAACGGCAGCTACGTCACGCTGGAGAGCCCGAACAAGCGCGACTACAGCACCGTCATCGAGACCATGGACGCCGGCGCCGCCCAGACCGCGAGCTTCACCGTCACCGGCGGCCTGTCCACCGGCAAGGTCCACGTCTGGTCCACCGACCTCACCTCCGGCGACCCGGCGAACTGGTTCGTCCACCAGCAGGACGTCACCCCCGTTCGCGGCAGCTACACCCTCACCCTCCAGCCCGGCCGGGTCTACACCGTGACCACCACCACCGGCCAGGGCAAGGGCACCGCCACCCCGCCGCCCGCCGCGCCGATGAAGCTGCCCTACGCGGACGGCTTCGACACCCCGGCCACCACCACCTCGCCGAAGTACTTCACCGACATGAACGGCGCCTTCCAGACCGTCGCCTGCGGCGGCGGCCGGGCCGGCACCTGCCTGCGCCAGATGGCCCCCACCTCGCCGATCCGCTGGACGGACGAGCCCTACAACGCCCCGTACACGATGATGGGCGACGGCGGCTGGTCCAACTACACCGTGACCGCCGACACCATGTTCGAGCAGGCGGGCTCCGTCGAACTCCTCGGCCGGGTCAACCAGCAGGGCCGCAACAACAACGGCCTGAACGCCTACCACCTGCGGGTGAGCGACACCGGCGCCTGGTCCATCGACAAGAGCGACACCGGCTGGCACTTCACCACCCTCGCGAGCGGCACCACCTCCGCCCTCGGCACCGGCCGCTGGCACACCGTCGCGTTCACCATGGAGGGCACCACCCTCAGCGCGAGCATCGACGGCACCACCGTGGGCGGCGCCACCGACGGCAGCTTCACCAACGGCCGGGCCGGCCTCGGCGTGACCGGCTACCAGACCGACCAGTTCGACGACTTCGCCGTCACCCCCGGCACGGCCACCACCCACACCGGCCCGCTCGCCTCCGCCCTGCCCGGCACCTGCGCCCGCCCCGTCGACGGCACCAGCGGCGCCGCCGTACAGCTCTGGGCCTGCGACGGCAGCGCCGCGCAGCAGTGGACCAGGTCCAACGGCACCCTCACCCACAACGGCAAGTGCCTCGACGTCACCGGCGCCGCCACCGTCAACGGCAGCCCGGTCGAACTCTGGGACTGCACCGGTGGCGCCAACCAGCAGTGGACGCCCCAGCCGGACGGCACCCTGAAGAGCGCCCAGTCAGGCCGCTGCCTCGACGACCCGGCCTTCGCCACCACCAACGGCACCCAGCTGGAGATCTGGGACTGCAACGGCGGCGCCAACCAGCGCTGGACCCTGCCGTAGCCGGCTGACCGGCGGGGACCACCTGAACGGCCCCGCCCGGAGGTCAGGCCCTCCGCCCGACGGACGCTTCCACCGTCCTCGGGCCGGACGGCCCGCCGCCGGGCGGGGCCGTCGCGCATCCGGCTGCCGTCCGCCGCGCCGTGCGCCCGACGGCATGCCCGTCCCGCAGGCGCCCCGGACCGGCAGCCCGTGCGGTCGGGACGG
The DNA here is from genome assembly GCF_000719705.1 of Streptomyces sp. NRRL S-350. Taxonomy (GTDB): domain Bacteria; phylum Actinomycetota; class Actinomycetes; order Streptomycetales; family Streptomycetaceae; genus Kitasatospora. The sequence continues at coordinate 74,389 of NZ_JOHO01000062.1, read as the reverse complement.
CGGAGCGGGCAGGACGGAGCGGGCAGGACGGAGCGGGCAGGACGGAGCGGGCAGGATGGAACGGGCAGGACGGAACGGGTCAAGGAGGTGGGCGGGCGGCCGATGAAAGGGTTCGGGGTCGGCGGTGCCTCCTGCTGCCTGCGTTCGGGGACGCGGCTGCCCCGGCCGAGGCAGTGGAGCGGCTGGCGGATGCCATCCGAGCGGCATCCGGCGCAGACGGGGTCGAAGATCCAGCTGATCTGCGACCGCGACGGTGTCCCGATCTCGCTGTCCGTCTCCGGTGCCAACCTGGTGGTCCGCAGGTTGGTGGAGAAGTGCGGGGTGGCGACGGGTTCGGGTTCGGGGGCGAGGTGCTGAGGCCCGCCGGCGGCGGGGGCGGTCCCATGACTCCGCCTTGACGGGCCGGGGTCGGTGACCGTGCGAGGGACGGCAAGGACCCGGCGCCGAGGTGGCGCCGGGCCGTAGCGAAGGTCAGGCCGCAAATCTCCTGCGGGGGATCAGAGTTGGGCGACGGAGCCCATCACCTCGACGAAGGAGAGCCGGGTGCGCAGGTCGTTGAAGTTGCGGACGGGGTTGCCGAAGAGGTTGAGGTAGGACGAACCGTTGCGGCGGACGTCGTGGGCGAACCGGGAGATCTCGTCCCACTGGTTCTCCAGCCCGGCGAGGTCCCGGCCGAGCGGAGTCTCGTTGTGGTTGTAGATGTTGTTGTAGACCTGGGAGAAGATCGGACCGAAGCGAGCCGCCTCGGAGAAGGCCTGGATCATGAGCAGCAGGGATGCGCCGACGCTGTCGTTGTAGCCGGTGGCGTGGCCGAGCACGTAGGCGGCGTTGTAGAGGGTGGCCGGGGTGATGCGGAGGTTCTCCCGGTTGTTGCCGCCGGGCAGGCTGGTGTAGTTGCCGGTCCGGACCAGGCTGCGGGTGCCGACGCCGAGCGAGGCCCCCATGTCGCGGCCGTCGGCGAAGGAGAAGTGGTGCCGGCCGGAGCCGGCGTCGCCGCCGTACGGGGCGTAGAAGCCGGCCAGGTAGAGGTTGTCGGCCCAGAAGTAGAGGGAGACGAGCTCGTTGCCGCCGGTGTCGCGGATGCGGATCTGGACGATCCGGGAGGGGTCGGTCGTGGTCTGCATGACCGCGTTCTCGTGGGTGGCGTTCCCGTAGGAGTTCTGGTGCAGGCCGTCGACCGCGTGGTAGTACCGCGCGGCGTGCTCCTGGCCGCCGTCGGTGACCCGGGAGATGTCCCAGTCGACGATCCGGTAGTTGGTGGCCGACGCGGTGCCGCTGAGACCGGTCACCAGCCCCAGGGCCAGGGCGACGCAGATCAGCGCGGAGTGCAGCTTCGTCAGGGATTTCACAGGATTCAGGGGTCCCGTCCAGTGGATCCGGGCCTGGTGACGGCCCGTTCGGTGAGGTCGGCTCAGCCTAGGAGGCCGATTCGCACTCCTCCGTTCCGATCGCGCACACGTCATCGCCTGTCCGCGCACGGCCAGGGCCTGTCCGCGGACGGGGGTCACCGGGTGCGCTGCGGCTCCCGGACGGACGCGCCGTCGGCAGGTGCGCTACGCAGCGCCGACACCGCTGCTCCGGCGCTCCGGGCGTGCCGGGGCGGGGGAGCACCGGGGAAGTACGGCTGCCAGGGACAGGTCGAGTGGACCCGCCGCCCCGGCGGCCGCTGTCGGCCCTGCCACCAGGACCGCGAGGAGCGCCTGGACGGGAGGCCGAAGAGCAGCTGGAGACCGTCCGTTCCGCGAACGCCGCGCTGCGCTGCGCCCGTGCTGGACGAGCCGGTGGTGTTGGGCGACGTCCTCCCGCAGCGCCTGGCGGGCGTGGCGCCAGCGGACGTGCTCGGTGCGGCCCGCGTCGGCGGCCCAGTCGGACAGCGGCCGACCGTGGACCGCCGCGGTGAGCGTGCGGCCGAGTTCGGCGATCGACGCTCTCAGTGGGGGAGCTGCCCGGGCCTCGACGGCGGCCTCGGCGAGCGCGTCGTCGTCCAGGTCCTCGAAGGCCTCGCACCACACGGCGGCCCGTTCCTCGTAGGCGGCCAGGGCGGTGTGCAGCTCGCCGTCGAGGGCGGCGGGCGACCACGGGAGCGGGGTGCTTGGCCGGGCGGACGACGGTGGACAGCACCCGCCCGGCACCGGGGGTGGTGCCCCGCCGGGTGACGCTGCTCATCCGGCGGCCGGTGCCTCGGCAGCTCGGCCTGCGTCGGTGGCGGCCTCGAGCTCGGCGGCCGGCACCTCGGGCTCCCGGGGCAGGTTGCCGAGCATGCAGGACGGGAGGGTTGCGGCGCTCGGACAGACGGCGATCAGCGGCATCCGCCCGCCGGGCCGGAGCCCGGGCAGCGGGCCGGTGGTGTGCGAGGCGCCGAGAGCGGTGGGTGCCTTGCCGGGCCCCCGCCTCGGCCTACCGGGCGCCTGGTCCGCGGCCGGGGTCAGGGCCGAGCCCGCCGACGTGAAGGGCGCGACCGGGCCGTCGGCCGCGCGGCACGGTGGGCGTGCGGTGGAGGGCGACGAGCGCCGCGTCATCGGCGAGCCGTCCGCCGACATGGGCCAGGAGGTCGCGCCTGATGTGGTGAAGAAGTGTCTCGGGGCCCGCTTCCGTCCACTGGGCGATTCGGTCGGCAAGCGGGTAGAAGGCGCCGGAGGCTTCACGGGCCTCGATGACACCGTCGGTGTACAGCAGGAGTGTGTCCTCGGGCTGGAACGAGACCACATCGAGGGCGTAGCCCGCCGGACCCAGGGCGCCGACGACGCCCAGTGGCGGCGCCGGGTGAAGACTCGGCACCGTGACGGCGCCGCCGGGGCTCAGCAGCACGGGCGGGGGGTGACCGCAGCTGATCATGCGCGTGACGTGGTCCTCGTCGGGAATCTCCAGCAGCAGCATGGTGGCGAATCGCTCCCCCGCCTCCTCCGCCGGCTCGAACTCCGCCAGGTAGCGGGTGACGCTCTCCTCCAGAGCCGCGGCAAGGTCAGGAAGAACGGTGTGCCGGTGGGCGGCCTCACGGAAGGCCCCCAGCAGCAACGCGGCCTCACCGATCGCGGACAAACCCTTGCCCCGGACGTCGCCGATCATCACCCGGACCGCGTTGCCGGTCCGGGTGGCCGCATACAGGTCCCCGCCGATCTGGGCCTCGTCCTCGGCGGCCATGTACAGGCAGGCGATCCGCAGCGGACCGATCCGCTCCGGCAGCGGCCACAGCAGAACGCTCTGCGCCGCCTCGGCGACCGACCGCACGCGGGCCAGCTCAGTGCGGCGCCGTTCCCGCGCCACGCAGAAGATCACCACAAGGCACGACAGCACGGTCAGCGCGAGGATCTGCACGAGCACGTTGCGCGAGAACAGCACGCCGAAGTGCCAGCCGATGAACGCCTGGGCCCCCACCGCCAGGAAACCGATCAAGGCGGCCAGCCGCGGACCGGCGAACGACGCCGTGATCGCCGGTGCGATCACCAGGAGCGGTCCCAGGTGCACATCGGCCGGCACCAGAATGTCCACGACCGTGATCGCCGCGATGAGCACCAGCGGGATCGTCAGCAGCGCGTGGTTCGGCTTCCACGCCTGCCGTACACCGGCCGTCAAACGCCGGATCGCCACCCCTCCACAGTGCACCGCTTCACCGGCTTCACACCAGCCCCGCCACCGACGGCCCAGGGGCGGCGACCCGAGGTCCCGGACCGCCTCGCCGACCCGCCACGTACCGCCCCAGCGACGAAGCCAGCCATGCGTTTGCCCTGTTGGGCCGGGCCGCGCCGCTCGGGTGGCTGTGCCGGGCGGCGCAGGGATCGTCATCCTGTCCGGGCGGTTGGAACGAGTACGTGTGCGCGAGATCGATGACGACGAGGGCCGGCTGCTGCTGCGGAGCGTCCGCCGGGGCACCGGGTCGGTGGTGACATGGCGGTGGGCCCGGATGCTGCTGCCGCGCAGGGCATGCGGGTGGTGAAGGTCGCCGAGGTGACCTTCACCAGTCACCGGCCGGACCGCCGTATCTGATGAAGGCGAGAGCATCGTCCGCTACCTGTGGGCTCCTCCCCACTTCCCGGGACGTACCAGAATTCCGGACTCACTCGGAGGTACCGGCGAGCGAGGCGTTCTCCACGCTGGCGCGGCCTGGGCCGACGAAACGCCGTGACCAGGGCCGGGCGGGCGGGTCTGGGCGAGGGCCGGCTCCCCGGGTGCGTTCGTACTGCTCGGCCTCCGCCCGCCCGGCCGCAGGGCCTGGGTGGCCGCGGTGAAGTCACCCCGCGGCCACAGGATGTCGCCCCCCACGCGGCGCCGGTGGTTCTTCCACGTCAGCGTGGAGGTCCCGTAGCGCCGCGCCACGACGGTGAGCGCCTGCGCACCCGTCAGAGCGGACTCGACGACGGCGACGTCGGGGTCCATGGCCACCGTCGTCGGCTTGGCGGCACCGGTCCGTCCCGTCCCGGGTGCGTCAGCCGAACGTCAGCGAGTTGTTGACGTTCTCGTAGACGGTGTAGTCGGCCTTCTGGCCGTCGGACTGTTCCTTGCCGTAGCCACGGATGGTGACGGAGAGGTGCAGGACGTGGCCGTCGTGAACCATGTACTGCTCGATGGCCTTGTCGTTGGGGCTCTGGGCGATGCACGGGTAGGGCTCGTCGCCCTTGGTCGAGTAGTCGTACTCGATGACCGAGGCGTTGACCCCGCCGCCGTGGAGCATCGACTGGGGACCGTGGACGGGTGTGATGAAGAAGGGGTCCGGGATGTCGTTGCAGCTCGACGGCTTGCCCTGGCTGGTCTTCGTCGTGTCGAGCCGCTTCTGTGCGTACGCCCGGGCGTCCTGGGTGTTCTTGCCCTCGTCGCGCAGGTCGATCTGGACGCGCCCGTCAGGACTCGCCCAGGCGGCGTCGTCGCTGCCGATGGAGGCCACGTAGTCCTGCGGCACCGCGACGGCGAAGCCCAGCGACGCCACCTGCTGCGCCTTGTAGCCGGCGGGTATGTTCGCCGGGCTCGGCGCGGCGGTGGGCCACAGGGCCCAGGCCGTGGCGCCGGCGACGACGGCCAGGGCCCCGCCGAGGGCGAGTGTCTTGCGCCGCTTCGTCGCGGTGACGGCCGCGCCGGCCGCGCGTAGCCGTACGGTCAGCGCGGTCCGGATCGCGGGCGTCGGAGCCGGCGTGTCGAGCACGGTCGGCGCGGGCTGCCCGGTCGCTGTCGCCCCGGCGAGCAGCAGCTGCGCCTGGGCGGCGTTCGGTCGCCGGGCAGGGTCGCGTTCCAGCAGCGACATGATCGGCCCGGTCAGCGCGCCCGCCCGGCGGGGCGGGGGCACCGGGTCGGAGAGGATCGCGGCGATGGTGCCCTGGGAGTGCTGCCTGCGGTACGGATGGACGCCTTCCACCGCCTCGTACAGCAGCACGCCGAGCGCCCACAGGTCGGCGGGCGGGCCGGGGCGCTGGCCGGCGGCGCGCTCGGGGGACAGGTACGGCAGGGAGCCGACCACGACGCCCGTGCGGGTCAGGTCGGTGCCGCCGTCGATCTGCGCGATCCCGAAGTCGGTGAGGACCGTCTCGCCCGTGCGGGTGCGCATGACGTTGGCCGGCTTGATGTCCCGGTGCACCACCCCGGCCGCGTGCACCTCGGCCAGGGCGGCGGCGATCTCGCGGCCGATCGTCGCGGCCTCGTGGACGCTGAGCGTGCCGGTGGCCAGGACCGCCTCGAGGCTCTCGCCCTCGATCAGCTCCATCACCAGCCAGGGACGGCCGTCGACCGTCTCGATGTCGTGGACCCGGACGATGTTCGGGTGCCGCAGCCCGGCGGCGGCCTGCGCCTCGCGTTCCATCCGCCGGAAGCGTTCGTCGCGTTCCTGGTCGTCGATGCCCTCGGGGAGCACGGGCTCCTTGAGCGCGACCTGGCGGCGCATCCGTTCGTCGGTGGCCCGCCACACCGTGCCCATACCGCCGCGGCCGAGGCGTTCGTGCAGCCGGTAGCGGCCGTTGATGAGCATGCCCGTGGCACCGGTGCCGGCCGATGGTCCCCCTGAATCGATCATGACGCATATCTTGGCGGAGCCCGCGACCGGACGCCATTCCCGCCAGAAAGGCACCACGCCATGATCGCCCCCGACCGACCCGGCCGGGCACCTCCTCGCCGTCTCCACCCCGACCCGTTCGGCCAGGGGCTGCGCGTGGTCAACGACGCGGACCGCCGGCGGAGCGGACTCGACGCCTTCCCCTTCGAGCGGACTTCCCGGCCCCCCGGCCCCGGCCCCGGCCTCGGGGCCGGGGCCGGGAACACCCTCCGCCGTGACCGACACCGTCAGCAGCCGCGAGGCCGCCGTGGGCGCCTACCGCGAGATCGCGGCCGCGTGGACGGAGACGGGAATCCCGCACTGATCTGCCCCAGCGGTCTGGGTTTGCCAGTGCCCGCGCGCCGCGCTGCCGTCCCGGCCGGCCGACTGCTGCGGGGGGTACTACCCGGTCTCTCGTCCTCTTGGCGGCGCCTTCTCTTCCGTTGTCCTGGCACCGGCCCAGCACCGCCGGGCCGGGCCCGCCGTAGCAAGACCATTACCCCTCCAGAGACCCACAAGATGCTGATCGCTGCCGGACAGGGCCTGGCTTGCCTGGCCGACCAGCTGGCTGGTCACGCTGATTGCTCACGCCGAGGAGATGTGTGTGGTGGAAATGAGCCGTGAGGAAGCCGTCGCGCTCCTACAGCGGATCATGGACGCGAACTGCGTCAGCGACGACGACGTGAACGGCTGGCTGGATCAGCTCGTCAGCTGGGCCCGGCAGCAGCTTGTCCGCCGCTGTGCAAGACAACGAACAGCCCCCGCGCGCGGGTGCCATCCGGCATGTGCCAGGCGCCGGCGACGTGGCCAGTCGCCTCCGGTGGAGGGACAGGCGCGTTGTCCGGGGCGGGACGTAGGACCCGGTGCAGGCGGAGGGTTGCACCATGCGGTGCAGCCAGCTCGGTGCCCTCCGGGTCGTCGATGGCAGTGACGGTGAAGTCCCTGCGGGCGAGGCTGTCACCGATGTAGGAACAGGTGACCTCCCGGTCGGGGGTGTCGCTGGTGTTTTGGTCCTGGGCCTGGACCCGCCCCTCCATCAGAGCCAGCAACTGTGCGACCAGCACCGGGTCGTGGCAGCCGTCGTAAGCCCAGCGTCGCCCCAGGGCCCCGTGCTCCATGGTGCCGACAAGGGCGTGCTCCGCCCCGGCGAGTGGGGCACCGCGATAGGTGAGCGGCACCAGGTATCCGGTCGGCTGGGTGCCCGAGGTATCGGTGACCACCATGAACTCGATCCCGACGTCCCCCTGGGGGTCGTCCAGCCGGAAGCCGCCGGCCTTGGCGAGTTCGGGCTCGCCCGCGCCACCCAGGTACCACGGCCGGGAAGGCAGCCAGGAGGTGAGCAGTTCCAGCTTGGTCGGTTTGAGAGCAACGTGGTGGATGACGGCCATGCCGAGGATTCTCTTCTGTCGAGCCGGTGCGACCTTCACATGTTCCCATAGGCGCTTTGCCGGCACGGCAGTTCCTCAGCCCACAAGATCCCCGGCGGAGGTGAGCCCGGGTTGAGCTGCAAGGTTGCGGGTCGAGTGAGAACGCTCGGCGCGGATTCCCAGTGCATCCGGCTTCTGCGGAATCCAGGGTGGGTTGCGAGCCGGGTGATGGCGAGACGGTCGTGGGGAATCTGGGCTGGGCCCCAGGGCGACGCAGGCTCACGGGTTGTGAGCCAACAGGGTGAGGACCGGCAGACGCGCTATCTGGTCCTTCATGACTATGGGATGGGCGGTCTGTGGTGGTGGGTGTGGGCGGGCTCGGCCGAGGAGATCGTCGGTGCCTGCGCCGAGGTCGAGGTGATCTCGGACCCGGATGCCGTGAGACGAGCCGAGACGTGGGGTTTGCAGGAGGTCCGTCTTGACGATCCGGACCCGAATCCGCTGTCCAGCCTCCGTGCTCAGCGGGATGCCCAGCGTGGTCAGCCGGGATTCGGTGTCCTGGCGGGACGGGACCGTGTGTGCCTGCGTTGGCCTGAGGGCGAGGAAGGGGAGGTCTTCCTGATGGAACTCGGGCCGGACGGAAGGCGGTTGCGGCAGGTTGAGATAGCCACGGACGGTGGTTCGGTCACGACGGGCGCTGAGGACTGGCCGTTCAATCCGCCGTTCGACCTTCGTGATCCGCAGTATGTGTCCATGGAGATCGGCCTTGGTGCCTTTGAGGAAGCGTGGCGGCGGGCTCGTTACGGGGCCGAAGGCTGATCAAGCGACTTCCCGGGCTGGGTGGTGTCGGCAGAAGTGCCGGTAGAGCGGGTCTTGGACGCCGATGGTGGGGTAGATCCGGGAGAAGCGTCGGCTCAGCTCGTCTGCCGTGGCCGGGGAGAGCTCCTGGGGGTCGACGACGGCCGTCGGCGGGTTGAGGACCAGATCGGTCAGTGCCGCGAGCTCGGGGACGGCTGCCAGGCGGTGGCGGTCCTTGGACCATCGACGAGTTGTCCGCCGACCCAGCGCGAAGCGCTCAGGATGTTGTCCGCGGACAACATGCCCACCACGCCTGCGCACCGGATCGCTGCTGAGTCGCCGCAGCCTACTGTGTCGTCCGCGGACGACACGGAGCCCGCCGACGTGCCGGCTGAGGTAGCCACCCCAGCAGAGGTTGCCGCTGCGGAGCAGGAGATGTTGTCCGGAGCAACAGTCGACACCTGTGGATGGCTCGGTCATGGCAGCGGGTTGGTTCCCCGGATGGTCTGCCAGCGGGAGCGCGGGGTGGCTGACGTCAGGAATTGGACTCCTGCGCCTCGGAGGGTCACGAGCGCGGTGTGGACGGGGTCGAGTTCCTCGACGGAGCGGTGGTAGGCGAGGATCTGCGTCAGTTCCAGGTCGATGGCTTCTGCCGAGTCACGGATGCGGTCGAAGCGGGCGCCGCGGCGAACGGGCCCGAGTATGCAGCGAACGGTGGCGGTGGCCTCGGCCGGGTTCACGATGGTGACCTGATCGACCGCCAGTTCCACCTCGATGACGTGGCTGCCGGGGTTGAGGGGCTCGGTCATGCCGCCACCTCGGTGCGCTCGACCAGGACGCCGTTCTCAAGGCGGGCGCCGGAGCGTATTCCCATCGTCATACCTTCCCACCCTCGCTCCCCGGGTCCGCGATCTTACCGGGACGCCTCCCTTGAAGCCGCCGCGTCCGCGACCCGGCGAATCTATGCGGTCACAGCACCAGATGTCGCGGGTCAGGACGTTGGTGACGTGAGTTGTTGGCAGATCAGCTGGTGAGCAAGTTGCGCCGTGGCGAGCAGGTCCTCGCGAGCCGTGTCGACGTTGGATCGCACCGACAATCCGTGCCAGACGGATTGGATGAGCCCGGTCAGGACCGCTGCGTTGGTGCCCGCGGCCAGTTCTCCGTCCTGGATCGCTCGTTCGATGCGCACGAGGAGGGCCTGCTCGTTCGAGCTGTGCAGCTCGGCGACGTAGGCGCTGGTATCGAGCGTGCTCGTGCTGTCGGTCATCACGGCGCTGCTGATGAGACATCCGGGGTGCGTGTCGCTTGGCTGGGTGAACTCGTGGACCGAGTCGGTGAGGATGCGTTCGATGACCACCTGGATGTCGTTCTCGGCAACTGCCTGCTGGTAGATCTCGCGGTAACGCTCGGCGTAGGTCCGCACCGCTTCCTCGAACAGTCCGGCCTTGCTGCCGAAGGCGGCGTAGATGCTGGAGGTGGAAAGCCCGAGGGCCGCGGCCAGGGTGCGGGTCGAGGTGCCGGAGTAGCCACGTCGCCAGAAGAGGCGAGCAGCGTCGAGGACCGCAAGGTCGCGGTCGAAGGCTCGGGGGCGTCCACGGGTGCGTTCGGTCACGCTTGAATTGTAGATCGTTCGCTCCATAATAGCGTTATGGAGCGAACGATTCAGAAGAAGCTGTCGGTCGGCGGGGACAGCTGGGTCACGGTTGATGTGTACGGGGAGCCGGACGCACCGGGCCTCGTCGTCGTCCCGGGCGTGATGAGCGATGCGCATACGTGGCGTGAGGTGGCGGGCGCCATCGACGCTTGGCCCTCGGTGGTAGTCGTGAACCGTCGTGGCCGTGCCCCCTCGGGGCCGTTGACCAACTCGTACTCGCTGCGGACAGAGGTTGAGGACCTCGGCGTGGTCCTTGACGAGTTCGACGGCGCGACGGCTCTCTTCGGTTGGAGCTACGGCGGCATGATCACCTTGCTGGCCGCCGACGAGCGCCCGGTTCACCAGGTGATCGCCTATGAGCCGGTGATGCAGCCGTTCGGACTCCATGCACTGCCGGACCTGAAGGTGGCAGCGGAGACGGCGGACTGGGACCGCTGCGTCGAGATCGTCAACCGGCAGATCTCCGGCTTCTCCGCAGCGCATGTCGATGACCTTCGGGCCGATCCTCATGGCTGGGCGACACTGCGTCGCTTGAGCGGACCGCTGTACGCCGAACTCGGCGCGCTCAACGCGACACCGCCTCCGGACGTGATGGCACAGCAGGCGGAGCAGGTCGACTTGATCATCGGCCAACGTAACCGCGGAACGGCCCCCTACGGAACGTCGTTCGACCTCGTGCGGCAGCACGTCGCGCATGCCGGAGTCCACGAACTTCCGGGCCAGGGTCACCTGGTCCACATTCAGGCGCCGGCAGAGCTGGGACGCCTGCTCAACAACCTCGCCGCGACTTGATGGGTGAGACCGGCGACGATGGCGTCGCGATCGCGGTCGATTCCGGCGCGGCAGCTGCCGACTGAGGACCGCGGCAGGGTCTTCCTCGGCCGCAGCCGACAGACGCCGAGTACGACCCCGTCACAGATTCGGTTCGCCCGAACAGCAGGACTGACCGAACACACGGGCCACGCAGCCGTCCGGCGCATGTCCTCCGGCAGCCGAGGGGGCGGCTTCGCGCCGATCGTCTCCTTCGTCACCGCCGACGGCCGGCGGTTCCGGATCACCGAGACGGGATCCGGACCCGGCATCAGCCTGCAGCGCGGAGTCGAGGTGCCGGTTGGCTGTCTACCGAGCCGTCCGCAGACCGCCCGGGTTGCGACCCGCGGTCAGCGCTTCGCCGGTACCGTGCTCCCCTTCACCGGCACAGCCGGGGCGCTCTCGATGCTCGCCCTGGTCCACTTCTCAGCACACTGACGGCGCCGGGTTCCGCGCCGTCATGGCAGGCGGTAGGGGAGAACAGCGCCTCCGCGAGGCCCGTTCACTGCTGGCTGCGGCGGAAGTCGCCGGGAGTGCGGCCGGTCTCGCGGGCGAAGAACTTCCCGAAGTTGGTGGCCTCGGTGAAGCCGAGTGCGCGGCCGATCGCGGCCACGGGCAGGTCGGTGTGGGCGAGCAGCCGCTGCGCCTCCAGGGCGACGCGGGCGTCGGCGAGCTGCTTGGCGCTCCGGCCGGTGGCGGCCAGGCAGGCACGGGTGACGGTCCTGGGGGAGTAGCCGAGGCGCGCCGCGTAGTCCTCGACGGAGCGGGTGGTGGCGAAGGAGCGCTCCAGCTCGCGGCGGAAGGCCAGGTGGACCTCGGCACCGGGCGGGGCGGCCGTGCCGGAGCCTCCATCGGGGCCGGGGCCGCGACCTTCGGCCGGGCCGGGTGTGGCGGCGGCCGGGTCGGGGAGGCGGGCCAGGCGGATGAGCAGTGCGCCGAGGAGCTGGCGCAGCAACGCTTCGGTCAGTTCCGGGTGCGGGGCGGGCTGCCGGCCGTCGCGCAGTCTTCGATACTCCGCGTGGAGGTCGGTGACGGCGCGGTTGAGGACGTCGAATTCGGCGGGTGGCAGTTGCCGGGCGACCGGGCCGAAGCCGTCGAGGACCTCGCGGATGGCGGGCAGCGGCGGTGGGAAGTCGGCGGTGAACAGCAGCAGGGTGGCGTCGAGGTCCGCGGGGCGGTCGTCGCTGCCGACGGGCAGGCGCTGTACCTGACCGGGGCGCAGGTGGAGCAGGGTGCCGCGGGTGCACGGATGGGCGGTGAAATCGACCATCGCGCGGCCCTCGCCCCGGCGTACCAGGACGAGCTGGTGGAAGTCGAGGCGGCTCGGCCTCCGTGCCACCGATCCCATCAGCCGGGCTCTCAGCACGTCGAAGGTCAGTACCTCGATGCCGGTGTGGGGGCGGTCGGGGTTGTCGTAGGCGATGTCGACGATGCCGGGCTGCTGTCCACTTCTGACCATGTCGAGGCGTGACTCTACCTCGTCGCGCGGAGGACCGCGCGGGCATCGTGGAGGCACGGACGGGGGCGAGCGCCACACCGGGTGGCGCACCGACGGACCGTCACCGCCCCCTCCATCAAAGGAAGGACCTTCCACCATGTCTTCTGTCGTCAAGGATCCCGCCGAGCTGCCGATTCTGTTCCAGAACGCCCTGAACGCCGGTGACGTGGACGGCGTGCTGGCCCTTTTCGCCGCGGAGGCCGGCATGCGCACGGTGAGCGGCGGGCTCCTCACCGGCGCCGAAGCGCTGCGCACGGAGCTCGGGGGGACGGTCGCCGCCCGCGGCAGGCTGACGAACGTCCACCGGCACGCGCTGGTCGGAGCCGACACCGCGCTCCTGGTGACCGACTGGACGCTGGAGATCGACGGCCCCGACGGCGAACGGCTCACTCCGACCGGCACCACCGCCAACATCGCCCGCCGGGACGCCGATGGCGGCTGGCGCTTCACCCTCCTCAACCCCCTCGGTATCGCCTGAACCCGAACCCCGGTAACGGCGTCCGGTACCGGCCGCCGAAGGGCTGTCCGCGGAGTGAACTACCTTGTCGCGCATGAACTCCCCATACGAAGAGGCCGCGCGGGTCTGGGCGGTCATGGAGGCGCGGATGCCGACCGGCCCCGGCGGTCTGAACCCTCCGGCGACGGAGGAACAGGTCCGGGCGGCGGAGCAGGCGCTCGGGTACGGCCTCCCGGAGGAGATGCGCGCCTCGTACCTGCTGCACGACGGCGGGTACGTGCCGAGTTCCGGCGAGCGCCCGGAGTGGGGGCCGCCGATCGAGATCCTGCCGCTACGGCGGATCGTGGAGATGCGGGAGGGGCTGCTGGAGTGCATCGACACGTGGTGCGACCACCAGGACGGTGACGAGGACTGCGGCTGCGAGTGGAACGAGCGCAACGGTCACCCCGTGCGCCAGGGCAACTCCTGGTACGCGGGGTGGCTGCCGGTCCACGACGGCGGCGACAGCTCCTACCGGGCGGTCGACATGGTGCCGCTGCGGGGTGGCCGGGTGGGGCAGGTGATCAGTGTGGACTGCGGGCCGTCGACCGAGGTGGAGTGCGGGTCGTTCCTGGACCTGCTGCGGGCCTGGTCCGCCTGAACCGGACGATCGGGGGGCGCCCGGCGCTGGGGTGGTGCGTGAGCCTTGCGGCATGGAGACGGGTCGGTCGGGAGTCTCAGTGGCAGAAGGACGCGATTCCGGTGGAGATCGTTTTCGCGTTCGTGACGGCACTCTGCTGGCCGCGGCCGTACACGCGGTGGCACTCGTTCCCGCGCTGTTCCTCGGCGTGTCCGGCCCCGTGGGCGAGATCGTGCTGACGGCCGGCGCCGTGGTCGGGTCGGTTGCCGGGTCCTGGCGGCTGGCGCGGGCCCTGCACCGCTTTGACGCGCATCGCCGCCGGGGCCTCTGAACACGGGGCCGGTGATGCTGAACCTGCTGGAGAACCTGGACCTGGTGGCGACCGGCGAGGCCGGGTCCTGGACGCGCTCGGGCACCTGCTGCGGTTCCTCGTCACCCGCCGCCACGGAAAGGGGCGGCACCGGCCGAGCCGGGGCCGCCCTACGAGACCGGGCTCATCCGCCGTAGCGCCGCTGCCTGGCCGCGAAGCTGCGGACGGCGCGAAGGAAGTCGACCTCGCGGAACGCCGGCCAGTAGGCCTCGCAGAAGTACAGCTCCGAGTAGGCGCTCTGCCAGAGCAGGAAGTTCGACAGCCGTTGTTCCCCGCTGGTACGGATGACCAGGTCGGGATCGGGCTGGCCGGCGGTGTACAGGTGCGGGGCGATGTCGTCGACGGTCAGGGCGTCCGCGGCCTCGGTCAGTGACGCCCCCGCTTCGGCCTGCGCGTACATCAGGACGCGCACGGCGTCGACGACCTCCTGGCGGCCGCCGTAGCCGACGGCCAGGGTGACGTGGGCGCCGGTGGTGCAGGTGCGGGTGACCTCCGTGATGATCTGCAACAGCGTCCTGCGGTTCGCCGCGCCGCCTCCCGCATCGAGAACGCGACGGGCCGCCCGGATCGCGGCCACCGCAGGCGCGTTGGCACTGCCGGTCTCGTTGGCGCTGCGGGACACCGTCTGGCAACTGCTCGGGCTCGGCGACCAGGTCGACTCCCTCGGGCGGTGGGCGGCCGTCACCTTCGCCTGCGCGCTGCTGGCGGGCGCGCTCACCTTCGGTGTGGCTGTGACCGGGACCAAGGACCCCAGGGCTGTGTAGAAGGGGACGTCGCCGTGCGGCTCCTCCAGCGGGCACTCGCCGTACCGAGCCCGCAGACTGGTCTCTGGTCCGAGGGACCTTCCGGGCCCGTGCGGTCCCAGGTGTCAGGACCGAGCGGGGTAGCGGCCCGAGACACGGCAGAACCCGAGGTTGCCGCCCGCCCATCGGCCCACACCGTCGGCCCACTCCACCAGCGGGTTCACAGCAGGTGAGCCGTCGCCGACGGCGAGCACGAGTGCGGCGCGCGCGGCCTGGAAGTGCCGAACGCGGTCAGCGATCAAGTCGACGGTGACGGCGGCCGCCTGCTGGAGGCTGAGCCCGTCGTGGTGGGCGAGGACGGCCAGGAGGTTGTTCGGCTCGCCGGCCGCGAGTTCCTTCGGCGCGGAGAACAGGTCGTTGGTCCAGGCGGCGATGTCGGCCGCGCAGTCGATGAGGGACCGGTACAGGGAGCCGGCGACGAAGTCGTCAGCGAGTTCGTGACCCTGGGCGTACTCGATCAGGTCGAAGTGCCACAGCAGCGTGGAGGAGATCCGGCGCCAGGGAATGTAATCGCCCGGGGCGGGAGGGACCGCTGACTGCCGGCGGCGGATGCCGGCCTCGATGTTGACCTGGTTCCAGTCCGCGAGGTGGGCACGGAAACGTGCCCGCCAGGCAGGGCCCATCGGTTTCTCGATCACCGACAGCAGCGGCGTCTGGGTCAGGGCGTGCGGGCGTGGAGCCTCCTCGTCCGCGTGGTCGTCGTCGAGGAACATCATCAGGTCCAGGCAGGACAACGTGTTCAGACGGTCGCGGGGCGCGGTGGGGTAGACCCAAGCGGCGAACTGGTCGCACTGCTGGCTGTAGGCACGTTCGGCAAGCTGTGCGGATGCGTAGAGTCCGGTCCGCGCGGCCCAGGCCCGGGCATGGTCGGCAGCCCTGGGAGCGTCGGGATGGAGCTGTTGCGGGAACGGCAGTGTGAACGGGGGGATGACAAGCGCGTCGCTGGCGTTCACGGCCTTCTGCCTCGGGTCCGACGAAGTGATGGACACATGACACCACCGTCCCGGGCCGCGCGGTAAGGGCGCACAGGAGCTTACGGACGACGGGATCCCTCGCAGTGCGCCCTGCGCTGTCACGACGTCCCGGCTTCGACCAGGACCTCGCCGCCGAGGCGACCCGCACCAGTAACCGCCTGCGCGGCCTGCTCACCCGGTTCCACCCTTCCCTCGAACGCGTCCTCGGCCCGTGCCTGGACCACCCCGCCGTCAACCCGCCTGCTCGAGCAGCACGTCGTCGTCCCCGGCACCACCGCCCTGGACGTGGTGGTGCCGTCCCCGGCACGGTCGCTCGCCGCCGTCCACGAACAGCGGCGAGCCGTCGAAGCCCAGATCGGCGAGCTTGGGGAGGCCCGACCTCTTTTCGCGTGTGAGTCGACTCCGAAGTTGCAGGTCGCGGTGTGGTGGCGGTGGGCGGCAGCGGGGTAGAGATCGCACAGTCCCTGCGGACATTCGCGTGGGCGAACGAGACGAGGAACCGTGGCAGAAAGCCGTTTCAGTGACACCATCGCCCACCTGGAGGCGGAACTTCCCGGCATCGAGGCCCGCCGGCGGCGCCTGGAGGACGACCTGACCGCCGCCGTGGCGCGCGAGAACGCCGTACGCGCCGCCATCGAGAGCCTGCGGGCCCTGGCCGGACTGCAGGCCTCACAGGACATCACGCCGGTGGGCAGCATTCGGGCAGAGGCGGACGCCATCGTCGGGGTCCGGCCGCAGCAGATCGCGGCCGAAACCCAGGCGGGCCCGGACCAGGGCGGCGACCCGGCCAAGAAGGCCACCACGCGCACGGACCCGGCCACGAAGACGGCGAAGAAGACCGCCGCCAAGAAGACCACGGCCAAGAAGACCACGGCCAAGAAGACCACGGTGAAGAAAGCGGCTCCCGCGAAGAAGACCGCGGCAAAGAAGGCCACGGCGGAGAAGAGCGCGGCAAAGAAGGCCGCGGCGACGAAGACCGTCGACGGCGCGCGGCCGCGCACCCCGGCGAAGAAGACGGTCGCGGCCCGGGGGACCGGGCCGGTGCGGACCAGTGTCAACATGAACGCGGTGCGCACCATGCTGGAGCGCCTGGCCAAGGCCGGCCGAGTACAGCGCCCGGGCCGCGGCCTGTACGCGAAGCTGAACGGCTGACCCACCGCCAGCCAGCTGGCGGCCAGGTCGCGGACCTGCCGCACCTCGCCGTCGGCTGGTGAGCGACATGGTCGGGTGTGGCACCAAGATCCTGCGGGAGAACCCCAGCGGCGAGCTGACCATCCTCGTCGACGAGAACGGCAACATCCGCCTGTGGTGCCCTCGGCCGCCGGGCGGCGCGGGCCTTCGCTGCGCCGCCGCGACCGACTCGTCGTCCCAGGGGCCTTCCGAGAGCCTTCGGCACCGAATGAGGACGCCCTGGCACCGGCGGGCCCGGCGGCCGTCCGTTCGGTGGGGCAGGTCAGGGCCGGCTGCTGGCCGTGCCGGGTGTCACGGGAGCCTGACTGCTGGGTGCGGCGGGCGTCGCCGCACCCGAGGCGAGGTCCGTGGGCCTGGCGGAGCGTTCCGCGGTGGGAGACCGCTCAACACCCGGCCCCTCTCCGGCTTCCCGTCTGTGAGCTGCACCGACGCCTGGTCGTGAGCGGGCACCCTGGCCGACGCATAGGCTGAGGGACACCCTGAGCCGTGAACGGGTCATCAGATACCGTCCACGGCCATGGGAGCACTGATAGTCGTCCGGCATGGTCAGACCGAGTGGAGCCTGTCGGGCCGGCACGCTGGCCGCACCGACGTTGCGCTGACCGATGCGGGTGAGGCCGCGGCCAGGGCGCTCGCTCCGAGGCTGGCCCGACGTCGTCTGGTCGCGGTGTTCAGCAGCCCGCTGAGCCGTGCGATGCGGACAGCCGAGCTTGCCGGTTTGACCGGCGCAAAGCCGGATCCGGACCTGGTGGAGTGGGACTACGGCGGCTATGAGGGACTGACCGCCGAGCAGATCCAGGAGACGCGGCCGGGCTGGGACCTGTGGCGGGACGGCGTCATTCCCGGGGATGCCGCCCATCCTGGCGAGGAGCTCCAGCAGGTGGCCGCGCGCACGGACGCGGCGCTGGATCGGATCCGGCCGCTGCTGAACCATGGCGATGTGGCCGTGGTCGCTCACGGCCATCTGGCGCGAGTGATCGCCGTGCGCTGGCTCGGGCTCGATGCTTCCGCCGCCCGCCTGCTCGGCCACCCGCACCCGGGCTCTCTCGGTTTCCTGGCCGTTGAGCAGGGGCAGCCGGTCATCTCTGCCTGGAACGTCCCGTAGCGGCAGACCGGCGTCACGCCTGCCGTGCGAGATGCCGGTAGCAATGAGAGCCGCGGCGACGCCGGCGTACCCGGCGAAATGGTCGGCCTTGAACTGGTAGCGGTGATGGAGGCGGCGGAAGCCGCCCAGTCAGGCCACGGTCCCTTCGATCACCCGGCGGTGCCGGACGAGGCGGTCGGAGGACTCGGCGCCTCGGCGGCCGAGGCGTGCCGTGATCTGCCGTCGTTGCAGGTAGGAGCGGATGGAGCGGTGGTCGTCGGCCTTGTCGCCGTGCAGTTTGCCGGGTCCGGGGCGCCTGGGGCCTCGGCGCGAGCGGATCGGCGGGATGGTCTCGGCCAACGGGATCAGGCCTGGCTGTCGACGGTGGCGCCCGAGATCGCCAAGGACACGGGCAGACCGGCGCATTCGGTGAGCAAGCGGATCCAGCCTGTCACCCTTCAATGCCAAAGAAGTTCGCAGAAGCGGTCCAGGGCGTGGTCGGTGCGACGGCGGTCGCCGGTGGTCGTGAGGTCGAACAGGAGGCCCCGGATGACGGCCATGACCAGGGTGGGCGCGACGGTGTCGTCAGGGCCGGTGGCGATGTCGCGGAACGTGGTGTTGAGAGCGTTGAACCAGCCCGTGATCGCCTCGGCCTGGTTCGGGTAGTTCTCGGGGTGGACCAGGCCGTCGGCGTGCACCTCGAACATCAGCCGGACGTACCCGGCGCGCTCGGGCTCGCTGAACCAGGCCCAGATGCCGCGCAGGTGTCCTTCCGGGGAGGTTGCCTGCGGAGGGAGGTTCTCGGCCAGCCGGGCCGCCCCGCGGCGGCGAGCCTCGGCGAGGACGGCGGCGACCAACTCCTGCTTGCTGCCGAAGTCGTAGAGCAGCATCCGCGGGCTGGTGCCGAGGGCCGCGGCCAGCGGCCGCAGGCTCAACCCGACCAGGCCGTGGCCCAACACGTAGTCGGTCGCCCGCGCCAGGGTGCGCTCCCGCCGGGCGGGGTCCGGAGGTCGTCCCACGGAGCTCTGTCCTTGTCTCTGCTGCGATCTGACTCAGCGCCAGTATATGGTGCGACTGTTTCAATAACGGGAGGAGGCAGTCGTGGCCACACTTGAGCGGGCACTCGCGCTCGGTGCCGGAGGCCCCGTTGGTGCGGCCTGGATGGCCGGAATGGCCTGCGGGCTGCGTCAGGCCGGAATGGACCTTGGCGAGGCCGACCTGATCGTCGGAACATCGACCGGCGCGATCATCGGTGCGGTGCTGGCCTCCGGTCAGAACCCCTGCCGGCTCGCCACGCCTGTGCGCCCGGCCGGATCCGGCGGCACCCCGCCCCAGGTGGACGGGCGCCGGCTGGAGGAGGTGTTCGCCGTGCTCGGTGGTGCCGCCTCGAATCCGGCCGAGGCATGGCGCCGGGCGGGCCGGATCGCAGTCGTCGCCGAGACCGGTCCCGAACAGGCGCATGTCGACCGGATGGGCGCATTGGTCGGCGCAGATCGATGGCCGGACCGGCGGCTTCTCATCACCGCGATGGACGCCGAGACCGGCGAGCCGAAGGTCTTCGACCGTGCCGGTGGTGCACCGCTGCCCTCCGCCGTGGCGGCAAGCACGGCCTTCCCGGGGATCTACCCACCGATTACCATCAACGGCCGCCGCTACATGGACGGTTCGCTGCGGTCGGCGACCAACGCCGGCCTTGCTGCCGGAGCCCGCACGCTCGTCGTGGTGGACCCGCAGGCGCACCTGTTTCCCCGCGAACTGCTCCACCGGGAGCTGGCGGTCGCCGGGGCGACCACCGTGGTGACCATCGAGCCCGATCCGACATCGATACGCGCTATCGGCCCGAACCTGAACGACCGGACAGCGTGGCAGCCGGCTTACCAGGCGGGGCTTGGCCAAGCCGCTGCTGCTGCCGAGCAGCTCCGCCTCGCGTGGAGGACCGGATCCGATGCGGACTGATCGCCGCGATCTTCTGAGGCCCGCTGCCCCGCCCTCCAGGCTGTCGACCAACCGCCAGTAGGCCGTCTGCCCGGGCGTGCGCGCCGTCCACGGCGCAGTCGTCCAGGTCCAGCAGGTCCAGCAGGTCCGCGCGGCGCAGTTCGGTCAGCAGTGCGGTGTGAAGGTGTGAAGGTGTGAAGGTGTAAAGGCGGGGCCAGACACCGGCCTCGGTCCAGTCCCGCAGCCGGCGCCATGCCGTGACCCGGAGCAGCCCGCAAGCTGCGCGGGGACACCACGCCACGCGACACCGGTCCGCAGCACGTAGATGAGGTCGGCCAGGTCGCTGCTGGCCGCTTGAAGACCCCCTGCCCCTCGCCCACGGGCTGGCCTCTCCTTCTGCGGCTGGCCCACGAGAGTGCCTGTGTCGCCTTGGCCTACGCGGCGGACCGGATCGTCGACGGCGAGGAGCCGGAGGCGGTGGTCGTCCGGCTGGGTGCGGGCAGCTGCGACGCGATGTCGGTGAATCTGGGCTGGACCTGCTGCGCCTGCCCTGCAGATCAGACCGTGTTCATGCTTCACCGTCACAGTCCGGCTGCCCACGATGGACCCTCCACGCCTCGAACAGCTGTCCTTCAACAGCGGGGACGCTCGCCGAGTTCTGACCGGCCACACCGGCTCCGCGTCCCGCTCGCCCGTCTCACCGCCACCGGCCCGGCTGCGTGCCCCGACACCTGCCGGGGCCGCCGGAAGATCACGGGGCTCCGTCGGCGGGACGGTCCTTTTCCCGGCCGCTGCCCGGCTGTCGGCGCCCGCCGGGCCCGAGACACCCGAACCGGGCCATCACCGGCGGCGCTCCCTGCCGCCGACCTGAGACCGGACTGGGGCATCGTCGTCCGACGCCGAAGCGGGTCGTCGGCGCCTGCGGGAAGCCGGGTGGCAGCCCTGTTCTGCCTAGCCCGAGGGCGACTCCGGCCGTCCGGCTGGTGAGCTACGGGGTGAGGTGGTGCAGTTCGTTGTCGTAGAGCTGGGCGGGGTCCAAGCCCATACCGGTGAAGTGGCCGGCGAGTTCGAGGGAGAGAACGCCGTGCAGGCGGGTCCAGAAGCGCAGGGCGCGGCGTAGGGCTGCGGGAGGGGCGGGGTGGTCGCCCGCCCAGTGGCGGTGTTCGGCGAGGTGGGCTTCCAGGTGGGCGTCGGGCTGGTGGTCGGCGTTCTCCTGGGCGGGGATAGCGGGGGACTGCGCGGCGTCGAGGAGGGCGCTCATGATCTCGGCGGCGATGGCGGTGGTGTCGTCGGGGGCGTGGTAGCCGGGGACGGGCGTGCCGTAGACGAGGAAGTAGCGCTGGGGGTCGGCCAGCGCCCAGTCGCGCAGGGCGTGGCCGAGGCCGGCGAGGTCGGCGCCGGATGCGGCGGCGGTGCGGATCGTGTCGGCGAGGCTGCGGTAGGCGTCGCGGATCAGTTCGGTGATCAGGTCGTCCCGGCTGGCGAAGTACCGGTAGAGGGCGGGGCCGCTGAGGCCCATCTGCTTGGCGATGGCGTTCAGGGACAGTCCCGCGGCGCCGGCGGCGGCGATCTGCTCCCAGGCGCGTTCCTTGACCTCCGCACGTAGTTGCGCGCGGTAGCGCTCGCGGGGGGTGTCCTTGCCCGCCGTGGCCATGTGTTCGTTCCTTTCGGGGAGGTCACTTGCTTGTTAGAGGGTATTACGGCCGCTCTTGACTGTCACTCAGCGGTGGCGTTATAACTTCTAACAGAAGCGCCACCCACTAACGGTGTGGGTGGGCAGTCGAGGAGGTCGTCGTGAACGCCGGGGAACTGATCGAGGTCGTGCTGCCGGGCAAGGTCGAGCCGGAGGGCCTCGAGGTGCGGTACGGGTCCGTTCCGGCCGCCGGCCCGGGGCAGGCCGTCGTCCGCATGGAGGCGACCGGAGTCTCCTTCGCCGAACAGCAGATGCGCCGCGGCCGCTACTACGACCAGCCGCCCTTCCCCTTCGTCCCGGGCTACGACCTGGTCGGAACAGTCGCCGCGGTCGGTGACGGAGTCGACCCGGGCCTGGTCGGCACGCGGGTCGCGGCACTGCTGAAGGTCGGCGGCTGGGCCAGCCACGTGCTCGCCGACGCCGCCGACCTGGTCCCGGTGCCCGACGGCATCGGGCCCGCACAGGCCGAGACGGTGGTGGTCAACGGCATCACCGCATGGCAGATGCTGCACCGCAAGGCACGCGTCCGGGCCGGGCAGACCGTCCTCGTGCACGGCGCCAACGGCGGTGTCGGCTCGGTCCTGGTCCAACTCGCCCAGGCCGCCGGCGCGAAGGTGATCGGCACCGCATCCGCACGCCACCACGCGGCCCTGCGCGAGCGGGCAGTGATCCCGGTCGACTACCGCACCGAGGACGTCGCCGCCCGCGTCCGGGAACTCGCCCCGGCAGGCGTGGACGCCGTCTTCGACCACGTCGGCGGCCGCAGCCTGACCGACTCCTGGCACCTGCTCGCACCCGGCGGCACCCTCGTCTCCTACGGCAGCGCCTCCACCCGCGACGACGACGGCTCCAAGCAGTGGCCCGTCCTCAAACTGCTCGGCCGCGTATGGCTGTGGAACGCCCTGCCCAACGGCCGCCACGCCCACTTCTACAACGTCTGGGCCGGCCGGGCACTGAACCGCAGCCGCTTCCGGGCCCGGCTGCGCACCGACCTCACCGCGGTGTTCGAGGCGCTGCGCAGCGGCGAGGTCACCGCGCAGATCGCCGCCGAACTCCCCCTCACCCGGGCCGCCGAGGCCATGCGCCTGGCCGAGTCCGGCACCGTCGCCGGAAAGGTCGTCCTGCGCGCCTGACCCGCCGACGGCCCGCGGACCCGCCGGCGGCCCGCGGACCCGCCTGCCGCCCCGCCGGCATCCCTCGCCCTCAACGCCCCTGCTTCCCGAAACAGCCGAGGAGAGAGCCCGTCATGCTCCGGACCAGCCCGCACACGCACTTCCGGCGTGTCCTCACCGCCGCCCTCGCAGCCACCGCCGCGCTCGCGACCCCTGCCGTCGCCGCTCCCGCGCAGCCCCCGTCAGCCCGGATCAGCTGGACGGCCTGCACGGACGCGGAGTTCGCGGGCATGCAGTGCGGCACGCTGCAGGTCCCCGTCGACCACGCCCACCCCCGTGCCGACCGCCTCACCCTCGCACTGGTCCGCCGCCCCGCCGAGGACCCAACCCACCGCCAGGGCACCCTCCTGCTCAACGACGGAGCCGGCGGCTCGTCGATCGAACAGCTGCGCCTGGCGATGCGCATCGGCTTCCCCTCGTTCGCCGGCGCCATGAGCCGCAACTTCGACCTGGTCGCCGTCGACCCGCGCGGCGTGGGCCGCAGCACGCCGATTCGCTGCTCCACACTCCAAAAGCCCGCCGGCATCACCCACGTCCCGCAGGACCACGCGCAGTTCGACGCACTCGTCGCCCACAACCGGGCCTTCGCCCAGGACTGCCTGCGCGCCAACGGCCCCCTCGTCGCCCACACCGACCTGACCAGCACCGCACGCGACTTCGAAGCCGTACGCACCGGCCTCGGCGAGAAACAGCTCAACTGGTACGGCATCCACTACAGCACCCTGCTCGGACGCACCTACGCCGACCTGTACCCGGGCCGGCTGCGCACCATGGTCCTCGACACGGCACTGGACGACACGACCTCGCCCACCGAGCGCATCCGCCGCGAAGCGGCCACCGCCGAGGACGCCTTCAACCGCTTCACCGCCTGGTGCGCAGCCTCCACGGACTGCGCCCTGCACGGCAAGGACGTCGCGGCCGAGTACGACGCGCTCGTCGCCCGCGCGGACCGCAGCCCGGTCCCGGTCGCCGGCGGTGGCCGCCCCCTGACCGGCGAGGACATCCGCACCGCCACCCAGGACCACCTCACGCTCTCGGGCGTCACCTGGCCCGCCCTCGCCCAGGCCGTGGTCAAGGCACAGGCCGGCGACGCGGGCGACTTCGCCTACGAGCCCGACGACACCCTCGACGCCGTCCAGGTGCAGGTCCCCGCCTGCCTGGACAACGCCGGCCCGGTGACCACCTTCGACCAGCTCACCAGGCTGCACGAAGAGCTGACGCGGATCTCCCCGCACCTGGGCGGCGCCGTCCGCTCCTGGACCGCGCTCACCGGCTGCCTCGGCTGGCCCCTGCCCGCCCACCCCGTCAGGGCCGGCGCGCCCGTGCACGGCGCGCCGCCCGCACTCGTCGTGCAGTCCACCCACCAGGCACTTGCCCCGCACAGCGCGGGCCCCGCCATGGCCGCCCAGCTGCCCGGCAGCGTCGTCCTCAGCCGCGAAGGCGACGACTACAGCATGTTCCTGCTCTCCCAGTGCGTGCGCGACGCCACCAACCGCTACCTCACCACCCGCGCCCTGCCCGCGCCCGGCACCACCTGCACCGACTGACGCTCGTCTCCAGTCCGACAGCCTGCTCTTCCCACCGATACGCGAGGAACCACCATGACCACCACCGCCCGCCGCCGCGGCCGCCTGCTCGCCCCCGCCGCCGCGGCCGCCCTGGCCCTCGGCGCCACCACGGCCGCCGCCGCCTCCTCCGCCGTACCGTCCGCCTCCGCGGCGACCTCCGCCTCCGCCGCCTCGGCGCACGACCACCAGGCGGCGAAGAACCCGAAGGCCATGCTCGACGCCTGGCTACGGCTGTGGAACGGCGACTACACCCAGGCCCCGAGGATCATCTCGCCCGACTTCACCGTGCACGCCGCCATGCTGGACGGCGGCGACGGCAGCGCCATCCGCGGCGCCGACGGCCTGGTCGCCTGGATCGCGCAGACCCGGGCCGCCTTCCCCGACCTGCGCTTCACCCCGCAGCTCGACTCCCTCGTCTCCGGACACCACGCCTCGCTGCGCTGGACCGCCACCGGCACCTACACCGGCGGCTTCCCCGGCGCCAAGGCCGAGCCCGGCACGACCATCACGTTCACCGGCACCGACACCCTGCGCATGGAGAACGGCAAGTTCGCCGAGTACTGGCTCAACTCGGACACCTTCCAACTCCTCACCCAGCTCCAGGTCCTGTAGGGCCGTTCCCGCGGCCCCGCCCGACCCTGCCGCCCCCAACCGACCTCGGTGGGGGCGGCGGGGCCTTCGCGCGCGCCACGCGCCCGCGCGCCCGCGCGACCGCCGCAACGGTGCTTACGGTGACGGCGGGTCAGCCCTCGGGCCGTGGCCTCGGCTCTTGTGGTGACTGGGCCGGGCCTGGTGCCGGCCTCGTCGGCGCCAGCGGGACCAGTGCAGGACGTGGGCGATGCTACGGCGGAACCGGCCGGGCGAGTCCGGTGATCAATCTGCGGATCTCGGGGACGGTGCGTGGGATCAGGTCTGGCGGTCAAGCCGGTCCGGCCCCTTTTCGAGCGGCACGGTATCCGCATCCACGGTTTGGACAACGGTGACAGTGACAGACTCCCAGCATGAGTGATCAACCCATCCGTCCGGTGCTGGGCCGACTGTCCCAGCCCTCCCACCCCGACGCCGCGGCGGACCAACCGCAGGGGGAAAGCCCGCCTTCGATGGACCGGTCCCCCTTCTCCGTCGGGACCGGCCAGGCACCGGCCGCATCCGCCGGACGACAGGCTCCCGAGCCCGGAGACGAGGCACACCCGCCCGGACGGCGCGCAGCGCGGCCCCGGGCCCGCCGCCACCCGGGCTGAGCCGGGACGTGGCCCCGCCCTGGCCACCCCGCCGCGCGGCTGACCGGCGGCACCATGACGAGCGCGCCGTGGGGCGCACGTTCGGTGGAGGTAGGACTTATGAGCGGTTTCGACGCCTTCGCGGCCCTGCTGGACTACCCCGTGTACGTGGTGACGGTGAACGGGCCGCGTCCGGCCGGCTGCCTGGTCGGATTCGCCGGGCAGTGCTCGATCGACCCCGCGCGCTTCACTGTGTGGCTCTCGAAGGCGAACCACACCTACGCGGCGGCCTCCGCGGCGCAGGAGCTAGGAGTGCACCTCCTGCCTCCGGACCACGAGCTGGCCGAGGTGTTCGGCGGCCTGACCGGCGACACCAGCGACAAGTTCGCCCGCGTCCGCTGGCATCGCGGACCGAACGACGTACCGATCCTCGACCGGGCGCCGGCCTGGTTCGTCGGCCGGGTGCTCGACCGGGCCGAATGGGGCGACCACACCGGCTTCCTTCTGGACCCGATCCACGTCCAGGTCCCGTCCTCGGCCGTGCCCGTGCTGTCCTACCGGAAGGTGGCGGACATCGACGCCGGCCACCCCGCATGATGGGAGGCCACCGGGGGTGCCCCGCGCCGGCACGAATGATCGGCTCCAGGCGATGGCGGGACGGTGTCGACTCAGTCCGCGCCGGGCCCGAGCCGCTTCACAATCCGGCTCCCCGGCTGGGGCGAGGCCTCGGCGGCCTCCCGTGGCCGTCCCCGCGGGGCCGGGGCCGGGGCCGCGGTCCGGGGCTGTCGCGTCCCCTTGTCGCGTGGGGTGCTGTCACGCCCTGTGACGTGGGCGGATGCCCGGGATCCCCTGTGCGGTCCGGGCGCGACTGGCCGGTGCGACAGCACCGCCGGCGGTGTGTGCCGATGCCGCGCGGTCTCGGCCACGGCCTGCTCGGAGGCTCGCCAGTAGCGGCTGGGAGGATCTTGGGTATGACTTCTCCGCTCCGTGTTCTGCGTGTCCTCGGTGAGCGCCCGTTCGCCGAGGCTGGTGAGCCTGCCCTGGCCGTGTCCGACGAGGAGTGTGGCTTGCTCGCCGTGGCGGGTGAGCCCGGGTTCGCCCAAAATGCGACGGTGGCGGTGTACGACACGGGGGACCTCGGCTGCCTGGCCGTGCTCCGGACCCGGTTCCCGGTGCAGGCCCTGGCCTTCCATCCGACGGAGCCGCTGCTCGCGGTCGGGACGGGGGAGTACGACGGCGGCTACTTCTTCGAGGGCGAGCTGCTCCTGCTGGACTGGGAGACGGGAGCCGCGCGCTCCCTTATCGAGGGCGACCTCGGCCGCCAGGTCCTCGGGCTGACGTGGCTGGACGGGCAGGCCCTGCAAGTGCTGATGGCGCCGTACGACGACTACAAGGACGAGCGGACGGCTCACGTCGAGGGCCACGTCGCCGTCGTGCGGCGGCCCGACTGGCACACCGTCACCCCCCACTCGCTCACCCCCTCAGACCTGGCGGGCCCCCGCGTGCCCGCCCCGCGGCCCGACGGACGCGACGAGGCCCGGTCGGCGCTCTCGGCGCTGAGCCCGGACTGGGAGCCCCGGCATCAGGTCCGCGCGATCGAGGAACTGCCTGACGGCGGCCTGCTGGCCACCCTCCACAAGGAGGAGGACGCGCCAGATCGGCCTGTGCCCGGCGACCGTGAGGACGGTCTGCTGATTCGGTACCGGACGACCGCGTACGTCGAGCGGCAGGACCGCCTGCGGATCCGGCGCGGCAGCCGGGACTACGTCCGCCAGGCCGCACGAGCCCGCCGGAGGCCCAACCAGGACTGGCTCGCGGCACGCTCCTCCAAGGGGCCGGGTACCCAACTCCTCTTCCCGCTCTCCTGGGAGCCCGGGCAGACTCACTTCCCCGGCCCGGGCGCGGAGACCAGCGACGGCGACTTGGTGTACGTCGGCACCGTCTACGACGGCCGGGGCCTGCAGCCCGGCGGCTCCTTCGTCGTTCGCCGCGCGGCCGCCGACGGCGCGCCCCGCTGGATCTTCTGGACCGACCACGTCGCAACCGACCTCGACACCGCAGCGGACACCGCCTTCGTGACCTACCGCAACGGCGAGCTTCTGGCCCTCGACCTCTACGACGGCACCCTCCGCTGGCGCCACCAAGTGACCGCCGCCGGCATCCCGGCCGTTCCGACCGCGCTCACCGCGACCGAACCGGGACATCTGCTGATCGGCACGTCCGACGGCCGAATCCTGGACTGCACAGTCGTCTGACCCCTCACCTCGCCGTTGTGGCCTCCGCTGGGCCTGGCCGTCCGCCGCCGTTCTGGCCCCCGCTGCGCCGGTCGGCGGCGTGTGGCGGGCACCGGGGTTGATCCTGCCGGGGCGGTCTGAGCGCCGGTTCGCTGAGCCCCTGCCTGTCCGCCGTCCTGGCGGCCCTGCTGGGTCGCTCGGGTCGCTGGGGACACCCCGTCGCCTGGTGCGCCTGGCCGACCCCGTCGCCGGATCCCTCAGGTGTGGCATGGAGTCGGCGCTGCACCCCGGAACCAGGGACTGCCTGGGACTGCGCGGGGCTTCAGGACGGCGTGCAGACAGCGTGGCCCTGGCGTCGTCTGCGTTGGGTGACCGCGGATGCCGGTTACGGCTACAGCAGGGGCGGCGCCAGGAGTGGAGCAGGCCGTCGTCTTCCAAGTCGTGGCCACCACCCGCCACGGCACCGTCAGCTCGACAACCATGAGGATCACGACCTGCGGCTGGAGGCGACTACGCCGGAAAGTTCTGGCCTATCGCCCTCAGGACGTCGGCGAGCCACACCAGGTGGTATCCCAGGGCACGATCCTGATCGGCAAGCAGATCCCGCAGATGCTGCCAGGACTCCGAGAGCTGGCCGATCGTCAGGTCGTCCGGCTCCCTGGTGACGTCGTACAGCTCGTCCGAGGGGATAGACCAGAAGTAGTCCTTGTCCAGGGCGACAGCATCGCCCGCCTCGGCGGCTTCCACATGGCGCATCAGCACGTCGAACGACCTGCGCAGCTCAGCGAGGGACACGTACAAGGGCTCACCAGTCATGAGCACCATCATGAAGGACCGACAAGATCACGATCTACGGCTGGAGTACTTAGGGTATGAACACCTGGTGCGGGGCAAGGCCGGCCCAGACGCGCCTGACCTTCGGCCGGTGACGGTAGCGGGCGGATTCGGCTCGCTCGTCGGTCTCGACCCCGGGATGCACGGCAGGTGGGCGACGGGCGGGCTGCCAGGCAGGCCGCTCACGGTGCCGGACCGCTCGGCCAGGTCACCGCTCGCCAGGCGCAGCAGCGAGGCGCGTTCAGAGCGCTGCGCCCGGCCAGGGGAAGGCTGATGCCGACTGGCCGGAGCCGGCCGCGGGCGTCGGGCTGGCGAGGGAGGCGGCTTGGCGGGCCGGGGAGGCGCTGGGGACGATGCCGACGGCGGCGGCCTCAACGGTGACGGTTACCCGGAACTTCCTCCAGCCGCTGAGACTCCCGATCTTCTTGTGATCGGTCGTCGTCAGCCAGTCCACGATCACCCTGCCCCGCCTGGACTAGCTCCGCGCGTCGACGGGCGGTGAAGTGGGAGGCGTGTCACGCGTGAGGTGGTGCGGCTCGCAGGCCCCCGAGTAGGGCCGACAGGTAGCGATGCGCGGTGTCGATCCTTTCGGCGGGGGTGCCGCCGTGGACGTTGACGGCGTGGGCGATGCCGCACATGAGCGGGACCAGGTCGGCCGATGCCAGGTCGGGGCGCACTGCCCCGGCTTCGCGGGCGCTGGCGAGGAGCGTGTCGCCGGTCGACCACAGCGCGGTCTTGAGTTCCGTGGTGCGCGGGAGGGCATCGGTGGGTGCGGCGGTGACCGGGGCCAAGGAAGCGTCGGTGACCTGCGCTTCGACGGTTCGCGTCAGGAAGCCCTCCAGTGCGCGCCAGGGGTCGGTGTCGGCCAGCGCCTGCCGGCCGTGGGCGGCCAGGTTTTCCAGGCACGGGGTGGCGATGGTCTCCAACAGCGCCTCGGGGGTGGCGAAGTGGCGGTAGACGGTGCCGACTCCGAGTTCGGCGCGCCGGGCGACGTCGTTGAGCTGCAACGGCGTGCCCTGGTCGACCAGGTCGCGGGCGACGGCAACGATCCGGTCCCAGTTGCGGGCCGCGTCCTTGCGTCGGGGGGTCGTCGTCATGGGGATAGGTTAATCGGATGGCCCATCCGGATGGGTCCGCCGCCCGCGACCGCAGTGCGCTCCGGGTCAGGTGGCCGCGAGCGGTGCGTGCCGTTCGCTGAGCAGGCGCACGGCCTGGGCGATGCGCGGGTCTGTCGCCGAGCGCAACGGTGCCACCGGGCTCGCCTGGGCGCCGATGACCAGGCCGGTCCGACCGGTCAGCGCGTCGTCGGTGGCGGCGACGATCGAGGGCCTGGCCGCCACGGATGCCGGGCCAGAGGTCGAGTGTTCGAACTTGCGGCGCACCAGTGGCCACAGCAGCCGCAGGGCGGGCGAGACGATCTTCGGGTCGTCCAGGGTGCCGTTGGTCATGTCTGTCGCTGCGCCTCCGGGGTCGGCGGCGAAGACCGACACGCCGGTGCCGTCCAATCGGGCGGCCAGGTCGAGGGTGTAGGCGAGGTTGGCAAGCTTGGCGCGGCCGTACCAGTGGAAGCCGTAGTAGCCGCCGGGCGGCTCGACGGCGTCGAACACCCGCTTGGCGACCCCGACCGCACCGGAGGTCACGTTTACGATCCTGCTCGGTGCGCCGGCGGTCAGCGTGGGCAGCAGCAGTTCGGTCAGCAGGTACGGCGAGAGGTGGTTGACGACGAACGACGCCTCGACGCCGGCCAGGTCGCGCCGGTCGGGGAACATCGCCCCGACATTGTTGACAAGGACGGTCAGCGGTTCTCCCGTCGCGGCGTGGTCGCGGGCGAGTTGGTCGGCGAGCGCACGCACGTCGTGGAGCGAGGCGAGGTCGGCGGGCAGGAACCGGCCGGGGCTGGCCGGGTTCATCGCGTTGATCCGCTCCACCGCCTGGGCGCCCCGGTCGACATCGCGCCCGACCACCGTGACCGAGAACCCTCTGGCAGCCAGCCCCAGGGCCGTTTCCAACCCGATGCCCGCCGTTCCAGCCGTGACTACGGCTGTCTTCGTCATGTGCCCTCCACTCCAGCAGCATACGGATAGATAATCCGCTTATCGAGACGGTAGCACACATGTGGATGACCCATCCGCTTTGGTGAGCGGCGGCCTGCCATGCGATCCCAGGCGCCCATGAAGCCGCAGCCATCGCAAGACCGGCACCCCGGGGCGCGCGGGGCCGCAACGGCAGCTCGTACGGCCGGCTCGGCACCAGGGAGCGGCTGCGAAGCGGACGGTCCGCCGACGGTCGACCCGACTGATCGGCGCCTTCAGTTCAGAAACAGGCACTCCGACTGGAAACCTGCATTTGAAGGCCGGGGGAGGCCGCCGAGGCCTCCCGGGCCGGCCACCGGGGCGCAGGGGGACGGCCCGGACGGCCGACCAGGACCGCGCACCGGCGGCCAGGACACAGCGACCCGAGTGTCCGTCTCAACGGAGTTTGACGAGTTTCAGCGAAGTTTGACCAGACGGAGTCGGGCGGCGCCCCCGGCCGGACCTGCCCCGGACCGGACCGGACACTGTGGCAGCATCCGGCCGTGGCGGTGTCCTTCCCTGGCCGGGCGGCCCGCCGAGCATGGTGTCGGGGGTGGCGCGACCGCGCGGCCCTGTCACGCTTGGAGGGACCGTGCCCCAGCCCGCACGACTGATCTGGGCCAACAACCGCCACAACCCGGAGGGTGTCACGCTCTACGGCACCGGCTACTCGGATCCCATCGACCTGACCGAGGTGGGGACAGTCTTTCTCTCCACCGTCGTCGGCGACCCGCCCAGAGAGCTGAATCACGACGGCCCGAGGCTGACCGTGAGCCTCCAGGTGCAGGACGCTGGCGCCACCTGGCTGCCCGTCGCCGAACTGACGCCCTACGGCACCTCCGCAGAGCCCCCATCGGGGTACGCCGAGGCCGCCTCCTACGGCCACGTATTCGTGGGACTCTTCCTGCCGGACCGCAGCGCGAGTTCGCACGCCGTGCCTCTGGTCCTGCCACCGACCGCGCGAATCCGCTGGGACGCCTACCTGTAGGACCGGAGCCTCCAACGGCACCCCACATCCATCGACCGGACCGTGATCTCCCTCGACGGACGCTGACACCACCACCCAGCCCGAGCCGAGCCAGCGGACAGCAGAGGCGCCCACCCCGGCCACCCCCGGCCCCGACCAGCGCGACACGGACAGCGGCCAGGGCGCAGCAGGCGACGTGGGCCCGTTCCCTAATTCCAGAACTACCCACCTTGGCCGGCACCACACCGAGTTCGGCCGCCCGGGCGCGGCAGCAGGCGGCCCGGCCCCCAGCGACCCAAGCGACTCAGGAGGGCGCCAGGGTGGTGGACCGGCGCCCATACCGCTCTGGAAGGATCAGCCCCGGGTGCGCGCCACACACCATTGCCCGTGGCGCGCACCCCGCGGCCCCCAGCAGGACGGCGGCCACCGAGGCGCAACGCCCACCCGCACGACACCACCGGAAGACCCGCCGCCGCCACACCAGAAACGGCCGGACAAATCTCCCGGTCGACCGGTGCAGGGCCGGGTCTGGGCCGGGCCTCTACGTGAACATGCAGCGCATTGGCCGGCGCTGGATAGGGCCACGGTGATCATCACGCTAAACAGGGGGAGGTGTTCCCGTGGATCTCGCAGGACGCACGGTGGCAGTGACCGGGGCCGGGCGCGGGTTCGGGCGAGCGTTGGCCCTTGGGGCTGGCCGGTTGGGTGCGCGCGTGTTCTTGTCCGCGCGTTCTCTGGCAGCGGCTCAGAAGGTGGCTGATGAGGTAGTGGTCGACAGCGGCGCGCAGGCTGACGCGTTCGCCTGCGATCTGGCCGATCCGGCTTCCATCCGGGCCTTCACTGGTGGAATAGCCGCCCGCACCGGCCGGGTGGATGTGCTGATCAACAACGGTGCCCGCTACCTGGAGGGTCCCAATCTCTGGGACGCCGACGACGACGCGATCACCGACACCATCGCCTCCGGAGCCACCGGCACGCTGCTGACGGTCAAGCACCTCCTGCCGCTGTTGCGCGCTTCCGCCGGAGCGGACGTCGTCAACCTGGTCTCCTCGGCCGCGGAACCCCGGGGGCACCGTTCCCAGGCACACCCCGCGTTCTACGCTGCCAAAGCCGCCCAGGCCGGCTTCGCCGACGTCCTCTCCCACCGGCTGCGCCCCGAGGGTGTCCGCGTCATCTCGCTCTACCCACCGGACTTCACGGACGGCGACCCGCTCGACTCCGCCTGGGACCACGCTTCGCGGACCGCAAGTGACCCGTTGACCGCGCAATCCGTCCTCGACTGCGTCCTGTTCGCGAGCAACCAGCCGCGGGACTGCTTCATTCGCTCTTTCCACTTCGAGCAGTTGTAGAAAACCCACCCGAACCGAACAGGGCGGGCGAGCGTGCGGGTGGACCGAGGTCTAGGTTCTGTCCGGCGGATCGGGCGTCGTAGGCTCCAGATCATGCACAGCACCCTGACGGAGTATGCGCGATGCCTCTACGGCGACGAGTACGGTCCCACGCCGGAGTGCGATCGCGACCACCAGGAGTTCCTCTTCGTTGAGAGGCTGACCTGGCTGCCGAGAACCTGTGGATGCACGGCCCGGACTGGGACGACATCGCAGCTGGCTTGGTAGAGCGGGCCGACGCTCTGGAAGCGGTCTGATCACGGCCCGAGGCCGGGTTGGGGGCGGGCGACGGGCGAGGGACCGACATGTCGGTCCGCAGCACCTAGATGATGCCGGACAGGGACGGCCGGTCCGGGGACCGCAGCCGCCCGGGGTAGCGGTGGCGTCGCTCGGGAGCAGGCGGCGGTAGCGGTGCGACCCGCTCCCACACGCCATCCGGAACAAGACCAACACGCACTCGGGCCGCCTGCCGACCAAGACCGATGAGCACGGGAGCGCAGTTCAACTCATTTTGGAACGATCAGTAAGTGATCTTGTTGCTTAGAGTGGCCCCATGGAATATCGAACGCTCGGCAAGAGCGGACTTCTCGTCTCCGTGGTGGGACTCGGCTGCAACAACTTCGGTGGACGTCTCGACGCAGCGCAGACACGCGTGGTGGTCGGCGCGGCCCTCGACGCGGGGGTGACGCTCTTTGATACCGCCGATACGTACGGTGGCGGGGGCGGCTCCGAGACACTGCTCGGCCAGGCGTTGAAGGGGCGACGGGACGAGATCGTGCTGGCGACCAAGTTCGGCTATCAGTCAGCGGACATGGGGTACGGTCCCGCGGCGGGATCGAAGGGCGGCCGGGCCTACATCCGGCGCGCGGTGGAGGAGTCGCTGCGACGTCTGCAGACCGACCACATCGACCTCTACCAACTGCACAGCCCTGACCCGCACACGCCGGTGGCCGAGACGCTGGCCGCGCTCAGCGAGCTCGTACGCGAAGGCAAGGTGCGCTACATCGGCCACTCCAACTTCGCCGGGTGGCAGATCGCCGAGGCCGCGCACGTCGCGAGGGAGATCGGAGCCGTTCCGTTCGTGTCGGCCCAGAACGAATGGTCGCTGCTCGAGCGCGGTGCGGAGCGTGAGGTGGTGCCTGCGGCACTGCACTATGGCCTGGGGGTGCTGCCGTTCTACCCGCTCGCCAACGGCATGCTGACGGGGAAGGTGCGTCGGGCCACGGGCGTGCCCGCGAACTCGCGCCTGGCGTCGAGGCCCGAGCGAGTGACCGAGGCCGGCCTCGACGCGGTCGAACGCCTCGCGGCCTGGGGCGACGAGCACGGGCGAAGCATTCTCGAAATCGGGGTGGGTGCGCTCGCCGCACAGCCTGGCTGCGGCTCGGTCATCGCCGGGGCGAGCACCCCCGAGCAGGTGCGCGCCAACGCCGCCGCCGGGCAGTGGGTGCCAACTCCCGAGGAACTGGCCGAGATCGATGCGGTCCTCAACGCGGGACCCGCCCTGGCCTGAGGAGCCCGGTGAACGGGGGGCGCTCTGCAAGGCACGTTGGTGGCCCAGGTTCCGGCTCCCGGAAGAGCCGGTGGTGCCCCGACGTGCCGCTCGACCAGGGGCGCCGCGGGTGGCCGAAGGTGCTCGTCAGAAGAGGGCGTCAGGCACGTCTGCGGTTGTTGCGATCTCGCCCATCGGGCCACCTGCCTCGCGGCGGCTCTTGCCATGCAGCCACCGCCGCACAGTCCCCCGGTCCTCGACGCCGTGCCGTTCAGCGAGAGCCCGGAGTTTTGGCCGCGCCTTCCTGGGCGTGGGCCAGTAGTCCTCTCGGAGCGCCCGTATCACGGCGTCCGGGACCTTGGTGCTGAAGTGGGCATCACCGCGGGCGTATTTGCCCTCTGCCATCCTGTCTGCGATGTTCTCTCGCTGCGTCCCAGGCTCGAGGTGTGCAGGGTTGCAGCATGCCGGGTTGCTTCCCCCGGGGCACTTGTGACGGATCTTGGTCTCGGGATCGAGATCGTCAGCAGTAAGGCCGTGATCAAGCAGATAGGCGATCCGGTGGGCTTGGGAGTGCCGCCCATCGGGCCTGGCTGCCGCATGTGATCGTGACGGCGCCGCCGTCGATGTGGACGTCTTCCGGACGGCCCGCTCGCTGGGCGACGGCCAACCGGTTTCCCACCTTGCGCGCCGACACCGCGGCCGACTCGGCGGCGATCCGCACGCGTACCGGTGACAGCGTCCCGGCCTCGTCCACCGCGAGCAGCCGCCGGACCACGACGTGCCGTGTGAGCGCCCGCTCCCGTGACCGGGACGCGATCGGTTCCACAGGCCCGACCAGGGAACGGGCGGGCGCCCTCCCCTCGTGGGGCGTCCGCCCGTGCTGTGGAGGTCAGCTCCCCGGTTCGGCCTCGGTGTGGTCGACGACGGCGGAGGCGAGGACGGCCGTGGCATAGTCGTAGCCCTTGCCGTTGCCGGCGCCCGGGGACGGGTTGCCCGCGGGCGGGAGGCCGTCGGGGCCGGCGGGGGAGAGGTCGGAGAGCAGTACCTCGCGCACGCCGAGGAAGGCGCCGGTGTCCTTGTCGAAGATCAGGGACACGCGCATGGTGCCGTTGGTGCCGACCACCGCGACTCCGTGGCGTCCGGCCGCGTCCGCCTCGTCGGCGACCACCGACGTGCCCGGGATCCTCGCGGCCGCCTCCATGAGCGCGCCCGCGACGGCCGGCGGCGCCGAGATGTTCTGGAAGATCGTCTGGACGTCCGCGAAGGCGAACTGGTTGCTCAGCTTCTGTGTCAACGGCACTCCCGCCACCCGCTTGGAGCGGTCGGCGGACAGCAGTTGCTGCAGGAGCTGCTGCGGATCGGTGGGCAGGCCGGCGACGAACTCGTAGGTCAGGGCGTCGAAGCCCGCCGTCCGCGGGGCTCCGGGACGGTCCGACAGCGGGGCGGGCCACGGATTCCGTCCGTCGCCCATCGTCGGGTCCAGGATCAGGCCCTCGGACCTGCCGTCGGCTGGGAACCACGACTTCCGCTCGTGCCTGGCCTCGCGGGCGCCGTCCTGGATCTCCCGCCGGTAGACGAACCGGGTGTTCGCGGCCCTGGGATCCGGACGGCTCGCGGCGGCCTTCGCGGCCCGGCTGAGCAGGCCCGCGGGGTCGGTCGGCTCGGGCCGGGGCGGCAGGGGTGTGGCCGTGGCCGACGCCGTGGGGGCCGGCGAGGCCGACGTGGCCGGTGCCGCCGGGGCCGGGGCGGCCGGGGCGGAACCCCCGTGGTCCCGGCCCGGGACGACCAGGGTGACGGCCGCCAGCGCGCCGACCGCCAGCGGGGAGGCGACCAGCCACACCAGCCTGCGCCGCGGCCGCGGCGCCTTCGCCTCTGCGGCGATCTCACTCATCAGATGCTCCTTCAGGAATCGTTGGCGGCCGGCGGAGAGCATCTCGGGCATGTTGTTCATCGGATCTCCTCCTGCAGCGACCGGGCGGCATCGAGACCGCCACCCCGTACCTGTCCGTTGGTGAGAACGGGTTCCCGGCGTTCCGTCAGTTCGTGTTCGACGAGCGCACGCAACCGGGCCCGGGCCCGGGACAGGCGCGAGCGCACGGTGCCGACCGGGACGCCGAGCGCCTCGGCCGCCGACGCGTAGTCCAGCCCCACCCAGACACAGAGCCGGAACACCTCGCGCTCACAACGGCGCAGGCCGGGCAGCGCGCGGCGCACTGCGGCCAGTTGGGCGCCGTCGTCGATCCGGGAGACCAGTTCGTCGGCGAAGTCCGCCACGGCCTCCCGCTCGCCCAGGCGCGCCATCGCCGCCCGGTGCCGGCGGGCCGCCCGCGCGGTGTTGCGCAGCACGTTGGTGGCGATCCCGAACACCCAGGGGCGCAGGTCGTCGTCGCCCTCGTGGAGCTTGCCGCGCAGCCGCCAGGCTTCCAGGAAGGTCAGCGACACCACGTCCTCGGCCGCCGACCAGTCGCCCAGGGTGCGCAGCGCGTAGCCGTACACCGCCTGGGCGTGCGCGTCGAAGAGTTCGCCGAGCGCGCTCTGTTCCCCGGCGCGCAGTCGCGCCCGTTGTGACAGTTCCATGCCCTTCCCTGTCCGCTGGCCCCACGGAGTTCCCTGTGATCCGCGTCACGCCTGGTGGCGCACGCGTGCACTCGGCGAGCCGTCAGGCCCGGCGGACGGACCGGTGGAGGTCGCCCGACCTGGGTCCCTGCCTCGACGGCGGCGGTTACCGATGTCGTGAACGACAGCATGTCGACCACCACCGGGCAGGCGGCGCCATCGTGCTCTGGACGACCAAGTACATCGACGCCGCCATCGCCCAGTTGGAGGCCGAGGGCCACGAGATACCGGGCGAGGACATCGCCCGGCTGTCCCCGCTCGAGCACCGCAACCTGAATCTGCTCGGCCGCTACAGCTTCACCGCCTCGACTCGGGCCGGCTCGACTCGGGCCGCCTCGACTCCGGCCGCCGGCGACCTGCGGCCGCTGCGCGACCCGGATGCGTCTGCGCTGGACGAGGACGACTACGGACAGGAGTGAGTGCCAGGGGCTCTCGATCCGCTCCCGCTGCGGACCGTAGCTCCTTCACCATGCTGTCGGTTCGGTGCGTCGCTCGTGGCGTGATCGTGCAAGGTGGTGGGCGTCTCGCAGCAGCTCACGTGTTGCGGCCTGCGTGCGCTCGCCCGGGTTCACCACGGCCAGCCAGCCCAGGCTGCCGTACACGGGGTGCGCGATCACGATGTCGGCGGCGCCGGGGTCGACCTCGGCGGAGGCCGGTTCGCGCGGCGCGTGCCCGGTCCACCGGATGAACGCGTCCTTGCCGGCGGCGATGTTCACACGGAAGGCGCCCGGCCGGTCCAGGCGGGACGACTCGTCACCGGGGTAGTCCTTGGTCACGATGGTCGCGAAGGGCTGGGACGCGGTCGGCGTGACGCCGTCGGGGGCGTAGTAGAAGAACGTGTCGCCCCAGCTGATCTCCGGCGTGCCGTCGCCGGGTGCGGGCTTGAGGGTCAGGACGCCGTCGAGGGCATCCACGAAGCTGATGATCTCTTCACTCGTCATGTGCTCCAGCGTTCCATTGAAGTGCTTGTGGAGACTTCTGGTCCTGGATCGCCTCTGGCATAGGGTTTCCGCATGCCAAGTCTCAAATCAGCGGGTATGCGGACTGCTGATGTCGCACGCAGCGTCGGATACTCCGTACAACAGGTCCGCAACCTCGAACGCGACGGCGTGCTCCCGGCGGCGGCGCGCACGGCCACGGGATACCGGACCTACGGCGAGGTGCATCTGCAGTCCGCCCTGGCCTACCGGAACCTCGCCGCGGCGGTGGGGCCGATCGAGGCCAAGAAGATCGTCCGGGCCTTCCACCGGTGCCCCGTCTCGCAGGCCCTGGCCCTTCTCGACGCGGCGCACGCCCGACTCGACCGGGAGCGCGCCGAACTGAGGCAGGCCAAGGACGCCGCCCGCGCGATCTCCCGCGAGTCGATCGACGACGTACGCGCCTCGGACGCGATGAGCATCTCCGAACTCGCCGCCGCCCTCGGTGTACGCCCCTCGACGTTGCGGCACTGGCATGCGGAGGGTCTCGTCGTCCCTGACCGCGACCCCGTGCGCGGAACGCGTCGCTACACACCGGCCCAGGTGCGCGACGCACGGATCGTGCACCAGTTGCGCAAGGCCGGATACCGCATCACACCGCTCCGGGCCCTCATGCCGCAGCTCTGGAACGCCCGCCGATCGCGGGACGTCGAATCGGTGCTGGCCGCCAGGGACGCCGGTATCACCACGCGATCCGCAGCCCTTCTCGACAGCGCCTCGGCACTCCACGCCGTGCTCTCCCTGCGGGGGCGAACGGACTGATCCGAAGCCCTGTCGTCAAACGATGGCACCCTCAAGTGATCAACGCACCGCCGCCGGATGATCATGTGATCGTGGAGGCACAGGTGCGTGCCTACGGGTTTCGCCGGCTCAGCAGGACGAGATCTGGAGACGCTGGCGCGAGGGGCAGCCGTTCGGCTTGATCGGGCGGCCACTTGGGGCGCTGATGCGGCACGCTCGGCCTCGGCCGCAGCTTCGCCCAAGCCGCCTTGGACCGCGGTGACCGGGTGATCCGTGATGGCTTGGCCTATCAGCTGACCGTGCTCTGCTGCCGTTACGGCTGCACGAGGGGTTCGTTGATGATGTCGATCACTTTTCCGCGCGTGAGTCGGCGATGCTTTGGAGCACCAGGTTGATGAGGGAAACGTTGCGTGCGCTGCTGGTTCCAGTGGTCGCCGGGGCTGCCATGACGCTGCCGGTCACCACGGCCCATGCGGCCAGCGGGTATGACCGATGCCCGGCCGGCTACTACTGCATGTTCTCGGGCCTGGACGGCACCGGCGACATGATCAGGCTGACGGGGAGCACGCCGGACCTCGCGGCGCTCGGAATGAACGACCGGGCGAAGTCGGATTGGAACCGGACCGCTTCGACCGTCCACCTGTGGTCCGACGCGAACTACACCGGCTGCACGGCGGTCACCTCCAGCGGGCCGACTGGCAGGGGGAACTTCTTCCCGGACTACCAGAACTTCTTCAGCTCGGTGCAGTTCGACGGTCCGGGCGGCCCGAGCTGCGGCACTGCGTCCGGCGACTGAGGCGTTAGACCGGCAGTATTCCTGGGTTGTGGGCCCGCGCGGGCCCGGATCCCCGGTTGGTCACCCGCCGTGGTGGACCGAGAGGTGTGGCCACCTTCGGTGAGTCGCCGGCGATGTGCGGCCGACGAGCGGCAAGTATCGCGAAGGCCCCCTGCACCGGCTGGTGCAGGGGGCGGGTCCTGCAGCCCATATCTACGGAGCCTCAGGACTGCAGCCACACATCGTGGTTTGCCGTCGAGTTGAGACTGCCCGCATAGCCGTTGAGATAGTCGTACTTGTGGTTGTTGTCGTCCGTGACCCACACGGTGTGACCGGTGTTGTTCACGATGGAGGCGGCGTTGCCCAGGACGACCTGGCCATAACCGGAACCGTTCCCCCAGTGGCTGAACGTGGCGCCACCCAGGTAGACGATCTGGTTGGGCGACCAGTCCTCCCACGAACCCCAGTTGTACCCGGGCGAGTTGTAGTACAGGCAGACGTTGCCACTCGGGCACGCCTCCGCCCCGCCCGGCCCGGCGGCAAAGGCGTTTCCCGTCGCCAGGCCCATCGCGCCGGCAGTCAACGCCGCGACCGCCGCGGCCTTGGCCGCCGCGTGTCGCCCCATCCTTATGCGCATTCCGTCCCCCTCTTGGCCAGCTGTGCCTGATGGTCGGGGTGGCTGGTCCTTCGGACCGGTGTCACCTGAACCCCGACCAGAGTCACATACTCACATCGCTCCCCGCCGCCTGTTCGCATTTCCCGCCAGCGCCGAGTGCTGGCGCGGTCAGTGGTGCAGGATGGTCCGCGGCCACGACGACGACGGGCCGCGAGAGCACGACGGGGCCGTTCCCGAACACGACACCGCCCATCGTCGCGGGCACCAGCTGTTCGGCATGCGTGTGCGTTGTCGGTGGGGCTGGAGGCCTGGGCGGCGTGGATGACGAGCCACTTCTTCGGGGTCGGGTCTACGGAGCCGATCACCAAGACCCGAACCCGGCCCCGGCTCCAACCCGTTGCCAGGCGGGTTGCTCAACCAGCTTCGCCTGACTTCGTAGATCAGGGACCCGGCTTCCTTGCGTGGATAGTCGCCCGAGAAGTACTTGCCGCCGTCTTTGAACCCGTCGAGTTGCTTGGGGTCCAGTTTCCAGTCGACCGTGCGTTTGCAGATGGGATGGTCAGTGGGTGGCCCTGCAATGCACATCCGAGCGTGTCTCATGACTGCCCGCACCACCGGCACCGAGCAGCCGTGCGGGCACCACGAGGCCGACGCTTTCACAGCAATTCCGGCAGATCACGAGAGCGTCAGGGAACTCGTGGCCCGCACCGAGCGGCCTGCTGCTCGACCACCCGGACCGGTGGGTGCTTTCGCGGCGGGGTAGGCCCAGGTGGCGGACTGGTCGCACGGTCGGCTGTAGGCGCGTTCGGCAAGCTGTGCGGATGCGTAGAGTCCGGTCCGCGCGGCCCAGGCCCGGGCATGGTCGGCAGTCCTGGGATCGTCGGGATGGAGCTCGCCTACCCCCGACGCGACCGGGCCGAGTAACTCGCTGCCCGAGCTGAGGACGAGGCCGAACCAGCGGGGGAGGAAGGGGGACAGCGCATCGGAACAACCCCCTCCCGTCAGTGGAATGAGCAGGTCAGCGGGGAGTCAGGAGGCCGTCCACCAGCGCACGGAGCCCGTCCAGGTAGGTGTCCTCGGCGGTCAGCGGCGCCCATTGGTCCGCGACCTGGGCCAAGCGGGGTAGCTCGCTCGGGTCGAGATCGGCGAAGACTCGCGCCCGGTAGGTGGGACGGTCATCGTCCGTGTGCCGCCGGGCCGCTGTCGTCCGGACCACGATCTCTCCGGCGGTGTAGTACCAGATCGCGCGGTACGCGTGTACGGCCCGCTCGGGAGGCAGGCCGCACTCGACGAGGCCGTCGACGATCTGCTCGACGAACCACAGGGCGGATGTGGACATCAGGTCGTCGGCGGTCAGCACCTCCACGATCCAGGGGCAGGCGGCGAGCGCCTGGTGGATCGCGGCGGCGGTGACGACGATCCGCTCGCGAGGCTGGGCGGGCAGTTCTGGCCGGTGCAGCGTCCGCGCGGCGTAGTCGTCCAGCAGCAGGACGAGCAGTTCGTCCTTGTTGCGGACGTGGTGGTAGAGCGCCATCGGCGTACTGCCGATCTCTGTGGCCAGCCGCCGCATGGTCAGCCGGTCCACGCCTTCCGTGTCCACGATCCGGCGAGCCGTCTCGACGACCTCCTCGCGGGAGATGCGTGGAGGTCGGCCGAGGGCTTTGCGCGGTGCGGACGGTTGCGGCATGCCCTCATCTTCCCCCAGGCCTCGACAGCGGCGATCCCTGAAGCTACTTTCCTTACATGTATAAAAACTTACGAGGGCGTCCCGGAGCAGTGCTGGCGGCTGCTGCCGCCGCCCAGTTCGTCTTCGCCCTGGACATGTCGGTGGTCAACGTCGCACTACCCGCGATCCGCACCGCGCTGGGATTCGCGCCGCTCGACCTGTCGTGGGTCGTGCACGTCTACGCGCTCACCTTCGGCGGATTCCTGCTGCTGGGCGGCCGCGCTTGCGAC
Source organism: Streptomyces sp. NRRL S-350 (assembly GCF_000719705.1). Lineage (GTDB taxonomy): Bacteria > Actinomycetota > Actinomycetes > Streptomycetales > Streptomycetaceae > Kitasatospora. Next base: position 32,498 of record NZ_JOHO01000062.1, on the reverse strand, counting down.
CTGTACGGCCGGCGTCGGCTCTTCCTGCTGGGCCTGGCCGTCTTCGGGCTGTGCTCGCTGGCAGGCGGGCTGGCCCAGACCTCCTGGCAACTGATCACCGCCCGCGCCGGGCAGGGCTTGGGCGCCGCCGCGGCTGCCCCGGCCGCGCTGGCGATGCTCACCACCACCTTCGCCGAGGGCCCCCGGCGTGTCCGCGCGCTCGGGGTGTGGAGCGCCGTGAACGCCGCAGGGGGAGCGCTTGGCGTGCTGGCGGGTGGACTGCTGACCGAGTACGCGGGCTGGCGCTGGGTGATGCTGGTCAACCTGCCTGTCGTGGCGGCGGCTCTCGCGCTGGCTTGCGCGGGCGTGCCCGCCGGACCACAGCCCGTTCGGCGCGAGAGGCTGGACGTGCTCGGCGCCGTCCTGGCGACCGGCGGAGTCGGGCTGCTCGTGTTCGGTGTCGTACGCACCGACACCCTCGGGTGGGGATCCCCGGCCACGGTGGCGACCCTCGCCACCGCGGCCACGCTGTTGGTCGCCTTCGCCTTCGCCGAAACGAGGACCCCCGCACCGCTGTTGCGCCTCGGCCTGCTGCGCAGCCGCTGGATCGCCGGCGCCAACGTGCTGGTGTTCCTGGCTGCAGCCGGGCAGTTCGCGGCGTTCTACTTCGTGTCCCTGCACCTGCAGCAGGTCCTGGGCATGAGTGCCGCGGCTACCGGCGCCGCGTTCCTGCCCTTCTCGGCGGGCCTGGTAGCGGGCACCATCGTCGCGACCCGCGTCACCGCCACCCGCACCCCCCGCATGTCCCTGGTGCCCGGCGCCCTGCTGGCCGCTGCCGGCCTAGCTTGGTTCGCCTTCATCAGCCCTGACGGCGGCTTCCTCACCGACGTGCTCGGCCCGTCCGTCATCACCAGCGTCGGCACCGGACTGGTCCTGGCCCCGGTCGCCGCCGCCGCGACCACCGGCATCGTCCTCCGCGAGGCCGGCATGGCCTCCGGCCTCATGAACAGCTCCCGCCAACTCGGCGGCTGCATCGGCCTGGCCGCCCTGGCCACCCTCGCCGCACACCGCACCGGCACAGCCACCGACCCCGCCGCGCTCGACGACGGCTACGCCCTGGGCCTGGCCGTCGCCGCCGCCCTCTTCCTTCTCGCGGCGGCCGTGGCGATCGGCGTGCTGCCCCGCCGCCGCACCGGAACACCCGTCCCGCGACCCGCCGCCCCCGCAGAGAACCGACTGGAAGGAACGCCGTCATGACGACGACACCCATCTCATCCATCGACCTGTTCGCCTCAGCGCTGCACATCCACTCCGACGGCGACGTCCGAGTCGCCGAACGGCGGATGACGGGCAGTGACTCCGGCGCCTGGCAGATCGCGACGTTCCACGTGGAGACCGACGCCGACGTTCACGCTGATCACTGGGAGATGCACCCGGAGGCCGAGGAGGCGGTGTGCTGCCTGACCGGCGGCGTCCGCCTCTACTTCCGTCCCGCCGGGGCCGGAGGAGCCGAGGACATGGTGCAGTTGCAGGCCGGCACCGCCGTGATCGTCCCCCGCGGCCGCTGGCACCGCCTGGAGCTGGACGCCCCCAGCGACCTGATGTCGATCACCCTTCGCCACGGCACCCGCCTCGAAAAGCGCACCGACACCCGCTGACTACGGTGGGGCCCGGCCGACCCGGTCGCCGGGCCCCTGCGGCGACTGTCCGGGGGACGGCGGTCGCGTTCGTGGTCGTGCGGATCGGCCGCACCGGCGACACCCGGTGGTGGCTCGCCGCAGGGGTGCTGGTCGGCCTCGGCGCGGAGTTCAACCAGCTCGCGGCGACCTTCGCAGCGGTCCTGCTGGCCGCGGTGCTGCTCGGCCCGGCCCGCCGGACCGTGGCCGACTGCTCGCGGGTGCGGTGATCGCCTCGCTGCTCGTGCTGCCCGACCTCTGGTGGCAGGCGCACCACGGCTGGGCCAGGTTCGAGATGACGCGGGCACTGAACGGCGAGCACGGCGGCCCGGAGCACCGCCGGGCTGCCCACCGCCGTGAGCTCCCAGAACACCGACCGGTGGTGGGGCCCCGGCAACCCGAACGCCACCACCGTGGTGGCCATTGCCCCCGGCCCGCACGCGAGACGCCCAGCCCGGCCCCGCCCGGAAGATACCCGTCTCGGCGGCGACGTGCGCGATCGGCCGGGTGCGGCAGCGTTCGATCAGGCGACGGCGGCCTTCGATGGACAGTGGCGCATTGCGGTGAACCATCGGTGTCAGCCGGCGTCGGGGCGCATCGCGGCCGCGGTGTCCGTGGCGACGACGAGCGGGTCGGTGAGCGGTCGGTCGAGTAGTCGGGCGAGGTCGGGGCCGGTGGTGCTGAGGAACCCGTGGCGGACGCTGGTCGCGATCGAGGCGAGCATCGGCGGCTGGAACGGCAGTAGCGTGTCGTCAGCGAGGAGTTGGGCCCGGTACTCCCCGAGCCCGATGGTCCGGTGCGCGACTCCGAGGGATTCGGCGATGCCGACGGCGGTGATCGGTTCGCCGACGAGGTCGTAGGTCTTGCCGGTGTGCGCGGTCGGGTTGCCGGCCACGACGGCTGCGGCCGCGGCCAGGTCCGCCCGTGCCACAGCGGCGAGTGCGCCGTCGCCGAACGCCGACTCCACGCCGTCAGCGGTCCAGGTCAGGAGCGCCCCGAAGAGTTCGGCGTAGAGCCCGTTGCGCAGGACCGTCCACCCAAGTCCACTGGCCTTGATCAGTTGCTCGGTGGCCCGATGAGCGAGGGCGAAGCCGAGGTGATCACCGTCGCCGGTCAGGCTGGTGTACACCACGTGGCTCACGCCGTCGCGCACCGCAGCGTCCAGGGCTGCCTGGTGTCGGGTGATGACCTGGTCGTCCTCGGCGTACCCCGCCGAGACGAGGACCAGCGTGGAAACGCCGGTGAGGTCGAGGCTCGTGGGGTCGTCGAAATCAAGTCGCCGCTGCCCTGCTGCGGGCGATCGAGTGCCGCCCAGGGCTGGCACGTGGCGCTCAGCCAACTCCTGGAGCGTGAGAGAGGCGAGCTGTCCGTTCGCGCCGGTCACCATGATCATTGTGGTTCCGTCTCCTGCCGTGGTTCTCTTCAGTAACTACGGTGAGATCTTCAACCGGTCCAGGTCGACCCACAAGGAGGCAGTTTCGTGTCAGTGACGCACACCGGGGTAACCGCTGGTGCCGCCGAACTCGAACCCTGCGGACAGCAGGATCACCCCGACTGCGGGATCCGCGACGTCCTCGACCGGGTCGGTGACAAGTGGTCGGTCCTCGTCATCGTCGAGCTCGCCAACGGCCCGCGGCGCTTCCGGCAACTTCAGCGCGCCATCCATGGGATCTCCCAGCGCATGCTGACCCTTACGGTGCGCCGGCTGGAGCGAGACGGCCTGGTCCTTCGGACCGTGTATCCGACCGTGCCGGCCCAGGTCGACTACCGGCTCACCCAGACGGGAGCGAGCCTGACCCACCTCGTCAAGGCGCTCGCCGACTGGTCACTCGAACACCGGGCCCACATCGCCCGCTCCCGTGAGGCCTACGACAGCGAGCACCCCGCCAACGGGATCCGCTGATCAGCGAGACGTCATCGACCTCTCCTGACCCGCGACACCTGGTCTCTGCGGATGACGCTTGGTCTCTCGGGTGACGCTCTACTTCGACCCGGTGGCCGTCCTCGGCGACGACCGTGGTGCCTTTCGGGGCCGTTGGGAAGACCGGCTGTGGCTCAACGTCCCCGGGCCCTTCTACGGCGGGGAGACCGGCGCCTGCTGGACGGGGCGGCTTTCGGTACCCGCCCACGTCCTCTGTGCCGGCTCTTGACGGTGGTTCGGGCCGGCAGGACACTCCCCTTCTGACATGCCCACACTCGATCGGCCGTTGGGCGACGGCCCTTGTGGGCCGGTTCGAAGGCGTCTGCCCCGCGGTGGCCCAGGGTCATGCCCTGAAGTGATGCCGGCGCTTCCGCAGGGCCGATCCGGTGTTCATTCGCGCGAACGCGGACGAGAGGAATCCACCGCATGCATCGCTCAGTCCTTCCTCGCTCGGGTCCGGGGCGCAGGCCGTCACGGGCCGTGGCGCTGTTCGCCGTTCTCGCCCTGGCGTTCGCCGGGCTGTTCGGCCTCACGTCCGCGTCCGCGTCCGCGTCCGGGGCCGCGGCGTCCGGCGACTACACCCAGAGCGCCACCGCGCTCGGCGCCTCCCAGGTGCGGATCGCGTTCACACCGACGACGCCGGCGCTCTACGTCGACGTCCACTACCTGGTCAACGGCGCCGGCCAGCAGAACTTCCGGATGACGAACGAGGCGGGCACCTGGACCCGGACCGTCGGCTCGCTCTCCACCGGCACGGTGGTCGAGTACTGGTTCACCTACGAGAAGAACGGCCCGCAGTACGACACCCCCCACTTCAGCTACGCGCAGGGCGGTGGCGGCGGCCCGGGCCGGGTCGCCACACCGGTGTTCAATCCGGCCGGCGGCTCGTTCCCGAGTGCGCAGTCGGTCACCATCACGGACGCGACGGCGGGCTCGACGATCCGCTACACCGTCGACGGCTCCGTCCCGACGGCCTCGTCGGCCCGCTACACCGGGCCGATCACCGTCGCCGCCACGACGACCGTACGGGCCGTCGCGTTCGCCTCCGGCCTGACCGACTCGGCGACGGCGGCGGCCGCCTTCACCATCGGCGGCTCGACGGGTGGGTGTCCGACCCAGTCCGACACCCCGGACTTCGGCCCCTCCGTGCACGTCTTCGACCCGGGCATGTCCAGCGCCGCCATCCAGGCGCAGCTCGACGCCCAGTTCGCCCGGATGAAGGACACCAACACCGCGCAGTTCTCCGAGGACCGGGTGGCCGACCTGTTCAAGCCCGGCGTGTACAACGTGGAGGACAACGTCGGGTTCTACACCTCGGTCGCGGGCCTGGGGCTCAACCCGGACGACGTGACCATCAACGGCCATGTCACGGTCGACGCGTTCAACGCCTCGGACGCGGGCAACGCGACGCAGAACTTCTGGCGCTCGGCGGAGAACCTGGCCATCAACCCGGCCGGCGGCAACCGCTGGGCGGTGGCGCAGGCGGCGCCGCTGCGGCGCGTCGACGTTCGGGGTGACCTTCAGCTGTACCCGGCCGGCTACGGGTGGGCGAGCGGCGGCTACCTCGCCGACAGCAAGGTGACGGGCCAGGCGTCCTCCTCCTCGCAGCAGCAGTGGTACACCCGGGACAGCAGCCTGGGCAGTTGGAGCGGCGGCGTGTGGAACATGGTCTTCTCCGGCACCGGCGGCGCGCCGGCGAACACCTTCCCGAACCCCCCGGAGACCACGCTGGGCACCACCCCCGTCTCGCGTGACGTGCCCTACCTCTACGTCGACGGCGCCGGCCGCTACCGGGTGTTCCTGCCCGCGCTGCGCACCGACGCCTCGGGCCCCAGCTGGGCGGGCGGCAGCACCGCGGGCAGTTCGCTGGCGATGGACCGGTTCTACGTCGTCAAGGCCGGCGACACCGCCTCGACCATCAACGCGGCGCTGGCCCAGGGCTGCGACCTGTTCGTCACCCCGGGCGTGTACCACCTGGACCGGACGCTCGACGTGACCAGGGCCGACACGGTGGTCCTGGGCATCGGCTACCCGACGTTCGTGCCGGACAACGGGGTCGACGCGATGCGGGTGGCGGACGTCGACGGTGTCCGGCTCAAGGGCCTGCTGTTCGATGCGGGCACCACCAACTCGGCCGCGCTGCTGACGGTCGGGGCGCCGGGGGCGGGCGCGCGTCACGCGGCCGACCCGACGACCGTCCAGGACGTGTTCTTCCGGATCGGCGGCGAGATCGCGGGCAGGGCGACCGCGAGCCTGGTCGTCGACAGCAGCGACGTGATCATCGACGACATCTGGGCCTGGCGCGCCGACCACGGCAACGCGGGCACGGTCGGCTGGGGCGTCAACACGGCCGACAACGGACTGGTCGTCAACGGCGACAGCGTCGAGGCGACGGGCCTGTTCGTCGAGCACTACCAGAAGTACGACGTCACCTGGAACGGCCAGAACGGCAGGACGATCTTCTTCCAGAACGAGATGCCGTACGACGTGCCGAACCAGGGCGCCTGGATGGGCCCGGCTGGGGTCAACGGCTACGCCGCGTACAAGGTGGGCGACAACGTCACCTCGCACGAGGCGTGGGGCCTGGGCAGCTACTGCTACTTCAACGTCGACCCGTCGGTGAGCAGTTACCACGCGTTCGAGGTGCCGGCCGCCCCGGGTGTGCGGTTCCACGACACGTTCACCGTCTCCCTCGGGGGCAAGGGCACGATCACCCACGTCATCAACGACACGGGGGCGAGCACGCCCACGGGCAGCACCGTGCCCAGCAACGTGGTCGCCTTCCCCTGACCCGGCGCCCAGCGCCCGACGCGCCGGCCGGTCCACGATCCCGGGACCGGCCGGCGCGCTGCGTCGTCCGCCGCACCGCGGGCTCCGCGGCTGGATCAGCCCGCCTCCCTGGGGGCCGGATCAGCCCGCCTCCTGGGGGCCGGACAGCGCCTGCCGTCCGGCCGTGCGTTCGGGAAAAGGCTTGTGCTGCACATGCCTTGTAATACGGCCGACACCTGTGTCAGTCTCATTTCGGCTCACCGCGGGCCCCTGGGGCAGGCGGTGCACGCCGGTGATCGTCCCCCTCGATTGTGAGCGCTCACATGAATGAGCTGCCTCATCTCCCCTCCCGGGGCCGCCCGGCGAACCCAGGAACGGCCCCGGGCTGGTAGAACGACCGCTCCGTCCTGCCGGGTCCGGATTCGAATCCGAACCCGGGACCGGGCCCGGCGCGGCCGGTCGCCGCCCGCGCGCACTGCCGCCGGGTGTTCTTCCCGGCCGCCGCCCCGCCCATGAGCCTGATCCATCGCACCGGGAATGCGTCGTACCCATCGCGGAGCGACGGCGGGGCGCAGCACGTCCCGCCGGTGGTCCGCAGTCGCCGTTCCGTCCCCGCGTGCCCGCGTGCCCGCGTCCCCGTGTCCTCGCGTGCCCGCGTCCCCGCGTGCCCCGCCCTCGTGTCCTCGTCCGTAGGAGGCTCCGATGCACCATCGCACAACCACCCGGTCCGGTCTCTTACGCCCGGCGGGGCCGGGCGCCGTGTTGCTGCTGGTCCTCGCGGTGGCGATGGCCGTGCTCGGCGGTCCGGCCGCCGCGAGCGGTCCCGCCGCGGGGGCGGACCCCGCCGCGGCCCGTCCCGTCGCCGCGGCGGCGGCAGCACTGCCCTGCGACGTCTACGCGGCCGGCGGTGCGCCCTGCATCGCGGCCCATGCGACCACCCGGGCGCTGTTCGCGGGCTACAACGGCCCGCTGTACCAGGTCCAGCGCGGTTCCGACCACGCGTACCGCGACGTGGGTCTGCTCTCCGCGGGCGGCTACGCCGACGCGTCGGCCCAGACGTCCTTCTGTGCCGGGACCTCGTGCACCATCACCAAGATCTACGACCAGAGCAGCCACCACAACGACCTGGCCGTCTCGTGGGGCGGCTACTGGAAGGGGCCGGGCGCCAACGGCGCCGACGTCGGCGCGGACGCCTCGGCGCTGCCCGTGACGGCGGGCGGGCACCAGGTCTTCGGCGTCAAGGTCACGCAGGGCGTGGGCTACCGCATCGACCACGCCGTCGGGGCTCCCACCGGCTCCCAGCCCGAGGGCATCTACATGGTGACCTCGTCCGAGTTCACCAACCAGTGGTGCTGCTTCGACTACGGCAGCGGCGAGAACAGCCACACCGACACCGGCGACGCCACGATGAACGCCATCTACTGGGGCAACGCCTGCTGGTTCAAGGGGTGCACCGGCACCGGCCCCTGGGTCGAGGCCGACCTGGAGAACGGGATGTTCCACACCAACACCGGCTCCAACAAGGACCCGGGCAACCAGGGTGTGCACTACCCGTTCGTCAGCGCCATGGAGAAGAACAACGGCACCAGCAACTTCACGCTGAAGTACGGGAACGCGGCGAGCGGCGGGCTCACCACCCCCTACTCCGGCCCCCTGCCCAACGGCTACTCGCCGATGAAGACCGACAGTTCCCTGCTGCTCGGGACCGGGGGCGACAACAGCGTCTCCGGCCAGGGCGAGTTCTTCGAGGGCGCCATCACCGCGGGCTTCCCCTCGGACGCCGCCGAGAACGGGGTGCAGGCGAGCATCACCGCCGCCGGCTACGGCGGTTCGGGCACCGGCGGCACGGCCGGTCCGCTGCGCAGCACCAGCGCCAACCGGTGCCTGGACGTCCCGAACTCCAGCCAGGCCAACGGCACCCAGACGCAGCTGTGGGACTGCAGCGGCGGCACGAACCAGCAGTGGACGCCCACCGGCGCCAAGGAGTTGCGGGTCTACGGCGGCAAGTGCCTGGACGCCGAGGCCAGGGGCACGGCGAACGGCACCAAGGCGATCGTCTGGGACTGCAACGGCCAGTCCAACCAGCAGTGGAACCTCAACGCCGACGGCACCGTCACGAGCGTGCAGTCCGGCCTGTGCCTGGACGTCAGCGCCTACGGCACCGCCAACGGCACCCTGATCCAGTTGTGGCAGTGCACCGGTGCCGGCAACCAGAAGTGGACGCGCAGCTGAGCTGACCGGCGGCGCCCGTTCCCGTCCGCACCCCGGGCCGGGCCGGGCCGGGCCGTCCCACCACGGCCCGGCCCGCACCATCCCGCACCTGCCGTCCCCGGCTCCCACCCACGCGAGGAGACAGCGAACCGATGAAGCCCACCCGACGCGCCCTTGCGGCGCCCGGCCGTACGAGAGCGGCCCTCACCGTCGCGGCCCTGGCCGCCGGCGCCGTCGTGGCCGCGCCCGCCGTGGCCGCGCCCGCGGCGACGACGACCACCCTGTACGTCGCGCCGACCGGCAGCGGGAGCGCGTGCTCGGCCGCGGCGCCCTGCTCCCTGACCCAGGCGAAGGCCTCCGTGGAGGCCGTCAACGCTGGTATGACCGGCGACATCGTGGTGCAACTGGCCGGCGGGACCTACCGGTTGACCGCTCCGCTGACGCTCGGCGCCGCGGACTCGGGCGGCAACGGGCACCGGGTGATCTGGCAGGCGGCCCCCGGCGCGAGCCCGGTGCTGTCGGGCGGGCAGCAGGTGACGGGCTGGAGCCTGAAGGACTCCGCGAACAACATCTACGCGGCGCCGGTGCCGGCGGGCACCGACTCGCGGCAGCTGTACGTCGACGGGACGCTGGCGCCGCGGGCGGCGATCCCGATCTCCCGCGGCGACGTGAGCATCACCGCCGGCGGGATGACGATCGTCAATCCGGCGCTGGACTACCTGGCCTCGCTGCCCCAGCAGAACCGGATCGAGTTGGAGAGCCGGAACTCCTTCACCGACCGCTTCGCGCCGGTGCAGTCCATCAGCGGGACGACCGTCACCATGCAGCAGCCCGCGTGGAACAACAACAACTGGGGCTACGACACCCTGGCCAAGCCCTTCGCCGGCGGGTCGCTGCAGTTGGAGAACTCGTACGCGTTCCTGAAGTCCGCCGGACAGTGGTTCCTGGACCCGCAGGCGGGCCGGCTGTACTACAAGGCCCCCGCGGGCTGGCAGGCCTCGGCCCACGACATCGAGCTGCCGCGGTTGACGTCCCTGCTGCAGATCGGCGGCAGCAGCCACACCAGCCCCGCGCACGACCTCACCTTCCAGGGCATCGCGTTCAACCACACCACCTGGCTGCAGCCCAGCACCAACGTCGGCTACGCCGACCAGCAGAGCGGGGCGTTCCTGGCGAGCACCTTCACCCAGCCCCCGGACTTCATGACCTCCTGCCAGTCGGGATGCCGGCTGTTCGAGGCCGCCCGCAACAGCTGGAACCAGGTGCCGGCGGCGGTGCAGGTCTCGGCGGCCTCCTCCGTCACCTTCTCCGGGAACTCCTTCGCCCACCTGGGCCAGGTCGGCCTGGGCATCGGCAACGACGCCGACGCCCATGCCTCCGGCGTCGGCCTGGGCGCTTCGGACGTCACGGTCTCCGGCAACACGTTCACCGACGACTCCGGGGCGGGCATCGTGGTCGGCGGCGTGCGGCCCGACGCCCACCACCCGTCCGACGCCGCGATGACCAACCAGAACATCACCATCAGCAACAACCGGATCAGTGACGTCGCCAAGGACTACAAGGACATGGCCGGGATCCTCTCGACCTACGTCACCCACGCCGTCATCACCCGCAACGAGGTCTCCGACCTCGCCTACGACGGCATCGACGTCGGATGGGGCTGGGGGGCCAACGACGCCGGCGGCAGCCAGGACTACCGCGACCGCGGCCTCTACGACTACCAGCCCGTCTACAGCACGCCGACGACCCTGAAGAACACCGTCGTCAGCTACAACAAGGTGCACGGCACCAAGCAGGTGTTCCACGACGGCGGCAGCATCTACACCCTGTCCGCCAACCCGGGCACGAGCATCGACCACAACTACGTCTACGACAACAGGAACACCGTCGGGCTCTACCTGGACGAGGGCTCCCGCAGCGAGACCCTCAGCAGCAACGTGGTCCAGGACTCGGGCGTGTGGGCCTTCACCAACGCCAGCGGCGGCAACAACACCAACGACAGCACCTTCTCCGGCAACTGGTACAACGGGGGCGCCACCCAGGTCGCCACCGGGGCCCCGCACAACAACGTCCTCACCGGAAACGTCCAGGTCAGCGGAGTCAACTGGCCGTCCGGTGCGCAGCAGGTGATCGCCCAGTCGGGCGTGACGGGCGGCAGCGGCAGTGACGTCAGCGGGGCGGTGCACGCGGTGGGGGCGGGCAGATGCCTGGACGTGCCGAACGCGTCGACCTCCCCCGGCACCCAGACCCAGATCTGGGACTGCAGCGGTGCGGCCAACCAGCTCTTCACCCGGACGTCCGCCGGCGAGCTGACGGTCTACAGCGGTACGAGCAGGCTCTGCCTGGACGCCTACGGCAAGGGCACCACCAACGGCACCAAGGCCGCGGTCTGGACGTGCAACGGCCAGAGCAACCAGCAGTGGGCCTTCAACGCCGACGGCACCGTCACCGGCGTCGGGTCCGGGCTGTGCCTGGACGTGTCCGGCGCTTCCACCGCCAACGGCGCGCCGGTCCAGCTGTGGGCGTGCAACGGGCAGCCCAACCAGCGGTGGTCGCTGTCCTGAAGCTACTCCCGGGTGCTCCCGGGTGCCCCGGTGCCTCCAGGCACCGGGGCACAAGGTGGATCCCGAGCTCTCGCGCGACCTCCGCCGTCGGCCTCCCGGTCTCGGCCACGATCCGCACGGCCCCCTCACGGAACTCCGCGTCGAACTTCCGCCTCTTCTCCGCCATGACTCCCAACTTCTCGGCCAGTCACGGCCTCCACGCTACGAGGGGAAGGCCGGTCTGTTCCTCCCCGAAACGCAGGGAGACGATCGTTCGGTCGCGCTCCGGCAGGGTGGCGAGGAGCGGCTCGAGGGCGAGCAGGTCCTCGAAGCGGGTGATGCGGGTGGGTCGTCCCGTGATTGGCCGGTGCCTGCTGGCCCTACCGGACCTCAGAGGGCCGGGTAGGGGGGGAAGGTGCAGCTGGGCGCCGAGCCCGAGCTGGCGGCCGTGGTGACGTTCACGTCGGTGCCGGAGAAGCGCAGGTCGGTGTTGGCGGCCTTGACAGTGGCGTAGGCGGCGGTGTTGGTGGTGACGTCCAGGTTGGCGTTGCGCAGGGTCAGACCCAGCGGGTGGGCCGCGTCCAGGCCGACGAAGGTGGACTTCGCGCTGCTGGGCGAGTGCGTCGCTGTGACGCCGTCGACGACGATGTCGGTGAAGACGGGGACGCCGGAGCCGCTGCCCGCAGAGTAGTGGGTGTCGAAGACGAGCGGGGCGCGGACCGCGTCCAGGCAGGTGTCGAGGTAGCTGACGTCGGTGACCTTGCCGCCGTTGGCCGGGGAGCTCTTGATCCGGATGCCGGTGCTGCTGCCGCTGGTGTTGCCCAGGCTGTCGGTGCCGGTGAGGGTGTTGTCGCGGAACAGGACGTTGCTGACGCCGCTGGTGGTCTCGCTGCCGATGGAGATGCCGTGGGTGCCGTAGAAGTGGTTGCCCGACACGGTGATGTTGCTGCTGGCCTTGCTGCCGCCCTTGATCGCGATGCCGTCGTCGCCGTCCATGAGGTACGAGTCGGTGATGGTGACGTTGGTGGCGCCCGCCGGGTCGATGCCGTCGGTGTTGCGGGCCGTCGCCGGGGTCTTGATCCGCACGCCCCACGCGGTGAAGCCGTTGCCGCCGTTGTAGACCACGTGGAAGTTGGCGGAGCTCAGCAGGTCGATGTGGTACAGCGTGAAGTTGTCGGAGTTGTCGATCTGCATCAGGCGGGGGTTGTTCTGGTTCTGGTTGGCCTTCTGCGCCTCGGTGGCCAGCTGCCACCAGGTGGTGTTGGTGCCGAGGATCGTCTGGTCGCCCCGGCCGTCTATCCGACCCTGGCTGCCGTCGCCGGCCCGCACCGCCTCGATGCCCGCGTTCGCCCCGGCCACGGAGATCAGCGGCTTGCAACCGCCGCTGCTCGAGGCGAGAGTGCCGCAGGTGGGCTTGCCGTTGACCTGGTAGTCGGCGGGGTTGCGGGAGCCGTAGAGGGTGACGTTGTCGTCGAGCAGCAGGACCTCCCCCTGATGGACCGTCAGTGGGCCGGTGAGGAAGGCTGTTCGGGTGGCGTCGGCGGCCTTGAGTCGGACGGCGACCGGGGCGGATCCGCTCCGGGTGCAGCCGTCCAGGGCCTTCTGGACCCGTGCCGTGTCCGGCGGCGTGGCTTCGCTGGTCTGGTCGGTGGTCCGGCCGGTCATCGCGAGGCCGGAGGTGACAGTCGCGCAGACGGCGGTCGGCACGGCGGGTTCGGTGACGTGACGGGTGTCGCCGGTCGCGGTGCTGCCGGGCGTAGTGCTGCCAGGCGTAGGAGTGCCGGACGGCCTGGTGCGGACCGGGTCCCAGCCGTCGGTGCCCGCCAGGTACGTCCGCGCGGTGTAGTCGGCCGCCTGGGTGTCCGTCAGCTGGGGCCCGTCCGTGATGGCGACGCCCGCCCGGGTGTTGTGGTAGGAGGCGAATCGAGCCGACTGCCAGGCGAAGCCGGACATGTCCGTCCAGGGCGCTGTCTTGAGCGCGGCGGGAAGCTGGGTGTTGCGGACCACCACCTGGGCGACCGAGGAGCCGTAGGGATGCCAGGGGCGGCCGAGGTAGTACGTACCGTCCTTGGCGATGCTGCGGACGGTGCTGTCGGTGATGAGCAGCCCGTACTTGTGCGAGGTCTCGGTGTTGGCCGCAGTGAGGAAGCCGTTCAGGCCGTCGGCGGGCGCACCGTCGTCGACGGCCTGGATCGTGGCGTGGTCGAGAACGGCGGTGGCGTTGCCGAAGATGAAGTCGACGTCGCCTTCGATGAAGTCGTCGGTGAAGTACTGCCGGGTCTGGGCCATGGCCTGGGGAGACCAGGTGAGCAGGGTGTCCTGGTGGCCGATGATGCGATCGTTGCGGAACACCTGGCGGTCGCCCTCGGCGTTCACGGCGACAGCCTGGGTGTCGGTGACGTTCGGATTCGCTGCCTTGTCGAAGGTGTTGACGACAGTGAGGTCCTCCACGGTCATCCTGGCGGCGGCGAAGGTGGCGGTGGCGCTGCCCATGGTGCCGAGCTTGGTGCCGCCGGCCCTCGTGCTCCCGGCTGCGTTGCCGTAGGTGATGACGACGTCCTCCGGGTTGCCGGTGGCGCCCTTGAGGGTCAGCCCGGTCTTGCTCGAGGGCACCGAAACCACCTCGTGGTATGTGCCCTTGGCGATGCTGATGACGTCCCTGGGCAAGGCGGCGTCGACCGCGGCCTGCACCGTCCGATAGCGGCCGCTGCCGTCGGTGGCCACGGTGAGCGTCTTGCCGGTGTGGTCCAGGGCCGCGTTGGCGACCAACGGGACGGCGGTGCCGACGACCGCCAGGGCCCCGGCGATGGTGAGCGCGCGGCGGTGCCTCCAGCGACGGCGGTGGTGCCTGCGGCGGTTCTGATCTGACAAGGGGTCGGTCTCCTCCGATAGGGGCGGCGCTGCTCGGGGCAGTGCCCTCTTGGCCTTTAGTGGTCCGTTCCCGCGGAAAGGTTGCCCGGTCTCTGGAAGAACTTTCGCCTGTCCGCCTGCAGGATCAGTGCGTCGGGTAGAAGTCCCCGTTGACCTCCACCTGGCCGCCCGGCCCGGAAGCCACTGCTTGATAGCTGTCCCAGCCGGCGTCGCGGCCGCCCGAGGCGTGGTTGTCCTGCCCAGCGAGGACATGACTGCCCGGCGCGGTCCCGGTTCTGGCCGGTGCTCGGCTCTGCTCGACTCCGGCCCACTCGTTGCGCACCCGACGGCTTGCTGCTCCTCAACAGCAGGAGCGGGCACTTCCCTCTCCTTCTGCGCTTCCGCAGCTACCACCTCCAGCAGCTCATGAGGCGGCTCCCGTGTTGCGCGACCGGGATCCCGCGCGGGCGGCGGCGGGCTCGGAGAGTGACGGCGGCGTGCCGGCACGTTTTCGGGGTAGGCGGTGCTCCTGGCCGCCACCGGATCGTTGGGAGACGGAATGACGAAGGATGTCGTCGAGCTGATCACCGCGGACCACCGCGAGGTGGAGAAGCTGTTCCAGCATCTGCAGGCGGGAGGTGGGGACCGGGTCGCCGTGCTCGATCGTGTCGGGGCCCTGTTGATCGCCCACTCACGCGCCGAGGAAGAGCGGGTGTACCCGGTCGTCGCGACGGACGCGCCCGGGGAGAAGGACCAGATGGCTCACAGCGAGGACGAGCACGCGCAGGCCGAGCACCTGATCAGGCGTCTGCAGGCCACCGACCCGCAGTCGAAGCATTTCGACACCCTGGTCGCCGAACTCGTCGAGGCGGTCAGGCACCACGTCGAGACGGAGGAGTCCGAGATCCTGCCCGCGCTGCGGCAGGCGATGGACGAGGAGCGGCTGCGGGAACTCGGCGTGAAGTTCCAGGAGCGGCGCGAGGAGGCGCTCGCCGTCGCCGAACGGCAGGCGGCGGAGCGCCACGGGGATGACGAGCCGACCAAGGACGAGCTGTACCGCCAGGCCCAGGAGGCCGACATCCCCGGACGCTCGCGGATGGCCAAGCAGGAACTGGCCGACGCGCTGGAGGCCGAGGGGTAGCCACACCCTGACCGCACCCGAGCCCGCCGGCGGTGCCCGCGTGGTGGGCCCGCACCGGTGACCGCGACGGCCGCCGTACCACCCGTGCCCGCACAGCGATCGCCCCCCCGACGAGTCGACGAAGGGACCCCGAGTATGCCGCTCAAGCGAGGCCAGCAACACGATCGACCCAGCCGCGACCTGGAACTCAACCCCGTGTTCAGCCGGGAGCCCGTCAAGGTGCCCCGTCACGCCCTGCCGAAGGGCGAGATGGAGCCGGAAACCGCCTACCAGCTGGTGCACGACGAGCTCATGCTGGACGGCAACGCCCGGTTGAACCTGGCGACGTTCGTGTCGACCTGGGCCGAACCGCAGGCGCTGCGGCTGATGGCCGAGTGCGCCGAGAAGAACATGATCGACAAGGACGAGTACCCGCAGACGGCCGAGCTGGAGACGCGGTGCGTGCACATGCTCGCCCGGCTGTGGAACGCCCCCGACGCCCACCGGGCGGTCGGCTGCTCGACCACCGGCTCCAGCGAGGCGGCGATGCTCGGCGGCCTGGCACTCAAGCGCCGCTGGCAGCACCGCCGCGGTGCGGACGCGAAGGCGGCGAAGCCGAACCTGGTCATGGGCATCAACGTCCAGATCTGCTGGGAGAAGTTCGCGGACTACTTCGACGTCGAAGCCCGCTACGTCCCGATGGAGGGCGATCGCTACCACCTTTCCCCCGAGGCGGCGGTCGAACTGTGCGACGAGAACACCATCGGCGTCGTCGCGGTGCTCGGCTCGACCTTCGACGGCAGCTACGAACCGGTGGCCGAACTCGCCGCCGCGCTGGACGCCCTGCAGGAGCGCACGGGTCTGGACATCCCGATCCACGTGGACGGCGCCTCCGGCGCGATGATCGCCCCGTTCCTGGACCCGGAACTCGTCTGGGACTTCCGGCTGCCGCGCGTCGCCTCCATCAACACCTCCGGCCACAAGTTCGGCCTGGTGATGCCCGGCGTCGGCTGGGCGCTGTGGCGCGACGAGCAGGCGCTGCCCGACGACCTGGTCTTCCACGTGAACTACCTGGGCGGCGACATGCCGACCTTCGCGCTCAACTTCTCCCGCCCCGGCGCCCAGGTCGTCGCCCAGTACTACAACTTCCTGCGCCTTGGCTTCGACGGCTACCGGCGCGTCCAGCAGACCTGCCGCGATGTCGCCACCCGTCTGTCTGCCGAGATCGCCAAGCTCGGCCCGTTCGAGCTGATCACCGACGGCAGCGAGACCCCCGTCTTCGCCTTCCGGGTCCGTGAAGGGATCGACGCGTTCAGCGTCTTCGACGTCTCCGCCGCACTGCGCGAGCGTGGCTGGCTGGTACCCGCCTACACCTTCCCGAAGAACCGGACCGACCTGGCCGTCCTGCGGATCGTCGCACGCAACGGATTCAGCCACGACCTCGCCGACCTGCTGCTGACCGATCTCAAGCGTGTACTCGACCGCCTGGAGCGCCAGGACGGCCCGCGGCGCAGCGCCGAGGACGCGGGCGGCTTCGCGCACGGCGCCGAGACCAAGAACCCCCGGCGCCCGGGACGGGACTGACACCGCCGTCCACGCCGCGAGGCCGCTGCGGCCCGTGGCGCACCATCCGCCGGCTGACCGACGTCACCCCAAGCGTCCCAGAGAGGCAGGACCCCATGTGTCGCTTGTTCGGCATGAGCAGTGGACCCCAGCGCAGCCGGGCGACGTTCTGGCTGCTGGAGGCACCCGACAACCTGAGCGAGCAGAGCCGACGGGAGCCCGACGGCACCGGCCTGGGGTACTTCACCGCCGACGGGACCCCGCAGGTCCACAAGGCGCCGATCGCCGCGTTCCAGGACCGCGCGTTCGCCCAGGACGCCGCGGTGGTCGAGTCGACGACCTTCCTGGCCCACATCCGCTTCGCCTCGACCGGCGATCTGACCAACGCCAACACCCACCCGTTCGAGCAGGACGGCCGACTGTTCGCCCACAACGGGGTGATCGAGGGCCTGGACCTGCTCGATGCCCACCTCGGGCCTGACCGCGCGCTGGTCAAGGGCGACACCGACTCCGAACGCTTCTTCGCGCTGATCACCCGCGAGACCGCCGCACGCGGCGGGGACGTCGGCGCCGGCATCGAGGCCGCAGCCCGCTGGGTGGCCCGGCACCTGCCCGTCTACGCGATGAACATCGTCCTCACCACCGCCGACCAGCTCTGGGCCCTGCGTTACCCGGACACCCACGAGCTGTACGTCCTCCAGCGACGGCCCGGCGGCCACCACGGAACCCGGCACCTGGACCACACCGGCACCGCGGGCCGCCTGCGCGTCCACTCCGGCGACCTCGCCCGCACCCGGGCGACCGTGGTCGCCAGCGAACGCATGGACGACAACCCCCACTGGCGGCTGATGGAGCCCGGCGAACTCCTCCATGTCGGACCCGGCCACACCACCACGCACCGCGTCATCCTGACCGACGAGCCCGACCACCGCCTGTCCCTGGCCGACCTGCGACCAGCGGCCGTCGCCTCCCAGAGCTGAACCGCGGGCAACCCCCGCACGGATGCGCCCGCCACGGCCGGGTACGTCGCGTCAGCGGCGGACCGAGCTGCTGTGGTGCGGGCACGCCGTCAAGCCGGACGGCATTCCCCGGCCCTTCGAAAGGACCCGACTCGTGGGCAGATTCTCGGCGTTGTTCGGCCGCCCAGCCTTCCTCCGGGCCTTCCACGGCTGGTGCACCCTCGTATGGTTCGTCCTCATCCCCGTCACCGTGTGCACCGGGCTCAAGACCTCCATCCTGTGGATCGCCCTCATGTCGGTGTGGGCGAACTTCGTCGGCCACTTCTCCAGCTGGCAGGCCGCGCGCGTCGAGGTGAAGCAGGACGAACAGATCGAGGACGTCGCCGCCCCGGCGAGAGCACTACGACAGCCTGTGGAGGGTTCCCCGCTTCCCGTCTCCCGCCGGGCCGGCTCGTCCACATTCGGTCCCTGACCGATCCGCCTACGTCTGGCGCGGGGCCGGGCCAGGCGCAGCATCCCCTGCCAGCCGGCCGATTGAAAGCCTCCGGCGAGACCCGATCGCTGGGGCGGTCAGAGGAAGGAGAAGAGGCGCGGGGCTGCGGGGCTTGCGCACCACGCAGGGCGTGCCGACTGCTGTCGAAGTCACTGGGCCGGTCTGGGCGAAGTCGAGGTGGCGGTGGACGGCCCGCGCCACCGGCACGGACCGGGCTGGGCGGGGACCGCGCACAACGAGGCCGGCCCCCGCCGGCGGAACGCGGCCGGCGCCCTGTACCTGCTGGACAGCAACCCGCGGCAGGCCCTCACGCTCGTCGACGTGAGGGCCCTGCTGTCAGCTTACGTGCCCGGCTTCGCCTGTCAGTTGGCCTGGTTCGCGCTGCGGTCGTCCAGGACGACGCGGGGCCGGTTGTCCGGGCCGTCCTGCGATCCGCTGGTGGGCCGGGTGGCGTTGACGACTTCGGCGATCCGCTCGTACGCGGTCACCGCGA
Source organism: Streptomyces sp. NRRL S-350 (assembly GCF_000719705.1). Classification (GTDB taxonomy): domain Bacteria; phylum Actinomycetota; class Actinomycetes; order Streptomycetales; family Streptomycetaceae; genus Kitasatospora. The sequence continues at coordinate 13,921 of NZ_JOHO01000062.1, read as the reverse complement.
TCGACCAGGTCTCGATGCCGCGCTGCGCGTGACGGTGGTCGTCTTGATCATGGGAAGACCTCCGGTGTGGTGGGGGCCATGGCCGAACGGCGCGCGCCTCCGGTAGCAGTCGGGGGGCCGGCGAGTCCCGGAGGGGGATGCGTGAGCCGGCGACGGAGACACGGCACCCTCCCGGGCGATCACCTTCCGCAACTGCGACAGCGCTGTTGGTTAACTTGTGGGCGGGTTTCTCGTTGCCGTCGCACGACCGACCGAGAGTGGGAGAAGGATGCGGACCGGAACTCCCAGCCGTGCAGAGCGTAACGAGGCGCAGCCGAGAATCTGGCACAACGTGCTGTCACCGCAGGACTGCCGCGCCGCCGTCGAGGCCATGGCCCGGTCCGCCGCCATCACCGGCCCGGTGCTGCGCCGCAGCGAGGACGTGGTCGACCTGAGCATGCGCAGCTGCTCGGAGCACCTGCTGGCGCCCGAGCGGTCGAAGCCCGTTGTCACCGCGATGCGGGAGGTGGCACGGAAGACGATCGAGGACGAGGGATGGCGACGGGCCGCGCTGGACGGCCCGAAGTTCTGCAGCTACGCCGAGCGCGGACTCTTCCGCGCCCACCGGGACAGCTCCGACGACCCGCTGGATCCGGCCGTCGTCCGCCATCGACGGCTGTCGATCGTCTGCCTGCTGAACGACGCCACACCGCACGACGGCCTCCCGTCCTTCGATGGTGGAGCGCTGGTCCTCTACGTTCCGCGGCCCGATGGCACCGTGGTGCCCGAGAACATCCGGTTGGAAGCCGGCTCCATCGTCACCTTCCGCTCCGATGTGCTGCACGAGGTGCGCCCGGTGCGTACCGGTGTGCGGTATTCGGCGGTGGCGTGGCTCTACGACGTGGACGACAGCAATACCAGCGAGGGGAAGCGATGAACAACCTTCACGACGAGCTGAACGACCGTCTGGAACTGCGGATCACCACCGATCTCCTCGGCGAGTACCGGCCGGAGCTGGCCCGGTTCCTCAGATGGCTCGGCCTCGGGCACCTGCTCGACGAGGTCCTCGTCCTGCTCGCGGCGAGAGCCCGCACCAGGACCGCCGTGGCCTTCGAAGAGCGTCCGTGGCCGCCGTCCGGCATCGGTGCGAGGATCCTGCGCGGCATGGCGGTGGCGGTGGTCAGCGACAACGGGCAGTCGCTGCTCACCCCGGCGTTCCTCTCCGTGCGGGACACCACCAATGTGGGCCTGGCGGCGGCGATGACGAAGGTCCTCTTCGAGGACCTGGCGGGCGCGGGCATGGACTGGGTGTCCCTGTTCGTCAATGAGCAGTCGGCGATCGTTTCCGGCGAGCTCGCCGACGTCGGCTTCGTACCCCGGCAGGCCCGGATCCTGACCGACGGGACCGAGTTCACGGCGTATTCGGCGAGCCCGCCCGCAGTGCTGAAGGAACTCGGCCTGGACGCCGCCCGTCTCGGCGATGCGTTGGCCCTCAACCTCGACCGGGCCCGGATCTCCCGGCTCACGGGGTTCCACCTCGCACTCGCGGCGGGGATCGCGCCGCACTGGGCCGGCGACACGCGGTGGGCCGAGGTGTTCCCCGGGTTCGACGAACTCCTGATGACGTCGCCGCCCGGCGGCATCACGGGCACTCCGGGACCCGCGATCGACATCGGAGACGAGCCCGTCGAGTGACCCCCGTCATCGACGTCTTCATCCGGTCGTACCACCGGGACCGGCACTGGCTGGCCCTGGCGCTGCGGTCCATCGCCCTGTTCGCGTCGGGCCACCGCCAGGTCGTCGTGGTCGTGCCGCAGTCGAGTCTGGAACGTATGGAGCCGTCGGCGATCGAGTCGACGGGCGTCCGTCTGTCCACGTGCCGCGACTACGCCGACGACTACCTCGGCCAGCAGATCACCAAGCTCAACGCGGACCACTACACGGACGCGGACATGATCCTGCACCTCGACTCGGACCAGGTCTTCACGGCACCGTGCGAGCTGACGGGCCGTCTGTTCGACGGCGGTCGGCCACGGATGGCCTTCGACTCGGGCGGCGCACGGCCGGAGTCGGACGGCTGGCGGCGCTGCCCGACCGCCTTCTTCGGCGAACCAGTGCGGCCGGACGTGACCGAGCCGCCGCCCCTGGTCGTCCCCCGACATGTGTATGCCGGGCTCCGCGCCCACTGCCGGGACGCACACGGCCAGTCGATCGGCAGCTACGCGCACGCCGCCGGATTCGGCGGGTTCTGCGAGTTCGCGCTGCTGCGCGGCTTCGCCCTGACCCGGGAACCGGAGCGGTACACCTGGGTGGACACCGCCCGGCACGGCCGTCTGCTGCCGGAGTGCCGAAGCTTCTGGAGCCGGGCCCGCACGCCCGCCTCGGTGGCCGCCGACCTGCCGCCGGAGCTCACTGCCGCCGCTCCGCAACCCGCCGCTCCGCAACCCGCCGCTCCGCAACCCGCCGCTCCACCGGAGCGGTGACGCCGGCATGCGCTCCTCGGTGCCCGTTTCCGTCGTCGTCTCCGCCTACCAGGAGGGCGACCGGGTTGCCGAGACCATCCGGTCGGTGGCGAGCGCGTGCGTGCGGCCGCGGCAGCTCGTCCTCGTCGACGACGGCAGCACGGACGGCGGCTGCGAGCGGGACTGGCCGCCGTGGGTGCGGACCCTGCGCGGGGACCATGTCGGCGTGGCCGCGGCCCGCAACCGCGGCGCGCGGGCCGCGGACCAACCGGTCCTCGTCTTCCTCGACGCCCACTGCGTGGTGGACGACCGGTGGCTGACACCGCTCGTGGCCGCGCTCGACCGCGTGCCGGACGCGCTGGTCGGACCCGCGGTGCGGGACGCCTCCGACAGCCGGTTCGTGGGCTGCGGGGCTGAACTCGTGGACGCCCTGCTGACCTACCGCTGGCGCCCGGTGGCCGGGCCCGAACCCATCGAGGTCGGTCTCCTCCCGGGCGGCTGCCTGGCCGTCGTCCGCGACCGCTTCCTCACGGAGGGAGGCTTCGCGGCCTTCAGCGGATTCGGGCTGGAGGACGTGGAGCTGGCCCTGCGATGGTGGCGCGCGGGGCGTCCCTCGCTCGGCATCCCCGGGGCCGTCGTCACTCACCGCTTCCGGACACTTCCGCCGTACCGGCCGGAGCAGCAGCCGTGGCTCCAGAACATCCTGCGCACCGGGCTTTTGCACCTGCCCAGCCCGCAGCTGCGGGCTTCCGTTCTGGCCTGCGCACGCTTTTCCACCTTCCCCAGCGCGATGGCCACCGTCCTTGCCGAGCCGTGGGTGGCGACGCAGCAACGGCTCTTCACCACTGAGCTGCGGCCGATCGCCGACTACCTCGACCAGTGGGCACCCCGGGCCTTCGGCCCCTGAGGCCGCATCCACCTCGCTGCGTGCCGGACGTGTCGGGGGCTCGATCGGCGCGAAGGTGGAACTGACCGAGCAGGCCGGCCCCGACCGGCTGGAGTGCCCGCAGTGCGTCAGCGACCGGGAGGCGGAGGAGCTGGGCCCGTTGGTGCTGCCCCGGGGAGGCGACGCCCGGCGGCACCGGGTCGTCCGTGCGGGCGCCTGGTCAGGTGATGCCGAGGAGGTCGAGCGGGCGGGTGGAGGGCTCGTAGGAGGCGTGCGGGAGGCCGGCGGCGATGTTGCGGTGCCCGGCAGTCCGGAGGGCGTTGATCGCCAGGTTGCGTAGGGCTCAACCCGGTCGAGGGCATCTGGTCACTGCTGAGACGCGGTTTCCTGTCCAACGTCGCCTTCACCGACCCTGACCACCTCGTGCGGACAGTCCGACGCGGCCTACGAGAGATCCAGTACCGGCCCCAGCTCAGCGACGGCTGCCTGACCGGAACCGGGCTGATTACCGCCCTGGCCTCAGCGCCGACATCACCATGGCTTCCAGCTGAACGACGAGGAACCAGGAGGCTACCCGGCCCCACTGCCCGTGATGTGGAGGACGCGGTCGATCACCAGGTCCGGCTGGTCAGTCGGCAGCGCATGGCCAGCGCCGGGCACGATCTCCACCCGGGTCGAGGGCGCGAGCCTGCCGAGGCGGTCTGCGACCTCGCGCGAGTTGTGCATGGCACTGCGCGCACCGAGCAGGAACAGTGCGGGGACTTGCAGACGGTGCAGTTCTTCGTCGGAGAAGACCGGCGGCACCGGGAGTGCGCGGCGGAACCCCATTGACGCGCGCATCAGGCTCATCAGCTCGGTCTCCAGGATGGCGCTGTTGCCGACTAGGCGTGCCAGGCGGGGGCGGAGCGGGCGCGGAGCGGCTGAGGCGAGTCCGCCGGCGATCAGCCAGGCGTAGAACCGGGGGCCGAAGTCGGCGAAGCCTGCAGGATCCAGCAGGGTGAGGGAGACGGTACGGCCTGGGTGGTGGATCTGGTGGTGGAGCGCCAGCCAGCCGCCGTAGGAACAGCCGACGACATGAGCGGGGGGCGTCTTCAGCGCGGCCAGTAGTTCGTCCAGCCAGGCGGCACCGTCCCGGCCGTCGCCGATGGGGGCGGTCTGCACGCTTGCGCCGGGCTCGCCGATCGTGTCGACGGCGATGACCGGACGGTGCCGGCTCAGCACGTCGATGTACCGGTGCCACATCAGGGCGTTTCCGCCCGAGCCGGGCAGCAGCACGATCGGCTCGCCGTTCGACGGGCCGGTTCGGTAGACGCGGGTGGTTCCGAACGTGGTCGGCAGGTCCAGCGTCGTTCGCGGTCCAGGCCACAGTTGCTCCAGGGTCCGCTCGTAGGCGGCGCGGAATCGGTCTCTGGCCTGGTCGTTCTTGAACTGGCTGATTCGCATGGTACATCTGTATCACGGCATGATACGGGTGTACCAGGGAGGTGGGATCATGAGAGCACAGGTTGACCACGAGGAGCGCCGGCGGCAGATCGCCGAGGCGCTGCTGCGGATCGCCGACACCCAGGGTCTTCAGTCGGCCAGCATGCGGGCGGTCGCTGCCGAAGCCGGCGTTTCCCTGCGGCTGGTGCAGTACTACTTCGAGACCAAGCAAGGGCTGCTACTGGACGCGCTGGCCAGGCTCGGCGCCCAACTTCAGGCCCGCATGGAGAAGTGGATCAGCGCGGCGGACTCCCCACCCACGCCGCGCGGCATCGCGACCGCGGTCTTGTCGTGCATCCTGCCGACCGATCCGGAAAGCCGTCGGATCACAAGAACCTACGCCGCCTACTACACGCTGGTGCTCAACGACCCCAGCACGCTGGAGAAGCACGGCACGCGTCAGCCAGAGCTGCTGGAGGGCTTCCTCGCTAAGCAGCTCCGCGCGGCCCAGCAAGCCGGGGAGATCGACTCCGGCAAAGATCCCGAGATCACCGCCGCCGGACTGCTGGCCATGGTCAACGGCCTGGGCTCGAGCGTGTTGGGCGGCCAGCGCACTGGCGACGTCGCGCTGACAATCCTTACCTGCCACCTGGATGAGCTATTCCGAGCCCCTTGAGGCGGCGAGGACCCGCCTCGGGCGCTGCATGACGCCGGAATCCATGAGCCAGGACGGCCAACGAACCATCGGGGTCGCGATGGCCGCGTTGCACTGATGCAGCTCGCCGACAAGGCGAGTTCAACCTGAGTATCCGTTCTGACAGGAAGCTGGAGCTCAACGTGGGACTGGATGTCTTCCGGCATTCCGAACTCCCTGACCTGACAAGCTGGGAGGCCCTTCAGAGGACGGTCACCGAATCCTTCGGAGACGAGGACGACGTGCTGATGGACATCTTCGGGGGACTCCGCCCCGCGGACTTCCCCGTCCTTTCCCGCATCGACCCCTACGGGGACACCGTGCTGGACTCCGGCCAGTGTGCGACCGCGCGTGCGGAGGTCCAAACAATCCCGGATTGGAGGAGCAACCCGCAGTTGGTACTCCTGGAGGCGCTGCTGAGCAAGTGCGGTGAGGCGCCCGGCACCTACGTCTACATCGCTGGAGACTGAGGCGGCTGACATCCCTTGGATCCAGCAACGACGGCCCCCGGCCCCGGGGGATGCTGTTGATTAGTTCCTCCCCGAGCCGGCAGACCCAGGCACCCCAGGGCTGGATCACCGCGGCCCGCGCCACGGGCACCGTCCACTTCATCACCGCCCCCGCCCGCACCATCAACCTCACCCCGGTCAGACGGTGTTCGACTTCAACAACGCGCTGCGCCGCGACGTTCTGTTCGGCGTTGTCATGGAGCTCACCACCAGTATGGGCCCCCAGGGCGAGAAGGTGGCGATTCGGCAGGTACCGACCGGTCGGGCCGGTCAGCCGTGACGGCGGCTTCGTCCGCGTACAGATGCAACTGATCGCCGTCCAGCCGCACGAACGGATCGGTCCAGCTCTGCGAGGCATTCGGGACGAACACGCGTGTCGTCCCGCGCCGGGCGTCATGGATCACGAGCGAGAGAATCCTGTAACCGAGCAGACCGAGGGCGATCTGCTGATCGGGATGGTCTTCCGGGCCCGCCGCCCGCAGCACATAGAACCGATCGCCCACCCAGTACCCGGACCGATCCAGCCAGGCATCCACCATCAGCCGAACGCCGTCCACCCACACGCCGACCTCGCCCCAGCGGTCCCGGTCCGTCATGTGCACCGCCCGGTGGCGGTCGTCGGCGGAGAACTCCACACGCAGTTCCAGATCGCTCCAGCAGTCCACGAAGGACCCGCAGGCACCCGGCACCGGACCCGTACGAGACGCGCCAGCACCGGCCGTGCCGCCGGCACAAACACCGACGCGGTCCTGGCCGCAGATCTGCGGCTCCCAGCACGGCCGGTCGACACGGCGGCTGCAGCCCAGGCCCATCGCGGCGCAGTCCCGGGGCGAGGCCCGGGACAGGAGGTCGACGAGGCGCTCCCGATATGGGATTTCGCCAATACGCGTGCGTACGTCACTGTCACCGCCGTCCCACCACGCGGCCAGGTCGGTCCCGATCCGCGAACGCCGCAACCACTCCCCCCAGCGCTCCTCGCGGATCCGGGGCGGATGCGAGAGCGCCTGCGAAGAGGACACGATCTCATACGGCCCGTCCCCGTCCCCGTTCCGGCGACGGCCTGCCTTCTTGCCACGTCTCCAACGCACACTCGGCCTCCTCACGTCTTCGGGCACCATCCGACCACGGCAGACCGACGAGATGAGCGAACTCCTCAGAGGCGGTCGGCGGCCTGCGCCAGGGTGAGGCCGGGTCAGCACCGGCTTCACCGGGCACCAGTGTCCTTCGCCCGGGCAGCCGCAGCGCCGGCGGCGGCCTGTTGCGCGTGCCGCAGGACGCCATGCGTACCAGGCCCCCGCCACAGCGAAGTGGCATGGCGCCCGTCCTGGCTGGCACGGCGCGTAGCGGCCCGGCTGGTCGAGGAGGGAGCGCGGTGAGCACCAGCACGAGCCCGGACAGGGCCGCCAACCACGGCATCTTGTGAGCGCGCCGATCACTGCCCGAACCTGGCCGACGCCCGAACCGTCGCCACCGAGGCGCTGCGCACCGCCTGTGACAACATCGCCGCCACCCTCGAAGCCCGCGCGATGACGTGCATCTCCGGCGCGGCCGGCAACGGCAAGTCCCTGCCGGTCAACGCCTCGCTGCGCCTGCTCGCACCGCACAACTCCTACCGGATCGCCTTCCGGGCCCGCCCCACCGCGCGCGACATCCGCGAAGGGAACCGCTGGCGCATCGACCAGCACACCACACCCATCTCCACCAGCACCGACGCTACGAACTTCACCCAGGTCACCGCCGGGAACTGGGCCTCCGGCCGTGCCTCCAAGGCGGCCGGATGGCCGGCCCGGAACGTCGGCTTCGTACGGATCCGGGTCAACGCGGCCACCGGCGGCTACGTCACCATCGGCGGCGTCAGGATCGGCGGCCGGACGGACGAGCCGGCCCTGGTGTCCACCACGCTGCCCGGCGACGGCCCCGTCTACCGGCTGGTCGCCCGGCACAGCGGCAAGGTCGCCGACGTGAAGGGCGGGCCACCGCCAACAACACCGACCAACACCGACGTCCTTCAATGGCCCTGGCTCAACAAGGCCAACCAGAAGTGGACCTTCCCCAGGACCGACGACTGCTACCACGAGATCAAGGGGGTGGGCAGCGGCAAGCTCATGGAGGTCGCGGGTCTCTCCCGCGCCGACGGCGGCGACGTCGGCATCTGGTCGGCTCCAGCGCCCCCCAGCAGCACTGGGCCGTCACCCCCACCGGTGACGGCTCCTACTTCCTCATCAACCGCTACAGCGGGCCCTGCCTCGCCGTCGACGAGGGCAGCACCGCCGACGGAGCCGATGTCGAGCAACAGCCGTACGCGTCACTGACGCGGCAGCAAGGGCAGATCATCGCCCTCTGACGATCCCGACGACGGGTGACGCTGCGGCCCGCTCGACGTCGCGGCCCGCGCCCATCCCCGGCGAGGGTCGGGGCGCTGCTGTCGCCGGACAGCAGCGCCCCGAGCGACTACCGAATCACGCCGGAACCAGTTCGGCCGCCGGCTCCGGAGCGCCAAGCATCGGATGCCCGGCCAGGACGCCCTCAAGAGCTGCGAAGCCATCTGTCAGGGTCAGGGCATACGGCAGGAGCGCCTCGATCAGCGCTTCCTCGACGTCTGGCAGTTGCTGAACGTGATCCGAGGTCATGTGGCCGGCCGCGAGCAAGTCCCCACTGTTGTCCTTGATCTGCCGCAAGGTGAACAGACGGTGCAGGTTCGCGAGAACTGCCTGGACTTCAGGGACGGGCTCTCCCGTTGCCGCGTTTAGCAGAGACTGCGCGGCAAGGCGAACTGTATGTGCTTCAACGAGCCGCAAGGCTGGTGTCACGGTTCCGTTCCACCGAGCCAATGGATTTCCTGTCGGCCCGCTCCGGAGTCGGGTGCGAGCCCTGCTGTGCCAGATACGTTCGATGTCTGCAAGAAGTTCCTGTAGATAGTCTGAATCATCAAGTGAGCGCTCACTCGCCGGTACCTCAGAAGGCGGCATGGGAGTGAATCCGCCCATCAGCATCTCACCAGCCGCCTTGATGAGAATTACCAGATTGTCTCCCTCGGCGGTGACCGTCCCCTCGTTCGCAGCCAGCTGGAAGGCAATTCCGTTCGACAGCAGCAGGCCTTGCGCTCCGCAACGCTCACGGCATTCCGTCATGATCTCCCGACCCCGCCAAGTGATCCAGGCCTTGGCCATGGCGGCCAGTCGTTCCACATCGGCGCGCTCAGTCGCAGTGCTGTCAGTCCACCGCTGTACTACTTCGCGGTGCAGCAGTGTCGCCGCGTATGTGGTGGCGACCGCGGAAAGGAGCGGGGCGTGGTGGCTGCGGTGCTCGATGAGGGAGACCTTGCGGTCTGTCGTCATGCCGGAGGTGAGCCGTCGGCTGGCGTGCTGCACAGCGACGACGAGGGCATGGCGTGTCACGCCGAGGCTGTAGGCGCTCATGCAGAGTTTGCCTGCGTTGACGCGTCCGACCGACCGCAGGAATCGCTTGCGTGGATTGCCCAGCACGCTGGTGAACCTGCCGTCGCGTGACAGACGCCCGTGGTCGCCCTGCACCATGGCGTCGAAGGGCAGGCGCATGCCGTGGAAGTAGGTGGCGCAGTGGTCGACGGGTGCGCTGGCGGTCTGAGGGAGGGGCCGGACTTCCACGCCCGGGTAGGGCCGACCTTCCTGATCGGTGAGCGGCGTGTGGAAGAGGAAAACTCCGTGGTCGACTTCGCCGACGATCAGGCGGGCAGCAACGAGGGCGCTCTTGGCGCCACCGGCACTGGAGGTGTTCGGCATCCATTTGCAAGCACCGGCGGTGGGCGTATCCAGGATGAATCCGCTCGTCTCGGGATCGAATGTGGCCCGTGTCTCCAGCGCGGCGGCGTCGTTACCGTGGTCCAGCTCGGTGCACAGGAATGTCCCGATGCGTTCCATTCGGGCATACGGGTGCAGGTCCCGCCCCTCGTCGTGGTCGGCCAGGCTGCCGATGTGCAGGTTCCAATGGATGCTCGCGAGCGTCGCCATCCCGGCATCCACCACTCCAGCCCACTCGTGCATGGCCGCGAGCTTCTCGATGTCCGAGGCCAGGGCGATCGGATCCGGCACGGCATCGTTTATGAACCGCAGTCGCTTGTACGAGAGCGCTGTCCGTTCCTGAGGGGTCAGTCCCTCCTCGAAGGCGAACCGGGGGTCGTCGAACAGGCGCCTCCAGGGCTCGTGGATTTGCTGTGCACGAGGTCCGAACAGTACGCGCGTGAGGTCGCCGGATATGCCCTGGAAGTGGGGGAGTTGAGAGCCAGTCACGTCGGTAACCTAGCGGAATCGATCACTTCGCCGAGCGTGATGATCAACACGATTGGCGGCGGCGGATCATGGAAAGGGCGCTCCCTGGCTCAGGGCCGTTGCAAAGCCCTGTGCTCTGGTGATCACGTTGGTCGGATGATGCTCGGCAGGTCGAGCGGGCGGGTGGAGGGCTCGTAGGAAGCCTGCCGGATGCCGGCGGCGATGTCGCGGTGTCCGGCGGCGCGGAGCGTGTCGATCCCTTGCCCTGGCCTGCCTCATGCCGGGGCCCTGGCCTGCCTCATGCCGGGCGACCCGAGTGCTCACCCTGAGGGCCACAGGCTCGTCCTCCGGGATGTCGGCCTCCACCTCACCGCCCTCAGCCTGATCGAGGCCAACGGCTCGACGAGCGCAGCCGACATCGTCAAGGCGATCGGCGGGCAGCTGCCCGTCAAGCGCGTGCACGCCGAGCCGGACGCCCTCCTTGAGCAGGACCTCCTCTGTGCCCGGTCTCCCGAATCAGCGGGTGAGTGCCGGACCATGCCGCCCGAGGCCGCCGAACGCAACAATCGGCACAAGAGCATCGCCGCCGAGCCGACCCACACCGGCCCGGCAGCCCCAGGGCGGTCTCGCGCATCGCCACGGCACGTAGGCTTCCACCTTCGCCGGCACGGCTGACCGTCGTCCGCGCCGGCGGACGGTCCGGCGGCTTGCCTGTGGCCAAGGCGGTGTGCAGCTCACGGTGGCCCGTCGGCGCCGACCGCATCGCAGGCCGACCGCCGGTGCGGGCCGTCAGAAAGTCCTCGCGCTGAGGTCGTTCACCACGACATGGCGGCTGGGCGTGGTCGGGCGTGGTGCTGGCCGCGGCTCGGACGGTTCGCTGGGGCGCTGCACCACCGCCATCGTCACCGTCGCCTTCCGTGGTCGTGACGGCGGAGCGGGCTGTCTGGTGCTGTTCTTGTTGGCGGACGCGTGAGTGGGGTAAAGATCGCATAGTCCCTGCGGAGGATCGCGTGGGCGGAGGAGACGAGGAACCGTGGCAGAAAGCCGTTTCAGTGACACCATCGCCCAGTTGGAGGCGGAACTTCCCGGCATCGAGGCCCGCCGGCGGCGCCTGGAGGAGGAGCTGACCGCCGCCGTGGCGCGCGAGAACGCCGTACGCGCCGCCATCGAGAGCCTGCGGGCCCTGGCCGGACTGGTGGTCTCGCAGGACCTCATGCCGGTGGGCACCGTCCGGGCAGAGGCGGACGCCATCGTCGGGGACTTGCCGCGGCAGATCGCGGCCGAACCCGGGGCGGCCCAGGACCGGGGCGGGGAGCCGGCCGAGAAGGCCACCACGCGCACGGACACGGCCGCGAAGACGGCGAAGAAGGCCACCGCCAAGAAGACCCCGGCCAAGAAAACATGAACGCGGTGCGCACCATGCTGGAGCGCCTGGCCAAGGCCGGCCGAGTACAGCGCCCGGGCCGCGGCCTGTACGCGAAGCTGAACGGCTGACCCGCCGGGGCCAGCCGGCGGCCGGTTCGCGGACCTGCCGCACCATGGGGAGCCGGCCTCTGGCCCGGATCTCGAACCGGCGACGTCCCCGCGTCCGCCGCGGTCGTCACGGTCCCTGTCTGAGACGCCGGAAGGCCGCCACCCGCGGGTGGCGGCCTCCTGCGCCTTCTCGGAGCCTCGGCAGCCTACCGCCGCCCCGGGGGAGAGCCGGCGCGAGCTCGCCGTTGCTGTGGGGCTGACGCAGGACGAGCTTCCCGGCCCGGCCGACCATGCTCTCGCCGGGCGCCCCGACGACGTCCTTGCCCCCGCACCCGCGCCTTCTGGCCGGTCCGGGTCCGCCGGCGTTCCACGCTCGCTGCCGCGATGCCGGACAACGCCTCGGGGTCCCGTTCACCGCCGCACACCGCCCGCACGATCTGGCGCAGCGCGTTCACGAACGCCGCGCCCTTGCCCTCGTGAAGAACTGCGACACCGGCGAAGCGTCACGACCCAGCATCCGCGCGACCTGACGCTTCGTGAGGCCCTCGTCGATCAGTTTCTGCGTCAGGCGGCATCTGATACTCAGACATCGATACGCTGCCTCCGTGAGTCAGCACCCCATCCGAGCCACCCAACGTCGCCCCGGCCTCTGGTACGTTCTTACGCCGATATTGAGCATCGGCCTGCTCGCCTGCGTACCGTTCTGGCACGCCACCACGCGTCTGTCTCAGGGTCATTCGCGGGACGCGACGAAGGCTCGCCGACTGGCCATTGTGTTCACCGTCATCCTTGCAGGCGGCCTCCTCCTCCCTCCTGCTGCAGGTTTCGCCGCGCTCGCCGGGATGATCATCGCCCCGATCCTCCTCTCTCCGTACCGGTCCCTGATCTACGGCACTGCCACTCAGCGACCGGTGACGGCCTTCTCGCCGGAGCCCGTCAGCGCTCTGGCCGCCGTCCAACAGGCCCGAACTCTGCGTGCCGAGGCGCGCCGTATCGTTCAGGATGATCCCGCCATGGCCCGGGAACTGGGTATCGGCCGACCAGGCCGAGGCACCGGTTACGACGACGGCGGCCTGCTGGATCTGAACAGCGCCGACGCTCAGACGATCTCGCAGGTACTCGATGTCCGTCCTGACATGGCCGAACGAATTGTCACCGCCCGCCAAGAGGTCGGCGGCGCGTTCCGCTTGTTGGATGAGGTCATCACGTACGCGAGCCTTACCGAGGGCGAAGAACTGGTCATCCGCGAGCGCGGCGTTCTGCTGCCGTGTTGAACGGCAAGTCGGATCATCAGGAACCGGAGGGATCCGTTCTCCACTCCCCATGCCGGACACACGCCCCTCCCGCACTCCTGACCGGAGTCACGCTTCCTCACCGCAGCTGCGAGAGTCGGCCGTAGAACGGTGGGCTCAATTCCCGCGGCCCGCTGTACTCTTCTCACTCGCAGGAATCAGCCCTGGCGGTCGGCTTCAGCTCGCTGTATCGCGCTCGCTCGGCCCCATGGGGGTCGGTGGGCTGGTCCGCGAGTGGATGCTGAGCCGCATTACACCGGACGGGTCCTCCCCACACCCGCAGGGGTCAGCCGGAGGCGCTGCGCATCCACCCGCCGACCAACCTGTCCTCCCCGCACAGGCGGGGGTTACGACCTGGTGCGTGATTGCGGTGGCGATGTGACCGGGCAGCCTGCAGGCGGCATGATCTGACGCTGTGACGATCATGGTGAGCCGTGCGGTGCTCGGGCATCGGGTGCTGACGGGTCTCTCACGGTGGCACCTGGCCGATCTGGTCGTCGAGCTCGCCTCTCCCTGGCAGGCCGTGGTCGAGGACCGACGTCACACCGCCCGTGGAGGTGCTCGTCGCCGCGCCGCCGGAGCAGGGGCCCGGCACCAGCTTGTCTTCGCCGACCGCGTTGCCGCCACGCTGAGCCATCTGCGGCACGACCCTCCCCACGCAGTCCTCGGCCTGCTCCTCGGGGTCGACCGCTCCACCGTCAGCCGGGCGATTGCCGAGATAAGAGGCTTGCTCGCGTCCCGCGGCTTTGCGGTGCCCGACCGTCCGGGACTGCGGCTTCGGACTCTGGCGGACGAGCCCACGCAGCATCCGTTATCTCTCCTCGACCCGCCACAAGATCAATTATGAGACACGGCCTAGGGTCGTCTTCAAAGCTGATCAAGTGATGAGAGATCATGTCGGTCATGGTGCGCCGTCATGAGCTTTCGGATGCCGAGTGGGCTGTGTTGTCGCGGTTT
>NZ_JOHO01000061.1 GCF_000719705.1 Streptomyces sp. NRRL S-350 | reverse complement strand
CCGCTGCCCCGGCCGACCCCCGCCCGGCCCACCTCGCACGGCCGGGTCGGGATCGTCCTGGTCTCGCACAGCCAGGAACTGGCCACCGCCGTACGGTCGCTGGCGCTCGCACTGACCGGATCCGACTCCCCCGCGCCGGTCGCCGCGACCGGCGGCGACCCGTCGAACGGGCCCGGCATCAGCGCCGTGCTGGTCGCCGCCGCGACCCGCCGGGTCGACCAGGGGCACGGCGTGGTGGTGCTGGCCGACCTCGGCAGCGCCGTCACCACCGTCCGCGCACTGCTGTCCGACGCCGACGAGCACGGTCTGCCGTTCCCGGTCCGGTTCGCCAACGCCCCGTTCGTCGAGGGCGCGGTGGCGGCCACGACCACCGCGACGGCGGGCGGCGACCTGTCCGCCGTGCTCGACGCGGCGGAGGAGGCCTACCGGCAGCACAAGGGCTGACCGGCACGGCGTCAGGCGGTCGGGGCCGGGCCGGGTCGACGGGTGGGTCGGGAGTGGTCGGGTCGGGAGTGGTGAGGTCAGGAGTGGTGAGGTCAGGAGTGGCGGCCCGGCCCGGGGTAGCGGCTCAGGGCCGCTCCTTGCCGTCCCACGTGAACACGGCCGGGCCCTCGCACTCCATCGCGTGGCGCAGCCGCTCGTGCTCGGTCTCGATCATCGGCGGCAGCTCGTCCAGCGCGAACCAGCCGACCTCCAGGGACTCGTCGTCGTTCACCCGCGCCTCCCCGCCGACCGCGCGGCAGCGGAAGGTCAGCACCAGGTACTGCGTCACATCGCCGTTGGGGTAGGTCACCTGCGGCGAGACGGACACCGAGGCGAGCAGCTCGGGCACGGCCACCACACCGGTCTCCTCCAGGCATTCGCGCACCACGCCGTCGCCGGGCTGCTCGCCGGGGTCGAGGATGCCGCCGACCGGCGCCCACCGGCCGTCGTCGACCCGACGGGCGAGGAGCACCCGGTCGTGGTCGTCCAGCACGACGGCGACGACGGCGCTCAGCCAGAGCGGGCGGTTGCCCACGACGGAGCGGAGTTCGGCGAGGAAGGGGGGAATGGCCATGTCGCGCAGCCTAGCGGGGTGGTTCCCGGCCGGCTCAGCCCGGCCGGTTCGCAGCTGGGCGCAGCTCAGCGGCCCCGGGGCGCAGCAGGGCCAGGACGGTGAGCCCGAGGATGCGCAGGTCGAGCCGGAGCGACCGGTGCTCGACGTACCAGAGGTCGAGTTCGGCCCGACTGCGGGTGCGGTCGCCGGCCGGCGGGTGGCCGTGGGCGTGGAGCTGGGCCCAGCCGGTCAGTCCGGGGCGTACGGCGAGGCGGCCCCGCTCCCGGCAGGAGTAGCGGGCCACCTGGTCGGGGTGGTCGGGCCGGGGACCGACCACTCCCATGTCGCCATGGGCGACGTTCCAGAGCCGTGGCAGTTCGTCCAGGCCGGTGCGGCGCAGCAGGGTGCCGAGCCGGCCGTCCGGGGTGGTTCGGAAGCGCAGGATCCGGAACTCACGGCCGTGCTGCCCCGTCCGGGTCTGCCGTTCGAGGACCGGGCCGCCGGTGGTGCAGCGCAGCAGGGCCGCGATGAGCAGCGCCAGCGGCACCGCGGCGATCGCGGCCAGGGCGGCGACGGCGAGGTCGCCACCGCGTTTCACGTGGCGGGCACGGCCATGTCCGGTCTGCCGCTCATCGCTCCCCCTCCACGGCGTTTCGAGCCGGAAGAACGCATTCACGGTAGAGGCGCGATGGAGTCGATGTCCGGGAATGGTGAAACACAGGCACGGAGGATTGTCCGACAGGACGATATTTGGTCGGTCTGACCAATTTCGCTCGATCTACCGTTTCGAAATGCCGAAAACGGTCGACCCGGCAGTGGGGCCGGGAGCCGTCCGATCCGACCGACGCGTTCGAGTCGGCGCCGACGGCCCTGCGCCGGCTCGCCCGCCGCTAGAGCGCGGCGCGCCGCCGGTCCCGGAACAGGCCGAAGGCGATCCGGCCGAGCATCAGGACACCGGCCGCCAGGCATCCGGCCACTGCCATCGCCCACGCCGGGCCGTCACTGTCCGGGACGGTCACGGCCACGATGATGCCCGCCGCCAGGCAGGCCACGCCCACCACGGCGAGCGGGAGCTGGTGGGTGACCAGGGCTCCACCCCTGCACGCGCGCGCCATCCGGGAGGCACCGTGCAGGTGGAAGGGGTCACGGTCCGCATCTGCCATGAGCCCAAGGTACCCCGGGCCGGAGCGGCGGGCAGCCCGCACGCAGTGAAGGTTCCACCACTGTCCGCAATCGCGGGATCAGAGCTGGTCAGGCGTGTTCCGGGGGTGTGCCGATGCGCATTCCGGCTACACAATCAGTCCACGAAAAATCCTCGTCCCCCCGGTACAACCATCCCTGTGGTGCAGCGGTCTCAATGGCATTGAGTGATCCAGGAGCCGTTCGAGGGACGGGTGTGAACCCCCCACCGAGAACAGGAAAGTCCAGGGGCGGAGCCGCCGCCCCTGGAGTCGGAGGCCGGGCTCCGTCCTCCGGCGGTACCGCCACGCCGCTCGGCGAACGAGGGGGAACCGTGCCGCAGTCCCAGTCCACACCATCGATCTCCACGGCCCGTGCCAGGCCCGTCTCCGGCATGCGCGCGCTGCCGCCACCACCCGTCGGCTGCGCGGCGGGCTGGTACGACGGCGGCCGACATGACGGGGTCCGACCTGACCGGGCCCGACCTGACCGGGTCCGACCTGACGGGAGCCGGTACGACGGCAACCGATACGACGGCAACCGGTACGAGGGCAGCCGGTACGAGGGCAGCCGGTACGACCGGGCCCTACCCGGAGGAACCGGACACGACGGGGGCCGGCACGGCGGGGGCCGTCGCCGACCGTCCGTCGAAACGGAGCAGCAGGACGCTCGGGGCGAATGGCTGCGGTTCGCCCCCGTCCAGCCGCTGTTCCGGGCCCGGGCCGCCCAGCGCCTCGCCGTGCTCGCCTACCACGGGGTGACCGACCACCGCTCCTTCGGCGCCCAGCTCGACCGGCTCCGACGACTGGCCACCCCGGTCTCGCTCGCCGCCGTCCTCCAGGCCGTGACGGAACGGCGGCCACTGCCGCCCCGGAGCGTCCTGGTCACCTTCGACGACGCCGACCGGAGCGTCCTCACCCACGCCCTGCCCGCTCTCGACGCCCGACGCATTCCAGCCACCGCCTTCGTCATCTCGGAGCTCATCGGTACCGAGCGGCCGTTCTGGTGGCACGAGGCCGACTTCCTCGCCCGGCACGGGGGCCGGGCCCGGTCGCTCGACTGCGGACACCCTTCCCAGTTGCTCCGCCGGCTCAAGGCGATGCCCGACCCGGACCGCCGACGGAGCCTGCACGAACTGCGGGCCAGCGCCGACCGCCGGCCGCCCCGCCAGGAGCAGCTCAGCCCCGCCGACCTCCTCGCCCTGCAGGACGGGGGCGTCGCCATCGGCAACCACACCCAAGGGCACCCGTGCCTGGGACGCTGCGACGACGCCACGGTCCGCACCGAGATCACCGGCGCCCACGAAGCACTCACCCGCTGGCTGGGGGAGCCTCCGATCGCCTTCGCCTACCCGGACGGCGGCCACGACGTCCGCGCCGAGACCGTCCTGCAGGAGCTGGGCTACCGCCTCGGTTTCCTCTCCGACCACCGCCTCGGCCCCCGCCTGCCCGCCAACCCCCTCCAGATCAGCCGCCTCCAGGTCGACTCCACGACCAGCAGCCGCCGGTTCGACACCATCCTCTCCGGCCTCGAACCCGCCTACCGCCGCTGGCGCCGCCAAGCCGTCGCCTGACCCCCGATGCGGCGCGTGCGGCGCTGCGCGGGAAGTCGGACCAGCCGACTTCCCGCGCAGCGCCGCACGCCCTGTTTTGCCCCACAGACAGTCGCAATGCCGCCAGGGCAGATGTCCGCGCCCCCGAAACGTCGACCGGTCCGACTTCTCGTGCACGCCGACCGGGCCACCTGGATCCCCCACGTGACGAGAGCCGCACCGCGCCCTCTCCTGGGCAGGGTTCGGTGAGGCATCGCTGACGGGTCGACTCGTCGGTCGCGTACCGGAAATCGATCCGGCCGGCGTTCCCGATCTCGGTCCGGATGCCGGCGGAGCCGATATTGCGCGGCAAAGGCTGATCGGATTTCCGGATGGTCCCGCCATGATTCTTCATGGGCCCCGAGGCGCGACCAGTGAAACTCATGTCCGGCGCCAAGCGGTCGCCCGGAGCTCCCCGGTTCGCGGGGAAGTCCGGGCGACCGGCCCCGGGAGGTCCGGCCGACCGGGGATCAGCCGATGAGGGTGGCCAGGGCGTGGCCCTGCGGGTAGAGGGCGGCGGCCGAGGGCAGTTCGGCGGGCACGCCGGCGTGGAGGACGGTGAGCGTGCCCGCCCCCGTCCGACTGGTGTCTCCGGCGCGGCGCAGGGCCTGGGCGGCGACGGCGTCGGCGGAGCCGTGGAAGGTGAGCGCCGGGGAGGCGGTCGGGGCAACGGCTGCGCGGATGCGGTCGAGCACGAGTTCGTAGTGGGTACAGCCCAGCACGATGGCGTCGGTGCCGACCGGCGTCCGGCTTGCGGCGTCGGCGATCGCGGCCGTGATGGCGTCGTCGTCACCGTGCTCGACGGCGTCCGCGAGGCCCGGGCAGGCGACCTCGGTGACCTCCGCGGCGCCGCCGAAGTCGCGGATCAGTCCGCGCTGGTAGGCGCTCCCGGTGGTGGCCGGGGTGGCCCAGATGGCGACCCGGCCGCCCTGCGCGGCGGCGGGCTTGATGGCCGGGACGGTGCCGATCACCGGCAGTCCGGGTTCCAGAGCGGCGCGGATGGCGGCGAGGGCGTGGACGGACGCCGTGTTGCAGGCGATCACCAGCGCGTCGGGCCGGAGCGCGGCGGCGGCCCGGCAGCAGCCGAGGGCCAGTTCGGTGACCTCTTCGGGCGTGAGCGGCCCCCACGGCATCGAGGCGGGGTTGGAGGACAGCACCAGGTCGGCGTCCGGGCGCAGCTTCCGAATGGCGGCAGCGGCGGCCAGCAGGCCGATTCCCGAGTCCATCAGTGCGATCTTCACGGGTCAAGACTTTAGTCGATCCGCATGTCCGGCCCTCGTCTGCGGCAGACTGCCGGGGTGACCGTCCTGCTGTGGATCACCGTCTTCTCCCTGCTGGTCTGGCTCTGGCTGGCGTGCTGCCACGGCTTGTTCTGGCGCACCGACGTCCGGCTGCCGCCGCGCCGCCCGCCGGTCCGGTGGCCGCAGGTGGCGATCGTGGTGCCGGCCCGGGACGAGGCGGCGGTGCTGCCGGCGAGCCTCCCGACGCTGCTGGCGCAGAAGTACCCCGGTCGGGCCCGGGTGGTCCTGGTGGACGACCACAGTTCGGACGGCACCGGCGCGCTGGCGGCGGAGCTGCGGACGATCGACGGATTGGACCTGACCGTCACCACTCCTCCCCCGCTGCCGCCCGGTTGGACGGGCAAGCTGTGGGCGCTGCGGCACGGGGTGGCGCTGGCCGGTCCGGACGTCGAGTTCCTGCTGTTGACGGACGCGGACATCGCGCACGGCCCGGAGTCGCTCGCCGAGTTGGTGGCCGCGGCCGAGAGCAACGGCCTGGACCTGGTGTCGCAGATGGCCCGGCTGCGGGTGGAGACCGGCTGGGAACGGCTGATCGTGCCCGCCTTCGTGTACTTCTTCGCCCAGCTCTACCCGTTCCGCCGGAGCAACCGTCCGGGTGCCCGGACGGCCGCTGCGGCGGGCGGCTGCTCCCTGGTGCGGCGCGAGGCGCTGGAGCGGGCCGGCGGGGTGGCGGCGATCCGGGGCGCGGTGATCGACGACGTCTCGCTGGCCCGGGCGGTGAAGTCCACCGGCGGGCGGATCTGGCTGGGCCTGGCCGACGACGTCGACAGCGTCCGGCCGTACCCGCGGCTGGACCAGCTGTGGCGGATGGTCTCGCGCAGCGCGTACGCCCAGCTCAGGCACTCGCCGCTGCTGCTGCTCGGGACGGTGGTGGGGCTGGCGCTGGTGTACCTGGTGCCGCCGGTGGCGACGGTCGCCGGGCTGGTGGCAGGCGCGCCCGCGGTGGCGGTGGCAGGCGGGGCGGCCTGGGCGCTGATGGCGGGCACGTACCTGCCGATGGTCCGGTACTACGGGCAGCCGGCGCCGGCCGTGGTGCTGCTGCCGTTCACGGCGGGAATGTACCTGCTGATGACGGTGGACTCGGCGGTGCAGCACTGGCTGGGCCGGGGCGCGGCGTGGAAGGGCCGGACCTACTCGCGGGCGTGAGCCGCCCAGTTCCCCGGTCGCTCCGCGAACCCGGAATTCCCCGGCGCGACGGGCCGACCCGATCCATACTGCTCGGATGGACCGTCAGCAGATCTCCCGCCTCGCCCATGCCCACCACCCGATCGCGGCTCCGCTGTCCGACGGATCGGTGGCCCGCCTGCTGGACCGGGCCACGGCCGGCACGGACGAGGGCCGGGCGCTGGACCTGGGCTGCGGCGAGGGCGCGTGGCTGCTCCGGGCGCTGGCCGCCCGCCCGCGCTGGCAGGCGGTCGGAGTGGACGTGGACGCCGCGGCGCTGACCCGCGCCCGGGAGAGCGCGACCGCGCTCGGCGTGGTGCGCCGGATCGGCCTGCACCACGTGGACGCGAGGGAGTTCACCGCGAAGGAGCCGTTCGACCTGGTGCTGTGCGTCGGTGCCACCCATGCCTTCGGCGGGCTGCTGCCGACGCTCGCCGCCGCCCGCGCACTCCTGGCGCCGGGTGGCCGGCTGCTGGTCGGTGACGGGTTCTGGCAGCGCGATCCCTCCCCCGAGGCGCTGGACGGACTCGGCGCCGCCCGGGAGGACTTCGCGGATCTGGCGGGGACCACCGACCAGGTCCTCGCGGACGGCTGGACGCCGGTCTTCGGGCACGTCAGCACCGAACAGGAGTGGGACGACTACGAGTTCTCCTGGACGGGTGCGCTGGCCGAGTGGGCCATCGACCACCCGGACCATCCGGACGCGGCCACCGCCCGGGAGGCCGCCGACCGGCACCGCGCGGAGTGGCTGCACGGCTACCGGGGGACGCTCGGCTTCGTCACGTACCTGCTGCGCCGCGACTGAACACGGCCGGGGTGGCCGCTGCTCCCCGGCAGCCACCCAGGCTGTTCCCGCGCCCGCTACTGCGCCTGCTGCTACTGAGCTTGCGCCTGCTTCTGCGTCCGCGCGAGGAAGTCGTCGATCAGCGGAGCGATTTCGGGCAGCTTCTCCTCCAGCGCGAAGTGCCCGGTGTCGAACACGTGCAGCTCGGCGTCGGGCAGGTCGCGGAGGTAGGCGCGGGCGCCGGCCTCGGTGAAGAACGGGTCGCCGTTGCCCCAGAGGACGAGCGTGGGCGGCTGGTCGGCGCGCAGCCAGGCCTGCCAGGCCGGGTAGAGCTCGACGTTGGAGAAGTAGTCGAGGGCGAGTTCGACCTGGATGTCCTTGCGGCCGGGCAGGTCGAGGAAGTGCTGGTCGAGGGTCCAGCCGTCGGGGGCGACCAGGCTCGGGTCGCCGGTGCCGCCTTCGTACTGGCTGCGGGTGATCTCCAGGGTGAGGATCGAGCGGGCGGCTTCCTCGGCGCCCGGGACGCCGCGCCGGTTGGCGATGAACTCCCGGGCCTGGTCGGAGAGTCCCTCCTCGTAGGCGTTGCCGTTCTGGACCACCAGGCCGGTGATCCACTCCGGGCGGCGGGTGGCCAGCCGCAGGCCGACGGGGGCGCCGAAGTCGAAGACGTACAGCGCGAAGCGGTCCAGGCCGAGGGCGAGGCAGAAGCCCTCGATCACGTCGGCGAGGGTGTCGAAGCGGTACGGGAAGGCGTCGGGCGCGGGGCTTTCGCTGTGGCCGAAGCCGGGGTAGTCGGGGGCTATCAGCCGGTAGCGGGTGCCGAGGGCGTCGAGCAGCCGGGCGTACTGGTGCGAGGCGGAGGGGAAGCCGTGCAGCAGCAGGAGGACGGGGGCGTCGGCCGGGCCGGTCTCGCGGTAGAAGACGCGCACGCCGTTGACGTCGACGTGCCGGTGGTGGATGTGGGGGATCGTCAGCTCGCTCATGCTAACCATTAAACAGGATTTGAAAGGTTAGGCAAGAGGCGCACAACGAGCGAGCTGACCCGACATCACGGGACCGGCGAGAGCTCAACCGGTCTTCAACTGCTCCTGCTGCACCAGGTAGTCGAGCACCTCGGGCATCGCCTCGACACCGCCGGCCTTGCTCGGGGAGGTCCGGTACTCGCCCTGGACGATCACGGTCGGCAGCTCGTTGACGCCGTAGCGGACGAACGCGGCAGCGGCGTCGTCGACCGACCGGCCGACCTCGGCGGACCGGTAGGCCTGGGCGAAGAGCTGCGCGTCGACACCGTGGCGCACGGCCCAATCGGTGGCCGAAGCCTCGCCGGCGAGGTCCACCCCGTCGTCGTGGACGGCCCGGAAGACGCTGGTCTGCAGGCGCTCGACCAGGCCGAGTCGCTCCAGCGCGTAGTACATCCGCGCATGGCCGCGCTGCACCTTCTCCTCCGGGCTTCCCGGCCAGATCGCCGGGACGCGGCGCAGCGCGACGTCGTCGCGGTGCTTCTCCGCCCAGGCTTGCAGCGGCTGTTCGAGCGCCTGGGAGTGGCCGCAGTCGTACCAGAAGAACTCGACCGCCTCCGTCCGGGAGCTCTCGCGCACCGGTTGCGGGTGGTCGAGCCTGACGTACTGGGCTCCCTCGGACGGAGGTTGGTGGGTCATCGCGCCGGCCTGGACGGGGGACGCGGCAATCCCGACGGCGACGGCGAACAGGACGGTGGATCGCAGCAGCGACTTCGATTTCACACCGGGAAGTGTGGTGGCGGCGGTTCGTTACCGACGAGTTGGTGGCCGGTGGTGGGTCTGGATTCACCTGAAAGGGGGTAGCAGGCACGGCATCGGTCTGCGGGGACGTGGGGCTGAAGGCCCGGGGGCCCGGGGGCCCGGGGGCCCGTGGGCCCGGGGGCCCGGGGGCCCGGGTCAGCCGGCCGGCACCGCGCGTTCCGTCCACACGTCAGCCACCAGCCGCTGCCACGCGTCCACCACCGCACCCAGTTCGAAGTGCTCCAGCGCGTGCGCCCGGGCCGCCGCGCCGAGGCCCGCCCGGTTGACCGCCAGCACCCTGCCCAGCGCCTCCGCGAGGGCGAGCGGGTCGCCGGGGGCGACGAGGGCGCCGGTGGCGCCGTCCCGGACGACCTCGCGCACCCAGCCGACGTCGGTGGCGACGGCGGGCACCCCGGCCAGGGCCGCTTCGATGAGCGCGCCGGGCACGCCTTCGCTGTCGCTGGTGAGCAGCAGCGCGTCGGCGGCACGGTAGAGCGGGGCCGGATCGGGCAGGGGGCCGAGGAAGTGGGCGCGGGCGGCCGCCGGGTGGCGGGCCAGCGTCTCGCGCAGCGGGCCGTCCCCGGCGACGGCGAGCCGGACGTCGGGCAGGCGGTCGAGGACGTCGAGGGCGAGGTCGAGCCGCTTCTCGGGCGCTATCGCGCCGATCCAGGCGACCAGCAGCACGTCCGCGGGAAGGCCCAGTGCGTGCCGGGCGGCCCGCCGGTCCTCCCTGCCGTCGGCGGGCGGATAGCTCTCGGCGGCGCGGGAGTTGGGGATCACGTGCACCTTGCCGTCGGGCAGCCCGAACTGCTCCTCGAGGACGGCCCGCGCCTCGTCGGTGAGCGTGGTGACGGCGGCGGCGCGGTGCATCAGCGCACCGCCGCGGACCCGGCGCAACCGGGTGGCGGTCCAGTACCGGGGGTGGCCGACGGAGACGTAGACGAAGGGGGTGTTGGTGCCGGTCAGCGCGAGGGCACAGGCGGCCAGGGTGTCGGAGCCGTGGGCGAGCACCACGTCGGCGGCGCGCGCGGTGGTGCGCAGTGCCCGCAGGGTGCTCGGGCGCAGGCGCCCCGGGCCGAGGACGGCGGCGGCGCGCGGCAGCCTGGTGGCGTCGGGGCAGTCGCCCGGGTCGGCCTCCGCGGCACCGGCGCGGCCGGGCGGGTGCGGGGCGAGGGCGCACAGGGCGGAGGACTGGCCCCGGCGGCCCAGTTCCCGGTGGAGGTCACGGGCGAAGTTCTGGGCGCCGCCACGCCGTGAGCCGCTGATCAGGTGCAGGACACGCGGACGGATTCCGGCCGAGTCGGCCGACATGTGGTCGGGCATGGACCGACCTTGGCACAGCGCCCCGCCCGGTACAGCCCCTTCGCGCAACCTCGTGGTGGCCCAACCGCCCGCGCCCGTACACCCGATGTGCGCCAGAGGACCGCCGTCGTGCGCCGGTTGCGATCGCCGTGCGCCCCGTCTCACCCCCTGACGCGCTCCGGTTCGCTCCCGTCGCGCCGCATCACCTCCGGCGCCGCTCGCCGGGCCGGGTCCGAACGTCACGTCAAGTTCGCTGCGCCACTGGCGGTTTGCCGGCAGCCGCCGACACCCTGATGGGCCCGTACGCGGAGCGCCCGGACACCGCCCGGCCCGAGGCCCGGCGGCCCGGGAGCCGTTACGCGGATCGGGTGAACGCGGTTGGACCTCCACCCGGACCGCTCGGCAGGATGTCCCGCCGGGGCACCGTCGGTCGCCCCATCTTCCCCTCCCCCGTACGGATTTGGAGTCACCCGGTGATCAAGGGATTCCGCAGCTTCCTGCTGCGCGGAAACGTGGTGGACCTCGCGGTCGGCATCGTGATCGGTGCGGCCTTCACCGCGGTCGTCACCGGGTTCGTCACCGCCTTCCTCACCCCGCTGGTCGGGGTCGCGGCCGGCGCCGTCGGCGACTTCACCCAGAAGACTTTCGAGGTGGGCGGCACCCGGTTCCCGTACGGCGTCTTCGTCAACGCGGTGATCGGGTTCGTGCTGACCGCCGCCGTCATCTACTTCGCCGTGGTGCTGCCGGTCGGCAAGCTGCAGACGCGCTTCGAATCGGCCAAGGCCGCACCGGCCCCGAAGGTGGACTGCCCGGAGTGCCTGAGCTCGATCCCGGCCGCCGCGACGCGCTGTTCCTTCTGCACCTCGGAGGTGGGCAAGCCGGGCCTGCCGGCGCAGGCCCAGGCGCTGCAGTCGCACTGAACCGGCGCAGGGGCCGGCGGTGACCGGCCGGGGGCCGCGAACCAGGGGGTCGGTGTTCTCGAACCAGGTGGCCGGCGACCGCGAACCAGGTGGTCAGCGGGCCTCGGGCCCGGCAGTCGGCGAGCTGACGGCAATTTTATTCCCGAAACATTCACGAGCCCCCGCCACCCTCGACGGGGGCTCGAATGCGCCCGGCGCACGCCCTGTCCGCAAAAGTTTCTCCGCCGGGCCCGCAACCATCCACCGGCCGGTCACCGCAAGGCCTTGCGGCCCCATCGTCCGGCCACTGTTCGATCACTGACGGGACACCAAGGTTGTCCGGAACCGAACGCCTGGTATGTCCGTTCTTACTACTTTCGAAACCTTTGTGCGAGCGAAGACTGTGTAAACACTCGAACTGCTCCCCCTCCCGCTCTCCTCAGCAGGCGCATTGTGGGCTTACCGTATGCCCCATGACCTCGCCCCGCTCCTACGACGGAGTCGGCTACCCCTCTCCGTCTTTCTCCTCCGGCACGCCGATTTACGACAGCCTCGTGGCTGAGCGCGGCGTCCCCCAGATCGCACCCATCAACGTGCCGGCCGCCCTGCCGCCTGCACTGTCGTCCGGCTACGGATCTGGCCACGGCCAGTCCTACGACAACCGGTACGGCAACGGGTACGACAACGCCGGCAGCAACCTCCCCGCGCTGCCGGCCGCCCGCCTCGCCCTGGGCCCCGGCCCGAGCAGCGGCCCCTCCGCCGGTCCCGCCACGGCGTACATCCCCGCGCAGCCCGCGCCGGCGTACGCCTCTCCCCAGCCGCCGGTCCCCGGCTACGGCGCCCCCCAGCCGTACCAGCGACAGCAGACCGGCGCCCCGACCTTCACCCAGACCACCGGCGGCGGCTACCAGCCGACCGGCGGCCAGAGCTTCGGCGGCCAGAACACCTTCATCGGCGGCCAGGGCGGGCAGCAGAACTTCGGTGCCCAGGCCGCCGCCGGCCCGGGCGGTTTCGGCCAGGCCCAGCCCGGCGGACCGCAGGGCTTCGGCGGACAGCAGTCCTTCGGCGGTCCGAACGCCGGCGGCCCCGGCTACCAAGGCCAGGGCGGTGACCAGTCCTTCGGTGGCGCCCAGCTGCGCCCGGCCATGGCGCCGGTCGCGCCGGTCCGCCCGATGCAGCCGCAGCGCCCGGGCCCGTACGGCGAGCCCGGTCCCGGCTCCTTCAACGCGGCCGGACAGGGCAGCGGCTACCAGCCGCAGGGCCAGGGCTACTGAACCACCGCACCCCCGAGGCCGTCCCCCCACCGGCCCCCACCCGCACCACCTGAGCACCACCCGGCGCCCCCTGAACGCCGGGCGAACGGAGAAACGGGTCATCCACGGACCGCCCGGAACGCCCCCCCCACGGCGTCCCGGGCGGTCCGTGCGCATACGGGGCCATGACCACGTGCGGCCTGCAGACGGGCACTGCAGCACGGCACGGACGAGCACTGCGCACAGGGGAGTTGCGGGGGGCCTGCGGACGACCCGAACCCGGCTGGCAGGATGGGGGAATGCAGCTCACCGGACTCCACGTCTACCCCGTCAAGTCCATGTACCGCCTGAGCCCGGACACCACCCCGGTCCACCCCTGGGGCCTGGCCGGAGACCGCCGCTGGATGCTCGCCGACCCGACCGGACGCTTCGTCAGCCAGCGCGAGAACACCGCCCTCGGACAGATCCGGCCCGGGCTCCTCCCCGACGGCTCCCTCGCGCTGACCGCCCCCGACGGCTCCCGGATCGAAATCCCGGCCCCCGCCCTCGCCACCGGCGCCCCGCTCGCCGAAGTCGAGGTCTGGGGCACCCGCTTCCGTGCCGTCGAGGCCGCCAAGGACGCGCACGAGTGGATCGCCGAACACCTCGGCGACTACCGCCTGGTGCACCTCGACGACCCGCGCGCCCGGCCCGTCGACCCCGAGTTCGGCGAGCCCGGTGACACCGTCTCGATGGCCGACGGCTTCCCCCTGCTGCTCACCACCACCGCCTCGCTCGACCGGCTCAACGAACTGATCTCCGCCGAACACCCGGAGGACCACGAGACCCTGCCGATGGAGCGCTTCCGCCCCAACGTGGTGGTCACCGGCTCCGAGCCCTGGGCCGAGGACGGCTGGCGCCGGATCCGGATCGGCGGGCTGACCTTCAAGGTGGTCAAGCCCTGCGGCCGATGCGTCATCACCACCACCGACCAGGAGACCGGCGAGCGCCGCGGCAAGGAGCCGCTGCGCACCCTGGCACGGCACCACCGGCTGTTGCGCAAGGCCGCGTTCGGGCAGAACCTCATCCCCGAGCGGCCGGCCGGCGTCGAGGGCGACGAGCTGGGGGTGCTGCGCCTGGGCGACGGCGTCGAGGTGCTGGAGGCCGGGGCACACTGGCCCGCCGACGGGCGCTGACCGGGCGCCGCGCCCCGGGTCCGCCCTCGGGCTACCAACCGAAGTCGGACCCGAAGCCGCCGACCGCGGGGTTGTCGACGCTCCACCCGCCGACCCCGCGCCTGGCGACCCCGGACCCGCCGACCGTGGACCTGCCGGCCGTATCCCCGCCGACCGTGGACCTGCCGGCCGTGGCCCCGCCGACCGTGGACCTGCCGGCCGCGACGGAACCACCGCTGTGCGCGCTCGTTGAAACAAGTGGTCGGAACCTGTGGCCGCGGTGAGCGCTACCGGTGTCCGCGCGACAACGGGCGGCCGGACCACCCACGTGGGCGCGCTACGGTGGGCGGACGGCCCGCGCACGCCCGCGCGTTCGGCCCGATGATCGCCGGCTCGACGAAGGTGGGGACGACAGACCGTCATGGCTGAGCACAGGGTCCGGGTCACCCAGGACAGCGCATCCCGCTGGCGTCGCCGCGCGGGTGAGTACGACACGCTCGCGGAAGCCCTGGCGGCCGCCGAACCGGGCGACACCGTGACCGTCCGGCCCGGCACCTTCCGGGAGAACGTGCTGCTGGACAAGCCGGTGACGGTGGTCCCGGCCCAGGGCCCCGGCACCGTGCGGATCGAACCGCCGTCCGGCGTCGCGATCACCGTGACCGCCGCCGCGACCGTCCGCGACCTGGTCGTGGAAGGCGGCGAAAGCTCCTCCCCGGCCGTCCTGGTCACCGGCGACCAGGCGACGCCCTCGTTCAGCGGTTGCCGGATCGAGACCCGCTCGGCCACCGGGATCGAGATCACCGCCGGCGCCCGGCCCACCCTGCGCGGCTGCGTCATCGCCAACCCTGGCGGACTCGGGCTACGGCTGCGCGGCGAAGACACCGCCGCCGCCTTCGAGGACTGCGAGGTCGCCGCCGCCGGGCAAGCCGGGCTGGCCGTCCTCGGCGGCGCGACCGCCGCCCTCGACCGTTGCCGCATCCACCACGCCTCCGGCGCCGGCGTACTCATCTCGGACCCCGGGAGCGCCGCCGAACTGACCGGCTGCGAGATCTACGAGATCCGCGGCAGCGGCGTCCAGGCCGAGGCCCAGGCCGGCGGGCGGCTGGTCGACTGCGAGATCCACCGGGTCACCGGCAACGGCCTGACCCTGGACGGCGAGGCCGAACTGGTGCTCACCGGCTGCCGGGTGCACGACCTGCCGGAGAACGGCGCCGACCTGCGCGGACGCGCCCGGCTCAGCCTTGCGAACAGCACCGTCCGGGACTTCGGGCGCGGCGCCCTGTCGATCTGGGACCAGGGCACCGAGGCCGTCGCCGAGTCGTGCCAGATCCACAGCTCGACCGGCGAGTACCCGGCGCTGTGGGTCAGCGACGGCGCCCGGCTCACCCTCACCGACTGCTCGCTGCACGACCTGCCGGACGCCCTGTTCGTCCTCGACCGGGACTCCGCCGCCACCGCCGAGGGCTGCTCGTTCAGCCGGATCCGCAGCTCCGCGGTCTCGGTCAGCGGCGGGGCCACCGTCTCCCTCGCCGCCTGCCGGATGCAGGAAACCGGAACGGGGCTCTGGTTCCGCGACCACGGCAGCGGCGGGCTGCTCACCGACTGCGAGATCTCCGACGTCGCGACCGGGGTGATCGTCACCAAGGGCGCCGACCCGGTGCTGCGCGACTGCACCGTCCGGGCCAGTACGGACGCGGGGGTCTACGTCTCGGCGCAGGGGCGGGGCACCTTCGAGGACTGCCGGGTCTCGCACGGCAAGGGCTTCGGCTTCCACGTCATCGACGGCTGCCGCACGCAGCTCATCCGGTGCCGGGCGGAGCAGAACGAACGGGCCGGATTCGAATTCTCCGAGCCGGGGCCGGTCGCCGAGGGGTGCACCTCGGACGACGTACAGGCGACGCCGACGGCGGTCGTGCCGGCAGGTCCCGGGGGGCCCGCCGGGCATGGTGGTCCCGGCGGACCGGGCAGGCCGAGTGGGACCGGTGGGCCGGGTGGGCCCGGCGGTGGAGCGGGGCTGGGGTCGGGGCGCGGGAGCGGCTCGGGAGCACCGTACGGCGGCGCGGACGTACCGGCGCCCCGGACCTCCCAACTGGCCTCCGTCGGACAGCTGCTGGCGCCGTCGGCGACGGCTTCGTCGGCGATCGCGCCGATCCCCGACTGCCGACCGGCCGACGAGGCGCTCGCCGAACTGGACTCCCTGGTCGGACTGGCCACGGTGAAGCAGGAAGTGCGCACCCTGATCGACCTGATCTCGGTCGGCCGGCGTCGCCGCCAGGCCGGGCTCAAGGCCCCCTCGCTGCGCCGCCATCTGGTCTTCACCGGCGCCCCCGGCACCGGCAAGACCACCGTCGCCCGGCTCTACGGCGAGATCCTCGCCTCGCTCGGGGTGCTCCAGCTCGGGCACCTGGTGGAAGTGGCCCGCGTCGACCTGGTCGGCGAGCACATCGGTTCCACCGCGATCCGGACCGCGGCAGCCTTCGACCGGGCGCGCGGCGGAGTCCTCTTCATCGACGAGGCGTACGCGCTCGCACCGGAGGACGGCGCCCGGGACTTCGGGCGCGAGGCAATCGACACCCTGGTCAAGCTGATGGAGGACCACCGGGACGAGGTGGTCGTCATCGTGGCGGGCTACACCGCCGAGATGGAGCGCTTCCTCTCCGCCAACCCCGGCGTCTCGTCCCGCTTCTCACGAACCATCAGGTTTCCCGACTACACGGCGGACGAGCTGCTGGAGATCGCCCGGGCGCAGTGCGCGGAGCACGAGTACGCGCTCTCGGAGGAGACGGAGCGCGCACTGCTGGAACACTTCGGACGGCTCGATCGCGGCCCCAACTTCGGCAACGGGCGCACCGCCCGACAGGTCTTCGAGACCATGATCGAGCGGCACGCGGTACGGATCGCCCACCTCGCCGACCCGTCCACCGAGGAACTCCAGTTGCTCGTCCCGGCGGACCTGCCGGTGGCTCCGCTGCCGTAGGGCAGGCGGCGAACGGATGACAGACGGCCGACAGACGATGACCGATGACAAGTAACGGATGACAGATGACAGCTGACAGAGTCTGAAATCTGTCAGCTGTCATCCGGCATCCGTCGCCGGGCCCCCGTCGCTCGCCGGCGGGTGCCCGTCATCGTCCCGGGCACCCCACTCCCCGCCCCCGGCCGGGCGCCCTCACCCCAGCAGCCGCCGCACCAGCAGCTCCACCCGCTGCTCCGCCAGGTCCGGCCGGAGTCGGCCGCCCCGCGACAAGGTCACCAGGCCGTGCAGGGAGGCCCAGCCCACCTCCGTGAACACGTCCGGATCCCCCTCCCCCGCAGCCCGCGCGAAGGCGCCGGCCAGCGCTTCGAACGCGTCCTTCAGCGGAGCGGGCGCATCGGGCCGCCCGAACGGAAGGCCCGTCCCGAGGGTGAACATCGCGTCGTAGAGGGCCGGATTGGCGAGCCCGAAGGCCAGGTACTTCCTCGCCGCCGCCGCGAACGCCGCCGCTGGTCCGTCCGCCTCGGCGATGACGGCCCGCAGTTCCGCCGCGAGTTCCGCGAAGCCCTCCACCGCCACGGCCGCGACGATCTCCGTCTTGCCTGCGAAGTGGCTGTAGAGCACCGGCTGGCTGTACTCGATCCGCTCGGCCAGCCGACGGGTCGTCACCGCCTCCCAGCCCTCGGCCTCGGCCAGGTTCCGGGCGGTGCTGATGATCAGTCGGTGCCGTTCGGCGCGTTCGCGCTCGCGGCGCTGAGGAATCGACATGTCCGGATCCTAGCATCGCTAGACAAACAAGCGGCGATCGGTCTAGCGTCGTTCCTGTTCCTAGCAACGCTAGACAACGGAGCGGCACCAAGCCGCCGAGTCCGAGGGGGAGCCATGCCCGACACCGCCACCAACACGACAACCACCAGCAACACCAGCACCGCCGCGGGCACCGCCGGCACCGCCGCCCGCGCCCGTACGCTGATCGCCGACACGCTGACCGTGCTGGCCGCCGCAGGCATCAGCTACGTCGGCATCTGCTACCTGTTCGCGCCGGAGAGCGTCGTCTCCGGCTTCGGCCTGCCCGAGTGGCCGCACGGCGAGGCCGCGGCGTTCTTCGGCATCAAGGGCATCCGGGACCTCGCCTCCGGCATCGCCCCGTTGGTCCTGCTGTTCACCGGTCAGCGGCGGGCCCTCGGGTGGGTCCTGCTCGTCGAGGCGCTGGTCCCGGCCGGCGACGCCGTCAACGTGCTGACCCACCACGGTTCGACCGCGACCGCGCTCGGCGTCCACGCCGCCACCGCGGTCGGGGTCGCCGTCGCGGCCGCGCTACTGCTCACCGAGCGTCCGGACAGCACCAGCCGCAGCACCCGGGGTGCCGGTTCCAGCGACCGGAGCACCCGCCCCGGCGGCCGGGGTGCTCGGCGAGCCGTCTGACGGGGCGTCGGGCCGACGGTGGGGTCAGCCCCTCCACGGGCCGCCGGCGAGGAAGGACTCCAGGGCGGCCCGGTAGGGCGCGATGTCGATCCGCTCGCCGGCCAGCCAGTCGTCCGAGTAGTACTTGTCCAGGTAGCGGTCCCCCGGGTCGCAGATCAGCCCGACGACGCTGCCCGTCCGCCCGTCCGCGCGCATTTCCGCGACGATCCGCAGCGCGCTCCAGAGGCCGGTGCCCGTGGAGGCGCCGGCCTTCTTGCCGAGCACCTGCTCCAGCACCCGGACGGCGGCGATCGACGCGGCGTCCGGCACCTTCATCATCCGGTCGACCGCCCCCGGGACGAAGCTCGGTTCCATCCGGGGGCGCCCGATGCCCTCGATCCGCGAGCCGCTCTCGCAGACGGCGTCCGGGTCGTGGTGCACCCAGCCGTCGAAGAAACAGGAGTTCTCCGGGTCCGCGACGCAGATCCGGGTGTCGTACTGCATGTAGTGCACGAACCGGGCGATGGTCGCCGAGGTGCCCCCCGTCCCTGCGGTGGCGACGATCCAGGCCGGCTCGGGGTGCGGCTCCAGGCGCAGCTGGGCGAAGACCGACTCGGCGATGTTGTTGTTGCCGCGCCAGTCGGTGGCCCGCTCGGCGTAGGTGAACTGGTCCATGTAATGCCCGCCGGTCTCCTCGGCGAGCCGCGCCGAGGCCGCGTACACCTCGTCCGAGCGTTCGACCAGGTGGCACTCACCGCCGTGGAACTCGATCAGGTCGATCTTGGCCTGGCTGGTGCTCTTGGCCATGACGGCGATGAACGGCACCCCGATGAGCTGCGCGAAGTAGGCCTCCGAGACGGCGGTGGAGCCGCTGGAGGCCTCGATCACCGGCTTGCCGGGGCGGATCCAGCCGTTGCAGAGCCCGTAGAGGAAGAGCGAGCGGGCCAGCCGGTGCTTGAGCGAGCCGGTCGGGTGGGTGGACTCGTCCTTGAGGTAGAGGTCGATCCCCCACTCGGCGGGCAGCGGGAAGCGCAGCAGGTGGGTGTCGGCGGAGCGGTTGGCGTCGGCCTGGACCTTGCGCACCGCCTCCTTCAGCCAGGCGCGGTACTCCGGGTCGGACCGGTCGACGTCGACGGTCGGCTCGATGCCTCGCTCGTTGCCGGGCCGGGGGCTCCGATCGCTACCGGGCCGGGGGCCCCGATCGCTACCGGGCCGGGTGCCGGGCTGGATGCTCATGGTCGCTTCTCTCTCGCGGTGACCCCCCACTGCTCACTACGAGTGTATGAGAGTCACGATAAGTAACCGTTGTCGAAGACCCAGCTTCCGCTTATCGCCCCCGGGTAGGGGCCGGGTCCGCTCCAGAAGTGGATCAACGGAGGCGTCACTCCTGCCATGGCGCAGCGAGCCGGCTCCCCACCTCGAACCCGGCGGGGCCTGGTCTTCCCACGGACCGGTACGACTCCCCTCCGCACTCGTCGCAGCCAGTGGCGCAGGCCCTAGACGGGCACCGACTGCGGGTCCGCCAGATAGGGCCCCCAGCCAAGCTCGGCAGCGCCCGCGAGCGCACCGTGCGCCAGCTCCGCGCCCACGATCGGCACCCGGCCGCTGCGCCCCCAGAGGCAGCGCTCGGCGACCACCGTGCGCAGCCGCTCGGGCGCGGCGTTCAGCAGGTCGAGGTGCAGGCCGCTGAGGACCACCCGGTCGGGGTTGAGGATGTTGGCGACGCCGGCCAGCCCGAGGCCGAGCCGGTCGATGACGTGCTCCACCGCCGCTCGCGCCCGGTCGTCCGTGGCGGCCGCCCGGCACAGCTCGCGCGCCTGGTCGAGCAGGGGGCGCCCCGGATCCGGGGTGCGCCCGGCGGCGGCGAACAGCGCGTCGGGGTCGGTCTCGGAGTTGAGGCAGCCTCGGTTTCCGCACATGCACGGCCGCCCCTGCGGGTCGACGGTGAGGTGACCGACCTCCAGGGCGAGGCCGGCGCTGCCGGTGTGCAGGTGCCCGTCGATGACCAGCGCGCCACCGACACCGCGGTGCCCGGAGGTGACGAAGAGCAGGTGGCGGGCACCGCGGCCGGCGCCGTGCCGGTACTCGGCGAGCGCCGCGAGGTTGGCGTCGTTGGCGATCGCGGCGGGCATCGGGCGCAGGGCCCGCGGGCCGTGGTCGGCGCGGCCGACCTCGACGTCGTACAGGTCGGCGACCGGGGTGCCGCTGGGCCAGGCGAAGTGCAGCGCGGCGAGCGCCGCGCCGTCCGGCTCAGTGACCGGGTTGGGCAGCGCGAGCGCGGCGCCCAGGCAGCGGCGGTCGGTGGCCCGGGCGAGTGCGGCGCCCGCCTCGGCGACGGCGCGCAGCATCCGGACCGGATCGGTGGCGGCGGGCAGCGGCAGGTGGAGGGGCGGGTCCAACAGGCCGCCGAGGCAGGCCAGCGTGACGCTCAGCCCGTCGGCGTGGATCTGGCCGGCGACCACGACCGGCCCCTGGGGGTCGATCGCGAGCCGGTGCGAGGGGCGGCCGCGGCCGCCGCCGGCCGGGCGCGAGTCGACGGTGATCAGGCCGAGCGCCTCCAGCTCGGCGGTGACCGCCCCGGCGGTGGCCCGGGTGACGTCCAGCGCGCGGGTGAGCGCCGAGCGGGTGGGCGTCTGGCCGGTGTGGATCAGCGAGAGCGCGGGGCCGAGCAGCGTCCGACCGCGGTCGGGGGCCGCGCGCCGGTGGCCGTCGCGCTGCGCGTCGGGGTCGTTCCCGGTGCCGGGCCGCGGGCTTGATGGTGAGAGCTGCACGCCCCTATTGTGACTTTGTGCCGCTTCGAAACAAAATCCGTTCCCGCCCCGCCCCGGACCGCCTCTCCCCCCAGTCTCGCAGCACGACCCCGGTGACCGACAGCCCCTGGGGCCCCGCACGCCTCGCACTCACCGCGTTCTTCGCCGTCGACGGCTTCCTCTTCGCAGCCTGGGTCGTCCGCATCCCGGACGTCCGCAGCCAGGTCAACGCCTCGCACAGCGACCTCGGACTCGCCCTGCTCTGCCTGTCCATCGGCGCCGTCATCACCATGCCCCTGGTCGGGCGGCTCTGCCTGCGGTACGGCTCGCGCCCGATCACGGTCGGCTCGCTCGCCCTCCTCAGCGTCGCCGTCCTACTGCCCGCGCACGCCCACTCGGTCACCGCCCTGGGCGGCGTACTGCTGCTGTTCGGCGCCGGGTACGGCGGGGCGAACGTCGCGATGAACAGCGCCGCCGTCGACCTGGTGGCGCAGCTGCGACGGCCCGTCATGCCCAGCTTCCACGCCGGATACAGCTTCGGAGGACTGCTCGGCACCGGCGTCAGCGGCCTCCTGGCCGGCCCCCTGAGCACCGCGTGGGCGCTCGCGCTCAGTGGGGCGCTGGGCGCGGCCGTCACCATCGGCGCGGGCATCGTGCTGATGCGAAGCCCGGCGGCTCCGCTGGTCGCGCCCGAGCGGGCGTCGAGTTCGGCAGGCTCGTCGGGTGCGGCGGATCCGGCGGGTTCGTCGGCTGCGGCCGGCAGCGGGACCGCGGGTACGGGCGCGGGCGCGGGCCGTCGCCATGTCCGGCTGCTGGTGCTGCTGCTCGGCGTCACCGCGCTGTGCACCGCGTACGGCGAGGGCGCGATCGCCGACTGGACCACCCTCCACCTCACCGACGACGTCCACGCAACCGCGGCGGTGGCCGCCACCGGCTACGGCGCGTACGCGTTCGCGATGGCAGGCGGACGGGTCGGCGGCACCTGGCTGTCCATAAGGCTCGGCCAGAACCGGCTGATGCTCCTCGGCGGGCTGACGGCGGCGGCGGGCATGCTGGTGGCCGCGCTCGCGCCGGTGGTGCCGCTCGCGATCTGCGGGTTCGTCCTGGCCGGCCTCGGGCTGGCCAACCTCTTCCCGCTCGCCATCGCCCGGGCCGGCGCGGCGGGCGGCCCGCAGGGTGTGGCGCTCGCTTCATCCCTCGGGTACGGCGGGATGTTGATCGGCCCGGTGGTGATCGGCTTCCTCGCCGACGCGGCCGGGCTGCCGATCGCCCTCACCACGGTCGCGGTGGCTGCCACTGCGGCGGCGCTGCTGCCGCTGGCGGTCGCGAGGCGGGCGTGAAACAGATGACGGGCGACGAACGACAGGTGGCAACGGGCAGCTGACAGATCACAAATAACAGATAACAGATAACAGATTTCAACGTCTGTCATCTGTCATCCGTCGTCCTTCAGCTGTCACCTGCTACCTGCCCTGCCGCCCTCCCAGCGACGGCCCTGCCCCGGTAGTGGCAGGATGCGTGGCCATGACGACCAGCGAACCCATCCAGGTACTGCGGGCGAGCGAGCGCCCGGCGACGGCATGGCTCAACGGGGGCGGGGTGACCAGGGAGGTCGCCGGGTTCCCGACCGGCGCCGGGCTGGACGGGTTCGAGTGGCGGGTCAGCCTGGCCGACGTGGCCTCGGCCGGGCCGTTCTCCCGTTTTCCCGGCATCGACCGGGTGATCACCCTGGCCGAGGGCGCCGGCATGGCACTCACCGTCGACGGCGTCGAGCAGCTGGTCGACGCGCCGTACCGACCGTTCGCCTTCTCCGGTGACGCCACCACGGACTGCCGGCTGCTGGCCGGCCCGGTCGTGGACTTCAACGTGATGACCCGTCGCGGACGGGTCGAAGCCACCGTTGACCCGGTCACCGCGCCCGCCACCGTCGAGGTCCCGGCCGGAGGCACCGTCCTCCTCGTCTGCCTCGCCGGCTCGGCGGTCGTCGGCGGCTCCGAACTCGCCCCCGCCGAACTCGCCTGCTACGACGCCGCCCTGCTCGACTGCCCGGGCACGCACGAGCTGCGCCCGAGCGGAGTCACCGCCGTCGTCACCTTCCGCACCGCCCGCTGACGCGTCCCCCGTCGACGGCTCGGACACCGGCGCTCCGCCGACGGTGCGTCGAGACCACGCTGACGCGCTGCCGTCGAACGACCGGCGCTCCCGCCCCCGAATCCGGGGAGCGGGAGCGGGAGCGGGAGCGCCGTCTGCCCTGTCAGCCGCAGAGCGCCGGCGTGGCGTGTGCCGGGTCCAGGGCATTGGTCACCAGGTGCAGCGCCGTCGGCGAGAACGCGATCGCGACGTGTTCGACGAGCGAGACCGGGCAGTGGCTCTGCACCACCTGGTTGTCGACGTCGGCACCGTTCAGGAACTGGGTCCGCCACGGGGTGACGACCTCGTCGTACACGGTCGAGATCACCGTGTAGCGCCCGCCCGGCACGGTGTCCGGGCGGGAGGCCATCGTCGTGTTGAAGTCCGAACCCACCGCCTGGTCGCGGCAGGCCTGGCAGACGGTGAAAATCAGGTCCGCCACACCCGGGAAGTACGGCGCGAGGTTGGTGATCCCGTCGAGTGTCGTGCCGTGGTTGGACGGCGCGAGCCCGATCAGCTTGCCGACCTTGGAGGCGCCGCCGAGGAATTTCAGGTAGTAGTTCGGCAGCATGCCGCCCTGCGAGTGCCCGACGATGTCGACCTTGGCCGCGCCCGTCGCGTTGCGCACCAGGTCGACGAAGCGGGCGAGTTGGGCGGCCGAGTCCGGCACCGGGCCGAGGCCTCCGATCGGGAGCAGCAGGCCGCTGCCGGTGGAGGTGACGCCGGGGATCGTCCCGTAGTCGAGGGCGAAGACGCAGTACCCGAGGCCCTTCAGGAGCGGGGACAGCGCCAGCCAGTTCTCGTAGCGGTTGGCGAAGGTGCCGTGCACCAGGACGACCGGGTCGGGGTGCGCGGCGGTGGGCCGGCAGTTCCAGTCGTTGGCGCCGGGGGGTGAGGCCACCGTGTCGCCGTCGGGCGGCAGCTCGCCCGGGGCACTGAGAGCGGCAGCACCGCCGGCGGCCTCGGCAGCCGTGGCGGCGGTCGGGACCGCCGGGCCGGTCGGGGCCGCGTACGCAGGAGCCGTCGTCGCGCCGACGAGCAGCACCCCTGCGAGCACGGCCGCGCCGAACGTACCGAACGCGCGGAACGCACCGAACGCGCGACTGAACGCCCGGCGGAAGGGACTTGCGGAGAAGCGGAGAAGTGGGGTTCTCAACTGTTGCCTCCACAGCGGAAGTTTGTTACCAACAGGTAACCCGAGTGCTCCATCATGCGGTCGCCCCTCCGGCCCGGCTCTTGGGTGTCCCCCAGACCTGGACGGTGTTCTCTGTGACCGGTCACAACGCACCCCACTGCCCACCCCCCGACACCTCCGCCCAGGCACCGGGTTGGCGGATCCCGGTGATCGGCGGGCTGCCCGCCGACCGACGACTCCTTCGCGCCGTCCGCGAGTTGGCCGAAGCCGTGGTCGCCGCCCTGCTGGAACGCGTGCCGGTCTACCACCGCCTGCCCCGCGAACAGCTCACCGGCGAACTCACCCGGGACACCGAGCGCCGGATCCGCGCCCTCGCCCACACCGTCCGCACCGGACTCCCCGCTCCGGCCGAGGAGTTCACCGCCGTGCGGGAGGCCGCCGCCCGGCGCGCCGAGGAAGGCCTGCCACTGGACGCCGTCCTGCTCGCCCACCACCTCGGACTGGAGATCTGCTGGGAGTTCGTCACCCGCCACGCCCGGGACAGTGACACCGCCGAACTACTGGTCCTCCACCGGCTGCTGCTCGACCAGCTCCGCCAGGCCGTCACCGCCGCCGGCGCGGGCTACCTGGAGGGCCGCCGCCCGGCCGCCGACCGCCGGTACGCAGCGCGGCAGTCCCTGCTCACCGCGCTGCTGGCGGGCGCACCAGCCGACGAGGCAGCCACCCGGGCCGGTCTCCGGCTGTCCGCCGGCTACGCCGTCCTCTGCCTGTCCGTCGCCGAGCACCCGGACGAGCGCTCCCCCGGCGTCGACCCCGGTATCGCCGGCCGCCGCAAGCTCCGGCGCCTGGCCGCCGAACTCGACCACTGCACACGGCAGTCGGCGCTCACCGCGCTCACACCGTCGGGCGGACTGGTTCTCGTCCCGTTCGGCCCGCCCCAGGAATCACCCGGCGCCCCCGGCGTCGAAGCCCCCTGGCCGCACCTCGCCGCCACCCTAGCCACGGCGTCCCGCGCGGCCGGCGTGCCGGTACTGGTCGGAGCCGCCGCAGCCGCTCCCGCCGGGGTGCCCGACGCGGCCGCTCTCGCTTACGAAGTCCTGGAGGTCGCCCGGGCGTTCGGGCGGCCGCCCGGACTGCACCGGCTGGACGACGTCCTGCTGGAGTATCAGCTCACCCGACCGACCCAGGCCCGAGCCCGACTCGCCGCCCTCCTGGAACCCCTCGCCGACACCGGGGAGTTGCTCACCACCCTGCGCACCCACCTGGGCGGCGGGCTCAACCGTCGGCACACGGCGAGCACCCTGCACCTGCACCCGAACACCGTCGACTACCGGCTGCGCCGCATCGCCGTCCTGACCGGCCTGGATCCGACGCACCCCGCCGACATCCTGCGGATCACCGCCGCCCTCGCCGCACGGACAGCCGAACAGGCTTCGCCCGTACGGTAGTTCCGACCAGCCCCACCCCGCCTGGCAGGGCGCGGACACGGCACTGCGCGACACGAGCACGGCACCGAACAAGGCACGAACCCGAACACCTCACGGCACGACGCGGCACCCGCGCCACCGCCGTCGGTCACGACGACGACGGCACGGGTGCCGCGAAAGCTCCGCTCAGCGGTCCGGTCCCGGCCTCAGCAGTTGATCGAGCCGTGGGTCAGCACCCAGCCGTTCACCTTGTCCCAGGTCATCGGGCCCACGACGCCGTCCTGCGAGAGGCCGGTGCACCGCTGGAACCGCCAGACGGCGCTGTCGGTCGCGGAGCCCCAGACCCCGTCCTCGTCCAGGCTGCTGTTCCAGGAGGAGTACGTGACGTGGTTGAGCTCGCACTGGAGCTGCTTCACCGCGTCACCGGTGTTGCCGTAGCGCAGGGTGGGCTGAGCACTGGTGTAGCCGCAGTACTGCGAGGCCTGCGCCGAGGCGGTGGGCGCGGTCGCGATACCGGCCGCCAGCACGAGTCCGGCGGTGACGAGACCGCCGACGAGACGGTTGCGCATGGGAGTCCCCCGTTCGATGGATCTATCGATGTCCGTCAAGGTCGACCACTCGGCCGAGGATCACCCGACGGCGACCAGGATCAACCAAGCCCAACCCAGGTCAACCAAGCCCAACCCCAGGTCAACCAAGGTCAACCAAGGTCGATCATGGTCAAACAAGCGGCACCCTAACCGACGATTCATCAGAAGAACGGAGATGTCGCCTAAAGGATCGACAAAACAACGGATCGCCCAAACGATCCTCAGTCCTGCTCCCCCGGCAGCCTCAGGTCCCACCCCACCAGGGCACGCAACTGCTCCGCCGTCACGCCCTCCGGCACCGGCTGGGGCGCGTCATGGCGCAGCGGGGGCTGCCAGCCCTCCTCCACGGTCCATCGGCGGACCACCTTGGCAGGCGCCCCGGCGACGACGCTGTGATCGGGCACCTCGCCGCGCACCACCGCCCCCGCCGCGACCACCACGTTGCGACCGATCCTCGCTCCCGGCAGGATCACCGCGCCGGTGCCGATCCAGCTGCCCGCGCCGATCTCCACCGGCTCGTTGCGCGGCCACTGCTTGCCGATCGGCAGGTCGGTGGCCCGGTACTCGTGCGCCTGGTCGGAGATGTAGACGCCGGGTCCGGTCCAGACGTCGTCGCCGAGCACGATCGACTGGTGACCGACGATGTGGCTGTCCCGGCCGATCACGCAGCCGCCGCCGATCCGCACGATCGGGACCGGCCCGAGGTCGAGGCCGGGCAGGAATCCGGCGCTGATGGTGACCCGCTCGCCGACGATCGAGAACGGTCCGATGGTGATCCACTGCTCGTTGAACACAGCACCGAGCGGGAAGGCGAGCGTCGTGCCGTCCCCCAGCTCGCCAAACCGGTACGGTCCCGGGCTCTGGTTAGTGACCGCGCCGGTCCGCTGCACCCAGCGCCAGCCCCGGTGCACGAGGCGCCCTGCGGCACGGCG
Source organism: Streptomyces sp. NRRL S-350 (assembly GCF_000719705.1). Classification (GTDB taxonomy): domain Bacteria; phylum Actinomycetota; class Actinomycetes; order Streptomycetales; family Streptomycetaceae; genus Kitasatospora. Next base: position 16,913 of record NZ_JOHO01000061.1, on the reverse strand, counting down.
GCCACCGGCCCGGAGGGCGGAGACGACGGAACGGGTTATCGGCATGCGCTCACGTTACCGGCCCGTAGCAGTCACCCGGCCGCCAGGCGGCCAACATCACATCGGCCGCCCCAGCCCACTTGCCCGACCGACCGCAGCACCGGGCTGCGGGGAAACCGGGCACCCGGCACGGGGGCCCAGACACTCGGCACCCGCCACCCGCCACCGGGGGAATGTCCGAAGTCCGCGACCGTCGGCGGCCCCTGGTGGAAGACTCCGCCCCATGAAGATCACCGAACACATCGACGCACTGCGCCACGAGGGTGTCCGACTCGCCGATGCCGCCGCCCGTGCCGAGCTGTCCGCCCCCGTTCCCACCTGCCCGGGTTGGCAGCTGGCGGACCTGCTGCGGCACACCGGCCGGGTCCACCGTTGGGCCGCCGACATCCTCGCCCGGGGCCTGCGGGCGCCACTGGACGAGGCGGACGCGGACGCCGCCATCGGGGCACCGCCTTCGGACGCCGCACTGCTCGACTGGTTCCGCGAAGGCCACGCCGCCCTGGTGGCCACGCTCACCGAGGCCCCGGCCGACATCGAGTGCTGGAGCTTCCTGCCCGCCCCCAGCCCGCTGGCGTTCTGGGCCCGGCGCCAGGCGCACGAGACCGCGATCCACCGCCACGACGCCGACGCGGCCGCGGGCACCCCCGGCCCGGCCGTGGACACCGCGCTCGCCCTCGACGGCATCGACGAACTGGTGCGCGGCTTCATGACCCGCAGCCGGGCCACGCTGCGCAGCGACCGGCCGCGCACCCTCCGGGTCCGGCCCACCGACGGCGCACCTTCCTGGCACCTGACGATCACCCAGGAGACACCGGCCGTCACCACCGACGAGAGCCCCAAGCCCGCCGATCTCACCCTCACCGGCCCCGCCCACGAGCTCTACCTGCTGCTCTGGAACCGGCAGCCGGCCGGGCAGGCCCGGAAGGTCGAGGCAACCGGGGACCAGGACCTGCTCGACCTCTGGAGCGAAGCCGCGACGATCAGCTGATCAGCTGATCGTCGCGGCCGGGGAGGCGGGGCGTAGCGCTCACACGACGGCAGCCACGCTCGCGCCGCGCCCGCGCCCGCGCCCGCGCCCGCGCCCCGACGGTCGGGCCCGCTCAACGACGGCACGCTCACGAGTACGCCGCCGTCAACGCACCCAGCTGTCAGCGCACCCAGCGCGCGGGCCGCTTCTCCAGGAACGCCCGCATGCCCTCCTGCGCCTCCGCCGAGCCGAACAGCCGCGCCGAGAGCTCCACCAGCTCGTCCGCGTCCCGCGTGAAGGAGCGCACCACGTCCGCGTTGGCCAGCCGCTTCGACTCCGCCAGGCCCTGCGGCGAGCCCTGGCGCAGCGCGTCCAGCAGCCCCTTCAGCACGACACCGGTTTCCTCGGCGGACCCGGTTGCGCTGCTGATCAGGCCGATCCGGGCGGCCTCGGCGGCGTCGAAGACCTCCCCGGTGAGGTAGTAGCGGGAGGAGGCGCGCGGCTCCAGCTTGGGACGCAGCGGCAGCGAGATGACGGCGGGCGCGAGGCCGAGCCGGACCTCGGTGAAGGCGAAGGTCGAGGCCGGTCCGGCGACGGCGAGGTCCGCCGCGCCGACCAGGCCCAGGCCACCGGCCCGGACGTGCCCGTCGATGAGGGCGATCACCGGCTTGGCGCAGTCCACGATCGCCCGCTGCAACTCGACCAGGCCGCGCGGGCCGACCGTCGGGTCCGCGCCGGTCGCCTCCGAGAGGTCCGCGCCCGCACAGAACACCTTGCCGGTGTGGCCGAGCACCACGGCGCGGACCTCCGGGTCGGCTGCGGCCGTCGCCAGACCGGCGTGCAGCTCGGCCATCAGACGGGTGGAGAGCGCGTTGCGGTTGTGCGGAGAGTCGAGGGTGAGCGTGGTAACGGCGTCGGCGGTGGTGACGCGGACGAGGGGCTCTGCGCTGGTCATCGTCGGGGCCTGCCTTCCGGCTGAGGGTGGGTCGGACTGCGGGCGCGGTCCGGGGTGCCCGGATCGCGCCCGGACGACTTTGGCACGCCCACCCGTCCCGCGGCCAGAGCCAACCCACGCTGTCTCGCCCCGCCTCGCCCGGCCCCGCCCCCGGCCCGCCCTGACCCGGACCGCCCCGGCCCGGCCCCGGCAGCGGAAAGCGGGGCCGCTCCCACCGCCGAGGCCGACCGCCCTCCCGGCGGGCCGTAATCCGGTGGTCAGATCCGTCGCACCCACGGCAGCATCGTCCCCATGACCAGCGACCCCGGCCGGACGACCGACACCGCGCAGGGCACGGGCATCTCGCAGGTCGCCGGCGCCGGCACCATCGGCACCGCCGCCCTTCTCCTCGCCCCGCGCATCAACGACACGGGTCTCCAGCTGCGCACCGCCGCCGGGCGGCGCGGCCTGCGGGCGTGCGTGGCCACGTCCTGGCAGGCCCCGGGAGAACTGCTCGGCTCGACGGTGCACGTGTACGGCGGGCCCCTGTTCGGTGATGCCGTCGGGCGGGAGCTCGGCCTCGGTCTGCTGGAACCGGCAGCCGACTGGCTGACCCGGCTGCCGCCCGCCCTGACCGGACGGCGGGTCACCTGCACCACGCTCGCCGAGGCGCGCCGCTTGCGGCCTCCGGCCTTCGTCAAGCCGCCGGCCGACAAGCTGTTCGCCGCCCGGGTGTACCCCGACGGCGGGGCGCTGCCGGGGCCCGAGGTCCTGGACGGTGACACGCCGGTGCTGGTGAGCGAGGTGGTGCGGTTCGGCACGGAGTACCGGCTGTTCGTGCTGGACGGCACGGTGCGGGCCGGCTCGCGCTACGCGGTGGACGGCGACCTGTCCGTCGCACCGATGGCCGTCGCGCCCGCGTCCGCCGCACCGAAGTCCGCCGCACCCAGGTCCGCCGCGACGCCGGGCGGGGCCTCGGGGAAGGCGTCCGGCGGAGAGGCCGCCGAGGTGCTCGCGTTCACCCGCGACGTCCTGGCCGCCTCGGTGACGCAGGCGCCGTTGCCGAGCGCCGCCGTCGTGGACGTCGGCCTTACGACAGGCGGCCGTTGGGCGGTGGTGGAGGCCAACGCGGCCTGGGCCAGCGGCGGTTATGCCGCCGATCCGGACGCGGTGCTCGACGTGGTGTTGCGCGCGGGCGGACCGTCCGCCCAACTCCCTGCCACCGACCGGCCGTTCCTTCGCGACCTGCCCGAGGTGCTGCGCTGACGGTCGCCGGAGGCGGGGAACGTGGAACTTGCGGTCACGGTGGCTCATGGCCCAGCATCCGAGCCATGACCACCTCTCATCTCACCCACATCACCGAGCCGCCCGGGGTCGCGCCCGGCACCGGTTACACCCAGGTCGTCACGGGCGCCGGCCGACTGGTCCAGGTCTCCGGCCAGGTCGCCTTCGACGAGGACCGGAACCTCGTCGGCGTGGGCGACCCGAAGGCGCAGGCGCGGCAGATCTTCGAGAACCTGCGCCGCTGCCTGGCCGCCGCCGGGGCGGGGTTCGAGCACGTCGTGAAGTTCACCTTCTTCATGACCGACATCGCGTACCTCCCGGCCATCCGCGACGCGCGTGACGAGTACCTGGGCGACCTGCCCCTGCCTGCCGCGTCCGCGATGCAGGTCGTGGCCCTGTTCCAGCCCGAGGTGCTGATCGAGATCGAGGCGCTGGCGGTCGTCCCCGAGTAGTCGGATCCGGAACCGGCCGGTCGTGAGCGGCCCGGGCCCGCGCCGGCCGCGAGCGGCCCCGGCGTCAGGCGGGTCCGGGGCTGCCGTCCCGTCGTCCGGCCCACCGGACGACGGGACGCATCGTCAGGCCCGCCGCCGCGAGCAACGCGCCCAGGGCGACCCAGCCGGCCACGCCGTACCCGATCACCAGGGTGCTGACCAGCGCCGGACCGGCCATCATTGCGGCTGCCGTCCCCGCGTTGTACACGCCCTGGTAGGCGCCGTGGTCGCGCTCGCCCGCGAGGTCGTAGCTGAGCGCCCAGCCGCCCGCCTGCCCGATGACCTCACCGAGGGACTGCAGCGCCACCCCGCCGAGTACCACCACGGCCGCGAGGGCCGCGGGCAGGCCGTGCGCCAGCGAGATGACCAGGCAGGAGGCCGCGAGCGCCAACCCGGCGCGCCCGCAGGCCCGAGCGGCGACCGCCCGTTCCTCGGTGCCGCGGGTGGCCCGCACCTGCAGGGTGATCACCAGCAGGGTGTTGACCACCAGGGTGCCCGCGACGGTGATCCTCGGCGCGTCGGTCTCCTGGACGATCCAGAGCGGCACACCGACCTCCAGGACGGCGAACTGCAGGCAGAGCACGGCGTTCAGCACGGTCACAGCGAGGAACGGGCCGTCCCGCAGCGCCGGATTCCGGCGTCGGCCCTGCCTGCGCCCCTTGCCCGAAGGGTCCGACGGGTCAGGGACACCAGAACCCCGTGACGACTCGGCCACCGACGGCTCGGCCATTGTCGGCTCGGCCACCGACGGCTCGGCCACCGATGACCGTCCCGCCACCGGACGCAGCAGGTCGGCGAGGCGGTGGAACAGCACGGCAACGACCACGAACGAGGCCGCGTCGGCCAGGATCGCCGTCAGGTAGACCGGCCGGGTGTCCCACTGGAGGGCGACCGCACCCAGGGCCGTGCCCAGGCAGATGCCCACGTTGGTCACCACCCGCAGGTACGCCCGGCCCGCCACCCGACCCTCGGCGGGCAGCACCTCGGCGTACAGCGCGTTCCGTACGGCGGCGGACCCGCGGTCGACTGCGGAGACCAGGCAGGCCAGCGCCACGAACGCCGGGTAGCTGTGCACCAGCGCGTACCCGGCGGTGCCGACCGCCTGCACCGAGACCAGCGCCACCAGCACCCGCCGGGCGCCCCAGCGGTCGGCGGCCCGGCCGGCCGGCACGCTGGCGGCCACCCCGCAGAGACCGGCGGCGGTCATTCCGAGCCCCAGCTGGGCAGCGCTCAGACCGAGCACGCGGGTGAAGAACAGCACCGAGACGGAGAGGGAGAGGCCGTTGCCCACGGTGTTGACCAGGGTGATCCCGGCGAGTCGGCGGACCGTCGGATCGGGGTGCAGGCGGCGTCGCACGACACCGAGGACACCGCCGCTGGGGGGAGCCGCAGACACGCCGGGGGCTTCGGGCGCGCCGGGGGCTTCGGGCGCGCCGGCGGCTTCGGCCTCAGCGGAGGCTTCGGGCGTGGCAGGGGAAGGTGCGGGGGACTCCGCCGTCGTGGTCATGCAGCGATCCCACCGCCGATCCAGGCAGTCCCGGTACTCCTTTAGGCTCTGGCTGAATCCAACTCCGCAACCGGGCTCCCGGCCCGACCCGACCCGATCCCTGCAGGAGGACACCCCGGTGCACCGGTTCACCCTCCGCCTGGCCGACCTCGCCACCACCTGGTTCGCCGCCTCGCCGATCCTCGAAGCCGTGCTCAGCCTGCGGATGTGGACCCACCCGGGCGTCTACCACCTCCAGACCCGGGCCTTCGAACAGATCAGGCCCACCTTCGAACGCCTCGACTCACGGCTGCTGCTCTCGCTCGTCGCCGAGAACCGGTTCGTGCCGGACTTCCTGACGCCCCGCCCCACCTCCCCCGCGCCCGAGTTCCACGCCGAACTCGCCACCGTCCGCGCGCTGCCGCCGGAGCAGTTGCGCCCCGAGCTGGAGCAGACCTTCCTCCTGCACGGCCAACCGCTTCCGCCCGGGCTCGCCGCCGGACTCGCCCACCCGGAGCGGCTGTTGGCGCGGATCGCCGACGCACTGGAGGAGTACTGGGAGCTGTGCCTCGCGCCCGCCTGGTGGCCGCAGGCCCGCTCGGTGCTGGAGGCCGACCTGGTCTACCGCGCCCGGGTGCTGGCCCGGCACGGCGCGGCGGCCCTCTTCGCCGACCTGGACCACCGGCTCCACTGGGAGAACGGCGTGCTGTCGATCAACCACCGCTGGACGGACGGGGACGTGGAGACCCCCGTGGACGGGCGCGGCCTCGTGCTCTGTCCCACCTTCTTCGTCCGCGGCGCGATCACGATGATCAGCAAAGACCGGGCTCCGCAGATCAGTTACCCGGCCCGCGGGCAGGCGGGCATGGCCGGTCGGGGCGCGCCGGTGCCGCCGCAGGCCGTGGAGGCGCTGGTCGGTGCACCGAAGGCCCGACTGCTGGCGATGCTCGCCGAGCCCGCTTCCACCACCGACCTCGCCTACCGCCTCGGCGTCACTCCCGGTGCGGTCAGCCAGCACCTGGCCGTCCTCGCGGCCACCGGCCTGGTCGACCGGGCCCGCCACGGCCGATCGGTGCTGTACCGGCGCAGCCCGCTGGGCGACGAGCTCACGGGTGCGAACAGGTGACGGTCGGCAGGTGACCGACGACCGACGCCGGACGGCCGACGGCCGAAGCCGGGCGACCGACGCCGGAGCACCGGCCCCGCACCGAAGCACCTGCCCCGCAGCGGTTCGAGCGCCCTACCGGGACGCCATCGACATCAGCTTCCGCGCCGCCCGGTTCTGCCGCAGCACCTGGGCGAAGGTGGTGCGCCCCTGGGTGGTCCTGGCGAAGGCCCGCCAGGCGGCCGGAATCAGGCAGACCGCCGCGTGGAACAGGTACGGGCGCCGCTCGAAGGCACCCAGCAGCTGCTTGCCCGCGCGCATCTCCACACCCAGCCCGGCCTTGACCGCGAACGCGTAGTTCAGCGCCTCGCGCCGCACCGCCGCCGCGTTGCCCGCCTCGGCGACCCGGACCGCCCACTCGCCGGCCAGCCGGCCCGAGCGCAGCGCGTACGAGATGCCTTCACGGGTCCACGGCTCGAGCAGTCCCGCCGCGTCTCCGGCGACCAGCACCCGGCCGCGGGAGAGCGGCGAGTCCTCGGCCCGGCAACGGGTCAGGTGCCCGGACTCGACCTTGGGGGTGAATCCGGACAGCCCCAACCGCCGGATGTAGTCGGCGAGGTACTGCTTCGTCTGCTCACCGTCGCCGCGCGCCGAGATGACACCGACGGTCAGGCTGCTGGTCTCGGTCTTCGGGAAGACCCAGCCGTAACTGCCGGGCAGCGGGCCCCAGTCGAGGTGGATCCGTCCGGCCCAGTCGGCGGCGACCTGCGGCGGCACCGGGATCTCCGCCTCCAGGCCGAGGTCGATCTGGTCGAAGGTGACGCCGACGTGCCGGGCGATCCGGCTCGCGCTGCCGTCCGCGCCGACCACCGCCCGGGCTTCGAAGGTGCGACCGTCCGCCGCCGTCACCAGCGCCGTCCGGTGCTCGCCGCCGCGCTGCTCGACGCCCGTGACGGTCACTCCGGTGACCAGCACCGCCCCGGCCTCCTTGGCCGCCTGCACCAGGCGCAGGTCGAACTCGTCCCGGTTGACCAGGCCGAACAGCATCCGCTGGGAACGGCGTGTCCGGGTGTACCGACCGTTGTAGGCGAAGGTGACGGCGTGCACGCGGTCCTGCAGCGGCAGCCGGAAGTCCGGCGGCAGGCTGTCCCGGGAGGGACCGATGATGCCGCCACCGCAGGTCTTGTAGCGGGGGTGCTCGGCCTTGTCGAGGAGCAGCACCCGGCGGCCCTGGGCGGCGGCGGCGTGCGCGGCCGAGGCGCCCGCCGGGCCGGCGCCGACCACCACGACGTCCCAGACGCCGTCGAGCGGCGAGGCCGCGTCGTCGAGCAGCGAGGCCGTGTCGTCGAGCGGGCTGTCGAGCGGGCTACGGGAATCGGAGCTTCCGGAGTCAGTCACGTCGAGCAATCCTATGCGTCCGCCCAGCCCGCCGGACGACGCGCCACCCGGACTCCGCCGCTCCGCCGGACGACGCGCCACCGGGACTCCGCCGCGCCGCCCGACCGACAGGCCACCGCCCCCGGACGACCGCGACACCGACCCCGGAGCGCGGACGCACCCGGCCCGGGACCAGCCGCTCACCACCCGCGACCGCGGCCCCACCCGGCCCCGAAGCGCCCGATTCCCCTCCGCCTATGATCGGCGGTACCCCAAGCAACCGCCTCCGCCCGCGTCACCCCCCGGGCGGACCCATCCCCTCGGAGCCCCGATGTCACAGCCCCTGGCCGACGCCGTCCGGTCCCTGATGGACCGTGCCCGCACCGACCTCGCCGAACTGGTCGCCTTCCCGTCGGTCGCCGACCCGCGCCAGTTCCCGGTCGAGGAGTGCGAGAAGGCCGCGCGCTGGGTCGCCGACGCATTCGCCGCCGAGGGCCTGACCAAGGTCCAGTTGCTCGACACCCCGGACGGCACCCAGTCCGTCTACGCCGAGCTGCCCGGCCCGGAGGGCGCGCCGACCGTCCTGCTCTACTCGCACTACGACGTCCAGCCCCCGCTCGACGAGGACGCCTGGCTCAGCCCCGCCTTCGAGCTGACCGAGCGTGACGGCCGCTGGTACGGGCGCGGCGCCGCCGACTGCAAGGGCAACATCCTGATGCACCTGACCGCCCTGCGGGCACTGCGCCAGGTGTACGGGGACGGCTACCCGGTCAGCCTGAAGATCATCGTCGAGGGCTCGGAGGAGCAGGGCACCGGCGGTCTGGAGCGCTACGCCGAGGCGCACCCCGAGCTGCTCGCCGCCGACGCCATCGTCATCGGCGACACCGGCAACTTCGCCCCCGGCCTGCCCACCGTCACCGCCTCGCTGCGCGGCATGACCGTGGTCGAGGCCTCGGTCACCACCCTGGCCGGCAACCTGCACTCCGGTGCGTTCGGCGGCGCCGCCCCGGACGCACTGCAGTCCCTGGTCCGGATCCTCGCCTCGCTGCACGACGAGAACGGCGACGTCGCCGTCGCCGGCCTGACCTCCGACCAGAGCTGGGAGGGCGTGCAGTACCCCGAGGAGCAGTTCCGCGTCGACGCCAAGGTGCTCGACGGTGTCGCCCTGACCGGTACCGGCACCATCGCCGACCGGCTGTGGGCTCGCCCCGCCGTCACCGTCCTCGGCATCGACGCCCCGCCCGTGATCGGAGCCACCTCTTCCGTCCAGGCGGCCGCCAAGGCCCTGATCAGCCTGCGCGTCCCGCCGGGCATGGACGCCTCCGCCGCCCAGGAGGCGCTGGTCGCCCACCTGGAGGCGCACGTCCCGCTGGGCGCCCGGCTCACCGTCCAGCGCCAGGGCGTCGGCTCCCCGTTCCGCGCCGACACCACCGGCCCGGCGTACGAGGCGATGGGCGAGGCGATGGCCGAGGCCTTCGGCACCGAGATGGTCGCCTCCGGCGAGGGCGGCTCGATCCCGCTCTGCAACACGCTGCGCTCGCTCTACCCGCAGGCCGAGATCGTGCTGATCGGGGTCGAGGAACCGACCACCCAGATCCACGCGGTCAACGAGAGCGTGGACCCGCAGGAGCTGGAGCGGATGGCCCTCACCGAGGCCCTGTTCCTGCGCCGCTACGCCGAACTGCGCTCCGCCTGACGGGCGTCGCTCCGGGGTGTCGGGCCGGGGGCAGCGGCTCCCGGCCCGGGCCCCGGCCGCCCGCCCCGCAGCCGGCGGGCGGCCGCCACCACCGCCGCGTACCCGACCGCACCCACCGCGAGCCCTGCCCCGGCACCGAAGCAGACCTCCGGCACCAGGTTCCGCTTCAACGGGCTGAGCCGCTGCAACACCCCGGCCGCCGTCGCCGCGCCCAGCACCGCGACGGCGGCCCGTCGCGTCCGGGGCGCGAGCCCGACGGCCGGACGCACGGGCTCGACGGACCGCACCGCACGCGCCGCCCAGCCGCCCATCGCCGCCAGCGCGAGCGCCGAACTGCCGTACTGCAGCGCCTCGTACAGCGGCACCCCGGCTACCTGCCGGTCCAGTACGGGCAGCAGCCGCACGCCCAGCCGGCCGCCGTGCGTGAACGCGTCCCAGCCGACGTGGGTGGCCGCGCCGATCGCCGCCGAGGCCGCGAACCACGCCGCGTCCGCGCCCGCGCCAGTGTGCAGGCCGACGCCCGTGTCCAGGCCCGGGCCGAGTCCTGCCCGCCGGGCCGTCAGCGCCTCGGCGCCGCCGGCCCACCGCTCGGGCAGCAGCGCCACGAGCGGCGCCCGGAGCAGGCCGTGCCAACCGGCCACCAGCGCACCGGCGATCGCCACATCGAGCGTCGGCACCGCCCACCAGCGGTGCGTCAGACCGCCGTGGCCGTACACCCCGGGCAGCAGCGACTCGGCGAAGAACGGGACGTCGGGCGCCATCGACCCGGCGACCAGCGCCGACGCCACCAACGGCCCACGCTCCCCGGCGCGGCGCAGCAGGGGCAGGACGGCAGCGGGGTGGCTCAGTGTGAACGGCATGCCGCCATCCTCCCGCCCACACCGACTGCCGGGCCAACCCGGCGGCCCCGGCGGCTTATAAGCCCTTCCAGACCTGCCGTCCCCTCCAGCCACGCCGGCCCCGCCGGCCCTGGCGAACGCGAGCGCCCCGTCGGCACGGCTCGGCCGGCTACGCCGCGTCCGCCGTGCTCGCCAAGCCGACCGCCACCCGGCACCCCGCTTCCAGGTACCGCAGCTCGCCGCTCCGCCGGGCGTCCAGGGCGGCCGCGAGGCGACGGTACCGGCTCGGCGGCAGCAGTTCGGCCGACTCGTCCAGCGTGACGAAGCGCCAGCTGCGCAGTTCCTCCTGCTGCAGCAGCAGGTTCTGGCGGCCCGCGGCGTCCAGCAGGCCGCCGTCGTACATCAGCCGCAGGCCCCCGCGCCGCGGGCCGGTGCGGGGTTCCCAGTCGACGGCGAGCAGGCGCAGGCCGGCCGGGTCGAGGCGCAGACCCAGTTCCTCGGCGGTCTCGCGCAGGGCGGCGTCGGTGGGGGCTTCGCCGCGTTCGACCACGCCGCCGGGGAAGTCCCAGTCGGGCTTGTAGACGGGGTCGACGAGCAGGACGCGGTCCTGCTCGTCGAACAACAGGACGGCGGAGGCGACGGTGTCCCCGGTCGGGTCCGGGGTCTGGACGATCGGGCAGCGCGCGGCGCCGACCCTGACCAGCTCGGCGATCCGGAGCGCGGTCTCCCGGGGGGTGAGCTCGCCGGTGTCGATCAACCGGGCGTCGCCGACCAGCCAGCGGCGGGCGGCGCGGTAGCGGGGCAGGTGTTCGAGGCACCACGCGCGGACCCGCTCGCTGGCTGCCGGGTCACCCGGGCACTCGTCGCGCTGGGCGATGCGGTCGCGCAGGATCGTTTCTTCTGGGTCCAGCACGACGTGATGCACCGTGATCCCGTGCGAGGCCAGGTCGCCGAAGATCTCGTCCCGGTAGTCCTCTCTGAGCAGGGTCATCGGGACCACCAGCGGGCCCCCGACCTCATTGAGCAGCGCGGCCGCCGTCTCGGGGACGAGCCGGCGCCAGGCCGCCAGGTCCTGGAAGTCGGACACCGTTGCCAGCCGGTCGGCCGGGAGCATCCGACGCAGACCGGAGCCCACCAGTTCGGGATCGAAGAGCACGCTCCCCGGCAGCAGTTCCACCAGCTCGCGGCAGGCACTCGTCTTGCCCGCCCCGAATGTGCCATTGACCCAGACGATCACAACGTCCCCTGCCCCTAGACTTCCCCCGATGCCGTTCGCACCGGGCAGCGCGCCCGTCAGCCGAACCAGCGCCACCCGTGGTGGTACCCGCGCCACGCCGCTCCCCATGCCTGCCCATCGCGCCTGTCCGCGCGCCCCGGCGTGCCCCGTGACAGCGGCATGTGCCCAGGCCAGGCGCCTACGACCGGAAACCCGCAGACCGGTCTACATCAAAATTGCGCCCCTTCACCACTGCTCACCCACAGGAACTCGAGTGGGCAGACTTGCCGTACGCGCCCCGCTCGCGCGCCCCCGTTCGCGCGCCCCCGCTCCTACACCGGTGACGCCCCCGACACCCTTCCGCCCACGCCCGCGCGCCGTCGGCCCGCCCCGGGGTTCCGCCGCACCGCGACCTCCTCGCGCCACCCGCACCCCGGCCCGTACGGAGGAACCATGAAGCTGCTGCCCGTCGGCCGAGTGGTCGTCATCGGAGCGGTCAACACCGACCGGATCCTCCGTTGCCCCGCGCTCCCCTCCCCCGGCGGGCGGGGCCGTCCCCGCCGCCGTCCCCCAGGGCTTCGGCGGCAACGGCGCGAACCAGACGGTGGCGGTTGGCCCGGATGGGCGAGGCGACCCACCTGGTCGCCAAGGTCGGAGGCGACGCCGAGGGCGAGGCAACCCTCGCCGAGCTGCCCGCTGCGGAGGTCGTCACCGAGGACCGGCCGATCCGGCTGCCCGCCCCCGCCGTCCGGGTGGTCGCCACCACGGGGGCCGGTGCCGTCTTCAGCGGCGCCCTCGCCGCCGGACTCGCGCGCGGTGCCGGCCTCCCCACCGCGGCCACGACGGCCGTCGCCCCCGGGGCCTTCGCCGTCACCGCCCTCGGTGCCCGCGGCGCCCTCCCCGCCCCACCGACCCCCGACCGCCGACCCCCGACCGCGCGGACGACCGCACCGAACACCCCGAACACCCCGAACACGCGCCCACGGAACAACACACGCCGGAGGCGCCCGCCGAAACGGGCGCCCCCGACCTGCGGACCGGTCAGGGCGCGCTACGGCCGCCCCATGTACGTCGGGTAGTAGCCGCTGCTGATCCCCGAGATCCTGATGTTGGTCCCGGGCCGCGCGGCCTCGACGTACTGGTTGTTGCCCAGGTAGATCGCCACGTGCTGGATGCCCCGGGCGGTCCCGTCCGGCGACCAGAAGAGCAGGTCACCGCGGCGCAGCTGGCTCGCCCTGATCGGCGTGGTCGCCGCGTACTGGTCGTTGGCGACCCTCGGCAGGCTGATGCCGCCGCGCTTGAAGGACTGCTGCACCAGGCCCGAGCAGTCGTAGCCGTCCGGCCCGTTGCCCGCCGTGCGGAACGGTTTGCCCAGCTGGGCGAGCGCGTACTGCACGGCGGTCTCGACGTCCTGGTCCTCGGCGACCGAGTCGTGGACCGATCCCGAGCCGGAGGAACCGGCCGAGGACGAGGAGCCGCCGCCGGTCCGCGCCAGGTAGACGTCGTAGTGCGAGGTCCAGCGCCACTCGCCCTTGCTGTTGCGGAACCAGTAGCGCGACCCGTCCCACCCCTGTTTGATCCCCCCGCTCGACTTCGCGCCGCTCGACGACGTGCCGGAGGACTTCGCTCCGCCCCCTGTGCGCGTCACGTACACGCTGTAGTGCGAGGTCCAGCGCCACTGCCCCTGGCTGTTCTTGAACCAGTACCGCGAGCCGTCCCACCCGGCGTGCGCCGGCGCGGACTCAGCGGCCGCGGGGCTCACACCGGTGCCGAGGCCGAACACGCCCGCTCCGGCCACGATCACGGCCACCATGCCTATCCCCCGCCGAAGCCGCGCGGCCCGGGCCGGACGGGAGGAAGGGGCGGCGGCAGCACACTGCTGCCCGGTCGGTTCGTCGGCGGCATCCGGCGCGCCGGTGTTGACGGTGGTCATCCTGCTGACTTCCTTCACTGCTGCGAGCTTCACTGCTGCGAATCTCTGCGGACGGCCGCCGGGCGGCGGCTGCGGAACTGCTTCGGATCCGCCGTACGCCCCGGCACCGCCGGTTCGTACGGCTCGGCAGATCCCCGTCGGACGAGCCGCGGCCTCCGGCTCCACGACCGGAAGCAGTGGCGCCGTCGCCCGGGGATTCAGTTCTGCCTGCGTGTCACGTTAGGCACGCGTCCGCTCACAGCGCGCAGTGGAGTGCGCCAATGGAAGGGTCACGGGCGGTGAGCGCCGACGGCGCATCAGGGTGAGAGCCCGTCACCGCAGGGCGATCCGACGCCCCCTCATCACCGGCCGCCGTCCTCCGCCAACAGCTGCTTCTTCAGCACCTTTCCCAGGGCGTTCCTGGGCAGTTCGGGCACCAGGACGACCCGGCGCGGCCGCTTGTGCACCGACAGCCGCTCCGCCACAAAGGCCGTCAGCTGCTCCCCCGTCACGGTGCCGTCCGGGATGACGTACGCCACGATCGACTGCCCGAGGTCCTCGTCCGGCACGCCGACCACCGCCGCGTCGGCGACCGACGGGTGGTCACGCAGCGCGGCCTCCACCTCGCCCGCACCGATCCGGTAGCCGCCGCTCTTGATCAGGTCCACCGAGGCGCGGCCGACGATCCGGTGGAAGCCGTCCGGCCCGATCACCGCGACGTCGCCGGTGCGGAACCACCCGTCCGACGTCCACGCCTCGGCGTCCGCGTCCGGCCGGTTGAGGTACCCGCTGAACAGTGTCGGGCCGCAGACCTGCAGCTCACCGACGGTCTCCCCGTCGTGCGGCACCGGGGCGCCGTCCTCGCCGACCAGCCGGGTGCGCACCCCGTCCAGCGGCAGCCCGACGCTCCCCGGCCGCCGCTCGCCGTCCGCCCGGGTGCTGACGGTGATCAGCGACTCGGTCATGCCGTACCGCTCGATCGGGGCGTGCCCGGTGAGCGCCGCCAACTTCTCGAACACCGGCACGGGCAGGGGGGCACTGCCGGAGACCAGCAGCCGGGCCGCGGCCAGCCGGGCCGCCGCCTCCGGATCGGCCGCCAGCCGGGACCAGACCGTGGGCACGCCGAAGTAGAGGCTGCCGCCCGCCGCGGCGTAGGCCTGCGCGGTCGGCCGGCCGGTGTGCACCAGCCGGCTCCCGGTGCGCAGGGCGCCGAGCACACCGAGCAGGAGCCCGTGCACGTGGAACAGGGGCAGACCGTGGGCGAGGGTGTCCTCGGCGGTCCACTGCCAGGCCGCGGCCAGGGCGTCCAGGTCTGCGGCGATCGCCTCGCGCCGGATCACCGCGCCCTTGGGCGCGCCGGTGGTTCCCGAGGTGTAGAGCACGAAGCCGACCGACTCGGCAGCCGGTTCGGCGTACGTGGCGGCGGAGTGCTGCCCGGGATCGACCGGCAGCCCCTCCACCGGAGTCCCCTCCGGCAGCGTCTCCCCAGCCGCATGGGCGAGGAGCACCGCGCCCGAATCCCGCAGGATGTGCTCGCGCTCCTTGGGCCCCGAGTCGGGCGGCAGCGGCACCACCGGCACTCCCGCCAGCAAGCCGCCCACCACGGCGGTGACGGTCTCGACCGTGGGCCGGGCGAGCACCGCCAGCGCGGGGGCACCCGCCACCCGGTCGGCGACGGCGGTCGCCGCGCCCAGCAGTTCCTCCCGGGAGAGCGTCCGGCCGTCGATCCGCAGCGCGTCCGCCACGTCGCCGAAGCCGCCCTGAAGTGCCGTCAGCAGTGCCATGCCACCGTCCTCGCCCTCGTCCCACGCCATCGCGTCGCGTCCCGCAGCTCACCCGTTCGGGTAATGCGGTCAACTCATACCCCGCACGCCACCTGCCGAGGTCATGAGCCGGCCTCATGCCAAGGCCATGAGGCCGGCTCATGAGGTCGGGCCATGAGGCCAGCTCATGACCTCGGCGCATGAGGTCGGCTCATGAGGTCGGCTCATGAGGTCGGCTCATGAGGTCGGCTCATGACCTCCCGTCACGTGCTCACGCCGACTCTACGGGCCGCTGCCTGGCCGCCCGGGCTCCGGGCTCCGGGCTCCGGCACCAGCTCGAAGATCGGGGCCTCCGGGTCCTTGTTGACGGCCACGATGGTCTTCGACGTCTGCATGCCGGCCCGGTGCTGGATGGCACCGGAGATGCCCGCCGCGATGTAGAGCTGGGGGGAGACCTGCTTGCCGGTCTGGCCGACCTGGCTGCTGTGCGGGTACCAGCCGGCGTCGACCGCCGCACGCGAGGCGCCCACCGCCGCGCCCAGCGCGTCCGCGAGCTCCTCGACCACCCCGAAGCCCTCCGCCGCACCGACACCACGACCACCGGACACCACGATCGCAGCCTCCGTCAGCTCCGGACGACCCGTCGACACCCGCGCCGTCCGCGACGTCACCCGGGCCGCGGCGCCGGTGAACTCCACCGACACCTCCTCCACCGCACCCGCCGCCGGCGCCGCCTCCGGCGCCACCGCGTTCGGCTTCACCGTGATCACCGGCACCCCCCGCGTCACCACGGACTTCACCTGGAACGACGCCGCGAACACCGACTGCGTCGCCACCGGGCCACCCTCACCCGCCTCCACGTCCACCGCATCGGTGATCACACCCGAACCCAGCCGCAACGCCACCCGCGCCGCGACCTCCTTGCCCTCCCCCGAGGACGTCACCAAGACCGCCCCCACACCGTTCGCCTTCGCGATCTGCGCCAGCGCGTCCACCTTCGGCACCACCAGCAGATCCGCGAACTCCGCCCCCTCCGCCACGTACACCTTCACCGCACCGTACTCGGCAGCCTTCGCCGCGACACCCGCGGCCGCGCCACCGGCCCCCAGCACCACCGCCGACGGCTCACCGATCCGACGCGCCAGCGTCAACAACTCCAGGGCCGGCTTGCGCACCACACCATCCGCGTGGTCCACCAGGACGAGAATCTCAGCCATTGCTCAATGTCTCCGTGTTTCGCAGGTAACCAGGGAAGGGACTAGATGAACTTCTGACCGGCCAGGAACCCGGCGAGCGCCTTGCCGCCCTCACCCTCGTCCTTCACGACCGTGCCCGCCGTCCGCGCCGCACGCGCCGCCACCGACTCCACCGCCGTCCACGACCCCGCCAGACCCACCTCGTCCGCCCCGATCCCCAGATCGTCCAGATCCAGCGACTCCACCGGCTTCTTCTTCGCCGCCATGATCCCCTTGAACGACGGGTACCGCGCCTCACCCGACTGGTCCGTCACCGACACCACCGCCGGCAACGCCGCCTCCACCAGCTCCGTCGCCGCATCCCCGTCACGACGGCCCCGCACCACACCGCCCTCGACCGACACCTCCGACAGCAACGTCACCTGCGGCACACCCAGACGCTCCGCCAACAACGCCGGCAGCACACCCATCGTGCCGTCCGTCGACGCCATCCCACCGATCACCAGATCGAACCCGGTCCGCTCCAACGCCTTCGCCACGACCGCCGACGTCGCCATCACATCCGAACCGTGGATGTCCTCGTCGCTCACGTGCACGGCCCGGTCCGC
>NZ_JOHO01000060.1 GCF_000719705.1 Streptomyces sp. NRRL S-350 | reverse complement strand
GTGCGCACGGCCTTCGACGGTGATCGGTACGAGCTGCGGGGCGGCCGAGGGCCCGGTAGGTCCAGCCGGCGGCGCGCCAGGCGTCGGCGTCGAGGACGTTGCGGCCGTCGAGGAGACGGCGTTCGGCGACCACGGCGCCCAGCTCCGCCGGGTCCAGCTCGCGGAACTCGGCCCACTCGGTGAGGTGCAGTACGACGTGGGCGCCCTCGGCGGCCTCCAGGGCGGAGCCGGCGTAGGTGAGGGAGGGGAACATCTTGCGGGCGTTGTCCACGGCCTTCGGGTCGTAGACCGTGACCTGGGCGCCCTGCAACTGGATCTGGGCGGCGACGTTGAGCGCGGGGGAGTCCCGGATGTCGTCCGAGTTGGGCTTGAAGGCGGCGCCGAGGACGGCGACCCGGCGGCCCAGGAAGCCGCCGCCGCACTGCTCGCGGGCCAGCTCGACCATCCTGGAGCGGCGGCGCATGTTGATCGAGTCGACCTCGCGCAGGAAGGTCAGCGCCTGGTCCGCGCCGAGTTCGCCGGCCCGGGCCATGAACGCGCGGATGTCCTTGGGCAGGCAGCCGCCGCCGAAGCCGAGACCGGAGTTGAGGAACTTGCCGCCGATCCGCTCGTCGTAGGCGAGCGCCTTGCTGAGCTGGGTGACGTCCGCGCCCGCCGCCTCGCAGACCTCTGCCATCGCGTTGATGAAGGAGATCTTCGTGGCGAGGAAGGAGTTGGCGGCGGCCTTGACCAGTTCGGCGGTCGCGTAGTCGGTGACCATGAACGGCACGCCCGCCGCGATCGGCTCGGCGTACACCTCGCGCAGCAGCCGCTCCGACCGCTCGCTCTGGGCGCCGACCACGATCCGGTCCGGCCGCAGGGTGTCCTGGACGGCGAAGCCCTCCCGCAGGAACTCCGGGTTCCAGGCGAGTTCGGCGCCCTCGCCGACCGGCGCCAGCGCGGCCAGCCGCTCGGCCAGCCGCCCCGCCGAGCCGACCGGGACGGTCGACTTGCCGACCACCAGGACGGGCCTGGTCAGGTACGGCGCGAGGTCGTCGATCGCGGTGTCGACGTACGACATGTCGGCGGCGAACTCGCCCTTGCGCTGCGGGGTGTTGACGCAGACGAAGTGCACGTCGCCGAACTCGGCGGCCTCCTGCGCGGAGGTGGTGAAGCGCAGCCGCCCGGTGGAGCCCTCGTGGCCGGCCACGTGCTTGAGCAGCAGCTCGGACAGCCCCGGCTCGTACATCGGGACGCGGCCGGCGGTGAGCATGGCGATCTTGTCGGGGTCGATGTCCAGGCCCAGCACCTCGAAGCCGAATTCGGCCATCGCCGCGGCATGCGTGGCGCCGAGGTAGCCGGTGCCGATCACGGAGATGCGGAGGGTCACGGGTGCTCCCTGGATGCGGACTCGACCGGTACGGACGTCCCTGATGCTATCCGTCCCGTCCTGGCGTGCAGGGATCACCCGCGCGCGCGGGACTTCCGGGCGGTCGCAGGTCGGTACCCCAGGGCTGCTACCGAGCGGTAGCCGGCCCCGGGCCTGACGGGGGCCGACCGGTTCGCCGCGGTGGGGGTGAGGGATCCCTCGCGAGCCTCGCGGACCACGTGCACCTCGCGCACACTCGCGGACCTCGCGCGACCCGTCCCGACCTCAGGCCGCGACCTCCGCGGACGGGTGCCGTTTTGCCGCCCGGCGCCGAACGATCCTGGACGGATCCGCTCGCCCGGTGTCATAAATGATCGTCAACTGGCAAGCACCGCAAGACGATCACGGGAGACCACGGATCATGAGCAGCAGCACGCCCGAGCAGCAGCCCGCCGGCCGGGTCTGGCTGGTCACCGGCGCCAACTCCGGTTTCGGCCAGGCGATCACCGAGGCCGCCCTGGCGGCCGGCGACACCGTCGTCGCGGCCGCCCGCCGCCCCGAGGCGCTGGCGGAGTCGGCCGCCGCGCACCCGGAGCGGCTGTTCCCGGTCCGGCTGGACGTGACCGACCAGGAACGGGCGGCCACCGTGGTCGCCGAGGCCGTGCAGCGGCACGGGCGGATCGACGTCCTGGTGAACAACGCCGGGCGCGGCCTGATCGGCGCCGTCGAGGAGTACACCGACGGCGAGCTGAGGGACCTGATGGACCTGCACTTCTTCGGCCCGGCCGCACTGACCCGGGCCGTCCTGCCGCACATGCGGGCCCAGGGCTCGGGAGCGGTGGTGCAGATGAGCAGCATGGGCGGCCGGTTCTCCTTCCCCGGCGTGGGGGCCTACTCGGCCACCAAGTTCGCGCTGGAGGGGCTGTCCGAGGCGCTGGCCCAGGAGGTCGCCGGGTTCGGGATCAAGGTGCTGGTCGTCGAACCGGGCGCGTTCCGGACCGGGTTCGCGGGCGGCGGCGCACTCGCCCGGACCACCCCGATCGAGGCGTACGAGCCGGTGGTCGGCCCGGTCCGCACCGGCCTGCCGGACTCCGACGGCAAGCAGCCCGGCGACCCGGCGAAGGCCGCGGCGGCGATCCTGGCCGCCCTGGACGCCGAGCCGACCCCGCTGCGGCTCGCGCTCGGCAGCGACGCCGTGGACGCCGTCCTGGCCCACCTCGACGGCGCGCGACAGGAAGCCGAGGCCTGGGCGGAGGTCGGCCGCGGCACCGACTTCCCGGCCGGGGCCTGAGCGAGGGGCGCTCCCCGGGGCTGCGGGGCCGCCCCGCAGGCCCGGGGAAAACCGGGCGACGGCGGGCGGCGGCGCTTCGTAGGCTGCCCGTCATGCCATCCGAGCTCAGCCTGGCCGCCATCACCCCCGAGAACCTCGACGCCGCCCTCGCCCTGCGGGTGCGCCCCGACCAGGAGGGCCTGGTCGCGCCGGTGGTCAAGTCGCTGGCCGAGGCCTATGCGCACGGGGAGGCGGCCTGGCCCCGGCTGATCCTGGACGGCGAGCGGCCGGTCGGCTTCGTGATGGCCTTCTTCGACTTCCGCTTCCACCCCGGGCAGCCGGACGACCGCCCCCGCTCCGGCCTCTGGCGCCTGCTGGTCGACGCCGGGTGCCAGGGCGGCGGCTACGGCCGCTTCGCCGTCGAGCAGGTCTGCGCGGAGATCCGCCGCCGGGGCGGCACCCGCGCCACGGTCACCCACGTCCCGGGCCCGGACGGCCCGGCGGGGTTCTACGCCCGCCTCGGCTTCCGCCCGACCGGCGAGCTGAGCGGCGACCAGGCCGTGGCGGAGCTGGAGCTGTAGGCCCGGCGATCCGTGGGCCCGTGAGCCCGTGAGCCCGTGAGCCCGTGAGCCCTTACACCCGTGCGCCCGCAGGCCTGGCCCGGAGTCCGGGCCTCAGCCGATCAGCGCCGCCGCCTGCTCCCGCGCCTGGCGAAGCCACTCGGCGCGCTCGGCGGCGGAGGCGTCGGTGACCGTGCGGAACACCGTCCGCCGGACGTCGGTGACGCCGACGTACGGCAGCACGCAGGCCCCCCAGATCCGTTCCAGCGGGTCGTGGAACTCCTCGCGCTCCCGGGCCTCGGGGGTGTCCGAGGTGTTCAGCACCAGGGCGCGCCCGGCCCGTAGCAGCCCGGCCGGTTCGCCGTCGGCCGTGCCGAGCTTGTAGGCGACGCCGGGGACCAGCACCCGCTGCACCCAGCCGGCCAGGACGGCCGGCGGCATGCCCCACCAGTTGGGGTGGATCAGCACGAGCCCGTCCAGGGTGGCCACCTCGGCGCGGTGCAGGGCGAGTCGGAGGTCCGAGGACTGGTCCGCCGCGGCCACCGTGCCGGTCTCCTCGGTGGTCAGCATCGGGTCGAAGCCCTCCGCGTAGAGGTCGTGCGCCCGGACCTCGCAGCCGCGCCCCCGCAGTTCGTCCACCACGGCTTCGTACAGCGCGTGGTTGAAGCTGCCCGGTCGCGGATGCGCCAGGTAGACCCCGATCGTGCCGCTCATGGTCCGTCCCCCTTCGGCTCGTTGGCGTCGGCAATGCTAGTGAGGCGGGGTGGTCGGGGCGGGCGCCGGGTAGGGTGCCGGACCATGAGCGAGCCGGAATTCCTCACCGCCACCAGGGCGTTCTACGACGCCATCGCCACCGACTACACCGACCGTTTCCGGGACGCGATGGACAGCATGCCGACGGACCGGGCGATTCTCGCGCTCTTCGCCGACCTGGTCCGCGCCGAGCGCGCGGACGCCAGGACGGCCGAACTCGGTTGCGGCCCCGGCCGGGTGACGGGACACCTGCACCGGCTCGGCCTGGACGTGTGCGGGATCGACCTCTCGCCGCGGATGGTCGAGCTGGCCCGGGAGGCCTGCCCGGGGGTGCCGTTCAGCGTCGGTACGCTCTTCGACCTCCCCTTCCGGGACGGCGAGTTGACCGGCGCGGTGGCCTGGTACTCGATCATCCACACCCCGGCGGAGCGCCTTCCGGAGGTGTTCGCCGAGTTCGCGCGGGTGCTCGCCCCGGGCGGTTACCTGCTGCTCGCCTTCCAGGTCGGCGACGAGCCCCTGCGCCTGGACCAGCCCTTCGGCCACCCGGTCTCGCTGGACTTCCGCCGACTGCGGCCGGAGCGCGTCGAGGAGTTGGCCCGCGAGGCCGGCTTGCCGGTCACCAGCCGGACGGTCCGTGAGCCGGACGGCGAGGAGAAGACCCAGCAGGCCTACGTCCTGGCCCGCAAGCCGAAGGCCTAGGCGGCCTCGGGCGACGGCTGCTGCTGCGGCTGCCCGGAGGCGGTCGCGATCACCTCGTCCAGCACCTCGCGCGAGCGCAGCAGGTCGTCGATCATCCGGTCGATCCGCTCGCGCTCGGCGGTGAGTTCCTCGACCAGCAGGGGGGTCGCGACCTCGTTCGGGCTACCGTCGGAGTCCCGCATGCAGGGGAGGAGCCGGTGGATCGTGCGGCTGTGCAGTCCGGCCGCGAACAGTTCCTGGATGTGCACGACGCGGTCGACCGCCGCTTCCGGGTACTCCCGGTGGCCGCCCTGGGTGCGGCGGGCGACGAGCAGTCCCTGCTGCTCGTAGTAGCGCAGCGAGCGCTCGCTCACGCCCGTCCGCCGGGCCAGTTCGCCGATCCGCATGCCGTCCACCCCGTCCTCCCGATCCGGCCCGTCCCTGCTGCCCTGGCCTCGGACCTGGCACCGATGTTAGCTTCCGGGGTTCCGGCCGGAGGGTGAACGGGGACGCCGCCGACACAGCGGCCCCGGGCCCGGCCGCCCGGGGGGCGACGCGCGGGGCCCTGCCGCACATGCCATGATCCCTGCATGGCTTCCAACGTTTTCTTCGACATCACGATCAACGACGAGCCGGCCGGCCGGATCGTCTTCAAGCTGTACGACGACGTCGTCCCGAAGACCGCCCGCAACTTCCGCGAGCTGGCCACCGGCCAGAACGGCTTCGGCTACGAGGGCTCCGGCTTCCACCGCGTGATCCCGTCCTTCATGCTGCAGGGCGGTGACTTCACCAACCACAACGGCACCGGCGGCAAGAGCATCTACGGCGAGAAGTTCGCGGACGAGAACTTCCAGCTCAAGCACGACCGCCCGGGCCTGCTCTCGATGGCGAACGCCGGCCGCAACACCAACGGCTCGCAGTTCTTCATCACCACGATCGTCACCGACTGGCTGGACGGCAAGCACGTCGTCTTCGGCGAGGTCGTCGAGGGCATGGACGTGGTGAAGAAGGTCGAGTCGCTCGGCTCGCAGAGCGGCCGCACCTCGGCCAAGATCAGCATCGCCAAGTCCGGCGTGGTGGAGTAGTCGCTCCTGCCCGCGGCACGCGTACCGCCCCGGAGCGGAGAGTCGGCCCGGCCGACCTCCCACTCCGGGGCGGCGGTGTTCCCGGCGACGGGTCCTAAGCCGAAGGTCCGATGGCCGGGCGCCCCCGGCCCGGATGGAATGGGCGGATGGACCACGACACGGCGTACGAGGGCCGCGACACGGTGTACGAGGGCCGCGACACGGCGTACGAGGGCCTGACGCCCGCCGCGCGGGCGGCGTACCTGGCACGCATCGGGGTGCCGGATCCCGGCGAACCCTCGGCGCTGGCGTTGGCGCGGCTGCAGCAGGCGCACCTGCGGACCGTCCCCTTCGAGAACCTGAGCGTCCACCTCGGCGAGCCCGTCGTCCTGGACCCGGCGGCCCTGGTGGCGAAGCTGGTGGACCGGCGGCGCGGCGGCTTCTGCTACGAACTGAACGGCGCCTTCGCCGAGTTGCTGCGCTCCCTGGGCTACCGGGTGAGCCTGCTGGCCGGCCGCGTCTTCGACGGGGAGTGCCCCGGGCCGCCGTTCGACCACCTCGCGCTGCGGGTCGACCTGGACGAGCCCTGGCTGGTCGACGTCGGTTTCGGCCGGTTCAGCCGGCTCCCGCTGCGCCTGGACGCCCGCGGCCCCCAGCCCGACCCGGACGGCACCTTCACCGTCGTCCCGTACGGCCCGCACGGAGAGCTGGACGTCCTGCTGGACGGCGCCCCGCAGTACCGCCTCGACCCGAGGCCGTACCCGCTCGCCGACTTCGCCCCGACCTGCTGGTGGCAGAGCACGTCGCCGGACTCGCACTTCACCCGCTCCACCACCTGCTCCCTGCCCACCGCGGACGGCGGCCGGATCACGCTCGCCGGAAACCGGCTCATCGGCACCGCCCCCGACGGCACCCGCACCGAGCGGCAGCTCACCGACGCCGAGGCACCGGCCGCGTACCGCGAGCACTTCGGCATCACGCTCGACCGGCTGCCCGGCCAGGTCACGGGAGCGGCGGCACCGCCGGAGGCCGGAACAGCCGGAGGCCGGGACGGCCGAAGGGCAGGGTAGCCGGGCCGGCTGCCGCCCGGGCCGGAACCGCGCATTCCCCCCGCCCCTGAACGGCCCCGCCCTAGGCTCTCCACGGACGCGGCCGAAGCCGCGGTCCGACTCGACTTTCCGGCAAGGTGGTTCACCGATGATCGAGCAGAGCGCCGACGACGGCGAGGTGACGTACGAGCAGGTGACGGTGGTCTCCCTGGACTCCTGCGAGCCGGTCGGCCCGGCGCGGTTCGCGGTCCGCGTCGTCCGCGAGGGCATGACCGTCAAGCGGGTGGCGGGCTACTGGGTGCGCTGGGACGAGCGGTGGGGCGGGGAGGAGGTCCGCCACCACGCCCGCTGGGTGGGCGACGAGGAGTACGTCCGGCCGGGCACCGGCAGTCTGGACGGCACGCTCGCCGTGACGGTCGCCGCCTCCTGGGGGGACGGCGTCCGCGCCTTCTCCCGCCGTCTGAGCACGGAGACCGTGGTGACCTTCCGCCCCGGCGAGACCGAGCACGAACTGGTGCTGGAGCAGCCCGCCCCGCACCGCCCGGCCGCCCTGTCGGTGCAGCTGGCGCACGCTCGCTGGCTGGGTGGCGAGCGGCAGCCGATCCACTACGGCTACTCGGGCGCCACCGAGGCCGGGGGCGACGAGGGGGAGTGGCTGGTCCGCTTCCCGGAGTGCGGCACGGGCCTGCTGCCGTCCGCCGGCCAGGCCGACGCAGGACAGCCCTGATCCCCGGGGCCCTGATGCCGGGGTCCTGACCCGGCGGCCCTGACGCCGGGGGCCCTGCTCCGGAGGCCCAACGCCGACGGGCCCGGCAGCTCGCGGGCGGCCGGCACCTCCGGGCCGTGGAGCGCGACCGACCGCCTCCTGGACCGGGCGGCCCAGGAGGCGGGTGGCGGTCACTTGGTGTCGGGCACCGCGGTGTCGTTCTTGAAGGCGTCGAAGAGCTGCTTGGACTTGGTGGCGTCCCACAGCACCGCGGATTCGCCGGTCTTGGTCCGGTAGTCCGGGTTGCCGATCGGGACGGTCAGGGACTTGCCGTTGCCGCCGTTGACGTCCTTCATGGCGAGGAAGAGCGAGCCGAGGTCGGTCAGTCCGCAGTCGTCGTCCACGATCAGGGTGCCGAGCGCGGAGTCGACCAGCGGGTAGAAGGTGAACGGGTTGAGCACGTTGCCCGGGGAGGCGGCCTGGTGGGCGAGGGCGCCGAGGAACTTCTGCTGGTTGCGCATCCGGCCGAGGTCCTGGTCGGCCATCTGGTGGCGTTGGCGGACGAAGGCCAGGGCCTGCTTGCCGGTGAGGACCTGGTCGCCGGCCTGGAGGTCGAGGCCGGAGTCCTTGTCCTTGACGGGCTGGTCGATCTTCATCTCGACGCCGCCGATGGAGTCGACGATGCCGACGAAGCCGGCGAAGCCGATCTCGGCGTAGTGGTCGATGCGGATGCCGGTGTTGAGTTCGACGGTCTGGGCGAGCAGGCGTCCGCCGCCGGCGCCGAAGGCCGAGTTGATCTTCGCGGTGGTGCCCTTGACCGGCTTGCCGTTGCTGCCGGCGTGCTCGGGGATCGGCACCCAGGAGTCGCGCGGGATGCTCATCAGGGTGTTCCCGTTGTCCCCGATGTGCAGGATCATCATCGAGTCGCTGCGCTTGCCCTCGGTGTCGTGCCCGGTGTGCAGGTCGTCCTGCTCGGAGTCGGTGAGGCCCTGGCGGCTGTCGGAGCCGACGATCAGCCAGTTGGTGCCCTTGCCCGCGGCTGGGCGGCCGGGGTAGTCGGCGAGCACGTTCTCGTGGTTGAGCTTGGAGTCCGCCCAGAACCAGGTGGAGACGGCGGTCACCATGACGGCGATCAGCAGCCCGAAGACCGACCACTTGACGATCCGCCGCGGGGGCCAGCTCTTGGCCTGCGGCGCGGTCGACCAGGCGCCGCCCGGCCCCCCGGGACCGCCCGGACCGCCCTGGCCCCCGGAGTCACCGAAACCGCCGGGGCCGCCAGGGCCGCCGGGGCCCCCGGCCCCGCCAGGGCGGATGCCGGGCGCGCCGGCCCCCTGCGGGGGGACGCCACCGAGCCGGGACGGGCCCGGCTGCCCCGGCTGCTGCGGCGTGGCCGCCCCGGCCCCACGAGGGTTCAGCGAGGCCGGCAGCGGCGGCTCGGCCGCCGCGCCGCCTCCGCCGCTGCCGCCGTACGGGTTCCCGCCGCCCCCCGGGCGGCCTTCCTGCCACGTGTTCATGCCGTCGAGGATGCCCGACCCCGGTCGTGCTGACTCCCCCCGGGGGCCCCACCAGGCCTCTTGTAGCCGTTTTGATGCACGCACCGGATCGTTCCGCCGTAACGTCCCGACACTCC
The DNA here is from genome assembly GCF_000719705.1 of Streptomyces sp. NRRL S-350. Taxonomy (GTDB): domain Bacteria; phylum Actinomycetota; class Actinomycetes; order Streptomycetales; family Streptomycetaceae; genus Kitasatospora. Next base: position 33,591 of record NZ_JOHO01000060.1, on the reverse strand, counting down.
GCGTTCCGGCTGCCGAAACGTTTCTTGACCGGCTCGAACACAGCGTGTTTGCATTCCGGGCATGGACCGGAGTCGGGCACTCACGCGTCGGCGGCACGTCGACCTGCGCAGCGGTGTGGCCTGTTCGCTCTGTCGCGGCTGACGCACGCCCCTCGGAGCCCGCACGTCCCGTGGACGCAGCGCCCCCCGTCGGGCCCCGGCAACCCACCGCAGCGCCTCCCCCGCTGCGCAGCGCCGCCCCGCTTCCAGCCAGAGGTGAACCCATGGCCGTCGTCCTGTCCGTTTCCGGCTCCCCGTCCCCCACCTCCCGCACCACCCGCCTGCTGCGCCACGTCGACGCGCTGCTGGCGGAGCGCGGCCACCACGTCGTGCCCCTCGAGGCCCGCAGCCTGCCCGCGCACGCGCTGCTGTCGGGCGACTTCGACCACCCCGGGATCGTCGCCGCCACCGAGCTGTTCGCCCGCGCCGACGGCGTGGTCATCGGCACCCCCGTCTACAAGGCCGCCTACTCGGGCCTGTTGAAGGCCCTGCTGGACGTCCTTCCGCAGTACGCCCTCGCGGGCAAGGTCGTCCTGCCGCTGGCCACCGGCGGCTCGCCCGCGCACGTCCTCGCGGTGGACTACGCGCTGCGCCCGGTGCTCAGCTCGATGGGCGCCGGCCACATCACCCAGGGCTGGTTCGTGCTCGACCGTGACGTGGCCGCCCGGGAGGACGGGACGACGGTGCTGGAGCGCGGGACGGAAACCCTGCTGTCCCCGGTCGTGGAGGGCTTCGCCACCGCGCTGGAGCGGGTGTCCGCACCGGCGCTGACCGGCTGAGCGAACGGCGCCGCGGCCCGTACGGGGCGTCCCCGAGGCGGGCCGCGGCCACCCCTAGGGGAAGACGCCCCGCACCCCGTACGACCCTGGTTGAGCGGCTTCATTCCGGCGGATGACGAGCCGTCCGCCGGCCGCTCCTAACGTGGTTCACACATCCCCGCCCGCCAGGAAGCGGCCCGGTTCCGTCGGGTCCGGTGGCCACGTCCACCGGGAGGGTGGAGCCGACTCCCGGTCGAGGACCGCCTCCTGCGCCATGCGGCGGGGCGGGCGGTCCCGCGAGGCCGGGGGCGACGGGTGAGTGCATCTTCCTTAGGAGACTCCAGTGACGACGGCAGCAGCAGCCGTGTACGACCCCCAGCTTCCCGGCGGAGCCTCCGCCGTCGCCGCTTCGGCCCGTCAGGTCACCAAGGCGTACGGCTCGGGCGAGACCAGGGTCACCGCGCTCGACGCGGTCGACGTCGACATCCAGCGCGGCCGGTTCACCGCGATCATGGGCCCCTCGGGCTCCGGCAAGTCCACCCTGATGCACTGCCTGGCCGGGCTCGACACGGTCAGCGCCGGACGCATCCGGATCGGCGACACCGAGATCACCGGCCTCAAGGACAAGCAGCTGACCAGACTGCGCCGGGACAAGATCGGGTTCATCTTCCAGGCGTTCAACCTGCTGCCGACCCTGAACGCGCTGGAGAACATCACGCTGCCGATGGACATCGCGGGCCGCAAGCCCGACCAGGCCTGGCTGGACCAGGTGGTGGAGACCGTCGGCCTGGCCGGCCGGCTCAAGCACCGCCCGACCCAGCTCTCCGGCGGCCAGCAGCAGCGCGTCGCGGTGGCCCGGGCGCTGGCCGCCCGCCCCGAGATCATCTTCGGCGACGAGCCCACCGGGAACCTGGACTCCCGGGCCGGCGCCGAGGTGCTGACCTTCCTGCGCCGCTCGGTGGACGAACTGGGCCAGACCATGGTGATGGTGACCCACGACCCGGTCGCTGCCGGCTACGCGGACCGCGTGCTCTTCCTCGCCGACGGCGTGATCGTCGACGAGATGCACGCCCCCACCGCCGACTCCGTCCTCGAACGCATGCGCCGTTTCGACGGCAAGCGGACCAGCTGAGCGACGGGACCACGCGACCATGCTGCTCAAGACCTCACTGCGGAGCTTCTTCGCCCACAAGGGCCGGATGGTGCTCTCGCTCGTCGCCGTCGTGCTGTCGGTGGCCTTCGTCTCCGGCACCCTGGTGTTCTCCGACACCGCCACCGGCACCTTCGACAGACTCTTCGCCGCGACCGCCTCCGACGTCTCGGTCCAGCCGCCCAAGCCGGCCGAGGACGAGGAGCAGCAGGCCGCCGTCAAGCCGCCGACCGTCCCGGTCGCGCTCGCCGACCGGGTCGCCGCCGTGCCGGGCGTGAAGAAGGCCGTCGGCCAGGTCATGGTCGGCAACGCGATCCTGGTCGACCCGGCGACCAACAAGCTGGTCGGCCCCACCAGCGGCGCCCCCACCCTGCTCGGCAACTGGACCGACACCCCGCGCAGCCCGGTCGCCATCACCTCCGGCCACGCGCCGCAGGACTCCGGCGAACTGGTGCTGGACGCGGACACCGCGAAGAAGGCCAAGCTCGGCCTCGGCGCCAGGATCCGGGTCGAGAACTCCGCCGGCAGGCACGACTTCACCGTCGCCGGCATCGCCACCTTCACCACCACCAACCCGGGCGCGGCGCTCGGCTTCCTGGACACCGCCACCGCCCAGCAGCTGCTGCTCGGCGAGCCCGCCTACACCTCGATCGAGGCGTTCGGCGACGGCAGCCGCAGCAACGACCGGCTCAAGGCCGAGGCGGTGGCCGCGGTCGGCGGCGGCTACCAGGTCAAGACCGCGGCCGAGCAGAAGGCCGAGAACACCAAGCAGATCGGCAGCGGCCTGGACTTCATGAAGTACGCGATGCTCGGCTTCGCCTTCGTCTCGGCGATCGTCGGCGGCTTCCTGATCATCAACACCTTCTCCATGCTGGTGGCCCAGCGCACCCGGGAGATCGGCCTGCTGCGCGCCATCGGCGGCAGCCGCCGGCAGGTCAACGGCTCGGTGCTGGCCGAGGCGCTGATCCTGGGCGTGCTCGGCTCGACCCTCGGGGTCGCCGCCGGGCTGGGCGTCGCGGTCGGCCTGATCAGACTGATGAACGCGATCGGCATGGACCTCAAGGCGGCCGACCTGCGGATCGGGCCGGACGTGTTCGTCGCCGGCTACGCGCTCGGCATCGTGGTCACCCTGGTCGCGGCGTGGTTCCCGGCCCGCCGGGCGAGCCGGATCTCGCCGATGGCCGCCCTGCGCGACCACGGCACCCCGGCCGAAGGCCGCGCCAACCTGGTCCGTACGGCCGTCGGCGTGCTGCTGACGGCGGCCGGCGGCGCCCTGCTGGTGCTCGGCGCCCGGTCGCAGAAGGCGGCCACCGGCGGCGAGTACCTGGGGCTGGGCGTGGTGCTCACCCTGGTCGGCTTCGTGGTGCTCGGCCCGCTGCTGGCCTCGGCCGTCGTCCGGGTGCTCGGCGCGGTGCTGCCGGCGGCGTTCGGCCCGTCCGGCAAGCTCGCCCAGCGCAACGCGATGCGCAACCCCCGCCGTACCGGCGCCACCGCTGCCGCGCTGATGATCGGCCTGGCACTGGTGATCGCCTCCGCGGTGTTCAGCTCCTCCGCGGTCACCTCGGCCGGTTCGCAGATCGACAGGTCGGTGGGCGTGGACTACATCGTCGACGGCGGCCGCACCGACGTGACCCCGGAGGTGCTGGACATCGTGCGCCGGACCCCGGGCATCGACCACGTCACCGTCCAGCGGGGCTTCCCGGGCGCCAAGGTCGGGACGGCGGACGGGCAGGCGGCGAAGACGCGCCTGGTCGCCGTGCCGCCCGCCTTCTTCGGCACCGACTTCCGGCCGACCGTCGACTCCGGCGCGGTGGACTCGGTCGGGCACGGTTCGCTGGCGATCGGCGCGGCCTTCGCCAAGGACCACGGCCTGAAGACCGGCGACCGAGTCACCGTCGACTACGGCAGGGGCCGCACCCAGGTGCTGCCGGTCGGCGCGGTCCTCGCCAAGGGCGGGCTGTTCGGCGACGCCTCCTTCGTCGGCATGGACACCATGGCTGCGGCGGTCCCCGCCGCCGAGCAGCCGCCGGTGTGGACGTTCTTCGCGAAGGCCTCCTCCGGCACCGACGTCGCCAAGACGCTCAGCGCCCTCCAGGACGGGCTCAAGGAGTACCCGCAGCTGACCATCAAGGACCAGGCCGGCTACAAGGAACTGGTGCGGTCCCAGATCGACACGCTGCTCTACCTGATCTACGGCCTGGTCGCCCTGTCGATCACGGTCGCCGTGCTGGGCGTGGTCAACACGCTGGCGCTGTCGGTGGTCGAGCGGACCCGGGAGATCGGCCTGCTGCGGGCGATCGGGCTCTCCCGCCGCCAGCTGCGCCGGATGGTCCGGCTGGAGTCCGTGGTGATCGCGGTGTTCGGCGCCGTCCTCGGCACCGGTCTGGGCCTCGCCTGGGGCGTCACCGCCCAGGGGGTCCTGCGGGACCAGGGCCTCGGGACGCTCTCCGTCCCCACCACCACGATCGCGGTCACCCTGGTCTCCTCGGTGGTGATCGGCCTGGTCGCCGCCCTCGTCCCGGCCTTCCGGGCCGGACGGATGAACGTCCTCGGGGCCATCGCGACGGACTGACCCGGCGCCGGGGGGCGTCGGGCCGGGAGACCGGGGGAGCAGGGGGCCGGGTGCGCACAGCACCCGGCCCCCCCTGCGGCGTCACGTGCCCGGTCCGGTCCGGTCCGGTCCGGCCGGCACCCGGTGACCTGGTGAACCGGCTCGCCCTGCCCGGAGCCGCGGTGGTCACGGTGGCCCGCGACGCACTCCGAATCCACCCCGGACCGACACCGGATCCACCCGAGCCGGGCCCGCCCCGCCGGGGGAGGCCGGTGTTCTTGATCACAGAGCCGCCGACGAGCCCCGAGGTGCACTCCGGCGCCCGGACCGGGACGAGACGGAGGCACGTCCGCACCGGTACGGTTGGCCCCGATGAACACCAAGGCTGCTGAGGAGCTGCCGGCTGTTTCCGTGATCATGCCGGTGCTCAATGAGGAACGTCACCTGCGCACGGCGGTCCGCCGCATCCTGGACCAGGAATACCCCGGCCCGATGGAGGTGGTGATCGCCCTCGGCCCGTCGACCGACCGCACCGACGAGATCGCGGCCGAACTGACGGCCGAGGACCCGCGGGTGCGGACGGTGGGCAACCCCACCGGCCGGACGCCCGCCGGGCTGAACGCCGCGATCCGGGGTTCCCGCCACCCGATAGTGGTGCGCGTGGACGGCCACGGCCTGCTGACCCCCGGCTACATCGTGACGGCGGTCCGGCTGCTCGGCGAGATGGAGGCGGCCAACGTCGGCGGCATCATGCACGCCGAGGGCGAGACCGAGTGGGAGCACGCGGTCGCCGCCGCGATGACCTCCAAGATCGGCGTCGGCAACGCGGCCTTCCACACCGGCGGCCTGGCCGGACCGGCGGACACCGTCTACCTCGGGGTCTTCCGGCGGGAGGTGCTGGAGAAGCTCGGCGGCTACAACGAGGAGTTCATCCGCGCCCAGGACTGGGAGCTCAACTACCGGATCCGCCAGGACGGCGGCCTGGTCTGGTTCACCCCCCAGCTCAAGGTGACGTACCGGCCCCGGCCCTCGGTGCGGGCGCTGGCCAAGCAGTACAAGGACTACGGCCGCTGGCGCCGGGTGGTCACCCGCTACCACCGGGGCTCGGTCAACCTGCGCTACCTCGCCCCGCCGACGGCCCTGCTGGCGGTCACCCTCGGGCTGGTGCTCGGCGCCGCCGTCCACCCGGCCTTCCTCGCCGTGCCCGCCGCCTACCTGCTGGGCATCGTCGGCGGTGCCGTCTCCGAGGGCCGCGGCCTGTCGTTCAAGGCGCGGGCGATGCTGCCGGTGGCGTTCGCGACCATGCACCTCAGCTGGGGCTTCGGCTTCCTCACCTCGCCGCGCTCGCTGGCGCGCAGGGTGATCGGCAGCATCGGCCCGTCCTCGAAGGACGTGCTCTCGAAGGCCGGCTGACGCGCGGGGCCGTGCTCCCGGAGCCGGCCCGCCGCGCCCGCCCGCCCGCTGTCGTCGGCGCGCATCGGGACGGCCGAGGGGGACGGCCACCGGCGGTCCCCGGACCGGCGGGCGGTACCGCGAGGCGGACGGAACCCCGGTATCGCGGTGGTCACTTGGCGCAGACGTCGGTGTCGTCCGCCTGCACCCGCTGGAGGTCCTCGGGTGCCTCCGTCGGCGCCGCCGCCGGGGCGGTGGGCGCAGCCAGGACGTCCTTGCCGAGCACCAGCAGCAGCCCGCCCTTCGGGTCCGTCCTCGCGCCCGGCCGGACGGCGCCGCCCGGCAGCGCGAGGGCGGCGGCCAGCGCGTCGGCCGCGGCCTCCTGCCCGGCCGGGTAGGACACCGTGGTGGCCGCCGCGACCGGTGCGTCGCTGCCGACCGCGGCCAGGGCGAAGCCCTTCGCCTTGAGCTTGTCCACGGTCGGCCCGGACTGCCCGCGCCTGCCGCTGCCGTTGCGCACCGTCACCTGGACGCCCTTGGCGTCCACCGCCGGGGTGGTGGCGCCGGGGGTGGCCGGGGCAGGTGCGGCCGGGGCGGGGGTGGCCGCGGCGGAGCCCTCGGGCGCGGGCGGGGTGGCCGTCCCGGTCAGCGAGCGGTCGCCCGCGATCATCGCGAACAGCTGCCCGGCGTCCGGCTGCTTGAGCACGAGCCGGTTGACGTCCTTGGGGTCGTCCAGGACGGGCACGGTGGTGAAGGTGATGTTCTTGGTGTCCACCTTGCTGATGTCCAGTGCGAGGTCCTTGAGCTTGTCCACGCTGCCGATGCCGGAGTCCACGGTGAGCGCCTTGGTGGCCGCGTCCGCGAGCTTGTAGAGCTTGGTCGGGCTGGTCAGGGTGTCGTCGCTCTTGATCTTGCGGATCATCGAGCTGATGAACTGCTGCTGCAGCGGGATCCGGGTGAGGTCACCGCCCTGCCCGACGGCGTGCCGGGTACGGACGAAGGCCAGCGCCTCCTCACCCTGGACGACGTGCCGGCCCTTGGTCATCTTGAGGTGGGAGCCCTCGTCGTCGATGTTCTTGGCCGCGCAGACCTCGACGCCGCCGACCGCGGAGGAGAGGGTCTTCACCGCCTCGAAGTTGACCTGCACGAAGTGGTCGACCCGGATCCCCGTGGCCTTCTCGAGGGTCTTCCAGGTGCAGCCCGCGTCGCGCCCGTCCTGGCCGAGGCTGTTGTTGAACATGTCCCGCGACGAGCCCGGGATCTTCTTCCCCTGGGGAGTCTGGCACTCCGGGATCGGCACCATCAGGTCCCGCGGGAGGCTGACCACCGTCGCGTTGGACCGGTCCTTGGCGATGTGGAAGAGCAGCGTGGTGTCGGCGTGCCCGGCACTGCCCTCGTCGCCGTACTCGCGCCCGAGGCCCTCCCGGCTGTCGGTGCCGATCACCAGGACGTTCAGCGCGTCCCCGGCGGCCCGGGGGCGTTGTGCCTCGTCGCCCAGCTGGACCTTGACGGAGGTCAGGTTGTCGTTGAAGTGCCGGTACAGGTAGTACGCCCCGCCGCAGCCCGCGACCATGACCAGGGCACCGGTCCCGGCCGTCCACTTGAGCACCCGTCGGCGCCGGTGCCGTTTGGCGAGGGCGGCCGCCCGGCGGCGGGTCTCCCCGCGGCCTTCCCCGCGGGTCTCCCCGCGGCCCTCCCCGCGGCCCTCCCCGGCCGGGGCCCCGGCTGCCTCGGCGGCCCGGCGGCCGTGCTGTCGCGGGACACCCGGAGCCGACTCCACCCGGGACCGGCCGGTTTCCGGTTGCTCCTCGTGCACGGGGATCCCCTGCCTTCGACCGTCACGGATCCGGCCCACCCGTACTGACGGGCCGATCCGGACACAGTAAACGAGCCGAACGGAGTAATCGTGCCGGGTGTGACATCTGCCATGTCCGGACAAAGCGCAGGCAAATTCCGTTGAATGGCGTTCATTGTCGCAAGCCCCCACGCCGATCTGCGGCGCGGTCCGGGCGGCTTCGTGCGGCTTCGTGCGGCCTCGGTGCGCCCCGTGCGGCGTCGTGCGGCCCCGTGCGGCCCGCTCAGTGCTGCGCGCAGGCGTCCACGTCGGCGGTGCGTCCCTCGAAGGTGGGCGAGCCGCCCGCCGAGGGTGACGCCGCCGCGATCGCCGCCTCGGCCGACCCGGCACCCGGGCCCGCACCCGCGTCGCCCGGGCCCGCCCCCGCGCTCGGCGAGGGCGCCGATCCGGGCGGTCGGACCGCGACCGCCCGGTCGTCCCGCAGCGCCGTGAACAGCTGGGTGGTCTGCGGCTGCACGAACTCGTCCCGGTCCGAGTCGTAGCGGTAGGGGCGGCGCGGCGCGGTCAGCAGGACCACGTCCGCCGCGGGGACGCCGCGCAGGTCCTGGGTGAGGTCGTACAGCGCGCCGAGCGAGGACAGCCCGCCGTCCGCCCGGACGGACGAGGTCGCCGCGTTCAGCACCGGCCACAGCCGGGTCGGGTTCAGCAGCACCCCCTGCGATTCCACCTTGCGGACCAGCGCGGCCAGGAACTGCTGCTGACGGCCCATCCGCTGGGTGTCGCTGCCGTCGCCCAGGGTCTCCCTGGCCCGGACGTAGCCGAGCGCCTGCTCGCCGTGCAGGGTCTGCCGGCCGGCGGCCAGGTCCAGCTTGGCGTCCTTGTCGTGGACGGGCTGGGGCACGCACACCTCGACCCCGCCGATCGCGTCCACCATCGTCTTGAACCCGCTGAAGTCGAGGATCACGTAGTGGTCGATCCGGATCCCGCTCAGCTGCTCGACGGTGCGGATCGAGCAGGCCGGGCCGCCCGTCTCGAAGGCGGCGTTGAACTGCTCCAGTCCCGGTTTGCTGCGGGTGCCGTCCGGCTTCTCGCAAGCGGGGACGGTGACCATGACGTCCCGCGGGACGGAGACCGCCGTCGCGTGCCGGCGGTCGGCCGACAGGTGCAGCAGGATCGTGGTGTCGGAGCGCTGGGTGCCCGCCTCGCCGCCGTAGGAGCCGTTCGCGCCCGAGCGGTCGTCGCTGCCGATCAGCAGGATGTTCTCGGCGCCCTTCGCACCGGCGGTACGGCTGGGCCGGTCGGCCTCCAGCTTGGCGAGCAGCCGGTCGGTGGCCGAGTCGGTCCGGATGTTGCCGTCCAGCTTGCGGTAGGCGATCCAGAGCAGCGCCCCCGACGCGACCAGCAGGAACGCGACGGCGCCGGCGGTGATCATCAGCCACCGCCGGCGCCGGTGCGGGCGTCCGGGCTCGTTCGGGGGAACGTCCTTCGGGGGACGGTTCGTCGGAGGAACTTCGGTCGGGGGGTGCTCGGTGTCGTCCTCGGCCATGGCGGGGATCCCTACCCGCCGGGCCCGGGCCGGGGGTTACCCGAGGCGCAGTGTCACCCGTTCGGACTCGACCCGCTTCTCCCACTGCCCGGCGTCCAGCCCCTGCGAGTTGCGGCACAGCACCACCGAGGCGCCGGCCGCCAGCGGCGCCAGCAGGCCGGCCTCCAGGCCCGCCCAGTCGTCGTACGAGAGGGCGGACATCACCCGGTCCCCGGGCTTCAGGCCGAGGCGGACGGCCCCCTCCCGGGCCAGCGCGACGGTCTGCTCGCCCGTCAGCTTCAGCGGCAGCCCGTCCACCGCGGTCTCCAGCGCCTGCCCGTCCGGGGCGACGGGGGAGTACGGCGCGAAGCGGTCGCCCTGGCCGGGCACCTCGGCGGCGTAGTCGAGGAAGCCGTCGGGGCGTTGCGGGAAGCGGCCGCCGAGCGGGCGCAGGGCGAGCGCGACCCGCTCGCCCTCGCACGCCTGGGCGGCCGCCAGCCCGTCCGGGCCGCTGACCACCAGGTCGGCGGCGGCCGGGTCGCCGCCCGGCACCGCCGTCACCCCGACCGACCAGCAGGCGAGCAGCCAGACGGCGCTCTGCCAGTGGGCGGGCAGCAGCAGCGCCGCGCGGTCGCCCGGGCCGGCGTTCAGCTCGTCCTGCAGGAGGTTGGCGGTCTTGGCCACCCAGTTGTCGAAGGTCCGGGCGGACAGCTCCACCCGTTCGCCGGTGGCGTCGTCGTAGAAGGTGACCAGCGGGGCCGCGGGATCGACCGAAGGGGTGCCGCCGCGCAGGAATGCGTGCAGCAGCTCGACGGGGGTGCGGGCATCGGCAGCGAAAGGCGCAGTCATGGTGCGCCCCAGCCTACGGCCTTCGGGTGGCAGGTCGGGAGGGGCGGCCGAACGGGTGCGGGGCGGCGTGGCGAGCGGTCCGGTTTGCGGCGACGATCCGGTTTATGCGCTTCTCACTACCGGCCGCGCTGCTCGCCGGCTGCACCGCTGTCCTGCTCCTCCAACCCGCCTCCGTCGCCGCCGTGGCGACCGCGGCCTCCGCCGCCGACCCCCCGGGCTCGGAGCGCCGCGACTTCGCCGGCGGCGGCTCGACCACCTCGATCCCGCTCGTCGCGGGCCACCTCGCCACCGGCTCCGGCCCGGGCCTCGCCGCGCGCGGCACCCGGCCGTTCGAGCTCCTGGGCCTCGGCTGGGACGGCCCGCCCGACGCGCTCGCCGGCGCCGTCGCCCGGGTCCGGACCCGGGACGCCGCCACCGGCCGCTGGGGTGCCTGGCACCTGCTGGAGACCGGCGGCGAGGACGGCCCCGACCACGCTCCGCACGGCGCCACCGCACCCCTGTGGACCGGCCGCAGCGACGGCGTCGCGGTCGACGTCCGGCCCGGCCCGGCCGGACCGCCGCCCGGACTGCGGCTCCACCTCGTCGACCCCGGCCGGGGCGTCGCCGCACCGGCCGACCGGACCCGGCCCGCCGAACCCGCCCGGCCCGCCGACGGCAACCAGGCCCCGCGCCCGGCCATCGTCACCCGGGCCGGCTGGGGAGCCGACGAGTCGCTGCGCGACCAGTCCTTCGAGTACACCGGCCCGGTCCGCGTGGTCTTCGTCCACCACACCGCCACCGCCACCGACTACGCCTGCGGCGACGCCCCCCAGGTGATCCGGGCGATCTACCAGTACCACGTCAAGACCAGCGGCTGGCGCGACATCGGCTACAACTTCCTGGTCGACCGCTGCGGCACGATCTACGAGGGCCGCGCGGGCGGCGTCGACCTGCCCGTCCACGGCGCCCACACCCTCGGCTTCAACACCGACTCCTCCGGCGTCGCGGCGATCGGCACCTTCGTCAACGACCAGCCGCCCCAGCCCCTCCTCGACGGCCTCGCCGCCATCGCCGCCTGGAAGCTCGGCCTCACCGGCCAGCCCGCGGACGGCCGCACCAAGCTCACCTCCGGCTCGGACGCCAGCCGCTACCCCAAGGGCACCGTCGTCGACTTCGACGCGGTCTCCGGCCACCGCGACGGCTTCAACACCGAATGCCCCGGCAACGCCCTCTACGCCCGGCTCCCCGACCTCCGCGCGGCGGCCACCCGGCTCCAGAACTCCTGACGCCCGCTCCCCGCGCCCTCCCCGGGGCGCGGGGACCCACGTGCGGGGGCCGGCGGGCCCGGCCGGCGCCCTGCCCCGGCTCACCCCACGACCAGACCCCGCTCCGCCAGCCCCCGCAGCTCCTCCGTCAGCGCCGCCCCCAGGTCCGGCCGGAGGTCGAAGCGAGCCGGGGTGCTCTGCAGCAGCGCGACCCGCCACCCCGCCCCGGCGTTCACCGCGATCACCGTCTGCACCGCGTTGAGCCCCGGGTCCGGCTCCCGCGCGCCGTCCGGCACCATCCCGGCGACGGCCTCCAGCTGCGCCGCCCCCGCGCCCAGCGCCCGCACCCGCCGCACCGCGGCCACGTACCGGGGCGTCGCGTGGTCCACGAAGATCCGCCCCAGCTCGGCGGCGATCGCCGACCGCCCCCGGTGCCCGGTGCCGTCGAAGCCGATCACCTCCCCGTCGGTCGCGAACGGCCCGGCGAAGGCCGACCCGTCCCGCCGGTTCCACCCCTCCAGCACCCGGTGGTACAGCCCCCGCACCGCGATCTCGTCCTCGGAGGACAGCTCCGGCAGCCGCGTATCGTTCATATCCCCATGGTCGGTGACAGCAGCGAAGGAGGCGACGGCAGTGACGGGCGGGACGAACGGGACGAGCGGCAGCGGCTCGGTACGGCGCTGGCGGCCGGACTTCCCGCTGGACACGGCCCGGACCCTGCTGCCGCTGCGCCGCGGCCCCGCCGATCCGGCGTACCGCACCACCGGTGACGGCGCCGTCTGGCGCGCCTCCCGCACGCCTGCGGGCATCGGCACCCTGCGGGTGCTGCCGCGCCCCGGTGCGGGCGAGGTCGAGGCGACGGCCTGGGGCCCGGGCGCGGACTGGCTGCTCGACCGCCTCCCCGCGCTGCTGGGCGCGGAGGACGAGCCGCAGGCGCTGGTGCTGCCGCCCGGCCCGCTGCGGGACGCCCAGCGCCGTACCGCCGGGGTGCGGCTGGTCCGGACCGGCCTGGTGCTGGAGTCCCTGGTCCCGGCGGTCCTGGAGCAGAAGGTCACCACCGACGAGGCCTACCGGGCGTGGCGCATCCTGCTGCGGGACTTCGGCACCCCGGCGCCGGGCCCCGCCGAGGGGCTGCGGGTGGCGCCGTCGGCCCGCGAGTGGGCGCTGATACCGAGCTGGGAGTGGCACCGGGCGGGCGTGGACCCCAAGCGTTCGGCCACCGTCCTGCGGGCCGTCCGGCTGGCGCCGCGGCTGGAGGAGGCCTCGGCGATGGGCCACGAGGAGGCGTTCGACCGCCTCACCGCCGTCCCGGGCATCGGCGTCTGGACGGCGGCCGAGACCCTTCAGCGCAGCAACGGCGACCCGGACGCGGTCTCGGTCGGCGACTTCCACCTGCCCAACCTGGTCGGCTGGGCCCTGGCCGGCCGCCCCCGCAGCGACGACGCCCAGATGCTCGCCCTGCTGGAGCCCTACCGCCCGCACCGCCACCGGATCTGCCGTCTCCTGCTGGCCACCGCCGGCCACGCCCCCCGCTACGGCCCCCGCCTCACCCCCAACGACCACCGCCACCGCTGACCGCGAACGGACCCGGACGGACCCGGACCCGCGCACGCCCGGGCGACCGGGACTCGGATCCCCTACCGCACCTCGATGAAGGCGTCGGCGCCGCGTTCCGGCCGCTCCCTCGGTGCCTCTGCGGGCCGGCCGACGGCGACGGCACCCATCGGGTCCCAGCTGTCGGGCAGGTCCAGGGCGGCGCGGACGGTGTCGCGGCAGAACATGGTGGACGAGACCCAGGCGGAGCCGTAGCCCTCGCCGGTGAGGGCGACCAGCAGGTTCTGCACCGCGGCGCCGGCGGCGACGGTGAACATCTCCCGCTCGGCGGTGGCGCGCCGGGCGTCGGGGTAGTCGTGGGAGCCGTCCATCACCCGGCAGGGCACCACCAGGTACGGCGCGTCGCGCAGCACGTCGCCCCGGGCGGTGCGGAGGGCGATCCGGGCCTCGTCCCAGCCGTCGAGGTCGCGCAGGTCGCGCCGCCAGGCGTCGAGCATCGCGTCGAGCAGCCGGGTGCGGGTGTCGGCCGACTCCAGCAGGACGAACCGCCACGGCGTGGTGTGGTGCGGGGCGGGCGCGGTGACGGCGGCCGCGACCGCGCGGCGGACGGCGGCCGGGTCGACCGGTTCGGCGGTGAAGGAGCGGACGGTGCGCCGCAGGGTGACGGCCTGCCGCAGTGCCTCCGAGGTGCCGAGCCGGAACATGTCGTCGGCGGACGGCCGGACCAGCGGCCGGACGCCTTCGCCGTCCTCGACGGTGACCAGGTGCCCGAGCCCGCGTACGACGGCCACCGGGACGCCGGTGGCCTTGCCCTTCACCAGGTCGGCGGCGGCGGCGAGTTCGTCGGCCGTCGCGGTGACGGTCATCGCCAGCTCGTTGCCGTGGCCGTCGGTGCGCCCGCGGTGGTCCTCCAGGACGCGGAGCCCGGCGGCGCCGATCGCCACGTCGGTCAGCCCGTTGCGCCAGGGCCGCCCGAAGGTGTCGGTGACGACGACGGCGAGCCGGCGGCCGGTGAGCTGCTGCAGCCGGGCCCGTAGCGCGCGGGCCGAGGCGTCCGGGTCCTCGGGCAGCAGCAGCACGGTGCCGGGGGCGGTGTTGGAGGCGTCGACCCCGGCGGCGGCCATGACGAAGCCGTTGCGGTTCTCCACGATCCGGGTCGCGCCCCGCCGGGCGACCAGCCGGACGGTCTCGGCGTCGATCGCGGCCTCGCGGTCGGCGGCGTGCAGCAGCCGGCCCTCGGCCTTGCTGACGATCTTCGAGGTGACGAGCAGGACGTCGCCGTCCTGGTAGGTCCCGGCCTTGGCGATGAGCTCGGCGAGGTCCGCTCCGGCCTCGACCTCCGGGATCCCCGCGACGCCGAGGACCTCCAGTCGCGCCGTCACCTGCGGACCTGTTCCGCCAGGTCCAGTGCCGCCCGGGCCATCGCGGCGGTGGCCTCGACGTCGGTCATCAGCAGCGGGACGGCCCGGCAGGCGATCCCGCCGGCCTCGACCGCGGCCACCGAGGCCTCGTCGGCGGTGTCGACCAGCCACCCGTCGAGCAGGCCCGCTCGCCGCCCGGCGTCGCCCTCGTCCGAGCCGCTCCGCAGCGCGGCCCGGCCGCCGTAGTCCAGCGCCACCGCCTCGGCCGTCGCCTCGACGCCGACGGCGGCGAGCACCTTGTCGGCCATGCCGCGCACCGGCGCCCCGCCGATGATCGGCGAGAGCCCGACGACCGGCGCCGGGGCGGCGGCGACGGCCTCCCGGATGCCGGGGACGGCGAGGATGGTGCCGATCGAGACGACCGGGTTGGACGGCGGGAAGAGGATGACGTCGGCCTCGGCGATCGCTTCCAGCACCCCGGGTGCGGGCTTCGCGGTGTCCGCGCCGACCGGGATGACCGCCTCGGCGTCCACGGCGGCGTGCAGCCTGACCCAGTACTCCTGGAAGTGCACCGCCCGGGTGCCCTGCTCGTCGGTGATCCGCACGTGCGTCTCGACCCGGTCGTCGCTCATCGGCAGCAGCCGCACGCCGGGCTGCCAGCGCACGCACAGCGCTTCCGTCACCTGGCTGAGGCTGTACCCGGCGGTGAGCATCTGGCTGCGGACGAGGTGGGTGGCGAAGTCGCGGTCGCCGAGGCCGAACCACTCGGGGCCGACGCCGTACTCCTTCATCTCGGCCTTGATCGACCAGGTCTCGTCGGCCCGGCCCCAGCCCTGCTCCTCGTGGATGCCGCCGCCGAGGGTGTACATCACGGTGTCGAGGTCGGGACAGACCTTGAGGCCGTACAGGTGGATGTCGTCGCCGGTGTTGCCGATGACGGTGATCTCGTCCTGCGGGCCGACCGCCGCGCGGAGTCCGCGCAGGAAGCGCGCTCCGCCGATTCCGCCTGCCAGTGCCACGATGCGCATGGGGTTCATCCTGCCACGGCCCGACTGCCCGTCAGCGCGGTCCGGCCGGGCCGGGCCCGGCTCAGTGCGTCTCGGCCTGCGCGTGCCGGTGCCGCCCCTGGTGCTGCTCCGCGTGCGGTTCCGGGTGCTGCCTGGGGACGGCGCTCGCACCGTACTGGTTCATCTCGGTGAGGCCGGGGGTGTAGAGGTGGATGGACACGGCGGGTTCGAGCGCGCCGTTGACCACCTCGTGCAGGTAGCCGGACGAGAACACGCGCTGCCCGCCGGGCTTCAGGGCCCGGGCACCCTCGCCCGCGCGCGTGAGGGAGCGCTCGACGAGCTCGCCCTTGACGACGGTCATCACGCCGGAGGACCCGCCGTGGTCGTGGAAGCCGCTGCTCTGGCCGGGCAGCCAGCTGAGCAGCCAGACCTCGTAGCCGGGGCCGGTCTCCAGCCGGGCGTACCAGCGGGTCAGCGCGTCGTAGCGGACCAGCGGCTCCCAGCGCGCGCGGTCGGCGGCGATCTCGCGGACCAGCCGGGCGTACTCGGCGACGGTGGCGGGGTGGCGCGGCAGGTCGGTGCGGGCCAGGTGCGGGAAGGCGAGCGGGTCGCCGGCGATGGAGACGTCGCTGAGGCCGTCGGCCCAGCGGGCGGCCCCGGCGGTGGTGCGGGCGCCCACGGGGTGGGCGGCGGTGGCGAGGCCGCGGCGGGTGAGCTTGTTGCGGTCGCGGTTCCGCTTGCGGATGCGGATCATGCGCACGGGAGTCGTCCTCGGATGAGTCGGCCGGTTCGTGGGATCAGCCGGATCCGGGATGTCCTGGGACGGGACTCGCGGGCGGCCTCTGTGCTTCCTGGGGCGGCGCGCGGTGGGACGCGGGCGCCTAGATACAGCAGGAACAGAGGCGACAACAGAAGTTCACGGCACGGCGGAACGTGGAACCGCTCCGGGGGCTGGCGAACTCTGACATAGGGAAAAGGACACCGCATCCGCAGGGCCGGTGTCAAACCGGAGGATGCGGCATTCGAGTGGGTTGGAGCCGGATCTTTCCCGGATGGGGTGATTCATCACTCTCTACGTTTCGATGGGAAGATCG
Organism: Streptomyces sp. NRRL S-350; assembly: GCF_000719705.1. Taxonomy (GTDB): domain Bacteria; phylum Actinomycetota; class Actinomycetes; order Streptomycetales; family Streptomycetaceae; genus Kitasatospora. The sequence continues at coordinate 17,272 of NZ_JOHO01000060.1, read as the reverse complement.
CCGGGAAGGGAGCCCGATGACCGGCCTGTTCCGGTGACCGCGCGTCACGCGGCGATTGGTTGCGGATGGTTGGGCACGGTTCAGGGCCTTGAGGCGAATGGTCCGATGTGTCCGGATATGCACACTATTCGTAACGGCTTGGTGCCGGGGAGTGAATCCTGGCCCCAATACCAGAGCTCGGCTTGACGGGGCCAGAGTGACGCAACTGTAATTTCACTCGTGTCGTCGGCCGCACGAGGCAACGGCAACCACGGGGACGCCAAGTAGGGGCAGAGGAGGCGCGCCACATGAGCGAGCTCTTTGAGCTGTTGATCGGGGACGGCATCGCGGAGGACGAGGAGGAACTCGGTTGGCAGGAGCGCGCGTTGTGCGCCCAGACCGACCCCGAGTCCTTCTTCCCCGAGAAGGGCGGCTCGACTCGCGAGGCCAAGAAGGTCTGCCTCGCCTGCGAGGTCCGTTCGGAGTGCCTGGAGTACGCCCTCGCCAATGACGAGCGTTTCGGCATCTGGGGCGGCCTCTCCGAGCGCGAGCGCCGTCGGCTCAAGAAGAGCGCGGTCTGAGCGGCGGCCCCGGCCCCCGCTGACTTCTCGACAACGACGGACAACCGCACAGCTGTACGGGCGCCTCACCGCGGTGGTGGGGCGCTTTCGTGTTCCCGGGCCCTCCTTCACCCCCTCCGCACGGCACCCCGGACGAAGCGTCCACCCGGAGCCGTTAGTGTGGTGCGCCATCCGGTTGCCGTTCACCGGCTGTGTCCACCGAGAACTGGGGCCCGCGCACTCGATGACCGTCTACAGCCACCAGAGCGGCTTCACCGCTTCCAGGCCGCCCGCCTATCCGCGCCACCTGGTCACCGCGGTGATCGTCTCCCACGACGGTGCCCGCTGGCTCCCGCAGGCGCTGGCCGGCCTGCTCGGACAGGACCGCCAGGTCCAGCGCGTCCTCGCGGTCGACACCGGTTCCACCGACAACTCCCCGCAACTGCTGGCCAAGGCACTCGAAGACTTCGGCCTCGCCGACGGGATGCCCGAGAGCGGCCCCCTGATCCTCGGCCGCCGGGCCGGCTTCGGCACCGCCGTCGCCGAAGCCGTCTTCAACAGCCCGCCGCTGCGCCCCGAAGACCTGCCCTACCGGCTCGACCCCTCCGGCTACGACCCGGTCACCGGCGGCTGGGACGACTTCGGCGACCCGCTCGCCCAGGAGGACGACCTCGGCCGCGGCGGCCCGCGCGAGACCCAGCCGGTCGAGTGGCTCTGGCTGTTGCACGACGACTGCGAGCCGCAGACCGACGCGCTGCGCCGACTGCTCCAGGTCGCCGACTCCACCCCCAGCGCCGCCGTGGTCGGCCCCAAGCTGCGCAGCTGGTACGACCGCCGCCAGCTGTTGGAGGTCGGCGTCACCATCGCCCGCTCCGGCCGCCGCTGGACCGGCCTGGACCGCCGGGAGCAGGACCAGGGCCAGCACGACCAGGTCCGTCCGGTGCTCGCCGTCTCCAGCGCCGGCATGCTGGTGCGCCGGGACGTCTTCGAGGAACTCGGCGGGTTCGACAAGGCCCTCCCGCTGATGCGGGACGACACCGACTTCTGCTGGCGGGTCAACGCCGCCGGCCACCGCGTGGTGATCGCCCCCGACGCCGTGCTGCGGCACGCCGAGGCGGCCGCCCGCGAGCGCCGGGCCATCGACTGCGGCCCCTCCCACCCGCACCGGGTGGACAAGGCCGGCGCCGTCTACACCCTGCTCGCCAACTGCCGCGGCCTGCTCTTCCCCTACGTCCTGTTGCGGCTGGTGCTCGGCACCCTGGTGCGGGCCGTCACCAACCTGCTCGGCAAGGACCCGCGCCAGGCCTTCGACGAACTCGCCGGCCTCGGCCACGAACTCGTCCGGTTCCCGCGGCTGTTGGCCGCGCGCAAACACCGCGCCCGGACCAGGGCGGCGGACGCCCTGGACGACCGCACGCTCTTCCCCGCGCCCGGTGCCACCACCCGGCTGGCCGTCGAGGGCGTCATCGGCTCGCTCGGCATAGGGGGCGGCGACGACACCGGCGGCCGGCACGGCACCGTCGAGGCCGGCGGCGACGAGGACTCCGAGGACCTGGTCGTCGAGCAGTTCGCGCTGATCAAGAAGCTCGCCCGACGCCCGGCGCCGGTGCTGTTCGCGGCCCTGCTGGTGTTCGCCCTGGTCGCCTGCCGCGGCCTGTTCGGCAGCGGCGAGCTGTTCGGCGGCGCCCTGCTGCCCGCCTCCGACGGCGCCGGCGGCCTCTGGTCGATGTACGCGGACGCCTGGCACCCGGTCGGCACCGGCTCGGCCGCCGCCGGACCGCCGTACCTCGGCGTGCTCGCCGTGCTGTCCTGGCTGCTGTTCGGCAACGCCGACTTCGCGCTCACCCTGCTCGTCGTGCTCACCGTCCCGCTCGCCGCCGTCAGCGCCTACCTGGTGTCCCGGCCACTGCTGGACTCCAAGCTGGTCCGCGCCTGGGCCAGCGCCACCTACGCGCTGCTGCCCGCCGCCACCGGTGCGCTCGCCCAGGGCCGGATCGGCACCGCCGTCCTCGCCGTCCTGCTGCCGCCGCTGGCCCGCGCCGCCGCGATCGCGGCCGGCCTCGGCATCCGGGACGAGAGCGCCGCCAAGGGCGCCCGCCCCGGCTGGCGGCCGGTCTGGATGGCCGTCCTGCTGCTCACCCTGGCCACCGCCTTCGTTCCGCTGACCTGGGCCCTCGCGGTGCCCCTCGGCCTGGCGATGCTGGTCGTGGCGGTGCTGCGCGGCGGCGCCTTCGGCACCGGCGCCACCGCGCTGCGGCTGCTCGGCCTGCGCGTCCTGGTGATCCTCGCGGCCCCGATCGGCGTCCTCGCCCCGTGGTCGCTCAAGGTCCTCTCGCACCCGCAGTCGCTGCTGCTGGAGGCCGGGCTGCCCGGCCTGCACGGCACCGGCGCGAGCGCGGCCGGCCTGCTGCTGGTCAACCCCGGTGGCGCCGGAGTGCCGCCGGTCTGGCTGTCGGCCGGTGTCGTCCTCGCCGCGCTCGCCGCGCTGCTGCGCGCCGACCGCCGCCGCGCGGTGCTCGTCGCGTGGGGCGCGGCCGCCGCCGGCCTGGTCTTCGCGGTCGTGGTGGCGGGCACCGCCGTCACCCCCGCCTCCGGCGGCCCGACGGTGCCCGCCTGGGCCGGCCCGGCCACCCTGATCGCCGGGATCGCCCTGCTGGCCGCGGCCGCGATCGGCGCCGACGGCGCGAACGCCCGCGTGGCCGGGATCGCCTTCGGCTGGCGCCAGCCGGTCGCCGCCCTGGTGGTGGTCTCCGCCGTGCTGGCGCCGCTGGGCACCGGCCTGTGGTGGGCGCTGACCGGCGCCGGCAAGCCGCTGCACCGCGCCGCGGCCGGCCAGGTGCCCGCGTTCATCGCGGAGGAGGCCGGCACCACCGACCGGGCCCGCACCCTCGTCGTCACGGGGGAGAAGGGCGGCGGCGCCGTCCGCTACACCGTGCTGCGCGGCGCCGGCCTGACGCTCGGCCAGGCCGAGTCCACCGTCGACCCGGCGACCGGCACCCAGGACGGCCTGAACCGGATGGTCGGCAGCCTGCTGGCGGGCTCCGGCGCGGACCAGGCCGACGCCCTGGCCGGCTACGGCATCGCCTACGTGCTGGTCCGGCAGCCGGTGATCGACACCTACAAGGACGTCCTGGACACCACCCCCGGCCTGGTCAAGGCCAACCAGGACAACGGCACCGCGCTCTGGCAGGTCAACGGGGCCCCCGCGGTCCGCGCGGTGATCACCGCGCCGGGCGCCAACCCGGTGGCCGTGCCGTCCGGCACCCGCGACCTCACCGCCACCGTCCCGGCCGGCCCGGACGGCCGGGTGCTGCGGCTCGCCGAGTCCGCGGCCCCCGAGTGGAAGGCCACCGTGGACGGCGCCGCGCTGGAGCCCACCACCGTCGACGGCTGGGCGCAGGGCTTCAAGCTCCCGGCCGGGGGCGGCAAGGTGACCGTCACCCGTGAGGGCAGCCTCGCCCACACCGGCTGGATCTGGGCCCAGGTGCTGCTCGGCCTGACCGTCCTGGTGCTGGCCCTGCCCGGCCGCCGCAGCCACAAGGACGACGACCTGCCGGAGGAGGTGGTCGCCGCCGCCGCGCTGGCCGCCGCCGCCCAGGCACAGGCCCCCCTCCCCGGCAGCCGCCGGGCCCGCCGGATGGCCGAACGCGGCGAGGGCGGCGAGCCCGGCACCGACGAGGCCGGGGTCTACGAGGGCCGCCCGGGCGCCGTCCCGGCGCAGCCGGCCGGCGAGCCGGCGACCGAGGCGGTCGAGGCGGCCGCCGCCGTCCAGGAGGCCGAGCCGTACACCGACCCGTACCAGGCGTACCAGCAGGGCGACCCGTACAGCTACGACCAGTACGCGGCCCAGCAGCCGGCAAGTACGCCGTACGGCGGCCAGGGGTACGACGGCCAGGGGTACGACGGTCACCAGCAGGCCTACCCCCAGCAGGGATACGACCAGCAGGGCCACGAGCAACAGGGCCAGGCACAGCAGGGCTACGAACAGCCGTACCAGCCGGAGCAGCAGCCGTACGGCTACGACCCGTACCGGCAGCCGGAGCACCAGCAGCCCTGGGTGCCGGGACAACAGCAGGCCGAGCAGCCCTACTACGACCCGAACGACCCCAACGGCACCGGCCGGTACCCGCACCAGCCCGGATCGGGGAGCTGACCCGCGATGAAGAAGCCCGCATTCAGGAAGAAGTCCGGCGCCGACGAGGCCCCCGAGCCGGTCGAGGCCGCCTTCGGGGCCGATCCGGCCGCGCCCGCCCCGGCCGCCGCGCCCGCCCCGGCCGCCGGGAAGGCCGGCGGAACGAAGACCACCCAGTCGCTGCTGGCCGCCGCCGTGGTGCTCGCGGCGGTGTTCGGGATCGCCCAGTCGCGCCCGCCGGCCTCCCCGGCCGACGCGGACGGGGCAGCGGCCCCGACCACCGCGCAGGTCGAACGGACGGCGGCGGTCTGCCCGCAGCCGCTGCAGGGCCTGACCGGCTCCACCACGCTCAGCGCCTACACCCCGCCCGGCACCGGCTCCGCCACCGGCGGCGCCGGCTGGCTGTCCGACGCGGCCGCGCCCGCCGTGCCCGCCGCGCAGCCGTCCGGTACGCCCGCGCCGCCGCCGGCGAGCGCGCCCGCGACCCCGGCGGCAACGGGCCCGGCCGCCCCGGTGCAGGACAAGAACGCGGCGCCGCCGGACGCCCGGCTGACCGTGGCCAAGCCCGGTACCCCGGCCACCGGCCCGGCGGCCAACGGGGACACCGCGTCCGGCACCGGGGCCGTCGCCACCGGCGCCCTCGCCCCCGGCTTCACCGTCACCCAGACCACCGTGGTCACCGAGCAGCGCGGTCTCGGCCTGTCCGGCCTCACCTGCACCCCGGCCGGCACCGGCTTCTGGTTCGCCGGGGCCAGCACGGCCGGCGACCGGGTCGACTACCTGAGCCTGGTCAACACCGAGTCCTCCGCCGCCGTGGTCGACATCAAGATGTACGGCGACAAGGGCCTGATCGAGAACGACGCCGCCAACGGCCTCACCGTCGCCCCCGGCAGCTCCCAGTCCGTCCTGCTGTCGACCCTCACCAAGGGCGCGGTGACCGATCTCGCCGTCCACGTGGTGGTCCGCTCCGGCCGGATCGGTGCCGCGCTGCACGCCGCCGACGGCAGCAAGGGCGCCGACTGGATCCCCGCCTCGGCCGCCCCGGCCGCCACCCAGGTGATGCCCGGCCTTCCCGCCGACACCTCCGCCGCCCGCCTGGTGGTCTGGGCGCCGCCGGAGGACGACGCCGACCTGAAGATCCAGCTCTCCGGCAAGAACGGCTGGTTCTCCCCGGCCGGCAACGAGTCCATCCACGTCAAGGCCGGCATGGTGGCCGCCGTCGACCTCGGCAAGATCACCCGGGACGAGGTCGCCGGGCTGCGGCTGTCGCCCAGCGACGACAAGCACCCCACGCCGATCGTGGCCGGGCTGCGGGTCGACCGGGCGGGCGGCAACGGCAAGTCCGACGCGGCCTGGCTCACCGGCAGCGCCCCGGTCGGCGCCCGGGCCAGCGTCGCCGACAACCGGGCCGGCGCCTCCACGCTCTACCTGACCTCGACCGGCGACGCCGCCACCGTGCGGGTCACCGCCTCGGCCGGCAGCGGCGGCGGCACCCCGGCCACCAAGGAGGTCCAGCTCCCGGCCGGCGGGACGGTCGCCCTCCCGGCACCCGAGCCCGCCGGGCTGAACGGCGTCTTCGCGCTCACCGTGGAGACCGTCTCCGGCGGCCCGGTGGTCGCCGCCCGGATGCTCTCCATCCCCGCCAAGGACGTGCCGATGTTCACCGTCCAGGCGCTGCGCGACGACCACAGCACCGTCAAGGTCCCGCAGGCCGCCCAGGACCCGGGCGTCGTCCTGCGCTGAGCAGCCGACGGGGGCGGCGCCTCTCCGGGCACCGCCCCCGACCGCTCGACCACTCGACCGCTCGCCGCGGCCCCGGCCTCAGTCCTCGTCGTAGCGCGGGTCGATGGCGTCCGGCGAGAGCCCCAGCAGCTCGGCGACCTGCTCGATCAGGATCTCGTGCACCAGCGCCGCCCGGTCCTCCCGGGTCTTCGCCCGGATCTCCACCGGCCGCCGGTACACCACGATCTGGCTCTTGCGCCCCTGCTTGCCCGGCGACACCCGGCCCAGCGGCACGCCGTCCTCCGCGTCGGCGCCGTCCGGCTCGTGCAGCGGCACCTCCTGGACGGCGAACTCCACCTCGATCAGCTGCGGCCACCGCCGCTCCAGCCGCTCCACCGACTCGCGGACGTAGTCGTCGAAGAGCTCGGAGCGGGTGAGCGAGATCGGCACCTGCGGCGGTGCCAGCGGGCCGCGCAGCCCCCTGCCGTGCCGGTCGCGGTGCCGGGGGCGGCGCGCGGGGCCTGTCGATGACTGCGGTGCGGAGCTGTCCATATCACTGCCGAGAGTAGTCCTTGGACGGTCGGAAGTGGACCACTCCGGCGGGGAATCGCCCGGGGCGGCCGGGACGCGCCCCCGGCGCCCGGAGACCGACACGGCACACCCTCCGGGCAGGCGGTCTTCGCTCCCCGGGGAGGAGTGCTGTACCGTCCACCCTCGTGAGCTCTGTACGTCGTTGTTCGCGGACCGCGTGCGGCCGGCCGGCCGTCGCAACGCTGACGTACGTCTACGCCGACTCCACCGCAGTCCTGGGCCCGCTCGCCACCTACGCCGAGCCGCACTGCTACGACCTGTGCGCCGAGCACGCCGAGCGCCTCACCGCCCCGCGAGGCTGGGAGGTCGTCCGGCTCGCCGCCGAGGCCGGGCCGCTGCGCCGCAGCAGCGACGACCTGGAGGCGCTCGCCAACGCCGTGCGCGAGGCCGCCCGCCCGCAGACCCCCCGTCAGGGCCGCGCGCCCGAGGGCGAGTCCACCGAGGCCGGCCGCCGCGGCCACCTGCGGGTCCTGCGCTCGCCCGACAACTGACGCCGCACCCGGCACGGGGCGTTCGTCCGGCCCAGGTACGCTGCCCGTCTACCGCCGCCACCCGTCCACCGGACGGGCGGTGGCTCCGACGTATCGTGACCAGTCCAGAGACCAGGGTGGAGCCGCAGTGCGCGACCTCAAGCAGCTCGTGAAGGCGTACGACGTCCGAGGCGTCGTCCCGGACCAGTGGGACGAGAGCCTGTCCCGGGCCTTCGGTGCCGCGTTCGTTCAGGTCACCGGCGCGACCGCGATCGTGGTCGGCCACGACATGCGGCCCTCCTCCCCGTCGCTGAGCCTGGCCTTCGCCGAGGGCGCCGCGGCCTACGGCGCCGACGTGGTGCAGATCGGGCTCTGCTCGACCGACCAGCTCTACTACGCCAGCGGCAAGCTCGACCTGCCCGGCGCGATGTTCACCGCCAGCCACAACCCGGCCCAGTACAACGGCATCAAGCTGTGCCGGGCCGGCGCCGCCCCGGTCGGCCAGGACACCGGCCTGGCCGAGATCCGCGAACTGGTCGAGTCCTGGAGCGCCGAGGACGGCACCGTCACCGTCCCGACCAAGGACGTGCAGCCCGGTGCGCTCTCCGCCCAGGACACCCTGCGCGGCTACGCCGACCACCTGCTGGGCCTGGTCGACCTCACCGCGATCCGCCCGCTCAAGGTCGCGGTGGACGCCGGCAACGGCATGGGCGGCCACACCGTGCCGACCGTCTTCGACGGCCTGCCGGTCGAGCTCGTCCCGATGTACTTCGAGCTGGACGGCACCTTCCCCAACCACGAGGCCAACCCGCTCGACCCGAAGAACCTGGTCGACCTCCAGGCCAAGGTGCGCGAGGTCGGAGCCGACGTCGGCCTGGCCTTCGACGGCGACGCCGACCGCTGCTTCGTCGTGGACGAGCGCGGCGAGCCGGTCTCCCCGTCCGCGATCACGGCCCTGGTCGCCGCCCGCGAGATCGCCCGGGCCAAGGCCGCCGGCGAGGCCGAGCCGACGATCATCCACAACCTGATCACCTCCTGGACCGTCCCCGAGGTGGTCCGCGAACTCGGCGCCAAGCCGGTGCGCACCCGGGTCGGCCACTCCTTCATCAAGCAGGAGATGGCCGTCACCGACGCCGTCTTCGGCGGCGAGCACTCCGCCCACTACTACTTCCGCGACTTCTGGCGCGCCGACACCGGCATGCTGGCCGCGCTGCACGTGCTCGCCGCGCTCGGCGGGCAGGAGGGCACGCTGTCCGCGCTCACCGCCGAGTACGACCGCTACGCCGCCTCCGGTGAGATCAACAGCACCGTCGCCGACCAGGCTGCCAGCACCCAGGCCGTCCGCGCCGCCTACGCGGAGCTGGACGGCACCACCGTGGACGAGCTGGACGGCCTGACCGTGGCCGGGCCGGACTGGTGGTTCAACCTGCGCGCCTCCAACACCGAGCCGCTGCTGCGTCTGAACGTCGAGGCCAAGGACCCGGCGAAGATGGCCGAGGTGCGCGACGGCGTGCTCGCCATCGTCCGCGCCTGAGCCGGGCGGCCCTGAGCCGTCCGCGCCTGACCGAAGCGCCCGGTGCCCCGGCCGGTAGGGTTGCCTATCGGCCGGGGCACCTCCGTGCCACCACCGAACTTTGGGAGAGCCCCATGAAGCTCGAATCCTTCCTGCTGGAGATCCTGGTCTGCCCGCAGTGCCGGGCCGCGCTCACCGAGAGCGGCTCCGAGGAGCAGCCCGAGCTGGTCTGCACCGGCACCGGCTGCGGGCTCGCGTACCCGGTCCGCGACGGCATTCCGGTCCTCCTGGTGGACGAGGCGCGCCGCCCGGCCTGATCCTTGGGGCGAAGCCCCGCCCCGCCGCCCGAACCGCCAGCCGCTCCACCCCGCCAGCCGCCCCAGGACAGCAGCCGGAGGCCCGCCGCATGCTCGACGACACCCTGCTCGACGACCCGGCCGCCCTCCAGCGCGCCGACCAGGACCGCGCCCTGCTGGCCCTGGCCGGTGCCGGTGCCCGGGTCCGCACCGCGCTGCGGCAGGCCGACACGGCCGGGCTCGACCGGCTGCGGCCGGACGGCCGTCCGCGCGCCGTCCTGGTCGCCGGGCACGGCAGTGCGCTGACCGCGGCCGACATGCTGGCCGCGCTGGCCGGCACCGCGAGCCTGGTCGTCCCGCTGCCACCGACCGAGGCGGCCGCCCCGCGCGGCGACCGGGCCGGTGCCCCGCCCGTGTTCACCGCCGGGCTCGGCTGGCAGCTGCCCGGCTGGGTCGGCCCCCTCGACCTGCTGGTGATCAGCTCCGCCGACGGCGGCGAGCAGGGCCTGGTCACCCTCGCCGAACAGGCCTACGCGCGCGGCTGCGCGATCGTCGTCACCGCCCCGACGGGCAGTGCGCTCGCCGGGGCCGCGCTGCAGGTCCGGGCGTTGCCACTGCCGTACGTGCCCTCGGCGCCGCCCGAGGACGCCCCGCCGGTGGCGGCCGCCGAGCCGGACCTGCCGGCCGAGGACCCGGCCGCGCTCTGGTCCCACCTCACCCCGCTGCTGGCGCTGGCCCAGAAGATCGGCCTCACCCAGCTGCCGTACGACGCGCTGCCGGGCGTCGCCGACCTCCTGGACGACACCGCCGTGCGCTGCCGCCCGGACGCCGCCGCGTACACCAACCCCGGGAAGGGCCTGGCCGCGCGGCTGGCCGGCACGGTTCCGCTGCTGTGGGCGGAGGGCCCGATCGCCGGGGCCGCCGCCGCCCGCTTCGCCGCCCAGCTGGCCGACCGGGCCGGGCGCCCCGCCCTGGCCGGGGAGCTGCCGCAGGTGCTGACCGCCCACCGCGGCATGTTCACCGGGCAGTTGGGGGCGGGCGCGGACCCGGACGACTTCTTCCGCGACCGGGTCGACGAGCCGGACCCGTTGCACCTGCAGGTCCTGCTGCTGCGGCACGTCCCCGGCCCGGCCGGATCGCCGGACGGGCAGGACGGCCCGGCCGAGGTGCCGGAGGAGGACGCCGGCCCGCGCAGCTTCGGCGTGTCCCGGGCGCACCGGCTGGCCGCGGCGCACGACGTCCGGCTGACGGAGTACGCGAGCGCCCGGCCGGACGCGCTGCACGCACTGGCCGACCTGGTCGCGCTGACCGACTTCGCCGCCGTCTACCTGGGGCTCGCCGCGGCCCAGGCCTGAGACGGCCGGGCCGGGCCCGGGCGCCCGGCCGGTACGGTAGGCGCTCGACGACTCCGACCGACTCCGACCGATTCCGTGAGGACCTGCTGGCATGAGTACCGAAGGCGGCACCAAGGCACTGGTGGCGGCGCTGTCCGCGAACCTGGCGATCGCGGCGGCCAAGTTCGCCGCCTTCGGCTTCACCGGCTCCTCCTCGATGCTGGCCGAGGGCGTGCACTCGGTGGCCGACTCGGGCAACCAGGTGCTGCTGCTGGTCGGCGGCAAGCGGGCGCGCCGGGCGGCCGACGAGGAGCACCCGTTCGGGTACGGCCGCGAGCGCTACGTGTACGGCTTCCTGGTGGCCATCGTGCTGTTCAGCGTCGGTGGCCTGTTCGCGGTCTACGAGGGCTGGCACAAGGTCAACCACCCGGAGGCGCTGGAGTCCTGGGTCTGGGCGGTCGGCGTGCTGGTCTTCGCCATCGCGATGGAGGGCTGGTCCTTCCTCACCGCGATGCGCGAGTCGGCGAAGGTCAAGGGCGCCCAGAACTGGGTGCAGTTCATCCGCACCGCCAAGGCGCCGGAGCTGCCGGTGGTCCTGCTGGAGGACACCGGCGCGCTGGTCGGTCTGGTGCTCGCGCTGTTCGGCGTCTCCCTCACCGTGATCACCGGGGACGGCGTCTGGGACGGCATCGGCACCCTGTGCATCGGCGTCCTGCTGGTGGTCATCGCCGTGGTGCTCGCCCTGGAGACCAAGTCGCTGCTGCTCGGCGAGTCCGCCGGGAAGGAGTCGGTGCGGCGGATCCGCGAGGCGCTGGTGGACGGCCGGTCGGTCACCGGGGTGATCCACATGCGGACCCTGCACCTCGGCCCCGAGGAACTGCTGGTCGCCGCGAAGATCGCGGTCAACGCGGAGGACAGCGCCGCACAGGTCGCGGAGGCGATCGACGCGGCGGAGGAGCGGGTCCGGGCCGCCGTCCCGATCGCCCGGGCGATCTACCTGGAGCCCGACGTCTACAGCGCCGAGAAGGCCGCGGCGGGCGAGGACCCGGCCGCCACCCCGGGCGGGCCGGGCCCCGACGCCGCGCACTGACGCGGGCCCCGGGGCTCGGCCCGGAGCCGGCTCGGGCCGGGCTGGAGCAGGGCTGGAGGAGGGGTCGGATCGGGAGCCGAAATCGGGCATCGACAGACGACTGACGGGGCCATCGGTGTAGATTCGTCACCAGAGCCAGAACGTCGCTGCTGATGGCGGTCGATCGGCGGTCCGCATCCGCGGGGTGTGCGCCGGTCGAGGGAGAGAGGTCCTCCGACGGTTTGTGCTGCGCAGCAGGGCACCGGTCCGTCACGCGGGATCCGGTTGCCCCGGCGCGGCCGTGCACCCGTACGGCCGGCCACACGCGACGCCGCACGCCCGGACCTTCGGCCCCAACCCCCCATCAGCGAGGAGCAGACGCATGTCGACCGAGATCACCGGTGACTTCAAGGTCGCCGACCTTTCCCTGGCGCCGTTCGGCCGCAAGGAGATCCAGCTGGCCGAGCACGAGATGCCCGGTCTGATGGCGATCCGCGCCGAGTACGCCGAGGCGCAGCCGCTGGCCGGCGCCCGCATCACCGGCTCGCTGCACATGACGGTGCAGACCGCCGTCCTGATCGAGACCCTGACGGCGCTCGGCGCCGAGGTCCGCTGGTGCTCCTGCAACATCTTCTCCACCCAGGACCACGCGGCCGCCGCCATCGCCGTCGGCCCGGAGGGCACCCCGGAGAACCCGCAGGGCGTGCCGGTCTTCGCCTGGAAGGGCGAGACCCTGGACGAGTACTGGTGGTGCACCGAGCAGGCCCTGACCTGGCCTGACGGCAAGACCCCGAACATGATCCTGGACGACGGCGGCGACGCCACCCTGCTGATCCACAAGGGCGTCGAGTTCGAGAAGGCCGGTGCCGCGCCGGACCCGTCCACCGCGGACAACGACGAGTTCCGGATCATCCTGGAGCTGCTCAACCGCACCCTGAAGGACACCCCGAACAAGTGGACCGAGGTCGCCGCCACCATCAAGGGCGTGACCGAGGAGACCACCACCGGTGTCCACCGCCTGTACGAGATGCACCGTGACGGCCAGCTGCTGTTCCCGGCGATCAACGTCAACGACGCCGTCACCAAGTCGAAGTTCGACAACAAGTACGGCTGCCGCCACTCGCTGATCGACGGCATCAACCGCGCCACCGACGTCCTGATCGGCGGCAAGGTCGCGGTCGTCTGCGGCTACGGCGACGTCGGCAAGGGCTGCGCGGAGTCGCTGCGCGGCCAGGGCGCCCGCGTGATCGTCACCGAGATCGACCCGATCTGCGCGCTGCAGGCGGCGATGGACGGCTACCAGGTCACCACCCTGGAGGACGTCGTCTCGATCGCGGACATCTTCATCACCACCACGGGCAACAAGGACATCATCCTTGCCTCGCACATGGAGAAGATGAAGCACCAGGCGATCGTCGGCAATATCGGCCACTTCGACAACGAGATCGACATCGCGGGCCTGGCGAAGCTGCCCGGCATCGTGAAGACCGAGGTCAAGCCGCAGGTCCACGAGTGGCGCTTCGCGGACGGCCACACCATCATCATGCTGTCCGAGGGCCGCCTGCTGAACCTCGGCAACGCGACCGGCCACCCGTCCTTCGTGATGTCCAACTCCTTCGCGAACCAGACGATCGCGCAGATCGAGCTGTTCACGAAGACCGAGCAGTACCCGATCGGCGTCTACGTGCTGCCGAAGCACCTCGACGAGAAGGTCGCCCGCCTGCACCTCGACGCGCTGGGCGTGAAGCTGACCACCCTGACCCAGGAGCAGGCCGACTACATCGGCGTTCCGGTCGAGGGCCCGTACAAGGCGGAGCAGTACCGCTACTGATGCGGTGACCCGCCGCCGGAGCGGCGAGCACGAACACCGGTGGCCGGCACCCGAGCGGGGTGCCGGCCACCGGCGTGTCCGGAGGCGCCGGCCACCGGCGTGTCCGGAGGCGCCGGCCACCGGCATGCCCGCGGGTGCCGACCACCGGCGTGGCTCCGGGCGGTGCGACCGGGCCACCAGGGACCGTCGTGCGGGGCCGCGCACGTAGGCTTTCGGGCATGCCCAACGGCCGGTACTCGCTCCATGACACGCACGACCACGTCCTGCTCGGCGAGGAGCGCTTCAGCTGCGCGCCCGGGCCGGCCGGCTGGCGGTACGTCTCCAAGACCTACGCGCCGGACGGCCGGGTCCTCGGCAGCGTCGACCTCACGCTGGACTCGCGGGCCCGGCCGCTGCGGATGGAACTGCGGGCCGGGGGCTGGCAGGTGCGCGGCGGTGCGGTGGACGGGGTGGCCTGGGTGCGGACCGACGCGGCCGACCCGGGCGGCGAGCACACGGTGGAGGGGCACGACCGGGCGCACGCCTTCACCGGCCGCTCGCCGGGATTCCTGGTCGCCACCGCCCGGCTGCTCCGGCTGCGGGAGGGCGCGAGCGCGCGGGTGCGGCTGGTGGCGTTCACCGAGCCGGTGCTGGCGCCGCGCACCCTCGACCAGGGGTGGCTGCTGGAGGGCGCCGACACGCACGAAACGGACTCGGGGCCGCTGCTCGTCGAGCGGTACCAGGTCGCGGACCTGGAGACCGGGGAGCAGCAGGTGGTGCACCTGGCGGGGGACGTGGTGCTCGCGGCCGGCGGGATCGAGCTGGAGGAGCTGGAGTCGCCGCCGAACGCCTGGCGGGTGGGGGCCGAGGAGTAGCGGGGCCGAAGGGCGGGGCCGGGGGCCGGGGTCGGCGGGGCGGTCGCGGGCGGGCCCGCGGCGCCTTCGTCGGGCGGTCCTCAGGCGGGCGGTCCTCAGGCGGGCGGGGCGAAGCCGGTGTCGGCGGCGGGCTTGTGGAGGGACGGTGCCGTCGGGGCGGTCGGTGTGACCGGGGATGCCGGCGCGGCCGGGGCCGGGGCGGACTGCACGGGGACGGTGGGTGCGGTGGGTGCGGGACCGGGGGCCGCGCCGGGCGCCGCGCCGAAGGCCGGGCGGTGCGCGGGCACCTGCCCGGGTATCGGCCCTGCCGCCCACAGCTGTTCCTGGACCCGCACCCACTCCCTCCGCTGGCGCTCGGTCAGCACCGCGCCCAGGTAGGCCGCCGGGTGCAGCCCCGGCGGCATCGGGTGGCCGATCCTGTCGGACAGGTCCCCGGCCAGCCGCGCGGTCATCCGGTTCATCACCGAAGGATCCAACTGGCCGATTCGGCCGAGCAGTTGGCGAACGGCGAGCCAGAGCGGCTCCGGAACGGCGGACAGGTCCATCGCGACCAGTTCGCGGCCCATCGCCTGCAGCAGGTGCGGGTGCACCGGCGGCAGCGGGGAACCGGAGCCGCCCGGAGTGCGCTCGCGGACCACCACCGTCCCGGCGAAGATGTCACCCAGCCGCTTGCCCTCGGCGTTCACCGCCGAGGTGATCAAGGCCGGGGACCCGGACAGCGCGATCAGTTCGAAGAAGCCGACCAGCCCGCGCACCAGCGAATGCCGGAACCGCACCGGACCGCCGTCCGTGCGCACCACCCGCAGGCCGAGCGCGGCCTTGCCGAGCGAGCGCCCGTGGCTGAGGGTCTCCACCATCACCGGGACGGCGACCAGGAAGAACACCATCAGGCCGATCATGGTGGCGGCCAGCGCCGCGCCGTCGAGGTCGATCAGGGCGACGCTCAGCAGCAGCGTGAACACCAGGAAGGCGGCGAACTCCACCAGCAGGTCGAGCACGATCGCGAGCGCCCGGCTCGGAAGCTTCGCCGTCTGCAGGCCGAGGACGACCGCCTCACCCGTCACCAGGTCGCTCAAGACACCTGTCCGTTCACGCTCTTGGAGCCCGTACGGCTCACCCATGGAGATCCGGGGCCGCCGAGGGCGGCAGCGCCGGGGGAGGGATTCGGTCCGGATCGGCCCCCAGGACCCGCTCTCCGCAGTCTGATCCGCAGCCGCAAACATACGACTCCCGGTGGGCACACGGGAAGTGAGATCCCCGGAGGCCGGGGCTTCGGCCGCTGCTGGCATGCTGGTCGGCACCTGTCCGCCCGTACTTGTCCGCCCGTACTTGTCCACCCGTACCTGTCCGGCCGTACCTGTCCGGCCGTCACTGCCGACCCGTACCCGTCCGGCCGCAAGTGCCCGCCCGGAACTGCCCGCCGCCCACCCGTGCGCACGCACCTAGTGCCCACCGCTGACCATGGAGCCGCCGAATGGACCTGGACGTCTTCGTCGCCACCCACCAGGGGGAGTGGGCCCGGCTGGACGCCCTCGCCCGCAGGCGCCGACTGAGCGGCGAGGAGGCGGACGAGCTCGTCGCCCTCTACCAGCGCGCCACCGGCCACCTCGCAAAGGTCCAGGCCGCGGCGCCGGACCCGGCACTCCTCAGCAGGCTGACCGGTCTGGTCTCGCGCTCCCGCAGCGCGGTGACCGGCGCCCGGACCAACGGCTGGCAGGACGTCGCCCGCTACTACACGGTGAGCTTCCCCGCGGCGCTCTACCGCGCGCGCCGCTGGTGGGTGCCGGTCGCGATCGTCTCGCTGCTCGCGACCGCCCTGCTCGCGTGGTGGATGGCCACCCACCCCGAGGTCCGCAACAGCCTGGTCGCCCCCGACCGTCTGCGGGACCTGACCCGCCCCGGAGGACAGTACGAGGCGTACTACTCGGACCGGCCGGCCGGCTCCTTCGCCGCCCAGGTCTGGACGAACAACGCCTGGATCGCCGTGCAGTGCCTGCTGTACGGGATCGCACTGGGCATCCCGGTCATCTACGTGATGTGGACCAACGCGGTGAACCTCGGCATCGGCGTCGGGCTGATGGCCTCCGCCGGCCGCCTCGACGTCTTCCTCGGCCTGCTCATTCCGCACGGCCTGCTGGAGCTGACCGCCGTCTTCGTGTCCGGCGGTCTCGGACTGCGCCTCGGCTGGACCGTCATCGACCCGGGACCGCGCACCCGCGCGGTGGCACTGGCGGAACAGGGCCGCTCGATCATCGGAATGTCCATGGGGCTGGCGACGGTGCTGGCCGTATCCGGTGTCCTAGAAGCCTTCGTGACTCCCTCCGGTCTGCCGACCTGGGCCCGGATCGCCATCGGCGTGCTCGCCGAGGCGGCCTTCCTGCTGTACGCCCTGGTGTTGGGCCGCAAGGCGGCGGAAGACGGAGAGTTCGGCGATGTGGATGCGGCCGATCGGGCGGACCTGCAGCCGGTCGCAGCCTGAGCCGATGTGATCAACAGCCCTCTGACCTGGTAGTCTCCTCCCAACCCGGCCAAACCATTGACGTGGTGGGGGCGGACTAGTAGGTTTGAACGGTTGGGACGGACTGGACAACGGTCGGTCCCGGGCGCTAGTGTCTACGACACCGCCGAATCGAGGCGAGTGCATTTCAGCGAAATGCACCCTCTCCGACGAAGCAAATCCCGCGGACAGAACACTCCGAAAGCTTTGATAAGCTTCGGAACGAAGTTCGCAGGAAATCCCGCCAGCGGGAATCCAGGAAAACGAAGCCGGTAAGAACGGCCGAATGGATCTGGTAAGCTGGAAACACGAAAGAACGAAGCCTGGAGGGTCCGCTGGAAGGCGGTCCGAAGGAAGCGTCCGTTCCTTGAGAACTCAACAGCGTGCCAAAAGTCAACGCCAGATATGTTGACATCCCCGGCCT
>NZ_JOHO01000059.1 GCF_000719705.1 Streptomyces sp. NRRL S-350 | reverse complement strand
GGTGTCGGGGTGGCGCCGGGGGTGGGGGCGGGGGAAGCGGTGGGCTGGCCGGCCGTCGGCGGGGCGGGGTCGCCGAGGGTGGCCGCGTGCAGGGCGTGGGCGGCGGCGACGGAGGCGAGCAGCCGGGCCAGGGGCGGGCCGGCGGCGTCGAGGTCGGCGAGGTGGGAGTCGGCGGTCCGGCGTTCCAGCGCGGCCAGGCCGACGGGGGTGGGGGACGCGGGCGGCGTCGTGGAGGACGTCGCGGTCGGTGGCGCGGGCGGTGTCGCGGAGGACGTCGCGGGCGGGGACGGGACGGCGGAGGCGGGCAGGCCTTCGGCGAGGGCCGCGCGGTGCAGGGCGTTCTCGGCGCGGAGGGCGGCCGGGGCCGAGGGCAGGGCGTCGTAGCCGGCGAGCAGGGTGTCGGTCGCGGCGATCGCGCGGAGCCGGACGGCGACGTCCGGGTCGGGTCGGGGGCCGGTGCTGCCGGGGGCCGGGCCGGTGGGACCGGCGGTGCAGGCGGTCAGGGTGAGCAGTCCGAGGGCCAGGAAGGTCCGTCGGCTGGGCGGCTGCATCGGGGTCACTCCGGGGCGTGTACGGGAGGACGGCCCCCCCGGCTGCCCTCGTTGGCGTGAATGATTACAGAATCCGCACGATCCCGGGCACGGTTCGGGCGCGCCGGGCCCCGGACCGGCCGGTGTGAGCTTGCTCGCAGTGGATGGTGTGCGAGCGGTCGCGAGAGGTCCGGAATCGGTGGTTGGGTGCTTCACCGGATAGGCTTTGGGCCGAGCTGCCGTGACCCGGTGTGGCGCCGAGGGCGCGCGGCGACCTTCTGACAACAGCAGACGCGGCCGAGGAGTCCACCCGGATGAGCACCACCCACACCGACCGGCTGCGAGCGTTGCTGGAGCCGCTGGCCGCGCAGGCCGGACTGGACTTGGAAGACGTCAGGGTCACCAGGGCGGGCAGCCGCCGGCAGGTGCAGATCGACGTCGACACCGAAGACGGCGTGGACATGGACGCCATCGCGGAGTTCAGCCGGCTGGTCGGCGAGGCCCTGGACGAGTCGGACCTGATGGGGGACGAGGCGTACCTGCTGGAGGTCGGCTCGCCGGGCGCGGAGCGTCCGCTGGTCCTGCCCCGGCACTGGCAGCGCGCCGAAGGTCGGCTGGCCAAGATCCACCTGGTGGACGGCGGGGAGCTGGTCGCCCGGGTGCTGGAGGCCGACGAGGACGGCGCGCTGGTCGAGGTGCAGCCGGTGAAGGGGCGCGGCCGCCCGAAGGAGCGCCGTCTGGCGTACGCCGAGGTGGCCCGGGCGCGCGTCCAGGTCGAGTTCAACCGCAAGGACGACGAGCTCCTGGACGAGGCCGCCGACTTCGACGAGGGGGACGACGGCGCCGAGTGACCCTCCGGTGCCGTACGACCATGACGAACGTGACGAAAGACGAGGAGGCGTAGCCGTGGACATCGACATGAGTGCCCTGCGCACGCTGGTCAACGAGAAGAACATCCCCTTCGACCTGCTGGTCGAGTCCATCGAGTCCGCCCTCCTCACCGCGTACCACCGCACCGAGGGCTCGCGCCGCCGCGCCCGGGTGCACCTGGACCGCAAGAGCGGCCACGTCACCGTGTGGGCGACGGAGGACCCGGCGGAGCTGGACGAGGGGGTCGAGCCGAAGGAGTTCGACGACACCCCGAGCGGCTTCGGCCGGATCGCGTCCAGCATCGGCATCCAGGTGATGATGCAGCGCCTGCGCGACGCCGCGGACGACCAGACCTTCGGCGAGTACGCGGGCAAGGAGGGCGACATCGTCACCGGTGTCGTCCAGCAGGGCAACGACCCGAAGAGCGTGCTGGTCGACATCGGCAAGCTGGAGGCCATCCTGCCGCCGCAGGAGCAGGTCCCGGGCGAGGACTACCGGCACGGCACCCGGCTGAAGTGCTACGTGGTGGCGGTGCGCCGCGGCGTTCGCGGTGCCTCGGTGACGCTGTCGCGCACGCACCCCAGCCTGGTGAAGAAGCTGTTCGCGCTGGAGGTCCCGGAGATCGCGGACGGCAGCGTGGAGATCGCCGCCATCGCCCGCGAGGCCGGCCACCGCACCAAGATCGCGGTCTGGTCGCGCCGCGCCGGGCTGAACGCCAAGGGCGCCTGCATCGGCCCGATGGGCTCCCGGGTGCGCGCGGTGATGGGCGAGCTGCACGGCGAGAAGATCGACATCGTCGACTGGTCGGAGGACCCCCGCGAGATGGTCGCCGCCGCGCTGTCCCCCGCGCGGGTGACCAGCGTGGAGATCGTCGATGCCGCCCAGCGTTCCGCCCGGGTGATCGTGCCGGACTACCAGCTGTCGCTGGCGATCGGCAAGGAGGGGCAGAACGCCCGCCTGGCCGCTCGTCTGACGGGCTGGCGGATCGACATCCGGCCGGACACCGAGGGCGCGTCGGAGGACGGCGGCGGCCGTCCCGAATGACGGCTCGGGGAATCGTCCGGCCGGTGGCCGGCGTTGTCGAGGGCGTGCCCGCCGGTCCTCCGGGATCAGCGGGGCGGCGCCATGTCGCTTCGGAGGGGTAGACTTGCCTTCGTCTGGCTGGACGCATGTCCGAGCACGCCCGGAACGCACCTGCGTGGGCTGCCGCAAGCGAGCGGCCAAGCACCAGCTGTTGCGTGTCACGGCGGTCGAGGGCGAGTGCGTCCCCGATCCCCGTGGCGCACTGCCGGGCCGGGGCGCTCACCTGCACCCCGATCCGGCCTGCCTCGACCTCGCGGTCCGCCGTCGGGCGTTCCCCCGGGCCTTCCGGCTCCAGGGCACGCTCGACACGGAGCGGCTCCGCGGGTTCATCGGGGAGCGGGCGGGCGGAGCCCCCTAGTCGGGCCGCCTCCCGCGACGCCGTCGCTCCACGCGGCGGAGAACCACCGCAACAAGCACAGCGCTCGGGCGACCGCGCGCCGTGCCACCAGTCAGGTACCTCGCGATGTGGAAGTAGGTCGAGATTGCGATGAGCACTCGATGAGTACGCGATGAGTACGCGATGGGTACGCCCATGAAGTAGCGACAGTCCGGCGGACGAGACCCCCGGACTCATAGACAGGAGTGAAGTGGCTAAGGTCCGGGTTTACGAACTCGCCAAGGAGCTTGGCTTGGAGAGCAAGGCCGTCATGGCCAAGCTCACCGAGCTCGGCGAGTTTGTCCGTTCGGCGTCCTCGACGATCGAGGCGCCGGTCGTACGCAAGTTGACTGACGCGCTTGGTGTGGCCCCCACCGGTGGTGGTTCCGCTGCCAAGCCGGGCCCGCGGAAGACCGCGGCGCCCGCCCCCGCCGGCTCGGGTTCCCCGAAGCCGGGCGCACCGACCCCGGGTCCGCGCCCCAGCGCGACCCCTGGTCCCCGTCCCACCCCGGCCGCCGCGGCTCCCGCCGCCCCGGCCGCGCCCGCCCCCGCCGCCGCGAAGCCGGCCGGACCGACCCCGGGCCCGCGCCCGGCGGCGCGTCCCGCCGCTCCGGCGGCCCCGGCCGCGCCCGCGGCCGAGTTCTCCTCGCCGGCTCCGGCCGGTGACGCCGCCCCGCGTCCGTCCACCCAGGCCCCGCGCCCGAGTGGCCAGGCCGCCGGCGGTGCCCGTCCGGGCCCGCGCCCGGCCGGCCCGCGTCCGGGCAACAACCCGTTCACCTCGGGCAGCGCCACCGGCATGGGTCGCCCCGGCGACCGCCGCCAGGGCGCGCCGGGTGGCCGTCCGGCCGGTCCGGGCGCCCCGGGTGGCGACCGTCCCCGTCCGGGTGGCGACCGTCCGCGTCCGGCCGGTGCTCCGGGTGCCGGTGCGCCGCGTCCGGGTGGCGACCGTCCGCGTCCCGCTGGTGCTCCGGGTGCCGGTGCGCCGCGTCCGGGTGGCGACCGTCCGCGTCCCGCTGGTGCTCCGGGTGCCGGTGCGCCGCGTCCCGGTGGAGACCGTCCGCGTCCCGACGGCATGCCCCGTCCGGCCGCGCCGCGTCCCGGTGGCCCGACCCCGTCCGGCATGCCGCGTCCGAACCCCGGCATGATGCCGCAGCGTCCGGCCGGCCCGCGTCCGGGTGGTCCCGGTGGCCGTGGTCCGGGTGGCCCCGGTGGCCGTCCGGGTGGTCCGGGTGCCGGTGGCGGCGCACGTCCGGGCTTCCAGGGTCGTCCGGCCGGTCCGGGTTCGCGCCCGGCCGGTGGCGGCGGCTTCGGCGGTCCGCGTCCCGGTGGCGGTGCCCCGGGTGGTGGCGGTGGCTTCGGCCCCCGTCCCGGTGGCTTCGGCGGTCGTCCCGGTGGCCCGGGTGCCCGTGGTGGCACGCAGGGCGCCTTCGGTCGCGGCCCGGGCGGTCGCCCGGCGCGCGGTCGCAAGTCGAAGCGGGCGAAGCGCCAGGAGTACGAGGCCATGCAGGCCCCGTCCGTCGGCGGTGTGATGCTGCCTCGCGGCAACGGCCAGACCGTTCGCCTGTCGAGCGGCGCCTCGCTGATGGACTTCGCGGAGAAGATCAACGCCAACCCGGCCGCGCTCGTCTCCGTCATGTTCAACCTCGGTGAGATGGTCACGGCGACGCAGTCGGTCTCCGACGCGACGCTGCAGCTGCTCGCCGACGAGATGGGCTTCGTCCTGGAGATCGTCAGCCGGGACGACGAGGACCGCGAGCTGCTGGAGTCGTTCGACATCGACTTCGGCGCCAACGAGGGCGACGAGGACCAGCTGGCCGCGCGCCCGCCGGTCGTCACCGTCATGGGTCACGTCGACCACGGCAAGACCCGCCTGCTGGACGCGATCCGCAAGTCCAACGTGGTCGCGGGCGAGGCCGGTGGCATCACCCAGCACATCGGTGCGTACCAGGTGGCCACCATGGTGAACGGCGAAGAGCGCCCGATCACCTTCCTCGACACCCCGGGTCACGAGGCGTTCTCCGCCATGCGTGCCCGTGGTGCCAAGTCCACCGACATCGCGATCCTGGTGGTCGCGGCCAACGACGGTGTCATGCCGCAGACGGTCGAGGCGTTGAACCACGCCAAGGCCGCGGGTGTGCCGATCGTGGTCGCCGTCAACAAGATCGACGTCGAGGGTGCCGACCCGACCAAGGTCCGCGGTCAGCTGACCGAGTTCGGTCTGGTGGCCGAGGAGTACGGCGGCGACACCATGTTCGTCGACATCTCCGCGCGCCAGGGCCTCAACATCGACCAGCTGCTGGAGGCCGTGGTCCTCACCGCGGACGCCTCGCTCGACCTGCGGGCCAACCCCCACCAGGACGCGCAGGGCATCGCCATCGAGGCCCACCTCGACAAGGGCCGCGGCGCCATGGCGACCGTGCTCGTGCAGCGCGGTACCCTCCGCGTCGGCGACTCGATCGTCGTGGGCGACGCCTACGGCCGCGTCCGCGCGATGCTGGACGAGAACGGCAACAGCCTCGCCGAGGCCGGCCCGTCCCGCCCGGTGCTGCTGCTCGGTCTGACCTCGGTGCCCCGCGCCGGCGACAGCTTCATCGTCGTCGACGAGGACCGCACCGCCCGCCAGATCGCCGAGAAGCGCTCGGCCCGCGACCGCAACGCCGCCTTCGCGCAGCGTCGGGTCCGGGTGTCCCTGGAGGACCTGGACAAGGCCATCGCCGCCGGCTCCATCGAGCAGCTCAACCTCATCATCAAGGGTGACGTCTCCGGTTCGGTCGAGGCCCTCGAGGACGCCCTCGTCAAGCTGGACGTGGGCGAGGAGGTCGAGCTCCGGGTCCTGCACCGCGGTGTGGGTGCCATCACCGAGTCCGACGTGGACCTGGCGATGGGCTCGGACGCCATCATCATCGGCTTCAACGTGCGCGCCGAAGGCCGTGCGCGTGCGGCGGCCGACAAGGAAGGCGTGGACGTCCGGTACTACTCGGTCATCTACCAGGCGATCGAGGAGATCGAGAACGCCCTCAAGGGCATGCTCAAGCCCGAGTACGAGGAGGTGCGCCTCGGCTCCGCGGAGATCCGCGAGGTCTTCCGCTCCTCCAAGTTCGGCAACATCGCCGGTGTGCTGGTCCGCGAGGGCCTGCTGCGCCGCAACGCCAAGGCCCGCCTCATCCGCGACGGCAAGGTCGTGGCGGAGAGCCTCACCATCGAGGGTCTGCGCCGCTTCAAGGACGACGCGACCGAGGTCCGCGAGGGCTTCGAGGCCGGCGTCACCCTGGGGTCGTTCAACGACATCAAGGTCGACGACGTCATCGAGACCTACGAGATGCGCGAGAAGCCGCGCGCCTAGTCGGTCACAGCCGGGGCCGGTCGACGGGTGGTATTTCCGTCGACCGGCCCCGGTCTCGCTGTGTAGGGTCCGGGGTAGTCAGATGTAGCGGCGCCAGCCCGGTTCCGGGCTGCTCCCCGAGGCCTTCCAGGTCGGCGAGACCTGTCACACATGTTCGTGGGAACACTCACCTTCGACCTGCTGCTGGGCGACGTCCACTCGCTCAAGGAGAAGCGTTCGATCGTGCGGCCCATCGTGGCCGAACTGCAGCGCAAGTACAGCGTGTGCGCTGCCGAGACCGGGAACCAGGACCTGCACCGCCGGGCCGAGATCGGCCTCGCGGTGGTCTCCGGCGAAGCCGGGTACGTCACCGAGGTCCTGGACAGCTGTGAGCGGCTGGTCGTCGGCCGCCCCGAGGTACAGCTCCTCTCCGCGAGGAGGAGGTACCACACCGACGACGACGAATGAGAGCCGTGGAGCAGGGTGGCGGAAGTCGCCGTTCTCACACGGATCAGGACCGAGAGCGCCCGCAAGGCCGGGCGCGGGCCGGTACTTTGGGGCATGGGCCCCGACGGGTGCGCACTTCGCCCGGGTACCGGGCCCATTGCACGAGGAGGCAACGTGACCGACACCGCAAGGGCGCGCAAGCTCGCCGACCGCATCCAGGTGGTCGTCGCCCAGACGCTGGAACGGCGGATCAAGGACCCGCGACTGGGGTTCGTGACCATCACCGACACCCGGGTGACCGGCGACCTGCGCGAGGCCACCGTCTTCTACACCGTCTTCGGTGACGAGACCGAGCGCGAGGCCACGGCCGCCGCGCTGGAGAGCGCCAAGGGCGTGATCCGCTCCGAGGTCGGCAAGATCGGGGTGCGCCACACGCCGTCGCTGACCTTCGTCGCCGACGCGCTGCCGGACAACGCCCGGAACATCGACGACCTGCTCGACCGGGCTCGGCTCTCCGACGCCGAGGTCCGCACGCAGGCGGCCGGGGCGACCTACGCCGGCGACGTCGACCCGTACCGGGCCCCGGCGGCCGAGCGTGACGACGAGGACGAGTAGTCATGGCGGGTGAGTCGGCGGAGGCCGCCTCGCGAGCCGGATCGACCACGGGGGCGTCCTCCACCAGCACGGTGGAGGGTGCCCTCGCGGCGCTCCCCGGCCCGCGCGCCGAGGAGAGCGGTTTCGAGCTGCTCTGGCAGCAGGTGGTGGCGGAGATCGGGCGGGCCGGGTCGATCGACCTGATCTGCCACATCTGCCCCGACGGCGACGCGCTGGGCTCCTCGCTGGCCGCCGCGCTGGCGCTGCGCGCGCTCGGCAAGCAGGTGCGGGTCTCCTTCGGCGACGACCCGCAGATCGTGCCCGAGTCGCTGACCTTCCTGCCCGGCCAGGAGCTGATCGTGCCGGCCGCTGAGGTGCCCGAGGTGCCCGAGCTGGTGCTCTGCTTCGACGTGGCCGCCGAGAGCCGGCTGGGCCTGCTGCACGACAAGGCCTTCGCCGCGCCCGTCCTGGTGGTGTTCGACCACCACGCCTCCAACCCGGGCTTCGGCACCCACCAGTTGATCGACCCGACCGCGCCGGCCACGGCCGTACTGGTCGACGAACTGCTGCGCCGCCTCGGCGTCGAACTCGACCAGGACCTGGCCACCTGCCTCTACACGGGTGTCGCCACCGACACCGGCTCGTTCAAGTACCGGGCGACCACCCCCGCCACCCACGAGCTCGCCGGCCGGCTGCTGGCCACCGGCATCCGGCACGACCTGATCTCCCGGCAGCTGTGGGACACCTCCTCCTTCGGCTACCTCAAGGTGCTCGCGGGCGCGCTCGACCGGGCGGTGTACGAGCCGGAGGCGGCGGGCGGGCTGGGCCTGGTGTGGACCTGGGTGCCGTACCAGGACCTGGCGCTGTTCAGCGTCACGGTAGAGGAGATCGAGGGGCTGATCGACGTCCTGCGACGCCCGGCCGAGGCGGAGGTGGCGCTGGTGCTCAAGCAGGACCCGGACGGCACGCTGCGCGGCTCGTCGCGCTCCAAGGGCGCGGTGGACGTCGCCGCGGCCTGCGCCCGACTGGGCGGCGGGGGGCACGTCTTCGCGGCCGGGTTCAGCGTCCGCGAGGACGTGGCGACGGTGGTCGAGCGGTTCAGGAGCGCGCTGCTGCCGGTACGTTGAGCATCCTGCGTTGAGCACCCTGCATGTCGTTTTCAGAGAAAGAACCCGATGAAGCGCAAAGGCACCGGCCCGGACGGCCTGGTGATCGTCGACAAGCCCGAGGGCATCACCTCCCACGGGGTCGTCGCCAAGCTGCGGTGGCTGGCCGGGACCCGGAAGGTCGGGCACGCCGGCACCCTGGACCCGATGGCCACCGGCGTGCTGGTGATCGGCGTCGAGCGGGCCACCCGGCTGCTCGGCCACCTCATGCTGACCGCCAAGACGTACGAGGCCACGATCCGGCTCGGCCAGACCACCGTCACCGACGACCGGGAGGGCGAGGTCACCTCCTCGACGGCGGCCGACGCCGTCACCCGGGAGGCGATCGACGCCGGGATCGCGGCGCTCACCGGCGAGATCCTGCAGGTGCCGTCCAAGGTCAGCGCGATCAAGATCGACGGCAAGCGCTCGTACGCGCGGGTGCGCGAGGGCGAGGACTTCGAGCTGGCGGCCCGGCCGACCACCATCCACTCCTTCACGGTGCACGCGCAGCGCGCGGCGGTCGCCGAGGACGGCACGCCGGTGATCGACCTGGACGTCACCGTGGAGTGCTCCTCCGGCACCTACATCCGCGCGCTGGCCCGGGACCTGGGCGCCGGGCTGGGCGTCGGCGGCCACCTGACGGCGCTGCGGCGCACCAGGGTCGGGCCGTACGGGGTGGAGTCGGCCCGCACCCTGGAGCAGTTGGAGGCCGCCGTCACCGGCGACTCCGCGACGGGGCTGGAGGTGCTGCCGATCGCGGCGGCCGCGGCGGCGGCCTTCCCGCGCTGGGACCTGGACGAGGCGGCGGCGCAGAAGCTCTCGCACGGCGCCCGGCTGAAGGCGCCCGGGATGGGCGTGGACGGGCCGATAGCGGTGTTCGCGCCGGACGGGCGCTTCCTCGCGCTGGTCGAGGAGAAGGACGGGCAGGCGAAGCCGGTCGCGGTCTTCGTCGGCTGAGCCCGGTCTCTCCGCCACCCCCGTCGGGAGTCCTCCCGGCGGGGGTTCTCCCTTTTCGGGGCTCCGTCTTTCGGGTCTCCGTCTTTCGGGTCTCCGGCACTTTTCGGGGCTCCGTCACTCGATCGTGAAGGGTCACTCGCACGGAGGAGCGCGCGAGGTGAACGCCCGTGGTGAGCGGCGCAGGCGCGGTCGGACCGCCCTCCCGGCGGGCAGGCTCCCGGCGGTGGGCGAGCAACGGTCGAGGGGGACACAGATGCCGGGATTTCCGGACGGCGATCCGGGGCGCTACCTGCTGCGGATCCGCGACCTCAACGGGCGGTTGCGCGGCTTGGGGTTCGTCGCCGACCCGCAGGGCGGGGTGCTCACCGCACACGAGAGCGTGGCCGGACTGGACCGGATCGTCCTGCACACCCCCGGCGGCCAGACCCGGGTGCTGGGCCCGGACGCCGTCCTGCCGCTGCCCCAGTACGGCCTCGCGGTGCTGCGCACCGACGGGGTCGGCGGCCTCCCGGTGCCGCCGCTGCCGGTGGGCGCGGCCGGGGCGGGGCGCGAGGTGCTGCTGCCCGCGCTGGAGGGGGAGGACGGCCGGGCGGTCGCACTGCGCTGCGGACTGCTCGGGCTCACCGGTGCCGCCTACGGCGGGCACCTGCTCGGCGGGGTGCTGCTCCTGGATGTGCCGGTGGTCGGCGGCGTCACGGTGCCGGCCGGCTCGCCGGTGCTGGACGCGCGCAGCGGGGCGGTGATCGCGCTGGCCGCGCCCGCCGTACGGGGGCCCCAGCACGGCGGGGCACTGCCGGCGGTGGCGGCGGGGAGCCCCGGTACCGGCCCCGCGGGGGCGGTGGAGGCCGCGGAGGTGCTGGCCGGGCTGCTGGCCCGCAACGCGGCGGCCGTGCCCGCCTACGGGTCGGCGCTCAACCTGGCCGGGGTGCTGCGGCTGACCGCCGCCCAGCTGTCGGCCGCCGGGGCCGGGCCCGGACGGGTGGCCGGGCTCGCCGCGGACCGGGTGGACCGGCCGGACGGCCTGGCCGGGGAGGAGCCGCCCGCGACCGTCACCGCGCTGGTCGGCGCCCCCGGCAGCGGGCGCTCCACCGAACTCGCCGCGCTCGCCGTCCGCCGCTCCGGCGCCCACGCGCCGCTGCCCACCCTCTGGCTGCGCGGCGCCGACCTGCGCGCCGAGGACCGCTCGCTCGCCGACCCGATGGAGCGGGCACTGGCCGCCACGGCGGCCGGGCTCGGCATCCCGGCGCCCGCCCCGGAACCGGTGGCGGCACTGTGCGCGGCGGCCGGGCGGCCGCTGCTGGTGGTCCTGGACGGCCCGGAGGAGGCCCCGGCCCCGCTGGACGCGCGCTGGCTGCGCGGCGCCGGCCAGTGGCTCACCGGCTGCGGGGCGCGGCTGCTGACCGCCTGCGGGGAGGAGCTCTGGGACCGCCTGGCAGCCGAGACCTGGGGCGGCGGCACACCGGGCGCCCACCGGGGCCAGGAGCAGGAGCCGCACCCGGACGGCGACCTGAGCAGCGCCCCCACCATCCGGATGGACGGCGGCGGCCCGGGCGCGCCCAGCCTGATCGGGCAGCGGCTGGGCCCGCTGCCCGTCGAGGCCGCCGAGCGGGTGCGCCGCCGGTACGGGCTGCCGCCGGACCGGCCGACCGCCGCCGAGGACGCCCGGCACCCGCTGGTTCTCCGGCTGGCCGGCGAACTGTGGGCGGAGGGGCTGCGGGACGGCACGGCGAGCCGGGGCGAGCTGTTCGGCGCCTTCCTGGACCTGCGCTGCCTGCGGGTGGCCCAGCGGCTCGCCGAGGACGGCCGGACGCGGCGCCCCGGCGCCCACCGGCGGGGCGCCGCCCGGCCCGGCGCACCGCCGCCCGGGCGGGTGCGCCGACTCGCGGCGGCGGTGGCCGGGCGGGTCCACGAGGGCGCCCGGCGGATGCTCGGCACCGAGCCGGGCGGGCTGGACCGGGCGGCCTTCGAAGAGCTGTTCCCGGCCGACGGCGGCTGGGCCGCGGCGGTGCTCGCCGACGGCCTGTTCGTGCCCGCCGGCCCCGGGTTCCGCTTCGCGCACGGGGAGTTCGCCGACTGGCTGCAGGGCCTGCACCTGGACCTGGACGCGGCGCTGCGGCTGCTGCTCGGCGAGGACGAGGACACGCCCCCCTGGTCCGGTGACGAGCCCGGGGCGGGAACCGGGGGCGGGGTCGGGGGCGGGGTCGGAGGCGGAGAAGGACGGCCCGGCGCGGCCGCCCGGGCGTACACCGTCCCCCGCCACCGGATCGGCCCGGTCGCCGCCGCACTGAGCCGGGTCGCCGAGACCTGGGGCGCGCCCGCCCTGGACCCGTGGCTGCACCGGATCTGGCGCGCCCTGGACCTGCGCCCGCCCGGCAGCGAACCCGCCTGGTGGGCGGCCCGGTTGCTCACCGCCGGCCTCGCCGCCAGCCCGGACGTCACCGAACACCGGGCGCTGCTCGACCAGTTGGCCGGGCGGATCGCCGAACGGGCCGGCGCGGCAGGCGGGGTGGCGGGCGGAGCGGCGGCTGGGGCGGCAGCCTTCCCGGCCGCCGGACTCGGCCGCTTCGGCCCGGCGTTCTGGACCGGACTCGGCCTGCCCGCCGAGACCGAACTCGCGCTGCTCCGCCGCCTGGTGGTCGCCGACGGCCCCGGGCAGCGCTTCCTCGACGCGGTGGCCGCGCGGCTGCGGGCCGACCCGGTCGCGGTGTTCCCGCTGCTGTGCGCCTGGTTCGACGACCCGCGCGGCCTGCCGGGCCGCGCCGGCCCCGGCGGGTGCCGAGTCGTCGCCGACCTCGCCCACGACCTGCTGTACGCCCACCGTCGGCTCGCCCTGGACGAGTTGGCCGACGCGCTGGCCGCCGCGGCGCACCCGCGGGCGGACGCGCTGCTCACCGTGCTCGCCGCCGAGGAGCCGTCCGCGCTGTGCCGCGCGGTGGACCGCTGGAGCCACGACCGGCGGCCAGAACGGCACGTCGCCGCGGCCGTGCACGGGCTGCGGACCGCCCCGTACGCGACCGGCGCCGGAGCCGAGCTGCTGAGGTACGCCGCGCTGACCCTGCTCGCCCGCGAGGAGGAGCCCGGTCTGCACGGCGCGGCGCTGGCCCTGCTGGTCCGCGACCCGGCGACCCGGGCCGGGCACCTCCCGGCCGCGCTCGCCCTGCACCGGGCCGGCGGCGACGCCTTCCTGACCCCGAGGGCGCTCGCCCCGGCCCTGGAGAGCGACCCGGAGGCCGTCCTGGCCGCGCTCGCCGACCGGCTGGCGGCGCCCGGCGCGGCCCCCGCCGAGACGCTGCGGGTGCTCGCCGACGCCGCCGCCCCGGGGGCCGTCCGGCGGGGCGCCGACCTGGCCGCCCGGCTGCTGCGGGCGCACCCGGCGCTGGCCGGCCCGGTCGCCGTCGACTACCTCGGCCGCCGGCTGGCGCGGGGCGGCGCCGTCGGCCCGGCCGACCGGCTGGAACTGCGGGTCCTGCTCGGCGCCGCCCTGGCCGCCCGTACGGCGGCGGCGCGGGTGCCGTTCGCCGAGGTGCTGTCCCGGCCCGTGGCCGACCCGGCGGCGGACGCGCTGCGCTGCGAGCTGCTGGACACCCTGCTCGCCACCGAGGCCGACCCGGCGGTGCTCACCGCCGCCGTGGAGCGGCTCGCCGAGCACTGCGCGGCCGAGAAGCCCGCCCGCGCCCGCGCGGTGCTGGCCCGCGCCGCTCCCGGCCTGCCGGACGCCGACGAACTGCTGGTGCGCTGCGCCGGACGGTTCGCGGCCTTCGCCCTGCTGCTGGTCCGCTGGCCGCGGGACGCCGCGCCGACCGCTCCGGACGGCCCCCGGCTGGTCCGGATGCGGGCCCTGGCGGCGGCCGGCCGGGATCCGCAGTACGCCGCGGCCGAGGCGGAGCGGACCGCGACCGGGGTGGGCCGCGCGGCCGCCGGTGCGCTCAACCCGCATTCCGGTGCCTGAGCCCGGGCAGGCGCATGGCACGCTATAGGGGTTCGGGTTTTGAGCGTTTGAGCGTACAGAGGGTACGCGCCGTACGGAACAAGGAGCGGTCAGGTGCAGCGCTGGCGTGGCCTGGAGGAGATCCCCGGTGACTGGGGACGCAGCGTCGTCACCATCGGCTCGTTCGACGGGGTCCACCGCGGGCATCAGCTGATCATCGGGCGGGCGGTCGAGCGGGCCCGCGAACTCGGCCTCCCCGCGGTCGTGGTGACCTTCGACCCGCACCCGCGGGAGGTCATCCGCCCGGGCAGCCACCCGCCGCTGCTCGCGCCGCACCCGCGCCGCGCCGAGCTGATCGCGGAGCTCGGGGTGGACGCGGTGCTGGTGCTGCCGTTCACCACCGAGTTCTCGAAGGAGTCCCCGGAGACCTTCGTCCGGCAGGTCCTGGTGGACGCGCTGCACGCGCGGGTCGTCATCGAGGGCCCCAACTTCCGCTTCGGGCACCGGGCCGCCGGGGACGTCGCGCTGCTCACCGAGCTGGGCCGGGCGGACGACTTCGAGGTCGAGGTGGTCGACCTGCAGGTGTGCGGCACGGCCGGGGACGGCGAGCCGTTCTCCTCCAGCCTGACCCGCAGGCTGGTGGAGACGGGGGACATGGCCGGCGCCCACGAGGTGCTCGGCCGTCCGCACCGGGTCGAGGGCGAGGTGGTGCGCGGCGCGCAGCGCGGCCGCGAGCTGGGCTACCCGACCGCCAACGTCGACACCGTGCCGCACAGCGCGATCCCCGCCGACGGCGTGTACGCGGGCTGGCTGACGGCGGACGGCGAGCGGATGCCGGCGGCGATCTCGGTGGGCACCAACCCGACCTTCGACGGCACCGCCCGTACCGTCGAGGCGTACGCCATCGACCGGGTCGGCCTGGACCTGTACGGGCTGCACGTCGCGGTGGACTTCCTGGCCTACCTGCGCGGGATGGAGAAGTTCGACTCCATCGAGGCGCTGCTGGACCGGATGGCCGACGACGTCAAGCGCGCCCGCGAGCTGACCGACGGCGTCTGAGCCGCGCAGCGACGGAAGGGGCCGCCGACCCGGTGTCGGCGGCCCCTTCCCGTGCCGTCACTGCTGGGGTGCCTGCGGCGGGTAGCCGTAGCCGGGCGGCGGGGGCTGGTAGCCGTCCGGTCCGGCGGCCGGGTAGCCGTAGTCGGGGCCCGGCTGCGGGGCGGGCGCGCCCTGCTGAGGCGCCCACGGCTGCTGCTGCGGGTAGCCGTACCCGGCCGGGGGCGGCGGGGCCTGGCCGGGCTGCGGTGCCCACGGCGCGCCCGGGGCGGGCTGCGGGGACTGCGCGCCCTGGGCCTGGTAGGGCTGCGGCTGCGGGGCCTGCGCCTGCTGCCAGGAGGACTGCTGGGCGGCGGCCTGCTGGGCCCGGACGATGTCCTCGCCCACCAGGGTGGCCAGCTCGAAGTACGCCTCGCGGACCTTGGGCCGCATCATGTCGAGGTTGACCTCGGCGCCGGCCGCCAGGCTCTCGTCGAACGGCACCACGACGACGCCGCGGCAGCGGGTCTGGAAGTGCGCGACGATGTCCTCGACCTTGATCATCTTGCTGGTCTCGCGGACTCCGGAGACGACCGTGATGCTGCGCTGCACCAGGTCGGCGTAGCCGTGCGCGGAGAGCCAGTCCAGGGTGGTCGAGGCGCTGGAGGCGCCGTCCACGCTGGGGGTGGAGACGATGATCAGCTGGTCGGCGAGGTCCAGCACGCCGCGCATCGCGCTGTAGAGCAGGCCGGTGCCCGAGTCGGTCAGGATGATCGGGTACTGGCGGCCCAGCACGTCGATGACCTGGCGGTAGTCCGAGTCGTTGAAGGTGGTGGAGACCGCCGGGTCGACGTCGTTCGCCAGGATCTCCAGGCCCGAGTTCAGGTCCTGCGAGGTGAACTGACGGATGTCCATGTAGCTGCGCAGGTGCGGGATGGCCGTCACCAGGTCGCGGATGGTCGCGCCGGTCTGGCGCTTGACCCGGCGGCCCAGGGTGCCGGCGTCCGGGTTGGCGTCGATCGCGATCACCTTGTCCTGGCGCTCGCTGGCCAGGGTCGCGCCGAGCGCGGTGGTGGTCGTGGTCTTGCCGACCCCGCCCTTGAGGCTGATCACGGCGATCCGGTAGCAGCTCATCACCGGGGTGCGGATGATCTCCAGCCGGCGGGCCTTCTCGGCCGCCGCCGCCTTGCCGCCGAACTGGAAGCGCGACTGCTGGCGCTGCTGCTTGGGCTGGCTGCGCAGCAGCCGGTCCGAGGACAGCTCGACGGCGGCGGTGTAGCCGAGCGGCGCGCCGTGCGCGGTCTGCTGCGGGGCGGCGGACTGCTGGAACGCGGCGGGCTGCGGGGCCTGCGGCTGCTGCCACTGCTGCGCGGGGGCCGGGGGCTGGGGCTGCTGGACCTGCTGCGGCTGGGCGGGCTGGGGCTGGCCGGGCTGCTGGTACGCGGCGGGCTGCGGCCAGCCGCCCTGGCGCGGGTCCACCGGGCCGGGCTGGGCCTGCGGCTGCGGCTGGACCGGCGGCTGGGCCTGCGCGGGCTGCTGTGCGGCGGCGGCCGTCTGGGCCTGGGCCTGGGCCGCCCAGGCGGCCTGCGGATCCCACGCCGCCTGCGCGTCCTGCGGCTGCTGCGGGACGGCCTGGGCGGGCGGCTGGGCGAAGGCCTGCGGCGGTCCGGGCTGCGGGGGCTGCGCGGCCGCCGTGGGAGCCGGGGCGGGCGCCGGGTACGGCTGGGGTGCGGGCGGCTGGACCGAGCCCTCCGCCGGCGGCCAGGCAGGGGCGGCCGCGGGCGGCTGCTCGGCGGCGGGGACGGGGACGGGGGCCGTCATCGGGGGCGGCGCCGGGAACGGGACGTGCTGCGCCTCGGCCTGGACCGGAGGCGCCGACGGCCCCGGGGCGACGGGCGCGGGCGGCGGCACCGGGGCCGCCGGCGGGGCCTGGCCCTCGGCCGGGGCCTGGTCGTGCGCCGGGGCCGGAGCCGGAGCCGGCGCCTGGGCGTGCGCCGCCTCCTGCGCCGGGGCGTCCGGCGCGGCCGGCGCCTGCGCGGGCGGCACGGCCTCCGCAGCGGGCGCGCCGACGGGCGGCCCCACCGGAGGGGCCGCCGACGCAGCGGGAGCCGGAGCGGGAGCCGGGGCCGCGGCCGCCTCCGTCTGCACGTACCAGGACGGGGGAGTGTAGTCAGGCGCGTCCGACCAGTCGTCGTCGTCCTCTGCCGCGTTGTCGCCGACGTAGACGCCGTCCCGATCGCTGCTCACTCTGGCTCCCTCGTGTTCGCCGCCGCTTGTTCAGCGGTGCCGTTGCCGCATCACAGACTAGGCCGTACGGCAACCCCCGTTGAAGGCGGCTTCGGTTCCGCGGCGGCCCGCCGGGTGCGGCGAGCCGCCGCTCAGTCCATCCGTCGCGGACCGCCGAGCACCTGCTGCTCGGCCTGCCCGGCCACGGCCCGTACGTACTGGCGCCGCATCCGGGTCGCCCACAGGGTGAGGTCGTCGCCGAGGGTGGGCAGCGTGGCCACGTCCTGCGCCGGGAGCGACAGCACCCGGCCGGTCAGCTCCGCCTCCTGCGGGGAGATCCGCTGGACGCCGACGAGGTCGGCGGCGTTCAGCACCCGGGCGGCGTTCGGGCCCAGGTACGGCAGCAGCGTCAGGGTGGTCTGCCAGGGCGCGGCGGAGAGCCGGCTGCGCGGCGGGCGGGCGCCGAGGTCGCGCACCACCAGCACCGGCGAGGCCACCGAGGCGCCCTGCGGTCCCAGTCGGCCGACCTGGTGGACCGTCACGCACGGCTGGCCGCCGCCGGCGGCCTGCGCCATCGGGCCCCAGAGCTGACCGCGGGCGGTCTCCACCACGACCCGGGCGCCGATCGCGGCGGCCCGCAGCGCGATGATCTGCGCCGTCCACATGCCGCCGACCAGGACCAGGTCGTACGCGCTGGGGCGGAAGAGGCCGAGCACCGCGGGCAGCCCCTGCGGGTCGACGCCGATGACCACGCCGTCGTCGCCGACCGGGAAGGCCAGGGCCGCGAGGTCGGCCGGCTCCAGGACGTGCTTCTCCCGGCGGGGGCCGCGCAGGCCGAAGCCGGGCAGGATCCGCGGCCGCGGCCGGCGCTGTTCGGTGCCCGGCTGCGGGCCGAGGGCGGGGTAGGTCTGGTACGCCATCAGGACGCTCCTCCCAGCGGCAGGGTGGCGAGCATGCCGGGGGCCTGCTCCAGGTCGAGCCGGACGAGGCCGAGGCCGGCGCTCTGCGCCCTGGTCTCCACCTGGCGGCCGACCAGTCCGACCTCGCTCTCGCTGCGCCCGGTCACCCGCAGGTGTCCGCTGATGGTGACCGAGCCGCCGGTGCCGTGCCCGGCGGTCAGGCTGAAGGTGCTGGCGAGGGCCGGGGAGCCGGTGATCAGGTTGACCAGGTCCGGCGCGGCGATCCGGCCGGGGGCGCCGCCGGGGCGGCTGAGCTGCGGCCAGCGGGAGATCCCGTAGGTGGTGTGCCAGCGGTCGTCGATCCGCCAGAACCGGTTGCCCTCCTGGGTGCGGCGGGTGGTGCCGCCGCCGCTGCCGGTGCCCTGGCGGCCGGCCACCGCGATCGGGTTGGCACAGGCGGAGATGGCCAGGGCGGCGATCAGTTCGCGCTCGTCCAGCACGGTCGCGTTGAACCCGGCGCTGTTGAGCCGCCCGGCGAGCTGGTCGGTCACCCGCTGCAGTGCCTTGCGGGCGCCCTCCTCGCCGCCGCCGCGGGCCCGGACGGCGGTCGCCGCGCGCTCCGGGTCGAGCTTGAGGGCGACCCAGGTCAGCCGCAGCCCCGGCGTGGAGGTGCCGTCCGGCAGTTCGCGGTAGGCGCGGGCGGCCAGCGACTGCTCGGGCAGGTGGGGGGCAGGGGCGGGCTGGGTGTGCTGGACCAGCTGCACCGACTCCAGGGTGATGTCGTCCACCGTGAGCGCCGAGCAGACGACGTCCAGCGGCAGCGGCAGCGCGGTGCGCACCGGGCGCAGCGGCTGGTCCTTGGCCTGGACGAGCAGCACCGAGCTGAGGAAGGTGCCGTCGCCGACCATGCCGGTCTCCCGGCGGACGGGGCGGCCGCCGAACTCGGCCTCGGTGGCGTGGGTGCAGGTGCGCAGCCCAGGTTCGAGCTCCAGCGCCGGTGCCAGCGCCGGGTCGGTGCCGGCCGGCGGCAGCAGCGTCCGGGCATTCCTGCGGCGGGACTTGAGGGCGGCGCGCACCCGAAGCAGCTCCGGGATGGTCCGCCCGCGCAGCGGGACGACCGCGACGACGAGCAGGAGCAGGGCGACCGCGCCGAAGCCGGCCGCGGCCGGGCGGCTGATCGTCCAGCCGACCGCGACCAGGGCCGCCGCGACCTCGACCAGGACGAGCTGCTGGAGCTTCAACCGGCCGCCGAGCAGCCCCGGTCGGGGATTGACCCGGACCTGGACGGCGCCGCCGGCGCCCGGCTGCGGCCCCGGCTGCGGACGGTCGGGCCCGGCCCCGGCGGGCGGCGGACCGGCGTGCTGCGCCCGACCGGCCCGGCGCGACCTCCCACCTCCCGTGGTGCGGCGGCGTCCTGGAGCGGTCTGGCTTGGCATCCCCCGGTGGCCCTCTCTGATCCGTGGTCGCGGCCCGACTGGCTGGTTCGCGGACCGTACCCGTACCGTACTCACCGTCTGCTGCCGCATCGTAGAGGGTTCGCGCCGGTTCGTGCCCGGCGGGTGGACCACGGGGCGGGTCGGTCCGGCAACGGCCGACGAGGGCTGACAGGTCTGACAGGTCCGACAAGGGGGACGACGAGGATGGCATCGCGCCGGGACGAGCTGAACGCCTACACCTTCGCCCGCAAGCGGACGGTGGGCGCGTTCCTGCTGCCCGCCGGCGGCGGCAGTGACGAGGACGCGCCGCGTCCGGTGAAGGCGGTGCTGCCGAGCGTCCTGGCCGGGGTGGTGGTCGTGGCCGGGTTCGGGCTCTGGGGGGTGTTCAAGCCGAGTGCGCCGGTGAAGTGGGACGACGGCAAGAACATCATCCAGGGCAAGCAGTCGACCACCCGCTACGTGGTGCTGACCGACCCGGACAACAAGACCAAGCGGCTGCACCAGGTGCTCAACATGTCGTCGGCGCGACTGGTGCTGCCGGCCGACGCCAAGGTCGTGGTGGTCGACGACGGGGTGCTCGACCGGTACCCCAACCACGGTCCGACGATCGGCATCCCGTACGCGCCGGACAAGCTGCCGACCAAGGACAACGCGAGCCAGTCGATGAAGTGGGCGGTCTGCGACCGCCCCGGCTCGGACGAGAAGCAGGAGACCGTCAACCAGGCGGTGTTCGTGGCGGCGGGCGCGGACGCGGCGGCGCTGTCGGCGAAGGACCGGATGCTCGGCCCGGACCAGCTGATGCTGGTCCAGCAGGCCGACGAGCAGCAGGTGGCGGCCGTGCCGGCGCCGGGTCAGCCGGCTGCCGCGGGCGCGAAGGTCTTCCTCGTCGACGCGCAGGGGCGCAAGCACGAGATCGGTTCCCCGCAGTCGGACGACAAGGAGCGCAAGGCGCTGATCACGGCGGTGTTCGGGCCGAACGCGGTGCCGCAGCGGGTCAAGCGGGAGTGGCTCGACACCCTGGTGAGCGGCACCCCGGTCACCTTCCCGAGGGTCGAGGGCATGGCCGACTCCCAGGGCGCCAACTCCGCGGTGAAGCTGGAGAACGCGGCCGACCGCCGGATCGGCCGGCTGGTGCACTACCAGGACCGCCACTACGTGGTCGGCAAGGACCAGCTCTACCTGGTCACCCCGTTCCAGGCGGAGCTGATCCGGCAGAACCCGGCCTACCAGGTGCTCTACAAGTACGACCAGGACAAGAAGCCGCGCAGCGACGAGATGACCCCGGCCGACAACTCCATGGCGGGCGGCGACGTCCGACTGCCGGACACGCCGGCGGACTGGCCGCTGAAGTCCGGTGCGCCGGTCAACAACTGGCAGGACCGCCAGGACGCCCGGCTGGTCGTGTGCAGCACCTTCGACGGCGTCGCCGAGGACGGCCGTACGCCCAAGCGCAGTGTCTGGGCCGGGACTTCGTACCCCGCGCCGTACAACAACGGCGCCGGCGCCGGGTACGTGACCCCCGGGCACGGGCTGTTCTACCGCTCGCTGGACAACAGCACCGGCGGCTCCGGCACCGACTACCTGATCACCGAGACCGGGTTGCGCTACGCCGTGCCGTCCAACGGTGACGGCGGCCACGCCACCGCCTCGCCGCAGCCCGGACAGGCGGGCGCCCCGAAGCAGCCCACGCCGCAGCCGAGCACCGCGGCCCCCGGGGCGCCGGACCAGCAGCCCGGTCAGCAGCAGGACGAACCCGGCGGCAACCAGGCCCGGTTGGGCTACCAGGGGGTCCAGCCGCTGCCGGTGCCGCACGAGTGGTCGGACCTGGTCCCGGCGGGCCCGCCGCTGACCGCGAAGAGCGCCGCCCAGCCGCAGAACGCCTGACGCAGAACACCCGATCGACCAGGCGCGGCAGTGGATTTGGCCGCAGTGTCATGGTCTGGTAACTACTCAGTGCTCGGTGTTGGGCGAGCTGCGTGTGCCGACTACAGTGCTGCTGGGCATCACACGGGTGATGCGGCGGTCGGGGCCCGCAGGGCCCTCCGCATACGCAATGTTGTCTCATGGGGGACGGTGGAGCATGGCTCAGGGTCAGTTCACGATGACCGCTCAGGAGATGCTGGCTTTCGCCAAGCAGATCGAAGAGGCCATCGGCAAGATCGAGGCCGAGCGGACCAAGCTCATCAGCACGGTCTCGGGCATCACCGGTGGCTGGCAGGGCCAGGCGGCGACCGCGTACACGAACCTGCAGAACAAGGTCAACGACGACATCGCGAAGCTCAAGGAGTCGCTGAACGCGATCAAGCACGCGATCGAGCAGACCACCAAGCACTACGCGAGCACCGAAGAAGAGCAGAAGGCGATGTTCTCCACCGCCCAGGGCTGATCGCCGTACCGCGCTGATCGCCGTCACCCGCGCTGATCGCCGCCCGCGCGCCGATCGCCGGTCTGTTCCGCTCCACCGCTCGGCGGGGCGTCCGCCACTGACCGCAGGACGCCCCGCACCCTCGTCAAGGGAGACAACGTGTCCGACCACATTCTCGTCAACTTCGAGACCGTTCACCACGCGGCCGAGGAGGTGCGGGCCTCGGCGGGCCGCATCGACCACCTGCTGAACGACCTCCGGGGCAACGTCACGCGCATCGCCTCCAGCTGGCAGGGCGTCGCCCAGGAGGGCTACCAGGCCCACCAGAAGGTCTGGGACGACCGCGCCAAGGACCTCCAGCAGGTCTGCACGCAGATCGCGACCTCGCTGGACAACGCCGCGCAGAGCTACAAGACGACCGAGGACAACAACGCCAAGCTCTGGCACTGACGACGCGTTCCCCAGGGGGAACGACAGGGGGCGGGTACCCGGACTCCGGGCACCCGCCCCTCGGCGCGCGGCACGGGTGGACGACATGAGGGGTGGCAGGGTGTCCGGACGCGGGTACCGGAAGGCGGCCGCGGCACTGGCCGCGCTGGCGGTGCTGGGCGGCCCGCTCGCCGCCCCGGCGTACGCCGACGGCGGGCCCGGGCTGGCCGCCGCGGGCGACTGCCCCAAGAACGCGCCCGACGTGCAGACCGTGCCGTGGTCGCTGCAGCGCCTGCTGCTGGACGAGCTGTGGCAGGGCGGGAGGACCACGGGCAAGGGCGTGAAGGTCGCGGTCATCGACACCGGCGTCGACCGGAACAACCCGCAGCTGGCCGGTCAGGTGCCGGCCACCGACCCCGCGGTCGACAAGAACCCCCCGCCGCCGGTCGACAAGGTCCAGGAGGGTTCCAACCTGCTGGTCAACCGGGAGACGAAGGAACCGGTCCCGGGCAAGTCCACCGAGGACCCGGTCGGTCACGGCACCAAGGTGGCCGGCATCATCGCCGCCCGCAAGAGCGACCGGACCGGCTTCGTCGGACTGGCCCCCGACGCCCAGATCCTCTCGATCCGGCAGAACGACAGCGACGGCAACGGCGACGTCTCCACGCTCGTGAAGGCCGTCCACGAGGCGGTCGCGGCCAAGGCCAAGGTCATCAACATCTCCCAGGACGTGCGCGGCGCGGGCGACGCCCACTTCGGCGGGTACCAGGAGCTCAAGGCCGAGATCGAGGCCGCGGAAGCGGCCGGTGTCGTGGTGGTCGCCTCCACCGGGAACGACGGCAAGGAGGGCGACACCTATCCGGGCGCCTTCCCGACCGTGCTGGCCGTCGGTGCCTCGGACCGCAACAACGAGCGCGCCCCGTTCTCCCAGTACGGCTCCTTCGTGAAGGTCGCCGCGCCCGGCGTCGACATGCTGTCCACCGTGCCCGGCAGCGGCCAGTGCGTGGACAACGGCACCAGTTTCGCCGCCCCGTACGTCTCCGGGCTCGCCGCGCTGCTGGTCGGCGCCCACCCGGGGTGGAAGCCGGCCCAGGTGCGGGCCTGGATCGAGCAGACCGCCCAGCGCACCCAGCGCGACCCGGACCGGTTCGTCGGCTGGGGCGTGGTGGACCCGGTCAAGGCCGTCACCAAGGCCCCCGACGTGGCGCCGGCCACCCCCACCCCGGACGCCCCGGTGCAGCTCGCCTCCGCCCCGATCGTGCCGCGGCCGGTGGGCCTCGGCGAGACCCAGGCCGACCGCGACGGCCGCACCGCGACGTACGTCCTCGGTGTCGGCGTGCTGCTGGTCGCCCTGCTGATCGGCGGCGGTGTGGTGCTGCGCGACCACCGGCGCAAGTCCGCCGACTGATCCCGGGACTGGTCCCGTGCGTCCTGTGAGTCCCGTGAGTCCGTGAGTCCGTGCGTCCCGCGGCCGACCCCGTGACCGGTCCGTCGACCGGCCGCAGGACCCGGACCCGTCCGCCGCGCACCGGAATTCCCCCGGAACGGCCGTAACACCGCCGCCCGCCCACCGCATCGATGAAGTGTCAGGACGGGCGGACCACGGGGGGCGGCGCACATGGGGTGGATCGGGACCGGCCGGGAGGCCAAGGATGCCGAGTTCCTGGAACTCGTCGCCGGGCGCACCGGCCACCTGTACCGCTCGGCCTGCCTGCTGACCAGCGGCGACACCCACTACGCCGAGGACCTCGTCCAGGAGGCCCTCAGCCGGATGTACGTGCTCTGGCGGCGCAGCGCCTTCACCGGCGGCCGGAGCCGGATCGAGAATCCGGCGGCCTACACCCACACCGTCATGGTGCGCGCCTTCCTGGCCCAGCAGCGGCGCCGCTCCAGCGGCGAGCGACCCACGGAGGCCCTGCCGGAGCCGGCGGGGCAGGACGCCGACAGCAGCCTGCGGCTGACCCTCCTCGACG
Source organism: Streptomyces sp. NRRL S-350 (assembly GCF_000719705.1). Taxonomy (GTDB): domain Bacteria; phylum Actinomycetota; class Actinomycetes; order Streptomycetales; family Streptomycetaceae; genus Kitasatospora. The sequence continues at coordinate 19,107 of NZ_JOHO01000059.1, read as the reverse complement.
CGCTGGGCCGGATGCCGCCCAAGGACCGCGCGGTCCTGGTGCTGCGCTACTGGGAGGACCGCAGCGTCGAGGAGACCGCCGACGTCATGCGGGTCTCCTCCGGTGCCATCCGCACTCGCACGACCCGGGCGCTGGCCCGGTTGCGCACCTTGCTCGGCGAATCGCTGGCCGAGCTCGCCGCGCGCTGACCACTTCTCGGAACCTCCACGCAAGGAGACGGTGAACACCCATGTCCGAACCGGACAAGTTCGAGGAAGATCTGCTCTACGCCCTCACCCGCACGGGTGAAGGCTTCCGCACCGAGGAGGCCGGCCTGGTCGTGGGCGGCTACCGGCGCGGCCGCGGCCGCTGGCGCCGCCGTTCGACCGCCGCGGTGGTGGGCGGCGCGGCCGCACTGGCCCTGGTGGGCACCGGCGCGGTGTACCTGGCCGGCGCGCCGGCGGGCCGGGGCGCGGTGGCCGCGTCCGTCCCGCTGACGCCGGCGGGTACCGGCACCGGCCCGGCGGCCCGGGCCTCTGCGGGGTCCGCGCCGGCGTCCGCGTCCGTGGTCACCGGCGACGAGGTGCTGGCCGCCTTCCGGGCCCTGCTGCCCCAGGGCGAGACCCGAGAGGCCGTGGGGCGCGGCACCGACGACCCGGCGCTGAAGGGGTCCTTCGCGGGCGCGGACCTGGTGTTCGACGACGGCCACGGTCCGGCGGCGGTCTCGATCTCGATCCAGAAGCACCGAAAGGGCCAGACCCAGGCCCGCACCTGCCCGGATCCGAAGCTCAACCGGATCGACTCCTGCACGGTGACCACCCTGGCGGACGGCTCCTCGCTGTACCTCAGCCAGGGCTACGAGTACCCGGACCACCGGGCCGACACCAAGGAGTGGATGGCGGTGCTGACCGGGCCGGACGGCCGGGAGATCCTGGTCGACGAGTGGAGCGCGCCGCGCGAGAAGGGCGCGCCGGACAGCCGCCCCAACCCGCCGCTCACCCCGGAGCAGCTGAAGGCGATCGTCACCGACCGGTCGTGGGACCGCATCGTCGCCGCCGTCCAGTACGACGGGGTCGACCACGCGAGCGCGGACCCCGGCCTGTCCCTGGACGACCGCCGGGCGATCCTGGCCCGGCTGCTGCCCGCCGGGGTGACCGTCACCGGGATCGAGGGCAACGAGGTCACGGCCGACGTCCGGCTGGCCGGGGGCGGTACCGCCGGCTCGCTGTTCCTGCGGGTGCAGAAGCTGTCCGGGGCGGCGCGCGACAAGACGCAGCAGACCGCCGGGGGCGCGACCGTCCTGCCCGACGGGGCCAGGCTCAGGCTGTACGGCCCGGGGACGGCAACCGTGGAGGCGCAGCCGATGGCGGAGCTCCTACGGGGGGACCTGCAGGTCACGGTCGGCCAGGGGCCGACCGGCAAGCCGCTGCTCACCCTGGAGCAGTTGTCGGCGATCGCCACCAGCCCGGAGTGGCAGGCGAAGAAGTAGCGGTGCGGACGTGGCGGTGCCCCGGGCTGGGGGAGGCCCGGGGCACCGCCGTGTGGGGGAGGGGTGGGGGTCAGGACTGCTGGTCCTCGGGGAGGCTGATCACCCAGTGGGTGTCCTGTCGGGGGCGCAGGTAGAACAGCCAGTAGAGGGTGGCGGCGGCGGTGATGCCGCCGGTCCACAGCAGGGGCTCGGTGTCCAGCTTGGTCATCACGTAGACCAGGACGGCGATCAGCACCACCGGGACGGCCGGCCACAGCGGCATCCGCCAGGCGGCGGCGTGCTTGTGGTGGGCGCGGCGGGAGAGCAGCGCGGCGATCGCGACCAGCAGGTACATCCCGGTGACGGCGACGCCGGTGATGTTGCTCAGCAGCTCGCCCTTGACGAAGCAGAGCGCGGCGCCGGGCAGGCCGACGGCCAGGGTGGCGACCCACGGGGAGCCGAACCGGCCGAGGGTGGCGAAGGCCTTGTTGACCGGCTCGGGCCAGGCCTTGTCGCGGGCGGAGGCGAACAGCACCCGGGAGTTCTGGATGACCATGACGATGCCGGCGTTGATGATGGCCAGCGCGACGCAGAGGCTGATGAAGGTGCCGACGGCGGAGTTGCTCCACGCGGTGACCATGCCGGAGATGTCGCCGGAGGTGAGGGTCTGCAGGTCGGGGGCGCCGACGGTGATGGCGACGACCGGGATCAGGATGACGGCGGAGGAGATGCCGAGCGTCCACAGCACGGTGCGCGAGACGTTGCGGCGGGGGTTCTCCAGTTCCTCGGAGAGGTAGACGGCGGTGGAGAAGCCCTGGGTGATGAACAGGGCGATGCCGAGGGCGCCGACGATGGCCCCGATGCTCACCGTGGTGGTGGCACCGCCGTCCCCGGCGACCACGCCGTGCAGCAGGCTGGGGGCGTGGCTGTTGGCGTGGGCGAAGCCGAGCACCGAGACGACGCCGGCCGCGATGACCTCCAGGACCAGGAAGACGCCGGTGATCCAGGCGTTGGCGCGCAGGTCGAGCAGGCCGGCCAGGGTGGCGGCGAGCATCACGGCGGCGCCGGTCATGGCCTTGTCGAGGTGCAGGACGGGCGCGAGGTAGTCGGCGGTGCCGAGGGCGATGACCGAGGGGACGATCATCACCACGATCAGCGAGAGCACGAAGACCAGCCAGCCCATCAGCCGACCGGCCAGGGTGCCGACCATGGCGTACTCGCCGCCGGCGCTGGGGATCAGGGTGCCGAGCTCGGAGTAGCAGAACGCGACGGCGACGCAGAGCACGGTGCCGATGGCGATGGCCAGGGCGGTGGCGCTGCCGATGCTGGAGAACAGCTCCGGCACGATGACGAAGAGCGTCGAGGCCGGGGTGACGCAGGACAGCGTGAGCAGGGTGCCGCCCACCACGCCGATCGAGCGCTTGAGCTGCTGGGGCGAGGCCGCCCCGGCCGCCGGGGCGGCTACGGTCTGTGGCGGGCGAAGCGTGTCGGTCATGTGGCTTCCGATCGGCTCTGTGCGGTCCTGGAGTGGGAGCGGTATCGCCTCCGCTGGCTGGTCGCTCGGGTTCTGGTCCAGTCGCTCCCGGGCCGCAATGGAACCTTGGGCGTATTGACTGCGTCAACGTCGGAACTGCTTCGGAATCCGTTGCGTCGAACGGCATAAACATGCGATCCGATGATCACGTTCGGTCATTGCGCGGTATGTCCGACTTGTTACCTTGGCCACATCGCGAATGAATCAAAGGTAAACAAAGCGTTGAAGTCTGGCATTCAAAGGCCGCGGCCCAAGTGGACGGGGCCACACCCAGGCGCCCCGGAACGCCACCGCAACTGCCCGGCCGGGTACGGGAACCGCAGCACCCGCCGGGAAAGATCTAGGTAACGTTTCAGCACCTGGGACGCCGAAGGGGCCGGACTCGCGAAAGTCCGACCCCTTCCATCACCGTCCGTGACGGCCCCCGCGGCTACGCCACCGGCAACCAGCCCGTCTGCACCATCTGCCCGTTGGTCGCACGGCGTGACACGAACACCCCGCGCCCCGGCGGCAGCGCCTGCGGCCGGACCGTCCCCAGCAGCGCGCCCTCGTCCCGGTTGCCGGAGAGGATCACGCCCTGGCCGCCCAGCTCCCGCATCCGCTGCAGCACCGGCTCGTACAGCGAGCGCCCGGCACCGCCCGCGCTGCGGGCCACGATCACCCGCAGACCGATGTCCCGCGCGAACGGCAGGAACTCGGCCAGCGGCGCCAGCGGGTTGCCCGAACTCGTCGCGACCAGCTCGTAGTCGTCGACGATCACGAACATGTCCTTGCCGCTGTACCAGCTGCGGTTGCGCAGCTGTTCGGCGGTCACGTCCGGGCCCGGCAGGCGGCGGGAGCAGGCCCCGCGGAGCATCTCCACGATCGCCGACATCGCCGGCTGCGCGGCCGCGTACTCGACCAGGTACTCCGGCGGCACCGTGCCCAGCAGGGCGCGCCGGTAGTCGCCGACCACGATGCCCGCCTGGTCCGGGGTGTACCGCTCGGTGATCTGCTTGATCAGCATCCGCAGCAGTGCGGACTTCCCCGACTCGGTGTCGCCGAAGACGATGAACAGCGGGTCGGTCTCGAAGTTGACGAACAGCGGGGACAGCTCCGCCTCGTCCACGCCGAAGGCCACGCCGCGCTCCGGGTGCTCGAAGCCCTTCGGCAGCGCGTGCCCGTCCAGGACGGCCGGCAGCATCCGCACCTGCGGGGCGCGCGGGCCGGCCCACGCCCCGTCGACGGCGCCGACCAGCCCCGACACGCCCTCCTGCAGGTCCTCCACCGAGGAGGAGCCGTCCAGGCGCGGCAGGCCGGACAGGAAGTGCAGCCGGTCCGGGGTGATGCCGCGCCCGGCCAGCGGCGGGACGTTCTGCGCCACCCGGCGGTCCACCTCGGACTCCATGGCGTCGCCGAGCTTGAGCTCGGTGCGGTTCTGCAGCAGGTCCTTCAGAGCCGGGCGGACCTCCGCGTACCGGGCCGCGGTGACGACCAGGTGGACGCCGTAGCCCAGGCCCCGCTGCGCGATGTCGCCGATCACCGGCTCCAGGCCCTCGAACTCCTGCTTGAAGGTGTTCCAGCCGTCGATCACCAGGAACACGTCGCCGAAGGCCTCGTCGGGCAGGCCCCCGGCCGCCCGGCGGGCCCGGTAGGTGCCGATGGTGTCGATCCCGGCGACCCGGAACAGCTCCTCGCGCCGGTTCATCACCCCGTGCACCTCGGAGACCATCCGGCGCACCTTGTCCACGTCCAGGCGCCCCGCCACCCCGCCGACGTGCGGCAGGCCGGCCAGTGACTGGAAGCTGCCCGCGCCGAAGTCGAGCAGGTAGAACTGCACCTCCGACGGGGTGTGGGTGAGCGCGAACGAGGCCACCGTGGTGCGCACCACGGTCGACTTGCCCGAGCGCGGGCCGCCCACGACCAGGCCGTGGCCGGCCGCCCCCGCGTAGTCGACCTCCAGGATGTCCGTCTTCTGCTCGCGCGGCTTGTCCACGATGCCGATCGGCACCCGGAGCCGGCCCACCGGGTAGCCGGGGGCGGTCAGCCCGCGCTCCGGCACGACCTGCAGCGGCGGCAGCAGGTGGTCCATGCTCGGCGCCTCCTCCAGGGGCGGCAGCCACACCTGGTGCGCGGCCGGACCCTGGCCGGTCATCCGCTGGACGAACACGTCCAGCACGGTGTCCACCAGTGCGTCGTCCTGCTCCGGTGCCGTCGGCACCTCCTCCTCCACCGCGTCCGGCAGGTCCACGAAGGCCGCGGTGAACTCCACCGGGCGGGCGGTGACCCGCCGCCCGCCGGTCGAGCGCTGCTGCCCCGGCGCCCGGTACGGCCCCGAGACGTAGGCGGCCTTGAACCGGTCCATCACGTCCTCGCCGAACTTGAGGTAGCCGACACCCGGCACCGGCGGCAGGTGGTAGGCGTCCGGCACGCCGATCGCGGCCCGCGACTCGGCCGCCGAGAAGGTGCGCAGGCCGATCCGGTACGAGAGATAGGTGTCCAGGCCGCGCAGCTTGCCCTCCTCCAGGCGCTGCGAGGCCAGCAGCAGGTGCACGCCCAGCGAACGGCCGATCCGGCCGATCTGGATGAACATCTCGATGAAGTCGGGCTTGGCGGTGAGGAGTTCGGAGAACTCGTCGATGATCAGCACCAGCGAGGGCAGCGGGTCCAGCGCCGCGCCGGCGGCCCGGGCCCGCTCGTACTCGTGGATGTTGGCGTAGTTGCCCGCCGAGCGCAGCAGCTCCTGGCGGCGGTGCAGCTCGCCCTCGATCGCGTCGCGCATGCGGTCGACCAGGGTGAGCTCGCCCTCCAGGTTGGTGATCACCGCGGAGGTGTGCGGCATGTCCGCCATGCCGGAGAAGGTCGCACCGCCCTTGAAGTCGGCGAGGACGAAGTTCAGGATCTCCGAGGAGTGCGTCATCGCCAGCGCCAGCACCAGGGTGCGCAGCAGCTCCGACTTGCCGGAACCGGTCGCGCCCACGCACAGGCCGTGCGGGCCCATGCCCTCCAGCGCGGCCTCCTTGATGTCCAGGTAGACGTGCTCGCCGTTGGCGCCGACCCCGATCGGCACCCGCATCCGTTCGTGCTGGGCCCGCTGGCGCCAGCTGCGGTTCACGTCGAAGGAGCCCGGATCGCCCGAGTTCATCATGTCGGTGAAGTCGAGGTTGGACAGCAGCGGCTCGTCGTCCCCGCCCGCCGAGACCCGGTACGGCGCCAACTGCCGCGCCAGCGCCTCGGACTGCCACACCGAGAGCAGGTCCGGCGTGCCGGTGTACGTCGCGCCGGAGGCCGAACGCAGGACCAGCTCCTCGGAGTTCACCGTCACCATCAGGTGCCCGGTGGGCTCGTCCACCTCGCCCGGGACCACCTCGATGACCGTCACGCCCTGGACGCCCTCCGAGCTCGCCAGCAGCGAGTCGTGCGGCACCCCGGCGCCGTCCATGACCACCACCAGGTGCGGCTGGTCGGCCGCGGGGGCCGCGTCCCGGACGAACCGCTGGCGCCCGGCCAGCTCGTCCTGCAGCAGCAGCTCCAGCTCGCCCAGGTCGGTGGCGAACAGCCGGCGCGAGCCCGCGCCGTCGGCCTCCTTGCGGTGCTGGTTGTGCGGAAGCCACTTGGCCCAGTCCCACTCCTCGGCCGCGCCGGGCGCGGCGGCGACCGCCACCATCAGGTCGTCCGGCGAGTGCAGGGTGGTCAACTGGGCGATCATCGCGCGCACGTTGCCGTACACCGCGTCCGGCTCCCCGCACACCGTGATGTGGTAGAACGCCCGCAGCGACACCGCGAGCGGCAGGTCCTGCAGGGTGCCGTGCGCCTTCAGGAAGGAGTGCATCGCGGCCGAGGACAGCGGCTCCAGCTCGTCCATCGGCGCGGTCTGCGGCGCCACCAGCGGGGTGGACAGCTGCACCGGCCCGAGGCCCACCCGGATCTGCGCGAAGTCGCCGTCCCCGGTGCGCCGCTCCCACAGCCGCCGCCCGTCCTCGACGATCGACCACAGCTGGTCCGGCGCCGGGTTCAGGAACAGCAGCGCGCCGCGCTGGCGCTCCGCCGTGCGGCGCACCTGGCGGCGCGTCTGCTGCAGGTACTTCAGGTAGTCGCGCCGCTCGTCCGCCATCGCGGTCGAGCCGCCCTTGCGGGCCCGCACGATCTGGGCCAGCACCATGCCGACCGTCGAGGCGATCATCAGACCGCCCATGACCTTCATCGGGGCGGCCGCGCCGGGCGAGAAGAAGAACACCGCCGAACCGCCCATGCCGAGCATCGGCAGGATGCTCATCAGCCAGTCCTCGCCGCCCTGCCGAGGCAGTTCGGGCGGGCTCACCAGCTCCACCGGCTCGTCCGGCACCGTGGGCGGATACGCCCTGGCCGGTCGCTTGACCGTGATCACACCCATGTGTCATCCACCCCGCGGCGTCGATCGATCACTTCGGCATCAGCCCTCACGCGACTGCGTACGGTCCGTACGGGAATCCGGCGGCTGAGGACGCCCCACACAGCGCAGCCCCCGCACCTTCGCGCAGGCGCCGATCCTAACGGTCGCTCCCGTACCGCCCGCCAGGCCCCGGCCCGTACCGGCCTCGCGCCCGGGCCGCACCGGCACCGGACCCCGACCCGCAGCGGCGCCGGGCACGGACCGAACCGGTAGGGTAACGCCGCGCCAACTCGCGGCCCGGCCGGGCCGGTTCCACAGCCACACCGAGCGCCGCCCGGCCTCGGCACCGTCAACAAGGGGGAGCGCCAAGTGCGTCGAAGGATCGAGGTGGGGGCATGAGCAATGCCACCGCGACCGGCTACTGCCGGGTGACGGTCGTCGCCCCGGACCGCCGGATCGACGTCGCCCTGCCCGAGGACATCCCGCTCGCGGACGTCTACCCCGAGGTGCTGCGGCTGGCCAACCAGAGCCAGCCCGAGGGCACTCCCACCGGCTTCCACCTGGTCCGCCGCGACGGCACCGTCCTCGACAGCGGCCTGCCGCTGGCAGCCCAGCAGGTCCGCGACGGCGACCTGCTCGCGCTGCGCCCCTTCGCCGAGTCCCTCCCGCCGGCCGTCTACGACGACGTCGCCGACGCCATCGCCAGCGCCGTCGAGGCCGACCGCCGGTTCTGGACGGCCGAGCTGATGCGCGGCTTCGGCCTGATCGGCGCCGGGGTGCTGCTCACCCTGCTCGGCTTCGCGCTCTGGTTCGCCGACCTGCGCCACGACATGCACGGCCTGCCCGGCGTCCTGGCCGGCGTCACCGCCGTCGTGCTCACCGCGCTCGCCGGGGTCCGCGCCCGGGTCTACCAGGACGCCCACGCCGCGCTCGCCCTCGGCCTCGGCGCGCTGCCGCACGCCATGATCGGCGGCAGCGGCATCATCGCCGTCGCCCACCCGTGGGACGGCCCCGGCCGGCTCCAGTTCCTGTCCGGCTGCGTCTGCGCCCTGGTGGTCGCCGTGCTGCTGTCCGGCCTGCTGCCGGAGAAGGACGCGGCGTTCGTCGCCGCCGCCCTGGTCGCCGCCGCCGGCGCCCTCGCCACGTTCGCCGCCGTCCTGATGCCCGGCACCCCGGCCGGCCACATCGCGGCCGTCACCGGGGTCGCCGCCGTCGCCGCCGTCGGCTTCCTGCCCGGCCTCTCCGCCCGCTTCGCCCGGCTGCCGGTCGGCTTCAGCGCCCCCGGCCAGACCCGCACCCGCAGCCGCGACTACGACGAGGAGGCCGAGCGCGCCGAGGCCGTCCAGTACGAGAAGATCGCCCACCAGGCCCGTCGCGGTCACGAGGTGCTGGTCGGCCTGGTCGGCGGCTGCGCCGCGGTCGTGGTCGGCGCCTGCGCCGTCCTCGGCTTCACCGACGAGACCTTCCCCGAACTGCTCGCGCTCGCCCTGGGCCTGGCCACCATGCTGCGCGCCCGGCTGTTCCGCTACACCGCGCAGGTCCTCAGCCTCACCGTGGCCGGCCTGCTCGGCCTGTGCCTGCTGATCGTCGGGCTGTCCCTGCACACCCCGCAGTTCTTCCTGCGGGTGGCCGGCTCCACCACCGAACTCGACCTGCGCACCATCTGGATGACCGTCTCCATCGCGTTCGGCGCCGCGCTGCTCGTCGCCATCGCCCTGGTGGTGCCCCGGCTCGGCGTCTCCCCGTTCTGGGGGCGCATCCTGGACCTGGTCGACAGCCTCACCCTGATCTCGCTCGTCCCGCTGGCGCTCGCCGTCCTGGACATCTACCGGCTGGTCCGCGGGGCCACCGGCTGACCCGCCCGGCCCCCCCGCGTCGCCTTCGTGCCGCCCTCCTGCCGCCCGCCGGACCCGCCGACGGGCGGGGTGGGCGGCACTGGTACGCTTGGCCTTCGAGCGCAGCCGTGTGCCCGCCGCCCCCTCGTGGGCCGCAGAGTGCGGGCCGCGCTCACGACACCGAGTTCTCGATGAGTCCTGTGTTGTCGACCAGGACCGCTCGGTAGACCCCGAAGGAGTTGCAGTGGCTCTCGCCTCTGACGTCAAGAAGCAGATCATCGCCGAGTTCGGCCAGAAGGAGGGCGACACCGGCTCCCCCGAGGTCCAGGTGGCCATGCTCTCCCGCCGCATCTCGGACCTGACCGAGCACCTCAAGCTGCACAAGCACGACCACCACTCGCGTCGTGGCCTGCTGATCCTGGTCGGCCAGCGCCGCCGCCTGCTGCAGTACCTGGCCAAGAAGGACATCGAGCGCTTCCGTACGCTCGTCGACCGCCTGGGCATCCGTCGCGGTGCCGCCGGCGGCGCCCGCTGACCACGCCGCTCGGGGCGGCTCCCCACACCGGGGAGCCGCCCCTCGCGCGTATGCCGCGGCCGTTGAGCCGCGGCGCCCGCACATAACAACTCGCGCGCACCTCCCCAGGTGGCCGAGGATTGCACCGTAGGGTTGTGGGCATGCCGGGTGATGGCGCACCAGCGCGCCACCCGGGCACGAGGACCCGAACCCCCCGCGGGACGAAGGCTTCAAACGGAAGCCGCCCGCATCCGAGAGAGCGTCCAGACGCGGACCGCCCTTCCGGCCCGGCAGCCGTGAGGCGCCGGTCCTCGGTAGTGGCCGTCGGAACCCCCGCAGACCGAGCGGGGCACTCCGGGGGCTTCGATCGAAGACCGGCCCGACTGCCGCCCTCCCTGACGAGGGCCCAGGGCCAACCGGCAGGCAGCAGCACGCGGGGACGCTCTCCCGGAGACGTACGAAAGAGGAGATCTTCCAGGTGGAAGAGAACGTGTTCTACGCCGAAGCCGTCATCGACAACGGTTCCTTCGGCACCCGTACCATCCGCTTCGAGACCGGCCGTCTGGCCCGTCAGGCCGCCGGCTCCGCCGTGGCCTACCTGGACGACGACACCATGGTGCTGTCGGCCACCAGCGCGTCCAAGCAGCCGAAGGAGCACTTCGACTTCTTCCCGCTGACCGTGGACGTCGAGGAGCGGATGTACGCCGCGGGCCGCATCCCCGGCTCGTTCTTCCGTCGCGAGGGCCGGCCCTCCGAGGACGCGATCCTCACCTGCCGCCTGATCGACCGCCCGCTGCGCCCGTCCTTCGTCAAGGGCCTGCGCAACGAGGTCCAGGTCGTCGTCACCGTGATGGCGCTCAACCCCGACCACCTGTACGACGTGGTCGCGATCAATGCCGCCTCCGCCTCCACCCAGCTGGCGGGCCTGCCGTTCTCCGGCCCGATCGGCGGCGTGCGCGTCGCGCTGATCAACGGCCAGTGGGTGGCCTTCCCGACCCACAGCGAGCTGGAGTCGGCCGTCTTCGACATGGTCGTCGCCGGTCGCGTCCTGCCGGACGGCGACGTCGCGATCATGATGGTCGAGGCCGAGGCCACCGACAAGACCATCAAGCTGGTCGAGGGCGGCGCCGAGGCGCCGACCGAGGAGGTCGTCGCCTCCGGTCTGGAAGCCGCCAAGCCGTTCATCAAGGTCCTCTGCGCCGCGCAGTCGAAGCTGGCCGCCCAGGCCGCCAAGCCGACCGGCGAGTTCTCCGTGTTCCTGGACTACCAGGACGACGTCCTCGCCGCGCTGACCGCCGCCGTCAAGGACGAGCTCGCCCAGGCCCTCACCATCCCGGGCAAGCAGGAGCGCAACAACGAGCTGGACCGCGTCAAGGCGCTGGCCGCCGAGAAGCTGCTCCCCGAGTTCGAGGGCCGCGAGAAGGAGATCAGCGCCGCCTACAACGCGCTGACCAAGAAGATCGTCCGCCAGCGCGTCATCACGGACAAGGTCCGCATCGACGGCCGCGGCGTCACCGACATCCGCACCCTGGCCGCCGAGGTCGAGGCCATCCCGCGGGTGCACGGCTCGGCCCTGTTCGAGCGCGGCGAGACCCAGATCCTGGGTGTCACCACGCTGAACATGCTGCGCATGGAGCAGCAGCTGGACACGCTCTCCCCGGAGACGCGCCGCCGCTACATGCACAACTACAACTTCCCGCCGTACTCCGTCGGCGAGACCGGCCGCGTGGGCTCGCCCAAGCGCCGCGAGATCGGCCACGGCGCGCTGGCCGAGCGGGCCATCCTGCCCGTGCTGCCCTCGCGCGAGGAGTTCCCGTACGCCATCCGCCAGGTCTCCGAGGCGCTCAGCTCCAACGGGTCCACCTCGATGGGCTCGGTCTGCGCCTCGACCATGTCGCTGCTGAACGCCGGTGTGCCGCTGAAGGCCGCCGTCGCCGGCATCGCCATGGGCCTGATCTCCCAGGAGATCGACGGTGAGACGCACTACGTCACGCTGACCGACATCCTCGGCGCCGAGGACGCGTACGGCGACATGGACTTCAAGGTCGCCGGTACCCGCAACTTCATCACCGCCCTCCAGCTGGACACCAAGCTGAACGGCATCCCGGCGTCGGTGCTCGCCGCCGCGCTGAAGCAGGCCAAGGACGCCCGCCTGCACATCCTCGACGTGATGAACGAGGCCATCGACTCCCCGGACGAGATGTCCCCGAACGCGCCGCGCATCATCACCATCAAGATCCCGGTGGACAAGATCGGCGAGGTCATCGGCCCCAAGGGCAAGATGATCAACCAGATCCAGGAGGACACCGGCGCCGAGATCACGATCGAGGACGACGGCACCATCTACATCGGTGCCGCCGACGGCCCGGCCGCCGAGGCCGCCCGCACCACGATCAACCAGATCGCCAACCCGACCATGCCGGAGGTCGGCGAGCGCTACCTGGGCACCGTGGTCAAGACCACGACGTTCGGCGCGTTCGTCTCGCTGATGCCGGGCAAGGACGGCCTGCTGCACATCTCGCAGATCCGCAAGCTCGCCGGGGGCAAGCGCGTGGAGAACGTCGAGGACGTCCTCGGCGTCGGCGCCAAGGTGCAGGTCGAGATCGCCGAGATCGACCCGCGCGGCAAGCTCTCCCTGATCCCGGTCATCGAGGGCGAGGAAGACGGCGAGGCCGCTTCCGAGTGAAGCGCCGCTAGCTGACTCCCTGCGGCCCGTACGCCTCGCGGCGTGCGGGCCGCACCCAGTTGTCCACGCTTTCGTCCGCACGTGCCCTTCCGCGCGTGCGTTTCCCCTGGAGGTACCCCCCGTGGCGCAGGCCCCGGCGGTAATGCAGCGCCCCGGCACCACCCGGACCCTGCTCAAGGGCGTCGACGGCGCCGGCACGGTGCGCCGCACCGTGCTCCCCGGCGGCCTGCGGGTCGTCACCGAGACCCTGCCGACGGTGCGCTCCGCCACCTTCGGCATCTGGGTCGGCGTCGGTTCGCGGGACGAGACCCCGCAGCTCAACGGCGCCACCCACTACCTGGAGCACCTGCTCTTCAAGGGCACCGAGCGGCGCAGCGCGCTGGACATCTCGGCCGCCCTGGACGCGGTCGGCGGCGAGATGAACGCCTTCACCGCGAAGGAGAACACCTGCTACTACGCCCGGGTCCTGGACACCGACCTGCCGCTGGCCGTCGACGTGGTCTGCGACATGCTCACCGGCTCGCTGATCCGCACCGAGGACGTGGAGGCCGAACGCGGCGTCATCCTCGAGGAGATGGCGATGGCCGAGGACGACCCGGGCGACGTGGTGCACGACCTGTTCGCCAAGGTGATCTTCGGCAGCGGCCCGCTCGGCCGCCCGATCCTCGGCACCCAGGAGACCATCAAGGCGCTCACCCGGGACCAGATCGCCGGCTTCTACCACCGCCGCTACCGGCCCGAGCACCTGGTGGTCGCCGCGGCCGGCAACCTCGACCACCGCAAGCTGGTCAAGCAGGTCGAGCAGGCCTTCGCACCGGTGCTGGCCCGCTCCACGGCGGCCCCCGCCGAGGCCCGCCGCGGGGTCAAGGCGCTGCGCACGGCCGGCAAGGTCGAGGTGCTCAACCGCTCCACCGAGCAGGCCCACCTCGTGCTGGGCGTGCCCGGCGTGCCGCGCCACGACGAGCGCCGCTGGGCGATGGGCGTGCTCAACGCGGCCCTCGGCGGCGGGATGAGCTCCCGGCTGTTCCAGGAGATCCGCGAGAAGCGCGGCCTGGCGTACTCCGTCTACTCGTACTCCTCGTCCTACGCGGACAGCGGCCTGTTCGGCATCTACGCCGGCTGCCAGCCCAAGCGGGTCGAGGAGGTGCTGCGGATCTGCCGCGCCGAGCTGGCCAAGGTGGTCGCCGAGGGCATCACCGAGGAGGAGCTGCAGCGCGCGATCGGGCAGATCTCCGGCTCCACCGTGCTCGGCATGGAGGACACCGGCTCGCTGATGAACCGGATCGGCAAGGCCGAACTCAGCTACGGCCACCACCTGTCGGTGGACGACATGCTGGAGCGGATCGCGGCCGTGACCCTGGAGGACGTCCACGCGGTGGCGCGTGATGTGCTGGGCGCGTACCGGCCGTCGCTGGCGCTGATCGGCCCGGTCAACGACAAGCGGGCCGCGAAGCTCGCCGATCTGCTGGTGTGAAGCCCGAGACTGCTGGTGAGAGGACTTTCGCAATGACGCTGCGTGTCGCCGTGATCGGCGCCGGGGGACGGATCGGCTCCGAGGCGGTCAAGGCCGTCGAGGCCGCGCCGGACATGGAGCTGGTCGCCACCCTCGGCCGCGGGTCGAAGCTGGAGGAGCTGACCGAGGCCGGGGCCCAGGTCGCCGTCGAACTGACCCACCCGGACTCGGTGATGGGCAACCTCGACTACTGCGTCCACAACGGCATCCACGTGGTCACCGGCACCACCGGCTGGACGGACGAGCGGCTGGGCGAGCTGGAGGGCTGGCTCGTCCCGGCCGAGGCCACCGGCCGGCCGCCGCTGCCCGTCGGCGTGCTGATCGCCCCGAACTTCTCCATCGGCGCGATCCTCGGCATGAAGTTCTCCCAGATCGCCGCCCGGTACTTCGAGTCGGTCGAGGTGGTCGAGCTGCACCACGACCGCAAGGCCGACGCCCCCAGCGGCACCGCCACCCGCACCGCCCAGCTGATCGCCGCCGCCCGCGCCGAGGCCGGCCGGCCGAAGCAGCAGGACCCGACCACCCACAGCCTGCCCGGCGCGCGCGGCGCCGACGTGGACGGCGTGCCGGTGCACGCCGTACGGCTGCGCGGCCTGCTCGCCCACCAGCAGGTGATGTTCGGCGACACCGGCGAGACGCTCACCATCCGGCACGACTCGCTGCACCACAGCAGCTTCATGCCGGGCATCCTGCTGGGCGTGCGCAAGGTCGTCGAGACCCCGGGGCTGACCTTCGGTCTCGAACACTTCCTGGACCTGTGAGCCCCTCATGACCTCCCGTACCGGTTTCTTCGTCCTGTCCGGCGTGCTGCTGCTGGTCGCCCTGCTCTGCGTGGGGGAGGGCGTCCAGCTGATCGCCACCGGCAAGCCGCTCGGCGTCGGCATCGGCCTGTGCGCCTTCGTGATCCCGCTGATCGGCGTCTGGTTCCTGCGTCAGACCGTCCGCTTCGGCCGGGCCAGCGAGCAGCTCGCCCGGGAGCTGGAAGCCGAGGGCGGCCTGCCGGTCGACGAGCTGAAGCGCACCACCGGCGGGCGGATCGACCGGGCCTCGGCCGACGCGGTGTTCGCCCGCCGGCAGACCGAGGCGGAGGCCGCGCCCGGCGACTGGCGGGTCTGGTTCCGCCTCGCCGTCGCCTACGCCGACGCCGGCGACACCCCGCGCGCCCGCAAGACCATGCAGCACGCCATCAAGCTGCACAGCACCGAACCCGCAAGGAGTAACGCGTGAGCGACGAACCGACGGCCCCCAGCTTCCGCAGCGACGTGACGGTGGAGCTGGTCCGCAGCGCCGCCGCGGACTCGGACGTCATCTGGGCGGCCCGGGTGTCGACCGCGGGGGAGCAGTCCCTGGAGGCCCTCCGGCAGGACCCGAAGAAGTCCAGGGGCCTGATCAACTTCCTGATGCGCGACCGGCACGGCACGCCGTTCGAGCACAACTCGATGACCTTCTTCATCAGCGCGCCGATCTTCGTGTTCCGCGAGTTCCACCGGCACCGCAGCGGCTGGTCGTACAACGAGGAGTCCGGCCGCTACCGCGAGCTGGAGCCGGTCTTCTACGTCCCGTCCGAGGACCGCAAGCTGGTCCAGCAGGGCCGCCCGGGCAAGTACGAGTTCCACGAGGGCACCCCCGAGCAGCACCGGACCACCACCGGGGCGATGGAGGCCGCGTACCGCGAGTCCTACGCCCGCTACCAGGAGATGCTGGCGGCCGGCGTGGCCCGCGAGGTGGCCCGCGCGGTGCTGCCGGTCGGCCTGTTCTCCTCGATGTACGCGACCTGCAACTCGCGCTCGCTGATGCACTTCCTGTCGCTGCGCACCAAGCGGGAGAACTCGGCGGTGCCGTCCTTCCCGCAGCGCGAGATCGAGATGGTCGCCGAACAGATGGAACAGCAGTGGGCCCAGCTCATGCCGCTCACCCATGCGGCCTTCGACAAGCACGGCCGAGTCGCCCCCTGACCTGGGACGACAGGCATACGGGCAGAGTGCCTGGCATGTCTGGATTGCGGCTCTTCCGGCCGCTCCCTACATTCAGGAGCACGGATTCCGGTGCTGCCCGAACCCCCGAGCGGGCAGCACCGGAATCCCATCTCACCGCCTGTTTCCACCGCTCCCGCGGGGCTGACCCTGTCCGAACCCTGGACCGGTGTGGATACCGCCCCACCGCCTACGAGTAGTTTTGGACGCATGGCTCCGACCTCCACCCCCCAGACGCCGTTCGGCCGGGTCCTGACCGCGATGGTCACCCCGTTCACCGCCGACGGCGGACTCGACCTCGACGGCGCCCAGCGCCTCGCCACGCACCTCGTCGACTCCGGGAACGACGGCCTCGTCGTCAACGGCACCACCGGTGAGTCCCCGACCACCAGCGATGCCGAGAAGGCCCGACTGGTCCGCGCCGTGGTGGAGGCGGTCGGGGATCGCGCCCACGTGGTGGCCGGCGTCGGCACCAACGACACCCACCACAGCATCGAGCTGGCCCGCCAGGCCGAGACGGCCGGGGCGCACGGTCTGCTGGCGGTGACGCCGTACTACAGCAAGCCCCCGCAGGAAGGCCTGTACCGGCACACCGTCGCCCTCGCCGACGCGACCGGGCTGCCGGTCATGCTGTACGACATCCCGGGCCGCAGCGGGGTCGCGCTGAGCCACGAGACGCTGGTCCGCCTCGGCGAGCACCCGCGGATCGTCGCCAACAAGGACGCCAAGGGCGACCTCGGCGCCGCGGCCTGGGCGATCGCCCGCTCCGACCTCGCCTGGTACTCCGGCGACGACATCCTCAACCTGCCGCTGCTGTCCGTCGGAGCCGTCGGCGTTGTCAGCGTCGTCGGGCACGTCGCGGCCGGCGAGCTGCGCACCATGGTCGAGGCCTACCTCGCCGGCGATGTGGCCAAGGCCACCACCGTCCACCAGGGCCTGCTGCCGGTGTTCAGCGGTATGTTCCGGACCCAGGGCGTGATCCTCACCAAGGCCGCACTGGAACTCCGGGGACTGCCGGCCGGCCCGCTGCGGCTGCCGCTGGTGGGCGCGACGCCCGAGGAGATTGCCCGATTGAAGCAGGATCTCGCCGCCGGCGGGGTACACCTGTAGCAGACAAAGACGTGCGCGCCCCGGCTCGCCGGACCTCCAGGGGTCTGCCGCTGGACCGGACCGAAGGCGCGGAAGCACAGACCCAGTAGGAAAACGACACTGAGTACGCACGCCATATGTCTCCAGGGGGAGGACCCCAGGCATATGGCGTGCGTCGTGAGGAGAGTCTTTTGAGCCACCCGCACCCCGAGCTCGGCGCGCCCCCGGCCCTCAAGGAGGGCGCCCTCCGCATCACTCCGCTCGGCGGCCTCGGCGAGATCGGCCGCAACATGACGGTCTTCGAGTACGGGGACCGCATCCTGATCGTCGACTGCGGTGTCCTCTTCCCCGAGGACGAGCAGCCCGGCGTCGACCTGATCCTCCCGGACTTCAGCTACATCCGGGACCGCCTCGACAAGATCGACGGCATCGTCCTCACCCACGGGCACGAGGACCACATCGGCGCCGTCCCCTTCCTCCTGCGGGAGAACCCGGACATCCCGCTGATCGGTTCGAAGCTGACCCTCGCCCTGATCGAGGCCAAGCTCGCCGAGCACCGGATCCGCCCGTACGTGCTGGAGGTCAAGGAGGGCGAGCGCGAGCGCATCGGCCCCTTCGACTGCGAGTTCATCGCGGTCAACCACTCCATCCCGGACGCGCTCGCGGTCGCCGTCCGCACCCCGGCCGGCATGGTCGTCGCCACCGGCGACTTCAAGATGGACCAGCTGCCGCTCGACGGCCGCCTGACCGACCTGCCGACCTTCGCCAAGCTGGCGGAGGAGGGCATGGACCTGCTGCTGGTGGACTCCACCAACGCCGAGGTCCCCGGCTTCATCCCGCACGAGCGGGACATCTCGGCGGCCCTGCGGAACGTGTTCGCGAACGCGGACAAGCGCATCATCGTCGCCTCCTTCGCCAGCCACGTGCACCGCATCCAGCAGGTGCTGGACGCCGCGCACGAATACAAGCGCAAGGTCGCCTTCGTCGGCCGCTCGATGGTCCGCAACATGGGCATCGCGCGCGACCTCGGCTACCTGAAGGTGCCCGGCAACCTGATCGTCGACGTCAAGCAGCTGGACGACCTGCCGGACAAGGAGGTCGTGCTGATCTGCACCGGATCGCAGGGCGAGCCGATGGCCGCCCTGTCCCGGATGGCCAACCGCGACCACCAGATCCGCATCGTCGAGGGCGACACCGTCGTCCTGGCGTCCTCCCTGATCCCGGGCAACGAGAACGCCGTCTACCGCGTGATCAACGGCCTGACCCGCTGGGGCGCCAAGGTCGTGCACAAGGGCAACGCCAAGGTGCACGTCTCCGGGCACGCCTCGGCAGGCGAGCTGCTCTACTTCTTCAACATCTGCAAGCCGCGCAACCTGATGCCGGTCCACGGCGAATGGCGCCACCTGCGGGCCGCCGCCGAGCTGGGCATCGCCACCGGCGTGCCGCGCAACCGCGTCGTGATCGCCGAGGACGGCGTCTGCGTCGACCTGGAGGGCGGCGTCGCCCGGATCGTCGGCAAGGTGCGGGCCGGCTACGTCTACGTGGACGGCGCCTCGGTCGGCGACATCACCGAGGCCTCGCTCAAGGACCGCAAGATCCTCGGCGAGGAGGGCTTCATCTCGGTCTTCGTCGCGGTCGACTCGACCAACGGCAAGATCGTCGGCGGCCCGACCATCCAGGCGCGAGGCTCCGGCATCGACGACAACGCGTTCGTGCCGGTGGTCGCCAAGCTCCAGGAAGCCCTGGACCGCTCGGCCGGCGACGGAGTGCTGGAGCCCCGCCAGGTGCAGCAGCTGGTCCGCCGGACCATCGGCAAGTGGGTCGCGGACAACTACCGCCGTCGGCCGATGATCCTGCCGGTCGTCGTCGAGCTCTGACGCTCGTTCGTCCCCGGCCGAGGCTGAGCCGAGGCCGGTTTGACGTGGGGCGACCCGGTGCGTAATGTTCTCCGGGTTGCCCCACGGGACGGCCCAGCGGAACGGGCTCGAATCTGAATTCGAGAACTGCCGCGGAAAACGGCCCGAAAGACTCTGGTAGAGTTCGGGAGCGCCGAAAGGCGAAAGCCAAATCCGATGAATGAAACTCCGGAAAACGGAGCGGAAAACATCTGATAAGCTGGAAACACGAAAGAACGAAGCCCGGAGGGTCCGCTGGAAGGCGGTCCG
>NZ_JOHO01000058.1 GCF_000719705.1 Streptomyces sp. NRRL S-350 | reverse complement strand
GGCTACCGCCGGGTCACCATCGACGACGTCGCCTCCCGCGCCGGCATCGGCAAGGGCACCGTCTACCTGCACTGGAAGACCCGCGAAGCCCTCTTCTGGGCCGTCCTGCAGCGCGAGGCCCTGCGCCTGTTCGACCGCCTGGTCGCCGAACTCGGCAGGGAACCCACCCTCGCCCTGCCGCACCGCCTGATGCGGGTGATCTTCCTCGAAGGCGTACGCCGCCCCCTGGTCCGCGCCCTGCTCCTGGCCGACGCCGCCGTCCTCGGCAACCTCGCCCAGGACGAGAGCGTCCGCGCCGCCCAGCAGGACCTCGCCGAGAACCCCGACTACCTCCAGATGCTGGCCGACGAGGGCATCCTGCGCCCCGAACTGTCCGGGGTCACCGCGCAGCACATCCTCGCGAGCGTCGCCCGCGGCTTCTCCAACGCCGACGAACTCGGCGAGGACGACGGGCTCCCGCTGGAAGCACGCGCCGACCTCCTGGCGTACGTGCTGCGCCGCTCGCTGGAGAACGACACCCCGCCCGACTCCGCCGACCTGGCCAAGCTCAACGCCCGGGTCACCGCAATGTTCCAGGCGATGGCCGACGGCCACCGCGAACAGCTCCAGCGCGCCTACTGAACCACCGAACAGGAGAAATTCCGATGGCAATCACCGGCTCTGCGACCTCCCGGTCCGGGGCGAGCGACGTGCGGGGCTCCCTCAGGTGGTGGGCGCTCGGCGCGCTCACCCTGAGCATCCTCGTGATCGGCCTGGACACCTACGTCCTGGCCACCGCCCTGCCCACCCTCTCGGACGAGCTCGGCGCCTCCAACAGCCAGCTCCAGTGGATCTCCGCCTCCTACACCCTCGCCTGGTCCGGCCTGCTGCTGCCGGCCGGCAAACTCGGCGACCGGATCGGCCGGCGCAAGGTCCTCGTGGCCGGCCTGGTGGTCTTCGGCATCGCCTCGGTGATCGCCAGTCAAGTCACCTCGGCCAACGGCCTGATCGCCACCCGCGCGCTGATGGGCGCCGGCGCCGCGATGATCATGACGCTCGCGCTGGCCCTGGTCCCGGTCATCTTCCCCGGCGAGGAGGAGCGCAAGCGCGCGATCACCGTCACCACGATCGGCACCATGCTCGGCATGCCGCTCGGCCCGCTGCTCGGCGGCTGGATGCTCAGCCACTTCGCCTGGGGCTGGGTCTTCCTGATCAACGGCCCGGTCGTGCTGCTCAGCCTGCTCGGCGTCGCGCTGTGGGTCCCCGAGAGCCGCGACCCGGCCGCCCCGACGCTGGACTGGCCCGGCGCCGCGATGGTCACGATCGGCGTCACCGGCATGGCGTACGGCATCATCGAGCAGCCGCTCGAAGGCTGGTCCGACTCGAAGGTGCTGACCGGGCTGATCGGCGGCCTGGTGTTCCTCGCCCTGTTCGTCCTCTGGCAGCGCAAGGCCTCCTCCCCGCTGATCGACCTGAAGCTGTTCCTCAACCGGCACTTCACCTGGGGCTCGATCACCTTCGGCATGGTCAGCTTCGCCATGATGGGCGGACTGTTCGTGCTCACGCCCTACATGCAGCTGGTCCAGGGCGCGTCCGCCGAGTCGACGGGCGTGCGGCTGCTGCCGCTGATCGGCGCGATGCTGGCCGGTGCGGCGGCGGGGGAGAAGCCCGCGAGCAGGATCGGCGCCAAGCCGATCATCCTGGTCGGCATGGTGGTCAGCGCGGTCGGCCTGGTGCTGCTCTCCCAGCTGAACGCCGACAGCGGCTACGGCAGCGTCGCCCTCGGGCTGGTGGTGTTCGGCCTCGGTCTCGGCCTGAGCATCCCGCTCTCGGTGGACGTGGTCCTCTCCGCGCTGCCGCTCTCCCAGGCCGGCACCGGCAACGGCATGTCCCGCACCATGCAGAACATCGCGGTGTCGTTCAGCTCCGCCATCATCGGCAGCATGCTCAACAGCGGCTACCGGGACAAGATCGTCGACGCGGTGCGCGACCTGCCCGGCGCGGCCCGTGACGCCGCCTCGGCCAGCGTGGCCGGTGCCCACGGAGTGGCCGGCGGCCTGCCGGCCGACGCCGGCGGGCGGCTGACCCAGGCGGCGAACACCGCCTACGCCCACGGCATGACCCAGTCGCTGGTGGCCAGCGCCGCCATCCTCGGGGTCTGCGCGGTCCTCACCCTGCTCTTCCTGCCGAAGCGCAAGCCCAGCCCGGCGGAGGTCGAGCTGGCCGCCCTCCACCCGGCGGACGACGCGGGCACGTCCGCGTAGGAACGCGGCGGAAGTCCTCCCCCGGAGGCTCTCCGCCCCACTGAACGCCCTTCCTCTCCGCGCGGGACACCCCCGACTCGCGCGGAGGGGGAGGGTTCCGTCGTCTCCGGGGCCGCACGGCACCGCTGACCGCACCGCACCGCTGACCGCACGGCACCGCTGGCCGCACGGCACCGCTGACCTCGAACTCCGCACGCCAAGCAGGGCTTTAGACCAGCTTCAGTCGCCTTCGCGAAGGTACAGGGAACAAGGCCGCGACACCCGCGAGAGGAGACGTCACGACATGGGAGCACCAGTCGCCATCCCCGTCACCGCGCTGACCCCCCTGATCCCGGTCGGCACCGACCGCTCGGCCGCGGCCGAGGAGGCCGCCGCCACCGAGGAGATCGTCCTCGCCGACCTCACCGACGTCGTCGTGCAACGCGAGATCGTCATCAGCGGAACCGGCATCGGAGTCGGGGACGGCGCGACGTTCAGGAACGAGATCACCACCGCCGACGGCGAACACCTCGCCGCGCTGACCGGCGCGGTGACCATCGTCCACGTCCGCCCCGGGGACAACCGGATCTTCGGCTTCTACCGGGAGTTCCTCACCTTCGCCGACGGCACCGCCCGGACCATGGGCATCGTCGACATCACGGCCACCATGGCCGGCCAGGGCCAGAGCATCGACGCCTACGGCCTCAGCGGCCGCTACCGGGGCACCGCCGGCAGCCGCTCCTACCTGCAGACCGACAAGCCCGACACGTTCCACGCCGAGATCGTCCTGCGCGCACCGGCCGCCAAGCCGCAGTAGCGCCCCGGGCCCCCGAGCCGCGCACACCACCCCCCCAAGCCGCCGAAGTCTCCAGGGAGAGCATTGATGGACACCACCACCGTTCTGATCGCCGGCGCCGGTCCGGTGGGCCTGATGCTCGCCGGCGAGCTCGCCGCGGCCGGCGTGCAGGCCGTCGTCGTCGACCGCCGGCCGCAGGCCAACGAGGACTGGCGGATCTCCACCTTCCACCAGCGTTCGGTCGAGCTCTTCGAACAGCGCGGGCTCGCCGAGCAGCTGCGCGGCGAGGGCTTCTACCAGTGGCCCACGCTCCACTTCGGCCTGCTCTGGCTGGACCTCACCAAGGTGACCGACCAGGAGAACTACCTGGTCGAGATGAGCCGCGTCGAGACGCTGCTCCAGCAGCGCGCGGTGGACCTGGGCGCGACGGTCCTCACCGACCGCGAGGTCGTCGGCCTCGACGCCGACGACGAAGGCGTCACCGTCCGGCTGCGCTCCACCGACGGCGAGAGCACGATCCGCTGCGACTACCTGGTCGGTGCCGACGGCTCGGACAGCACGGTGCGCCGCCTGGCCGGCTTCGAGACCGTCACCGGCGGCCCGTCCTGGTACGGCGTCCTCGCCGACCTGGAGACCTACGAGGGCCAGATCGAGGCCCAGCTCTACCCGGGCGGCGTCTTCGGCGCCATGCCCGACCCGCAGCGCGGCCTCTACCGGCTGCAGACCATCGAGTTCGACGTCCCCGCGCCCCCGGCCGACACCCCGGTCACGATCGAGGAGCTCGACGCCAACATCGAGCGCCTCACCGGCAGCAAGCGCCCGATCGCCGACGCCCGCTGGCTGCGCCGCTACTCGGGCCGCAGCGAGTACGTCACCCAGTACCGGCTCGGCCGCGTGCTGCTCGCGGGCGACGCCGCGCACCACCACCTCTTCACCGCCGGACACGGCCTCAACACCGGTCTCAACGACGCCGTCAACCTCGGCTGGAAGCTGGCCGCCGAGGTCCGCGGCGTGGCCCCCGAGGGCCTGCTCGACAGCTACTCCGCCGAGCGCCAGCCGGTCGGCGCGCGGGCCTGCGAGGCGCTGCGCGCCCAGACCGCCCTGATGTACCCGTTGGAGTCGGTCGCCCCGCTCCGGGCCCTGCTCACCGACCTGATCACCTACGACGACGTCAACCGGCACCTGGTCACCATGGTCAGCGACGTGCGCTACCCCATCCCGGCGCCGGAGGGCGCCGAGGCGGCCGCGATCGTCGGCCGGCCGGTGCCGAACGTGAGCCTCAAGACCGCCGACGGGACGGTCACCGGCCCCGCCGAGGCGCTCGGCGCCGGCCGCGGCGTGCTGCTGGACCTGTCCGGCGGCGCGGCCGACCTCTCCGCCCTGGCGCCGCTCGCCGACCGGCTGACCGTCGTGGCCGCCGAGCCCGACCAGGCGTTCGACACCGAGCTCGTCCTGGTCCGGCCGGACGGGTTCGTCGCCTGGGCCGGTGCCGCGGACGCCGCCGGCCTGGACGCCGCGGTCGCCACCTGGTTCGGCACGGCCGCGAACTGACCGGCGCCGCGGACCGGCCGACCGCCGGAGGGACGCGCGACCGCCGAACCCGCGGCGCGCGTCCCGGCCCGCCCCGTCCTCCGCGGCCCACCCGACCCTGCTGCAGCCAAGTCCTGCGGCAGCCCCAGCCCCTCCGCAGCCCCAGCCCCTCCGCAGCCCCAGCCCTTCCGCAGCCCCGGAGCCGGACCCGGCCGCACCGAGCCGGCGTCGGCCCCGCCGCCCGCCCTGCCCGTGAGACGCCTTCCCAGCCCAGGAGCCTGTCCATGACCCAGCCGACGCCCACCGCGTCCTTCCCGCTGTCCCGCAGCTGCCCCTACCAGCCGCCCACCGGCTACAACGACTTCAAGGGCAAGGGCCCGCTGCAGAAGGTCCAGCTGTTCGACGGCCGCAGCGCCTGGCTGGTCAGCAGCCACGCCGTCGCCCACAAGCTGCTCGGCGACTCCCGGCTGTCCAACGACCGTACCCGGCCCGACTTCCCGGCGCTGTCCGCCGCCGAGCGCACCCCGCGCCCGTTCCGGATGCTGCCCGAGATGGACTCGCCCGAGCACGACGTCCAGCGCCGGATGCTGCTGCCCTCCTTCACCCTCAAGCGCGCCCGCGAGGCCCGCCCGAGGATCGAGGAGATCACCAACGAACTCATCGACGCCATGCAGGCCAAGGGCGGCCCGCTGGACCTGGTCTCCGAGTTCGCGATCCACCTGCCCTCCAAGATCGTCTGCGAGCTGCTCGGCATCCCCTTCGAGGACCACGAGTTCTTCCAGGACCGCGGCTACCGCCTGGAGAAGGTGGAGAGCGTCGAATCCGTCCAGCAGATGATCGGCGAGCTGTTCGGCTACCTGGACCGCCTGATCACCGCCATGGAGAACGCCGACGAGCCGCAGCCCGGCCTGCTCGGCGACCTCGTCGCCGGACCGGTCGCCAACGGGGAGATGAGCCACCAGGAACTCGTCGTCCTCGCCCTGGTCATGCTCAACTCCGGCCACGTCACCACCTCCTCGATGATCGCCCTGGGCATCTTCACGCTGCTGGAGCACCCCGACCAGCTCGCCCTGCTGCGCGCCAAGCCCGAGCTGATGCCCTCGGCGGTCGACGAGCTGCTGCGCTACCTGTCCATCGCCGACACCGTCACCCGGCGCATCGCGGTCGCCGACATCGAGATCGCCGGGCAGACCATCGCCGCCGGCGACGGCGTCCTGATGCCCAACGCCCTGCTCAACCGCGACCCGGAGGCCTTCGAGGAGCCGGACACCTTCGACATCACCCGCAGCTCCGAGAACCGCCACCTCGCCCTCGGCTTCGGCGTGCACCAGTGCATCGGCCAGCACCTCGCGAAGGCGGAGATCGAGGTGGCGCTGACCGCCCTGCTCACCCGCTTCCCCACGCTGCGCCTGGCCGTGCCCGCGGACGAGGTGCCGCTGCGCGACACCGGCGGCCTGGAGGGCGTCTCGGCCCTGCCCGTGACCTGGTGAGCCCGGCGGACCACGCAGGACAGCCAGGACAGCGAGAAGGAGAGAACATGCGAGTCTCAGCCGACCAGGACGCCTGCATCGGCGGCGGCCTCTGCGCCCTGCACGCGCCGACGGTCTTCGACCAGGACGACCGGACCGGTGTGGTCGTCGTGCTCGACGCCGACCCCGCGGAGGAGCGGCGGGCCGAGGTCGAGGCCGCCGTCCGCAACTGCCCGTCCGGTGCCGTGCGCCTGCAGGGCCAGGGCCGCTAGGGCCCCGGCACCACGCCACCGTGCGCCTCCCCCCGACCGTCCAGGGGGAGGCGCACGGCCGACCGGAGGAGATCCGGATGCGTCCCACCGCCCGACGCAGGCTGGCCGCACTGGCAGTCGGCTTCTGGCAGGCGTTGGCCTGCCTCGGCGGACTCTGGGTGGGCGTCCCCGGCGTGCCACCGCCCCAGGACCGCGCCGCAGCGCCCCGCCACCCCGAACGGCTCTGCCCGGAAGTCCCGCCCACCCCCACCGAACGCGCCCTCTGGGCCCAGCTCGACCACACCTCCTGACGCCGTCGTCAAGCGGCGGGCGACGGCCACGGCGGGGGAGCGCTCGGAGGCCCGGGCGCGTTCCTCGACCGGCGGGTCACCGGAGGACGGTCCGTGCTGCTGCTCCGGCCCTGTCGGGCCCGCGCGCTGGTCTGCGAGAATCGGCCGGTCGGTGGAACAGGCGAGGAGGCCTCCCTTGGGCGGGGACGAGATGCGGGCCCGGATTCCGCAGCTGCGGCTGGACGAGCTGCTGGAGGAGCTCCAGGCGCGCATCGACGCCGCTCGGGGAACCCGGGACCGGGTGCACAGCCTGCTGGAGGCGGTGCTGTCGGTGGGCCGGGAGCTGGATCTGACCCAGGTGTTGCGGCGCATCGTCGAGGCGGCCGCCGTCCTGGTGGACGCCCGGTACGCGGCGCTCGGGGTGATCGGTCCGGATGGCGAGACGCTGTCGGAGTTCCTGACGGTGGGCCTGTCCGAGGAGGAGATCGCGAAGATCGGCCCCTACCCGACCGGCCGGGGAATCCTCGGGGAGCTGATCCACCACCCCGAGGCGCTGCGCCTCGGCGAGCTGTCCGCGCACGGGGCGTCCTACGGGTTCCCGGCGAACCATCCGCCGATGCGCACGTTCCTCGGTGTGCCGGTGCGGGTGCGCGCCGAGGTGTTCGGCAACCTCTACCTCACGGACAAGCGGGGCGGTGAGGAGTTCGACGCGGACGACGAGTCGGTGATCTCGACCTTGGCGGTGGCGGCCGGGGTGGCGATCGACAACGCTCGCCTCTACGAGGAGTCGCAGCGCCAGCAGCGTTGGCTGGCCGCGAACGCGGAGATCACCCGCGGGCTGCTGTCCGGCAGTGCGCGCTCCCAGGTGCTGGAGCTGATCGCCCAGCGCGCGCGGGAGATCACCGGGTCGGAGCTGGCGGACGTGTCCGTCCCCGTGGCCGGCACCGCGGCGGTGCGGGTGGAGCTCGCACTGGGCGGGGACGAAGCCGAGCGGTTGGGCCTGGTGGTGCCGTTGGAGGGCTCGCTGTCGGGCGAGGCGTGCGCTCAGGGCTCACCGGCGGCGACGGCCGATCTGGCGGGCGACCCGAGGCTGTCCGCGGGCCCGCGGCGGTTCGACGGTCTGGGACCGGCGGTCGCGGTGCCGCTCGGCCGGGGCACCGGGCAGGTCGAGGGTGTGCTGCTGCTGGCGAGGAGGTCGGGGGAACAGCCGTTCACGGAGCGGGAGATCGCCCCGCTGCTGGGGTTCGCCGACCAGGCGGCGCTGGCCCTGGAGCTGGCGGAGCGCCGCCGCGACGCGGAGCAGCTGGCGATGCTGGAGGACCGCGACCGGATCGCCCGTGACCTGCACGACCTGGCGATCCAGCGCCTGTTCGCGACCGGGATGACCCTGCAGAGCGCGGCCCGCTTCATCGACCACTCCGGGGCCTCGGACCGGGTGCTGCGGGCGGTCGGCGATCTGGACGAGACCATCAAGATCATCCGCTCGACGATCTTCGGCCTCCGGGCCCGGGACGACACCGCGGGCCAGGGCCTTCGCGCCCGGGTGGTGCGCGTCGTCGAGGAGGCCCAGGCGGCGCTGGGCTTCGCGCCGAGGCTGAGCATGGAGGGCCTGCTCGACACGGACGTTTCCGCGGAGGTGGCCGAGCACGTGGTGGCGGTGCTGGGGGAGGCGCTCAGCAACGCGGCCCGGCACGCGAAGGCCCGCCGCGTCGAGGTGGTGCTCCAGGCGACCGGGACGCGGGTCGTGCTGGCCGTACGGGACGACGGGGTCGGCATCCCCGAGCAGGGTCGGCGCAGTGGTCTGCGCAACCTCGCCGAGCGGGCCGAGGGCCTCGGCGGCACTCTGGAACTCGCGAGCCCCCCGGAGGGCGGGACCGGACTGGTGTGGTCGGTGCCGCTCGGCTGACCCGGGCCACGTGCCGCCCTCATGTCGCGGGCCGGTGCCCGCCCGCCGGCCCGGGCCGACACGGTGACGAGGCGGGCAGAACCCGGCCCTTCAGCAGTTCGGGCCGGATCCGGACGGTCACCCGGCCGGTGGGGCGGACCATCGGGGCGGCCTCGGCCGGGGGAGGCTCCGCGCTCACGTCGGCCCGGCCGAGGACGGTCACCGTCCAGCCGCTGCCGTCGGCCTCGTCGACCTCGCCGACCTCGAAGGCGACGAGAGCCCCCGAGACGGCACGGATCAACTCGGAGTCGGCGGCGGCGCTGAGCAGCACCCCCGCGTCACCGTCGAGGAGGTAGCGGGTGGGGAGGACGGCCGGCAGGGCGCCCACGGTGTAGACGACGCGGCCGACCGAGGCCGTGGCCAGGAGCCGCAGGCACTGCCGCTCGTCCAGTGCCGGCGTGGTATCGGGTGTCATGGCATCGATGCTCGCGCCGCCCCCTCCCGCGGGGGAGGGGCCGTTGGTCCCCCGGTGGCGGCAGGCGGGCCCGGTTTCGGGTGGGCTGGTCGGATCCGCGGTGGGCGGCGGCGACGGGTTCAGCGGGTGGACCGCCCGCTGCCCTGCTTCTGGAGGGCAAGGGTCTCCGTGGCGATGATGGCGGCCTGGACCCTGCGCTCCACGCCGAGCTTGGCGAGCAGCCGGGAGACGTGGTTCTTGACGGTCTTCTCGGCGAGGTAGAGCCGCTGGCCGATCTGCCGGTTGGTCAGCCCCTCGCCGACGAGGGCGAGGATCTCCCGTTCCCGCTCGGTGAGTTCGGGGAAGGCCTGGGTCGGAGCGGCGGTGTCGCCCCGCAGCCGGGCCATCAGGCGGGTGGTGGCACCGGGGTCGAGCATGGACTGGCCGGCGGCGACGGTCCGTACGGCGGAGACGAGGTCGGTGCCGCTGATCTGCTTGAGGACGTAGCCGGCCGCTCCGGCCATGATCGAGTCGAGCAGGGCCTCCTCGTCGTCGAAGGAGGTGAGCATCAGACAGGCGAGTCCGGGCATGCGGGAGCGCAGTTCGCGGCACACGGTCACGCCGTCGCCGTCCGGCAGCCGCATGTCCAGGATGGCGACGTCGGGACGCAGGGCCGGCACGCGGGTGATCGCCTGCTCCGCGGTGGCGGCCTCGCCGATCACGGTCAGGCCGGGCTCCGCGTCCAGCAGGTCGTGGACGCCCCGGCGAACGACCTCGTGGTCGTCGAGGAGGAACACCTTGACGGGGGCGATCGACTGCTCTGCCGCCTGGTCGGCCATCGCTTCTCCATACCTCGGGACCCGGCACCGGACGGTGCGGGCGAAACCTGCCAGGAGTCTCCCGCGGGCGCGAGCGCACCGGTAGGGCCGGAAGGCCCTGTCTCCGCACGACCGCCGGACGCGATGGCCGGCTCAGCCCGTCGGCTCCGGCGTCGAAGGCGCGGCCCCGGTGCCGGCGCCACGCCCGGTGGTCACCGCACGGCGCGGGTCCGGTGGTCACCGCACGGCGCAGGTCCGGTCGGGACCACCGGGGTGTCGGCCCGGGACCGCCGGCGCCGGAAGCAGGGCCCGAGGTCCCTGGGGCAGGGCGGGGCTGCAGGTCGAGGATCCTCACCGTGGGCGACAGGCACGACTGGTGCCCGGCCCGAAATCCTCCGCTCTCTGGCAAAGGAGCCCCCTCATGTCCCCATCCGATCGCGGGAGAACGCCGGCGAGCCCGGCGGTTGGTGAAACCCGGGGGCGCGGCGCCACGTTCGGACTGCCGGCCGCGACCGCACTCGTCGTCGGCAGCGTCATCGGAACCGGGGTGTTCGCGCTGCCCTCGGCGCTCGCGCCGTACGGGCCGATCGCGCTGGTGGCGTTCGTGCTGGTCACCGTCGGCGCGCTGGCGCTGGCAGTGACCTTCGGGAAGCTCTCGAAGCGGGTGCCCGGCAGCGGTGGCCCGTTCGTCTACGCCCGGGAGGCGTTCGGCGATTTCGCGGGGTTCCTGACCGCCTGGTCCTACTGGATCACGGCCTGGGCCGGGAACGCCGCCATCGTGGTGGCCTGGGTCGGCTACGTCGAAGTCTTCGTCAACAAGGGCCATCACACCGGGACCTCGATCGCCATCGCCTTGGCTGGCCTGTGGCTGCCGGCGGTCGTGAACCTGGCCGGCGTGCGCAGCATCGGGGCCGTCCAGGTGGTCACCACGGTCCTGAAGTTCCTGCCGCTGGCGTTCATGGCCACGGCCGGCCTGCTGTTCGTCAAGTCCGGCGACTTCGGGGCCTTCAACGCGAGCGGCGGCTCGGCGCTGGGCGCGGTGTCGGCGGCCGGCGCGATCGCGCTGTTCAGCTACATCGGCCTGGAGACCGCCTCGGTGGCGGCCGGGCGGGTGCGGGAGCCGAAGCGCAACGTGCCCAGGGCCACCGTGTACGGCACCCTGGCGTGTGCGGCGATCTACCTGCTGGGCACGCTCGCGGTGTTCGGCACCGTGCCGCACGGCCAACTCGCCTCCTCCACCGCGCCGTTCACCGACGCCATGAACAACATCGCGGGCGGCCACTGGGCCGGGAACCTGGTCGCGGCCGCGGCGGTCGTCTCCGGACTCGGCGCCCTCAACGGCTGGACCCTGATCTGCGCGGAGATGCCGATGGCCGCGGCCCGCGACGGACTGTTCCCGGCCGCCTTCGCCCGCACCCGCGGCCGCGGCGAGATCCCTGCCTTCGGCATCGTCTCGGCGACGGTCCTCGCCTCGCTGCTCACCGTGGTCAGCTACACCCGGTTCACCCGGGTGTTCACCGAGATCGTCCTGCTGAGCGTGCTCACCGCCGTCATCCCCTACCTGCTTTCGGCCGCCGCCCAGCTGTACTGGCTGACGCAGCGCGGGCGGGAGGAGCTGGATCGTCGTCGCCTCGCCCGGGACACCACCGTCACCGTCCTGGCCCTGGCCTTCTCCTACTGGTCGATCCAGGGCAGCGGCTACCAGACCGTCTACTACGGCCTGTTCACCATCCTGCTCGGCATCCCGGTCTACGTCCGGCTCAAGCGACCGCACACCCGGCCCGCCGCCGGCAGCCCGACCGGCACCGACGCCCCGCCCGTCGCCATCGGTACGGCCCACCCGGACGGGGGGCTCCCGAAGGCGGCCCGGACCGGCCGGACCGTCGGCCTGCCGACCATCCTCCGCCGCGCGGTCTTCCCGCGCCACCAGCACTGAACCCCGAGGAGCTGCCCCGATGTCCACCCTGCGTGTCGACTCCGAAGCAGGCCGCCTGCGCCAGGTGATCCTGCACCGACCGGGCCTGGAACTGACCCGGCTGACCCCGCGCAACGTCGACGACCTGCTCTTCGACGACATCCTCTGGGCCAAGCGGGCCCGCGAGGAGCACGACGCCTTCGCCCAGGTGCTGCGCGACCACGGCGTCCGGGTCCACCACTACGCCGACCTGCTCACCGAGACCCTCCGGCTGCCCCCGGCCCGGGCCTGGCTGCTCGACCGGGTGGTCACCCCGGCCGCCGTCGGCCCGGCCCTGGTCGAGCCGGTGCGGGAGCTTTGCGAGCAGCTCGACGGCGCCACCCTCGCCGAGTACCTGATCGGCGGCGTCCTCAAGGACGACCTGCCGCTGAAGAGCCCGCACAGCCTGGTGTGGGACACCCTCGGCGAGCAGGACTTCGCCCTCCCGCCGCTGCCCAACCACCTCTTCCCGCGCGACAACTCCTGCTGGATCGGCTCCCGGTACAGCCTCAACCCGATGGCGAAGCCGGCCCGCCGGCGGGAGACCCTGCACACCGCGGCGATCTACCGCTTCCACCCGCTGTTCGCCGAGACCGCGCCCCCGCTGCTGGACGGCACCGCCACCGGGCCGGGTCTCAGCGTGGAGGGTGGTGACGTCCACGTGATCGCGCCCGGCGTCGTGATGGTCGGCATGGGCGAGCGCACCACCGCCGCGGCCGTCGAAACCCTCGCCCAGCAGCTGTTCGCGACCGGCACCGCCCACCGGCTGATCGCCGTGCGGCTGCCGGAGAGCCGGGCGTTCATGCACCTGGACACCGTCATGACGATGGTCGACCGGGACACCTTCACGCTCTACCCGGGCCTCGCGGACCGACTGCGCTGCTGGACCCTCACCCCCGCCCCCGAGCGTCCGGCCGGCTACGACGTGCAGCCCGACCCCGACCTGGGCGCCTCGCTCGCCGAGGCCCTCGACCTGGACAAGGTCCGCTTCCTGTCCGCCGAACAGGACGCCCGCGCCGCCGAGCGCGAGCAGTGGGACGACGGGAGCAACTTCCTCGCACTCGCCCCGGGCGTCGTCGTCGGCTACGAGCGCAACACCACCACCAACACCCACCTGCGCAAGCAGGGCATCGAGATCGTCACCATCGCCGGGTCCGAACTCGGCCGCGGCCGCGGCGGCCCGCGCTGCATGAGCTGCCCGATCGAGCGCGACCCCGCCAACTGACCACCCGCCCACCGAGGAGAAGCCGCCATGACCATCGACCTCAACGGCCGCCACTACCTGCGCGAACTCGACTTCACGGCCGCCGAGATCCACCACCTGCTCGACCTCGCCGCCGAACTGAAGACCGCCCGGCGGGACGGCACCGAAACCGCCCGCCTCACCGGCCGCAGGATCGCCCTGATCTTCGAGAAGAACTCCACCCGCACCCGCTGCGCCTTCGAGGTCGCCGCGGCCGACCAGGGGGCGACCACCACCTACCTCGGCCCGGACAGCTCCCACATCGGGCACAAGGAGAGCACCGCCGACACCGCCCGGGTGCTGGGCCGGATGTACGACGCCGTCGAGTACCGCGGCTTCGACCAGGACACCGTCACCGAACTCGCGGCCCACGCCGGCGTCCCCGTCTACAACGGCCTCACCGACCGGTGGCACCCGACCCAGAGCCTGTGCGACGTGTTCACGATGCGCGAGCACAGCAACAAGCCGCTGGAGGAGATCTCCTTCTGCTACCTCGGAGACGCCCGCAACAACACCGCCCACTCCCTGATGGCCATGGGCAGCCTGCTCGGCATGGACGTGCGCATCGCCGCGCCGCGCGACCTGTGGCCCGACCCGGCGCTCGTCTCCGAGTGCCTGCTGCTCGGCGGCGGGAGCGGCGCCCGGCTCACCCTCACCGACGACGTCGAGGAGGCCGTGCGCGGAAGCGACTTCCTCTACACCGACGTGTGGGTGTCGATGGGCGAGGACCACGCCCGGTGGCCCGAGCGCATCGCCCGGCTGCTGCCCTACCAGGTCAACGCCAAGACCATGGCCGCCACCGGCAACCCGGGCGCCGCCTTCCTGCACTGCCTGCCCGCCCTGCACGACCGCCGCACCGACCTCGGCGCCGAGCACGGACTCGACGGCCTCGAAGTCACCGACGAGGTCTTCGAGTCGCCCGCCTCACTGGTCTTCGACCAGGCCGAGAACCGCATGCACACCATCAAGGCGATCCTCGTCGCCACCCTCGGGAGGAAGTGACCATGCGCATCGTCGCCGCCCTCGGCGGGAACGCCCTGCTCCAACGGGGCGAACACCCCGACGCCGCCGTACAGTCCCGCCACGTCCACGACGCGGCCCGCTCGCTCGCCGAACTCGTCACGGCCGGGCACGAGGTGGTGATCACCCACGGCAACGGACCGCAGATCGGCCTGCTCGCCGCGGAGAGCGAGACCGACCCGGCCCTCACCGCGCCGTACCCGCTCGACGTCCTCGGAGCCCAGACCCAGGGCATGATCGGCACCCTGCTCGCCCGCGAGCTCATGGGCCGCCTGCCGGGCCGCGCCGTCACCGCACTGGTCACCCACACCGAAGTGGACCCCCACGATCCCGCCTTCCGACGGCCGGCCAAGTTCATCGGCGGACAACTCACCGACCGGCAGGCCCGGACGGCGGAGACCGAGCGAGGCTGGACCACAGCGCGGGACGGTACCCGGATGCGCCGCGTGGTCCCCTCTCCGCAGCCGACGGCGATCGTCGAGCTGCCGGCCGTCCGGGCCCTGCTGGCGACCGGTGCGGTGGTGATCGCCGCCGGCGGGGGAGGCGTCCCGGTCACCCGCGATCAGGACACCGACCGGGTGCGCGGCGTCGAGGCGGTCGTCGACAAGGACCTCGCCGCCGCCCTGCTCGCCCGGCAGCTCGACGCCGACGCGCTGCTCATCCTCACCGACGTCACCCACGTGTTCACCGGCTACGGCACGCCCCACCCCCGCCCGCTGGTCACCGCGACCCCCGCACAGCTGCGGGCACTCGGCCTGCCCGAGGGCTCGATGCGTCCCAAGGCCGAAGCCGCCGCCGGGTTCGCGGAGCGCACGGGTCGGCTCGCCGCCATCGGCCCACTGGACAACGCGCTCGGCACGCTCCTGGGAACCACCGGAACCACCGTCCGGGGCGCCGTCGAGGGCGGCGAGCCGGGCAACGCCCTCCGCCACCGTTGCGACGGCCACCACGGCCTCATCACTCCCGCGCGGTAGCCGGCGGAGGTCGGAACGCCGGATGCCGCGCCCACCCCGGGTGGGCGCGGCATCCGCGTCATCGTCCCCCGGTGCCGCGGCGGGCACCTGCGAAGTGTCAGTCGTGGGGGACGACGGCGACCGGCGCCTGGGCGTGGTGGATCACGGCGTGGGCGACCGGACCGAGGCGCAGGCCGAGGTGGTGGCGGCGCCGGTGGCGGCCGACCACCACGAGTGCGGCGTTCGCGGAGGCGTCCACCACGGCGCCGGCGCCGGCGGCGATCCGGCTGTCCTCGACCACCGCCACGTCCGGGTACTTGGTCCGCCACGGGTTGAGTACCTGGCTGAGCAGCTCGGTTTCGACGACGCGGAACTGCTCGGTGTCGATCTGCGGCGCCGTCCAGCCCCCGTAGCCCCACCCGGCCGGCGGCGTCCAGCCGTGAACGGCGCGCAGCACGGTGCCGCGTGCCGCGGCCGCCCGGAAGGCGAAGTCGACGACCTCCTCCGCCGGATCACGGGCGTCGATGCCGACGACCACCTCGGCGTCGTCGCGGGCGCCGCTCTGCCGCGCCCGCGCGGCCCGGACCAGGACGACGGGCACGTCGCACCGCGCCGCCATGTTCAGACCGACCGATCCCACCAGCAGGCCCTCGAAGCCGCCCAGCCCCAGGGAACCGACGGCGAGCAGCTCGGAGCCGGCCGCGGCGGCGAGTAGGGATGCGGTCGGCTCGTGGCCGGGCAGGAGGCCGGTGTGCACCTCCAGCCCGGGGTGCGCCGCGCGCACCTGTTGCGCGGCCTCGGCGAGCATCCGCTCGGTCAGGGCGCGCACGCGCGCCGGCTGGCCGGGATCGGCGTGCTCGTCGTCCTCCCAGGTCCAGGCGTGGACGAGGCGCAGGGCATGGCCTCGGCGTACCGCTTCGTCCGCCGCCCACTGCGCTGCCGCGGTGCTCTCGGCCGAACCGTCGATACCGGCCAGTACGAACCTGCTCATGGCGATGCCCTGCTTTCCTTCGTTCGGACCGCCCCGGGCACGACCGCCCGGGGGTCGGGACCAGCCTCGCCGAGGACGGTCCTCGGTCCCAGGGCCGGCCGGGTACGCGAGCGGGGCCCAAGGTCCCGGATGCCGCCTCGGGCCGGTGGCCCACGCCGTGCTGCACCCCGCAGCTCCCCCGTGGCGCTGGCACCGGAGTCGTGACCGGCCCGGAAACGCTCTCCCCGAGGACCTTCGGCACCTGCCGGGGGCTGCCCGGCCCATGTCGGAGCGGTCCGGCGCCGGGCGACCCTGCTGGATACGAGCCGGGCACACGGGTGCCCACGCCGAACGTCCCTTGGAGGCCGGAAGCATGTCCGTATCCGTTGTGGTGGGTGTCGACGGGTCCGCCGAGAGCGCCGCGGCGGCCCGCTGGGCGGCGTTCGACGCCCACCGGCGCCGCGTCGCCCTCCGCCTGGTGTGCGTCGTACCGCCGGAGGGCGGTGACCTCCCGCACCCCGAGGCGGCCGGACACCGGCGGCCGGACTTCGCGACCGCGCTCCTGGCGTCGATCGCGAACGCGCTGCCCCGGCTGTGCGTCTCCTGTGAGGTGGTCCCCGGGAACCCGTGGTCCGCCCTGGCCGCCGCCGGCGGGCAGGAGGGGCTACTGGTGCTCGGCTCGAGGGGGCCGGGCGCGGTCGCCGGGAGGCTCCTCGGCTCCGTCGCGCTACGCGCCGCCGGAGAGGCGCGGTGCCCCGTCGTTCTGGTTCCGGAGGGCGCTGCGGGCCCGAAGACCGGGCTCGGCGAGGTCGTGGTCGGCCTGCGGGGCGACGGCCGGCCGTCGGACGCCGTCCTCGGGTTCGCCTTCGAGGAGGCCGCCCGGCGCGGGGCGGTACTGCGGGCGCTGGAAGGCCGGGTCGAACCGCACGGCCCGCTGCGGACCGAGGCCCCGATCGGGCCGGAGGAGATCCGCCGGTCGCTGGTGGAGTCCGAGACGGTGCGGCTGCGGGACGCGCTGGCCCCCTGGCGGGAGAAGTTCCCCGAGGTGCGCACCGTGGCGGAGGTGTCCGGCTGGGGCGCGGCCCGGACGCTGGTGGAGGCTTCGCACAGTGCGGCCCTGGTGGTCGTCGGCCGGCCCGCGCCCGCGCACCCCTTGGCGGCACCGAAACTCGGGCACGTGGCGCACGCGGTCATTCACCACGCCCACGGTCCGGTGGCGGTGGTGCCGCACGACTGAGCCGGGGAACGGGCGCCGGTGGGCCGGGACCCGATGTGGTCCCGGCCACCGGCGTGCGGGTCAGGCCGGGTTCGCACGCCGGGGCCAGCACGCCGGGGCCCGCACGTCCCGCTACGGCGACCAGGCCTGAGAGGACACGGACGTGACCACCTCGCAGGACGACCCCGCCACCAGCGCCCGGGACGGCCGGCTTCAGGGCGGACTCTGACGCGCAGCCGTCGACGTCCGCGACGTCGTCCGGCAGGACGACACCCCGTGCGAGGGCGACGCCACCTTCCTGGCCGGTCCCACCCAACGCACCCTCACCGTGTGGCGGCAGATCACCGACCTCTCCCCCCGGGGAGCGGGCCGAGGGCGTGGAGGCGGGCGCCGGGTGTGCCGTCCTGGTGCCTGGCCGCAGCGGGTGCGTCACTCAGCGCGTGTGACGAGGCGTCCGGTGGCTTCGAGTCGTGCGAGGCGGTCGTGTTCCCGGTCGGCCCACTGGCGGACCTGGTCCGGGTCGAGCGCGGTGCCGTGGCCGACATGGAGAGCTGTGGGGTCGAGGGCGAGCATCCGGCGGAGGCTGGCGAGGTTCTGCCGGGGGTCGTCGTGGAAGGGCGGGTTGGCGGGCCTGCCGGGGATGAGGCCCATGAACGAGCCGGCGACCAGGTCGCCGGCGACGAGGTCGCCGGCGTCGGTGAGGACCGACACCGATCCGGCGGTGTGGCCCGGGGTGGGCATGATGCGCGCCGCGAGCCCGAAGTCCTCCAGGCTCGTCTCGCCGCGGACGAGCACGTCGGGTTCGACGGGCTCGGCCTGGACGTGGAGGTTCCTGTTGCGGGCCATCAGGCGGCCCATCGGGCCGGTGGGCAGGTACGGTTCGCGGACCCGGCCGGAGCGGTAGGGCCCGAGGTCGGCGACGTGGCCGGCGACGGGGGCGCCGGTGAGCCGGTGCAGTTCGGCGGCGGAGCCGAAGTGGTCGATGTGGCCGTGGGTGATGACGATCAGCGAGACGTCGGCGGGGTCGACGCCGTACTCGACGACCCGGGCGAGGATCTTCCGGCCGCTGCCGGGGGTGCCGGCGTCGACGATGACGGGCCGCCGGCCGAGCAGCAGGTAGGCGTTGATGTTGTGCCGGCCCAGGACCGGGATCGGGACGACCTTCGTGCGGGACACGCTTCTCCTCCGGAGTTCGCTGGTCAGTGTCGGGTGTGCGGGCATGGCGGAGCTCGGCCGGTGCGGCGGCGCGCGCCGGCCGGCGAAGTGGTGCGGGTCAGAAGCGGCGGCGGTACTCGGCCGGGGTGGTGCCGAGCCGCCGCCGGAAGACGCGGTGCAGCGTCTCCACGGAGCCGAGGCCGCTGGCCGCGGCGACCTCGGGCAGGCTCCGGTCGCTGTCCTGCAGCAGCCGTCGGGCGGCCTCCAGCCTGGCCGCCTCCACGTAGGCGGCCGGCGTGGTGGAGGTGCGCTGCCGGAACAACCGGGCGAGGTGGCGCGCGCTCAGGTGCGTGCGAGCCGCGAGGGCTTCGAGGGAGAGGTCCTCGGTGAGGTGTTCGGCGATCCACCTCCGCAGCCCGTCGATCCGGTCGTCCTCGGCGTTCTGCACGGACAACGGCACGCTGAACTGGCTCTGCCCGCCGGAGCGTTTGACGTACATCACCATCATCCGGGCGGTGGCGAGCGCGAGGTCCTGGCCGTGGTCCTCGGCGACCATGGCCAGCGCCATGTCCATCCCGGAGGTGACGCCGGCGCACGTCCACACGTGCCCGTCCCGGATGAAGATCGGATCCGGGTCGACCCGGATGCCGGGGTGTTCGGCGGCCAGCCGGGCCGCGGTGAGCCAGTGCGTGGTGGCCGGGCGTCCGTCGAGCAGCCCGGCGGCGGCCAGCAGGTGCGCGCCCGCGCAGATCGAGCCGATCCGCCGGGCCCGGGGTGCCGCGCGGCGCAGCCAGCGGGTGACCTCGTGGTCGATCACCGGCTCGACGCCGTCGTCGACGATCTCGATCGCCCCCGACACCAGCAGGGTGTCGATCGGGCCGGCCACGTCGTCGAAGGTCAGGTCGGCCATCAGCCGAACGCCGCTGGAGGTGGTCACCGGGCCGCCGTCGGCCGTCGCGACCTGCACGAGGTAGCCGGGCCGGTCGGCCCCGGCGACCCGGGAGGCGACGGAGAAGACCTCGGCCGGGCCGGTGACGTCCAGCAGCTCGATGCCGGGGAAGGCGGCGATCACGGCGCGGTGCGGTGGGGGCATGCCCTGATCATTCCGCCCGGCCGGAGGTGGCCGCAATGACCAGGATCTGTCACATCAGGCCATCGAGTCGCCGTCCCGGGGACGCCCCCGGGAACCGACCCGGTCGGTCGCCGCATCAGAACCCTTCGGCCCCGGTCGCCGGCCCGGGCAGTCACGGTCAGACGCGGTCAGGCCCGGCAGCCACGGTCAGGCGCGGGCGAGCGCCTTGCGTAGGCCGTAGGCGGCGGCGCCGAGCGCGATGACCACGGCGCCCCACAGCACCGAGGCCGCGGGGAGGGCGAAGGCCAGGGCGAGGCAGCCGACGGTGCCGACGATCGGCACGATCCTCGGCGGTCGTCCTTCCGCCGGGGTGAGCGTCCAGGCCGAGGCGTTGGCGACGGCGTAGTAGGCGAGCACTCCGAAGGAGGAGAAGCCGATCGCGCCGCGCACGTCCGCGACGGCCGCCAGGGCCGCGACGACGGCGCCGACGGCGACCTCGGCCCGGTGCGGTACGGCGAAGCGCGGGTGGACGGCGGCCAGTCGGTGGGGCAGGTGTCGGTCGCGGGCCATCGCCAGGGTGGTGCGCGAGACGCCGAGGATCAGCGCGAGCAGGGAGCCGAGGGCGGCCACCGCCGCGCCGACGCGCACCACCGGGGCGAGGCCCGGCACGCCGGCGGCCCGGACGGCGTCGGCGAGTGGCGCCCCGGTGTGGGCCAGGCCCTCCGGGCCGAGGACGGACAGGGCGGCGAGCGCGACGGCGGCGTAGACGACCAGGGTGATGCCGAGCGCGAGCGGGATCGCGCGGGGGATCGTGCGCCGTGGGTCGCGGACCTCCTCGCCGAGGGTCGCGATGCGGGCGTACCCGGCGAACGCGAAGAACAGCAGGCCGGCGGCCTGCAGCACGCCGTGGAGCCCGGCGTCCGCGCCGACCGCCCAGCGGCCGGTGTCGGCGCCGCCGGTCAGGCAGGCGGTGACCACGGCGGCCAGGACCGCCAGCACGACGGCGACGATCGCCCGGGTCAACCAGGCCGCCTTCTGCACGCCGACGTAGTTGACCGCGGTCAGCGCCACCACCGCCGCGACCGCCACGGCGTGCGCCTGCGCGGGCCAGACGTAGGAGCCGACGGTGAGCGCCATCGCCGCGCAGGAGGCGGTCTTGCCGACGACGAAACCCCAGCCGGCCAGGTATCCCCAGAACCCGCCGAGCCGTTCCCGGCCGTAGACGTAGGTGCCGCCGGACTGCGGGTAGCGGGCGGCGAGCCGCGCGGAGGAGGTGGCGTTGCAGTACGCCACGACGCCGGCCAGCGCCAGTCCGATCAGCAGCCCGGACCCGGCTGCCGCCGCCGCGGGCGCGAGCGCGGCGAAGATGCCCGCGCCGATCATCGACCCCAGCCCGACCACCACGGCGTCGAACACGCCCAGGTGCCGTCGTAGTTCCTGCGGCCCGGCCGTCGGCGCCGAGGTGCTCATCGACCCGTACCTCTCCCTCGTCGGTTCCGATTCCGGTGCACCATACGCGAGCGAGGTTGCGGGAGTCCGAGCCCGGAGGGCGGTCAAGGGGTCGGGACCCGGCGCCGGTGCCGGACCGGGAAGGGCGGCCGGGGAAGGGCGGCCGGGGAAGGGCCGGCGGCCCGGGCGCACCGCGCCCGGTGGCCGTGCTGGGCGTGCTGGGCGGCGGTGCGGCGGGCGTGGGCCACGAGCTCGACGGCCGTGTGCCCGCCGACGCGGAGGTCGTGGACGAGCCGGTGTGCGTTCCAGCTGCTCCGCCACCACGGTGGGAACGTTTCTTCCCGCTCAGATCAGGCCCGCCCCCCAGGCGCGGGCGCGGTCGAGTTCGCCGGCGCGCAGCGGCCCGTCGTTGTCCTCGACGATGAAGCCCTCGGGTTCGACGACCACGTCGTAGTGGTGCCCGGACAGCCGGTGGGCGATGCCGTTGGCCGCGCCGCCGGCCCGGGGCATGTCGACGCGGGTGTCGAACGCGGCGGCGTGGGTGCCGGGTTCGGTCTTCGGGAGATCGTGGAACCAGGACCGCAGGCCCGGCCCCTCGGCGGTCGTCCGGGCCTCGGCGGCGGCCTCTTCCCGGCCCTCCTTGTGCTTCTCGGCCGTGGCGGCCATCCGGCGGCTGAGCCCGGAGGACATGCCGTGCATGTGCGTCGGGCCGCCGACCACCAACAGGTCGGCGGAGCGGGTGAGTCCGGCGTCGGCCTCGGCCGCCGGGAGGCAGTCCACGGCAGCCCCGGGGTCGGCCTGATGGACGCCCTCGGCGATCGCCTCGGCGATCTCCCGGGTGTTTCCGTACATGCTCTCGTACACGATCACGGTGTGCATGGTCTCCACCTTTCGTCTCCCCTGGCCTCGCTCCGGGATCTCCCCGTCGTCCGTACCTCCATGGCACCACCGGACACGGGACCCGGCAGGGGCCGGACGGTCCCGGGTGCCGGGACCGTCCGGCCCTCGGAGAGCGGCGGCGGGCTCGGAAGACTGATCCGTGCGAGCAGAGCCCGTTCAGGCACCGAGGAGGCGCACCATGTCCGCCGCAGCCGCCACGCCCAGGCGTCCCGCCTCCCACACCTCCCTGCGCGGGCACGTCCGCCGGGCCACCGGCCGGGACCACAACCCGCTCTGCCGCCCGCTCGACCGGGCGTACAGCCGCCTGGCGGCCGGGGCGGCGCTGATGGTGCTCGCCGCGTTCGTTGTGGCGGCCCTGGTGGCCCTGCTCGTGTACGGCTCGGAGACGCACGACGCGCAGCGGGCCGCCCGGCACCGGCACGTCGTCACCGCCGTGACCACCGGTCCGGCGCAGTCGGACGACCCCCGGGCGGGCAGTGCGCGGGAGCACGCCCCGGCCCGGTGGACGTACCCGGTCGGGCCTGGCACGGGCAGCGTCCCCGTGCCGGACGGCACGGGCCCCGGGACGGTCGTTCCGGTCGGCCTGGACGACGGCGGACAGCCGGTCGGCGCGCCCAGGTCGAACGGGTTGGTCGTCTCGGACGCCGTCCTGGCCGGCCTCGGCACGGCCACCGTGCTCGGGTCGGGTACCGGGGGCTGGTACGCGCTGCGCCGGCGCGGGCTGGACCGGCGGGCCGAGCGGAGCTGGGAGTCCGCCTGGGAGCAGGTGGAACCGCGCTGGTCGGGGCGCCGGTGAGGGGCCGCGCGCTCACAGGTGGAAGCACCGGGTCTGGCCCGGCCGGATCGTTTCCCCGGCGCCGCGCAGCCGGATGCGGACCGGTTCCTGGCGGTCCTCGCGCAGGCTCACCGTGACGGTGCGGCGGTCGACGGCGATCGCCAGGCCCCAGTGGCCCCGGTAGCGAAGGTCCAGGTCCAGCCGGCCCAGTGCGGAGGGCAGGTGCGGGTCGAGCCAGAGGGCGTCTCCGCGGACCTCCAGGCCGGTGTAGCAGCGCTGCAGCAGGTCCACCGCGCCCGCCATCGCGCCCAGGTGGACGCCCTCGGCGGTGGTGCCGTGCTCGCTGTCCCGGAGGTCGGCCACCAGGGCGTCGCGGAAGTACCGCCAGGAGGCGCGGCGGTCGGAGCGGGTGAGCACCCACGCGTGCACCACCGAGCTGAGCGTGGAGCCGTGGACGGTGCGTCGCAGGTAGTGGTCGGTCGTACGGCGCAGCAGTTCGTGGGGCGCCGGGTAACCGAGGTGACGCAGCAGGTCGCGCACCTCGCGGGCGGAGAACAGGTACCAGAGCATCAGCGCGTCGGCCTGCTTGGAGGCTTTGTAGCGGTTGACGGTGTCGCCCTCGGCCTCCAGGATCCGGTCGAGCCTGCGCAGGTCGGTGTAGCGGAGCCGGTAGGCCTGCCAGTCGAGTTCGACGAGTCGGTCGTAGCCGTCGAACTGGCTGAGGACGTTGTCGTGGAACGGCACGTGCAGTCGCCGCCCGACCTCCTGCCAGCGGTCGAGCTCCGCGTCGTCGAGGGCCAGGCGCTCGCGCAGCTCGTCGCGGCGGTATCCGGGCAGGACGTCCAGGGCGTCCTGGGCGCGGGCCAGCACCCAGGACGCCAGCACGTTGGTGTAGGCGTTGTCGTCCAGGCCCGGGCGCGCCGCCCACGGGTAGGCGTCGTGGTACTCGTCGGGGCCGAGCACCCCGCGGATCGACCAGCGCTCCCGGGCCCGGTCGTACGTGGCCGCGGACGACCAGAAGCGGGCGATCTCCAGGAGCATCTCGGCGCCGGCCGTGGCGAGGAAGTCCCGGTCCCCGGTGGACTGGTAGTACTGCCAGATGTTGTACGCGACCGCTGAGCCGACGTGCCGCTGGAGGTGGCTGTGGTCGGGCAGCCAGCGGCCGGACATCGGGTTGAGGTGCAGTTGCTGGGACTCCTCCCGCCCGTCGCTCGCGCTCTGCCACGGGTACATCGCCCCGCGCAGGCCGACCGCCCCGGCCTCACGGCGGGCGGCGTCGAGGCGGCGGTGGCGGTAGCGCAGCACGGCGCGGGCCAGCTCGGGGAAGCGCAGGTTGAGCAGCC
The DNA here is from genome assembly GCF_000719705.1 of Streptomyces sp. NRRL S-350. Taxonomy (GTDB): domain Bacteria; phylum Actinomycetota; class Actinomycetes; order Streptomycetales; family Streptomycetaceae; genus Kitasatospora. The sequence goes on along the minus strand of NZ_JOHO01000058.1, from coordinate 20,128 downwards.
GCAGCACGAACAGCTCGTCCCAGAAGACGTGGCCCCGGTACGCCTCGCCGTGCAGCCCCCGCGCGGGGACACCGACATCCAGGTCGACGGAGTGCTCGGAGTAGGTCTGGAGCAGGTGGAACAGGTTCAGGTGCAGCGGGCCGGCGCCGTCGAAGTCGGCCTCGATCCCGCAGCGGCGCCACAACTCCGCCCACCGCACGGCGTGTTCGGCCAACAGCTCATCGAAGCTCCCGGCCTCGGCGGCGAGTTGGCGGGAGGCCCGCAGCGGTGTCTCGATCGCCCGGTCGCGGGAGGTGTGCACGGCGACCGTCTTCGTCACGGTGACGGGCCGGCCGCGCCCGGCGTCCAGGGTGAGGAGATGGGCCGCCCGGCCTTCGCGGCATTCGGTCGCCACCGCTGTGCCGGGCGCGCTCACCCGGGCGCTGAGGGCGATCCGTACGGGCGAGTCGGACATGTCCGTCTCCAGCCACAGCAGTCCCGCCTCGTCCACCCCTTGGCCGACCTGACGGAGATGGCGTGCGGCCAGGCCCCGGTAGCGGGCGACGCCGGTGTTGGCGACGTTGCCGTCCAGGCCCGAGCGGACCTCCAGCGGGCCGGACCAGTTCTCCGGGACGAAGGTGCTCTCCAGGGCGAGCAGATGCGGCTGGGCCTGGCTGGCGAGCCGGCGCTGTACCAGTCGGGTCCGTCGTCCCTGCGCGTCGACCACGAGCGCGGTACGGGTCAGCAGACCCCGGCGCAGGTCCAGTTCCAGCGTCTGGTCGGCGGGCGGGCCGGTGAACCACGACCCGCCCGCCGGCCGGAAGGTCATGGGCAACCAGTTCGGGCAGTTGACCAGGTCCTCGTTGGCGACCACGCGTCCCGACACCGTCGACACCGCCCGGTCGTAGCAGCCGGCCAGGTACGTCCCCGGGTAGTGGACGCCGTCGGCGGTCGCCTCCGGTGCGGCGCCCCGGCTGACCAGGTAGCCGTTGCCGACCGCGCACAGCGCCTCCCGCAGCCCCTCCTCGTCGGGGTCGAAGCCCTGGTAACGGAGTGTCCACGGGTCCGGCATGTCGGGATACCCCGCGGGTGGGTCTGGTGCCACGAGGTGACCTCCGTGCCGATCGCCTGCCTCCAGTCTGCCCACCCGCCCGCCGCACCGCCTCACGCCGGTCGGCGGGCCGACCGGCCCCGCCCCGCTGCCGCGGGCCCGGCCGAGCTGCCGGTGCTCGGCCGCTCCGGGCACCACCCGGGCCCGGCCACCAGGGCGGTGAACCACGGCGTCCACTGCCCGGTGGCCGTCGGCCCGCGCGCCTGACGCGGTGCGCGGGGAGGCGCGGGCGCGCAGAATCGGTGGTGCCACCGCCCGCGCGCACCCCAGGGAGCAGGCCATGGACACGCCCCAGCCCGTAAGGGTGTTCCTCCTGGACGACCACGAGGTGGTCCGTCGGGGTGTCCGGGACCTCCTGGAGGCCGAGGCGGACATCGAGGTCGCCGGCGAAGCGGGAACCTGCGCCGAGGCCCTGGCCCGGGTGCCGGCGCTGCGCCCGGACGTCGCCGTGCTCGACGTACGGCTGCCGGACGGCGACGGCGTGACCGTCTGCCGCGAGCTGCGCGACCGGGTGCCCGGCCTGGTCTGCCTGATGCTGACCTCCTTCGACGACGACGACGCGTTGCTCGACGCGATCATGGCCGGGGCGGCCGGCTACGTCCTCAAACAGGTCAAGGGCGCCGACCTGGTCAGCGCCGTCCGCACGGTGGCCTCCGGCCAGTCCATGCTCGACCCGGCCACCACGCACAAGCTGATGGAGAGCCTGCGCCACCACCAGGAGAGCGAGACGGACGCCGCGCTCGCCGGGCTCACCCCGCGCGAGCGGGAGATCCTCGCCCTGGTGGGGGAGGGAAGGACGAACCGGCAGATCGGCGAGGAGCTGTACCTCGCCGAGAAGACCGTGAAGAACCACGTCTCGCGGGTGCTCGCGAAGCTGGGCGTCGAGCGCCGCCTCCAGGCCGCCGTCCTCGCCGCCCACGCGGAACCCGAGCAGCACCAGCACCATCAGCGCCCGCACTGAGCAACCGGGCCGAGCGGACCGGGAGGTGGTGCCGAACGGCCCAAGCGGCAGGCCGGCCCCCGGCCGCACGGTGGAGGTGACGGACCTCCCGTCACGGCTGAGGAGACGGCGTTGATGTCCTGGAACGACGGCGGCATGAACGGCTGGGGCATCGGTCTGATGTCCGTGAGCATGCTGCTCTTCTGGGTGCTGCTGGTGTTCGGAGTGATCGCGCCGGCCCGGCACCTGGGCCGGACGTCCCCGCACAGCCCGGCGGCACCGATTCCCCCCGCCGCGCCACCGGCCCAGCGGCCGGCCCCGGAACGGCTGCTCGCCGAACGCCTCGCCCGCGGCGAGATCGACCCCGACGAGTACCGCACCCGTCCGGACGCCCTGCGCGGCGGCGGCGATCCGCCCGTCTCCGGCTGACACCGGCAGCACACGCACCCTGGAGGTGATCATGCCCACCCTCGCCCTCGACGCCACCGCGCTGGAGAAGCTCGTCTCCGCGGCGGTCGCGGCACCCTCGATTCACAACAGCCAGCCCTGGCGCTTCGGGCTCCAGCCGGACACCTCGACCGTGGAGGTCCGGTCCGACCGCACCCGCGCCGTCCCGGCCGCCGACCCGCAGGGCCGGGCACTGCACATCTCCGTCGGCGCGGCCGTCCTGAACCTGCGGGTCGCAGCCGGCCACCTCGGCTGGGCCCCCGAGGTGCGCCTGCTGCCCGACCCCGCCGACCCCGAGCTGTTCGCCACCGTCCGGCTCGACACCCCGGCCGCCGCACGCTCCCGGGGCATCGACAAGCTGTACGAGGCGATCTGGCACCGGCATTCCATCCGCACCCCGTTCACCGGCAAGCCCGTCCCGCCGGCCGTCCTCGACGAACTCACCACCGCCGCCCGCTCCGAGGACGCCCTGCTCCATTTGCCCGACCGCCAGGAGACCGCCCGGCTGCTGCACCTCACCGCCGAGGCCGAACGCCGCAGCACCACCGACGAACCCCAGCGCACCGAGAGCCGCAGCTGGGTGCGCGCCGGCGACGCACAGCCCTACGGCATCCCCGCCACGGCGCTCGGCCCCCAGGACCGGTCCGGCCACCTGCCGATGCGCGACTTCTCCGCCCTCCACGCCGCCGAGCACCAGGCCCCCGCCCCCTTCGAGGCCGAGCCGCGCATCGCCGTCCTCGCCACCGCCCACGACGCCCCGCGGGACTGGCTGCGGGCCGGCCTCGCGCTGGAACACGTGCTGCTCGCCGCCACCGTCCACGGCGTCCGCGCCTCCCTGCTGCACCAGGCCATGGAGTGGCCGTACCTGCGCTGGGAGGCCCGCGACCCGCACCAGGGCCCCGGCTACGTCCAGATCCTGATCCGCCTCGGCTACGGTCCCGAGGGCGCCCCGACGCCCCGGCTGACACCCGGCGAGGTGCTGGAGTAGAGGTGCTGGACCAGCAGCGGGGCTGGAAGGCCCTCTGCACTCGGGGTTCGGTGTCGACCGGTTGATCTCCCCGATGGGGGACGCCACTTGTGGAGGACGAGATGGTGGAGATCGTCGCATACGGCGTGCTCGCCGACGAACGCATGCTGCTGGAAGGGGCGTTCGAGGAGCGGCACAGCCTCCGCTGCCTGGAGCTTCGCCTCGACCGGGACACCGTGGCCACCGCAGCCGGCTACGAGATCGTGTGTAGCAGCGTCAACGACGTGCTCGACGAGGAGGTCCTGCGGGCCCTCGCCGACGGCGGAACCAGGATGATCGCCCAGCGTGCCACCGGCTACAACAACATCGACCTGCGGGTGGCGGCGGAGCTGGGCCTGGCGGTGTACCGGGTGTCGTCCTACTCCCCGTACTCGGTCGCCGAGTTCGCCTGGGCCCTGGCCCTCGCCGCCAACCGAAGGGTCGTCCGAGCCGTCCACCGCACGCGCGAGTTCGACTTCCGGCTGACCGGCCTGATGGGGCGCGACTTCCACGGCCGGACGGCAGGAGTCCTCGGTACCGGCAGGATCGGTGCCGCCTTCGCCCGCATCGCCGCAGGCTTCGGCATGCGACTGCTGGGCTACGACGTCGCGCCGAACCCCGAATGCCTGGCGCTGGGCATGGAGTACGTCGCACCGGAGCGGCTCTTCGCGGAGTCCGACCTGCTCACCCTCCACCTTCCGCTGCTACCCGACACCCATCACATCGTGGACGCGCACGCGCTCGCCCTGATGAAGGACGACGCCATCCTGATCAACACCGGCCGTGGCGGCCTCATCGACGCTCACGCCCTGGTGGAGACCCTGCGGGCGGGCCGGCTCGACGGCGTGGGCCTGGACGTCTACGAGGAGGAGGCGGGGGTCTTCTTCTTCGACAAGTCCCTGGAGGTGATGACGGACGACACCCTCGCCCGGCTGATGACCTTCAACAACGTCCTCCTGAGCTCCCACCAGGCGTACTTCACCCAGGACGCGGTCGGCCAGATCGTGGGCGCCACCGCTGAGAACGTCAAGGACTACCTCGCCGGACAGGCCGGCGAGAACACGCTCGTGCCGCCGGCATCGTCCGCTCGCTGACAGGCCGCTCCCGACGGGAGGCCGTGCCCACCCTGGCCGTCCGGGGCCGCACCCGCTCGTCCAGGGCCGCACCCTCTCGTTCAGGCACTCACCCTCGCCGCCGATCGCCGTGCCCGGGAGTGGCGGGAGGTCACCCGTGGGAGAAGGTGACCTTCGGCAACACCCGGTCGAGCCAGGCCGGGGTGTGCCAGGCGGCCCGGCCGGTCAGTCGGCGAGGATGGCCACGGAGGCGAGGATGGCCGAGGATTCGCGCCCGTCGAGCACGGACGCGCCCTGCTCCCGGGCGGCGGCGAACGCCCCGAGGTCGACTTCCCGAACCATCACTCACCTCTCGAAATACCCGGAAGGGTATACAGTCGGGTATGCCGACACCGCCGGGAAAGTCGCGTTCCGCGCCGAACCAATTGCGTGTCACATGTCGTCCCGCTCCGGCGCGGCGCCCCCGGCGGGCGGCCCGGCAGCGCGCAGGAGCAGACCGGCAGCGCGCAGGACCGCGCCACCGCCCCGCCCGTGGGCGGGCAGGGCGTCAGGCCAGGGCCAGGAAGAGCTTTTCGAGCTCGGCCTCACTCATCGGCGGCGCGTCACCGTCGGCGGTGGCCATGCACTGGCGCATGCCACTGGCCACGATCTTGAACCCGGCCCGGTCGAGGGCGCGGGAGACGGCGGCGAGCTGGGTCACGATGTCCTTGCAGTCGCGCCCGGCCTCGATCATCGCGATGACGCCGGCGAGCTGGCCCTGCGCGCGGCGAAGGCGGTTGAGGACCGCGCCGACCGCGTCGTCGTCGACCTGCATGTGCATACCTCCAGCGTGTCGTCCGTCCGCCAGTTTACCCCATGGGGTATATGCGGGGATGTGGCCCGGGGCGCCGGCTCCGCGTCGTCGCAACCCTCCGTGGCAACCGGGGCCTCAGTGGCGAACCGTCGGTTCCCCGCCCCCTCTGCGGTACGGGTCAGCGCTGCGCTCCGGATTCGGCTGCGGGCGACCTTTCCGGTGCCGTGCTGCCCTCCGTGACGTCCAGGTCCTGGGTCCCTATGACGGACAGCAGTTCCAGCTGCTCGGCTCCCCGGCTTCCGGGCGGTGCGGTGAACCACAGCAGGCGTTGGCGTGCGTCCTCGCTGAGCAGGTTGTGGCAGTCGAGTTCGATGATGCCGAGCGCGGGGTGGACGATCCTCTTGCGGTCCCTGCGGCGCACCGCGACGTCGTGGGTGTCCCAGAGGGCCGCGAACTCCTGGCTGCGGCGGCGTAGTACGGAGACCATCCTGGTCACCTCCGCGTCCCGGCCGCGTCGGGCGGCCACCGCCTGGAGGTCGGCAGCGAACACCCGGGAGTGGTGCGGGTGGTCCTCGACCGGGTACCTCTCCCGCGCTTGCGGGTCGGTGAACCAGCGGTACACGAAGCTCGCCGTCGGGCCGCGGTGGGCTGGGGACCTGCCGAGCAGGGACCGGGCCAGGTCGTTCTCCACCAGGGTCTCGTGCAGGTCCGTGATGACGCGCGCGGGAGTGTTGGACAGCCGGTCCAGAAGTCCGAGGAGCGCGGGCTGCACGTGTGCCGAGGGCCCGTGTGCCGACGGGGGGACCGGCCGCTCGGCGAGGTGGAACAGGTGGTCGCGCTCGTCGTTGTCCAGGCGCAGGGCTCGGGCGAGGGCGGCCAGGGTCTGGGCCGAGGGCTGCACGCCGTTCTTCGCGCTGCCGCGTTCCAGTTCGGTGTAGTAGTCGGCCGACAGGCCTGCCAGCTGGGCGACTTCCTCGCGGCGAAGCCCGGGGACGCGCCGGCGCGGGCCCTGGGGGAGGCCGACCTCGGCGGGGCGGATGCGGTCGCGGCGGGTCCTTAGGAAGGCACCGAGTTCTGGAAGGTTCACGCCTCCATGGTCGCCCGTACGCCGGAGCGTGGCCAGAGCGTAGCCAGGGGGTGGCGTCCCCTGGGTGGACGCAGCCCTGGCTACGGGTGGGGGACCGGCCGATCGTGGTGGACACAGCAGGGCGACGGCGAGGCCGCGGCCCGACCCGATCCACCACAGGAGTCAGTCATGCCCATCCCCGCTTCCTCCGTCGACACCGCTCCTGCGGTCCGGCCCTCCGCCTCGCCCCGCGTCGCGATCGTCACCGGCGGCTCGCGCGGCATCGGCCGCCGGACCGTCGGTCGGCTGGCCGCCGACGGGTACGCCGTCGTGGTCGGCTACGCCGGCAGCCGGGACGAGGCCGAGGCAGCCGTGAAGGAGGCCGTCGACGGGGGCGGTCGGGCGATTGCCGTGCGCGCCGACGTCGCCGACGAAGTCGCGGTCGCGGCCCTCTTCGACGCGGCCGAAGCGGAGTTCGGCGGCGTCGACGTCGTCGTCCACACGGCCGGGCGGATGCACCTGGCGCCGATCGCCGAGCTGGACCTGGCCGCCCTGGACGACCTGCACCGCACCAACGTCCGCGGCACGTTCGTCGTCGTCCAGCAGGCCGCCCGCCGGGTGCGGCGCGGCGGCGCGATCGTGATGTTCTCCACGTCCGTGGTGGCGCTGGCCTTCCCCGGCTACGGCGCGTACAGCGCCGGCAAGGGCGCGGTCGAGGCGCTGACGCCGATCCTGGCCCGGGAGCTGCGGGGCCGCGACGTCACCGCCAACACCGTCGCGCCCGGTCCCACGGCCACCGACCTGTTCCTGGACGGCAAGGACGAGCAGACCATCGCGCGCCTGGCCGCCCAGCCCCCGCTGGAGCGCCTCGGAACCCCGGCCGACATCGCCGAGGTCGTCGCCTTCCTGGCCTCCCCGGCCGGCCACTGGATCAACGGACAGGTCGTCCGCGCCAACGGCGGAATCGTCTGAACCGCCCGACCCACCGAGAGAAGGAACAGCAAGCCATGCCTTTCGCGAACTTCAAGGTCCCCGAGAAGACCCTCACCCCGAAGCAGAAGGAGGAGATCGTCGCCCGCACCACCGAGCTGTACGTCGAGATCTACGGCGAGCGCGCCCGCAACAACACCATGGTGCTGGTCGAAGAGGTCGCCGACGGCGGCTGGGGCATCTCCGGCAACGTGCTGACCCTCGCCATGCTCGGTGCGGCCGAACCGGGCGACGCCAGCGGCGCCTGACCGCACCCGCCGCTCACTCGGCTGGCCGTCCGTCACCGGCCCCGTGAGCGGCGGCCGGAGGGGTACGCGGCCGCAGCCGCTCGCCCTGCGGCCCGAACATGACCAGGTACTCCACCGGACCGCCGGGGCCGGCATTCGCCACCCCGTGCGGGGTCCGGGTGTCGAACTCGGCGACGTCCCCGGGGGTCAGGACGAGGTCCCGGCCGCCGAGGGCGAGCCACAGCCGTCCGTACAGGACGCACAGCCACTCGTGGCCGTGGTGGGAGACCTGACGGGGCCGGGCCGGCGGGTCCTCGACGGCGGGCAGGACGTGCTTGTGGGCGTGCAGGCCGCCGACGTACCGCGTCAACGGCAGCACCGCCTTGTCGTCGCCGAAGCTCAGCGGCGCCCTGCCGCGCGGCTCGGCCGCCGGGGCGGGTGCCGTGCCGGTCAGCTCGTCCAGGGAGACGTCGTACTCCTTGGACAGCTGCAGCAGCACCTCCAGGGTGGGTCGGCGCCGACCGGTCTCGATCCGGGACAGCGTGCTGGCCGAGATGCCCGTCGCGCAGCTGACACCGGCGAGCGTCGCGCCGCGGTGCTCCCGCGCGGCTCGCAGCCGGGGCCCCAGCGCGGCCAGCGCGCCGCCCACGTCGTCGACCGCCACCTTCGCCCTCCTTCGTGCCGTGCCGCTCCACCGCCCTGTCCTGCGAGTTTGCCAGATCGGCAAGGGCGATCGCGGCGAGCGGGTACCGCGCCGCATGATCGACGGGCAGCCGCGTCCCCCCGCGAACCGAGGAGAACCCCATGCAGACCCAGCCACCCACCGAGCTTCGCCACCGCACCGTCGAGGCCCCGGCCGGGCGCCTGCACCTGGCCGAGCAGGGCGCCGGGCCGCTGGTCCTGCTCGTGCACGGCTTCCCCGAGTCCTGGTACTCCTGGCGCCACCAGCTCCCGGCGCTCGCCGCGGCCGGCTTCCGGGCGGTGGCGATCGACGTGCGCGGTTACGGCCGCTCCTCCAAGCCGGAGGCGACCGACGCCTACCGGATGCTCGACCTGGTGGCGGACAACGTCGCCGTCGTGCGCGCCCTCGGCGAGGAGACCGCGGTGGTCGTCGGCCACGACTGGGGCTCCAACATCGCCGCCGCCTCCGCCCTGCTCCACCCGGAGGTCTTCCGCGCGGTCGCCCTGCTCAGCGTCCCCTACGCGCCGCCCGGCGGACCCCGCCCCACCGACGTCTTCCGCCGGATCGGCGGCCCCGAGCAGGAGTTCTACGTCTCCTACTTCCAGGAGCCCGGCCGCGCAGAGGCGGAGATCGAGCCCGACGTCCGGGGCTGGCTCGCAGGCTTCTACGCGGCCCTGTCCGCCGACACCATGCCCGCCCAGGGCGAGCCCGACCCGCACTTCGCCACCCGGGGCGGCGGCCGACTGCGTGACCGCTTCCCCACCCGGGTCCGGCCGGCATGGCTGAGCGAGGACGACCTCGACGTCTACGCCGGGGAGTTCGAGCGCACGGGGTTCACCGGCGCGCTCAACCGCTACCGCACCATGGACCGGGACTGGGAGGACCTCGCCCCGCACCGCGGAGCCCCGATCAAGCAGCCGTGCCTGTTCATCGGCGGCACCCTGGACGCCTCCACCACCTGGATGTCCGACGCCATCGACGCCCATCCCGACACCCTCCCCGGCCTGTCGGCCTCCCACCTCCTGGACGGCTGCGGCCACTGGATCCAGCAGGAGCGCCCCGGCGAGGTCAACCGCCTGCTGACCGACTGGCTCGCCACCCTCCCCAGCTGAACCGGGCGGGCAACCCGGGCGTCTCGGCGATGCCTTCGGGGCAGGCGGAGCCCCGGCGGTACCGCCGTTGGCGGCACGCGCGCGGCGGTCTGCCCGGAGCACCGAATCCCCACGTATCCAGGCGAGTTGGAGCCGGCCGCTGCCCGCCCGGGGCCCGTTAGGATGACTCGATGACCGACGCGAGCATGGACAGAGTGCACCGCTTCCGGGCCGAGGCGGCCACCCAAGGCCTGCCGCCGGAGGAGGTGGAGGAATGGATCCGGGCCGGCCGTCCGGCGGTGTACCTGGCGGAGGGCGGTGACGGCCCCCTGGTGGCCCGGATCGGCGGCGTCCCCCTGCTGCCGCACGGCGTGCCGGAGCCGTCCGAGCCGTTCGTGGCCTCCGTCGACCTCGCGGCGCTCCCGCCGGGCGCAACCGGCCTCCCGCTCCCCTCCGACGGCCGCCTGCTCTTCTTCTCCGGCGTCGAAGTGGACGGCATCGGGAGGCAGGTGTCCGACGCGGTGCTGTACGTCCCCGCCGGGATCCCGACCGTGCCGAGCCCCCTCGAACCCGGCTGGCGCGAGCCGTACCGGCCACGTGAACTCCGCACGGTCTGGCACCAGCCGAGTGCGCAGATGCCGGAGAGCTTCGCCCTCGACAGATGGGGCGAGTTCACCGAGGACGAGCAGTTCGAACTCGCCGACGAACTCGCCGACGCCTGGGCGCACGTGGGCGGCTACCGCCCTCCCTGGGACCTGCAGGTCGGAGGTCATCCGGTCTCGCCCCAGAACGACCCCGTCCACCACGCCCGTGATCCCGAGGAGGCCGGCCCCTCCGAGCGGGGCGGCGCCGCGGCCCACGGAGAGGGCACCGACGACTGGGCTCTCCTCGCCACCTGGAGGTGCGGCGACGACGTCACGGAACTGGACTCCGGCGTGGTCCACTGGGTGGCCCGCCACCGGGACCTAGCGGCCCGGCGCTTCGACCGGGTCCACCGCTACGTGGAGATGGCCTGACCGTTCGGGCCGGGACGACCGGCTCCCCGGCAACCATCGGCCGCCCGCCCCTCCCGCTCCCCGGGAGGGGCGGGCCGTACGCCCGTTGAGTGCTGCCGCGCCCTGCTGAGCGTCGCCCGGGGCGCGGCAGGCGCGGCAGGCGGGGCTCAGCGGAGCAGCAGGTCGCGGATCGCCCGCGTGATCTCGTCGGGCGACTCCTCGGCCATGAAGTGCCCGGCCCGGGTCAGCCGGTGGTCCAGGTCCGGCGCCCACGCGCGCCACACCCCAGCGGCGTCGTAGCCCAACTGGGCACCCCAGTCCTGCTGGACCACCGTCACGGGCATGGCCAGCTGCGACCCGGCGTCCAGGTCCGCCTGGTCGTGGGTGACGTCGATGCCCGCCGAGGCCCGGTAGTCCGCGACGATCGACGGCACAGCGGCGGCGCTCGCCCGCAGGTATTCGGCGCGCACGTCCGGCGGCAGGACGGTCGGGTCGTTCGCCCAGGCGTCGAGGAACGAGCCGAAGAACGCGTCCGCGCTGTTGGCGATCATCGTCTCCGGCAGGCCCGGCGGCTGCGCCATCAGATACAGGTGGTAGCCGACCGCCGCCGGGACGCCGTGCAGAACGTTCCACATGTCGAGCGTCGGCACGACGTCGAGGATGCCCAGGTGGGTGAGCGTCTCCGGGTGATCCAGGCCGGCCCGGAAGGCGACCAGGGCACCACGGTCGTGGCCGACCAAGGCGAAGCGCTCGTGGCCGAGTGCCGCCGCCAGGGCCACCACGTCGGCGGCCATGGTGCGCTTCGCGTACACCTCGGGACCTGTGGCCGCCGGCTTGTCGCTGGCGCCGTAACCGCGCAGGTCCGGGCAGATCACCGTGTGCTCGCCGGCGAGCCGCTCGGCGACGTGCCGCCACATCAGGTGGGTCTGCGGAAAGCCGTGCAGCAGCACGAGCGGGCTTCCGCTGCCGCCGACGGCGGCAGCCAGCTCCACCCCGTCCGTGCCGGGCAGGCGGACCCGGTCGAAACCGGGAATGGTGAGCGTCATGAAAGGCCCCTTCCTGGGGTCGGTGGACCGGCGAAATCCTTGGTCCGAGGACTGACCGGGCCAGCATGGGCGACGGCGATCAGCAGCCGATCAGTACGCTTCGGCGCAGCCGGCCCCTGACACGGAAGATGGAGGGTATGCGAATCGACGTACTCGGCGCGGTGCGGGCCCTCCGCGACGACGGCACCCCGGTCGACCTGGGCGGACCCCGCCACCGCGAGGTGCTCGCCCGGCTCGTCGCCGCCGAAGGACGGATGGTCCCCACCGACACCCTCGTGGACGACCTGTGGGCCGAACCGCCGGTGCGCGCCGTGGGGGCGTTGCGTACGTTCGTCGCCGCGCTGCGCCGCGCCGTCGAACCCGACCGGCCGCCCCGCACCCCGCCGCGCATCCTCATCACGCAGGGTCCCGGCTACGCGCTGTGCCTGCCGCGGGGCGATGTGGACGCCCACCGCTTCGAGGACGCCCTGGCTCGCGCCCGGCGCACCCCCGAGGCGCTGACCGACCTCGACGCGGCCCTCGCCGCCTGGCGCGGCCCGGCCTACGCCGACGTGACCGCCGCCGCGTGGGCCCGGCGCGAACGGACCCGGCTGGAGGAACTGAGACTGGAGGGGACGGAACTGCGCGCCCGCCTCCTCCTCGACTCCGGTTCAGGAGCCGAACTCGTCGCCGAACTCGGCGCCCACGTCACCGAACACCCCTGGCGCGAGCCGGCCTGGGGACTGCTGGCCCGCGCACTGCACCGGGCGGGCCGTCAGGCAGACGCACTGGCCACCCTCCGACGCGCCCGCACGATGCTCGTGGACCAGCTCGGGCTCGACCCGGGTGCCGACCTCCGGCGCCTGGAGACGGACATCCTCCACGGAGCCACGACGCTCCAGCCCCCGCGCACCGTGTGGACCACCGACGCCCGCTTCGGCCCGCGCACCACCGTCGAACTGGCCCGCACCCTGGCCCTGGCGGGCGGTGACGCCCTCGTCCACTCGCGGCGCGACCGCCTCGCCGCCCTCCGGGCGGCGGAGCGTACCGGGGACACCGTCCTGACCGCCCGCGTCATAGGCGCCTACGACGTGCCCGCGCTCTGGAGCCGGGCCGACGACCCCGAACAGTCGCGCGCGGTCGTCGAGGCGGCCGAGCGCACGCTCACCGCGCTCGGCCCCCACGGCCCCGCCGACCTGCGCGCCCGCCTGCTGGCCACCGTCGCGGTCGAGAGCCGCAGCGCCGACCTGTCCGGCACCGCACCGAGGCGCGCCGGACTGGCGGCACGCGAAGCGGAGGCACTGGCCCGGAAGCTGGGTGATCCCGCCCTGCTGGCCTTCGCCCTCAACGGCGTGTTCCTCCAGTCCTTCACCCGCCCCGGACTCGCGGCGGGACGGGACGTGGTCGGCGCCGAGATCCTCGACCTGGCCACCAGGCACGAGCTGCCGAACTTCGCCGTGCTCGGCCGGCTCATCCGCCTGCAGTCCGCCTCCGCCCTCGGCGACCTCGACGCCGCGACCGCGCACGCCGAGGCCGCCGAGCAGCTCGCCGCCGTCACCGAGGCATCCCTCGTCCCCGTCCTCACCGCCTGGTTCCGGGCCCGGGTCACGGCCGCCCGCAGCACCGAACCCGGCGGACCGACCGCCGCCACCGCCGCGGCCCACTACCGCGCCGCCGATGACGCCCTCGCCGCGACGGCGGGCATGCCGGGCCTGCACCGGGGCCTGTTCCCCCTCGCCTTGCTGGGCCTGCGCCTCCTGCACGGCCGACCCGCGCCCACCGATCCCGCCCTCGACTGGGGCCCCTACCGTCCCTGGACCCAACCCTTGGTGCTGCTCGCCCGCGACCGGCCCGACGAGGCCCGTACCGCCCTGACCACGGCGCCCGAACCGCCCCTCGACCACATGCAGGAGGCACTCTGGTGCCTGACCGCCCACGCCGCCGCCCGCCTCGGCGAGCGCCCGGTCGCCGCCCGCGCGGCAACGGCCCTGCGTGCCGCCCGCACCGAACAGGCGGGCGGGGCGAGCGGGATGCTGACGCTGGGGCCGGTGGCGCGGTACCTGGCGGAGGCGGAGGCATGCGCCGACATGGAGTGACCGCCCTTCTTCCGGCCGTCCTCGGAGGCGGCGCCCTCGACCCGGTACGCGGAGGTGGCGGCGCCCCGGTGCCCGGGACGGCGGGGACGACCGCGGTCCGTCGGTCCCGGGCTGCGTTCACACCGCCGCTGTTCTGCGTCGAGCGGGCCTGACCGGTCGGCCGAGGACGACCCCCAGGTGTGCCCGGGGCTCTCGTCCCCGTGGACCGGAAGCGGCCCGTGCCGTCGCGAACCGGCGGCGCCCGGCGCCGGGCCCACGCCTTGGCGCCCGGACCGAACGGCCCGGGTGGGCTTTGGAGCCGACGACGAGCCGCCGGGCCGTGGAGGCGGCCAGGATCGGCAGGGCCACATCCAGTCCGAGAGGCGGCATCCGTTGAGCCACGTCCGAACCCCTGTCCTCGGTGTCCTCGGCGGCATGGGCCCGCTGGCGACGGCCGACTTCTACCGCCGGCTCGTCGAGCGCACTCCGGCCGGCACCGACCAGGAGCACCTGCCGGTGTTGATGTGGGCCGATCCCCGGGTGCCGGACCGGACGGCGGCGCTCCTGGGCGGCGGGCCGTCGCCGGTGCCGGCGATGGTGGCGGGCGCGCGGTGGCTGCGCCGGGCGGGGGCCGGTTGCATCGCGGTTCCGTGCAACACGGCCCACGCCTACCTGGGCCAGGTGTCGCGGGCCGTCGGCGTCGAAGTCCTGGACATGGTGGAGGCCGCCGTGGCCGCAGCCGCCCGCACGGCGCCGGGCGTGGAGCGCGTGGGCGTCCTCGCCACTCGCGGCACCCGGCGGGCCCGGCTCTACGAGCAGGCGGGGGAGCGGCTCGGCGTCGACGTGCTCCAGGTGCCGCCGGAGGTGCAGTGGGACTGCGTGGACCCGGCGATCCGGACGGTGAAGGCCGGCGCGGGGCTGTCCGGCGCGGAGCAGCGGATCGCCCGCGCCGCAGAGCTGCTCAAGGAGCAGGGCGCGCAGGCGGTCGTCGCGGCCTGCACCGAGATCCCGCTGGTCAGTGGCCCGGCGTCACGGGTGCTGCCGCTGGTCGACTCGACCGACGCCCTGGTCGACGTGATCGTCGCCCGGCTGTGGCGATCCCCACGGGAGCTTTCGTCCGAGGCGACGAGCACCCGTGGTTAGCCTTGTCGGCACGTACGAACGTGCAGGGCTCCGGCAGTCCTAGCCTGCGGAGATGATCAGCCACATGCCGACGCACCCCCCGAAAAGCCTCAGCCGCGTCCTGGACGACCTCGGCTCGACGCTCCTCGACCTGGTCCACGGCGATGTGGGTGCGGTGCGGGAGATCAGCGGCGTGGCGATCCACGACCCGTACGACGAGCAGTCGTATCCGCCGTCCGCCATCGTCCTGGCCACCGCCGTACGGGGTGCGGACGAGATCGTCCCCCTGCTGTCCGCGTTGCGGATCCACCGCAGCGCGGCGCTGGTGGTGCGCGGCCCCGTCGCGGCCGATCCGGTGCTGCGGGCGGCCTCGGACGAGACCGGGGTGGCGCTGCTCTCGCTGACTCCGGGCGCCTCGTGGGCCCAGCTGGCGGCGATGCTGCGCACCCTGCTGGCCGAGGGCGACGTGGGGGAGGAGAGCGGCAGCACGCTCGGCGGGGTGCCCTCCGGCGACCTGTTCGCGCTCGCCAACGCCGTGGCGACACTGCTGGACGCCCCCGTCACGATCGAGGACCGGCGCCAGCGGATCCTCGCGTTCTCCGGTCGGCAGGACGAGGCCGACTCCTCGCGGGTGGCGACCATCCTCGCCCGGCAGGTGCCCGACGGGTACGTCCGCATCCTGGAGAGCCGCGGCGTCTTCAAGGAGATCTACCGCAGCGAGGACCCGGTCAAGATCGCTCCCGCGACGATCAGCGAGGGCGAGACGGCCATTCCGCGCGTGGCGGTCGCGGTGCGGGCGGGCGACGAGGTCCTCGGGTCGATGTGGGCCGCGGTGAGGGAGCCGCTCACGCCGGCCCGGGAGAACGCCTTCAAGGAGGCGGCCAAACTGGTGGCCCTGCACATGCTGCGGGTGCGAGCGGGGGCGGATGCCGAGAACCGCTTGCGCGCCGATCTGCTCGCCACCGCCCTGGAAGGCGGGTCCGGCGCGGCCGAGGCCCTGGGCCGCCTGGGGCTGGCGGGGGAGGCGGTGCTCGTCATGGCCCTCGGACTGGCCCACCGGCCGGACGAGGACCACGCCCAGCTCGCCGCCGACCGCCAGCGCCTGACCAGCGCCCTGGCCGTCCACCTCACCGCCGTGCATCCGCGCTCCGCCGTCGCCCTGCTCGGTGAGACCGCCTACGCCCTGCTGCCCGTACTGGGAGACGCGGCCCGGGGCCGTGACCGCGCGGTGCAGATCGGGACGGAGTTCCTGCAACGCACCGGGGAGCGCGCCGGCGCCGTCATCGCGGTCGGCTCGGTGGCCGAGGAGCCCGCGGCGCTGGCCCGCTCGCGGACCAACGCCGACCGGGCGCTGCGCGTGCTGTTCACCAGCCGCCCCGACCTGCAGGTGGCGTCGATCGCCGACGTGTACCCGGATGCGCTGCTGCTGGAGTTGAAGGACCTGGCGGCGGCCAACCGCGACGAGCTGGCGGGCCCGCTGGCCCGCCTGGTCGCCTACGACGCCAAGCACAACGCGCACCTGGTGGAGACCCTCTGGGCGTGGCTGGAGGCGTTCGGGGACGTCATCGCCGCCTCGGGCAGCGTGTTCGTCCATCCCAACACCTTCCGCTACCGCATCCGCCGGGTCGCCGAGGTCGGCCGGATCGACCTGCAGGATCCCTCCGCCCGGTTCGCCGCGATGCTCCAGTTGCGGCTGCTCGGTCCGCGCAACGGTGCGACCCGCCTCTAGCGAAGCGCGCCCCGGCGGAGGCCGGCCGGGTCACATGCGTACGCCCGGCGGGACGGCGAGGCCGGGGTGGGCGTCGTGGAAGGCTTCGGCGGCCTCGATGGTGCGCACCCAGTCGTAGAACAGCTCCTTGGTGGACAGCCGCTCGATGCCCTTCCCGTCCAGTCGGCGCAGGCCGCGCTCGTGGGCGGCGTTCGGGGAGAAGGTGGCCAGCGTCAGCGCGTCGCCATCGCGCGGGCGCTGGCGGCCCGGCCCGACGTGCTGATCGCGGACGAGATCACCTCCGCCCTGGACGTGTCCGTGCAAGGTGCGGTCCTCAACCTGCTGCGCGACCTGCGGGCCGAACTCGGCCTCACCATGCTGTTCATCTCCCACAACCTGGCCGTGGTTCGCTACGTCTGCGACACCGTCGCCGTCATGCGGGCCGGCCGTCTCGTCGAGGCGGGGCCCGTCGACGACGTCATCACCCGCCCCGAGGACGCCTACACCCGCGCCCTGCTCGAAGCCGTCCCCACCCTCGCCCGCGCCTGACACGCCGTCGGCCCGGCGGACCGCCCCCGTGCGGCCCGCCGGACCCCTGCCCCCCTGACCCTCTCGCGAAAGGCCCCGCCGTTGTCCTCGCTGGATCTGCACCACCGCGCCGTCGTCGCGGATGCCCACAACGACCTCCTGATGGCCGTCGCCGCCCGCCCGCCGAAGCGCTGGGGCGCGTTCTTCCGTGAGCGGTGGCTGCCGCAACTGCGCGAAGGCGGCATCGACTTGCAGGTCCTGCCGGTCTTCATCGACGACCAGTACCGCCCCGAAGGCGCCCTCCGGCAGACCCTGCGGATGATCGAGTGCGCCCACGTCCTCGCCGAGGCCAACCACGACGAGGTCGCCCTGTGCCTGAACGGAGCCGACATCGACGCCGCCCTCGCCCAGGACCGGATCGCCCTCGTACTGGCCCTGGAGAGCGCCCCGGGCATCGACGCCTCCGTCGAACTGTTCTCCACCCTGTACCGGCTCGGCGTACGGATCGCCTCCATCGCGCACTGGGGCCGCACCCCGCTGGCCGACGGCAGCCGCGAGGACGCCACCGGCAGCCGCCTCACCACCCCCGGCGTCGAGGCGCTCCGCGAGATGGAACGCCTCGGCATGCTCTTCGACGTCTCCCACCTCGGGGCGAGCGGCGTGGCCCACGTCCTGGAACTCGCCACCCGGCCACTGATCGCCACCCACTCCTGCGCCCGCGCGCTGCGCGACCACCACCGCAACCTCACCGACGCCCAGATCCGCGGCGTGGCCGCGACCGGCGGTGTGGTCTGCGTGAACTTCGTACCGGACTTCCTCACCGACCGGCAGGACGAGGTGAGCACGGACCGGATCGTCGACCACATCGAGCACCTCGCCGCCGTCGCCGGGACCGACCACGTCGGTCTCGGAGCGGACTTCGTGCGCGAGGTCATCACCGACGTCACGCCGCCCTGCTGCGAATTCCTCGACGACGGGGATCCCGTGTTCGACTTCCCCGGCCTGGAAGGCCCGGCCGGCATGCCACTGGTCACCGAGGCGCTGGTGGCCCGGGGCATGCCCGAGGAGGACATCCTGAAGATCCTCGGCGGTAACCTGCGCCGCCTCATGGCGGACCACATGGGCTGAACGCCCGACCGCTGCTGTCCCTGGTGCCCGGCCGGCCCTGCCGCCGGGCACCCTCCCTTTCCCCCTACGCCCCCCGGCCACCGGCAGTTGGGACGCGCGAACGAACCCGCCGCGCAGGTTGTGATCCGGCCACGAACTCCCACCTCACGGCGCTGCCTACCGTGGTGATCGACCCAGTCTGGAGGACCACCCGTGCCGGTTGACTTCGAACCGCCCGCCCCGTGCACCGACCGCACACCCGACCTCGACGCCATGCTGGCCGACCTGGAAGAGCTCGTCACCTGCGAGTCGTACTCCGCCGACCTGGAGGCCGTCGGCCGCAGCGCGCGCACCGTCGCGGCCCAGGGCGGCCGGCTGCTCGACACCCCACCGCAGATCCTTGTGACCGGCGGCGTCACCCACGTCCAGTGGACCTTCGGTGCGCCGCGGATCCTGCTGCTCGGCCACCACGACACCGTCTGGCCGATCGGCTCCCTGGCCACGCACCCGTGGGCCGTCGAGAACGGCATCGCCCGCGGCCCCGGCGTCTTCGACATGAAGGCCGGCCTGGTGCAGATGTTCCACGCCCTCACCCTGTTGCCCTCGCTCGACGGCGTCTGCGTCCTGGTCACCGGCGACGAGGAAACCGGCTCCGACACCTCCCGTGGGCTCATCGAAGACCTCGCCCGCCGGTGCGCAGCCACCTTCGTCCTGGAGCCCTCCGGGCCCGGCGGGGCGCTGAAGACCAGCCGCAAAGGCGTGTCCGGCTACGACCTGGCCGTGCACGGCCGTGCGGCCCACTCCGGCCTCGAACCCGAGAAGGGCATCAACGCGGCGATCGAACTCGCCCACCAGATCCTCGCTCTGGACGCCATCGCCGCGGACACCGGAAAGGGCACCACGCTCACCCCCACCCTGATGTCCGCGGGCAGCGCGAACAACACCGTCCCGGCCCGCGCCGAACTCAACATCGACGTCCGCGTCCCCACCCTCGCCGCGCAGGACACCGTGGACCGCCTCGTCCGCTCCCTGACCCCGCACCTGCCCGGAGCGAGCCTCGCGATCAGCGGCGGCCCCAACCGCCCACCCCTGGAAGCCGCCGCCTCCGCCCACCTGTTCGCCCTCGCCGACCGGCTCGCCAGCCGCCTCGGGTACGGCCCTCTGCGGCAAGTCGCCGTCGGCGGCGCATCCGACGGCAACTACACCGCCGGCACCGGCTGCCCCACCCTCGACGGCCTCGGTGCCGTCGGCGACGGCGCCCACGCCGACCACGAGCACGTCCGCACCGCCCACCTGCCGGAACGAGCCCGGCTGCTGGCCCACCTCATCGGAGCGACGCAATGACCGGCCTGCACGTGCGCGAACTCCACCACCTCGACGATCTCCACGCCGTCGACCGGCTGTACGCCGACATCTGGGGCATCGAGGACGGCAACAGCCCCGTCCCCGTCGAAGTCATGCGCGCCCTGTCCCACGCCGGCAACTACGTGGCCGCCGCCTACGAAGGCGGACGGATGGTCGGCGCCTCCATCGGCTTCTTCGCCGCTCCCGGCGGCACCACCCTGCACTCCCACATCACCGGCGCCGCCGCAGGACGAGGCATCGGCCTCGCACTCAAACTGCACCAACGCCAGTGGGCCCTGGACCGCGGCCTGCAGCAGATCACCTGGACCTACGACCCGCTGATCCGCCGCAACGCCCACTTCAACCTCGTCAAGCTCGGCGCCCGCCCCCAGGAGTACCTGCCGTCGTTCTACGGCGCCATGGACGACGCCATCAACGAAGGCGACGAGTCCGACCGCGTCCTGGCCGCCTGGCAGCTGACCGACCCCGGAGTCGTCGCCGCGGCCGGTGGCCAACGCCCGCTCGCGCCCGTCCCCGCCGACGCCGAGCACGCGCTGCGCGACCGTGACGGCCACCCCGAGAGCACCGTCACCGACGCGGACACCGTCCTCGTCGACCTCCCCGACGACATCGAGGCGCTGCGCCGAAAGGACCCCGGCGCCGCCCGCGCCTGGCGGCTGGCCCTGCGCCACACCCTCGGCGGCCTGCTCGTCGGCGGAGCCCGCGTGACCGGATTCCACAACCGCCGCTCCTACGTCGTCCAACGAACCCCCGCCCCAACGTGTCCTCCCACCCCAACCTGCCCTCCCACCCCCGCCT
>NZ_JOHO01000057.1 GCF_000719705.1 Streptomyces sp. NRRL S-350 | reverse complement strand
CCTGACGGCGGGTGACTTCAACGGTGACGGCCGGAAGGACCTGGTCGCCGTGGAGGTGTCGACCGGCAAGCTGTTCTCCTACCCGGGGACCGGGACGGGAGCCCTGGGCAGCCGGGTGGAGATCGGCTCCGGCGGCTGGAACGGCATGAGCAACCTGGCCGTCGGCGACCTGAACGGTGACGGCGGGGACGACATCGTCGCGACCGAGAAGTCGACCGGCAAGCTGTGGCTGTACCCGGGCAACGGCCACGGCATCGAGGGCCGGGTCGAGCTCGGCAGCGGCGGCTGGAACGGCATGGACAACACGGCCGTCGGCGACTTCAACGGCGACGGCGTGGCCGATGTCGTGGCGACGGAGACCTCGACCGGAAAGCTCTTCCTCTACCCCGGCCTCGGCGGGGCCCTGGGCAGCCGGGTGGAGATCGGCTCGGGTGGCTGGAACGGAATGAGCAAGATCGTCAGCCCGGGCGACATGAACAAGGACGGCCGGGCCGACCTGGTGGCCACGGAGAAGTCGACGGGCAAGCTGTGGCTGTACCCGGGGACGGGCAGGGGCCTGGGTGACCGGGTGGAGATCGGTTCGGGCGGGTGGAACGGCATCTCCGACTACGCGGGTGCGGACTTCACCGGTGACGGCATCGGCGACCTGGCGGCGGTGGAGTCCGCCCCGGGCGAGACCGGAAAGCTCTACCTCTACAAGGGCACCGGCAACGGCCTGGCCTCCCGCACCGAGATCGGCTCCGGCGGCTGGTGACCGAGGGCCGGACGGCACTGGCCCGGTGGGTCCGGTAGCGGTCCGGCACCAGTCCGGTGGGCCCGCCGGTCGGGGAACAACCCGGCCCGGCGGGCCCGCCGCTGTGCGTCCGTCAGCACCGCCCGGGGCGCCGGCGGTCGGTGCCCAGGGTCTACCTGCCCTGTTGCGCGGGCAGCGGCAGGACGTGGCGGAGCGCTTCCACGGCGTCGGGGGCGCCGTCCACGTCCAGGGTGGTGCGGTCGCCCCGGCCGTACGTGAAGAGGACGAGTTCGCCGGGCTCGCCGGTGAGGCGGACGGTGGGGGAGCCGGCGGGGCCGACGCTGAGGGACCGGCCGTCGGGGTGCTCCAGGACCAGCCGGACGGGGGAGCGGCGGCCGGCCTCCAGCCGGGCGAGCATCGGCAGCCGCCGCCACAGGGCCTCGGCGCGGCCGGGCGGGACCGGCTGCGGCGTCCAGTCGTCGGCCGCGCGCAGGACGTCCTCGGCGTGGACGAAGTACTCGACGGTGTTCGCGGCCTCGTCGGCGCCGGGGAGGGCGAAGAGGGAGTAGACCGGCGGGCCGGAGCGGAACAGCCGCACCAGGTCCTCGTACGGCCGCTCGGCGTAGCCGTCCTGGACCCGCTTCGTCCAGCCGGCCAGCGCACCGAGCCTGATCCCGGGTGCCGCGTCCGGGCGGCGCTCGCGGATCACCAGGTGGGCGGCGAGATCCCGGGTGGTCCACCCGGCGCAGAGGGTGGGGGCGTCGGGGCCTGCGGCGACGAGGAGTTCGGTGAGCCGGTGGCGTTCGGCGAGGGCGTGGTTCGACATGGGGGAAGCCTAGGACGTGTCCGGCCCTACGGGTGGAGGTGGCCGGTCAGCTTGGGGGCGCCCTGCTTGTTGCCGGCGGTCAGGGTGCACGTGTAGTCCCGCCAGCCCTGTTGGTAGTTGGCCATGGCGGGGCCGAACTGCCGCCCGTAGTAGGACTTTCCGTCGGTCTGCCTGGCCTTGGCGGCGGCCTCCGCCTCCTTGCAGCCGTCCCGCATGGCGAGGGCGATCGGGATCTCGCCGGTCAGGCCGTCGGCGAGCCTGAGGTCGGCGATCACCTCGCCGTCGTGTTCGCCGGCGCAGGGGCGCTCCTCGGCCTTGGTGATCACCGGGCTCAGCTGGGGGTGGTCGAAGCAGGTGCCGACGGCGAAGTAGGCGTACGGCGGCGGCGGTTTGGTGGGGGTCGGCGTCGGGGTGGGGGTGGGTGTCGGGGTGGCCGTGGGGGTGGGCGGGGGCGGCGCGGCGGCCGGCTTCTTCTCGTCCGGCCACAGCGCCGCGGTGGCCACCACGGCGAGCAGGACGACCAGTACGGCGACGGCGGTGAGGACCAGGCCGCGGGAGGGGCGGGCGGCGGCTGCGGGCGGCTGCTCGGAGGTCATGGCCACGAGGATGGCCCACGGGGGGCCGGCCCGGCAGGCGGTTGGCCGAACTCGCCCCGTACGGCGGATCGGAGGCGGGCGGTGCGGGCCGCCGGTCGGACGGACCCGCCGTACGGCCCGACCGGGCTGACACAATGGCCCCATGTCCACCACACCCGCCACTCCCGGCACCACCGCCCTGGCCCCCGAGATCGCCGCCCGGCTCAAGCGCACCGAGGACGGCCTGCTCCCGGCCATCGCGCAGCAGTACGACACCGGCGAGGTGCTGATGCTCGGGTGGATGGACGACGAGGCGCTGCACCGCACGCTCACCACCGGCCGCTGCACCTACTGGAGCCGCAGCCGCCGCGAGTACTGGGTCAAGGGGGACACGTCCGGACACGTCCAGGCGGTCAGGTCGGTGGCGCTGGACTGCGACGGCGACACCCTGCTGGTCAAGGTCGACCAGAGCGGCGCGGCCTGCCACACCGGCGACCGGACCTGCTTCGACGCCGACGTGCTCCCGCTCGCCTGAGCCCGCTTTCCCCGACCCCGCCCCACCTGATCCGACCCTCCTGATCCCACTTCCCTGATCCCGCTCCCGGGACCTACGCCGGAACTCAAGAAGGTGCCGCCCCGCATGGACCTCGAAGCCTTCCGCAAGCTCGCCGTCGACACCCGGGTCATCCCGGTCACCCGCAGGCTCCTCGCGGACGGGCTCACCCCGATCGGCCTCTACCGCAGCCTCGCGCAGGAGCGGCCCGGCACCTTCCTGCTGGAGTCCGCCGAGCAGGGCCGCAGCTGGTCGCGCTACTCCTTCGTCGGCGTGCGCAGCGCCGCCACGCTCACCGCCGGCCCGGACGGCGACGCCCGCTGGCTCGGCACCCCGCCCGTGGGCATCCCCACCGACGGCGACCCGCTGCAGGTGCTGCGGGTCGCACTGGAGACGCTGCACACCCCGCGCCACGAGGACGACGGCCTGCCCCCGCTCACCGGCGGCCTGGTCGGCTACCTCGGCTACGACATCGTCCGCCGGCTGGAGAAGCTGCCCGACCTGAACCCGGACGACCTGAAGCTCCCCGAGCTGACCATGCTGCTGGCCACCGACCTCGCGGTGCTCGACCACGCCGACGGCACGGTCCTGCTGATCGCCAACGCCGTCAACCACAACGACCGGGCCAGCGGCGTGGACGAGGCCTACGCGGACGCGGTGGGCCGACTGGACGCGATGGAGGCCGACCTCCTCCGGCCGGTCGACCCGGGCCTGGCCACCTTCACCCCGGCCGGCCCCGGCGAGGTGCGCTCGCCCTTCGGCGGCGAGCCGTACCGGGCGGCCGTCGAGGAGATCAAGGAGCGGATCCGGGCCGGCGAGGCGTTCCAGGTGGTGCCCTCGCAGCGCTTCGAGGCGCCCTGCCCGGCCTCCGCGCTGGACGTCTACCGGGTCCTGCGCACCACCAACCCCAGCCCGTACATGTACCTGTTCCGCTTCCCCGGGCCGGACGGCACCGCCGACGGCGGCTTCGACGTGGTCGGCTCCAGCCCGGAGGCACTGGTCAAGGTCACCGACGGCGAGGCGATGCTGCACCCGATCGCCGGCACCCGGCACCGCGGCGCCACCCCGCACGAGGACGCGGCGCTGGCCGCCGAACTGCTCGCCGACCCCAAGGAGCGGGCCGAGCACCTGATGCTGGTGGACCTCGGCCGCAACGACCTCGGTCGGGTCTGCGAGCCGGGCAGCGTCGAGGTGGTCGACTTCATGCAGATCGAGCGCTACAGCCACGTGATGCACATCGTCTCCACCGTCACCGGCAAGGTCGCGCCCGGGCGGACCGCCTTCGACGTGCTGACCGCCTGCTTCCCGGCCGGCACCCTCTCCGGCGCGCCCAAGCCGCGGGCGATGCGGATCATCGAGGAGCTGGAGCCCACCCGCCGCGGCCTGTACGGCGGCTGCGTCGGCTACCTGGACTTCGCCGGGGACTCCGACACCGCGATCGCGATCCGTACGGCGGTGCTGCGCGACGGCACCGCGTACGTGCAGGCCGGCGCGGGCGTCGTCGCCGACTCGGACCCGCACGGCGAGGACACCGAGTGCCGCAACAAGGCGGCCGCCGTGCTGCGGGCCGTCGCCACCGCCAATACGCTGCGGAGGCCGGAATCGTCCTGAGGCGCGAGGGAGGCGGCCGGATGCCCGAGGTGCCGTTCGACGAGCTGCGCTGGGCGGTCGTGCTCAGCGCGGCCGGGCAGTTCGGCGAGCAGCCGGCCGGCCACGGCCGGGTGCTGTCCGGCGTGCTGCTCGACTTCCCGGGGGCGCCCGGCGGCCTCGCCCCGGACCTCGCGGTGCTCGCCCCGGACGCGGCGCGGGGCGAGCGGGGCCGGTTCGGCGCGGCCGGGGTCGAGGCGGTGCTGGAGGTGGCCCGGCCCGGCCTGGCGGAGGCCGGGCGGGTGTACGCGGCCGGCGGCGTCCCGCTGTACGTGGTCGTCGACCCGGCCGCGGCCGTCTGCACCGTGCACACCGCGCCGTCCCCCGAGGGGGTCTACCGGGAGGCCGAGCGGGTGCCGTTCGGCAATGACCTGTTCCTGCCCCTGGGCGGGCGGACGGCGGTGCTGCGGACCGACGTGTTCCCCACCCCGGGTACGGGCTGAGCCGTCCGGCGGGGGATAGTGGACGGGTGAGTGCCGACCAGACCCCTGCCCCCGCCCCTGCCCCCGCCGCCCCCGGCCGCCGCACCCTCGGCGTGATGCTGCTGCTGACGGTGCTGAGCGCCGTGCTGGTGCTGACCGCGGCCGGGCGGACCTGGGCCGAGGGCCGGGCCGGCACCCTGGACGTCTCCGTCACCGGCGGCAGGATCTCCGAACTGCCCGGCGGGCTGGCCCTGGTGGGCCTGGCCGCGGCCGTCGCGGTGTTCGCGGTGCGCGGCGCCGGCCGGCTGGCGGTCGGCGCGCTGACCCTGCTCGCCGGCATCGGCGCGGCCGCCGCCGCGGCCGCCGGGGCGGGCGACACCGCCGCGCTGGACACCGAAACCGCCCGCAAGCTCGCCCTGACCGGCTCGGCGGCCACCGAGGTCTCGCACACCGGCTGGCCGTGGGTCGCCGTGGTCGGCGGCGTGCTGCTGGCCGTCGCCGGGCTGATCACCCTGCGGCACGGCCGCCGCTGGCCGACCATGGGCAGCCGCTACGAGGCGCCCACCCGCAAGGCCCCGGCGAAGGCCGACACGCCGGGCGACCTGTGGAAGGCGCTGGACCGCGGCGAGGACCCCACGGCCGTCTGAACCCCACGGCCGTCTGAACCCCACGGCCGTCTGACCCCACGGCCGTCTGACCCCCCGGCCGTCTGACCCCCCGGCCGTACCGTCCGGGCCCCGCGGCCGCTCCGTCGAACCCCGCGGCCACTGTCCTGCGCATGTGACGCGATAGACGCACCACCCGCTTTGGGCCGTCCGTGTGTGGCCCGGCACAATGGAACCCGTCAACCCGCCGGCGGCCCCGCAGGCCCGGCCGGGCCCCGAGAGCCAAGGAGCACCATTCAGATGGCAGCAGCAGCACACGGCCACACCCCCGCCGCCTGGACCGGCGTCGTCATCTCCTTCGTCGGCTTCGGCATCGCGGGCGTCGCGATGATCCTGCCGTCGGTGCTGCTCGTCTGGGCCGGCCTGGCGGTCGTGCTGCTCGGCGGCATCGTCGGCAAGGCCATGTCGATGGCGGGCATGGGCCGCCAGCCGAGCACCAACGTCTACAAGTCGGCCGAGGAGCAGGTCCAGGCCCGCGAGGCCCGCGCCGTCGCCACCGCCTGACGACCGGTCCTCCCGTACGGCACACCTCCGTACGACACGCCTTTCGCACAACCGAACGGCGGGCGCGCCGCGCCCGCCGTTTCGTCGTCCCCGGGCCCGGGCGCGGGCACAATCGGGGCGTGAACGCAGCCCCCACCACCGCCTCCGCCCCGCCGCCCGTGCTGCGCCGGCTGGGCCCGCCACTGGCCGCGTCGGCGGCGGCGGCCGTCCCCGCCGCGTACGTCGCCGTGGTGGACCCGAACGCCCCCGGGCACTACCCGGACTGCCCGTTCCTCACCGCCACCGGCTGGTGGTGCCCCGGCTGCGGGGGGCTGCGCTGCGTCCACGCGCTGGCCCACGGTGACCTGACCGGCGCCCTGCACGACAACGCCCTCGCCGTCCTGCTGTTCGGCGTGCTGGCGGTGCTCTGGCTGCGCTGGACGTGGGCCGCGCTGACCGGCGGCCGGCCGCCCGGGATCACCGTCGGAGGCCGGCGGTGGGCACTGATCATGCTGCTGGTGCTGGTGTTCACGGTGGTGCGCAATTCGCCGGTCGGCCCGGGCCTGGCGCCGCCGCTGCTCTGACCGGGCCTCCCCGCACCTGCTGCTACCCGGCCGACGCCGCGAGCCGTCCCGAGCCGTGTCGGGTAACCCCGAGCCGTGTCGGGTCGTCCCGGGCCGTCCCGGGGCTCGCCGGGCCCGCCCGGGCGCGGGTGGAGGACCGGTGAATCCGCAGCTGAGGGCCGCCGGAGCGGGCGTCCGGTCCGCGAGACGCGTTCCGGGCGATGCGCCCCGCACCTCCGGGTGCCGATACCATCGAACTGCCGGCGGGCTCCTGCCCGCCCTCTCGCTGGCCAACTGGCAGAAAAGATGGGGGCTCCTGAGTGAGTGTGCTCGACTCGATCATCGAAGGGGTCCGCGAGGACCTCGCCGAGCGGCAGGCCCGGGTCTCCCTGGACGAGCTGAAGGCGCTCGCCGCGAAGGCCCCGGAGGCCAAGGACGGCGTGGCCGCCCTCAAGGGCGACGGGGTCCGGGTGATCTGCGAGGTGAAGCGCTCCAGCCCCTCCAAGGGCGCCCTGGCGTCGATCGCCGACCCGGCCGCCCTGGCCCGCGACTACGCGGCGGGAGGGGCCGCCGCGATCAGCGTGCTGACCGAGCAGCGCCGCTTCGGCGGATCGCTGGCCGACCTGGACACCGTCCGCGCCGCGGTGGACACCCCGCTGCTGCGCAAGGACTTCATCGTCACCGCCTACCAGTTGTGGGAGGCGCGCGCGCACGGCGCCGACCTCGCGCTGCTGATCGTCGCGGCCCTCGACCAGCCGGCCCTGGTGTCGCTGATCGAGCGCGCCGAGTCGATCGGCCTCACCCCGCTGGTGGAGGCCCACGACGAGGAGGAGATCAGGCGCGCGGTCGACGCCGGGGCGCGGATCATCGGCGTCAACGCCCGCAACCTGAAGACCCTCGAGGTCGACCGCAACACCTTCGGGAACGTGGTCCACGCCATTCCGGACGGCATCGTCAAGATCGCCGAGTCCGGGGTCCGCGGCCCGCTGGACGTGATCAACTACGCCAACCTGGGCGCCGACGCGGTGCTGGTCGGCGAATCCCTGGTGACCGGCAAGGACCCGCGCGCCGCGGTCGCCGACCTGGTCGCCGCCGGGACGCACCCCGCCGTCCGGCACAAGGACTGACCCGGCCCGATGAAGATCGCCTCCCGACTCGCCCCCGGCTGCCGCCCGCGCGGCTGCCGCGCGCCCGCGCGCCGGGCGCTGGGGCGTCGGGTGCGGTACGTGATCGGCTGTGAGCCCGGACAGGTGCCGGGGCGGCGATGGCGCGTGACGCGCGGCTGAGACCAGCCGATCGGACGTCACCGTCATCCAACCTCCCCAAGGGAATCCACATGTCCGAGAAGGACTACCTGCCCGGTGCCCAGGTGCCGGACGCGCGCGGCTACTTCGGCGCGTACGGCGGCCGCTTCATCCCCGAGGCGCTGGTCGCCGCGGTCGAGCAGGTCGCCGAGGAGTACGAGAAGGCCAAGACCGACCCGGCCTTCACGGCCGAACTCGACGCCCTGCTCAAGGACTACACCGGGCGTCCCAGCCCGCTGACCGACGTGCACCGCTTCTCCGCCGAGGCGGGCGGCGCACGCGTCCTGCTCAAGCGCGAGGACCTGAACCACACCGGCTCGCACAAGATCAACAACGTGCTGGGCCAGGCCCTGCTCACCAAGCGGATGGGCAAGACCCGGATCATCGCCGAGACCGGCGCCGGCCAGCACGGCGTGGCCACCGCCACCGCCTGCGCGCTGTTCGGCTTCGACTGCACCATCTACATGGGCGAGGTCGACACCCGGCGCCAGGCGCTGAACGTCGCCCGGATGCGCATGCTCGGCGCCGAGGTGGTGGCCGTCACGTCCGGCAGCCGCACGCTGAAGGACGCCATCAACGAGGCGTTCCGCGACTGGGTCGCCAACGTGGACTCCACCCACTACCTGTTCGGCACCGTCGCCGGGCCGCACCCGTTCCCGATGATGGTCCGCGACTTCCACCGGGTCATCGGCGTCGAGGCGCGCCGGCAGGTCCTCGACCGGACCGGGCGGCTGCCCGACGCCGTGGTCGCCTGCGTCGGCGGCGGCTCCAACGCGATGGGCATCTTCCACGAGTTCATCCCCGACGCCGGGGTCCGCCTGATCGGCTGCGAGGCCGCCGGCGAGGGCGCCGAAACCCCCAAGCACGCCGCCACCCTCACCAAGGGCGACCCGGGCGTGCTGCACGGCTCCCGCACCTACGTCCTCCAGGACGAGGACGGCCAGACCATCGAGTCGCACTCGATCTCGGCCGGCCTCGACTACCCGGGCGTCGGCCCGGAGCACGCCTGGCTGAAGGACACCGGCCGGGCCGAGTACCGCCCGGTCACCGACGACGCCGCGATGCAGGCCCTGCGGCTGCTGTCCCGCACCGAGGGCATCATCCCGGCCATCGAGAGCGCCCACGCGCTCGCCGGAGCCCTGGAACTCGGCCGCGAGCTCGGGCCGGAGGCCACCATCCTGGTCTCCCTCTCCGGGCGCGGCGACAAGGACATGCACACCGCCGCCGAGTACTTCGGCCTGTACGACGAGCCGGGCGCCGGCTCCGCCAAGGGGGGTAACTGACCATGGCCGATTCCAAGCTCAGCGGCATCCTGGCCGCCGCCAGGGCGGAGGACCGGGCCGCGCTGATCGGCTACCTGCCGGCCGGCTTCCCGACCGTCGACGGCGGCATCCGCGCGATCGACGCGCTGATCCAGGGCGGCTGCGACGTGGTCGAGGTCGGCCTGCCGCACTCCGACCCGGTGCTCGACGGCGCCGTCATCCAGACCGCCGACGACATCGCGCTGCGCGGCGGCGTGCGGATCAAGGACGTGCTGCGCACCGTCCAGGAGGCCGCCTCGGCGCACCCCGGGGTGGCGGTGCTGGTGATGACGTACTGGAACCCGGTGGACCGGTACGGCCCGGCGCGCTTCGCCGCCGACCTGGCGGCCGCGGGCGGGGCCGGCTGCATCCTGCCGGACCTGCCGGTGGAGGAGTCGCAGGAGTGGCGCGAGGCGGCGCAGGCGCACGGGCTGGACACCGTGTTCGTCGTCGCCCCCAGCAGCAAGGACGCCCGGCTCGCCGAGGTCACGGCGGCGGGCAGCGGATTCGTGTACGCGGCCGCGGTGATGGGCGTGACCGGTGCCCGGTCCGCGGTCGGCTCGCTCGCCGAGGACCTGGTCGCCCGCACCCGGGCCACCACGGACCTGCCGGTCTGCGTCGGGCTCGGCGTCTCCTCCGCCGAGCAGGCGGCGCAGGTCGCACGGTTCGCGGACGGCGTGATCGTCGGCTCCGCGTTCGTGAAGCGGATCCTGGACGCGGGCGACGACGAGGCGGCGGCGCTGGACGCCGTGCGCGCGCTGGCCGGTGAGCTGGCGGAGGGCGTGCGCAGGCGCTGACATGCGGTCGGCACCGGTCGGTCGACGGCCCGTCACTCCCCTCGGAGTGGCGGGCCGTCGTCTCGGGGCGGGGCGCGTCGACTTCGGGGCGCCCCGAACGAGTGAACCGTCGCGGGCACACGCATCAGCCGCGGTTGACCGGCGTTGAGTGGAGGGACGACTGAACGGACGAGGTGCACGGAGCCAGCGGAGCGAGCGAAGGGGTGAGCCGGTGCGAGGTTTCCATCAGGCCGTTCTGCTGCGGGCGGCGGCGGCCGCGCTGGCTCTGGGGGCCGCCGTCGGGGCGCACACCGAGGTGGGGCAGGCGCTGGCCAAGCGGGGGGCCGAGCGGGCGGAGCGGGAGGCGGTCGCCTGTGCCGAGGCGGCCCGTTGGGACGCCGCCGAGCGGGCGGGGCACGGGTATCCGGAGCTGTTCGACCCGGCGCGCATGCCGGGGTGCCACTGACCGACGCTGCCACTGACGGACGGCGCCGCTGATCACCGGCGCCGCTGACGGACGGTGCCACTGGCGTACGGGCGTTCGGCGGATTCGGACAGACCATCCCCCGGCGTCACCTATCCGGCTTAATTCCCGAATCCGGAGGAACCCCCCTCCCTCCCCCGCGGTTCATCAGCGAGTGAACGAGTTTCCCGAGGGGGGTCCCCTGATGGCCGGCCCGGCAGCGCAGCCCGGTGAGCCGGCGCCCACGCCGCGGGCGCGGCGGCCGGTGCCGGCCTGGAGCGAGTGGCTCGGCACGGCCGCACGGCTCGGCCTCGCGGTGGTCTGGGGCTGGGCCGGCCTGGCCAAGATCGCCGACCCGGCGGAAGCCGCCCAGGCCGTCCGCGCCTACGAGATCCTGCCCGAGAGCCTGGTCAAACCGATCGGCTACGGCCTGCCCTTCCTGGAGCTGGCGCTCGCCCTGCTGCTGCTGATCGGCCTCGGCGTCCGGCTGGTCGCCGGGGTCTCCGCCCTGCTGCTGCTCGTCTTCATCGCCGGTATCGCCTCCGCCTGGGCGCGCGGCATCTCGATCGACTGCGGCTGCTTCGGCGGCGGCGGGCACGTCGACGAGTCCCAGACCACGTACGCGCAGGAGATCCTGCGCGACACCGGGTTCCTGTTGCCGGCCGGGTGGCTGCTGTGGCGGCCCCGCACCCGGCTCTCGGTGGACGGCTGGCTGGCGAGCTGACCCTCCGGCCCCCTCCACCCCCACCCCCACCCCCACCCCACCCCGCACCCGACGAAGGCCCCGACCGTGGATGTCAAGGCAATGAGCGAGAAGAACCGAGAAGGCAAGCGCACCGCCCGCGAGCGGATGCTGGAGCAGCGGGAGGCCGAGGAAGCCTCCGCCCGGCGCAGGAAGAAGCTGATCGTGGGCGGCGCCGTGCTCGCGGTGATCGCCGCCGCCGTGGTCGTCGGCGTCGTGGTGCAGAACCAGCGCTCCAAGCCGGAGACCCCGGCGGCGGCGCCGGCCGGGACCATCGGCGACAAGAACCTGGTCATTCCGGTCGGCGCCGGCAACGCGCCCTCCGTGCTCACCGTCTACGAGGACCCGCGCTGCCCCGCCTGCGGCACCTTCGAGCGTGAATTCTCGGCGACCGTCGACCAGTTGGAGGACGCCGGCAAGGTCTACACCAACTACCACATCGTGTCGTTCATCGACCGGGCCGTGCCGGGCAAGGGCTCCAAGACCGGCGCCAACGCGCTGGCCTGCGCCCAGGACGCCGGGCACTTCCGGGACTACCACGACGTGCTCTACCGCAACCAGCCGGACGAGACCAGCGACGCCTTCGGCAACAAGGCCGTCCTCCTCAACCTGGCCAAGCAGGTCGACGGCCTGGACACGCCGGAGTTCCAAGCCTGCGTCAACGACAACAAGTTCGGCGGCTGGGTGTCCTCGGTGCAGCAGGACTTCGACAAGTCCAGCTACAAGTCCACCCCGACCGTGCTGCTCAACGGCCAGCCGATCTACCCGAAGAACGGCAACGACGAGATCACCCCGGCGAACCTGGCGAAGTGGGTGGACGCCGCCAACCAGGGCAAGCAACTGGGCACGGCCGGCTCGCACGGGCAGACGCCGGCGCCGACCAGCGCCGCCTCGGAGGCCAACAACCCCTCGCCGGCCGCCGGCTGAGCCCGCCCGGCCGGCCTGGCGCGACCGCCGCCCCCTCCCCGTCCGGAGGGGGCGGCGGTCGCTCCGCGCCCATTGCTGTTCGGTATCTGTGACCCAGGGGGTGTCCGACCGGGGCCACGGACCCTGTAGCGTCGGAACTGCCATGGATATCGCCTACATTCCCAGCCCGTCGCGGGGCGTCCTGTACCTCGGACCGGTCCCGCTGCGCGCCTACGCCTTCTGCATCATCCTCGGTGTCGTCGTCGCCGTCTGGCTCGGCAGCAAGCGCTGGGTCGCCCGGGGCGGTGCCAAGCACACGGTCGGCGACATCGCCGTGTGGGCCGTGCCGTTCGGCCTGGTCGGTGGCCGCCTGTACCACGTGATCACCGACCACCAGCTGTACTTCGGCGAGGGGAAGAACCCCTGGAACGCCCTCAAGATCTGGGAGGGCGGCCTCGGGATCTGGGGTGCGATCGCGCTGGGCGCGGTCGGCGCCTGGATCGGCGCCCGCCGCCGGGGCGTGCCGCTGCCCGCGTACGCCGACGCCATCGCGCCGGGCATCGCGCTCGCCCAGGCGATGGGCCGCTGGGGCAACTACTTCAACCAGGAGCTGTACGGCCGCGCGACCACGCTGCCGTGGGGCCTGGAGATCCACAAGACGCTGCCCGACGGCGAGGTCGTGAAGGGCGTCTACCACCCGACCTTCCTGTACGAGTCGCTGTGGTGCGTCATCGTCGCCCTGGTGGTGATCTGGGCGGACCGCCGCTTCAAGCTGGGCCACGGCCGGGCGTTCGCGCTGTACGTCGCCGCGTACACGGTGGGCCGGTTCTGGACCGAGTGGCTGCGGATCGACGAGGCCCACGTCTACTTCGGCCTGCGCCTGAACGACTGGACGTCGATCCTGGTGTTCCTGGGCGCCGTGGCGTACCTGGTGATCGTCGGCAGGAAGCGGCCCGGCCGGGAGGACCCGGCGAGCATCGACCCCGCCGCGCACCTGGACGAGGACGCCGACGCCGGGAAGGCGGACGCCGGGCCCGAGCAGAAGACGGACGCCGGGACCGTGGAGAAGGCCGACGCCGGGGCCGGGAAGGACGCGGACGGGAAGAAGCCGGCCCGGTCCGCGGCCGCCGGGCCGGCCGCCGTGGTCGCCGACAAGGCCGTCGAGGACGCCACGAACCCGATCTGACCTGGGGCTTTCCCCGGCTGAGGCCACCCTTCGCGAGACGTGCGAAGGGTGGCCTCAGTGGTGTTCGGACAGCCTTACTTTGCTGGAAATGCGCAGGTCAGGGGGGTTACGTTCAGGGCGACGAACGACGACGGAGGGGAAGAGACCATGAGTGCGACCACCCTGGAGCCCGAGGCCGGACACCAGCCCCGGATACCCGCGGCCGGCCACCACCGGGACGTCAACGGCGGCTGGCTGCGCCCGGCCGTGTTCGGCGCGGTCGACGGGCTGGTGTCCAACTTCGCGCTGATGACCGGCGTGGTCGGCGGCGCGGTGTCCCACGGCACCGTCGTCCTGACCGGGCTGGCGGGCCTGGCGGCCGGTGCCTGCTCGATGGCGGCGGGGGAGTACACCTCGGTGGCCTCGCAGCGGGAACTGGTGCAGGCCGAGATCGAGGCCGAACGGCTGGAGCTGAGCCGCAACCCGCACGGCGAGCTGGCCGAGCTGGCCCAGCTGTACGTCTCGCGCGGGGTGGACCCGGACCTCGCCCACGAGGTGGCCCGGCAGCTGTCCGCCGACCCGGAGCTGGCCCTGGAGGTCCACGCCCGCGAGGAACTGGGCGTCGACCCCACCGACCTGCCCTCGCCGCTGGTCGCGGCCGGCTCGTCGTTCCTCTGCTTCGCGCTCGGCGCGCTGCTGCCGCTGCTGCCGTACCTGCTGGGCGCGACCACGCTGCTGCCCGCCCTGGCGCTGGCGGCGGCCGGGCTGTTCCTGTGCGGCGCGGTGGTGGCCCGGGTGACGGCTCGCAGCTGGTGGTTCAGCGGACTGCGGCAGCTGGTGCTCGGCGGGGCCGCGGCCGGGGTGACCTACCTGCTCGGTTCGCTCATCGGCGGCCACGTGGGGTGAGTCCCGGGCGGGCCCGGAGCCCCGGAGCCGTGCATGACTATGCTGCGCAACGCGTGACGTTTCACACATGGGTGCCTCGCGGCGCCTGGCCTAGTCTCACCATCCGGGCTCCGGAGCCGCGGATTCGCATCCGCGACCGGCCTCCCCGGAATGGATTCCCAGGCGGCCATGATCGGCTTCTGTGGCGATCCGGTTTCGCCCCTGTTTCGGGCCGGGGGCGGTTGGGCACAATCGTCGGGACGCGCACCGTGGCGCGCTCCTCCTCGCACACCCCCTGACCTGCGCGTCGTCCCGGCATGTGGACGGGATATTCCGCTTCTCGGGATCGTGGGCATCATGTAACTTGCACGACATCGCACCACCGCATCAGGGCCAACGTCGTCCCTACTGCACCACCTTGCCGAAAGACGACGACGGGAGAGCCGATGCTGTCTGCATCCATGCACTCCGCCAACGAGCCCCAGGCCGGCGCCGCCCGCCCGCCGTACGCGCTCGTGCCGGATGCGCGACCTGCTGCTCAGGGCCTGTACGACCCGCGAAACGAGCACGACGCCTGTGGCGTCGGTTTCGTCGCCACGCTGACCGGCATCGCCGACCACACCATCGTCGAGCAGGCGCTGAACGTCCTGCGCAACCTGGAGCACCGCGGCGCCACCGGCGCCGAACCGGACTCCGGCGACGGCGCGGGCATCCTCACCCAGATCCCGGACGCCTTCCTGCGCGGCAAGGTCGACTTCGAGCTCCCCGCGGCCGGCTCCTACGCCGTCGGCATCGCCTTCCTGCCGGACGAGGACGCCCCGGCCGCCGCCGCCGTCGCACGGATCGAGGCCATCGCGGCCGAGGAGGACCTGACCGTCCTCGGCTGGCGCGACGTCCCCGTCACGCCGGACCTGCTCGGCGCCACCGCCCGCAGCGTGATGCCGCGCTTCCGCCAGCTCTTCCTCGCCCACGGCGAGAAGGCCGGCATCGAACTCGACCGGATCGCCTTCGTGGTCCGCAAGCGCGCCGAGCGCGAGGCCGGGGTCTACTTCCCGTCGCTGTCCGCGCGCACCATCGTCTACAAGGGCATGCTGACCACCGGCCAGCTGGAACCCTTCTTCCCCGACCTGTCGGACCGCGCCTACGCCTCCGCGATCGGCCTGGTGCACTCCCGGTTCTCCACCAACACCTTCCCGAGCTGGCCGCTCGCCCACCCGTACCGCTTCGTCGCGCACAACGGCGAGATCAACACGGTCAAGGGCAACCGCAACTGGATGAGCGCCCGCGAGTCCCAGCTCGCCACCGACCTCATCCCCGCCAACCGCAACGGCCAGGGCCTGGAGCGGATCTTCCCGATCTGCACCCCCGACCACTCCGACTCCGCCTCCTTCGACGAGGTCCTGGAGCTGCTCCACCTCGGCGGCCGCTCGCTGCCGCACTCGGTGCTGATGATGATCCCGGAGGCGTGGGAGAACCACGCCACCATGGACCCGGCCCGCCGCGCCTTCTACCAGTACCACTCCAACCTCATGGAGCCCTGGGACGGCCCGGCCTGCGTCACCTTCACCGACGGCACCCGGATCGGCGCCGTGCTCGACCGCAACGGCCTGCGCCCGGCCCGCTACTGGGTCACCGAGGACGGCCTGGTCGTGCTCTCCTCCGAAGTCGGCGTCCTCGACCTCGACCAGCAGAAGGTGGTCCAGAAGGGCCGCCTGCAGCCCGGCAAGATGTTCCTGGTCAGCCTCGACGAGAACCGGATCGTCCCCGACGAGGAGATCAAGGCCGCCCTCGCCGCCGAGCACCCCTACGAGGAATGGGTCACCAGCGGGCAGATCCAGCTCGCCAAGCTGCCCGAGCGCGAGCACATCGCCCACACCCACGCCTCCGTCACCCGCCGCCAGCAGACCTTCGGCTACACCGAGGAAGAACTGCGCGTCATCCTCGCGCCGATGGCCCGCACCGGCGGCGAGGCACTCGGCTCGATGGGCACCGACTCGCCGATCGCCGCACTCAGCGAGAAGCCGCGCCTGCTGTTCGACTACTTCGTGCAGCTCTTCGCGCAGGTCACCAACCCGCCGCTGGACGCCATCCGCGAGGAACTCGTCACCTCGCTGCTCTCCAACCTCGGCCCCGAGGGCAACCTGCTCGCCGCCGATTCCGCCGCCTGCCGCTCCGTCGGCATCACCTTCCCGGTGATCGACAACGACGAACTCGCCAAGCTCGTCCACATCAACGCCGACGGCGACCAGCCCGGCCTCAAGGCCGTCACGCTCTCCGGCCTCTACAAGGTCGCCGCCGGCGGCGAAGGCCTGGCGACCCGCCTGGCCGCGATCGCCGCCGAAGCCGACGCCGCGATCGCCGACGGCGCCCGGATCATCGTGCTCTCCGACCGGCACTCGGACGCCGAGCACGCCCCGATCCCCTCGCTGCTGCTCACCTCCGCGATCCACCACCACCTCATCCGCACCAAGCAGCGCACCCGGGTGTCGCTGCTGGTCGAGGCCGGCGACGTCCGCGAGGTGCACCACGTCGCGCTGCTGATCGGCTACGGCGCCGGAGCGGTCAACCCGTACCTGGCGATGGAGTCCGTCGAGGACCTCGTCGCCCAGGGAGTGTTCATCGAGGGCGTCGAGCCCGAGAAGGCCATCAAGAACCTGATCAAGGCGCTCGGCAAGGGCGTGCTCAAGGTCATGTCCAAGATGGGCATCTCCACCGTCGGCTCCTACCGCGGCGCCCAGGTCTTCGAGGCCATCGGCCTCTCCCAGGAGCTGGTCGACGGCTACTTCGCCGGCACCACCACCAAGCTCGGCGGCATCGGCCTGGACGAGATCGCCCGCGAGACCGCCGCCCGGCACGCCAAGGCCTACCCGGCCTCCGGCATCGCGGCCGCGCACCGTGCGCTGGAGATCGGCGGCGAGTACCAGTGGCGCCGCGAGGGCGAGCCGCACCTGTTCGACCCGGACACCGTCTTCCGGCTGCAGCACTCCACCCGCAACCGCCGCTACGACATCTTCAAGCAGTACACGGACCGGGTGAACGAGCAGTCCGCCCGCCTGATGACGCTGCGCGGCCTGTTTGAACTCAACGGCCTCGGCCGCGAGCCGATCCCCGTCGACGAGGTCGAGCCGGTCTCCGAGATCGTCAAGCGCTTCTCCACCGGCGCCATGTCGTACGGCTCGATCTCCCGCGAGGCGCACGAGACCCTGGCCATCGCGATGAACCGCCTCGGCGGCAAGTCCAACACCGGCGAGGGCGGCGAGGACCCCGACCGCCTCTACGACCCCGAGCGCCGCTCGGCGATCAAGCAGGTCGCCTCCGGCCGCTTCGGCGTCACCTCCGAGTACCTGGTCAACGCGGACGACATCCAGATCAAGATGGCCCAGGGCGCCAAGCCCGGCGAGGGCGGCCAGCTGCCCGGCCACAAGGTCTACCCGTGGGTCGCCAAGACCCGGCACTC
Source organism: Streptomyces sp. NRRL S-350 (assembly GCF_000719705.1). GTDB lineage: Bacteria > Actinomycetota > Actinomycetes > Streptomycetales > Streptomycetaceae > Kitasatospora. The sequence continues at coordinate 26,430 of NZ_JOHO01000057.1, read as the reverse complement.
CACCCCGGGCGTCGGCCTGATCTCGCCGCCGCCGCACCACGACATCTACTCCATCGAGGACCTGGCGCAGCTGATCCACGACCTCAAGAACGCCAACCCGGCGGCCCGCATCCACGTGAAGCTGGTCTCCGAGGTCGGCGTCGGAACGGTCGCGGCCGGCGTCTCCAAGGCGCACGCGGACGTCGTGCTCGTGTCCGGACACGACGGTGGGACGGGCGCCTCGCCGCTCACCTCCCTGAAGCACGCGGGCGGCCCCTGGGAGCTCGGCCTCGCCGAGACCCAGCAGACCCTGCTGCTCAACGGGCTGCGCGACCGCATCGTCGTCCAGACCGACGGCCAGCTGAAGACCGGCCGCGACGTCGTCATCGCCGCGCTGCTCGGCGCCGAGGAGTTCGGCTTCGCCACCGCCCCGCTGGTCGTCTCCGGCTGCATCATGATGCGCGTCTGCCACCTGGACACCTGCCCGGTCGGCGTCGCCACCCAGAACCCGGTGCTGCGCGAGCGGTTCTCCGGCAAGCCCGAATTCGTCGTCAACTTCTTCGAGTTCATCGCCGAAGAGGTCCGCGAGATCCTGGCCTCGCTGGGCTTCCGCTCGATCGAGGAGGCCGTCGGCCACGCCGAGCACATCGACGCCCGGGCCGCGATCGACCACTGGAAGGCCGCCGGGCTCGACCTGGCCCCGCTCTTCCACGTGCCGGCGCTGCCCGAGGGCACGGCCCGCCACTGCACCACCGCCCAGGACCACGCACTCGACAAGGCCCTGGACAACCAGCTGATCGAGCTGGCCGAGGACGCCCTGGAGCGCGGCGACGCCGTCCGCATCCAGCTGCCGATCCGCAACGTCAACCGCACCGTCGGCACCATGCTCGGCCACGAGGTCACCAAGCGGTACCGCGGCGAGGGCCTGCCCGAAGGCACCATCGACGTCACCTTCACCGGCTCCGCCGGACAGTCGTTCGGCGCCTTCCTGCCCAGCGGCGTGACGCTGCGGCTGGAAGGCGACGCGAACGACTACGTCGGCAAGGGCCTGTCCGGCGGCGTCGTCATCGTCCGCCCGGCCCGCGAGGCCGCCGCCATCGGCAACGACGCGCAGAACCACGTCATCGCCGGCAACACCATCGGCTACGGCGCCACCTCCGGCCGCATCCACCTGCGCGGCAAGGCCGGCGAGCGCTTCGCCGTCCGCAACTCCGGCGCCACCCTGGTCGTCGAGGGAGTCGGCGACCACGGCCTGGAGTACATGACCGGCGGCCGGGTCGTCATCCTCGGCGAGACCGGGCGCAACCTCGCGGCGGGCATGTCCGGCGGTATCGCGTACGTCCTGGACCTGCGCCCCGCCAACGTCAACGACGGCATGGTGGGCATCGAGGCCCCGACCGCCGGCGACCGCGAGTGGCTGCGCGAGACCGTCCAACAGCACTACGAGGAGACCGGCTCCACCGTCGCCGCCGAACTCCTGGCGGACTGGGGCAGCGGGGTCTCCCGCTTCTCCAAGATCATGCCGACCGACTACAAGGCCGTGCTCGCCGCCAAGGACGCCGCTGAGCGCGATGGCCTCTCCGAGGCCGAGACCACTCGCAAGATGATGGAGGCGGCACATGGCTGACCCCAAGGGCTTCCTGACCACGCCCAAGCAGCTGGCCGAGCGCCGACCCGTGGACGTCCGCCTGCGGGACTGGAACGAGGTCTACGTCGAGCGCAGCCTCCTGCCGATCATCAGCAAGCAGGCCGGCCGCTGCATGGACTGCGGCATCCCGTTCTGCCACAACGGCTGCCCGCTCGGGAACCTCATCCCCGAGTGGAACGACCTCGCCTACCGGGACGACTGGTCCGGTGCCATCGAGCGGCTGCACGCGACCAACAACTTCCCGGAGTTCACCGGGCGGCTCTGCCCGGCGCCGTGCGAGTCCGCCTGCGTGCTGGGGATCAACCAGGACGCGGTGACCATCAAGAACGTCGAGGTCACCATCATCGACAAGGCCTGGGACCGCGGCGGCGTCACCCCGCAGGTGCCGGAGCGGCTGTCCGGCAAGACCGTCGCCGTCGTCGGCTCCGGCCCGGCCGGCCTCGCCGCCGCCCAGCAGCTCACCCGCGCCGGGCACACCGTCGTCGTGTACGAGCGGGCCGACCGCATCGGCGGACTGCTGCGGTACGGCATCCCCGAGTTCAAGATGGAGAAGCGCCACATCAACCGCCGCATCGAGCAGATGCGGGCCGAGGGCACCCGGTTCCGCACCGGCGTGCACGTCGGCGAGGACATCACCGGACAGCAGCTGCGCGAACGCTTCGACGCGGTGGTCGTCGCCGCCGGCGCCACCACCGCCCGCGACCTGCCGGTGCCCGGACGCGAGCTCAAGGGCATCCACCAGGCCATGGAGTACCTGCCGCTGGCCAACAAGGTGCAGGAGGGCGACTTCGTCGAGTCGCCGATCAGCGCCAAGGGCAAGCACGTCGTGGTCATCGGCGGCGGCGACACCGGCGCGGACTGCGTCGGCACCGCCCACCGGCAGGGCGCCCTGTCCGTGACCCAGCTGGAGATCATGCCGCGCCCCAGCGAGGAGCGGCCCGGACACCAGCCGTGGCCCACCATGCCGATGACGTACAAGGTCACCTCCGCGCACGAGGAGGGCGGCGAGCGGATCTACTCCGTCAACACCACCCACTTCACCGGCGACGAGGACGGCAACGTCCAGGAACTGCACCTCGTCGAGGTGGAGTTCAAGGACGGCCGGTTCCAGCCCGTCCCCGGCACCGAGCGGGCCGTCCCGGCACAGCTGGTCACCCTCGCCATGGGCTTCACCGGCACGGACGTCAAGAACGGGCTGGTCGAGCAGCTGGGAGCCGAACTCGACGCGCGGGGTAACATTGCCCGCGACGGCCGGTTCGCCACCAATGTCGATGGCGTGTACGTCTGCGGAGACGCCGGCCGAGGCCAGTCGCTGATCGTCTGGGCCATCGCGGAAGGCCGTTCGGCCGCCGCCGCGGTGGACACGTACCTGGGCGGCAAGTCCCCGCTTCCCGCCCCGATCCGGCCCACGGACCGCCCCCTGGTGGTCTGACGGTCCGACCGGCCCCCGAACCCCCGGCGCCGCATCGCCGGGAGCTCAACCCGCTGCCCCCGCCAGCGTCGCCGGGCCAACGCGGTCTCCTGGCGCCTGCCCTCTTCCCCGACCAGTTGGAGGGCGGGCGCCGTCGCGTTCTCCGGCCGGAGACGCAGCCCGATGGGCAGTCCTGGCACGTCCAGGCACGTCCGGGCAGGTCCGGGCAGGTTTCGCGGGGGAGGGGCCCGGGCGGGAACGACGGCGCGCCTCCCCGTACCGCCACTGCCGCGACCGAGCCGGCTCACAGCCGACGCCCAGGCTTCTCACAGCGGCCGGAATGCGACCCGGACAGGCTGTTGCTCGTCGGTGCCAGGTGGCAGACTGCCGCCGACGGCCGGGGGGCTGCGCGAGTGCGGAGGTTACTTCCATGGGCACGACTCAGGCAGGCGGAAGCGCGACGGTACGGCGCCTGCTGCTCGGCCACCAGCTGCGAAAGCTCCGCGAGGCCAGGGGTGTCAGCCGGGAGGAAGCCGGCTACTCGATCCGCGCCTCGGAATCCAAGATCAGCCGGATGGAACTCGGCCGGGTCGGCTTCAAGGAGCGCGACGTCGCCGACCTCCTCACCCTCTACGGCATCGACGCCGAGCAGGAACGGGCCACCGTCCTCGGACTGGTCCGCGACGCCAACGCCAACTCCTGGTGGCACGAGTACGGCGACGTGCTGCCCGGCTGGTTCCAGAACTACCTCGGGCTGGAGGAGGCCGCCGCCGAGATCCGCAGCTACGAAGTCCAGTTCGTCCACGGCCTCCTGCAGACCGCCGACTACGCCCGGGCCGTCATCACCGCGGGCTGCCACGACCACGGCGCCGAGGAGATCGAGCGCCGGGTCGACGTCCGCCTCAGGCGCCAGGCCCTACTCACCGGAGACCACGCGCCCCGACTGGTCGCCGTACTGGACGAGGCCGCGCTGCGTCGTCCCTGGGGCGGCCCCGAGCTGATGCGCGGCCAACTGGACCGACTGCTGGAACTCGGCGAACTGCCCAACGTCCGACTCCAGGTGCTGCCGCTCGGCAACGCCGGGCTCAGCGCCGAGAGCGGCGCCTTCACGGTGCTGGGCTTCGCCGAGCCCGAACTCGCCGACGTCGTCTACCTGGAGCAGTTCACCACCGCGCTCTACCTGGACAAGCCCGCCGAGGTGGCCGAGTACGGGCAGGCCATGGCCGACCTGCTCGCCGACAGCCTGGACCCCGCCCGCACCCGGGACCTGCTGCACGCCGTACGCCAGGAGCTGTGACCCGGCGGTGTGATGAGGCGCCGTCAGGTCGTGGCGCACGAGGGGGACCAGAGGTCGTACTTCTCCGAGTCGGCGCTGCAGCACCTCGACGGCCGGTGGTGCGGCGGCAGCGGCTCCTGGGGCACCGTTCCCGCGCCGGCGGCACCGGGGCGTGCTAGCCCGGGGTGTGCGGGTCACGCGGTGCGGGTCTCCCGGCGGTAGCCGCCGGGGGCCTGGCCGAACTCCCGCTTGAACGCCTTCGCGAAGGCGTACTCCGAGCCGTAGCCGGTCCGCGCCGCGACCGCGGTCAGCGGCGCCTCCGACTCGCGCAGCAGCCGGGCCGCCGTGGTCATCCGCCAGCGGGTCAGGTACGCCATCGGCGGCTCGCCCACCATCGAGGTGAAGCGGCGGGCGAAGGCGGCCCGGGACAGGCCCGCCCGCTCCGCCAGCGACTCCACCGTCCACGGGGTGGCCGGCGCCTCGTGGATCGCCGTCAGGGCGGGGGCGACCGCGCTGTCCCGCAGCGCCGCCGCCCAGCCGGCGGTCGTCTCCGCCGGCTGGTCCTCGAACCAGGCCCGCAGGATGTACAGCAGCAGCGAGTCGATCAGGGCCGGGACGATCCCGGCCGAGCCGATCCGCGGGTTCTCCAGCTCCGTGCCCAACAGCTGGACGGCGGCGGCAAGCTCGGGGTGGCGGCCGTGCCTGGTCGGCAGGTGGATCAGGGCCGGCAGCTGGCGGACCACCGGGTGCGGGCGCCCCTGGTCCAGGTGGTAGTTGCCGCACAGCAGGCTGGTGCGGGCGCCGTCGCCGCCGACGGCCAGGGTGCCGATCGGCGAGGCGTCGTTCACCCGGCAGGCGTGCGAGTCCACCGGCGGGGTGTCCGGGTGGTCGGCCAGGACGTGGCCGCCGCCGTCCCGCAGGAAGACGATGTCACCCGGGCTGAGCGGCACCGGCTCGTGCCGCTCGGCGCCGTCCCCCGCACCCAGCGGAAGCAGCCAGCAGGTGCCGTACAGCACCACGTGGAAGCCGGCGCCGAGCACCGGGGGCAGGCGCAGGGCCCAGGGGGCGCGCCCCTCGGTGCGGACGGAGGACGGGTACGCCGTCCGCATCGAGCCCAGCGCTTCGGTCAGGATGTCCAACTCCCCGCCCCTCTCCTGTCTCCCCGCGTGCGGTCCGGTTCAGTCGACGGTGAGGACGACCTTGCCCTGGACGGTACCGGAGCCCACCAGTTCGTGGGCCGCGCCCGCCTCGGCCAGCGGGAAGGCCCGCTCGACGTGCGGGCGGACCAGGCCCTCGTCCACCAGGGCCGCGATCGCCTCCAGCGCCGCGTAGTCGGGCTCGACGGAGATGCCCGCGAAGCGGCGGCCGGCGGCCTCGACCGCGGCGGCGAGGTCCTGGTCCCGGTGCTCCATGATGCTCACCAGCACGCCGCCGGGCTTCAGCACCTCCAGCGCGCGGGTGCCTTCGGACGAGGAGTCGAAGACGACGTCGACGTCCTTGACGGCCTGGGTGTAGTCGGTGGTGCGGTAGTCGACGACCTCGTCGGCGCCGAGCTCCTTCAGGAACGCGTGCTTGGGCTCGCTCGCCAGCGCGATCACGTACGCCCCACGGGCCTTGGCGATCTGCACGGCGAGGTGGCCGACGCCGCCCGCCGCCCGGTGGATCAGCACCCGCTGCCCCTCGCCGATCCGCGCCGCGTCCACCAGGCCCTGCCAGGCGGTCAGCGCGGCCAGCGGCAGCGCGGCGGCGGCCACGTGGTCGATCGAGGCGGGCTTGCGGGCCAGCTGGCGGGACGGCGAGGCCACGTACTCGGCGTATCCGCCCGCGGCGCGGGGGAAGAACGGCATCCCGTACACCTCCTCGCCCACCCGGTACCGGGCGCCGGGCGCGGCCTCCTCGACCACCCCGGAGACGTCCCAGCCCAGCGTGAACGGCGGCTCGCCCAGCAGCGGGAACCAGCCGGCCCGCACCGCCACGTCCACCGGGTTCACCCCGGCGGCCTTCACCCGCACCAGCACCTCGCCGCTCAGCAGCTCCGGGCGCTCGACCTCGGCGACCTCCAGGACCTCCGGCCCGCCGAACTCCCGCTGCACCACTGCACGCATCGCGCTCACTCCCCTGTCCGGTAACACCGGCCCCCCGTGGGGCCGTTCGTGATGCCTCAACGATAGGGAGAGCAGGCGAGCGGATGAATATCCTTCAGTCTTCTCCAGATGTCCGATCGTCTCGACGGATGAGTGGTTCGGCTGGGACGGCGGAGGCGGAGGCGGGGTCGGGTCGGGGTCGGGGGTCGGTGGCGGGCCCGGACCCGTCCGGCGTCGTGGTTCCACCGCGCGCGGACACGGCGAGGCGCCGCCGGGCGGACGGGCCCGGCGGCGCCTCGTGGAGAGGGGGCGCCGGTCAGAAGACCGGCTGGCCGGCGCGGACCAGGCGCCAGGAGTCGGTGAAGAAGTCGGCGGGGTCGATGACACCCTTGGCCTTCACCCAGGCGATCATGGTGTTGCGGATCTCGTCGGAGTTCGACCAGACCAGCTTGGCGCCGGCCACGTGCGGGAAGTTGCCGCCGCCGTTGGCGCGGTAGTTGTTGACCGCGAGGACGAACTGGGCGGCCGGGTCGATCGGCTTCCCCTGGAAGGACAGGTTGACGATCCGCCCGCCCTTCGGCTGCGAGATGTCGATGTCGTAGCTCAGGCCGTAGACCGAGTCGTAGTTGTAGTCCGGGGTGGTCTCGGCGCCGGTCAGGGCGTCCTTGTCGACCGGGGCGCCCGGGGCGAGCTGGTTGTAGTACTTCGCCGAGAACTCCAGGTAGTCCTTGAGCTGGGCGCCCGTCAGGATGCGGGCCTCCAGGGTGTTCTCGTAGATGTACAGGCCGGCGGCGTCGCGCAGCTTGACCTGGCCGGACGGGATCAGGGCGGTGCGGTTGAACGGGGCGGCCTGGGCCAGCACCGGCAGGTTCGCGTACTGACCGCCCGCCAGCGCCGTCCTGACCGCGTCGGCCTGGACCCTGCCGATCAGGTCGATGATCGGGGTGGCCTTGAAGCGGGACTCGGCGATCGACAGCTCGATCTTGCTGGTGCCGATGTTCTGGTTGACGTACGCGACGACCTTCTTGTGCTGCTCGGTGATCGCGTTGGTGATCTCCGGGTTCTCCGGCACGGTGTTGGAGTTCAGCACCCGCGAGGAGACCGAGGTGACCTTCCAGGCGCCGTCGGCGAACTCGACCTCGAAGTCGAAGCAGCTCAGCCGCTGGCCCCAGCACAGCGGCTCGGACAGCACGACCGTCTTGCCGGTCTTCTTGTTGACGATCAGGCGCTGCGGGACCTCCTTGTGGGTGTGGCCCACCAGCACCGCGTCGATGTCCGGGACGGTCTCCGCCATCTCGCCCGAGGCGTCCTCGGGCCAGGGCAGCTGGTCGCCGTAGGTGGTCTGCTCGTCGATGCCGGAGTGCGCCGAGACCACGATGACGTCCGCGCCGGCCGCCTTCATCCGCGGCACGTACTTGGCGGCGGTCTCCACGATGCCCGGGAAGACCATCTTGCCGCTGACGTTTGCCTTGTCCCAGATCGCGATGCCCGGGTTGGTGAGGCCGAGGATGCCGACCTTGAGCGGCTTGCCCTCGCCCAGGTGCAGCTCCTTGATCACGTACGGCGGGAAGGCCGGCTTCTCGTTCTTCGCGTGCAGCGCGTTGGCGCCCAGCAGCGGGAACTCCAGCTGGTCCTCGAAGGCCTTGACGGTCGGGATGCCGTAGTTGAACTCGTGGTTGCCGAGCGCGGCGGCGTCGTACTCCATGAGGTTCATGGCGACGGCCATCGGGTGGTCCGGCACCGTGTCGCCGTCGGTGGCGATCGGCTCGATCCGGGCGTAGTAGTAGGTCAGCTGCGTGCCCTGGATGATGTCGCCGGAGTCGATCAGCAGACAGCGGTCCCAGCCCTTCTCCTCGCGCACCTGGTTGGCCAGGGTGGAGATCTTGGCGAGGCCGACCGCGTTGTGCGCCTTGTCGACGTACTGGGCGTCGGTGAAGTAGTCCCAGTCGAGCACCCGGCCGTGCAGGTCGGTGGTGCCCATGACGGTGAAGGCCTGCTTGCGCGGCTTGCGCTGCCGGCCCGAGGCGGCCGCCGTGTCCGGCTCGGCGGCCGCGGCGGAGGGGGCGGCGGCGACGGCGGCGCCGCTCACCAGGGCGGCACCGGCGGCGGTGGCGGCGGACCGGGTGACGAAGTCACGGCGGTTCAGGGGCATGGACGACTCTCCCGGGTGGGAACGACGGCAGATGGGCCGTCAACTGGTGTTCTGGAACTGTGAGTGTGCGCCTCGGCGTCGACGCGCGTAGAAGGACGCGCGTAGAAGTGTGCCGTGCGGGCGGGGTCGCTGAATAGCCCCCGGACCTGTCCAAGAGGTGAGATCTTGGCGACTCGTTCGTGACGGAGTCGGGCGGGGACGGGGTGAGCGGGGACGGCCGACCGGCCGCCCGGCCGCCCCGGGCTCAGGCCAGCTCGGCGCCGAGCCCCGCCACCTCGCGACCCAGCTCAACCGCCGGATCCGGCGCGTCCGGGCCCGCCCACGGGCGCCACGTCCGCGCCCGCAGGTAGCCCGCCACCGCCACCGGCAGCCGGTGCCGGACGATCAGCTCCGCCACCGGGCCGGGCCCGGCCGCGCGCAGCGCCGCCAGCAGGCCGTCCACCCCGGCGCCCGGCGGCAGGGGCACGGCGGCCAGATAGGCGGCCAGCGCCTCCAGCTCCGGATCGGGCTCGGGCGGCGGCGCCGGTCTCCCCACGGGCTCGGGCTCGGGCTCCGGCTCGGGCTCCGGTTCCGGCTCCGGCGGGAACACCGGCCCGGCGCCCTGCGGCTGCCCCGACGCCCGGGACACCCCGGACACCCCGGACGCCGGGCCGGCCGGGCCGGGCGTCAGCAGCGCGCCCACCCCGTACAACCCCGCCACCACGCCCGGCCACCACGCCCCGCCCAGCCCGGCGAAGTGCAGCCCCAGACCGATCGCGCCGCCCGTACAGCCCACCAGGTTCCGGGCCGACTCCAGGTACCGCAACACCCGCCGCCAGGGCCCGTCACTGGTAGCCACGGATCTCCTCGAACGCCCCGTCCAGCGAGCCCGAACCGTCGAACAGCTTGCCGCCGCTCAGATCCGCGACCCCCTGCAACTGGTTCACCGCCGCCTCCCCGAACTTGATCGGGAACACCGGGACCGCCTTCTCCCACGCCGGGAGCGCATCGTGGAAGCGCTTGAAGTCGGCGTCCGACGCACCGGCGTTGCTCTCCCCGTCGGTCATCAGCACGATCGAGGTGAACCGGTCGTCCTTCGCCGCCGCCTGCTGGCGCTCGATCACCCGGTACGCCTCCTCCAACGAGTCGTACAGCGCCGTCCCGCCCGTCGCCGACAGCGACTGCACGTCCGCGTCGATCGCCGCCAACTCCGCCTGCGGGCCCGGCTGACCCCCGGACGGCGGCACCACGTGCGTCCTCGCCCACTTCACCGAGGACGCGAACGAGAGCAGGGTGACCTCCTCGCGGTCCCGGAAGCGGCGCACCCCGCGGGTGTCGTCCGCCCCGGTCAACCGCCCCAGCGCGTTCTTCAGCGCCGCGATCCGCGAACCCTCCATCGAACCCGAGGTGTCCAGCACGTACACCGTCCGGGACGGGCGGCGCAGCTCGTTCTGGTACGAGGCCAACAGGCCGTCCGCGACGGCCCGGGTGCCCGGGAACGGCAACTCCGGCCGGCGGTCCGTAGACAGCCCCGCGGCCGGCGCCACACCCGCCGTCGCCGGGCGGCGCAGCGTCACCTCGGAGATGCGCTTCTGCACCTCCTCCTTGAGCAGGTACGAGGTCAGCCGCTGGAAGGCGTCGCGCTGGTCCGGCGCGGCGGAGGACAGCAGCGACAGCGGATAGTCCGCCGACACCACGCCGTCCAGCGGGCGCACCACCGTCAACTGCTGCTGCGCCGGCAACGTCCTGTTCAGCGACAGCAGCACCGACTCGTAGTTCACCAGCGCACCCACCAGGCCCGACTCCGCACGGGTGTACGCCTGCGCCAACCAGCCCGAGGACCCGGAAGTCAGCTTCTGGCCGGTGAAGAACTGCTTCAGCTGCGGCGTCGCCTTCAGGACGTCCGCCTCCGACAGCGCCGCGTCCGCCTTGGAGAACGCCGAGGCGACCGCCACCAGGGTGGAGAACCCGGAGTTGGAACGCGAGGGATCGGCCATCCCGTACGTCAGCCTGCCGGCCGCGGCGGCATCGCCGACCTGCGCCCAGGTGACCTTCGAGCCGTCGCCCCAGCCCAGGTCGGCGAGGGTCGAGGAACGCACCCCGATCGCCACCGGCGAGACCATCACCGGGGTCTCGGAGAGCACCTTGGACTTCCCGACCGGATCCAGCCGCAGGTACTGGTCGGACGGGAACCACACGGCGTCGTACCTGCCGTCCGCCCGGCCCGCCGACACCGTGTCCGCGCCGTCCAAGGTGCCCGTCCAGGCGAACTGCACCGTCACGCCGGTGGCCTTCCGGGCGTCCTCCAAAATCGGTGCCAGATCCTGGAGTTCACTGCCGGCCAGGACGCGCAGTACCCCCGGCCGGGCCGTCTCGGCGGGCGGATCCGTGGGCTTCGGGCCGGAGCGGCCGCCACCCGAGGCGCAGGCGGTCACCGCCACGAGCACGGCCGCCAGAGCGGCGACCAGTGGGCTCCGGCGCTTCGTCAGGACGCTCACTTCGGGCTCCCCTTCGCCGCGTTGGTCAGCTTCAGCAGGTTGTCCAGCGAGGGCAGCGTCGCCTGCTTGAACCCGGCGTTGCGCAGGTCGTGCGCGAAGGACGGCTTCTTGTCCTTCACCAGGCTCCAGAAGGCCTCCTGGTCGGCCTGCGGGCGCAGGCCGAAGCGCGCCTCCAACGCGCGCAGCACCGCGTCGTTCTCCAGCAGGTCGGCCAACTTGCGGCCGTTGTCCGTCCGGGCCACCAGGGTGTGGTCCGACTGGACCGTGGTGTCCGGGTACATCACCACCATGTCCCCCGTCGACCTGCCCTGCAGCGGCAGCGCGGCGGCCTGCGACTCGTACGCGAAGACCATGTTCCCCACCCCCGCGAAGAAGTCCCGGAACGGCTCGTCACTGCTGATCTTCTGCATGCCCTGCAACCGGTTCGACGCGGCCAGCACGTCCCGGACGGCACCGACCCCCGCGTCGTCCGACACCACCTGGCTCCCGTTCGCGATGTACGCCAGCAGCGCCAGGTACATCGCACCCGAGGACGAACTCTCCGGGTCCGTGGTGGACACGTACAGCGCGCCCGCCAACTCCGGGTGCGCAGCCGCGCCCTGGAGGTCCTTCCACTTCAGGCCGCTCCTCAGCCCCTCCACGTACCGGTCCATCCGGAACGTCCAGACACCCTTGGCGTCCACGTCCGCCAACTGGTTCTGCTTCAGGACCAACGCCGTCGACTCGTGCGTCACGATCACCAGCGGGGAGTAGAACGGCACCAGCGGCGAGTCCTGCAGCTCCCAGTTGCGCTGGATCTCCCGGGCCGGCGCGGCGCTCGCCGGGAAGGCGAAATCCAGCCCCTTGGTGCTCTTCGCCTGCTCGCTCATCGTCCAGGAACCGGTCGAATCCGCCCGGACCTCCAGGCCCCGCTTCCTCAACTCCGCCTTGACGTCCGGGTTGTCGAAGAAGTCGCGCTTCTCCGACCCGATCAGGCCGGTGACCGTGACCACCTCGGGCCCCTTGTCGTCGGGGATCAGCGCATAGACCACCCCGCCCAGCAGAGCCAGGGCCGCCACCACCCCCAGAGCGCGTTTCATGCCGAACGCCTCCCCCTCGCAGGCGACTTCACCACACGACGTCGCCCACGTCGTCTACGTCGTCCGGGTGGTTGCCCGGAACGGCCGGGCCGTCACCCGGGGGTGACGAGCGTCCCGCCGGGCGGGGAGCGGCAACGGAAGCTCCGGTGAACCGGGGGTGAACAGCCCTTCACGGAATCGCATCGGCGGACGACCCGGAGGGCGGCGACCGGCGGACCCCCAAGGCAGGTGCCAGGACCGGCGCGGAAAGCGACGCTCGCACACCGGTCCGAGGGCGGGTCAGATTGTTCAACTCCCCTTACGCCAAAGGTCATCCCGCAGAACGGACCCGCGTCGAGGTTACGCGCCGGTAATGCCTAGTCTCAGCACTATGCGCCGAGCAAAAATCGTCTGCACCCTCGGGCCCGCCACCGACTCGTACGACCAGATCAAATCCCTGGTCGACGCCGGGATGGACATCGCCCGATTCAACCTCAGCCACGGCACCCACGCCGAACACGAAGAACGCTACCGCCGCGTCCGCAAGGCCGCCGACGAGACCGGCCGCAGCGTCGGCATCCTCGCCGACCTCCAAGGCCCGAAGATCCGACTCGACACCTTCGCCCACGGGCCCGTACTACTCGAACGCGGCGACGAGTTCACCATCTCCACCGACAACGGCGTCGTCGGGGACAAGGACACCTGCGGAACCACCTACCCCGGACTCGCCGCCGACGTCAGCCGCGGCGAACGCATCCTCGTCGACGACGGCCGGGTCACCCTGGAGGTCATCGAAGTCGACGGACCCCGCGTACGCTGCCTCGTCATCGAAGGCGGCCTCATCTCCGACCACAAGGGCCTCAACCTCCCCGGCGTCGCCGTCTCCGTCCCCGCACTCAGCGACAAGGACGTCGCCGACCTGCGATGGGCGCTGCGCACCGGAGCCGACCTGATCGCGCTCTCCTTCGTCCGCAGCGGACGCGACATCGAGGACGTCCACCGGATCATGGCCGAAGAAGGCCGGTACGTCCCGGTCATCGCCAAGATCGAGAAGCCGCAGGCGGTCGACAACCTCGAATCCGTCGTCGACGCCTTCGACGGCATCATGGTGGCCCGAGGCGACCTGGGCGTGGAGATGCCCCTCGAACAGGTCCCGCTCGTCCAGAAGCGCGCCATCAAGCTCGCCCGGCGCAACGCCAAGCCGGTCATCGTCGCCACCCAGATGCTCGACTCGATGATCAACGCCTCCCGCCCCACCCGCGCCGAGGCCTCCGACGTCGCCAACGCGGTGCTCGACGGCACGGACGCGGTGATGCTCTCCGGCGAGACCTCCGTCGGCAAGTACCCGGTCGAGACGGTCAAGACCATGGGCCGGATCATCGAAGCCGCCGAGAACGACATCCTGGCCGCCGGCCTGCCCCCGCTGACCACCGGCAGCAAGCCGCGGACCCAGGGCGGCGCCGTCGCCCGCGCGGCCGCCGAGATCGGCGACTTCCTGCACGCCAAGTACCTGATCGCCTTCACCCAATCCGGCGACACCGCCCGCCGGTTGACCCGCTACCGCTCACCCATCCCGGTCCTCGCCTTCACCTACGAGCCGCCGGTGCGCAGCCAACTCGCCCTCACCTGGGGCGTGGAGACCTTCCTCGGCCCGTTCGCCCAGACGACCGACCAGATGGTCGAACAGGTCGACGCGGCGCTGCTGTCCCTCGGCCGCTGCCAGAAGGGCGACATCGTCATCATCACCGCCGGATCGCCCCCGGGCCTCGCCGGCTCCACCAACCTCGTCCGCGTCCACCACGTGGGGACGTTGGACGCCTGACGTTCCCCGGCGGCGCGGCCCTTCGGGCGGCCGCGCCGCCGTCAGTACTTGGGGGTAATGGAGACGTTCGTGGCGCCTTTGGAGCGGAGACGGCCTTCCACTGGACACCGACGGCGTCGAGGGTGGCGGTGAAGAGGCTGATGATGTCGGCCGAGGTATCGGTGAAGAAGTAGCGCGGGTACTCGTAGCGGCGGACCTCGCCCCGGACGGTCTTGGTCGTCCAGTTGGGACGGCTTGCTCGCGAACGGAGGACTCGTACACGCGAACGAGCGTGTACGAAGATTTCGGGCGTGTCCGACGAACGGCCGAAACTTCACTCGAACCGACGGAGATCACCAGCCGCTTCCGACTGGCGAGATCCTTCGATTGGAAGGAAAGTGCCCCGAGTGGGATTCGAACCCACACTGTATGGTGTTTGAGACCATTGCCTCATGCCAATTGGGCTATCGGGGCCTACGATTTGAAGGCCAATGCCTTGCCGTCGTGTCTCAAACATACCGTGTCTAGGTACCCTCGTGCATGCAGTACCCCGCCGGAACTAGGAGCCCCGTGAGCACCGCCGACGAGCAGGCACAGCCGCTTGAGACCGATACGCCCCAGATCACCCGGATCGTGATCGCCGAGGACGAGGCGCTGATCCGCCTCGATCTGAAGGAGATGCTGGAGGAGGAGGGTTACACCGTCGTCGGCGAGGCGGGGGACGGGGAGACGGCGGTGAGGCTCGTGGAGGAGCTGAAGCCGGACCTCGCGATCTTCGACGTGAAGATGCCGGTGCTGGACGGGCTGTCCGCGGCCGAGCAGATCCACGAGAAGCACCTGGCGCCGGTGCTGATGCTGACGGCGTTCTCGCAGCGGGAGCTGGTGGACCGGGCTCGGGACGCCGGGGCGATGGCGTACATCGTCAAGCCGTTCTCGAAGGCGGATCTGGTGCCGGCGATCGAGATGGCGGTGTCGCGGCACACCGAGATGCGGGCGTTGGAGAAGGAGATCGGGGATCTCACCCAGCGGCTGGAGACCCGGAAGCTGGTGGACCGGGCGAAGGGTGTGCTGCAGACCAAGTTCGGGCTGAACGAGCCTGCCGCGTTCCGGTGGATCCAGAAGACGTCGATGGACCGGCGGATGACGATGGCCGCGGTGGCCGAGGCGGTCATCGAGGAGGGCGAGGCCCAGGACCGCAAGAAGGCGGACGAGGGCTCGGCCGAGTAGTCCGGGTGAGCGGATGGGCGAGAGGGCCCGGCGGATCGACGTCTGCCGGGCCCTTCGTCGCGTGTGGTGGGGTCAGTCCTCGCCGAGGTAGGCCTTGCGGACGGACTCGTCGTGGAGGAGGTCGGCGCCGGTTCCGGAGAGGGCGATGCGGCCGGTTTCCATGACGTAGCCCCGGTCGGACAGTGACAGCGCGGCCTGGGCGTTCTGTTCGACCAGGAGGATGGTCGTGCCGGACGCCTTCAGTTCGATGATGGTGGCCATGATCTTCTGCATCATGAGGGGCGAGAGGCCCATGGAGGGCTCGTCCAGCATGAGGAGTTTGGGCTGGCACATCAGGGCCCGACCCATGGCGAGCATCTGCTGTTCGCCGCCGGAGAGGGTGCCCGCGGCCTGCTTGCGCCGTTCGCCGAGGATGGGGAACAGGCTGTAGGCCCGTTCGACGTCGGCTGCGATGCCGGCGGTGTCGGTGCGCAGGAAGGCGCCGAGGAGGAGGTTCTCCTCGATGGTCATGCGGGGGAAGATGTGCCGGCCTTCGGGGGAGTGGGCGAGGCCGAGGGCGACGATCTTGTGGGCGGGGACGGTGGAGAGGTCCTGGCCGTCGAAGGTGATGCGTCCGGCGGTGGGCTTGAGGAGGCCGGACAGGGTGCGCAGGGTGGTGGTCTTGCCGGCGCCGTTGGTGCCGATGAGGGTGGTGACCTCGCCCTGTTCGACGGTGAAGCTGATGCCCTTGACGGCTTCGATCTTGCCGTAGGCGACGCGGAGGTCCTCGACCTCGAGGAGTGCGGTCACTGGTCGGTCTCCGTAACGTTCTCCGGCGCGACGTTCTGCGGGGCGGCCGGGGTGGTGTCTTCGAGCGGGGCGCCGAGGTACGCGGTGATGACGCGTTCGTCGTTCTGGACGGTCTCGCGGTCGCCTTCGACGATCTTCTGGCCTTGGACGAGCACGGCGGTGCGGTCGCAGAGGTTGAAGATGAAGCGCATGTCGTGCTCGATGACGAGGATGGAGATGCCCTTGTCGCGGATGGCGAAGACGAGTTCCTCGGCGGCGCGGGTCTCCTGGGGGTTCATGCCGGCGGTGGGTTCGTCGAGGAGCAGGAGGCCGGGGTCGGAGGCGAGGGCGCGGGCGATCTCCAGTTTGCGTTGTTCGCCGTAGGGGAGGTTGCGGGCGAGGTGGTCGGCCTTGGCGGCGAGGCCGGTGAACTCCAGGAGTTCCATGGCCTTCTCGCGGCTTTCGGCTTCGGCGCGGTGGTAGCGGGGGCCGCGGAGGATGGCGGCGAAGATGCCTTCCTTGGTGCGGGTGTGCCGGCCGACGAGGACGTTCTCGAGGACGGTCATGTTGGCGAAGAGCCGGATGTTCTGGAAGGTGCGGGCGATGCCGGCCTGGGTGACGAGGTGGGGCTTGGGGGGCAGGACGACGTCGCGGAAGCGGACGGCGCCTTCGGTGGGGACGTACAGGCCGGTGAGGCAGTTGAAGAAGGTGGTCTTGCCGGCGCCGTTGGGGCCGATGAGGCCGATGATCTCGCCTTCGCGGACGGTGAGGGAGACGTCGTTGACGGCGGTGAGGCCGCCGAAGCGCATGGTGACGCCGGTGACTTCGAGCAGGGGCTTGGCGGTGGTGGTCATCGGGTCGGTCACGCCCCTGCCTTGGTGAGTGCGGTCGGCTCGCCGGTGGGTTGGGCCGGGATGGCGGCCTCGTGGAACTCCAGTTGGCGGCGACGGTTGGGGATGAGGCCCTCGGGGCGTACGCGCATCAGGATGATGAGGGCGGCGCCGAAGGCGAGGAGCTGGTAGTCGGCGAGGAATTCGAGCTTCTTCGGGATGAGGAAGAGGAGTGTGGCGCCGGCCAGCGGGCCGCTGATGGTGCCCATGCCGCCGAGGATGACGGCGGCGAGCAGGAAGGCGGAGTTGGGGGGGAGGGCTTCGGCGAAGGTGTACTGGTCGGGGGTGACGGTGTAGCTGACGTGGGCCTGGACGGTGCCGGCGAGGCCGGCGAGGCAGGCGCCGAGGGCGAAGGCGAGGAGCTTGAGGCGGAAGCCGTTGATGCCCATGGCTTCGGCGGCGGTCTCGTCCTCGCGGATGGCGACCCAGGCGCGGCCGATGCGGGAGTTGCCGACCCGGGCGAAGATCAGCACGACCAGGGCGGTGACCAGGAGCATCAGCAGGTAGTAGTTGGAGAAGCGGCCGAGTTCGATGCCGGCGACGGTGTGGGGCTTGCCGAGGTCGAAGCCGAGGATCTGCAGGTCGGGGATCCGGGGGATGCCGTTGGAGCCGTTGGTGACCTTGGGGCCGGTGGTGCCGTTGAGGTTGAGCATGGTGATGCGGAAGATCTCGCCGAAGCCGAGGGTGACGATGGCGAGGTAGTCGCCGCGCAGCCGCAGGGTGGGGGCGCCGATGAGGACGCCGAAGACCATGGAGACGGCGGCGCCGGTGAGCATCGCGGCCCAGAACGGGAACTGGACGTGGATGGGCGAGGCGGGGGAGCCGGAGACCAGGGCGGCGGCGTAGGCGCCGACGCCGAGGAAGGCGACGTACCCGAGGTCGAGCAGGCCGGCCAGGCCGACGACGATGTTGAGGCCGAGGGCGACGGTGGCGAAGATCAGGATGTTGGTGGCGACCGAGGTGTACTGGTCGCTGTTCTGGGTGAAGGGGAAGCTGGCGGCCGCGGCGAAGGCGGCGCCGGTGGTGACGGGGCGGTGCTTGACGGTCAGTGCGCGCAGGCGGCCGATCAGGCCGGACTTGGTGAGGGCGGCGACGGCCAGGGCGGTGAACAGCAGGCAGCCGGTGAAGAGTTCGCCGTACTCGGTGTCGATGCCGAAGGTGATCGCGAAGAGGCCGAGTCCGAAGGCGCCGACGATGATCAGGACCTCGACCCAGGAGGGGAGGTGCCGGGGTGCGGGCAGCGGGCGGTCGATCCGGCCCAGGCGCAGCCAGGTGTTGGCGAGGTGGCCGAGCTGGAGGAGGAGGACGGCGCCGGTGGCGATGGCCAGGCCGCCGGCGAGGGCGGTCATGACGGGCGCGACGGGCTTGTCGTCGGGGATGGCGTGGGCGCCGAACCAGGCCAGGGGGGCGGCGGGGACGAGCAGGAAGAGGCGCTTGTCGACGATCCGCAGGGGGACGGCGGTGCGGCGGTCGAGGGGGAGGCCGAGGGCGCCGAGGATGGTGATGAGGCCGCCGGCGGCGAGGACCCAGCCGCCGGGTTCGAGGTTGGCGAGGCCGCCGAGTTCGGTGGAGATCGAAGCGACGGAGTAGACGCTGACGGCGAGGGCGCCGGTGGCGGCGAGGAGGACGGCGTTGTTGCTGCCGGCGGGGGCGGCCCAGCGCAGGCCGGGGACGCCCTGGGTGGCGAGCAGGAGGAGGAGGGTGAGGATGCCGGCGGCGAGGGCGAGCCACTGGAGGCCGGCGGGGGAGCCGTAGTAGGTGAGGTCGCCGGGGTAGTCGGAGGTCCAGGTCCAGGACATGGCGGCGGAGGCGGCGGTGGTGAGTGCGCCGAGGCCGGTGAGGGCGGTGGCTGCGCGGGCCGGGAGGGCGATGACCGGGGTCGTTTCGGTGCTGGTGGTGGTCATGGTGGTCACGCCCTGTCCGCGACGCGCTCGCCGAGCAGGCCTTGGGGCCGGACGAGGAGCACGAGGATGAGGAGTACGAAGGCCCAGACGTCCTTCCAGGCACCGCCGCCGAAGAGGTGCATGCCGGGGAGGTGCTGGATGTAGCCGGTGGCGAGGGCTTCGGCGAGGCCGAGGGCGAGGCCGCCGAGCATGGCGCCGTAGATGTTGCCGATGCCGCCGAGGACGGCGGCGGTGAAGGCCTTGAGGCCGAGGATGAAGCCCATCCGGAAGTCGACCTGGCCGCTGCGCAGGCCGTAGGCGACGGCGGCGACGGCGGCGAACGCGGCGCCGATGGCGAAGGCCATGACGATGATGCGGTCGGTGTCGATGCCCATCAGCTTGGCGGTGTCCGGGTCCTGGCTGGTGGCTTGCATGGCGCGGCCGGAGCGGGTGCGGGTGACGAACCAGCCGAGGGCGAGCATGCAGAGCGGGGCGGCGATGATGAGGAAGAGGTCGCTGCGCTGGATGGTGACGGAGCCGAGGCTGAAGGGGTCGCCGGGGATCTTGGGGAAGACGCGGGCCTTCTTGGCGTCGGGGTAGAAGGAGAAGACGAGTTGCTGGAGGAGGATGGACAGCCCGATCGCGGTGATCAGCGGCGCGAGCCGGGGGGCGTTGCGCAGGGGGCGGTAGGCGAACCGCTCGGCGGCGACGGCGGTGAGGGTGGAGACCAGGACGCCGGCGATCAGCATCAGCGGTAGGGCCAGCCAGAGGGTGGTGCCGCCGGGGAGGGCGAGGTAGGCGGTCAGGGCGCCGAAGCCGCCGACCATGACGATCTCGCCGTGGGCGAAGTTGATGAGCTGGACGATGCCGTAGACCATCGTGTAGCCGATCGCGACGAGTCCGTAGAGGGCGCCGAGGATCAGGCCGTTGGCCAGCTGCTGCGGTAGGTCGTGCACCGCTGGGCCTCCGTAGTGCGTTCGGGGGTGTCCGCGTGGGTGGTGGATGTGGGGGCGCGCGGGGGCACTCGTGGCGCCCCCGCGCGCTGTGGTGGTGAGGTGGAGCCGGTTCGGCGGTGGTGACCCGGTGTCAGCCGCTGAAGGTGCCGGTCTTCTCCACGTCCCACTTGCCGTCCTTGACGGTGTAGACGGTGAGCTGCTTGTTGGTGGTGTCACCGAACTCGTCGAAGGAGACCTTGCCGGTCACGCCGTCGAAGGAGACCTTCTGGACGGCGTCGACGACGGCGGCGCGGGGGTCGGCGGGGAGCTTGCCGTTGTTCGCGGTGACGACGGACTTGACGGCCTGGATGATGGCCCAGCTGCTGTCGTAGGAGTAGCCGCCGTAGGTCTCGTAGGGGTCCTTGTAGCCGGCGGCCTTGTAGTCGGCGATGAACTTGGCGGCGGTGGGGAGCTGTTCGACGGGGCCGCCGACGGCGGTGGCGAAGTCGCCGGCGCTCTTGGGGTTGAGCTTGATGAAGTCGGCGCTCTGCATGCCGTCGCCGCCCATCAGCGGGATGTTGACGCCGGCGTCCTTGAGCTGGAGGGAGAGCGGGCCGGCGGCGGGGTACTCGCCGCCGTAGTAGACGGCTTCGGCGCCGGAGGTCTTGACCTTGGTGACGATGGCGGCGAAGTCGCGGTCGTCGGGGTTGACGTGCTCCTCGCCGACGATGCTGCCGCCCTGCTTGGTGAACTCGGCCTTGAAGGTGGCCGCGAGGCCGGCGCCGTAGGTCTTCTGGTCGTCGATGAGGAAGACCTTGGACTTCTTGGCGTCCTTGGCGAGGAACTGGGCGGCGAACGGGCCCTGCACGGCGTCGGTGGTGGCGGTGCGGAAGTAGGTCTTGAAGGGGCGCTTCTTCTCGCCGGTGACCCACTTCTCGCCCTGGCTGAGGGCGACGCCGGTGTTGGCGGGGGAGATCTCGACGAGGTTGGCGTCGGCGAAGATCTGCTGCATCGACTGGGCGACGCTGGAGTTGAGCGGGCCGACGACGCCGACGACGCTCTTGTCGCCGACGAGCTGGGTGGCGTTCTGCTGGCCGGGGCCGGGCTTGGCGGTGTCGTCCAGGGCCTTGATCTGGAACTTGACGCCGGGGACCTCGTTGGTCTCGTTGGCCTTCTTGACGGCGAGTTCGACGGAGTTGCGGATGCCGATGCCGATGGCGGAGAGGTCGCCGGTGAGCGGGGCGTCGATGCCGATGGTGACGGTGGAGCCGCCGCCGCTGCCGCCTCCGTCGCCGGACTTCTTGTCACCGCGTGAGCCGCAGGCGCTGAGGCTGAGGGCGGCGATCACGGCAATGCTCACGACAGCTGCTGAACGATGACGCACAAGGGTCCCCTTCGGTTCAGGATGCGCCCGCGCCGGAGTGGCGGGAGCCGCAGTGCGCGGAGGGCTGGGCCCAGTCGAATGGCGCGGTGACTGGCCGTGACTCTAGATGCCGTTGGGCAGCTCGGGCAGTGGTGTGGGCAGGCTGTGATTCTCTTGTTATGAGCACACGGAGCAGTTGTCTCAGCATGTGGTCGTTTCGGTCCGATCGATCCGTCGTCGGCGGGCGTTTACCCGCTGGTAGGACGATGTAAGGGCCAGAAATGCAGGTTGCAGCTGGCATCGTCGATAATCGGACAGCCGTGTCCGATTCCCGGGTTTCGACCTCGACCGTCCGAATTGCGGACGACCAGGGCGCGGCGAAGCGGCTCACGGCGGCTGGAAGCCCCGGGAGTCGGCCTGTGCTCGAATTTCCGGCGGATTACGCAGCGTTACGGGCGAGGTCCCGGTCGCCAGGACGACCGGAGACGAGCGGTGCGGCGGGCGGCGTGACGGGAGCCGAGTCCGTCGGCCGTGCGCGGGCATGCGAACGCCCCCTTGTCCCGATCAACGCCTGCCCAGGGGGCGGGGTCGTCAAACAAGGGGGCGGAAAAGGGATTTGACGGCCGATCGGCTGAACTCTCGACAGCCGTCGGCCCGTTAGAGATCGCGCAGCATGCAGGTCAACCGGCAGCTGGTGATCCGCCTGCCGGTGTCGTCGGTGATCGCGATCTCGTACGTCGCGGCGGTGCGGCCCTTGAAGACGGCCGTCGCCACGCCGGTGACCAGCCCGGAGGTCGCCGAGCGGTGGTGGGTGGCGTTGAGGTCGACGCCGACCGCGTACCGGCCCGGTCCGGCGTGCAGCATCGCGCCGATCGAGCCCAGCGTCTCGGCCAGCGCCGCCGACGCGCCGCCGTGCAGCAGGCCGTACGGCTGCTGGTTGCCCTCCACCGGCATGGTGCCGACCACGCGGTCGCCGGAGGCCTCGACGATCCGCATGCCGAGCTTCTCGCCGAGGTGGCCGCCGGAGAAGGTCTCCGGGTCCACGCCGAGCTTGGCGAAGTGGTCCAGCACCTCCTGCGGGACCTTGAGGACGGGGGTGGGGGCTGGGGCGGTGTCGGGGGCGGTGTCGGGGGCCGCATCGGCCATGGGGGAACTCCTGCCGCTCGGGGATCACGGGTCCTGCTGCTCTGCTGCCTGTGATCGTACGACCGCCCTACTCGGCGGTAGTGCGCGGCGGGCGGCGGTGGGCGGGCCGGTGTGGCGGTCCGGTCGGCCCCGGAGGCGGACCGGCGGGCCCCCGGGGGCGGGTCGCGGCCGTCGTCGCCGGGCCGGTCGGCACCCCGGCACCGGGCCGGTCGGCACCCCGGCGCCGTGCCCCTTTTGTCGGTGCCGGGCCATAGGATCGGTGACCGGTAGTGGAATCGGCAGGAACGGACGTTGACGTGGCTACGCAGAGTACGGACATGGGCGCGACGGGTGCCGGCGGGGCCGGCCCGCGACCCCGGCTGATGCTGCTCGACGGGCACTCGATGGCCTACCGGGCCTTCTACGCCCTGCCCGTGGAGAACTTCAACACCTCCACCGGCCAGCCCACCAACGCGGTCTACGGCTTCGCGTCGATGCTCGCCAACACCGTCCGCGACGAGCAGCCCACCCACCTCGCGGTCGCCTTCGACCTCTCCCGGCAGACGTTCCGCTCCGTCGAGTTCCCCGACTACAAGGCCAACCGCGCCAAGACGCCGGACGAGTTCCGCAGCCAGGTCGGCCTGATCGGCGAACTCCTCGACGCGATGAACGTCCCCCGGCTGACCGTCGAGGGCTTCGAGGCCGACGACATCATCGCCACCCTCGCCACCGCCGCCGAGGCGGCCGGCTACGACGTCGACATCGTCACCGGCGACCGCGACTCCCTCCAACTGGTCACCGACCACGTCACCGTCCTCTACCCGACCAAGGGCGTCTCCGAGCTCACCCGCTTCACCCCGGCGAAGGTCACCGAGAAGTACGGCGTCACCCCGCGCCAGTACCCGGACCTCGCCGCGCTGCGCGGCGACCCGTCCGACAACCTGCCCGGCATCCCCGGCGTCGGTGAGAAGACCGCCGCCAAGTGGGTCAACCAGTTCGGCTCCTTCGACGAACTCGTCTCCCGCGCCGACGAGGTGAAGGGCAAGATCGGCGAGAAGCTGCGCGACCACCTCGACTCGGTCAAGCGCAACCGGGTGCTCACCGAGCTGGTCCGCGACGTCGAACTCCCGCTCGGTGTCGCCGACCTCGCCCGCGCCCCGTTCGACCGGGCCGCCGTCGGCACCCTGATGGAGTCGCTGGAGTTCCGCAACGCCAACTTCCGCGACCGCGTCTTCGGCATCGACCCGGCCGCCGCCGAGGAGGAGGCCGTCGAACTCGCCCCCGGCGTCGAGGTGGACGGCGAACTGCTCACCGACCCGGGCACGCTGACCGCCTGGCTGCGCGAACACGCCTCCGACGCCAAGACCACGGTCGCGCTGGCCGCCGTCTACCAGTGGGCGCTCGGCGCCGGCGAGGTCACCGAAGTGGCGCTGGCCGCAGGGGAGTCGGCGGCCTGGTTCGACCCGGCGCTGCTCGCCGAGGAGGACGAGCGGGCCTTCGCCGGCTGGCTCGCCGACGCCGCCGCCCCCAAGGCCCTGCACATCGCCAAGCAGGTCATGCGCGCCTTCGCCGAGCGCGGCTGGACGGTCCGGGGCGTCGTCGCCGACACCGCGCTCGCCGCCTACCTGGAGAAGCCCGGCCGCCGCACCTTCACCCTCGACGTGCTCGCCGAGGAGTACCTGGCCCGCTCCCTCACCCCTGCCCCCGTCGCGGAGACCGGCCAACTCGCCTTCGACGCCCCGGAGGACGGCGACGGCATCGACGCCGAGGCGGCCCGCGCCCAGGCCCTGATGCTCCAGGCCCGCGCCGTGCTCGACCTCGCCGAGCTGTTCGACTCCCGACTCGCCGAGGTCGGCGCCACCGAGCTGCTGCGCGACATGGAACTGCCCATCGCCGCCCTGCTCGCCCGCATGGAGCGCTACGGCATCGCCGCCGACCGCCCCTGGCTCACCACGCTGGAGACGCAGTTCGCCGCCGAGATCCAGCGCTGCGTCGAGGAGGCGCACGCCGCCGCCGGGCACGAGTTCAACCTCGGCTCGCCCAAGCAGCTCCAGGAGATCCTCTTCGGCGAACTCGCCCTGCCCAAGACCAAGAAGATCAAGACCGGCTACACCACCGACGCCGACGCGCTCACCTGGCTGGCCACCCAGACCGCCAACGAACTGCCGGTCATCCTGCTGCGCCACCGCGACCAGGCCAAGCTGCGCACCACCGTCGAAGGCCTGCTCAAGACCGTCTCGCCGCAGGGGCGCATCCACACCACCTTCAACCAGATGGTCGCCGCCACCGGCCGGCTCTCCTCGCAGGACCCTAACCTGCAGAACATCCCGGTCCGCACCGAGGAGGGCCGCGCCATCCGCCGCGCCTTCATCGTCGGCGAGGGCTACGAGTCGCTGCTCACCGCCGACTACTCCCAGATCGAACTGCGCATCATGGCCCACCTCTCCGAGGACGAGGCACTGATCGAGGCCTTCGCGACCGGCGAGGACCTGCACACCACCGTCGCCTCCCAGGTCTTCGAAGTCCCCGGCGACGCGGTCGACGCCGAGATGCGGCGCAAGATCAAGGCGATGTCCTACGGCCTGGCGTACGGCCTGTCCGCGTACGGGCTCTCCCAGCAGCTCGGCATCAAGCCCGCTGAGGCACAGGGCCTCATGGACACCTACTTCGAGCGCTTCGGCGGCGTGCGCGACTACCTGCGCCGCGTCGTGGACGAAGCCCGCGCCACGGGTTACACCCAGACCCTGCTCGGCCGCCGCCGCTACCTGCCGGACCTCAACAGCGACAACCGCCAGCGCCGCGAGATGGCCGAGCGGATGGCGCTCAACGCCCCGATCCAGGGTTCGGCCGCCGACATCGTCAAGATCGCCATGCTCCGGGTGGACGACGCGCTGCGCGCGGCCGGGCTCACCTCCCGGATGCTGCTCCAGGTGCACGACGAAATCGTGCTGGAGCTGGCCCCGGGCGAGCGCGAGCGGGTCGAGACGATCGTCCGCGAGCAGATGGCGGGTGCCTACCCGCTGCGCGCTCCGCTGGACGTCTCCGTCGGCGTCGGCGCCAACTGGGAGGCTGCCGCGCACTGACGCACGTGCGGTTCACGGCGGGCCCGGACGCAGGAGCGTCCGGGCCCGTTCCGTGCGGCCGGTGGGGCAGCGGTGGTCGGGCGCGACAAATCCGAGCGGCACGTGGGCGGTCTGTCTACGCTGGAGCGCATGGCCGATGATGACGATCTCGACGTCCTGCGCGCCGCGGCGCTCCTGGACCTGGACGGACACGACCGTTGGCACGTCATCGGCGAGTTCCACCTCCGCACGGATCGGTCGGCGTTCGAGGCCGCGCGCGAACTGGCGCGCGCCGGGGACGTGCGCGAGCGGGTGATCGCCCTGGACGTTCTGGGGCGGCTTGGGTCCGATGCCGGTCGCCCGTTCTCGGAGGAGATCCTGCCGGTCGTCATGGAGGCCTGCGCCGACGGGCGGTCCCGCGTGGTCGCTTCGGCGGTCGCGGCCTTGAGTCATCTCGCCGACCCCCGAAGCCTTCCCGCGGTGCTGGCGCAGGCGGGGCACCACGACGAGGACGTGCGCCAGGCGGTGGCGTTCACGCTGCCGTCGGTCGCCGGAGAGCCCGCCTGCCCGGAGGCCGTCGCCGCGCTGGTCCGGCTCAGCCGCGACCGGTCGGATTTCGTCCGCGACTGGGCGACCTTCGGCCTCGGGCTGGAGTCGACGGGCGACTGCGAGCAGATCCGAGGCGCCCTCTTGGAGCGGGTCGGCGACGCCCACGCGGACACGGCCGGGGAGGCGTTTCTCGGCCTGGCCCGGCGTGGTGACCGGCGCATGCTGGCGGCGTTGGGAGCGGCGCTGGAAGCCCGCGACCCGGCCGACATCCTCATCGAGGCCGCGTTCGAGTCCGCCGCACCGGAGCTGCTTCCCGCATTGCGCCGGCTGAAGCAGCGGGAGACGCCCGGCGACGACGCGAGGACGTGGACACTCGACGAGGCGATCACCGCGTGTTCCACCCCGGCGCCCAGGAGCGCGGACCCGGATCCGGAACCGCGCTGACCCCGTGACCACGCCACCCGGATGCCGCCGCCCACCAGCGTCGTTCACCGGCCGTGGGGCGGGGAATGAGCAGGAAGTCGGCGGGGCCGACTTCCTGCGCTCACGGGGTGGTGGCGTGGGCCGCGCGCTCGCGGCAGGTGGTGAGGGCGTAGGTGATGCGGGTGTCGGGGTGGGGTGCGGTGGCGAGGAGTTCTCCGGTGGCGACGAGGGCGGTCCAGTAGCGGGTGGGGTTGCCGGTGCGGGGCATGGGGTGGGCGGCGGTGAGGGAGAGGTAGGCGGCGGTGAGGTTGCCGGTGGT
>NZ_JOHO01000056.1 GCF_000719705.1 Streptomyces sp. NRRL S-350 | reverse complement strand
CTCGACGCCTACGCCCACCAGGAACTCCCCTTCGAACGCATCGTCGAAGCCCTCAACCCCACCCGCTCCACCGCCCGCCACCCCCTCTTCCAGACCATGCTGCTGCTCAAGAACGGCAGCGGCGACGGCCTGGCCCTGCCCGGGCTGGAGACCTCCGAACACCCGCTCGACCTGCACATCGCCGAGTTCGACCTGCTGTTCGGCGTCACGGAGGAACCGTCCGGCGGCCTGCGCTGGACCATCGAGTACGCCACCGACCTCTTCGACCACGCCACCGTCGACGAGCTCAGCCGCCGCCTGATCCGCCTGCTGGACGCGCTGGCCACCGACCCCGACGCCCCCATCGGCCGGGCCGGCCTCCTCGCCCCCGAGGAGCGGGACCGCATCCTCACCGCCTGGAGCGGCGACACCGTCGAGCGGCCCCGCGCGCTCGCCGAGCGGCCGGTGCACGAGTTCCTGCAGGAGCAGGCCCGCACCCGGCCCACCGCCACCGCGCTGGTGCTGAACGACGAGCGGATCGGCTTCCGCGAGCTCAACGAGCGGGCCAACCTGCTCGCCCGGGAGCTGATCCGGCGCGGCGCCGGCCCCGAGGAGCGGGTCGCCGTCCTGCTCCGGCGCTCGACCGCCTCGGTGGTGGCGCTGCTCGCGGTGCTGAAGGCGGGCGCCGTGTACGTCCCCGTGGACACCGGGCACCCGGCGGACCGGATCGCCTACATCCTGGAGGACGCGGCCCCCCGGCTGGTCCTCACCACCTCGGACCTCGACCCGGCCCTCACCGACGGCGCCCCCGTGCTCCTGCTGGACGGCCTGCCGACCACACCGCCGGGGCACACCGCCGACCCGGGCACCGATCCGGGCACCGACCCGACCGACCGCGACCGCCGCACCCCCCTGCGGCCCGCCCACCCCGCGTACCTGCTCTACACCTCCGGGTCGACCGGCCGCCCCAAGGGCGTGGCGGTCGAGCACCGGGCGCTGACCAACCTGTTCCACAGCCACCAGGAGACGCTGTTCGCCGAGCACCTGGCCGCCACCGGCCGGTCGGCGGCCAGGGTCGCGGTGACCGCGCCGCTGTCCTTCGACGCCTCCTGGATGGGCCTGCTCGCCCTGTTCGCCGGGCACGAGCTGCACCTGCTGGACGACCCGACCAGGCGCGACCCGGCCGCGATGGTCGACTACGTCGGCCGACACGGCGTGGACTTCCTGGACACCACCCCCACCTACGGCCTGGAGATGCTCGAACACGGCCTGCTCTCCACGCCCGCGCTCACCCCCCGCACCCTCACCTTCGGCGGCGAGGCGATCCCGGAGCCGCTCTGGCGCCGCCTGCTCGCCGAACCCGCCACCACCGCCCACAACTTCTACGGCCCGACCGAGTGCACCGTCGAAACCCTCACCACCCCCCTGGAGGCGACCGACACCCCGGTGATCGGCCGGCCGATCGCCAACGCCCGGGTGTACGTGCTGGACGAGGCGCTGCGGCCGGTGCCGGCCGGGGTCACCGGCGAGCTGTACATCGCCGGGGACGGGCTGGCCCGCGGCTACGCCGGCCGGCCCGCGCTGACCGCCGAGCGCTTCGTGGCCTGGCCGTACGGCGACGGCGGGCGGATGTACCGCTCCGGCGACCTGGCTCGCTGGCGGGCCGACGGCAGCCTGGAGTTCTGCGGCCGGGTCGACGACCAGGTCAAGCTCCGGGGCTTCCGGATCGAGCTGGGCGAGATCGAGGCGGCGCTCGGGCGCCACCCCGGCGTCGCGGCGAGCGCGGTGGTGGTCCGCGAGGACCGGCCCGGCGACAAGCGCCTGGTCGGCTACCTCGTCCCGGCGGCCGGCGCCGGACCGGACCAGGCGGAGCTGCGCCGCTTCCTGGCGGCGGCCCTGCCCGAGTACATGGTCCCGGCGGCCTTCGTCCCGCTCGCGGTGCTGCCGGTGACCGCCAACGGCAAGCTCGACCGGCGGGCGCTGCCGGTGCCCGAGTACGGCGGGCTCGGCCGCGCCCCGGGCACGGCGCTGGAGCGCGCACTCGCCGCGGTCTTCGCCGAGGTGCTGCAGGCGCCGCGGATCGGCGTGGACGACAGCTTCTTCGACCTCGGCGGGCACTCCTTCCTGGCCGCCCGCGCGGTGACCCGGATCCGCACCGAACTGCCGGACGCCCTGCCGGACCTGACCCTGCAGACGTTCTTCCGGACGCCCACCGTGGCCGGGCTCGCGGCCCACGCCGAGGCCGGCCCGGCCGCCGCCGGCGCCGACCCGCTGGTGCCGCTCAGCACCCGCGGCAGCCGCCCGCCGCTGTTCTGCGTGCACCCCGTCACCGGCCTGAGCTGGTGCTACGCGGGCCTGGCCGGAGCGCTGCCCGACCGCCCGGTGTACGGGCTGAACGCCGACCTCGACCCGGCCGGCCGGCACCCCGACCTGACCGCGCTGGTCGACGCCTACCTGGCCCGGATCCGGGCCGTCCAGCCCACCGGCCCGTACCACCTGCTCGGCTGGTCGCTCGGCGGCAACCTCGCCCATGCGATGGCCTGCCGGCTGCAGGAACAGGGCGAGCGGGTCGGCCTCCTGGCCCTCCTCGACGCCTACCCGACGGGGCCGGCCGGCGCCGACCCGGACCGCCCCGGCACGCCCGCCTTCGCACCGGCGGAGATCGCCGGCTTCCTCGACCGGGAGGGCGCCGAGGGCGCCGGCGCCGCCCTGGAGCCCGCGTTCGTCGCCTCCCTCGCCGAGGCGGCCGCGCACACCGTCGCCCTGGTCGAGGCCGCCGCCCCGGGCCGGTACGACGGCGACCTGCTGCACGTCGCCGCCACCGCGGGACGGGAGCCCGGCGCCCCCGTCCCCGGGGACTGGCAGCCGTACCTCACCGGGCGGATCACCGGTCACGCGGTCGACTGCGAGCACCTGGACATGACCCGCCCGGGCCCGCTCGCCGCCGTCGCCGAGCTGCTCGGCCGCGACCCGCGCCTCGCCTGACCCCGGCCCCGCTCACCCGAAGAGAGCCGACTCCTCACCCCGAAGAGAGCCGACCATGATCCAAGAGACCATCGCCCAGTACGAGTTGTCCGCCGCCGAGGTGGCGCAGATCAGAGCGAGTACGGCGCGGCTGGCCGCCACCTTCACCGACCCGACCGCTCCCCCCGCGTACGACGACCTCCGGCACCGGTTCGCCGACCACGGGCTGCCGCCCCGGCTGCGCACCTTCCTGGAGGAGTTCCGCCGCACCGAGTCCGCCGCCGGCCTGCTGGTCCACGGCTTCCCGGTGGACGACGCCGGGGTCGGCCCCACCCCCGAGCACTGGGAGCGGGTGGCGGACCGGGACAGCACCCTGGAGCAGGAGCTCTTCCTGGCCATGTGCGGCACCGCCCTCGGCGACCCGTTCACCTTCTCCACGCTCCAGCTCGGCCGGATCATCCAGAACATCCTGCCGATCCGCGGCGACGAGGTCCGCCAGAGCGGCCACGGCAGCCAGACCCTGCTGGAGTTCCACACCGAGGACGGCTTCCACCCGGGGCGCTGCGACTACCTGCTCCTGTTCGGCGTCCGCAACCACGACCGGGTGCCGACCATCATGGCCTCGGTGCGGGACGTCAAGCTCGCCGAGGAGGACTGGGCGGCGCTGTTCCGACCGGACTTCCAGATCATGCCGGACGACGAGCACGTGCGGCAGCTCAAGCTGCGCCACCCCGAGCACCCGGCGCTCGCCCGGGCCGAGGAGATGCAGCGCAACCCGGTGCCCGTGCCGGTGCTGTTCGGCGACCGCGAACGCCCCTACCTGCGCGTCGACCTCCCGTTCATGCGCTGCGCCGCCGACCGGCCCGGCGCCGAGCAGGCACTGCACGCGCTGATGTCCGAACTGGAACGGGTGCAGCACTCGGTGGTGGTCGAACAGGGCAGCCTGCTCGTGGTCGACAACTACCTCGCGGTGCACGGCCGCAAGCCCTTCGAGGCCCGCTACGACGGCACCGACCGCTGGCTCAAGCGCATGATCGTCAGCCGCGACCTGCGCAAGGCCGCCCAGGCCGACGCGGCCGGCCTGCTGCCGGGCGGCAACCGCGTCCTGTACTGACCCCCGCCCGGCCTTCCACCCCGTTCTCACCGTTCCCACCGTTCCCACCGTTCCCACCGTTCCCACCCAGGAGTTCCCCTTGCGTACCGTCATCGTCTCCGGCGCCTCCAGCGGCATCGGCCGGGCCACCGCCGCCCGCTTCGCCCGGGCCGGGGACCGCGTCTTCAACCTCGACGTCGCCGCCCCGGAAGCCCCGGAAGCCCCGGAGGCCCCGGAGGCCCCGGAGGCCACGGAGACCCCGGCGGCCCCGGAGGCCACCGCGACCGCCCACGACGCGACCACCGAGGTCCGCTGGCTGAAGGTCGACACCGCCGACTGGGCGGCCGTCCGGGCCGCCGTGCGGCAGGTCCACGAGGAGACCGGCCGGCTGGACGTGGTCATCGCCAACGCCGGGATCAGCGTCCGGCACGGCGTCCTGGACATCGCCGAGGCCGACGCCCGGCGGATCACCGACGTCAACCTGCTCGGCGTGCTGGGCCTGTGGCAGGCCGCCGCCCGGATCATGGCCCCCCGGGGCGGGGGCGTGCTGCTGGCCACCGCCTCCGTCAACGGCCGCCGCGGCTACCCCCATTACGCCGACTACAACGCCACCAAGGCCGGGATCGTCGCGCTCACCCAGACCTTCGCGCTCGAACTCGCCCCGGCCGTCCGGGTGGCCTGCGTGAGCCCGGGCGCCGTCCTCACCCCGATGCAACTGGCCGAGTACACCGACGAGATGCTCGCCGCCACGAACGCCCGGATCCCGGCCGGCCGGCACGCCGACCCGGAGGAGATCGCGGCTGCCTTCCACTACCTGGCCTCCCCGGAGGCGCGGTTCCTCACCGGCCAGGAACTGGTGGTCGACGGCGGCGAGACCGCCGGCGCCACCACCGCCGACTGGGGCACCGCCCTCGCCACCGCCCGTAACTGACCCCCACCAGCGGGAGATTCGGAAACCCCGATGCACACATTGGTGACGACGACCTCGTCCGACTCGCACACCTGGAACCTGATCTACCTGGAGCACCTGCTGAAGGAGTGGGGCCACGAGGTGACCAACCTCGGCGCCTGCGTCCCCGACGAGCTGGTCATCGACCAGTGCTCCCGGCTGCGCCCCGACATCGTCGTGGTGAGCAGCGTGAACGGCCACGGCGCCAACGACGGCCTGCGGCTGATCCGCAAGGTCAGGGCCGTCCAGGAGCTGGCCGGGCTGCCGGCGGTGATCGGCGGCAAGCTCGGCACCGCGGGCAACGCCGCCGCCTGGGCGCCCCGGTTGCGCGAGGCGGGCTTCGACGCGGTGTTCGAGGAGAGCGAGGGCATCCTGCCGTTCCGCGGCTTCCTGGACCGGCTCGCGGCGCGGGTGCAGGTCTGATGGCCTGGACGGTCGACTTCGGGTCGTTCGTGCGCTCCGCCCCCGAGCTGGTCGTCCAGCCCCGGATGGGCTTCGGCACCCAGGCGCGGATGCGGCACGGCCTGCTGGCCACCCGGGGCGCGGACGCCACCACGGTGGGCACGCTGACCCTGGACAGCTACACCCGGGTCGGCGACCACGCCGCCGCCCGCCGGGCCGTGGACGAGGGCGTGGACCTCAACGGCTACCCCATCGTCACCCACGGCCCGGAGGCCACCCGGCGGATGCTGGAGGGCGTCACCGACGGCGACTTCCCGGTCCAGGTGCGGCACGGCTCGGCCGCGCCGCAGGCGATCATCACCGCGCTGGCCGCGGCCGGACTGCACGCCACCGAGGGCGGCCCCGTCTCCTACTGCCTGCCGTACAGCCGCACTCCGATCGCCGAGTCGGTCCGCAACTGGGAGGAGTCCTGCCGGCTGCTCGCGGCGGCCGGCGGGCCCGGGCAGCGGCCGCACCTGGAGTCCTTCGGCGGCTGCATGATGGGCCAGCTGTGCCCGCCCTCGCTGCTGGTGGCGCTGTCCGTGCTGGAGTGCCTGTTCTTCGTCCAGCACGGGCTGACCAGCGTGTCGCTGAGCTACGCCCAGCAGATCGACGAGGAGCAGGACGAGGAGGCGGTGCGGGCGCTGCGCGCGCTGGCCGGGGAGCTGCTGCCCGCGGTCGACTGGCACGTCGTCGTCTACACCTACATGGGCGTGTACCCGCGCACCGCCTCCGGCGCCCGGGCGCTGCAGGACCGGGCGGTGCGGCTGGCGGTCCGCACCGGCGCCGAACGGCTGATCGTCAAGACGGCGGTCGAGGCGTACCGGATCCCCACCGTCGCCCACAACGTCGAGGCGCTGGAGACCTCGGCCCGCACCGCGCGGCTCGCCCGGGGCCGCCCGGTGCTGCGCGGCAACGCCGACAACGAGGTGTACGCGCAGGCCAGGGCGCTGGTGGAGGCGGTGCTCTGCCTGGGCGAGGACGTGGGGGCCGCGCTGGTCGAGGCCTTCGCGCGCGGCTGGCTGGACGTCCCGTACTGCCTGCACCCGGACAACGCCGGGCGCACCGCCACCTACATCGACGAACGCGGCCGGCTGGCCTGGAGCGCGATCGGCGCGATGCCCATCGGGCACCTGGTGACCCCGCGCCCGGCCGCCGCGCTGACCAGCGGCGGCCTGCTGGACGCCCTGCACCACGTGGAGTCCCGGCTGGACCTGGGACAGCTCGCCGAGGCCGGCGCGTAGCCGGCGACACGTACGAGGAGATGACTTCGATGAGTTCGCTGCATGCCGGCGGGTACCCGCAGGAGCAGGTCCGGGCCCGGGCCCGGGAGGGTGCGGCCACGGTGTTCCCGCCCGCGGCCGCGTACGGGCACGAGCTGTTCGGCGCCGCGCCGCAGCCGGTGCCCGGCGACGGCGGGGATGTGCTGGAAGCCACCCGGCTGGTGCCGCCCGCGTTCATGCCGCTGCGCCTGGAGAAGCTGATCGAGCTGGGCCGGGAGCCGCTCTACCAGGACGTCGAACTGGCTACGGAGGTGGGCGGGTTCGCCGCCGCGCTGCCGGTGTACGTGTCGGCGTTCGGTTCGACCCAGGTGGCCAGCCGGGACCTCGGGATCGCGGCCGGCCGGCAGGCCGCCCGGCTGGGGATCCCGATGGTGATCGGCGAGAACGTCGGCCCGGTCAACGGCACCGGGCGCCTGGGCGAGAAGGAGGGGCGGACCCTGCTGGGGCGGATCGCCGCCTACCAGGACGAGCTGGCCGGCCCGGGCGGCGGCATCGCCGTCCAGCAGTCCACCGAGGACGCCGACGCGGAGATCTGGAACCTGATCTACAGCGACACCTCGGTGCAGCCGCTGCTCGAATCCGGGCGGCTGGCCTTCGAGTTGAAGGTCGGCCAGGGCGCCAAGCCGGGGCTGGGCGGGATGACGCTGGTGGACCGCGAGTCGGCGTGCCGGCTGGAGCAGCAGTACGCGGTGGAGCCCCTGCTGCCGGACGCCGCGGGCGAGCGGACGGTGCTGCGGTCGAGCTGCCCGGGCACCTTCACCGAGGAGATCCTGGCCCACCAGGTCCGGCTGATGCGCAACAACTTCCCCCGGGCCCGGATCTGGGTGAAGCTGCCGCCGTCCCGGGACGTCCGGTCGGCCGCCGCCACGGCCTGGGCGGCCGGCGCCGACGCGGTGACCGTGGACGGCGCCGAGGGCGGCTCCGGCTGGGCGCCGGTGTCCTTCCTGGGCTCGGTCGGGCTGCCGCTGGCCGAGTGCCTGCGCCGGGTCGCCCCCGCGCCGGGGCAGTGCCTGCTGGCCAGCGGCCGGATGTGGGAGGGCGCCCGCGCGGTCAAGGCGCTGGCCGCCGGGGCCACCGCGGTCGGGCTCGGCCGGGCCGCGCTGCTCGCCGTGGACGAGGACCCGCAGGCCGGCCTGGAGCGGCTGGTCCAGGCCCTCGCGCTCGAACTGCGGCTGATCACCAGCGCGTTGGGCAAGTACCGGCCGGCCGACCTGGGGCCGGAGGACCTCTGGCACCCGGACGCCGCGCAGTGGAGCGCCGAGCGCCGGCCGGAGCCCGTCGGCCGGTAGCGGGCGGGCACCGCCGGCCGGAACGTCCCGGTGAGCGCGGACCGCCCGCACGGTTCCCGACGGCCCGCGGGCCCCGAAACTGCCCGGCACCCGCCGGGACGACTGCCGGGCCGGGCCGCCTCCCGCTCCTACGCTCGAAAGCACCCCACCCCCTGACACCCACCGAGAGAGAGGCCGGACCCATGGCCAACCCCTTCGAGAACGAGGAGGGCCAGTACCTGGTCCTCGCCAACGACGAGGACCAGCACTCCCTCTGGCCCGCCCAGATCGCGGTGCCGGCGGGCTGGCGCGCGGTGCACGGCGTCGACAGCCGCCCGGCGTGCCTGGAGTACATCGAGCGGACCTGGACCGACATGCGCCCGGCGAGCCTGCGCCGCGAAATGGACGAGGTGGCCAACTAGCCATGAGCGGCCAGCTGTTGCAGGACGCCAGGGTGGTCCGTCCGGCCCCGCGGCCGGACGCCGACCACGCCCTGGTCTGCCTCGCCTTCTGCGGCGGGGGCACCGGACCGTACCGGAACTGGCTCGACCTGGTCGAGGAGTCCACCGAGCTCGCCCTGGTCTGCTACCCGGGCCGCGAGGGCCGCTTCGCCGAGCCCTTCGCCACCACCTGGGACGAACTCGCCGAGGACGCCGCCGAGTCGGTGCTGGGCGCCGCCGACGGCCGCCCGTACACCCTGTTCGGGCACAGCATGGGCGGCTGGATGGCCTACGACGTCGCCGCCCGGCTGGAGGCGCGCGGCGCGCACGCCCCGGCCCGGCTGATCGTCTCCTCCTGCAATGCCGCCGACCGCGGCGTCACCGAGCGCGACCGCTTCCCGCGGATCGAGGACGCCGACGGACGGCTGCTGGAGTGGATGCGGGAGATCGGCCTGCTGCCCGAGTACGTCCTGGCGGACGCCGACCTGAGCGAGATGGCGGTCGAGCTGATGCGCGCGGACATCGTCGTCCGCGACTCCTACCGCCCCACCCCCGGGGCCTCGGTCGGCATGCCCGTCCAGGTGCTGTACGGCGAGGACGACGCCGTCATCGAGCCGGCCGTCGCCGAGCAGTGGGCGCGCTGCGTGCGCGGCGAACTGCGGGTGGACCGGCTGCCCGGCGGCCACTTCTACCACCAGCGGCTCTGGGAGTCGCTGCCCGAGCACTTCGCGCCGCGCGGGCCGCGAGAGGAGAAGTCATGACGCTCGACTGGACCGAGGCGCCGGGCCGGCCGGTGCGGACCGTCGTCGAGGGCGTGTCCACCGCCGGGCAGGCTGCCGACTGGGTGCGCGCGCACCACGCCGAGCTGCGCGACGTGCTCACCCGGCACGGCTCGCTGTACGTGCACGGCCTGCCGATCGCCACCGCCGGCGACTTCGCGGCCGTCCGCGACGCCCTGTTCGCCGCCCGCGCCAAGTACCAGGAGAAGGCCACCCCGCGCAGCGACTTCGGCGACGACGTCTTCTCCTCCACCGACCTGCCGCCCTCCCAGGCGATCCGGATGCACAACGAGAACAGCTACACGCTGACCTTCCCCGGCCTGCTGCTGTTCTGCTGCCTGACCGCCCCGGAGGAGGGCGGCGCCACGCCGGTGGCGGACGTCCGCAAGGTCCTCGCCGAGCTGCCGCCCGAGCTGGTGGCCCGCTTCCGCACCGAGGGCTGGGCGCTCACCCGCAGCTACGGCGAGCACATCTCGCTCGACTGGCGCACCGCCTTCGCCACCGACTCCCCCGCGGACGTGGAGGCCTACTGCGCCGACAACGGGATCACCTGCCACTGGGGCGAGGACGGCACGCTGCGCACCCGTCAGCTGCGCCCGGCCGTGATCCGCCACCCCCGCACCGGCGAGGAGGTCTGGTTCAACCACGTCGCGTTCTGGAGCGAGTGGTCGCTGGACCCGGACATCCGGGACGTGCTGGTCGGCGAGTTCGGCCCGGACGGCCTGCCCTTCAACACCGCCCTCGGCGACGGCACCCCGCTGACCGCCGCGGAGGCCGCACTGATGGACGCCGCGTACGAGCGCGCCACCGTGCGCGAGCCCTGGCAGCCGGGCGACCTGCTGCTGGTCGACAACATCCTGACCGCGCACGGCCGGGACCCGTTCCGCGGCGACCGGAAGATCGTCGTCGCGATGGGCGAGCCGGTCGCCCTCGCCGACTGCGATCCGGCCGTCCCGGCGGGCGCGGCGGCCCTCCAGCCCACCCCGCTGTAGTCCAAGGAGCCTTCGATGCACTCGAGTTCGACCGGCCTGACCGACGCCGCCGCGGCCGCCCTGGCAGCCCCGGCTCCCGAGGCCACCACCGACCCGCTGCTGCGCTTCCGGGCGGCCGCCGCCGCCCACCCGGAGCGCACCGCGGTCACCACGCCCGCCGGCGACCGGCTGACCTTCGCCGAACTCGACAGCCGGGCGGGCGGGTTGGCCGCCGCGCTGACCGCCGCCGGGGTGCGCCCCGGCACGGCGGTGGGCATCAGCCTGGCCCGCGGCGTCGAACTGGTCGCCGCCCTGCTCGCGGTGTGGCACGCCGGCGCCGCGTACGTGCCGCTCGACCCGGCCCACCCGGCCGAGCGGCTGGACCACGTGGTCCGGGACGCCGGCATCACCGTGGTGGTCGCCGCCGGGGGCGGCCACCGCTGGGCGCCGGAGGTCCGGGTGGTGGCCCCCGACGCGACGGCGGCGCACCCGGCCCCGCCGGTGCCCGTACCGCCGGCCGCCCCGGCGTACGTCATCTACACCTCGGGCTCCACCGGCCGCCCGAAGGGCGTCACGGTGACCCGCGGCGGCGTGGCCCAGCTGCTCGCCGCCCTGGAGGCGCGCGGGATCTACCGGGACGCCCCGGGCCGGGTCGCCTGGAACGCCAGCGTCTCCTTCGACGCCTCCGTGCAGCAGTGGGCCCGGGTCTGCCGCGGCGACGGCTTGCTGCTGCTCACCGACGAACTGCGCGCCGAGCCGGAGGCGCTGGCCGCCTACCTGCTGGCGCACGGCGCCACCGACCTGGACACCACGCCGGCGCACTGGTCGGCGCTGCGCGACCAGGTGGCGGCCGCCGCCGAGCGGCTCCCCGAGCGCCCGCTGCGGCTGTTCATCGGCGGCGAGGCGGTGCCGCCCGCGATGTGGACGGACCTGGCCGGCCTCGCCGGGCGCGGGCTCGTCCGGGCGGTCAACCTGTACGGCCCCACCGAG
Organism: Streptomyces sp. NRRL S-350; assembly: GCF_000719705.1. Lineage (GTDB taxonomy): Bacteria > Actinomycetota > Actinomycetes > Streptomycetales > Streptomycetaceae > Kitasatospora. The sequence continues at coordinate 35,646 of NZ_JOHO01000056.1, read as the reverse complement.
TGCACCGTCGACGCCACGGCCGGCTGGGTCACCGACGGCACCCCGCACATCGGCACCCCGCTGCCCGGGGTGGGCGCCCACGTCCTGGACGACGCGTTGCGGCCCGCCCAGGAGGGGGAGCTGTACCTCACCGGCGCGGGCCTGGCCCAGGGCTACCTGAGCCGCCCGGGGCTCACCGCCGAGCGCTTCGTCGCCGCCCCGTCCGGCCCGCCCGGCAGCCGGATGTACCGCACCGGCGACCGGGTGCGCCGCCGGCCGGACGGCGGCCTGGACTACCTCGGCCGGGTCGACCACCAGGTCAAGGTGAACGGCTTCCGGGTCGAACTCGGCGAGATCGAGGCCGCGTTGACGGACCACCCGGCGGTCGCGGCCGCCGTCGTGGTGCTGCGTCCGGACGCCGCCGGCGCCACCCTGGCCGGGTACGTCGTCCCGCGCCCCGGCGTCACGCCGGACCTCGGCGCGGTGCGCGAGCACCTGGCGGCCCGGCTGCCGGCGTACATGCTGCCCTCGCTCACCGCGCTGGCGCGGCTGCCGCTGGCGGTCGGCGGGAAGGTGGACCGGGCGGCGCTGCCGGACCCGGCCGTCGAGGCGGTGCCCGACGGCGGCGAAGCCGCCGAGGCGCTGCCGACGGGCGAGTTCGAGGTGACGGTCGCCGAGGCCTGGCAGGAGGTGCTGGGCCGCGAGCGGGTGCTCGCCACCGACGACTTCTTCGCCCTGGGCGGGCACTCGCTGATGGCCCTGCGGGTGGTGGCGAACCTCAAGCGGCAGCTCGGCGTGGTGATCCCGAGCCGGCTGGTCTACCAGCACCCCAGGCTGCGCGACCTGGCCCGCGAGGCGGCCCAGCTGGCCTCCTGAGGCGCCCGCCGGGGCACCCCACGGCGCGTCGCTCCCGGCCGTCCACCGCGGCGGCCGGGGCGGCGCGCCGTGCCCGTACGGGCCGGTCCGGCGGGGGCGCGACCAGCCCGGACCTGCGCCGCGACCTTTGCCAAGACTCCTTGGCCAAGAAGTCTTGGCAAAGGAGTCTTGGGAACCTACGCTGCTGCCATGAGCAACACCCCGGAACACCCCGCCCCCGCCGAGCGTCCCTGGCCGCTGGGCCCCAACCCCGGCGGGGAGGTGGTCCTGGACGCCCGCAGCCTGCGCGGCCTGGCCCACCCCCTGCGGGTGAAACTGCTCGGGCTGCTGCGGAGCGACGGACCGGCCACCGTCACCCGGCTGGCGGAGTGCGCGGGTGTCAGCACCGCCTCCGCCAGCTACCACGTCCGCCAGCTGGCCGCGTACGGCTTCGCCGAGCCCGACCCGCGCCCGGCCGGCCGCGAGCGCTGGTGGCGGGCCGCGCACCAGACCACCCGGCTGCACACCGAGGACTTCGCCGACGTCGAGTCCGCCGCGCTGGCCGGCGCCTACCTGCAGAGCGTCGCCGACTACTACGCCGAGCAGACCCGCGCCGCGGTGGCCGAGATGCACCTGCTGCCGACCGACTGGCGGGAAGCCAGCAGCACCAGCGACTTCGCGCTGCGGCTGACCTCCGACCAGCTGAGCTCACTGGTCGCCGACCTCTTCGAGGTGATCGGCCGCTACCACCGCGACGACCCGGACGCCGCCGGCGAGGACCCGGAGACCGCCCCCGTCGTGCTGCAGCTGCAGGCCTTCCCCCGCCCCGGGGCGCTCACCGGGCCGCCGCCCGGCCGGCCCTCCGCCGACCGGCCCGCCGCCCAGAGCGACCCGCCGTCCGTCCAGGCCTCTCCGCACCGACCGGAGTGACGAAAGGACCGCCATGCCCTCCCGGAAGCCCTCCGCCGGCGCCTTAACCCCGCGAGGCCGCCGCACCTCGCTGCACGGACTGCTCGCCGCGTACACCGTCTCGCTGTTCGGCACCCGGCTGACGATGATCGCGCTGCCCTGGCTGGTCCTGGTGACCAGCGGCAGCGCCGCCGAGACCGGGCTGGTCGCCTTCTGCGAGGCGGTGCCGCTGGTGATCGGCAAGACCCTCGCGGGCCCGCTGATCGACCGGGTCGGCTCCCGCCCCTTCGCGGTCTTCGCCGACCTGGTCAGCGCGGTGGTGGTCGGCCTCGTCCCGCTCTGCTACTGGCTGGACGCCCTGCCCTACGGCGCGCTGCTGGTCCTCTCCGCGGCCATCGGCGTCGCCCGCGGCCCGGGCGACGTCGCCAAGCGCACCATGACCCCCGAGGTGGCCGAGCAGGCCGGGATCCCGCTGGAGCGGGCCAGCGGTCTGGTCGGCACCCTGGAGCGGCTGGCCGGCACCGCCGGCCCGGCGGCGGCGGGCGCGCTGATCGCCGCGCTGAGCCCGCTGTGGGCGATGACCGCCAACGCCCTGTGCTTCGTGGTCTCCGCCGCCCTCATCGCGCTGACCGGCCCGCGCGCCCGGCGCGGGCCGCAGCCCGCCGCGGAGGCCGCCACGGAGTCCGAGGCCGTGGCCGGTGCCGGCACCGAGGGGGAGCCGGAGCGCTACCTCGACCGGCTCCGGGAGGGCATCCGCTTCCTGCGCCAGGACCGGCTGCTGCGCTCGATCGCGGTGATGCTCAGCGTCACCAACCTGGTCGACGCGGCGTACGGCTCGCTGCTGATCCCGGTCTGGGCCAAGGAGGTCGGCGGCGGTCCGGCCGCGATCGGCGCGCTGGGCTCGGTGTTCGGCATCGCCGCGGTCGGCGGGTCCGCGCTGGCCACCGCCTTCGCGGCGAAGCTGCGACGCCGCCCGACGTACGTGATCGCCTTCCTGATCGCCGGCCCGCCGAGGTTCCTGGTGATGGCCTTCCACCTGCCGCTGTGGGTGGTCCTGGTGGTCGCCGTCGGCGACGGCCTGGCGATCGGCTTCGTCAACCCGATCCTCAACGCCGTGATGCTGGAACGGATCCCGCGTACGCTGCTCGGCCGGGTCTCGGCACTGACCGACTCGGTCGGCTCGGCCGGCGTCCCGCTCGGCCCGATGCTGGCCGGAGCCGCCGTCACCGCGGCCGGCCTGGTGCCCGTGCTGTTCGCCTGTGCCGGACTCTACCTGGCCAGTACGGTGCTGCCCGCGCTGCGCCCGCACTGGCGTGAGCTGGACGCCCGACCCGCCTCCGGCGAACCGACTGTCGCCCCGGCACAGGTTCCTGACGACAGGTCAGCCAGTGCCCGAACGCCCACCGCCGCGACGACTGCCGCCGAAACTGCCCCCGGGACCTCCGCATAGCGCGGATTTCGCCGCATAACGTGACAGCAGAGCTCGAAGTCCCGACCCCGGATACCTCTGACCCACGGAAAGAGACGATTCCCATGTCCAGTGGTGCGTTCGCTGCGGTACAGCTCAAGGGTGAGTACGACGTCGATCGGCTGCTGGCCGAACTCCACGACCTGGAGCGGACCCAGTGGGCCGCCCAGCGGACCTACGGCGAGAGCCTCGAACCCGGCGAGGCGACCGTGCTCGACTGGCGGGTGCTCCCGCTGCGCAGCCCCGAGGGCAGCGACGAGCGCACCGACCCGGGCGGCCTCGGCCTGGTCGGCTACGCCGGGACGTCCTGGCTGGCGCGGGCGCCGTACATGGCGTCCATCCTGGCCGCCCTGCCGACGGAGCTGCGCGCGGTGCGCCTGATGTCGCTGGGCGCCGGGGCAGAGGTCGACGAGCACCGGGACGTCCCGTACGGCCTGCCGGCCGGCTGGGTCCGGCTGCACATCCCGCTGGTCACCAACGACAAGGCCGTGCTGACGGTCGGCGGCGAGGACCACACCTGGCAGCCCGGCACCCTCTGGTTCGGCGACTTCTCCCGGCCGCACTCGGTGCGCAACGAGGGCACCGAGCGCCGGGTCCACATGGTCATCGACGCCTACGTCAACCACGACCTGCTGGAGCTGTTCCCGGCCGAGTTCCGGGACCGCGTGCGCTGGTCCGACGTGCTGCTCAACCGCCCCGAGCTGCCCCTGGACGCCACCGAACTCCCCTCCTTCGCCTGCGAGTTCGCCCTTCCGGAGGCCTTCCTGTACGGCGAGTCCGAGGAGTTGGCGGCCGCCGACGACCAGCACACCGCCGACGCCGTCTCGGTCTCGGAGGACCGGGCGGGCCGGATCCGGGTCGACGGCGAGCGCCTGGTGCTGGACGTGGACGGCGAGCCCCGGGCCGGTCTGGTCCACCTCGGCGAGGGCGAGTTCCGTGCCATGGGCTGGACGGCGGAGCGCACCCTGAAGATCGAGCCGACCGGCGTCGGCGGCCCCCGGGTCCGGCTGCGGATGCGCTGGGGCAGCCGGATGGAGGAGGTCGTCCGGGCGGCCACGCCGCTCGCGGGCTGAGCCCGACCCCGGGCCCCGCAGCCCGTGCCACCGCCCGCCCGCCGGCGGCCGGAGCCTCCGACGGGCGCCCGCCCCACCGACGTACGACGCCCCGGCCGCCGCGCGCAGCGCCTACAGCAGCGCGTAGAGGGCCGAGGCGTCGTCGTGCGTCTTGCCCCGCGGCCAGCGCTCGCAGGCGGCGTCCGCCCGCTCCACCGCGCGGACCTGGGCGATCAGCTCGCCCGGGCCCGACTCGGCCAGCAGCCGCAGCACGTCGCCCCAACTGCCCAGCCCGAAGCGCTCGGTGTAGCGCGAGGCCCCGTCGGTGAGGGCGGCCAGCGCGTGCAGCCGGTCCAGCCGGACGAAGCCGGTCTCGGCGTGCTCGGCCGCGCGCGGGCCGGCGGCGGCGATCCACGGCCCGGCGCCCCGGTTCCGGGCGGCCCGGACGGCCAGCGCGTACTCCAGGTGCAGCGCCGCCCGCTCGGCCGAGCCGGGCACGGTCGACCAGACCTGCCGGCGCAGTTCCTCCCCGCCGGGGAAGCGCTGGTTGTCCCCGATCACCTTCGGCGGACCGTCCCTGAACTCCAGCACCAGGAGCGAGTCGCCCAGCACCAGGTACTCCAGCACCTCGCCGTGCCGCCGGGCCGCGACCACCATCGCGGCGGGCGTGTTGGGATGGGCCAGGTCGCAGCGGCCGCCGTGCAGTGCGGCCGTCTCCACGATGGCGTCGGCCAGGCACTCGGCGATCGAGCGGTCCGCCCGGTCGGTGAGCCGGGCGAGCAGGTGCACGCCCAGCCGCCGTACGTACCAGGCCGTTCCGTGTCGGCACCCGGACTCCAGGCCGGCCGGCGAACTCGCGCCGTCCAGCAGGACCAGCGCCTCCGGCGAGGCCGCCGCGAAGTCCTCGCTCTCGCGGTCGGGCCGCCGTGCTTCCCCTGCGAGCTGTAGCTGCATCCCGACAGTGTGGACGCCGCCCCCGGCCCGCGCCCAGCCCCGTGCGCCGGTGTGGCGCGGCCCGGGGCGGGGCGCCCGGTGGCAGCCGGGGTGATTCGGCCATACCGTCGGTGAATGACCGGACAATTCGGCCAATCGGGGCGGGTCAGGTTTGGGAGCACCTTCGGGTGCCCGAGCGGCCCGCGACTGACGAGGAGCGGAAGATGTTCTGGCAGTTCATCGTGGTGCTGGCCGCCTCGCTCGGCTTTCCGACCGCCGCCCTGCTCTTCCTGATCGGCGGCCCGAGCTTCCCGGACGAGCAGCGCGGCAAGGCCTCCTGAGCCGGCCGGCCCCCGGAGCGAGCCGGCTCAGGAGGCCTCCGGAGACGGCCGGTCCTCCCGGGTCACGCCTTCCAGGCGGGATCGCGGCCGAGCAGCGCCAGGGCGCGCTCGAACCGGCCCGGCCCGGCACCCGGCCCCGGCGGCAGGCCCGGCCGGAAGGCCCGGCCGGGCGCCCGGGCCTCCGGGGTGTCCGGAACGGACTCCGTCACCGCCAGCAGCGCGGCGACCAGTTCCTCGTCGCCGTCCACCGCCGCGACGAAGCCCTCCCGGGTGCCGAGCGCGGCCGCGACGTCCCAGCCGTGCACGAGCGTGTCGAGCAGGTGGAAGCCCACCGCCTGCGCGAGCGGGAACGGGCCGCCGTCGCGGATCTCCGGGAGCCACAGCGACCGGCCGGCCGCGTCCGCCTCGCGGAACGCGGCGGTGAGGTCGAAGCCGGTCCGGCGGAAGGCGCCCGCCGGGTCGTCGCCGAGCGGGGCGTCCGCGAAGAGCGCGAGGTCGGGCCCGGCGCCGCGGGCGGCGGCCGCGAAGCCCCGGTGCTGGCCGACGCAGTGCTCCAGCAGCCGGCGCAGTGTCCAGCCCGCGCACGGGGTGGGCAGGTCCAGCTGCCCGGGCCGCACGGCGTCCACCACGTCGGCGGCCGACTCCATGGACCGTGCGTGCAGTTCGATGAGCTTCATGCCGCGGTGACCTCCGGGCCGGTGGACAGGAATCCGATCACCTGGTCAACGACGGCGGGTTCCGCGACGATCCGGCGGTGGCCGAGCCCCCGGGTGACCACCAGGTCGAGCCGCTCCCCGTACGCCTTCCGCAGTCGGTGCGCCTGGCCGAGCGGGACGACGTCGTCGTCCTCGTCGTGGACCACGAGGACCGGCAGGTCCACCTCCGCCACCCGCCGGGCGGCGTCGTAGCGCTCCCAGCCCCCGGCGTCCCCGCCGAACAGCTCCCGCTCGATCCGGTCCCGCAGGGCGCGCTCGACCGCCTCGTCCAGTCCGAGCCCGGCGCCGAACGCCGCCGGGAAGAACCCGACCCGGGACACCCCGGCGACGGCCGCCAGCCGGCCCGCCCGCAGGCCGTCGGCCAGCGCGCCGAAGGCGGCGCAGACGCCGAATGAGTGCGCGATGACGGCCTCGAACGGCCCGTACCGCTCCTGGAGCCGCAGCGCCAGCTCGCCGACCTCCAGCACGCTGGTGGTCCGTCCGCCGGAGTCGCCGTGGCCCGGCGCGTCGAAGGAGACGGCGCTCAGCCCGAGCGCCTGCAGCCGGGGCACCAGGGGCGCGTACCGGGACGCCCTGGAGCGCCAGCCGTGCAGCAGCAGGACCGGCCGCTCGCCGCTGCCCCAGCGGTAGCCGACCACCCGCTTGCCGTTCACGGCGAGCCGCTCGGTGACGGCCCGCCGGTGGACGTCCCGCTCCGCCGGGCGCACCCGGCTGCGCCGCATCGGGTGCATGAACAACTCGTAGGCGATCCGTCCGGCCACTGCGGGGGCGACCCGGGCGGTGGGGTCGAGGACGGTGCGGATCAGTGCCTGGGCCGGGTCCATCGGTCTCCCTGTCGGTGCGGACGGGTGTTCCTGCGGGGTGGGGCCGTGCTGCTCGCGCAGCGGGATCGGTCGAGCTCGGGTCGAGCCCGGTCGACCTCGGGTCGAGATATTAGCACGACCGTTCGTGCAGTTTCAGCGGGTGCGGACCGCCGACCCACTACCCTGGGCCGCACGCACTGCGAGCAGAACGGGGGCGGACGATGGCCGGACCGACCACGGACGGACGGGTCCTGCGCGGCGAGGAGACCCGCCGGGCCGTCCTGCGCCGAGCCGTCGCGATCGCCTCCGTCGAAGGCCTGGACGCGCTCTCCATCGGCCGCCTCGCCACCGACCTCGGGCTCAGCAAGAGCGGCGTCTTCGCCGGCTTCGGCTCCAAGGAGGAACTGCAGCTCGCCACCGTCCGCGCCGCCCGCCGGATCTTCGCCGACGCCGTCGTCGTCCCCGCCGCCGACACCCCGCCCGGCCTCCCCCGGGTCCGCGCCCTGTGCGAGGGCTGGCTCGCCTACTCCCGCGCCCGGGTCTTCCCCGGCGGCTGCTTCTTCTACGAGGTCACCGCCGAGTTCGACGCCCGCCCCGGCGCCGTCCGCGACGCCCTGGCCGGCTGCGCCCGGGAATGGTCCGACACGATCGTCGCGGCCCTCGCCGAAGCCCGCGCCGCCGGCGCCGTGCGCCCCGACACCGACCTCGGCGACCTCGCCTTCGCCCTGATCGCCGTCCTGGAGACGGCCAACTCCCAGGCCGTCCTGCACGACGAGACCACCCCGTACGAGCGCGCCGGCCGCCTCCTGCTGCGCCTCCTGCGCGCCGAGGCCGCCGACCCGGCCGACCCGGCCCTCGCCTAACCCTCCGCCAGCAGCCGCTCCAGCACGGCTGATTGGGCCAGCAGCCGCTCGTCCGCGCCCTCCGCACCGACCACCTGGAGGCCCAGGGGCAGCCCGCCCCCGGTCCGCCCGGCCGGCAGGTTCAGCGCCGGCCGCCCCAGGAAGCTCCACGGCAGCGACATCACCGCGTCCCCGGTGCTGTGCAGGCCCTCCGGCGCCCCGCCGGTCGCCGACGGCGCCAGCCACAGGTCCACCCCCGCCGCCGCACCCGCTGCGGCCACCCGCTCGCGCAGCAGCTCCCGGAACCGCAGCCCCGCCGCCCGGTCCGCGGGCGCGACGCCCTGGCCGACCCGGATGCCCGCCACCGTCTCCGGCCGGTACAGGCCCCCGAACCGGGCGAACCAGTCGGCATGGCTGCGGGCCGCCTCGAACCGGTTGACGGCCTGCAACTGCCGCCCCACCTCGGCGAAGTCCGGGAACAGTCCCACCCGGCGCACCACCAGCCCGGCCTCCGCCAACCGCTCCACCCGCTCCTCGAAGACGCGCAGCGCGGCCGGCTCGACCCGCTCCAGGTACGCCCCCTCCGGCACCCCCAGCACGGGCGCCGGCGCCTCCCCCACCGGCCGCCAGTCGTCGCAGAGCAGCGAGGCCGCCAGGGCCGCGCCGGCCAGGTCCGCGGTGAACACCCCCACGGTGTCGAAGCTCGGCGCGTTCGGGATCACCCCGCCCACCGGGATCCGCCCGTACGTCGGCCGGAAGCCCACCACCCCGCAGTACGCGGCCGGGCGGATCACCGAGCCGACCGTCTGGGTGCCGACCGCCAGCGGCACCAGCCCCGCCGCCACCGCCGCCGCCGAACCGCTGCTGGAACCACCCGGAGTGTGCCCCGGGTGGTGCGGGTTGCGGGTCGGCCCCGGAGCGCTCCCGGCGAACTCGGCGGTCACCGTCTTGCCCGCGACCAGCGCCCCCGCCGCCCGCAGCCGGTCCACCACCGCGGCCTGCGGCCCGGCCAGCACCCCGGGCGGCAGCGCCGACCCGGCGTGCGTGGGCAACCCGTCCACCCGCACGATGTCCTTGACCCCCACCGCCACCCCGTACAACGGTGGCCGCCCGGCCGGATCCGGGTACCGCGCCGCCAACTCCCGCGCCTGCGCCCGCAGTCGACCATGCCTCCCGGGCTCCGGCACGAACGCGTGGATCAGCGGATCGACCCGCTCGACCAGCGCGCAGAACCGGTCCACGTACTCCGCCAGCCCCGGCACACCCGCCCGCAGGCCGGCAGCCTCACCGGTCAACGGCCTCGGCCGGACGAGGGATCGCTCCATGCCGGTCACCGTAGACCGGGCCTACGGGTGCTCGGCCGCCAGGTACGGCGCCTCACGCAGGAAGTACGCCCCGCAGGTGTGGCAGCACAGCTCCCGGGTCTTCCCCCACTGCACCGCCTCCCGCACCTCCGCCCCCGGCTCGAGCTCCCGCCCGCACATCGCCACACTGCTCTCGCCCCGGACCACGTGCCACAGCCGCACCCCCTCGGCCACGCCGCCGGCCCCGTACTCGGCTCGCATCTGGTGCATCATCCCCCCATCGTCCGACCCCCCACCGCCCCCCGGCAACCGGAAGCCGGCGCCTGCCCGCGCGGCCCCGCCGGACACGCCGCCCCTCAGGAGGCCGCCCGCAGCAGCGCGCCGTCCTGCCACTTGAGGATCTTGTCGAAGCTGACGATCGCCCCCCGCAGGGGGTGGTTGCGGAGCTGGACGTGGTCGGTGAGGGCGTGGATGAGGAAGAGGCCGCGGCCGGATTCGGCGGTGAGGTCGGGGAGGGTGTCGAGGTCGACGGGGCGCAGGGTGGGGGCGGTGGGGCGGCGGGGGAGGACGTGGGTGTCGTAGGGGTGGCCGTCGCGTCGGGGCCGGTGGCCGGTGAGGACGTGGGCCGGGACGGTGGCCCGGCCGCGGCGGGGGCGGCGCGGGGCCGAGCGGGCCGGGGTCGGGGCGGCCGGGCGACGGACCGGCGGGGCGGCCGGGGCGGCCAGGCCGGGGCCGGAGTCGGTGACCTCGATCCGCAGCCGGTCGCCGCTGATCGAGGCGGTGACCTGGAAGCCGTCGTCGGGCCGTCCGGTGGCGCCGTGCTCGACCGCGTTGGCGCAGGCCTCGCTGAGGGCGACGCCGAGGTCGTCGGCGATCTGCGGGTCGACGCCCGCGGTCGCCATGGCACCGAGCAGGATGCGGCGGGCCAACGGGACGCTGGCCGGGTCGCGCTTGAGGTGCAGAGTCCACCAGATGTCCACGGGAGGTCCCTCCTGGCTGCGGCTCCACATACAACTAGGTATCTCCGGGCGATTCTGCGGTGAACCGTGCCCGGGGGCCGCTACCGCCCGTTCGGCGGATGGACTGGGGGACGGGGTCTGTGCCGGGCGGCGCGCACCGGGAGCCGTACGCCGCCGCCGAACGGGGCATTCGTAGGGATTTCCCACCCTGCCCGTGTCGGCGGTGTACGCAATGAGAAGATGGCCCGGCCATGACTGCCCTCGCCGCCGCCCCGCTCCCGGGCGCCCTCGGACCGGCCCAGCCGGTGGGGGCCGCCGCCTGGGATCTGCGGCTTGCCCGGGCGGTTCCGTTCGCGCTGGTCTGCACGCTGATCGCGGCCGCCGGGCACGCCCTCGCCGGTGGCGGGAACGTGCCGCCGACCGCACTGGTGGCGGGTTTCGCCGCGGTGCTGGTGCTCGCGGCGGCCTGTGGCGGACGGGAGCGTTCGCTGGCGGCCATCGCCGGGGCGCTGGGCACGGGGCAGCTCGGACTGCACTGCCTGTTCCACGGTTTCAACGGCTTCGGCAGCTTCGGCGGCTCCATCGGATCCATGGCCGGCATGCACCACGGCGGCTCCGGTCCGATGACCGTGCCGCAGGTGGCCGGGCGGCTGATCTGCAACGAGGCCCGTCCGGGCACGCTCCTCGGCCTGCCGGGCAGCCCGTCGCCGGAGCAGTTGGTCTCCTCGGCCGGCCTGGATCCGCACGCGTTCGCCGCCGCGCCCTGGTGGCAGGGCGGCGTGTTCGGCATGACGCCGTCGATGCTGGCCGGGCACCTGGCGGCCGCGCTGGTGGCGGGCTGGTGGCTGCGGCGCGGCGAGGCGGCGCTGTGGCGGCTGCTGCGGGTGGCCGCGTCGGCGGCCCGCGAGCAGTGGGCGGCGCCGCTGCGGTCGGTGTTCGTGCTGGTGGCCGCGCTGCTGCGCGGCCTGGGCGGCGTGGCCGGTCCGGTCCGCCGGTTCGGGGCCCGGGGCGGTGAGGGTCCGCTTCCGGCGGGTGCCGTGCTGCGGCACAGCGTGGTGCGGCGCGGGCCGCCGTGCGGGGCCTTCGCGTACTGATCCGCGTCCGCCGACGGCCCCCGGGCCGCTCCGGGTCGCGGGGGTGCGCACCGTCCGGGCCGATCTCCCGACCACCGGGTCCGGCCCGAGGCTCCGCCCTCACACGTCCCCACATGCGGCACCACCGGGACACACGACCGCGGTGCGGCTCCGTCCGCCGCCGTGTCCCGGCCTGCCGCCGAGCTCCGATCGGAGACCCCCCATCATGCGTTCCCTTCCCGCCCGCCGTCTCGCCGCCGTCGCCCTGACCGCCGCCGCCTCCGTGGTGGCGCTGGCCGGTCCCGCCTTCGCGCACGTCACCGTGAACCCGGGTTCGGCCGCCCAGGGCGGCTACACGGCCGTCGACTTCCGGGTGCCGAACGAGAGCGACACCGCGAGCACCGTGAAGCTGGAGGTCAACCTCCCGCTGGACCACCCGCTGGCCTCGGTCCGGACCCTGCCGCTGCCGGGTTGGACCGCCACCCTGGAGAAGTCCAAGCTCGACAAGCCGATCAAGGTGCACGGCAGCGACGTGAACGAGGCCGTCTCGAAGATCACCTGGACCGCCGACGCCGGCACCAAGGTCGCGCCCGGGCAGTTCCAGGAGTTCCGGGTCTCGCTCGGCCCGCTGCCCACCGACGCCGACAGCATGGTCTTCAAGGCCCTGCAGACCTACGACAACGGCGACGTCGTCCGTTGGATCGACGAGTCCAAGGACGGCCAGCCCGAGCCGGCCCACCCGGCCCCGGTCCTGAAGCTCACCAAGGCCGACGGCGGCGACGGGCACGGCGCCACCGCCACCCCGGCGGCGGGCACCCACGCGGACAGCTCGGACCACGCCGCCGGCTCGGACAGCGGCAGCAAGGCCGACGACTCGACGGCCCGCACCCTCGGCGTCATCGGCATCGTGGTCGGTGTGGTCGGCACCGCCGTCGGCGTGCTCGGCCTGCGCCGTCGGAGTGGCGGCTCCGCCTCCTGATCCCCGCGCCGCCGGGGCCGCGCCCATGCCACGGGCGCGGCCCCGCCGGCGGACCACCACGCACGATCGGAACTCCCATGCCCCGCACCACCCGCACCGCCCGCACCACCCGTCTGGCCGGCGCGGCCGCCCTCGCGCTGGCCGCCGCCCTGACGCTGTCCGCCTGCGGCTCCTCCGGCGGCTCCACCGCCGCGAAGGTCACCCGGCAGAAGGAGGACACCCCGTACCAGGGCACCAAGCTGGCCAAGAACTTCGAGAAGCCGGACCTCCAGCTGACCGACACCTCCGGTCAGCCGTTCGACCTGCGGCAGCGGACCAACGGCAAGGCGACCCTGCTGTTCTTCGGCTACACCAGTTGCCCGGACGTCTGCCCGACCACCATGGGCGACATCGGCGTCGCGATGAAGGCGCTCCCCGCGGAGGACCGGCAAAAGGTCGACGTCGTCTTCGTCTCCACCGACCCGCAGCGCGACACCCCCCAGGTGCTGCGCACCTGGCTGGACTCGATGGGCACCGACTTCATAGGCCTCACCGGCGACCTGGCCAAGGTGAAGACCGCCGCCAAGTCGCTCGGCATCATGATCGAGGACCCGGTGGTCAACGCGGACGGAACGGTCACCTCGACCCACGGCGCGCAGGTGCTGGCCTTCCTCCCGTCGGACGACAAGGCGCACGTGCTCTACATGAGCGGCACCGAGGAGAAGACCTACGAGCACGACCTGCCGCTGCTCGCCAAGGGGGTCGCGGCGTGATGGTGACCGGGACGCGCTTCCGGCGGACGGCCCTCACCGGCTCGGTGCTGGCCACCGTCCTGGGCGGCGGCGCCATCCTGGCCGCCTGCGGGGCGGGCGGCCAGGACGGTGCCGCCGCCGGACCGGCCCGGCTCAGCGTCGCCGACTCCTACATCCCGCTGCCCCCGGCCGGCGGGATGGCGGCCGGCTACCTGACCGTGCGCAACGACGGCGGGCGGGACCAGCTGCTCAAGGTGAGCAGTCCGGGCGCGGAGTCGGTCACCATGCACCGCTCGACCCCGTCGAGCATGGAGCAGGTCGACAGCCTGGACGTGCCCGCGCACGGCTCGCTGCAGTTCGCCCGCGGCGGCACCCACCTGATGATCACGGGGTGGCAGAAGGCCCCCACCGTGGGCGACGAGCTGGAGCTCGACCTCACGTTCGCCAAGTCCGGCACCATCGCGGTCAAGGTGCCGGTCAAGGACCTCACCTACCGACCCGGCCAGAGTTAGGGGACCGCCACCATGCAGTCGGCCGGCCTGGAGAAGGCCTCGCACCGTCGGATCGCCGGGGTGCTCGGAGCGCTCGGCGCGCTGCTCGCGCTGATGCTCGCGGGCGCCGGACCGGCCTCCGCGCACGCCACCCTGGACTCCACCGACCCCCGGCAGAACTCGGTGGTCGCCACCGCCCCGCAGGCGGTCACGCTGACCTTCAGCGAGTCCGTCTCGCTCTCCTCGGACTCCGTCCGGGTGCTCGACCCGGCCGGCCGGGCCGTGGACACCGGCGGCCCGGCGCACGCCGACGGCAAGGGCAACACGGCCCGGGTCGGGCTGAAGGGCGGGCTCGCCAACGGCACGTACACCGTGGCCTGGCGGGCCGTCTCGGAGGACTCGCACCCCGTCGGCGGGGCGTTCACCTTCTCCGTCGGCGCCCCGTCGGACACCTCGGTGTCGGCCACCGCGCTGCAGGGCGCCAAGGCCGACGGCCTGGTCGCCGCCCTGTACGGCACCGGGCGCACCATCGCCTACGCGGCGTTCGCGCTGCTGGCCGGCGTCGCCGCCTTCGTGCTGGTCTGCTGGCCGGCCGGGGCCGCCCGGCGCCCGGTGCAGCGGCTGCTGATGACCGGCTGGACGACGCTGCTGGTCTCCACCGTCGCCGTGCTGATGCTGCGCGGGCCGTACGAGCGCGGCACGGGGGTCGGGCAGACCTTCGACCTGTCGCTGGTGCGCGCCACGCTGGACGAGCGGATCGGGACGGCGCTGGCCGCCCGGCTGCTGCTGCTCGCGGCGGGCGGGATCTTCCTGTCGCTGCTGGTCGGCCAGCTGGGGCAGCCGCCGCGGCCGGTCCCGGCGAAGCCCGACGCGGACGGCGGTGCCGGCGGCGCCGCTGGTGATGCGGGCGGCGCGGGCGACGCGGGCGACGCGGGCGAAGACGCCGAGGCCGTCGAGCTGCGCGAGCTGGAGCGGCGGGCCGCCGAGCGCCCCCAGCGGGAGACCCGGCTGGGCCTGGGCGTGGCCGGGCTGCTGCTGTCCGTCGCCCTCTCGGCGACCTGGGTCGGGGCCGACCACGCCTCGGTCGGCATCCAGGTCTGGCTGGCGCTGCCGTTCGGCATCCTGCACCTGATCGCGATGGCGTGCTGGCTGGGCGGCCTGGCCGCGCTGCTGGTCGCGCTGCGCGAGGGCGTCGGCGCCGAGGTGGTCGACCGCTTCTCCCGGATCGCCTTCGGCTCGGTGGCCGTCCTGGCCGTGACCGGCGTCTACCAGTCCTGGCGGGGGCTCGGCAGCTGGGGAGCGCTGACCGGAACCGAGTACGGGCGGCTGCTGCTGGTGAAGGCCGGCTGCGTGGCCGTGATGCTCGGCGTCGCCTGGATGTCGCGGTCCTGGCTGGCCCGGCTGCGCTCGGCCCCGGCGGAGGCGGCGGAGGTCGAGCCGGCCGAGGTACCGGCGCCCGTCGGCGGCGGTGATGTCCTCGGGCACGCCGAGGACCCGGTCCGGCAGGCCCAGCTGGCCCGGCAGCAGGCCGCCCGGAACAGCGCCGGGCGCGAGCGCGGGCTCACCCCGACCCGGGCCGGGCTGCGCCGCTCGGTGCTGGTCGAGGCGGTGGTCGCGGTGGCGGTGCTGGTGGTCACCACGATGCTCACGAACTCCCCGCCCGGGCGGGTGGCGAGCGAGATCGGGACCGGGTCCGCCGCCGCGCCGGTCGCCGACGCCGGGGCCGCGGCCGCCCCGCAGACCGAGCCGGGCCGCACCGTCGAGCTCAAGCTCCCGTACGACACCAAGGGCCGCACCCCGAACGCCAAGGGCACCGCGACCGTCACCCTCAACCCGGCCCGGCCCGGCCCGAACGAGGTGAAGCTCGCCCTGGACGGCACGGACGGCCGGCCGGTGGACGTCCCCGAGGTGCAGCTCGCCTTCACCCTGCCGGACCGCGACCTCGGCCCGCTGCCGGTCGCGCTCACCCCGGAGGGCACCGGCCGCTGGAGCGGCACCGCACAGCTGCCGCTGGCGGGCACCTGGGTGGTGTCGGTGCAGGTCCGCTCGTCCGACATCGACCAGACCACGCCGACCCAGCAGTTCAAGATCGGCTGACGGCGATGGACGACGCAGCCACGACGGCGGAGCAGGACCCGGCAGGTCAGGACCCGGCTGGGCAGGCCGGGGCGGAGCGGGCCGCCGGGGGTTTCACCAGGCGGGCCCTGCTCGGCACCGCCGGCGCCGGGCTGCTGGTCGGCGCCGGCGCGGGCGTCGCCGGGGCGGTCGCCCTGGACCGTTCCGACCGCGCCGCCGGTACGACCGCCGCGGGCGGCGCGCTCGGCGCGGCCCGGGTGCCGTTCCGCGGGGAGCACCAGGCCGGGATCCTCGAACCGCAGCAGGCGAGGGTCCAGCTGGCCGCCTTCGACCTGGCCGGGGACGTCGGCCGGGACGGACTGCGCACCCTGCTGCAGCGCTGGACGAAGGCGGCCGAGCGGCTGACCGCCGGGGAGCCGGCCGAGGAGTTCGACAACCAGGTCGCGCTGGACGCCGGGCCCTGCTCGCTCACCCTCACCGTCGGCTTCGGCGCCGCGCTCTTCGACCGGGCCGGGCTGGCCGACCGCCGCCCGCCCGGGCTCGAACCGCTGCCCGCCTTCCCGGGGGACGCCCTCGACCCCGCCCGCGGCGAGGGCGACCTGTTCGTCCAGATCGGCGCCGACGACGCGCTGGTCGCGGTGCACGCCCTGCGGGTGCTGCAGCGGCTGGCGGCCGGTACGGCGGCGCTGCGCTGGCAGTCGGCCGGCTTCGCCCGCACCCCCGGCGCGGCCGCGCGGCCGGTGACCGGCCGCAACCTGATGGGCCAGGTCGACGGCACCAACAATCCGAAGCCCGGCGAGGACGGCTTCGCCGCCAAGGTGTTCTGCACCGCCGGCGGTGACCGGCCGGCCTGGCAGGCCGGCGGCTCGTACCTGGTGTTCCGGCGGATCCGGATGCTGCTGGACCACTGGGAGGCGCTGCCGGTGGACCGGCAGGAGCGGGTGGTCGGGCGGCGCAAGGCGGACGGCGCCCCGCTCGGCGCGCCCGCCGGGGCCGGCGAGCACACCCCCGTCGACCTGTCCGCCTTGGGCCCGGACGGCGCACTGGCGATCCCCGCCGACGCGCACATCCGGGTCGCCGCCCCCGCGGCCAACGGCGGGGCGGCGATGCTGCGGCGCGGCTTCTCGTACCACGACGGGCTGCTGCCGGACGGTTCGCCGGACGCCGGGCTGCTCTTCCTCGCCTTCCAGGCCGATCCCCGCCAGGGCTTCACCCCGGTGCAGCGCAAGCTCTCCCGGGCCGACGGCCTCTCCCGCTTCCTGCGGCACGAGGCGAGCGGCCTGTACGCGCTGCCCCCGGGCGCACCGGTCGGCGGCTACCTCGGGCAGCAGTTGCTGGAGGGGTGACCCCCGGCCCGTGGACGCGCGGTCCCGGCCCGTAGCACAGGCGGTCCCGATCACTGGAACGCCTTTCTGCCGGGACGGCGGAATCGTTATGGTGACTGCCTCGGCACCATCCCGTTCGTGCCCCGTTCGTGCAGCACCAGAGCCCATGGAGGCGTCATGTCGGCCACCCGCTACACCTACCTCGGCCCGGCCGGCACCTTCACCGAGGCCGCGCTGCACACCCTGCCCGAGGCCGCGACCAGGGAACTGGTGCCGCTGTCCTCGGTGGCGCTGGCGCTGGACGCGGTGCGCGGCGGGGAGGCCGCCGGGGCGTTCGTGCCGATCGAGAACTCGGTGGAGGGCGCGGTCACCGCGACCAACGACGAACTCGCCTCCGGCACACCGCTGATGATCTACCGTGAGGTGCTGCTGCCGATCTCCTTCGCCCTGCTGGTGCGGCCGGGCACCGAACTGGCCGGGATCAAGACGGTGACCAGCCACCCGGTGGCCCAGCCCCAGGTGCGCCGCTGGCTGGCGGCCAACCTGCCGGAGGCGGTCTGGGAGTCCGCCGCGTCCAACGCGGACGGCGCCCGGCTGGTGGCGGAGGGCCGCTACGACGGCGCGTTCGCGGGCGAGTTCGCGGCGCCGATCTACGGGCTGGAGCCGCTGGTCAAGGACATCGCGGACGCGAAGAGCGCGGCCACCCGGTTCGTCCTGGTGGGGCGCCCGGGCCGGGTCTCCTCGCCGACCGGCGCGGACAAGACGTCGATGGTGGTCTGGCTGCCGGACGACCACCCGGGCGCGCTGCTGGAGCTGCTGCAGGAGTTCGCGGTGCGCGGCATCAACCTGATGCGGATCGAGTCCCGGCCGACCGGTGAGGGCCTGGGCAGCTACTGCTTCCTGATCGACTGCGAGGGCCACCTGTCCGAGCGCCGGGTGGGCGAGGCGATGATGGGCCTCAAGCGGATCTGCCCGCAGGTGCGGTTCCTCGGCTCCTATCCGCGCGCCGACCGCCAGGAGTCCGTCCACCGCCGGCCGGGGACCTCGGACGACGATTTCTCCTCGGCGGCGGACTGGCTCTCCCGTGCGCTCGACGGGCGCGGGGACATCTGAGGCGGCCACGAGGAGCTTCCGGGCCCGCCCGCGAGGTTCCGGGGCGGGCCCCACCGAGGCCCGGGAGCACCGCCGAGGCGGAGCCGAGAGCCCTGCCGGTCGACTGAACGCAACTCTTGCCATTCTGGCCTTTTCCGACCTTTTCCGACCGTCTCGGACCGGGCCGATCAGGTAGGGCGGGCGACCCTCCCCGTCGTCCACAGGGCCGCCCACCGCCGGAGGCCGCTGTCCACAGGCCTTCCCACTGTCCACAGCCGGAAGTTATCCACAGGCCTGGGGACGAGTCGACAAACCGGTATAGCCATTGCCCGGAACCGGTCGGACCATCGGTTTGCGTCACAGAGATGATTAATCGGACCAGAGTCACCCGGTTGCCAGCAAATCACCCGTCTGAGTGCTTCAATTCCCTCACCTGAGAAGGTCGAATGAGGTTTGAATCCTCAATTCCCTGGTTCGGGCGGACGGAGGGTGATCCTCCCCTTCAATCCACAGACCCGGCCCCAGCCCTGTGGATAACCCGCTGCCGGCGCGGTCCCCACCGGAGTTATCCACAGGACCGGGCCGGTTATCCCCAGGGAAAAACCGGTACCGGTGGAGGAACTTCCGCCCGGTACGCTTGGGCCTGTGATTGACCTTCGCCTGCTCCGTGAGGACCCTGACCGAGTGCGCGCCTCGCAGCGCGTCCGTGGCGAGGACGTCGACCTGGTCGACGCCCTCCTCTCCGCCGACGAACGGCGCCGGTCCTCGGGCAGCCGCTTCGACGAACTGCGCAACGAGCAGCGGCTGCTCGGCAAGCAGGTCGCCCAGGCCAAGGGCGAGGAGAAGGCCGCCCTGCTCCAGCGCACCAAGGAACTGGCCGCCGCGGTCAAGGCCGCGGACGCCGAACAGGGCGCGGCCAAGGAGGAGGCCGAGCGCCTGGTCCGCTCGCTGGCGAACCTCATCGACCCGGCCGCCCCGGTCGGCGGCGAGGAGGACTTCGTCACCCTCGAGGAGATCGGCACCCCGCGCGACTTCGCCGCCGAGGGCTTCGAGCCGCGCGACCACGTCGAACTCGGCCAGATCCTGGGCGCGATCGACACCGAGCGCGGCGCCAAGGTCGCCGGTGCCCGCTCGTACTACCTGACCGGTGTCGGCGCGCTGCTGGAGCTCGCCCTGGTCAACATGGCGATCGCCCAGGCCACCGCCGCCGGCTTCGTCCCGATGATCACCCCGACCCTGGTCCGCCCGGCCGCCATGGACGGCACCGGGTTCCTCGGCCAGGCCGCCGAGAACGTCTACCACCTCGCCGAGGACGACCGGTACCTGGTCGGCACCAGCGAGGTCCCGCTCGCGGCGTACCACATGGACGAGATCATCGACGCCGAGAAGCTGCCGCTGCGCTACGCCGGCTACTCGTCCTGCTTCCGCCGCGAGGCCGGCACCTACGGCAAGGACACCCGCGGCATCATCCGCGTCCACCAGTTCGAAAAGGTGGAGATGTTCGTCTACACCACGCCCGAGGACGCGGAGAACGAGCACCGCCGCCTCCTCCAGTGGGAGAAGGACTTCCTCAACGCGCTGGAGCTGCCGTACCGGGTCATCGACGTCGCCTCCGGCGACCTCGGCGCCTCCGCCGCCCGCAAGTTCGACATCGAGGCCTGGATCCCCACCCAGGGCAAGTACCGCGAGGTCACCTCGACCTCCAACACCACCGAGTACCAGGCCCGCCGGCTGTCGATCCGGATGCGCGAGGAGGGCAGGACCCGCCCGCTCGCCACTCTGAACGGCACCCTGGTCGCCGTCCCGCGCACCATCGTGGCGATCCTGGAGAACCACCAGCGGGCCGACGGCTCGGTGGCCGTGCCCGAGGCACTGCGGCCGTTCCTCGGCGGGCGGACCGTCCTCGAACCGGTCAAGTAGCCCCCGGCTCCTCCGCACCGCCCCCGTACCACCGCACCACCCGCAACTCCCGGGAGACGACCGGCCCATGAGCACCACCAGCCCCAGCCCCGTCTCCCCGGAGGGCACCCGCGACGGTGGCGGCCTGCCCTACCGGCTGGTCGCCACCGACCTCGACGGCACCCTGCTGACCAGCCGGGGGACCGTCTCCGAGCGCACCCGCGCCGCCCTGGCCACGGCCACCGGCGCGGGCGCGCTGCACATCGTCGTCACCGGCCGCTCGGCCGTCTGGGCCCGCCCGGTGTTCGACGGGATCGGCTACACCGGGATAGCCGTCTGCGGCCAGGGCGCCCAGGTCTACGACGCCGGCGCCCACAAGCTGCTCACCTCCCTCACCCTCGACCGCCGGCTCGCCGCCCTCGCCATCGAGAAGATCGAAGCCGAGACGGGCCCGCTCGCCATCGCCGCCAACCAGGACGGCCTCGACGGCCAGGTGCTGGCCGGCCCCGGCTACGAACTGCGCATCGGCTCCGACCTGCCGGTCGTCCGGGTCGACCGCGGCGGACTGCTCGCCTCCCCGGTCAGCAAGCTCTACATCCAGCACCCCGCGCTGGGCGACGACGCCCTCGCCGAGGCCGCCCGCCGCGCCGCCGGCGACCTGGTCGGCATCGTGATGGCCGGTGCCGGCGTGGTCGAACTGCTCCCGCTCGGCCTGTCCAAGGCCACCGGCCTGGCCGTCGCCGCCCGCCGCCTGGGCCTGCGCGCCGCCGACACCATCGCCTTCGGCGACATGCCCAACGACGTCCCGATGTTCGCCTGGGCCGCCCACGGCGTCGCCATGGCCAACGCCCACGAGGAACTCCTCGCCGTCGCCGACGCCGTCACCGCCGGCAACGACGAGGACGGCGTCGCCGTCGTCCTCGAACGCCTCTACCCGGGCCGCTGACGCCACAGCCGCCCCGCCCCCTCTTCCGACCTGGCCGAGGCCACCCTTCGGCCCGGCCACGCGTCCGTGCGCTGGTCAGCAGGGGTTGTAGGATGACCGGGCAAGCGGTTGTAGGATGACCCACGACCGACGATGACGCGTACCGCGACGGAGGGAGGCCCGGAATGAGCGGCGACGGCAGCAGCCTGCAGGCAGCCGGGCGGCGTTCCCTGGTGGACACCACGATCGACCAGCTGCGCGAGCAGCTGGCCGGTGGGGTGTGGCCCGTGGGCTCGCAGATCCCCACCGAGCACGAGCTCGCCGAGCGGCTGCAGGTCGGCCGGAACACCGTGCGGGAGGCGATCCGGGTGCTGGCGCACGCCGGGATGCTGGTCTCCCGGCAGGGCGAGGGAACCTTCGTCCGCTCCACCAGCGACCCCGCGGCGGTGCTGCGCGGCGTCCAGCGCTCGGGCATCCGGGACGTCCTGGAGGTCCGAGCGGCACTGGAGACCGAGGCCGCCCGGCTGGCCGCGCTGCGGCACACCGCCGAGGACGTCCGGCGGATGCGGGCCGCGCTGGCCCGCGAGGCCGAGGTGTTCGCGGCGCACCCCGAGCGGACGAGCCGCGAAGCCACCGTCGAGCACGACCTGGAGTTCCACACCGCCGTCGTCGACGCCGCGCACAACCCCGCGCTGGCCGAGGTGTACCGCTACTTCGGCGCCTCCGTCCGCGAGGCCATGACCGCCGCCTTCGGCGACCACGACATGCCCGAGGCGGTCGTCGCCACCCACGAGGCACTGGTCGACGCGATCGAGAGCGGTGACCCGGACCGGGCGGAGGCGGCCTGTCGTGCGCTGCTCGCCGGCCCGACCGCGGCCGTCGAGCAGCTGCTCGCGGCCATCGCGGCCCGGAAGTAGGACGGCGCGAGCCTCCTCCTGTCCGCCCCCGCATCCACGCACCTCCCGGAAAGAACAGCACACCCATGGCCGTCACCCGTGCCCAGCAGCCGGTTGTCACCACGTCCGCCCCGCTCCCCGTCCGCGCCCGACTGGCCCATCCGCTCCTGCTGCTGACCGGCATCGTGCTGGTCGCGCTGAACATGCGGGCCTGCCTGGCCGCGATCTCCCCGATGGTCGGCGAGATCCAGCGGACCTTCGGCCTCTCCACCACCGCGAGCGGGCTGATCACCACCGTGCCGGTGCTGTTCCAGGGCGTCGGCGCCCCGCTCACCCCCCGGCTGACCCGCCGGTTCGGCGCCGAGCGGGTGGTGCTGGGCGCGGTGCTGGTGCTGGGCGCGGGCGTGCTGCTGCGGGTGCTGCCCTCGGTGTTCGCGCTGTACGCGGGCTGCGTGGTGATCGGCGTGGCCATCGCGGTGCTGAACGTGTCGATGCCGGGCCTGGTCAAGCGGGAGTTCCCGGACCGGGCGGCGACCATGACCGGCGTCTACTCGACCACCATGCTGGTCGGCGCGACCCTCGCCGCCGGCACCTCCGTCCCGCTGGAGCACGCGCTCGGCGGCGGCTGGCGGGCCTCGCTCGGCGCGTGGTCGCTGCTCGCGCTGGTCGCGGCGGTGGCCTGGCTGCCGCAGGTGCTGCGCTCCCGGCAGGAGCGGGGCTCGGCGGCCGTGGCGGCCGTGCCGGGCACGCCGATCGCGGGGGTCTGGAAGTCCCCGCTGGCCTGGCAGATCAGCCTCTTCATGGGCGTCTCGTCGCTGCTGGTGTACACCCTGGTGGCGTGGATGCCGACGATCCTCGCGGACCACGGCATGGACCGCGGCCAGGCCGGCCTGGTCTTCGCCTTCTCCAACCTGGTGCAGGTCGCCGGTGCCTTCCTGGTGCCGCTGATGGCCGGCCGGATGACCAGCCAGCGCGCCCTGGCGGTGACCATGGCCGCCCTGAACGGCTTCGGCATCGCCCTGCTGCTGGTGGCCCCGGTCTCGGCCGCGTGGGTGTCCGCGACCATCCTGGGCGTGGCCCAGGGCGGTTCCCTCGGCCTCGGCCTGGCGTTCATCGTGCTGCGCACCCGCAGTGCGGCCGGCGCCGCCCAGCTGGGCGGGATGTCGCAGGCGGTCGGCTACCTGGTCGCCGCGGCCGGCCCGGTCGGAGCGGGTGCGCTGCACCAGCTCACCGGCGGCTGGGAGGCCACCCTGGTGCTGATGCTGGTGCTGGTCGTCGTGGTCGGCGCGGCCGGCTGGGGCGCGGGCCGCAACCGCACGCTCTGAACCACGCCGCGAGCCGTGCTCAGGACCGCGCCCGCTCCGGAGCCTTCCGGACGGTTCACTCCTCGCCGGCCAGCGTCAGCCCGGCCAGCTTCACCGAGGCGAGCACCGTCGCCCCGACGGTGACCACCAGCAGCAGCGGCACGGCCGCCGCGAGCGAGACGTCGGCGCCGATCGCGGTGTCCCCGGCGACCGCCTCGGCCACCGCCCGGCCCCACTGCTGGATGCTCAGCGTCCGGGCGCCCTCGACGAAGTTGCCGACCGCCGACTCCCAGATCAGCGCGTACCCCAGCCCGGCCACGACCGCGTGCCGGGTGACGACGCCGAGCAGCAGGAACAGCGCGCTGTACGCGGCCCCGGCGACCAGCACCGCCACGGTGTAGCCGAGCGCCACGCCGTCCCGGGTGCCGTACAGCAGCAGCCCGGCGAGCAGCGTCGGGACGACCGAGAACAGCCAGGTGACGCCGATCGCGACGGTCAGCTTGGTGGTGATGATCCGCCACCGCGGCAGCGGCTTGGCGAGCAGGTAGACGATCGAGCCGTCGTCGATCTCGGTGGCGATGACCCCGGTGCCGACCACCAGGCCGAGGACCGGCACCAGGGTGCCGAGGCCGAGCTGGCCGAGGATCCTGACGGTCAGGCCGTGCGCGTCGGCGCTCGACCCGCTCGCGATGGCGGAGACGAGCAGCAGCAGGGCGGGGACCACCAGCAGCACGAGGCCGCGGCGGCGGCCCAGCAGCCCGCGCAGGGTCAGCCTGGCGACGGTGGGGTTCATGGTCGGTCGGCCCCTTCCTGGGCAACAACGGTCACGGCGGGGGCGGCGGGCGTGCGGGAGACGGCCGGCGGGGCGGGCGCAGTGGCGGCGGCGGGCGCGGCGGCACTCACGCGGAGACCAGGTACGAGAAGACGCTCTCCAGCGACTCGTCGGCCGGGGAGACGGTGTACAGCCGGATGCCGGCCTCCCGGGCGACCCTGGGCAGCAGGGTGGTGAAGCCCTGGAAGTCGACCGCCTCGATCCGCAGCGCGCGCTCCCGCCCGTCCACCTCGATGCCCGTGGTGGAGCCGTCGGCGATCAGCGCGGCGGCGAGCCGGCGGTCGTCGCTGGAGCGGACCAGGTAGCGGTGCGGGCGGTCGGTCATCAGCCGGCGGATCCTGCGGAAGTCGCCCGAGGCCGCGTGCCGGCCGGCCACCACGACCTCGATGTGGCGGGCCAGTTGCTCGACCTCCTCCAGGATGTGGGAGGAGAACAGCACGGTGCGGCCGTCCGCGCCGAACCGGCGCAGCAGCTCCATCAGCTGGAGCCGCTGGCGCGGGTCCATGCCGTTGAAGGGCTCGTCCAGCAACAGCACGGCCGGGTCGTGGACCAGCGCGGAAGCCATCTTGACCCGCTGCTTCATGCCCTTGGAGTACGTCCCGGTGCGGCGGTCCTTGGCGTACGCCATCTCCACCAGGTCCAGGGCGCGGCGGGCGGCGGCACCGGGCTGGGGCAGGCCGTGCAGTTCGGCGTTGGCGACGACGAACTCCCAACCGGTCAGGTAGTCGTACATCGACTCCCGCTCGGGGACCAGGCCGATCTGCCGGTACACCCGCTGGTTGCGCCAGATCGGCACGCCGTCCAGCGTGACCGAACCGCCGGAGGGGGCGAGGAAGCCGCTCATCAGGTGGATGAGGGTGGACTTGCCCGCGCCGTTCGGCCCGAGCAGGCCGGTGATACCGGGCCCGACGGCCATGGTGACGTCGTTGACCGCGACCACGTTCCCGAACCAGCGGGAGACCTTGTCGATGCTGATGGTGGCCATGCCGCCCTCTCTCAAACCTTCTTGTAGCGGCTCAGCAGCAGCCGGTACGACCCGACCACCATGGCCACCGCGACGAGCGCGAAGACCGCCACGCCGAGGCCGCCCGGAGCGTGCCGGCGGTCGAGTCCGGCGCCGAGGCCGAACACCTCGTCGACCAGGGACTCCACCAGGTCGATGGGCGAGATCAGTGCCGTCCACTGCGCGCCGTCCGAGCCGGTCGTGCCCGGGTTGCTGATGCCGACCGCGACGGTGGCCACCGCGGAGCTGACCGCCAGGTAGCCCATGATCGCGGCGACCCCGAAGCCCCGGCGCGGGGTGGCGGCCGCGATCACCAGGGCCACCGAGGTGGGCACCAGGGCGTACAGGACGGCCGCCGCGAGGCCGTGGAGGAACTCCCCGGTGTTGTGCGAGAAGTCCATCCCGCCGAGCAGGGCGCCGACGTACAGCACCAGCAACGGCGCTGTCATCAGCAGCAGTTGGGCGCAGACCATGGCGGCGAACTTGGCCCGCACGTAGTCGCTGCGGGTGATCGGGCGGGAGAAGTAGAGCGGCACGGTCTGGTACCGCAGGTCCCGGGAGAGGAGCACCGGCGCCTGGGAGGCGAGGAAGACGGAGACCACCAGGCTGAGGTCGGCGAGATAGGCCGGGGGCTCGACCGGCAGCTCGTCGCGCTTCAGGGCGACCGCGATCGCCACGAAGATCATCGCGGGCACGGAGACCACGCCCAGCACCAGCATCGGCAGCACCTTGGACTTGCCGGAGCGGCCGAGGCCGTACGCGGCGCGCAGGCTCTGGGTGAAGAGCGAGCGGGTGGCGTGGCCGCGGCCGAGCCGGGGGCCGGCGTAGCCGCGGTAGCCGATGTCGTGGATGACGCCGGTGTCGGCGGGCCTGCTCTCAGGAGGCAGCGACATCGTCCGTCCCTCCCCTGCTGTCCTGGGCGTACGGACCCTCCGCCGGGCCCGAGGTGCCGTGGTCGTGGGCGGCGCGGCCGTCGCGGCCGTCCTGGGCGTCGCGGTCGTCGGTGAAGAGTTCGGCGACCCGGTGCCGGCGCTGCTCCAACCGCACCAGCCCGAGGCCAAGTTCGGCGACGGTGTCGCGGATGGCGTCGTACGTCGACTCGTCGGCCAGCCGCACCAGCAGCAGGTGCGAGTTCTCCGCCTGCACCGAGAGGCCGGCGGCCGCGAGCCGTTCGCGGACGACCGCGGCGGGCTCGGCAGCGGCGGGCTCCGCAGCGGTGGCCCGGGCGGCGCGGTCCTGCGCGGGGAGCCCGGGCAGGTCGGTGACCTCGACCGCGAGGACGGCCGTCGCCCCGGTGAAGGAGGCGGTGGAGGAGGAGCGCAGCAGCTTCCCACCGTCGATGACGACCAAGTGGTCGCAGGTGCGCTCCAGTTCGCCGAGCAGGTGGGTGGTGACCAGCACCGAGATGCCGAAGTCGGTGTGGACCCGGCGGATCAGCCCCAGCATCTCGTCCCGGCCCGCCGGGTCGAGCCCGTTGGTCGGCTCGTCCAGCAGCACCAGCTTCGGATCGTGCACCAGCGCCTGGGCGAGCTTGACCCGCTGCTTCATGCCGGTCGAGTACCCGCCCATCGGCCGGTACCGCTCCTCGTAGAGGCCGACGTGCCGCAGCGTGTCCGCGGTGCGCTCGCGGGCGGCGGTGGCGGGCAGGCCCGCCATCCGCGCCATGTGCACCACGAACTCCGTGGCGGAGACGTCCGGCGGCAGGCAGTCGTGCTCGGGCATGTAGCCGACCTGCTCGCGGATCTCGGAGCCCCGGGTGGCGACGTCCAGGCCGAGGACCTCGCCCCGGCCGGAGGTCGCCGGGGCGAGTCCGAGCAGGATCTTGATCAGGGTGGACTTGCCGGCACCATTGGCCCCGACCAGCCCGACCACCCCCGGCTGCACCTCGACGGTGAGCCGGTCGAGGGCGGTGACCCGGGGGAACCTCTTGGTGAGGCCGTCGGTCGCGATGACTGCTGTGGACACGCCTTCAACGTAACGGCGTTCCCCGGCAAGGGACATGAGCTGGAATGACGAGGCCGACTGCTGCTGCGGGATGACGTCCGGACTCTTCCCCCCCTAGGGGTCGACGGGCCTCGGCACCGCCCGCACCCCCAGGTGGCGGCGCCGAGCAGCCCGAGTCCCGGTGAGCCGCCCGGCGCCGCACGCCCCGCGGGTCAGCTGTGCGCGCGCTCCCACAGCTCGGTGACCTTGCCGGAGGCGTCGATCGCCACCTTGTAGTCACCGGACGAGCACGGGTACGAGCCCTTCTCGTTGTGCGGCGTGGCGATGCACTCGTTGACGTGCTTCACCAGGTCGGCCAGGTTGACGTCCTTCGGCGGCGCGAGCACCGAGCTGAGGTGGCCCTTGGCGGTCGGCGCGAAGGCCGCGGTCTTGTCGGCGCCCACCGGATCGAAGCCGACGTCGTCGACCCCGCAGACGTCCTTGGTGTCCTTGTACACCAGGGTGGTCGTGGTGGTGCCCTTCCCCGGGTAGATCCACTTCTGCCCGGCGGGCAGCGGCCCGTGGGTGCAGAAGCCCTCCTCGGACTGCCCGGAGGGGGTCGACGCTCCGGTCGGCGCGGGCTTGCCGGTGCCGGCCGGGGATCCGGTGGGCGCGGCGGGAGCCGAGGTCGGGGCGGCGGTCGGGGCGGCCGTCGCGGGATTGTTGGACCCGCTCCCCGCCCCCTGGTCCGACGAGTCGTCCGGGCCGCAGGCCGTGAGGCCGAACGCGGCGGAGGCGACCAGAGCAGCGGCGAGCAGTGTCCTGGAAACAGGCATGACGAAGGAACCCCCGTTGTAACGCATGATCAGATTGGCGGTGCGGCGGACAGACTAGCGCCTGCCACCGACGCCTCCCCGAGCACGGTCCCGCCGGCACACCGCGCGCACCGGCGCACGGCTCGCACCGGCCGGCCTGCACGCACCGGCGTGCCCGCCGGAAACGGCAGCGGGTGCCACCCCACAAGGGGCGGCACCCGCGGGTCGGGGAGGGTCAGGGACGGGCGGCGGTCCGGGTGGCGGCCACGAAGGGCAGCCGGAACGGGCTCGACGCCGCGGTCCCGCCCTCGGCCGCGGACGGCGCCGGAGCGGCCTGCACCTTCGCGGACGGCGCGCCGGCGGCCGGAGCAGCAGGAGCGGCAGGAGCGGCAGAGGCGGAGAACGGCTTCGCGCCGCTGCTCGTGGTGTAGAACCCGAACAGGTCCACCACGATGTCGGTGCTGCCGACGTGGTTGAAGAAGTCGACGTAACCGTTGGCCCCCACCGTGGCGTTGACCATGTTGGGGATGGTCTGGCCCGCGGTGAAGTTCAGGTTGGAGGCGTCCGACAGCCCGGCACCGGTCGGGCCGGAGTCCACCGGCCCGCCGTCGGGGTACACGGTGATGAAGCTGTCCTCGGTCGGGTTGGTCGCCGTCACGTTGAGCAGCAGCGAGCCGATCCCCCAGTCCCGCGGCTGCAGGCCCCAGCCGACCATGGAGGTGCCGCCGGCGATCGGCGAGCCGGTGTCCCGGCTGTCGTACAGCCGCTCCGGCGCGACGGTCACCAGCACACCGTCGGTGGTCTGGCCGCTCGTGTCCGGGACGAAGTAGCCGGAGGCGTCGACCACGATGTCGACCGGCGCGAAAGCCGAGCTGAAGATGTCCACCGAACAGCCGCTGCCCAGGCGGGCGACGGCCGTGTTGGCGATCGTCTGCCCCGCCGTGAAGTTGAGGCTGGAGGCGTCCGGCCGCGACTGCCCGTGCGGGTAGACCGTCAGGAAGCCCGCGTCCTGCGGGTCGGTGACGGTGACGTTGAGCGCCGCGGCCGTGGCCGCGGCCGGGAGCCCGGCCGTGGTGCACAGGTCCACGGTGACCGTGCCGCGGGCCGGCACGTGGGCGGGGCGGGTGTCCAGGGCGCGCCGGGGGCTGAGGCCGGTGTAGACGGAGCCGGTGGTGTCCGGGACGTAGTAGCCGACGACGTCGGCGACCAGGTCCAGGTTGCCGTCCGAGCCGTTGAGCATGCTGACCGCGCCGCCCGCGCCCAGCTGGACCGTCACCGCGTTGGGGATGGTCTGGCCCTTGGCGTGGTTCAGGCTGGAGGCGGTCGGCACGGGCTGCCCGGTCGGGTAGACGGTGACGAACCCGGCGTCCTTCGCCTCCGTCGCGGTGACGTTCATGACGACGGCGACGGCATCGGCCGGGACACCCGCGACGCCGGCGACCTTCAGCGACCCGGCGCTGCGGGCCGCCAGCGTGCCACCGCTGCGGGTGTCGAGCACGCGCTGCGGCGCCGTCGGGACGAAGGTGCCCGCGATGCCCACCGAGACGTCCAGCGGCTTGGCCAGCGGAGTCCCGACCGCGCCGAAGCTGTGCACGCCGTCGGCGTCCGTCACGGCGATCTCCAGCGCGTACAGGCCGGCCTGGCACCCCGTCGGCAGCGGGCCGTTGGCGCCGTCGGTGGTGGACGCGGCGGCGAACGGCAGGTTCAGCGAGACCGTCGTCGACAAGGTGCCGTCCGCAAGCGTGGTGGACGCCGTCGGTGCGCACCCCGGAACGGCCGGCCCGTGCGCCGTCACCGTGACCTTGGAGATCGCGACCGAGTCGGACACCGGGAACGACACCGGCACCCCGCCCCCGTTCGGCGGCACCTGGCGCTGGAACGACACGTCCCCGATCGAGATGCCGCCGGCCGACTGCTGCGACGGCGCGGAAGCCGACCCGGCGTCAGCCGAAGCGGCGGGCGCCGCCAAGCCGGCCGCCGCCAACCCCGTCACCGCCGTCAGGGCCACCGCGGTGGCACGCCGCAGCCGGCGGTTCCTGGATATGTCTCTGGTCATGCCTTGCCGTCCTTCATGGGGGGGACTTCGACACCATCGGGTGGGGCATGGCGGAGCCCGACGCTCCAGAGACCACCCCCGCGGAAATGCGCCCAGATCCTAGCGGCCGCCGCCGACACCCCCGTGACCGGGCGGAATGGGCAGCCCGGGGCCGGGAAGACGGGCGCCATGGGAGACATTCTCGTCGGCGCGTGTTCATGGACGGACCAGGAGCTGCTGTCCAGCGGCTGGTACCCGGAAGGCCACCGCAGCGCGGAGGACAGACTGCGGTACTACACCACGGAGTTCCCGGTGGTCGAGGTGGACGCCACCTACTACTCGATGCCCAGTACGCGTAACAGCACGCTCTGGGTGGAGCGTTCGCCGACCGGCTTCCGGTTCGACGTGAAGGCGTTCTCGCTGCTGACCGGGCATCCGACCCGGCCCGGCGCACTGCCCGCCGATCTGCGGCCGGCTCCCGGCCGGCGGCCCGGTCGAGCGGCGGCGGACCCGGAGCTGCTGGACGAGGTGTGGCGCCGTTTCAGCGGGGCCCTCGAACCGCTGCGCCGGTCGGACCGCCTGGGGACGCTCCTCTTCCAGTTCCCCCCGTGGCTGGCCCCGGGCGCGTCGGCCACGTCGGTGCTCCGCCAGTGCCGGGAGCGCACCGAGGGCTGGCCGGTGGCCGTGGAGTTCCGGCACCCCGACTGGTGGCAGCCGGGCCGTCTCGCCTCCACCCGCGGCCTGTTGGCGGAGCTGGACCTGGCCGCCGTGGCCGTGGACACGGCGCAGTCGCTCCCCACCTCCATCCCGCCGGTCACTCCGGTCACCTCCGCCCGGCTCGCGGTGGTCCGCTTCCACGGCCGCAACCGCGCCTGGGGGACGGGGTCGAAGGAGGAGCGGTTCCGCCACCGCTACACCCCCGAAGAGCTCTCGTCCTGGACGCCGGCCGTCCACGCCATGGCCGACCGGGCCCGCGAGGTCCACGTCCTGTTCAACAACTGCTGCGGCGACGCGGCCGTCCGCGCCGCCGCGACGATGAGCCGGCTGCTCGGCACCCCGACCCGCAACCCCCGTCCGGTCGGCGGGCTCTCACCCACCGCCAGGCCCGCGTAGGTCCGGTGCCGTCGGAAGCAGCGGCCGTCCCGGGCCCGCTCCGCTCAGACCGCGATCAGCCGGACCCGGGTGCCGCAGAGCTTCGTAAGGTCGCTGCCATGCGACTGAGCACCGTGATCCTCCCCATTCACCGGTGAGCGAGGGGCAGAAGACCTGGCGGCGGGCCGAGGAGCTCGGGTTCCATGCCGCGGACACCTACGACCCCCTGTCCTGGCGGTCGTTCCGGGACGAGCCGTGGTTCGGGGCGGTCCCGACCCTGACGGCGGCGGCGTGCGCCACCGACCGGATCCGGCTCGGGACGCTCGCCCCCTCGGTCAAGCCTCGTTCACCCGTCCCCCTGGGCGGGCGAGCCTCTTCGACGTCCGGGGCCGGCTCCGCCCGGCGGCGCGGGCGGAGCGGGGCCGCCGTTCAGGAGGAGAGGCGCTTCAGTGCCGCGGTGGCGACGCCTTCGACGGAGGCGGGCTCGCCGGGGACCTCGACGATGGCGACCTTGGTGCCGCTGCGCAGGACCGCGACCCCGCCGGCGGCGCCGCCGTCGCCGTTGTAGGCCGGGTACCAGCGGGCGGTGCCGCCGGTGACGGTCAGGGTGTGGGCCGCGCCGTAGTGCCAGTGGCCGGCGGGCTCGTCCTGGCAGACCTCGACGAGCGCGACGAGCTGCTTCTCCCAGGTGGCGGCCGTGGTCCCGGTGGGGGCGCTCGCGGCCGACTCCCTCAGCATGCCGGGGGTCTCGAAGGTCCAGGTCACGGACGCGTAGCCGGTGGCCTGACCCTTGGTCAGGTCGCGCATCGTCTCCTCGCCGGAGCAGGCGGACAGCCCCTCGCGTCCGGTCAGCGAGATGGTCGCGCCGGCCGGGTTCATGCCCTTCTGGAAGTCCTCGCTCTGGACGAGGCGGGCGGAGCCGAGTCCGGGCGCGGCGACCGCGGTCGAGCGGGCGGCGACCGCGTCGCGCTGCGCGGCCCCGTCGGCGGCGGCCGACTGGGTGCCGACGACGCCGGCCGTGATCAGTGCGGCGGCGAAGCAGGCCGCGGCGGCGAGCCGGTTGCGGCGAACGGACTTCTGGACGGTCTGGTTCTCGGTCATCTGGTCCCCCTGCTGGTCGGGACGCCTGCTGCGTCCTCGTACAACCGGGGAGATGCCGCCTCCGGAGGGAAAGTCGGAGTCCCTGACCGGCTGTTTCACAGCTGTGACAGAGCGGTCCTGACGACGCGGTCCATCGCGGCCGTCCCCAGGCAGGCCTCCACCTCCAGCACTCCGTAGTGGTTGCCGCTGCGCAGCACGGCGATGCCGCCGCAGGGCTCCCTGCCCTCGGGCGCAGTGCCGGTGGTGTTGAGCGATCCCTGGTAGGTGCCCATCCATCGCGCGGTGACGTCCGGGCCGAGCTGCAGCGTCGTGGTCTTTCCGTAGACCCAGTGCCCTGGTGTCGCCTCCTGGCAGGGCACCTCCTCCAGCAGCAGGCGTTCGCTGTAGTTCTGCGCCAGGGAAGGGCTCTGGGCCTCGGCGGCGACCTCGCGGGCGACCTGGCCGCCGCTCTCGCCGGCCACGGTGGGGTCGTCCGGGCTGGTGCGGCCGGTCATGAGTCCGCGGAAGTGGGCACCGCGCCCGCCCAGGGTCTGAGTGAGGGTCTTCTCGCCGGTGCAGGCCGCGTTGGCGTAGTTCCCGTCGCCGTACCGGTCGGTGACGTGGATCCGCTCGACGCCGACGTCCGGGCTGAACGCCGCGGGCTCCAGAAGGTTCGCGGTCGTCACCGGCCCGGTCGCACCGGTCGCACCGGTCGGCGAGGCGGAGCCGGAGGCCGAGGACCCGGGCGTCGGGACGGACCCGCCGGGCGTCGCGGGAGCGGACGCGCCCTGGGACGCCCCGCCGACCGCGGCATCCGGCCGTGCTGTCGGGTGCGCGGTGGCGCCGGGGGGCGCCGGCAGGACGAACCGGCCGGCCACCAGCCCGAGCGCGGAGGCTGCCACCAGGGCGGCGACGGCGGACCGGGGCCGGACGACGACGCGGCCGCCGCCCGCCGCAGGACGGTCGTTCACAGACCGGTGGCCAGGCGCTCGCGCATGAAGCTGCGGGCCTTGTGGATGCGGTCCTTGACCGTGCTCAACGGGGCGTCCAGCACCTCGGCCACCTGGATGTAGGTCAGGTCGCCGAGGTCGCGCAGCACGAAGGCCTCCACCAGGGCGGGGTGCCGCTGCTCCAGCGCGGCCAGCGCCTCCATCACGTCGAGCCGGGTCCCGGCGATGACGCTGGTGGTGCGCGGGTCGACGGACTCGGGGAGGTCGGCGTGGCTGTCCTCGGCGCGCCGGCGCATCGAGCGGTACGTGGACCGGGCGGCGTTCGAGGCGATCACCGTCACCCAGCCCAGGAAGGAGCCGCGGCCGCCGTACTCCCCCAGGTGCTTGCTGATGGACAGCAGCGCGTCCTGTGCGGCCTCCTCCGCGTCGGCGTGGTGGGGCAGGAAGCGCGAGCAGCGGCGCAGCACCACCGGCCGCAACTTGGCCAG
The DNA here is from genome assembly GCF_000719705.1 of Streptomyces sp. NRRL S-350. Taxonomy (GTDB): domain Bacteria; phylum Actinomycetota; class Actinomycetes; order Streptomycetales; family Streptomycetaceae; genus Kitasatospora. The sequence goes on along the minus strand of NZ_JOHO01000056.1, from coordinate 2,476 downwards.
CAGGTACTCCATCGACCCGGGGTCTCCCGCCTGAGCGGCCGCCACGAACCGTTCCAGCTCGCCGTCCTCGAACATCCGGATCCCCCCGTTTCGTCCCGCCCGCATCCAGCCCGCCGAACGGGAGTTCCGCACTCCCCGCGACTCCGGCAGAATGCTGCCACATGCGCAAGCTCGGCCGTTACCTCCTCCTGGAGCGGCTCGGAGCCGGCTCCTTCGCGACGGTCTGGAAGGCCTATGACCCGGAGCTCGACACCGAGGTCGCGGTGAAGGTGCTGGCCGAGAACTGGGCCGCCAACGCCGATGTGCGCGAGCGGTTCCTGGCGGAGGCGAGGCTGCTGCGCCGGATCGCCAGCCCGCGGGTGGTCCGGGTGCACGACGTCGGGGTGCAGGAGGACCGGCCCTACTTCGTCATGGACTACGTGCGCGGCGGCACCCTGGCGGACCGGGTCGGGCGGTGCGACCCGCAGGAGGCGCTGCGGCTGGCCGCTGAGGCGGGCTACGCGGTCCAGGTCCTGCACGAGGAGGGCGTGGTGCACCGCGACGTCAAGCCGTCCAACCTGCTGCTCGCCGCCGGCCCCGCGCCCGCCGCGGTGCTGGTGGCGGATCTGGGCAGCGCGAAGCAGCTGGCCGACGCGTCCGGGCTGACGGTGACCACGGGCACGCCCGCGTACATGGCGCCGGAACAGGCCTTCCAGAGCGGCGGGTTCGACGGGAGGGCCGACGTGTACGCGCTGGCCGTCGTGGCCTACGAGCTGCTGACCGGGCAGAAGCCGTTCGGCCCGGGCGGACGCGCCACAGCCCTGATGACGGGCCAGCCGGCCGCCTCGACGCTGCCGGCGCTCCCGGCCGGAACGGAGCTCCCGCCGAACGTCGCCCTGCTGCTGCGGGCCGCGATGTCCGTCGAGCCGGCGGACCGACCGCCGTCCGCCCGGGCCTTCGCGGACGCGCTGCTGGCCCCGGTCCCGCAGTCCCGGCCGCTGGATGGCCCGGGGTGGCTGACCCGGCGCGCGGTCTGTCTGGTGTCGGGCACGGTGTTCACGGCGACGACCCTGTTGAGCTGGCTGTGGCGCTGAATCCGACAGGGGGCCGGTCCGCGCCGGCGGTCGTGTCCTGATCGGCGCCGGCCGCTGACGGCTACCGTAGGGTCGGCGGTATGCGACTGAGCACGGTGATCCTCCCCATCCACCGGTGGAGCGAGGGGCAGAAGACCTGGCGGCGGGCCGAGGAGCTCGGCTTCCACGCCGCGTACACCTACGACCACCTGTCCTGGCGGAGCTTCCGCGACGAGCCGTGGTTCGGGGCGATCCCGACCCTGACGGCGGCGGCGTGCGCCACCGACCGGATCCGGCTCGGGACGCTGGTGACCTCGCCGAACTTCCGCCACCCGGTGACGCTGGCGAAGGAGTTGATCACGCTGGACGACGTGTCCGGCGGCCGGCTGACGCTGGGGATCGGCGCCGGCGGGACGGGCTTCGACGCGACGGCGCTGGGGCAGCAGGCGTGGTCGCCGAAGGAGCGGGCGGACCGGTTCGGCGAGTTCCTGCCGCTGCTGGACGAGCTGCTGCGCACCGACGCCACCACCCGGGAGGGCAGGTACTACTCGGCGGTCGAGGCGCGGAACGCCCCCGGCTGCGTGCAGACGCCGAGGGTGCCGTTCTACGTGGCGGCGGCCGGCCCGCGCGGGATGGGGCTGGCTGCGGAGTACGGGCAGGGCTGGGTGACGTACGGGGATCCGAAGGGGCCGGCGGACGTGCCGGTCGAGGAGGCGCCCGGGGTGATCGCGCAGCAGATCGCAAAGCTGACGGCGGCCTGCGAGGCCAGGGGCCGGGACGTCGCGACGCTGGAGAAGATGCTGCTCCAGGGCTCGACGGCGGAGAAGCCGCTCCAGTCGCTGGACGCCTTCGTCGACTGGGCCGGGACCTACCGGGAGCTGGGCGTCACCGAGCTCGTGATCCACTGGCCCGTCCCGGACTCGATCTTCGAGAACGACCTCGCCGTCTTCGAGCGCATCGCCACCGAGGGCCTCGCGCAGTTGGGTTGATCGTGCAGGGGCCTCCGGCGGGCGCCGGGGAACGACGGCGCCGGCCTCCGAGGGTGTCTCGGAGACCGGCGCCGGGGGTGCCGTCCATCGGTGGGGACCGGTGGGAGGGGCGTCCTACGAGCCCCAACCTTGCCGTCCGCCCCGACCGGGACCACGACCAGGTTCGGCGTCGTCTGACCGGCCACCCAGTTCAGGTTGGACGACGTCGGCTGAGCGCTCCCCGACGGCCACACCGTCAGATGACCGTCCCCCGCGGGCTCGGTCACCGTGACGTTCAGGACCACGGCCTTCACGCCCTGCGGCACACCGCCACGGCCCGCCACCTGCAGCGACACCGTCTCGTTCGCCGAAACCTTGTCGTCGCCCGGCCGGCCGACGCCCGCACGCGAGTCGAGCAGCCGCGACGGGTCCACCGTCGAGAAGGTCGACCCCGCC
>NZ_JOHO01000055.1 GCF_000719705.1 Streptomyces sp. NRRL S-350 | reverse complement strand
CGCGCCACCCGTCGTCGTTGTCGTCGCGGACCTCCCGGCACCACCGGCCGCACCAGCAGTCGGCGGACAGCTCCGCGACGGCCTGCTGCCGGTTGGCCAGGGTCCCGGCGCAGAGCTGGGGTGAAGGCCGAGCGCTGGCTTGGCGCATGGTTTGGGGCGGCGGCAGGTGAGCGCCGCCCGTTGCTCCGTTCAGGTGCGGGCGAACGGGCGGGTTTGTAGGCATCGCCGCCCGTCTGGACTTCACCTGGCACCGCCAGGGGTCCGGGGAGAGGTGGTCGGCACCCGTCGATCTGTGGACCGAGGGGCGCTGGGCTGTGTGGACACCGCTTCGTGGGGCACCGCCTGGTGCAGCCCTGAGTAGCAACCTCCAGAAGGGGCCCAGGGGCAATCGCCTTACGGAGCTGGCCACTTGGGGCTGTGCGCGGTAGAGGGCCAGAAGTCCGTGGAAGCCGCGGATTGTCGGTGTCGCGGGGGCTTGGCCGGTGCGGCCTCAGTCGATGTGCCGCGCTCCGCTGGGGCGCGCAGATTGGGAGAGAGAGCGGAGACGTAGCCGACTTCCTGGTGCTGCGGGCCGAGGCGGGAGGGGGTGTCCGCTGTGTGGGGCCCCGGCGGGGGTGAGGGAGGGGGAGGTCCAGTCCAGGTCAGTCTCCGTGGGCGGTGAGTGTGTAGCCTTCGGGGCCCTCGAAGGAGAACATCGGCCCGAACGGGCTGTCCGTCATGGGGGTCAGGATCCTGACCCCGGCGGTGGTGAGCTGGTCGTGGAGCCGGTGGGCGTCCGTGGTTCGGAACCAGAGCGCCACGCCCAGGCCGGGGTGTGCGGTGTCGGCGAGGTCGACGCCCGGGAGGAGTTCGCGGACGGCGCACGGGGTCGGCCTGGTGTCGAACACGACCGCGTGGGGCGGCGAGACGGCGGCCCGGCGCAGGCCCAGGTGCTGTTCGCAGAAGGCTGCTGCCGCTTGCACGTCGCGTACTTGCAGGGCGACGAAGTCGGGGCCGTCGATGGTGGCAGGCATGGGTGCTCCTCGATCCTTGATGTCAGGACTTTGACATACTGGAGACTAGGATCCCGAGAACCACATGTCAAAATGCTGACATGATGGAGAGCCCGTGGGCCGAGCCGCCCCACCCCGCCAAGGACGTCACCCACCATGTGGGCTACCTGCTCAAACGCGCTCAGGCCGCCCTGCGCAGCGCCATGGACAAGGTCCTGCGCGAGCACGGACTGACCGTGCCGCAGTACGCCACTCTCGAACTCCTGGCCTTGCACCCCGGCATGTCCAACTCCGACCTCGCCCGCGCGACCTTCGTCACCCGGCAGTCCGGAAACGTCGTCCTGCGGGGCCTGCAGGAAGCGGGACTGATCACTCGCCCCACCACCGCCGACCACGGCCGAGTCCGGCCCGCCCACCTCACCGAGGAAGGCCACAGGCGCCTGGCCGCGGTCCAAGCCGCCGTCTACGCCGTCGAAGGGCGCATGGTGGAGGCGATCCCGCCCCAGCGGATGGCCGCGCTGCTCACCGACCTCGACCTCATCGCGGCAGCCTTGGAGAAATGATCCGGGGTCCTCGGTGGCCATCGATCCTGCGAGGTCACACCATCCCAGGGTCCGAAGGCATCCCAGGGTCCGAAGGCCTGACGCCGACCCCCACGCACACCCATCACCGTGTACAACCCGTGAGCGCGCGGCACCGAGGCGCGCCTGCCCTGCGAGCCGGACCCCGGTCGGCGACCGGCGCGCCAGCATTCATCCCGGCACGGCGGGGCAGCGACCCGTGGTGCTCGGAGCGGCCAAGCGGAACGCTCACCGGACACCGCAGGACGACGTCCCGGCAGTCCGCGAATTCGAGGAACGCCTCGCCGGCGATCGTCTCGGCGGGGGCGGCGGCATCCAGGCCGGCGCCGCTTGGCCTCGGCCGCGGTCGGGGTCGTCGCGCTCGGCCCCGGTCTCGGCGGTGTGGCCGGGTGCGCGCTGTCATTCGGCGAGCCGGTCGGCCGCGGTGGTGCGGGCGGTCTCGTGGCCGCCGTCCGGGGCGTCCGTCCGGTGCGTGCCCCGGCGGGGGCTGGGGCAGCACCGGACGGACGCCCCGGGTGGTCCGCGGGGTCAGAACTTCTCTGCCTGGGTGACCTGGTGCAGGTGGATCAGGACGTCGTAGGCCCGGCCGAGTGCGAGTTGCGGCTTCGGGTCGCTGATGTAGACCGAGCCCGCCTCGTAGGTGGGGCGGGAGGTGTCCAGCCAGTCGCGGGCCGCCCGGGGTGCGGTGCGCAGGTCGACGTAGTAGTCCCGGTAGCGGACCCGGTCGAGGGTGTACTCGTTCATGTCCGGTGTGGCCGCCGGCACCGTGACGGTCTTCCAATCGTCCGTCAGGACGGCGTCGTTGGTCAGGAAGGAGCCGCTGTCGAAGGTGAAGCCGATCGCCGTGTAGTCGCGGCCGTAGGTGTCGCGCAGCCGTGCGCCCTGCGGCTCGGGGTACAGGAAGGTGTCGGTGGCCAGGTAGCCGACGTGCCCGTTGTGCGCGGACAGCAGGACCTTGCCGCCGGTGTGGCGCTGCCACCACGCGGTGTTGTCCGCCATCGCCCGGTCGCGCAGCTGCTCCGCGGCGGAGACCGAGTCCCGGTCGGACATGTCCAGGGTCGCGAAGGCGAAGGTCTCGGCGATGTTCCGGGCGTGCTGCACCGCCCACGCGTGGGCGTCGTCGGAGGCGCCGGCGCCGCTCGCGGTGACCAGGTCGAGCGCCTGCTGCGCCTTGGCGGCGTTCTCCCGGCGCTCGGCGAGCGGCTTCTTCAGGTAGGCGATGACGTCGTCGAGCGGCCGCAGGCCCGCGTAGAGGCCGTCGAGCTGCGGGAGGACGTCGGGGCGGGCCCCGCGCACGTACGAGGTGACCTGGTCGAAGATCCGGTCGCCGAGCCTCGGCAGGCCGAGGTCGTCGCCCACGAAGTGGACCGGGTTCTGCGGGTGGCTCCGGTTGTACTCGCGCATCCAGGCGATCAGATCGGCGAACTCCTCGCGGTCCCAGGGGCTTTTGCCCAGGGCGTCCTTGACGATCTGCCGCGCGTCGCCGGGCCCGCCCTGGACGTACTCGTCGATCTGCAGGCCGCTGCTCCAGCTCGTCTCCAGGGCGAAGGCGGTGAAGCCCTTCTCCTCGACGAGGTAGCGGAACAGCCGCTGCTTCATCGCGAAGAACTCGTGCGAACCGTGGGTGGCCTCGCCCAGGCCGACCACCTTGGCGTCGCCGATCATCGCGCCCAGGGCGCGCAGGTCGGTGGTGCGGCCGCCCGGTTCGGTGGTCCGCAACGGCTGGGCGACGCCGTCCAGTGCGCGCACCACGGCGGAACGCTGCGACGCGGCCGGGTCCGCGGCTGCGGTGGCCGCCCCGGGCGTCACCGGCGCGGCGACCGCCGCCACCGGGACCAGTGCGGCCGCGGCGGCCACCACCGCCGTCAGCAGTCCGCGCCGCCCGATCCCCTTGGTGCCTGCCATCGTTGTGATCACTCCTCGACTCGACGCAACACCGCGGCCCGCGGCGTTCGGTGAGTCGATCTTCACCTGGGCGCAGCCCGCCGCGCGCTGGGGCGGGCCGCCGTCTTCACGGGGGGTAACCCCCCGCCCGGATTCGGCGGTCGACCCCCCGGCCGCCGGCGGCCCGCCGGCCGTTACCGGCCCGGTCCTGCCGACGCGCAGCCGGTCCTCGCGCTGCCGCCCGTTCGAAGGAGGGCCGAGGTCGAGCGGGCCGTAGGAGCCCCCGGGGGATACCGCTAGGCTCTGGGCGGCTTCGGGGTGCCGTGGCCGGGAGGCGAAGGCTTATCGGGGGGTGCGCGGCGATGCAGCCGTTGCTGGCCGAGGATCCGTCGGTCATCGGGTCGTACCGGCTGCTCGGGCGGCTGGGCGCGGGCGGGATGGGCTGCGTCTACCTGGGGCGGACGGTGGGGGGCCGCACCGTCGCGGTGAAGGTGGTGCGGCCGGAGCTGGCGGCGGACGCCGGCTTCCGGGCCCGGTTCCGGCGCGAGGTGGACGCGGCGCGGCAGGTCGGGGGCGCGTGGACGGCGCCGGTGCTCGATTCGGACACCGAATCGCCCGAGCCCTGGGTGGCCACGGGCTACGTCGCCGGGCCCTCGCTGGCCGAGGCGGTGGCGCAGTTCGGGCCGCTGCCCGGGCACGGGGGGCGGGCGCTGGTGGCCGGTCTCGCGGAGGCGTTGGCGGCCGTCCATGGGCTGGGGTTGATCCACCGCGACCTCAAGCCGTCGAACGTGATGCTGTCGCCGGACGGTCCGGTGCTGATCGACTTCGGGATCGCGCGGGCGATGGACAGCCTCGCCACGTCCTCGCTCACCGGTACCGGGGTGGTGGTGGGCTCACCGGGCTACATGTCGCCGGAGCAGGTGCAGGACCGACCGCTCGGTCCGGCCTCGGACGTGTTCCAGCTCGGCGCGGTGCTGGCGTTCGCGGCCACCGGACGGTCGCCGTTCGGTGCGGACAGCGCGGCCGCGCTGCTCTACAAGGTGGCCCACGGTGAACCGGAACTGGGCGGCCTGCACGGCGAGTTGCGCGCGGTGGCGCAGGCCTGCCTGGCCAAGGACCCGGCCGCCCGGCCGACCCCGCAGGAGGTCGCGGCCCGGCTCGCCCCCGGCGGGGCCGCCGAACTGGTCGCGGCCGGCTGGCTCCCCGCACCGCTGATGGCGCAGATCAGCCGGCGGACGGTGGAGCTGCTCAACCTGGACGCGGCACCGGAGCGCACGGAGGACCCGGCGCCGCCCGCACCCCCTGCGACCGTGCCGCCCCCGACCGTGCCGGCGCAGCCCTCGGCGCCGGCCCCCACGGTGGCGCAGCCGACGGTGCCGGAGCCGACGGTGCCGGAGCCGACGATGCTGCCGCAGGACCCGGCGCTCGCACCGGCGCCGGGCAGGCGCACCAACGCGCTGGTCGCCGGGGCGGCGGTCGTGGTGGCCGCAGCGGTGGCCACGGCGGCCGTGGTGCTGTCCCCCGGGGCGGGGAAGAGCGCTTCGGGGCAGGACGTCCCGCGGAACACCTCCCCCGTCCCCACGGCCGCTCCCGCCGGCCCGAGCGCCGCCGCACGCACCGCCTCGAGCGCCGCCTCGACGTCCGGCTGGCCCGTGCCCGCCGAGTGCAAGGACATCGACAGCGGAAAGCTGGCGCAGCTCTTCGGCAGGCAGTCGCGGGCGCCCGAGGGGGAGGCGAAGCAGTACAACGCCGGTTCCGCGGACACGTTCTCCTCGCAGTCGTGCACCCTCTGGTTCGCCGGTGGCGCCAGGGCCGACACCCCCGTCAGCTTCGACACCTTGACCTTCGGAACCCCCGAGCGGGCCCAGCAGTTCTACGCGGACTGGCAGAAGAACGACACCGGGACGGTGTCCAAGCCTCCCGTCGCGCTCGGCGAGAAGGCCTTCCAGTCGACGAAGGACGACAGCGCTCTGTCCGCACGGGACTACCGTCTGGCCACCGTCACCGCCGACCGGGTCCTGCGGGTGTACATCCCGCACGACCCGAGCTTGCGGGACGACGCCGTGGCCGCCACCGCCGGTGACGTGATGAAGGAGCTGCTCGCCGGTCCGCAGTAGCCGCCTCGGCAGGGCCGTGAGCGCGGGACGGCGTAGCCGGGATCCGGGCGGTCGGTGCGGGCTCCGGGTGGCTCAGGCCTGCAGGCGCAGCGCCTCGCCCGGTGTCCGCGCGTAGGCGTCGCGGTAGAGGCCCGCGAAGTGCCCCGGGTGGGCGAAGCCCCAGCGCATGGCGATCTCGGTCACCGTGGTGGTGCTGGGGTCGGCGGCCAGCAACGCCCGGTGGGCGGCGTCCAGGCGCACCCGGCGCAGGTAGGCCAGCGGTGTGGTGTCGAGGTGGCGGCGGAAGGCGTACTGCAGCGCCCTCGGCGTGACGAAGGCGGCGGCGGCGATGTCCGCGAGCGAGATGTCCCGCTCGGCGTTGGTCTCGATGAAGCCGATGGCCTTGCGCAGCGTGACCGGGGTGGCGTCGGTGCGGTCGGCCGGGGCCGGGCCCGTGCGGGCGGTGTGCGGCAGGGTGGCCAGGGTCACGGCCGCGAGATGCTGGGCCGCCGTGGTGAGGAGCAGGTCGTGCTCGCAGGCGGCCGGGTTGTCGAGGACGTGGTCGCGCACGTAGGCGACCGCCGCGCCCAGCTGCCGGTTGGCCGCCTCGTCGACGGTGCGGAGCCCGGTCAGGCGCAGCGGCGCCCTTCCCCGGGTGTCGACCTCGCGGGCCCCGGCCGCGTCGAGCAGGCTGCTGTCGAACATGGCGATGGTGTACCGGGCGCTGCGGACCTCCCCCCGGTACGGTGCGTCCGGCGGGGCGATCAGAAAGGTCTCCCCGGGCCCGAACACCGTCTCCTCGCCTCCCGTGCGGTCCACGAGCGTGCCCGCGTGCAGGCTGATCAGGCACACCCGGCCGAGGCTCTCGGCGTCGTAGGCCATGTCGAACCCGAAGGAGAGCCGGTCTGCGCTGAGCGGGCCCGCCGCCTGGCGGCTGATCCGCGCCCTGGCGTCCGCCACCGATTTCCCGATGCGCATCGGGGTGTAGGCGGTGGAGAGGAATTCCTCCGTGGCCTCCATGCTCGCACTGTCGAACGACAACGATTCGACCACCACACCCACCCTTCCGTCGGCCCCTCGGCGCAGTGTCCGGTGTCCCTGTCCTGGTCTGCCGACGTTACGTCGCACCGTCGTCTGACGGGAAACTCCCGGGTTTCGTTCTGGCGGCTCGGCGGGGGTCGATGCTTCGCTCCCGCAGCTGTGGGCGGGTGCCGGGGTGGACGAGGGTGGAGGGAGCACCCGTCCCGGGGTGCCGTGCGCTCCGGGAGGGCCGCCATGACCCCGTATCCAGCTCAGCCGGCCGGCTCCCCGCCGCCGCGTCTTTCCCTGTGCAGCCAGGTGGCGGTCCTCGCCGCGGAGGCCGAACAGCAGGTCCGCGGTGGCCTGTGGGAGCTCGCGCCTCCGGAGACCACGCTGGCCAGGAAGACCGCGGAGGGTCTCGCGGAGCAGGTGGGTCCGGCCGCCGAGCAGGAGCGGCTGGCGGTCATCGACCGTCTGGAGCGTCTTCGCGAGGTGCTTGCCGTCCTGGCCATCGGCACCGCCCGCACCCACGGCCAGCTGGCCTGGTTCCTCTCCCGGGCCAGCACGGTGTTCACGCCCGTCCTGCACTGGCGGGCCCTGCCCGCGGACCCGCCGCGGTCGTTCGGCACTGTCGTGCCGACCCCGGAGGAACTCGCCGACGCCGAACGCGCGGTGCGTCGGCTGCACACCACGCTCAACCGGACGGCCACCGCGGGCCCCTGAGGCCTGTCGGCGACTGCGGGTCCGAGGCGGACGGCCGGGTCCGTGGGGTCCCGGTGGCGCCCCGTGCCGCGGGATCAGTCCTGGGCGGGATCAGTCCTGGGCGGGGATCTCGACGATGCCGGTGGAGTAGGCGCTGGTTTCGAGCGTGCTCGGGGTCAGGTGGACGCCGGTGAGCATCGTGGCGAGTGCGACGTAGTGCTCGAGGTCATGGCCGCCGCTTGCGAAGTCGAACCCGGCGTGGTGCATGAGGTCGAGGAGGTCGTCGGGTGTCCTGCCCTCCCGGTGGAGGGGGCCCTCGAAGCGGGTGCGCAACTCACCGTCCTCCCACCAGGAGAAGAGGGACATGGCGTTGGGGCTGCGGAAGTGGGAAACGCCCCGGGTGCCGAGGGTGGCGTGTTCCATGGCGTCGGTCTGTATCTCGATGCCGCCGTTGATCTCCACTGCCAGAACCCAGTCGGCGTCTTCGCCGTGGACGAGGGTGGTGCCGACGAACATGTTGTCGCCCCATTCGGCCTCGCCGTCCTGGAACTCCCGGTCCCGGGCAATGAAGGCGTCGAAGCCGTCGATGTCTCCCCGTTCCTCTGCGCCGATGCGGCCGAGGTACTCGCGCGGCGACAGTCCGCGGACCAAGGTCAGGGTGTAGCCCTCGAGCAGGTGACCGCCATGGAAGTCCCGGAGCCAGGAGCGGGCGGGCGGCGATTCGGCGTTCGTGGCCGGTGACACTGCCAGGTTGCACCGACAGCGGCTCGACCTGGCGGCCCGCGTGGTCGTCGACCGCGCGGGGGCGGCGCGGCTGGGCGTGCTCCTCCCGGTCTCTCCGGTGGTGGCCCGGGAGGTCGAGGCCGTCGAACAGTGTCCCTTGCGGGTGCGGTCGCTCGGTCCGGGGCCGGCCGCGCCCAGGGCAGCTCGTAGTACGCGGCTCCGCTGGGATCCCCGGGCGTCTCCGATTTCGCCCGACCAGCGTCCCACTGCGCAGGTCAGCGGCGTGGGACGGGACCGGCGCCCGGTGGGACGGCCTGTGGCGTGCGGTGGGGGCCCCGGGCCGTCCTAGGGTGATGATCCGGCAGCGGGGAGGGGCCTGCCCCCGGCGGATGACCTGCTCGCTGCGGGCGGGGGCGCGTTCGCGTCATTGGGCGGCCGGGACGCCGGGGTGGGCGGGCGTCGGCGTTGCGCCGGCGCAGGATCTTCCGGCCGTCGGGGGCGGAGGGATTGTTCCAGGACCACGTAGCGGGCCCCGGCGCAGGCTACGGATACGCAAGACATCAAGATCATCATGCGCGGGCCGAGGTCGGCCGCGCTCCAGGGAGGTAACGATGAAGAACGTGAACAAGCGGGCAGTCGGGGCGGTTGTCGCGGGCGTACTCCTGGCACCGTTGGCCGTGATCGGTGCGGCGCAGTCGGCGAGTGCCACCAGCTACGGTTCGTGCCCCTACCCGTACGTGTGCATCTACAGCAACAACACCACCAGCGGGAGCCCGGCGGCGGCGTACAAGGACCAGACCGGCTACTTCCAGTACGTGAGCCCCAGGACCCCGTTCAGCGTCATCAACACCCGCAATCAGGACAGCGTCGAGATCCAGTACACGGCCAACGGCAACTCGTTCACTACCTGCGTGAGCCCCAACGCTCAGATGTACTCGTCCACGATCGGCTCGCCGACCATCACGGGCCTGCGCATCGATGTGGGCGACTCCTGCTGACCTCGAGTCGGACTCGGGGCGGGCGCCGGCCTGGAGGCCCGGCGGCGGACGTCGCCGGGCGGCACGCCGGGGTGACCCGGCGCTGACGCCGGCTCCGGGGGCCGGTCCGCTGCCCGCTCGGGGGTTCGGACGCGGACCGGCCCCTCCAGTGTCCGCGGGCGGGCGCCGCGATGCCGCCCGGATTGGTCCGGGGCGGTGCCAGGGGGGCGCCGGCCCGGTCCCAGCGGCACTGGTCCCCCGGCCGTGGCCCGTCGTGGGAGCGAGCCGCCGTGGGGCAGGACCCTGTCCACGCGGCCGAGGCGGCGGCCACGGGGTAGGCGGGATCAGCCTTGGCGGCCGGGGAGCACGGCCAGGGCCTGCGAGCGCGTGGCGACGAGCGGCGACCGTACGAGCGCCGGCCCGGACTACCGGGAGCCCGCCACGGGGCGCGGCTTGTAGAAGGACTCCTCCAGGTAGGCGGCCTCGTGCGGCTGGTAGGGCTCCTCCAGGTAGGCGGCCTCCTCGTCGTCGAGTTCGACGTCCACCGCGGCGAGCGCGTCGGCCAGCTGGGCCGGCGTGGTGACCCCGACGATGGGCGAGGTCACCACCGGGTTGCGCATGACCCAGGCCAGGGCGACCTGGGCCGCGGACAGACCCCGCTTGCCCGCGATCTCGTGGACGCGCTCGGCCACTGCCTGGTCCTCGTCGCGGTAGAGGATCGTGCCGCCCTCGTCGGTCTCGGCGCGCGCCGTGGCGGCGTCCCGGGGCCGCGTCAGTCTGCCCCGCGCCAGCGGGCTCCACGGGATCACGCCGATGCCCTGGTCGGCGCAGAGCGGGAGCATCTCCCGCTCCGCTTCCCGGTGGATGAGGTTGTAGTGGTCCTGCATCGACACGAACCGGGTCCAGCCGTTCAGGTCGGCCAGGTACAGGGCCTTGGCGAACTGCCAGGCGTACATGGAAGAGGCCCCGATGTAGCGCACCTTCCCGGACCTGACCGCGTCGTGCAGCGCCTCGAGGGTTTCCTCGATCGGGGTGTCGTAGTCCCAGCGGTGGATCTGGTACAGGTCGATGTAGTCGGTCCCCAGTCGCTCCAGGGAGGCGTCGAGTTCGGCGAAGATCGCCTTGCGGGACAGCCCGGCGCCGTTCGGGCCGGGGCGCATCCGCATCCAGACCTTGGTGGAGAGAACGACCTCCTCGCGCCGGGTGAAGTCCTTGACCGCCTGGCCGACGATCTCCTCGCTGCTTCCGGCGCTGTACCCATTGGCCGTGTCGAGGAAGTTGACGCCGCCCTCGAGGGCCTGCCTGATGATGTCCCGGCTGGCGTCCGCGCCCAGCGACCAGGGCTCGCCGCCCCGGTCCGGCTCGCCGAAGCTCATGCAGCCGAGGGTGAGGGCGGAGACTTCCAGTCCGGTCGCTCCGAGTTTGACGTATCGCATGCTTCCGAACCTAGGACGTGAAGTGCGCTCCAACGCAAGACGTTTCGGTCGGGAATTCGAAGGGGCGGGGCAGGTGCGCGCCGTCAGGTTTCGACGGCGAGCACCCCGGTGGCATCGAAACCCGTGAACACGTGCCCGCTGCGGGCCGGCTCGGCATCGCGCTCGGGCTCGGGATCGGGATCGGGATCGGGATCGGGATCGGGATCGGGATCGGGCGGTTCCTTCCGGGCACTAGCCAAGCAGCACCGGCAGGCGCAGCAGTCCGTGGTGCCTCGGGTTCTCCTGCCACACCGGCCGCTCGGCCAGCCGCAGGGCGGGCCAGCGGCGGAGGATCCGGCCGAACGCCACCTCGGCCTGCAGCCGGGCCAGCGGCGCGCCCAGGCAGTGGTGGATGCCGTGGCCGAACGCCAGGTGCCCGGTACCGTCCCGGGTGATGTCGAACCGATCGGGGTCCGGAAAGGCGGCCGGGTCGCGGTTGGCGGCCAGCAGGCCGAGCTGCACGAACTCCCCCGCCGGGATCCGGGTGCCGGCGATGATTACCGGCTCGGTGGTGTAGCGCAGCGAGGCGATCGCGAACGGGCTCTCGTAGCGCAGCATTTCGTCGATGGCACCGGCCATCAGGCCCGGGTCGGCGCGCAGTGCGGCGAGCTCCTCCGGGTGGTCGAGCAGGGTGAGCAAGCCGTTGGCGATCAGGTTGACGGTGGTCTGGTGGCCGGCCAGCACCAGCAGGAAGCACATCGAGGTGATCTCCGCACCGGTCAGCCGGTCGTCGCCGTCGCGGGCCGCCAACAGGCCGCTGAGCAGGTCGTCGGCCGGGTGCTCGCGCTTGTGGTCCAGCAGCTCCTGGATGTGCCGCAGCATCGACTCGGCGGTGGGCACCGAGACTTCGCCGTCGCCCTCGGCCTCGGCGTTGCCTCGCACCTGCAGGGCGGTGCGGCCGTCCGCAGGTGCGCCGATCAGGTCGGATATCACCCCGAGGGGCAGCGGCAGTGCGAAGTCCGCGATCAGGTCGGCCTCGGCGCGGCCCGCCAGGGCGTCCAGCAGGCGGTCGACCCGGGCTTCGACCAGGGGGCGCAGCTCGGCCACCCGGCGGGTGGTGAAGGCCTGTTGGACCAGTCTGCGCAGCCGGGTGTGGTGGGGAGGGTCGGTGTTGAGCATGTGGTGCATCAGGCCGGCGCCGGGGCCCTCGGTGTTGCCGAGCAGCGCGCCGTACCGCTCGGCGGCGCCCTCCTTGCTCAGCCGGGGATCGGCCAGCGCGGCGCGGCAGGCGGCGTGGCCGGTGACCAGCCAGCCCTCGATGGGCACCGGCTCGCCGAACCGGACCCGGCGCACGACGCCCTGTTCGCGCCAGCGCCGGTACTCCTGGTGCTGGTGGGCGAAGAACTCCGCGCCGATCGGCGCCGGTTCGGTGACGGGTGGCTCAGCGGCGGCTGCGGCGGCGGACCCGGGCGACGGGGCGGTCGGCTCAGCGGCGGCCATGCCGGCCCCCGACCAGTCGGACCTCCTCCACGCCGAGCAGTCCGACCAGCGGCACCTTGGCCCGCTGCTGCTGCGGGTCGACGGTCAGGCCCTGGCGCCGGATCAGGTCGAGCAGGAGTTCGGCCAGCGGCATCACCATGTGGCGGCCCCAGCAGCGTTCGGAGTTGTGGCCGAACGGCAGGTAGCCGGGGGCGGTGTCCGGGTCGATCGAGTCCCAGCGCTCGGGGATGAACGTGTCCGGGGCGTCCCACAGGGCGGGGTCGCGGTGCGAGAGCAGCGGGAGGACCAGCACGTCGTCGGCCGGCCCGATCCGCTGGTCGATGGCGGGGTACTCCGGGGAGGCGTAGCGCAGGATGTTCCAGGACGGCGGCAGCAGTCGGGCCGACTCGTGGATGAGGTTGCGGTTGGAGACGTCCTCGTCGAACGGCGCACCGAGCCAGAGCGCGTTGGCGACCAGGGTGGAGACGGTGAAGCAGACGGGGGCGGCGGCGCGCCGGTACATCCCCATCGCATAGCGGCGGTCCTGGTAGTCGGCGGCGTCGGTGAAGAGGCCGGCCAGGGCCGTCAGCCGGTCGTCCCGTCGGGGGCGCCGGGGCAGTGCGGCGCCGGCCGCGATGACCGACCAGGTGAGTTTCGGCGTCAATTCGAGATAGCGGCTCATCAGCAGCCGGAGCCGGTACGGGTCATTCCCGAGAATGAGGTCGCGCAGGAAGAAATGGCCGGTGATCGGCCACGGGCCGCTCAGGTCGGTATTCTCCGGAATGGGGTTCTTCAGGGCCGCGCGCACGTCGGCGCCGATGGTCCGCATGATCTCGGCGGCCTCGGGGCGGCCTATCGAGCGGCCGTGCAGCGGCTTGAAGGTGGGCCGCTCGGTCTCGGTGGCGCGGCGGGCGGCCAGGATGCGGTCCATGGCCTCGGGGCCGGCCACTCCGATGGTGTCGGGCTCCAGGCGGAACACGTCCCGGCCCAGGTGGTCCCGGATCAGGGCAGCGAGGCGCGGCGCGAACACCGTGGTGCGGGTGCGCGAGCTGGCGGTGAGCGGCATGGCGGTCTCCGGGGCCGGCAGGGCTGACGGGTCGTCGGTCGGAAGGGAAGGATGCCGGGTTCGTCCCCGCCCGGGGGGCGGGGACGAATTCCTCGGCTTAGTACCAGAAGTACCAGGCCTTCTTCTTGAGGCTTTCCTGACCGCTCAGCGTGTTGCGGATCGCAAACAGAATCTTCATGCGTGTCACCTCCATGAAACGAATGCCTGAATTCGGAAATTCAGTGCGCTGGGCGCCAGTAAATCTCCCCTTCGGCGCTGCTGTCAACGGGCTGTTCGGGTAGAAGTCCCGCGACCCGCCGGATGTCCGGTTCGCCCCGCCTTCCCGAGAAATGATGGGGAAATTTCCTGAATTCGTGAACCGAATTCGGCCGCCGAACCGTTAGGGCCCGGCACCTTCGCCTCGTCGGGGGCGGGGCCGAGCGGGGCGCACCGGCGGGCGACGGGCCAAGCCGGGCGTCCTCGGCGGCCGGGTCGAGGCCGACCGGACGTCGAGGACGGCCGGGACGTCGAGGACGGATCCCGGTTGCGTTCGGTCCGTCACGGTGTGCGACGGCCTTACGGCAGGGAGCGGTCACGGCTGGGCTCGACGCGACGGCGGGTGGTGGCGGGTGGTGCCCTCGGTCAGCCGGCGGCGGCGGTCCGGCGCAGGCCGTTGCGCCGGGCGCGTCGGATCACCAGTCCGAGCAGGAGCGGCACCGCCGCAGCCGCCCCGGCGGCGACGTCGATCCCGCCGTAGTCCGTGTCGGCCGGCTGCGGCGAGGACCACCCGTACGGGTCGACCAGGACCTGCTCGGTCTCCCCGACCGTGCCGGGGCCGTCGCAGAAGTCGCCGTCCATCCAGGCGTGCTTCAGCGGCTTGCCGTCCACCCGGGCCAGGTGGCAGGTGTCCGCGGGCTGCCCGTTCCTGCCGTGCCCCACGGTGACCGAGGTGACCCGCACGTCCACCTTCTGCCCCTGGTGTGCCAGCACCTCCCCGTGCAGCACGAACCCGGGCGCCACCAGGGCCGCGGTCCCCAGCACGGCCCCGCCGGCCGTCAGCCAGGCGCCGGGTGCGGCGATCGCCACCAGCGTCAGCGTCGCGATCAGGGCCAGCGTCCCGCCGACGATCCCGTACGCCTCCCAGTCGGGGTTGGCGATCAGCAGTGAGGACGCGACGATCAGCGGCGGCCCGAAGAAGGCGGCCGTGGTGAGCCGGCGGACCTGTGCGGGAGTCCTGGCGATGGCTGTTCGAGACACGGCGGCCAGTGTGGCGAACCCGGACGCCGGGCGAAAGGGGCATGGCGTGCCGGCCCGGCGAGCACGAGGTCACGGGCTGCGCCGTGGTCCGGGACGAGGACGGATGTCCCGTCCGTGACCCGGCCTGTGGGCTGGGCGAAGCGCGCGGTCAGCAGACAGGTGTTAGCTGCGGGTGAAGGTGCCCAGGCCGTCGTGGTCGAGCTGTTCGACCGTGACCTTCGTGGCGCGCCCGTCCGCGCCCACGGTGAACGTGACGCCGGAGAGGCCGACCGCGTTCTCGCCGCGGGTCTGGAAGCTGAAGACGTCGCCGGCGTAGTGCTGGAGCGGGAACTGCAGGTCGTTCGGGCCCAGGCTCATCGTCAGGCCTCCCGCGTTGCCGGTGCTCACCGTCAGCGGGCCGTAGTGGCCGTTGGCGTAGGTGCCGACGTAGGCGGCGTCGGGTTTGGCGGGGGCGGCGCCGGCCGGGGGTTTGGTGTAGTCGGTGGGCGAGACGCCGGTGAGGGCGGCGGCGGGGACGACCTTGCCGAGGAAGGTGAGCCAGTCGACGGTTTCGTGGCCCGCCTCGGCGAGGTCGAAGAACTCCTCGGCCACCGCCTCCGGCAGGCCGGTCGGCTGGCCGTTGGTGAGCACGACGATGCCGAGCTGCTCGGCGGGCAGCAGGGTGACGACGGTGGATGCGCCCAGTTCGAAGGCGCCGGAGTGGTTGAGGCGCAGCCGGCCGCCGTTGTCGCGGCTGACGTTCCAGCCGAGGCCGTACTGGCCCGGGTTGCCGGCGGGTGCGGCGGGCGGGTTGGAGAGGCTGTGGGGCAGCCAGGTCTCGCTCAGGGCCGCCCGGTCGATGACCTGCCGGCCCTCGTAGGTGCCCTCGGCGAGCTGCAGGCGCATCCAGCGGGCGAGGTCCTGGACGGTGGAGCTGACGCCGCCGGCCGGGGACTGCGGGTCGGGGTTGTGGGTGGCGCTGACCTGCCAGCCGGTGCTGCCGCTGCTTGCGTTGCCGTTGCCGTTGTGGACGTGGGGCACGGCCTTGTTGGCGGCGGTGTCGTAGGCGGAGCGCAGCGAACTCGTGGAGTTCATGCCGAGCGGTTTGTAGAGGGTGTCGGCGGCGAGGTCCTCCCAGGCGACGCCCTTGGCCTTGGCGACGGCGACGGCGGCCTCGGTCAGGCCGTAGTTGGTGTAGGCGTAGCTGGCGCGGAAGGGGGCGAGGGGCTGGTCGCGCAGGTGCTGGAGGATGTAGTCGCGCGGGTAGCCGAGGTCTTCGAGGAGGTCGCCGGCGTGGTCGGGCAGGCCGCTGCGGTGGGAGAAGAGGTCGGCGATCGTCACGTGGTCGCCGACCCAGGGGTCGGCGAGGGTGAAGCCGGGGTCGTGGGCGGCGATGGGGTCGTCCCATTTCACGGTCTTCCCGCCGACGGCTCCGGCGACGACGGTGGAGGCGATCGGCTTGGAGACGGAGGCGAGTTGGAAGACGGTGTCGGGGGTGACGGCGTCCGGTTTGCCGAGTTCGCGCACGCCGAAGCCCTTGGCGTGGACGACCTTGTCCTTGTGGACGACGGCGAGGGCGAGTCCGGGCACGCCGGTCTTGCGCATGGCGTCCTGGACGTAGGCGTCGATCCGGTCGACGGCGGAGTTCACCTGCTGGTCGGTCAGTTGGGGTGACGGGGCCGGCGGTGCGGTGGCGGGGGCGGAGGTGGAGCCGGAGGTGGGGCCGGTGGGAGCGGCGGCCGGGTCGGTGGCGGCGGCGGAGGTGCACCCGGCGAGCAGCAGGCCGGCCAGCAGGGGCGCGGCGCAGTGCGGCCGGGGCCGGGTCGCGGTGCGGCGGGCTGCGCCGTGGCGGTGCATCTGGGTCCTCCCTCGTCCGGGCGGGGGCGGCCGTCCGCCCCACCGCGCGAGTATTCGACGGCCCGGGACGGGCCCGGCGGGCGCCGCGCACCTCGCGGGTCGCATTCACTCGTCCGGCGGGACGGAACGATCCTGATCGGGGCTCGACCTTGACGCCGCGTCGCGGTCGCGGGCGTGCCGACGGCGGCGGCGAGCCGGGCGATCTCGCTCTGCGGGTACCGCCGTGTCATGGCGGTCCTGTGCCCCGGACGGCGGTTCGCGGCCCGGGCCGCGAAGCGCATGCCTGCCGCCGACCGGCCGTGTCACTCCTCGAACGGCGAGGCGAGCAGCAGGTCCTCCACGGTGGGTGCGGGAAAGTGCGGGAGGTGGCGCCGGCCGACCTCGGCGAACGGGTGCATGACCTCCGCCATCGGCTTCGTCCGGCACAGCGACAGGATGTGGTCGAGTGCCGCCTGCTTGAATCCCGCGCGGGGGAAGGCGGACAGCACGTCGGCGCGGGCGTCGGCGGGGATCTTCTCCAGGCCGTTCCCGGTGAAGTCGAGTCCGGAGCCGACGGAGATCAGGGCGATCTCCGGCCTCTTCCGGGCGGCGATGCCCACGGTGGTGTGCAGGGCGATGGCGTCCCAGACCAGCGCCACGCGCGGAGGGGTCACCTTCCGCTGTTCCAGGAACCGCTGCGCCGCGTCGGCGCCGTCGACCTCGAAACGCTCGGTGGGCGTCCGGAACGCTTCGACCAGTCCCAGGTCGTGGAGGAGCGCGGCGACGAACACGAGTTCGTGGTCGTACCGGGCTCCGCGCTGTTCGAAGAGCAGGGCGCCGAAGAGGAACGTCCGCATGACGTGGTTGAAGAGCGTTTCGGGGCACGTACCGCGTGCGAACGCCACGGTCTCGCGGGCCAGTCGGGTGTCGGGTATGCGGATCCCGGCCACGCTCGCGGGCAGGCCGCCGCTGCGGGGGGTCGAGGCGCGGCCGGGCGTCGGCCGGGGGCCTTGCACGGCAGTGGGCGCGGTGAACGCTGTGGTGGAGAGGGCGGACGCCGCGCCGACGGCGATTCCGGCGCCGCGCCGCAGCACCGTGCGGCGGGTGGCGGCGCGCGCCTCGTCGTTCTGGTCGCTCACGTGATGAGCCTTCCTGTCGTCGGGGGTCGATACGGGGAGGCTACGAACCGGGCCGGCGCGGCGAACAGCGGGGAAACCGACCGGAACCCTCTGGTTCTCGCCACCGGGCCCGTACCGCCGAGCGATCGGCCGGGGCATCGAAGGGGGCGCTCCGGTACCGGCGGGGCGGCCGGCAGACCCGCCGCTCCTTCCGCCTGCGCCGTCGTGAAACCGTAGGGCACGAAGAAAGTCGTCCTGGCCCGTCCGAAGTTGAGGAGACGTCGGTGCACACCGTCGCGGTCCTGGCCCTCGACCGGGTCATCCCGTTCGACCTCGCCACTCCCTTGGAGGTGTTCACCCGGGTCCGGCTGCCGGACGGGCGCCGGCCCTATCAGGTGCGGGTGTGCGGCCCCGGTGCGCAGGTACCGGCGGCCGGATTCGTGATCACCATCCCCTGGGGCCTGGAGGCGCTGGCCGACGCCGACACCGTGATCGTCCCCGGCCGTGCGGAGGGCGCGCCCCCGCCGGGCGCGGAGGTGCTGGAGGCGTTGCGCCAGGCGGCGGCCCGGGGCGCCCGGGTCGCCTCGATCTGCGCCGGCGCCTTCGACCTCGCCCTGACCGGCCTGCTCGACGGGCTGGCGGCGACCACGCACTGGGCCGCCGCCCCCGCTCTGGCCCGCTGCTTCCCCGCGGTCGAGGTGCGCCCCGACGTCCTCTACGTCGACAACGGGCGACTGC
Source organism: Streptomyces sp. NRRL S-350 (assembly GCF_000719705.1). Classification (GTDB taxonomy): domain Bacteria; phylum Actinomycetota; class Actinomycetes; order Streptomycetales; family Streptomycetaceae; genus Kitasatospora. The sequence goes on along the minus strand of NZ_JOHO01000055.1, from coordinate 29,003 downwards.
TCACCTCCGCGGGCGCCTCCGCGGGGCTCGACCTGTGCCTGCACATGATCCGCCGCGACTTCGGCTCCGCGGTCGCCGCCCAGGCGGCCCGGCTGGCCGTCACCCCGCTGGAACGCGAAGGGGGCCAGGCCCAGTTCATCGTCCATCCGCAGCCGCCCGTCCCGCAGGGCGCCACCCTCGAACCGGTGCTCGTCTGGTTGGAGGAGCACCTCGGTGACGCGTTGACGCTCGACCTCATGGCCCGGCACAGCGGCATGAGCGGGCGCACCTTCAGCCGACGGTTCCGCGAGCAGACCGGCACCACGCCGCTGCAGTGGCTGCTGCGGGCCCGGATCCGACGGGCGCAGTTCCTCCTGGAGAACACCGACCACACCGTCGAGCGCATAGCCGGCCAGGTCGGGTTCGGTTCCTCGGCCGCCTTCCGCGAGCGCTTCAAGCGGGTGGCCGGCACCAGCCCGCACCGCTACCGCGCGGCCTTCCGCAGCAGCGAGCACACCTGAGCGGCCGCGCCCGGCCGGGACGGCATGGTGGAGACCCGAGACCGGCTCCCGTCCACGGGAACGGAGTCGTTCGTGGTCAGCGGGCGAGGGAGACGGCGAAGGGCTCGAAGCCGTGTCGGCGCAGGAGGTGGGGGACCACGAGGACCATGGCCTCGGTGGCGCGGGCCGTGGTGATGCCGCCGAGGTCCTCGATCCATGCGGGCGGCCAGCCCAGGTCGCCGAGCAGGCCGGTGACGGTCTTCTTCGCGTCCTGGTCGTCGCCGGAGAGGTAGGCGGTCGGTGGGGTGGCCAGGGTTTCGGGAGCGGTCATGACCATGAACAGCATGGTGTTGAGGGTCTTGACCACGCGGGTGTCGGGGAGGGCGGCCTGGAGCTTCTCGGCGAGGCTGCTGCCGGGGTAGCACAGGTCACCGGGCAGGCCGTCATCGGCGTCGCGGGTGGCGTTGGAGACATCGACGAGGAGTTTTCCGGCGAGCTCGGTGCGCAGGCGGGCCAGGCGGTCCAGGGAGGTGTCGCCGGGCGTCGCGTTGATGACGACGTCCGCGGTGCGGGCGGTGGTGCGCTGGTCGGCGAAGGCGATCCGCGGGGCGGGGCCGGCGGCGGGGGCCGCGCTCCCTTCCGGGTTCCGGACGCCGAGGGTGACGTGGTGTCCGGCGGCGGAGAGCCTGCCTGCGAGGTTGGCGCCGACCCGGCCGGCGCCCAGGATGCCGATGCTGGTCATGGGGTGGTGCTCCTTGAGGGGTGAGGGGGGCGGTGTGCGGTGTGCGGGGTGCGGGGTGCGGGGGGCGGTGTGAGGGGGGTGGGGTGCGGGTGCGCGGTCAGGCGATCGGCGACAGGACCGTGAGGGCGGCGGTGTGGATGCCGGGGGCGGCGGCCAGGAAGTCGCGGCTGCCCGTGTTCCAGGGCGCGCCCGTCAGGTCGGTGACGGTGCCTCCGGCCTCGGAGACCAGCAGCGCACCGGCGACCAGGCCGGAGCGGACGTCGGAGAACTGCCAGAAGGCGTCCGTGCGTCCGGCCGCGACGTGGATGAGCTGCATGGTGGCGGGAACGGACACGCGCACGACCAGGCCGTTGACGAGCATGGCGGTGACGGAGTCGCCGATCCGCCGGAAGGTGCGCTCGTCCTCGCCGGGCCTGGCCTGACCGGTGCCGACGAGCGCGGCGCCCAGATCGGTCTTGGCGGACGCCTGCAGGGGCCGGCCGTTGAGGCGGGCACCGCCGCCGGCGACCGCGGTGTAGGTGTCGCCGCTCAGCGGCAGGTGGACGACGGTGAGCACCGGCCGGTTGTCGCGGACCAGGGTGGCGGTCACGGCCCAGTCCTCCATGCCGTGGACGTGATTGATGTTGCCCTCGGCGGGGTCGACGACCCACCACTCCCCCGGCGGCAGCGCACCGCCGGCCAGCTCGTCCTCGGCCCACTGCGACCCCGGCCGGGCCTGCAGCAGCGGCTCGCGCAGCACGTCCAGCACGGCGTCGTCGTTGGCGTGGATCTCGGCGACGACCTCGTCCAGACTCACGCCCCGGGCGTGCGGGGTGTGGCGCTCGCGCAGGGTGCGGCCCGCGGTCCTCACCGCGGCGGTCACCTCGGCCAGCAGCGTCGTCTCGGCGGCGAAAGGCATGGCGGTGCTCATGGCGGACTCCCTGGGTGCGATGGGTGCGGGCGGCTCGTCCCGCTCCGGCACGTCGACGGTAGGCCCCACCAACCATTAACAACAAGTGCATGCTGTTCACTTGTAGAGTTACTGCCATGCAACTGGATCTGAACCTGCTCACCGCCCTGGACGCCCTGCTGGAAGAGGGCAGCGTCGCCGGCGCCGCAGCACGCCTCCACGTCACCGCCCCGGCGATGAGCCGCTCCCTGGGCCGCCTCCGCAAGGTCACCGGCGACCAGATCCTGGTGCGCACCGGCCGCAGCATGGTCCCCACCACCCGCGCCCTGACCATGCGCGCCCAGGTCCACGCCCTCGTCCAGCAGGCCCACCACCTCCTGTCCCCGCAGGAGGAACTCGACCTGGCAGCCCTGGACCGGGTGTTCACCGTGCGCTGGCACGACGCCCTGACCACCGCCTGCGGCACCGCCCTGACCACCGCCGTCCACCGCCAGGCCCCCGGCGTCCGACTGCGCCTGTCGGCCGAACCCGGCACGGACGACGCCGAGCTGCGCCGGGGCGAGGTCGACCTCGAATCGGGCTCCAGCGCTTCGACGCTCCCCGACATCCGCCACCGCCTCGTCGGCAGCGACCGGCTGGTCGTCGCCGTCCGGCCGGACCACCCCCTGACCGAAGGCCGGCTGAGCACCGAGCGCTACGCGGCCGCCGAACACCTCACCGTCTCGCGACGCGGAAGCCTGCGCGACCCGATCGACGACGCCCTGGCCACCCACGGCCTCCAACGGCACGTCGTCGCCGCCGGACCCACCGCCGCCTTCGCCCTCCGACTCGCCCGCCACACCGACCTGGTCGTCACCCTCCCCGACGCGGTCACCCGCGCGGCCCGGGAACAACTCGGCCTGGCCACACTGCCGCTGCCGCTCCCGCTGCCCGAGGTCCCCCTGTACCTGCTGTGGCACCAACGCTACGACGACGACCGCGCCCACGCCTGGCTGCGAGACCTGGCCACCGAAACCGTCCAGGCACTGTTCGCACCACCGACCGCCTCCTGACGCCCCCCCGTCGCGCAATCCACGGGCTGCGGTTCGGTGTCGGCGTGATTCCGCCCCGGGACGCTCAGAGCAGGGCGTCGGTGCGGACGGGCCCTGCCGTGATGTGCAAGCCGGGGATGCGCGGCGCCGCCTCGTCGCTCCGGTCGCGGGCACCTCGTCGACCGTGGCGGGCAGGCGGTGTTCGTCGCGGCGGCCGATCGGGATGCCGCGCAGCGCCCCGGCGACCGGCGTGGGGGCGTTGGCGAGCACGCGCTCCAGGAACTCGACGACTTCCCGGAGGCGGCGCAGCAGCCTCGCGGCCCCCCGAAGGAGCGCAACTGCGGCACCGGGCCGGAGGTGCGGCCGGGGCCGCGGCGTCGCGGTCCGGCGGGCGGTCAGAGGCGCAGCAGGGCGCGGGCGTTCGCCGAGCCGATGCGGTGCTTGACCTCCGGCGGGAGGGCGGTCCGCTCCAGGGCGGCGACCGCGGCGCCGGTCTTCTCGTAGGGGTAGTCGACGGCGAAGAGCACCGCCTCCGGGCCGAGTACGTGCACCAGCGCCTCGACCGCGGCCGGCGAGTGCACGCCGCTGGTGGTGGCCAGCACGTTGCTGCCGAAGTACTGCGACGGGCTGCGCAGCAGCGGCGTGGGGACGCTCAGCGTGGCGTACCGGGAGTCGAACCGGGACAGCTGGAACGGCAGGAACTCCCCCGCGTGGCCGAGGATCATCCGGGCCTGGGGGTGGCGGTCGAAGACCCCGGAGAGCACGATCCGCAGGGCGTGCCCGCCTGTCGTCGCCTGCCAGCTCCACAGGGCGCCGTTCATCTCCGGGTGCCCGGACAGCACGTGCCAGGAGTCGGCGGGCGGCATGCCCGGGTGCAGGTAGAGCGGGACGCCGAGCTCGACCAGGGCGGCCCAGACGGCGTCGAAGGCGGGGTCGTCGAGGTACCTGCCCTGGACGTGGTCGTTGACCAGGGCGCCCTTGAAGCCGAGTTCGCCGACCGCGCGCCGGAGTTCGGCGACCGCGGCGGCCGGGTCCTGCAGCGGGAGGGCGGCGAAGGCGGCGAACCGGTCGGGGTGCGCGGCGACGATCGCGGCCAGCGAGTCGTTGACGTAGCCGGCGTTGGCCACCGCGCGTGCCGGGTCCGGGTCCGCCTCGATGCCGGGGACGGTCAGCGACAGCACCTGGACGGCGATGCCGTGGGCGTCCATGTCCGGCAGTCTCAGGCCGGTGACGTCAGGCAGCCGCCGGGTCACGTCGGCGACGAAGGCGGGGTCCAGGCCGTCCGGCACGGGGAACGGGGGGCGGCGCTCGGCGAGGCCCGGGATCGCGATGGCCTCCTCGATCGCGATGTAGCCCGCCATCACGCGCCCGCCGTCGGGACGAGGATGCCGGCTCCGGCCGTGGGCAGTTCGGCCTCGTCCAGCATGAGCGCGGCGACGGTGGCGCGGGAGGCGTGCGGCGGCAGCAGCGGTTTGGGGTACTGCGCCAGGGGCACGTTGCGGCGGGCCGCGCGGGGCTCGCCGACCCACAGGTCGGGTGCGTGGAAGACGGTGGCGCCGCCGGCCAGCACGATCGTGTCGGCCGCGCCCTTCTCCGCCAGCTCCTTGCCGACGAACATCCTCATCACGCTCTGGTAGATCCGGCCGCCGGCGCCGGTGGAGGCGCCCGAGCCGAGTGCCCCGAGCCAGAGCGTGCGGACCGGCAGGGCCGCCAGCAGTCGCGCGCCGGCGAGCAGGGTGCCCGGGCCGTCGCCCTTGCTGATGCCGAGCGCGGAGACGAGCACGTCCACGTCGCCCAGCTCCGGGAACTCCTGCGGCCGGGTCACGTCCGCCCGCCGGACCTCGACCCGGCCCCGCGCGGGCGGGTCGTACTGCTGCGGACTGCGGACGAGGGCGACGACCCGGTGGCCCCGGTCGAGCGCTTGTTCCACCACCAGGCGGCCGACCCGCCCGGTCGCGCCGAGGACTGCGATGCGCATGACGACTCCGTAACTGAACAGGTGTTGGTTAGTTGAGTGAACAGGTGTTGGTTACGGGTGTCAAGGCCGGCCCGGGCGATCCCCGGCCCTGCGCCGCGCCGGACCGAGGTCCACCGCGCACGACCGGGGCGGCCGCGCGACGCCGAACGGTAAAGTGATCTTCCGTCGCCGACAGGGGAGGATCCGGGAATGGGCGGTGAGGAGGCCCCGCGCCGCCGACGCAACCCCCGCGGGCAGGGGCAGGTGCTCAGGGCCGAGCTGGTCGCGGCCGCGGCCCACCTGCTGGCCACCCTCGACCAGCCGGAGACGCTGACCCTGCGGCAGGTCGCCCGCGAGGTCGGGGTCGCGCCCGCCAGCATCTACAGCCACTTCCCCGACCTCGGCTCGCTGGTCCGGCACGTGCTGCGCCTGCGCTACGCCGAACTCGCCCGCCTGATGGACGAGGCCGCCGCACCGGCCGCCGACCCCCTCGACGACCTGGCCGGCCGCTGCGCCGCCTACGTGCGCTGGGGGGTCGAGCACCCCGGCGAGTACCGCACGCTCTTCGGCGGCCGGATGCCCGCCGACCTCGCCCTCCCCCAGGACCACGGCGCCGGCGACGCCGGCGAGGCCCTGCTGGGCTCCGTCATCGCCTCCCTCGCCGCCGTCCGGCAGCACGGCGGCGAGCAGCCCGCCCCTGCCCGGCAGTGGCAGGACGGGCTGCTGCTCTGGACGGCACTGCACGGCCTGGTCGTGCTCTACAACGACCACGGCGAGCTGCCCTGGCCGCCGCTCGACGCGTTGATCGCCGACGTGCTCGGCCTCCACGCCGGCCGTCCCGCCGAGGAGGTCGCGGCCCGCCTCGCGGCGCGGTGAGGCAGCTCGGGTGGGCGCCGTCACCGACGTGACGTACGCGGGCGGATCCGCATCAACCCCGGGGCGGGGAAGCGGCGTCCGGGGACGCCCTCGCGTCCCGCCCGGGGGCGCCCTCGCGTCCCGCCCGGGGGCGCCCTCGCGCCATGGCCGGTACGGGCCGCGAGAGACGCGGGTGGCGGAAGGCCTACGCGTACCGGTGCGCGGGCAACGACCGCTGCGGGAGGCGGCGGACGAAGTCCAGGAGCAGGGCGCAGAACGCCACGGGCTGTTCCAGCGGCGCGAGATGGCCGGCGTCGGGGATGACGGTGGTCCGCCCCGCATCGAGGTCGCGGGCCAGAGCCTCGCCGCCCTCGTGGAAGTCGGGCATGTCGTACTCGCCGACGCCGACCAGAGCGGGCACCTCCCTGAGCGTGCGCAGCGCCGCCGGGCCCGTGCCGAGGGGATCCGCCGCTTGCGGCGGTTCGCCGTGGGTGGGCTGTTCGGCCAGCCGGCGGTGGAGCATGCGGGCGGCGTGCGCGTGTACCTCCTCGGCGGCCCCGGCCCAGGTCCAGGCCTGGACGCCGGCCTGCACCGCGGCGTCCAGGTCGCCGGCGGCCAGCGCCGTCCGTTCGGCCTGCCAGGCGGCGTCCAGACGTGGGGAGGCGGGCTGGTCGTGGGGCCGGTATCCGACCAGGACCAGGCCCTCCACCCGCTCGGGTGCCGTGACGGCGGCCTGGAGTGCCACCAGGGCGCCCAGCGAGTTCCCGGCGAGCACGAAGCGGTCGGCCCCGAGGTGGTCGAGCGTGTCGAGCACGTCGGACCAGGGGGCCGCCTCGCGGCGGTCGGGCACGGTCGCGTCGCCGTGGCCGGGCAGGTCCAGGGCGATGGCCCGCAGGCCCGCCTCGGCGAGCAGCGGGAGGTGGGCGTCCCACATGGTGCGGTCGGTGGGGCGGGCGTGCAGCAGGACGACGGGCCGTCCCCGGCCTGCCTCGGTGGAGGGAAGCAGCATGGCGTGAAGTGCCTTCTTCGGTGAGTGGGCGGGTGAGTGGGTGGGGCGGGCCGGCCGGTGCGCAGGGAAGCGGCCGCAGCCACCGGCGCCCGGGGGACGGGCCGAGGCCGGGGGCGGGCGTGGTGGTCCAGGACGTCGACGGGAGCTGGGGCCGGTCAGGCTTCCTGAACGGTGGGGGCCGGTCCCTGCTCGGCCGGTCGGCGGAGCAGGGCCAGGGCGTCGGCACTGGCGCTGCCGGGTTCCGCGCTGTAGACGGACAGGTGCTGGCCCGGGGCGCTGGTGACGGCCAGTGCCTCGAAGTGCAGCCGCACCTCGCCCACCCGGGGGTGCCGGAAGTGCTTGTCCTCCTGCACGCGGGGGCGGACCTCGTAACGGGCCCACAGGCCGGCGAAAGCGGGGCTGCGCACGCCGAGTTCGCCGACGATCCGCTCGATCCGCTCGTCCTGGGGGAACTGCGAGGAGGACGCCCGCAGGTTGCCCACCGCGGTGTGCGCGGCCTTGTCCCAGTCGACGTAGAACTCCCGCGCGAACGGGTCGAGGAAGATCATTCGCAGCAGGTTGTCGTACCGGGCGAACCCGCGGTACAGCTCGCACGCCATCGCGTTGGCGGCCAGCACGTCCTGCGCCGCGCCGACCACGAAGGCCGGCACGTCGCGCATGCCGTGCATCAGACGCACCAACTCCGGGGCGACGGCTGGTGCCGCGGCCGCCGCGGCGAAGACGGGCAGGCCGAGCCGGAACAGGTGCCCCGCCGCGGCGCCGTCCAGCCGCAGTGCCGCGGCGATCGCCCGGAGCACCTGCTCGGACGGGTTGCGCTCACGGCCCTGCTCCAGACGGATGTAGTAGTCCGTGCTCACCCCGGCCAGCAGCGCCACCTCGTCCCGCCGCAGTCCCGGCACCCGCCGGTCCCCGCCGTCGAGCAGCCCGACGTCCCGCGGCGTGATGATCGCACGGCGAGCACGCAGGTACGCACCGAGCCCGTTGTCGCTTTCCATGGCCGCCACGCTAGACCCGCCTCAGGGGTCGGGGCGTGGGTGTGGTGCACCCACCCGGGACTGCGGCCACCCGGGACTGCGGCCACCCGCCCCGCACCCGCGCAGGAAGTCGACCGCAGGAGTCCTAGGCGGCCGGGGGGACCACGGCGTCGGTTCGGCGGACGCGGGTGGTGGTGCGCCGGTAGAGGCGGATGCCGAGCGTGCGCCACAGGAGGCGGGCGGGGGCGGGCATGTGCGAGAGGAACAGCTGCCGTTCCTGTGCGGTCGCGTCCTCGAGGATCGCGCCGAGGAAGACCAGGAGTTTGGACTTGGGGACGCTGCGGCGTCCGCGTTCGCCGACCTCGGACCACTCCCGGGCGGTGATGTGGTCGGCCATCAGGGGCAGGAGGTGCGCCTCCTCGTCGTCCATGTGGGCGACGGCATGCCGGTCGAGTGCGCGCAGGGCTTCGGCAAGGCGCAGGGCGGTGTCGCGGTCGGCCCGGCCGCGCCAGCGGTGCGACAGGTCGGTGGCTGCGGCGAGCGCGGCGGCGATGGCCTCGTGCTGGTCGGCCATCCGCGCCACGACGCTGTCACCGGGGGCCGCACGCTCACGCAGCTTGGGCCACAGAAGGTCGTCCTCGCCCTCGTGGTGTTCGCCCAGGGCGCCGAGCACCAGGTCGAGGTGGTCGGCGAGCACGGCGGTACGCCGCCGGTCCCCCGGGACGGCGGTTTCGACCAGGTCGGCCAGGAGCGGTATCTCGCGGCGGAAGACACGGTGCAGGACGACCATCTCCTGCGGGTCCAGACGCTTGTCGGCGGTGGACGGACCGTCGGTGGTGGGCATCGGGGTCCACTTCTGTGCGGGAACGGTGATCATTCCGGGGCCCCGCAGCCTAGTGGCCCTCGCCCGGTCATCGACAGTCAGGTCATGCCGTCCACCCGCCGCCGCGGTCGGTCCGGACCGAGCCGAGCCGCCTTCGCCGCGGTGACCGCCGGCGCCGTCTACCGGGCGATGCGTCCACGCCCGCCGTGGTTCGCCCGCATCGTCGCCACCACGCTGCACACCAGCGGACAGTTCGCGGTCCGCCTGGTCATGCTGCGGCTCGCCGCCATGCTCGGACTGTCCGTCGCGTCCGGCCTCGACACCCTGCTCGGAGCCTTCGCCGCCGGCCTGCTCACACGCCTGACGTGGGCGCGGCCCTGCTCCCCGTCCTGCCCTTCCCTCTCGCGGCCCGGCGCCCGACTGCGGGAGCGCCCCCGGCTCGGCTCAGCCCGGGACGTCCATGCGCTGCGTGCCGATCACCGACAGCAGCCGTAGCGCCTCCTCGGCGGGAGAGCCGGGCTCGGCCGTGTAGATCACGACGTGTTGGTCCCGGTCGGTGATGTCGAGGACATCGCAGTTGACGGTGACGGGGCCGATCAGCGGGTGGTGGACGGTCTTGCGCAGGGCGGGCTGGGCGCTGACGTCGTGGGCGGCCCACAGCCGGGCGAACTCCGCGCTGCCTGCGAGGAGGTCGTCCACCAGCGTCGTCACCTCGGGATCGTCCGGGTAGCGGGCGGCGGTGGCACGCAGGTGTCGGGCCGCGGCACGGGCGAACGCCTCCGCCTCGGACGGGTCGTACGGCGGCCGCTCCCCCGGTGGCGGTACGAGAAAGGCACGGCGCACGAGGTTGCGCTCGCGCCGGGGCAGCGCGGAGAAGTCCTCCAGGAGAGCTGCCGCCAGGTCGTTCCAGGCGATCACCTCGTAGGTCGCGGACAGCACGATCGCGGCGGCGTGCGGCAGCCGCCGCAGCAGGTCGAGGATGCTCTGCCGCACGTCACGTGAGGGCCCGGCCGGCGGGCCGGGCGGGGCGCCGGCGAGATGGTGCAGGTGATCGCCCTCGGCGTCCGACAGGCGCAGCGCCCGGGCCAGGCCGGCGATGACCTCGCGTGAGGGGCGCGGGCCCCGCGCCTGCTCCAGCCGGGTGTAGTACTCGGTCGAGATGAACGCCAGGTGCGCCACCTCCTCGCGGCGCAGCCCCGGGGTACGGCGCCGCGGCCCGGCGGGCAGACCCACGTCGGTAGGGGTGATGCGCTCACGCCTGCTGCGCAGGAAGCCCGCCAGTTCTCGTCTGTCCACGCCCCCAGTGTGCGCGGGTGCCGCGGGGCCGATCCAGGTACCGCTGGTGCCTGGATCGGCCCCGCGGCCGGACGCAGGCTCGCTGCCATGAACGAGAACGCACAGACCGCCGTCACCTCCGACCCGGCCGCCACGGGCCTGCTGGCCGGCAAGGTCGCCTTCGTCACCGGTGCCGGTCGCGGTATCGGCGCCGCCGCGGCGCGCCTGTTCGCCCGGGAGGGCGCCCGGGTGTTCCTCGCGGCCCGCACGCAGGACCAGCTCGAGGCGGTGGCCGAGGAAGTCCGGGCGGCCGGCGGCACCGCCGGGTACGCAGTGTGCGACCTGGCCGACGGAGCCAGTGTCCGTGCCGCCGTCGGCCGCGCCGTCGACCTGTACGGCCGGCTCGACGTCGCCTTCAACAACGCGGCGACCAGCGTGCCGCCGGCCCCGATGGACCACGTGCCCGAGGCGGATTTCGACCACGTCTACGCCGTGAACCTCAGGGGTGCGTGGCTGGCCATGACCGCCGAGGTCAGCGCCATCAGGGCCACCGCCGGCACGGGGGCGATCGTCAACAACTCGTCCGTCGGCAGCCTGGCGGGCAATCCCGTGCTGCCCGCCTACGGGGCGATGAAGCGGGCGGTCAACAGCCTCACCGAGTCGGCCGCCATCACCTACGGCCCGGAGGGTATCCGCGTCAACGCCATCGCTCCCGGCACCACACTGACCGACATGGTGCGGGCATGGAACGACCTGTCACCCGGCGTCGTCGACCAGCTCAACGCGCGCACCCCGCTGCGCCGTGCGGCCGACCCCGACGAGATCGCCCAGGCTGCGGCCTGGCTCCTGAGCGACCGCGCCTCCTATGTGACCGGGGCGGTGCTCCCGGTTGACGGCGGCATGCAGGCGTGAGCCGCAGGCCCGGCGGACGCCGCCGCGAAGACAGCCGCTGCACGCCCGGCGGCGCCGGTCACCTCGTCACCGGCGCCGCACGGCGTGTCAGGGCCGGCGGCACACGACCGGCGGCACACGACCGGCCGGGCGGGCTCGGTGCGTCACGGGTGGCCGCCCCCGCCGAGGCGCGGCGCCGCCACCGGCGCCGCCGCGCCCACCAGCACCACCAGCTCGTGCCCGCCCGGGTTCGTCTGCACCGGGACGGTCCGCCAGTTGTTGACCAGCCAGACGTTGCCCGAGGGATCGATCTGGACGCCGGTGTTGCGCTCCAGGGCGTCGCTCGAATAGCCGGTGTCGGGCGGGGAGATCGGCTGCCCGGTGCGGAAACCGGGCGGGCAGGCGGCGAGGTCGACCCCGCACAACCGGGCGACGCGGTGGCCCCCGAAATTGGCGACCCACACCGTGTCGTCCCCGTCGACGGCCACGCCCCAGGGCAGGAACAGGCCGCCGCCCGTGAGCGGTTCGGGCGCCGGTGTCCCGTCGGGCCCGATCAGCGTCACCGAGGCGCCCGGCCGCGGACCGGTCGCGTCGTCGTCCCCGTTGCCGACGGCGGCCGCGAAGTCACCCGCCGGGTCGCCCGTGCCGTCGTTGCCGCACGGCACCGGCAGGACGCCGCTGTTGCCCACCCACACGTTGCCCCGGCTGTCGGTGGCCACGCCGAGGGGCCGGCGCAGGCCCCCGCCCGAGACCGACGGCCCGAGGGCCCCGTCGGGCCCCAGGGCCTGGACGCTGTCGCTGCCGTTTCCGCTGACCCACAGCCGGCCGGCCGGGTCGACGGCGGCACCGAACGGCTTGTGCAGCGCGGGCGTGGCGACCTCCCGGGCGCGGGTGGCGTCGCCGTCCGGGATCCGTGTCACGGCGTCCCCGCCGCAGTCGGCCACCCACACGGTGCCGGCCCGGTCGGCGGCCATGCCCTGCGGCTGCACGATGCCGCCGCCACGCCAGCCCTCGGCCGGGGACAGTGCGGTGCCGTCCGGCGCGAACTGGGAGACGCTGCGCTCCAACGGGGCCGGGTCGATCGGGCAACCGCGGCCCTGGAAGCCGAAGTTGCCCACCCAAGCGCTGCCTCCGGCATCGACGGTGATGCCGAATCCGGCACCGTACACGCCGCCGCCGCGGTAGGGCGCTCCCGGGGCGTCGCGGCCGGCCGGGGTGAATTTGAGCACGCTACGGCCGCCGCAGACCGGCACGGTCGGGTCGGCGCCGTACCGGTAGTTGTTGGTCACCCAGGCGTTGCCGTCGGCGTCGAAGGCGAGGTTGCCGGGGCCGTCCAGCTCATGGCCGTTGCCCTCGTAGCGCAGGGCCACCGTCCAGGCGTCGGGGGCGGCCGGCAGCGCGGGCCGGTAGCGGCGGGTGGTGTCGGCGAGCGCGAACAGGGCGGCTGCGTTGTGGCCGGGGTCGTGGGCGATGTCCACGGCGGCCTGCCAGGTGGTGCGCGGCCGCTCCCGCCCCGGGCTGCGGGCCAGGTCGAACAGCTGGTCGCAGGCGTCGCCGGTGACGCACGCGGCGAGCAGGTTGGCCAGGGTGTTGAACTCGGCCATCGTCGAGGTGAGGGCACCGTTCGGCGGCGCGGCCAGCAGGGCGGCGATCCCGCCGGTGCCGGTGTCGGCCAGGTTGTGCGCGACGGTGGCGGCGTTCTGCAGCCCGGGGGAGGTGCCGGCGACACCCTCCGGGCCCGTGAAGCGGGCCAGCGCGTAAGCCGCGGCGACCGTGGTCCGCTCGTTGACGACGAGTTCGGGCGGCGCCTCCGCTCCGCTGACCACCGCCGCGAGCGTCACGGGCCCCTCCGGCCGGGGCCGGTCGCCCGGACCCGCCTGCGAGCCCGCGAGATCGGCCAGCACGTACAGCACGGCACGCGGGTCCTGCGGCGGCCGGTAGTCCAAGGCGAACCGCCCGTCCTGCGCGCTGCGCGCCGTGGCCAGGACCCGCGGCCGGGCCCCCGGGCCGTCCCCGGCCTGGTACAGCGTCACCAGCGCCCCGCCGAGCGGCGTGTCACCACTGCGCACCACCCCGCACTGCCCGGCCGGCTCCCGCTCCCACGCCGCGCCCGACGCCGCGTGGGACGGCCCGGCGGCGAGCTGGGCCAGGAGGGCGGCGGTCAGCAGGACGCCACAGCGTCGGCGCATCGGGGACTCCGTTCGATCGGCGTGCGGCGGCGGGCCGGGCGCCCACCGCCCTCCTGCCTGCCACACCCCGGCCCGCCCGGCCGCGACCGGCCGCCGGACGCGGCGGAGAATTACCCGGGACGGGTGAGCCGCGGCCGCCACCGGCCGGGCGCCCCGCTCCCGCCGCCTGGCCCGGACCGCCTGCCCTCCACGACCAGGTTTCCCCACGCCGGCGGCGGGTCGGCGGGCCGGGCGGCGCGGCGCGCGCCGGTCACTGGCCGCCCTGGCCGGCGCTGCCGATCGGGCCGACCTTCACCGGGTTGCCGGGGGTGTCGGTGGCGGGCAGTGAGCCGGCGCCCGGCCACTGGAGGGTGACGGACTTGGTCTCGTCCGGCGGGGTCACGACGAGGCCGGTGAGGCGCAGGCCGGTGCCGCCCGTGTTGTTGGCCGGGTAGCTGATGCCGAAGAAGGTCGACTTCCCGTTCTTGAGGACGCCCGGGACGACCGGCTCGCCGGAGCGCTGCGCCGACATCGAGCCCGCGTTGGTCTTCAGGTCGACACCGGCGTACCCGCTGATCGAGCAGTCGTGGCCGCTGTGGTTCTTCAGCTCGACCACGACCGTGCGCTGGGCGTCGCCGTCGATGGTGTGGTCGGCGGCCGTGATCGTGAGGTCGTCGGTCCGGCACTTGCCGCCCTTGCCGGCGTCGGTGGAGCCGGTCCCGCCGGTCGTGGCCTTCCCGCCGCCGGCCGGGCTCGCCGGGGCCGGCGCCGAGTTACCGCCCGGGGCGGCCTTGGTGGGCGCGGTGGTGGCGGTCGGCGTGCTCGCCGCCGTCGGGCTGTCGAGGTCGTCGTTCTGACAGGCCGTGAGGGAAAGACCGGCGGCAACGACCAGGGTGGCGAGGGTCAGCTTCTGAACGCGCATCGTTTCTTCCTCGGGTTCGGGGTGGCAGTTGCCGGGTTTCTGGTGAGCAGGACAACCCCGCCGGGGGAACCGTTCCGCCCAACCTGACGCCAGGACAGTGCTGTTACACGAAGGAGCGGGTACGACGGGCTCCTTATCCCCGCCAAACGGCCCCGAGCCCAGGCGGCACACCGGTTCTCACTGTTCTCCCACTGCCCCGGCACGGCCGTCGCCCGCTGGGACAGACCCGTGACCGAGCGGATCTTGACCCGGGACGCGTCCCCGTCAAGCGAGGGCCGCGCGGGTACGCGCCGGCCGGCTCACGACCCGGCGCACCACGGCGGTACGAGGTCGCGGGTGAGGTCGCGGGTGAGATCGCGAACCGCCTGGTGGTCGCCGCCGGTCAGCGCGTGGAGGCCGGCACCGTCCTTGGCGGTGCACACGGATGAGCCGGATGACCAGCAGTCAGCCGTACCGGCGGCCGCAGGGGCGAACCGGCTTGCCCACCTACGCAACTCGCCGCCGGAAGCCGCCCACACCCAACGGGCGGCCAACCGCTCCGGGGGCGCAGCGGGACGCACGGCGACTCGGAGCCGACACGCTTTGATCAACTCCGTTGCCGTACAACGCGGTTGATGTCCTCGCCGGTTTGCCCGCGCCGATACCGGCTACACGTCAGGCATGAAAGGCAGATACCGAGGGGCGGACACGGCCCGCGCGGTCGTGGTCCTCACCGACATCGTCGCAGGCATCCTGGGACTGTGGGTCGTCCTGTACGTGCTGAACGCCAACCCTTCCAATGACCTGGCCCATTGGGTCCACGAGGCGGCCGACTGGCTGTCCACGTGGGCCCACGACCTGTTCACGCCCTCCCAGGGATGGCTGCGGACCCTGCTCAACTACGGCATTCCCGCCGTTGTCTATCTGTTCCTGGGCCACATCGCGGCCAGCTGGCTGCGTCGCGTGGACTAGCCTGTCGGCCGACCTGAAACGGCGACCGCGGTGGCGGCCCGGCCGCGACAGCAGGCGCGGCAGGGCGCCAAGCTGCCCGGAAACGGCCCGGGCCGCAGAGTTGTCCGTCGACGGGCGGCACGGGCCGCTGCTCCGCTGTCGCTGCCTGCCTGCCTGCCTGCCGGCCGGATACAGTGTGCGCGGCCGGGTGGGGCGCGGAGGGGACCGACGTGAAGCAGTGGCAGCGCCGTGCGGCGATCATGTGGGTGGTGCTGGTGGCCGGTGGCGCCGCGCTGACGTTCTTCCTCGACCACGGGACCGAGACTCCGTCGCCCGCGCCCCCGCCGAACCTCCGCCCGTCGCCCGTTCGGCCCTTCTCCGATCCCTGCTCGGGCGCGAACGTCATCTGCAGCGCGACCTTCGTTCCCTCCCCCTGAGCACCGGAACGCGACAGCACCAGACCGCACCGACCCGTCCCCGGACGACTCCTGGAGCCGAACCTCCGGGACGCCTGACGGCCGCCCCCGGCACTCACACCACCCGACGGGCAGACCCGCGGCGCAGCGGGGCTTGACCGGCTGTCGGCGGGGGCCGGCATCGTGGGCGCGGTACACAGACCGCTGTGGAGACTGGAGCCCGAGGATGCTGCCCGCCCTTGCCGACCGCGATGAGTCCGCTGCGCTGGTCATCAGAACCGACTTCGGCGACGAGGAGGCTTGGCAGGCCGTGCTGGCGGAGTTGGCGAAGCCGTGGGACTTCGACGATGACGAGGTCGATCCCTACCTCCACGTCGTCGATGATCCGGCCTGGGCGGGGGCAACGGCCGACGCCGTGATCGCCGCGCTCTCCGGGGACGGGGAACCGGGCGTCGTCTACCTGGCCGACCGCGTCACCATGGCCGATCACGACCACGCGCTGCTGGCGGTGGCCGTGCTCACCAGGGAGGAGTGCGAGACCGACGAGGAGTTCGAGGCCGACAGCGGATCGGTCCGGACCGTCCCCGCCGGCATCGGCCACATCCACGCGAACCTGATGATCGCCAATCTGGGCTTCGGAGACGTCGTCGAGGCCGCCCGGGCCGACCCCGCCGGTGTCTTCCGGTCCTTTTGAGAGGGCCGGCGGCGTTGTCGGCCAGGACGTGCCCCTCACCGGGCGCGGGCCGGGCCCTCACCGGGCCGGGCCGGGCCGTCGGCGGGCGCGGGCCGGGCCGTCGGCGGGCGGGCGGGGCCGGACGGAAGCCGATCATGCCCCTCACCCCGGTCCCCTGCCGCGCCTCCGGTGTCATCGGCGGGCAGGGCCCGCTGCCGTGCGGGCCCTGCCCGGCGTGTCACAGGCCTGCCTGCTCCAGTCGGCCGAGGCGGTCACGGCCCTGGGCCGCCCAGTTCTCCACGCCGTCGGGGTGCAGGGGGTTCGCCCACCACTTCATCTTCGTCCGCGGGAAGTACTCGCCCTCGGTCGCGTTGGCCTGCCTGGGGTAGGAGGACCGCGGGTAGTCGGGGGCGCCCGGCTGGCCCGCGTCGTGCAGGAACAGGGCGTGGGAGTTCCAGCCGAGCGTACCCGCGCCCTGCTGGCGGACCTGCCAGTCGTCGTCGGCCATCTGCGTCAGGGCCTGGCAGACGGCCTCCACCGGCATGCCCGGGCGCTTGAGGGAGGAGTCCAGGGAGGCGGCGTGCGCGAGGCTCTCGATCAGTTCGATGTGCAGGGCCGGCTGGGCCGGGTCGGGGCGCCGTAGCACCAGGGTGAAGCCGTGCCCGGCGAACTCGATCCGGAAGACGGCTTCGCCGCCCTGGCCCGCGGCCGAGCGGATCGCGTTGGTGAGCCCGGCGACGGCGGTGCGGAAGGCGGCGGCGTTCTCGGTGATGTCCCGGTCGTTGCCCGGGCCCTGGGCCGCGGCCTCGTTCGCCGCGCGGCGCGAGAGCGCCTCGCGGCTCTCGCCCTGCTGGGATGTGACACCGGACAGGATCGGGAACAGGTGCTCGGCCGTCGGGTAGCAGGAGGCGAAGTTGACCGGGTCGAGGATGTCGCGGCGCAGCAGGTCGGGCCCGATCTCGGCGGCGAGGTCCATGGTGTCCTCGAAGCCGTACGCCGGGTCGAGGACCATGTCCAGCAGGTACCAGTAGAGGGCGTCGGCCCCGTCCCGGTGCGGGAACGGCGCGTTGGCCGGCAGGGAGTTGACGGCGAGGTCGATCAGCTGCCCCGCGGCGGGCAGCGCGTCGGGCAGCGGGGGCTGGAAGGCGGTGCGGTTCTGCTCGCAGAACTCCTGGACGGCCTGCTCCGAGCCGAGGCTCCGGAAGAATCCCCGCCAGGTCTCCTGGACCAGGTCCCGGTCCGCTCCCTGCCAGACCTGCCGGGCCAGGTCCTGGAAGGCCTGCATCCGTTCCGCCGGGACGACGCGGCCCGGCATCGCCTGCCCGATGGTGGTGCGCTGCACGGCGGCCGGCCCGGACGCGGCCCCGGTGTCCTCGGCCTCGTGCGTCTGCGGGGCGGGGGCGGGGCCGCGCAGCACCCGGGTGGCGTTGGCCTCCGCCTCGCGTTCGAACCGGTCCGACGGGTCGGAGACCCGCAGGCCGCTGCCGTTGTCCGTGCCCGCGACGGGGCCCCGGCGCTGCTGGACGACGTGGGTGAGTTCATGGGCGAGGGTGTGCCGGTCGAGGCCGCCCTCGCCGAGCACCACGTGGTTGCCGCTGGTGTAGGCGCGGGCGCCGATCTCGGCGGCGGACGCCCGCGCGGCGGGGCCGGTGTGCACCCGGACGTCGCTGAAGTCGGCGCCCAGCCGGGCCTCCATGTCCGCGCGGGACGCCTGGTCCAGGGGCCGTCCGGTGCCGCGCAGCACCTGGTGCACGGCGGAGCGCTGGACGGCGGGCTCCTCGTCCCGGTGCGCGTGCCCGGTGTGCGCGCCCTCGCGGCGGAGCATCTGGACCACCGCCGCGTTGCCCACCGAGGCCTGGAGGCCGAGCAGGCCGGCCGCGGCTCCGGCCGCGGCCGGGGACGGCCTGCGGGCCTGCTGCCGCTCGGCGACGGCACCGCCGCGGTCGGCTTTCTTTTCCTCACGCACGCGCGCTCACTCCATCGTTGAGGAGCGGCCCACGGTCCGCACCGGCGGATTCCTCGCGCCGGCGCGCCTTCCGCACCTTCTGCGTCGGCGCCTTCTGCGTCTGCGGGTCGAAGGCCGCTGCTGCCAGTACCGATCAGTATGCGGCCCCCGGCCGGACAACACACGCCCTGGTCAGGCAGGTTGGCCGGATCCAGCCCTTGCCGGAACCCGGGCCCGGGCTGTCCGGGGGGCCGTCCGGTCCGCACCCGGGGTGGTCAGGAGGTCTCGCGGACCGGCTGCGTCGTCCGTCAGGCCTCGAACGAGGAGAGCTCGGTGAGACTGATCGAACGGCCCAACCGCCAGCGCGCCTCCCGGAGGCCGGCGCTCCGGACCAGCAGCAGGTGGCAGATGCCGGGCTCCACGTCGAGGACCAGCGGGGCGCTGCCGATCCCGGCCCACCAGGAGACGCGCACCTGGTGGGTTCCGGGTGCGACCGGGAACTCCCACCTGGTTCCGACCCGGATCCGGCCCGCGACCGGGCGTGGGGTGGTCAGGCCGTGACGTGGTACCAGTAACCGCCGGTCCGCAGGCCAACGTAGTGGACGTCGGTGCCGGTCTCCTTGGCCTCGTACATCATGTCCGTGCCGGTGGCGGGGTCGGTGCCGGCGTAGAGCACGACGTGGACGGTGGTGTGTGCGTCCGTGCCGAAGTACTCGACGTCGCCGGGCCGGCGCTGGGCCTCGGTGATCGGGGTGAGGTGCTTGTCGAGGGTCTGGTCGGTGGTGTCGCCGCCGTTGGCGAGGTCGATGCCGGCGCCGAACCAGAAGGCCGCCCGCACCAGGCCGGAGCAGTCCAGGCCGGCGGTGGTGTCGGCGGGGCAGGGCTGGATGGAGCCGGTGTAGCCGTCGCAGGTGCCCAGCGACGGGCCGGCGCCCTCGCCGCGCAGCGAGTGGCCGCCGCCCCACACGTACGGGACGCCCAGGTAGGACTTCGCCGCGTTCAGGACCTTGGCGGGGTCGACCGGGCCGCTGGGCAGCGGGGTGGGGGTGTCGGCGTAGAGGGCGTTCTTGACGGCGGTGCCGACGATGCCGTCGATGGTCAGGGCGTGGGCGGCCTGGAAGTTGCGCACGGCGGTGCCGGTGGCGGGCCCGAACTGCCCGTCCACGGTGAGGCGCCCGGCGTTGAAGGTGTTCAGCATGGTCTGCAGGGTCGTGACGCACGGGCCGCTCGCGCCGGTCTGCAGGGTGCCGCACTGGGTGCGCAGGTCCACGGTGCCGGTGCCGGTGCCGGTGCCGGAGGCCGCGGCCGCGTCGAGCGCCGACTTGGTGGCCGGGCCGACGATGCCGTCGACGCTCAGCGCGTGCGAGGCCTGGAAGGTGCGCACGGCGGTGCCGGTGGCGGGCCCGAACTGCCCGTCCACGGTGAGGGTCGCGCCGGTGCGGTTGAGCTCCAGTTGGAGCTGGGTGACGCAGCCGTCGGCCTCGCCCTGCTGGAGGACGGCCGGGCAGGCCGCGGAGGTGAGGGGTACCGGGGTCGGCGCGGTCGCGGCGGCCGCGGCCGCGGCGGTGTACGCGCCGACGCCGGTCAGCACGGCGGCCAGGGCCAGGCCCAGCGACAACCGGCGTCGGGCGGGGAAGAGGGTGTTCACAGGAGGGTCTCCGGATCCGTGATGATTCGCCAGGGGGACGGGAGAGGACGGTGCTTCGCCCTGCCCCTGGCGCTCGACGTGCTCGATGCGCGCTCGATGCGCTCGGCGTGTGCTCGACGTGCTCGACGTGCTCGATGCGCTCGGCGTGTGCTCGACGTGCTCGATGCGCTCGACGTGCGGGTGCTACTCGAACAGTCCCGAGTCGCTGGGCACGTAGGCGAAGCAGTAGCCGGTCGTCCCGCCGTAGGTCTTGTCACCGCGGTAGAGGATGTTGTCGCCGGTGAAGGGGCCGACGATGCCGTCCGGCTGCACGTGGACGAAGTTCTGGAACCACAGGACCTGGTCCTTGGTCCGCGGGCCCCAGGTGCTGTCCTCGTCGACGGTCGCCCGGTTGTTCTGCCGGGCGACGTCGTTGATCAGGTGCTGGACGCACCAGACGCCGTGGGGGTTGTCGGGCTGGTTGTCGCCGATGTAGCCGGCGGTGTCGGACGCGCCGGCGGAGCCCGCCGGGCCCAGCAGCGCGGCGCCGCACACGGCCATGGCCACCATGGCGCGGCCGAGGGTCTTCGTGGTCATGTCCCGCTCCCGGGGTGAGGGGTGATCAGGGGCCGTAGGTGGTGGCGATGTACTGCCGGCAGTAGGCGTCGTAGCCGTCGCCGAGGGCCGGGGCGCCGGGGCCGGCGGCGGCGGGCCCGACCAGGGTGAGGAGGGCGGCGCCGGCGACGTCGGTGGCGGTGGCGGCTTTGGCGGTACGGGAGTTGAGGCTCACGGAGTGTCCCTCCCAGGGAGCGGTCTCGGGTGTCGGCTGGTGATCACTGAGTGGTGGCAGAACTGTGCCTCACTGCGCCGTCCGTCCGGGAGGTGCCCAGACGTCACATCGGCCTCCGGGGTGCGTCCCACGGCGCTGACCTGCGTATTGGGACGCGTTTCCATTTGGGTGTGAGACCGCTGCGACGGCAGGTGCCCGTCCCCCGGCCCGGCCCGGGGCCGTCCGCCCCGGCTGCCGTGACAGGGTGGAGGGTCGGGGCGGACCGCCCCGACACGCGTCCCAACGGCCCCGCGCCGAACGAGAGGATCAACCGGTGACCGAGAACCAGGCCGACCGGGCCACCCGCGCGGCAGTGGCCGTCGCGGCCGAGCACGGCCTCGGCGTCACGCGGCCCGTCGTGCTGCGTGACGCCAGCAACGTCCTCGTGCGGCTCGACCCGCTGCCCGTCGTCGCCCGTGTCGGCGGGCTGATGGCCGCCCTGCGCGACGGGACCGGGCAGTGGCTCGCACGCGACGTCGCCGTCCTCGCGCACCTGGACGGCCGCGATGCGACGCGTCCCTGCCCCCCGCCGCTGCCGCCCGGACCGCACCACCGGGACGGACTCGTCCTCACCTTCGCGGCACTCGAGCACCCGGATCCGGCGGCGACGCTCGACCCCGGCGAGGTGGGCCGGTCCCTGCGCCGGCTGCACGCCAACCTCCGCGACCTGCCGGTGCCGCTGCCGGTGCTCGGCCTGGTCGAGGAGGGACGCGGCTGGCTGCGCGGGCTGACCGCCGGGTGCGGCCTGACGGACGGTCAGCTCCGACGGCTCTCCGACCGCTACGACGAGGTCCGCGCGGCCATCACCGACGCCTCCTTCGCCTCCCAACCGCTGCACGGCGACGCCCACGCGGCCAACATCATGTCGACTCCGCGCGGGCTGGTCTGGACGGACTTCGAGGACGTGGCGTCCGGCCCGCCGCTGTGGGACCTCGCCTGCCTCGCCGCCCGGGCCCGCGCGCTCGGCACCGGCGAACGCGGCTACGGCGCCGACTGGGCCGACGCGGCGGTGCGCGCCTACGGAGCCGACCCCCGGGATCCGCTGCTGGACCTGCTCGTCACGGCACGCACCCTCGCGGTGGCCGCATGGGGCCTGGCGGTCAGCGACGCCGCCCCCCGGGTGCGCGCCGCGAGCCTCGCCCGCGCCGAGTGGATTCTCGCGAATTCGACCGGCCGAATGTAGTCCCGCACACGGGGCGCATTCCGGCACCGGCGGCGGACCGGTGCCGGCTTCCTCCCCCGATTTCGGCCCGATATGCCATCAAGAACCATTACTTTCTCGGCCATTGGCGTTGACCAGGCGCTCTCGACGTGCGGTCGGTCAGCCAGCCAGCCGCACGCCACGGCACGGTCCTGCTCGCCATGGTGGTCCACACCTTCGGCGAGATCCGGTACTCCGCGGCGAGCTTCGAGCTGAGCTTCGCCCTGGCCCCGGCCGAGTCGCAGGGCCGCTACCAGGGCGTGTTCTCGATGGGATCGGGAGTGGGGCGGGTGGTCTCGCAGTCCTTGGCGACGCTGCTCTGCCTCGACGTCGGCTTCGCCGGATGGGTCCTGCTCGGCGCCCTGATCCTCGCCGCCGGCCTCGCGGCCGTACCGACCACGAGCTGGGCCCTGCGGACGGGCCCGAGCGTGCTGCCCGAGGAAGCCGAGCAGTTGCCGGCGAGCGCCCGGTGAGCCCGTGACCGTCCGCACGAGCCCCGCGGCCCTGCCTCCTCCCCCGGCAGGCCCGCGGGGCTCGCCGTCCGTGACCTCGGCCTCGGGAGTACCCCCAAGAACCTAAACGGTTCAGTTCAATGCGTCAACGAGACGGTTCAGTCTTGACTCTGAACTGAATCGTGTAGTTCAGTTCTCGGCATGACGACGACCCAGCTCGCCGCGGCCCAGGCCGCCGCCCTCCGCTCGACCACCACCGTCATCGATCCCGTGCACACCTTCGAGGGCGCCGGCTTCCCCGTCCGCCGCCCGTTCCCGGTGGCCGAACTCCCGATGCTCGACCCGTTCCTGATGGTCGACCAGACCGGTCCGCTGCTGCTCGCCCCCGGCGAGGCCAAGGGCGCCCCCGCCCACCCGCACCGCGGCTTCGAGGCCGTCTCCTACCTCATCGAGGGCTCGATGGACTGGGCCGACTCCACCGGCCGGCGCGGCACCAGCGTCGCCGGCGAGGTCGAGTGGCTCACCGCCGGCGCCGGCATCGTCCACTCCAACGAGCCGACCGCCGAACTGCTCGCCCACGGCGGCCGCCAGCACATGCTCCAGATCTGGGTGAACCTGCCCGCCCGGCTGAAGGACCTCCCGGCCCGCAGCCAGAACCAGGGGCCCGACACCATCCCGGTGGTGCACACCGAGGACGGCAGCCGGATCAAGGTGATCGCGGGCCGCAGCCACGGCGTGGCCGGACCCTTCGAGACGCACGTGCCGGTCCTGCTCGCCCACGCCGTGCTGGCCGCCGGCGGGCGGGCCGAGTTCACCGTGCCGGTCGGCCACAACGCCGCCGTCTACGTGCTCTCCGGCGCCGTCGAACTGCCCGACGCGGCGCTGGCGGACGGCCGGCTCGCGGTGCTGGCGCACGACGGCGAGCGGATCGCCGTCGCCGCGCCGGACGGCCCGGCCGAGGTGCTGGTCCTGGCCGGCGAGCCGATCGGCGAGCCGGTGGCCCGCGGCGGCCCGTTCGTGATGAACACCGCGGCCGAACTCCGGCAGGCCCAACTCGACTTCTCGAACGGAAAGTTCGGGAGGATCCCGGAATGAGCCCGGGAGTGCTGAACCCGGCGGCCGGGGCGGGCGCGCACCCGGCGGAGCCGTCGGCCGACAGCGCCGGCCGGGGCGTACGGGGGTCGCTCCGCACCGGCCTGCTGCTCGCGGCGGTCGCCGCACCCGGGGCGGCCGGGCTCTCCAGTCCGAGCCTCGTCCTGCCCGCCATCGCGCGGGAGCTGCACACCGGCCTCGACTCCGCCGCCTGGCTGATGAGCGGCTACGGGCTCGGCATGATGCTCGGCACCCCGCTGCTCACCGGCACCGCCGGGCGGCGCGGCCCGCGGGCGCTGCTGCTCGCCTCCGCGGGGGCGCTGCTGCTCGGCGTGCTGGTCACGCTCGCCGCCGGGACGGCCCTCGGCCCGCTGGTCGCCGGGCGCGCCCTGCTGGCCGTCGGTGCGGCCGGGTTCAACGTGGCCGCCTTCCAGCTGGCCGCGCGCCAACCGGACGGACGCGCCTCCGGGGTCGTCGCGATCGGCAGCGCGGCGGGCGGCACCGCCGGGCTGTTCATCGGCGCGGCGGTGGCGGCCGGCCTGGGCTGGCGTGCCTGCCTGGTGCTGCCGGTGCTGACCCTGGCGGTGCTGCCGGTCGCACTGCGCGGATGCGCCGGACCGGAGCCGGCGCCGGGCGCGAATGCGGATGCTGAGGCCGGCGCGGACGGGGAGGCCGGCGCGGACGGGGAGGCGGCACGCCGCTCGTTCCTCGGCCTGGACGCCCTGGCAGTGCCGCGCTTCCGGGCCGTCGCGGCGGTGATGCTGGTCCTGGCGACCGTCAACTTCGGCCTGGTGTACGGCGCGCCGCGGCGGGCCGTCGCGCTGACCGGCTGGAGCACCGTCCAGACCGGCGCCGTCGGCTCGCTCGCCACCCTGACCGGGGCGCTGCTCTCCTGGTCGCTGGTGCGCGCCGCGCCCCGGCTGGGCCTGCGGCGGACCGCCGGCCTGCTGCTCGGCGTCTCCTTCGCCGCGCTCGCGCTCGCCGCGTTCGCCCCCTGGGCCCCGCTGGTGCTGCTGGGCGCCGGGGCCAGCGCCTGCGTCAACGCGGGCGGCCAGGGCGTCCTGACCGGCGCCGCCGCCGAGGCCGTGGCGCCGCCGCGGCGGCCGGAGGCGATCGGGCTGTTCAACCTGGTGTTCCTGCTCGGCGCGGCGCTCGGCCCCCAGCTGGCGGCGCTCGCCCCGCTCCTGGCGACGTCCGGCGCGCGGATCGCCGGGCTGGGCCCGCATCTCGCCTCGCTGGCGCGCTGACCCGCCGGCGCACCGCCCCGCCGGCGCACCGCCCCCCGGCGCACCGACCGGGCGCATCGCAGAGCGTCGCCGGGGTGTCCGGCACGCTCGCGTGCCCGGCGCCAGGCGGCGCTGACCGAACCGTTCAGTTCCCTATACTGGCCCGTACCGTCTCCCCCCGAACACTCCGAGGAGAACCCCGATGGCCGCCGACAACCCCGGGCCGATCGACGAGTTCGGCATCCCGATCATCCCGAGCCCGGTCGACGCCGCCCAGCGCAAGCGGCAGGCGATCATCGACGCGGCCCTGGTCGAGTTCCTGAAGGAGGGCTACTCCGCCGCCTCGATGGACGCCATCACGGCGCGCTCCGGCGTCTCCAAGGCCACCATCTACAAGCACTTCGGGAACAAGGAACGGCTCTTCCTCGCGGTGATCGGAGGCGTCCTGCCCACCACCTACGAGGACCTCAAGCCGTGGAACTCCACCATCGCCGAGGCCGACGACCTGCGCTCCGCGCTGATCACGCTCACCCTCGACTGGACCCGCATCCTGCTGCGACCCGACATCATGTCGCTGCGCCGGCTGGTGATCGGCGAGATCGACCGCTTCCCGCAGCTCGGCCAGCTCTGGTACCGGGTCAGCTACGACATGAACAACGGCCCGCTGATCGAGGCCTTCGCCGAACTGGACCGCCGCGGCGTGCTCGCCGTGGAGGACCCGGCGCTGGCCGTGCAGCAGCTGGTCGCCTGCACGGTGGGCGTACCGCAGCTGGTGCGGACGTTCCGCCCGGAGGCCGAACTGGACGAGGCCGGAATGCGCCGGATGATCAGCTCCGGGGTCGACCTGTTCCTGGCGCGGTACGCGCGGCAGCAGTGACCGCGGCGGCGGCGAACCCGGCGTCCGGCGCAGCCGTCACGGCCGCAGCAGCAGCCGCCGACGCCGTCGCGGCCGTCGGAGCGGTCGGCGTCGCGGCCGTCGGAGCGGTCGGTGCCGCGGCCGGATCGGCGTCCGGCCCGCGACGGCGCCGCCGCAGCCCCGCCACCAGCAGCAGCGCCGCCGTCCACGCGCCGGTGCAGAGCACCTGGCTGCGGCTGCCCGGGTCCGCCAGCATGAACACCAGCACCCCGGCCATCGCCGCCAGCGCCAGGTAGCCCAGGTACGGGAAGCCCCACATCGGGGGCGCCTGCTGCGGCCCGCGCTCCCGCTGCGGCCCGGGCTGCCGCTCCGGCCCGTGCGCGCGCTGCCGCCGGCCGTGCAGCCGCAGGTGGGAGGCGGCGATCAGGATCCAGACCACCAGGATCGCCGTCCCGATCGAGTTCAGCAGGAACGGGAAGACGGTCCGCGGCCACACCAGGCTGAGCACCACCGACGCGAAGCCGAACGCGGCCGAGGCGAGCACGGCACGGCCGGTGCCGGTCGGGGCAGCGGAGGCGCCGTCCACACCGTTGGCGCCGTTCGCGCCGTTCGCGCCGTCCACACCGTTCGGGCCGCCGTGGCCGCGGTCGGTCGGCCGGCCGCGGCGGGTCAGCAGGCGCGGGGCGTCGCCGCGGGCGGCGAGGGCGTGCAGCATCCGCGAGGAGCCGTAGATGTTGGCGTTCATCGCGGACAGCAGGGCCACCAGCACGACGGCGTTCATCAGCTGCGCCGCGCCCGGCACCCCGATCCGGCCGATCGCCGCCGCGTACGGGCCGCCGGCGACCGCGGGGTCGTCCCACGGCACCACGGCGACGATCACCGCCATCGAGCCGACGTAGAACAGCGCCACCCGCCACAGCACCGTGCGCACCGCCCGGCGCACCGCGGCCACCGGGTCCTCGCACTCGGCGGCGGCGATGGTCACCGTCTCCAGCCCGCCGTACGCGAACACCGCCGCGATGGTGCCCACCGCGACCCCGTGCCAGCCGTGCGGGAGCAGCCCGCCGTGCGTGGTCAGATTCTCCGCGGCCGGTGTCCGGCCGGTGAGCACGGCGGCGGCGCCGAGCAGGATGAACGCGCAGATCGAGGCCGCCTTCACCCCGGCGAACCAGAACTCCAGCTCGCCGAAGTGCCGCACGCCCGCCAGGTTCGTCGCGGTGAACAGCGCCATGAACGCCGCCACCCACACCCAGGCCGGCACCTGGGGCAGCCAGCCCGCCACGATCCGGGACGCCCCGATCGCCTCCGCGGCCACGCTCACCACCAGCAGCGCCCAGTACATCCAGCCGGCCAGCAGCCCGGCCCACGGCCCCCAAGCGCGGGTGGCGTGCGCGGCGAACGACCCGGAGCCGGGGCGGGCGGCGGACATCTCGCCGAGCATCCGCATGACCAGCACCGTGAGCACCCCGGCCACCACGTACGACACCACGATCCCGGGCCCCGCCGCGGCGATGCCGACGCCGGAGCCGACGAACAGCCCGGCTCCGATCGCACCGCCCAGCGCGATCATGGCGATGTGTCGCTGTCTCAGCCCACGACTGACCGACCGGTCCTCGGACATCACGGCTCCCCCCGTTGTGATCCAACCGGAGGAGATCCTGGCCCGGACCGCCCTTCGTGATCAAGCCCTCCGGCCGGTCCGACCGAGGCGTGGACGCCCGTCGACCGGGGTGCGGGGTGCCCGCCGACCGGGGTGCGGGGTGCCCGTCGGCCGCGGTGCGCCGCCTCCCGGAGGCACCGGGGCGTCCGGCAGCGCCGGCCGGTGCGGGTCCGTGAGCCGTCGGTCGCGGCGGTCGTGCCGTCCACCCGCCGCGCACCAGCCCTCAGGGCGCGGTGGCTTCCCAGGCCGCCTCGATCATCCGGAAGACCTCGTCCACCGTGGCGTCGGGATCGTCCGCCTTGCAGGCCAGCGCGTAGGCGTCGATGGCGAACCGGGCGGTCGCCCGGCAGGCCGTCGCGCTTCGGGACAGGTGGGGGTCGGCGGCCAGCGCCGCTGCCAGCGCCTGCGCGTGACGCAGGCTCATCGACTCCTCGTACTCCCGCAGGGCGGGCGATCCCTCGATCATGCGCCGGACGGGGGCGCTGCCCTCCGCCGTGCAGTGCCGCACCAGGGCCTGGACCTGACGGCGCAGCGCCGGGATGAGCGGCTCGTGCGGTTGCCGGTCGGTGACCGCCCGCGTGAGGCGCTGCTCGAAGTCGTGGTCGCGCTCGAACACCAGGGCTTCTTTCGAGGCGAAGTGGGAGAAGACCGTGGTGACGGCGACGTCGGCCTCGGCCGCCACGTCCCGGATGCCCACGGCGTCGTATCCGCGCTCCAGGAAGAGCCGCAGCGCGGTGTCGGCGATCTTCTGACGGGTCGCGGCCTTCTTGCGTTCCCGGCGTCCGGGCGGCTCGGTCATGCCCGGACACTATCAGGTACGGATCCATAACCGTTGTGAAACACTAACGGTTGTTGTTATCTTCGGCCGCATGAGGAAAGTGAGCTTCGCCGAGTTCGGCGGTCCCGAGGTCCTGCACCTGGTGGAAGCCGAGGAGCCCCACGCGGGCCCCGGCCGGATACGCATCGCCGTACGGGCGGCGGGCGTGAACCCCGTCGACTGGCGGCTCCGGGAGGGCCAGGTCCTGGGAGCCCATCCGGTCGAGCTGCCCTCCGGAGTGGGGCTGGACGCCGCCGGGGTGGTGGACGAGGTCGGCGAGGGCGTCGAGGGGGTCGAGGTCGGCGACCGCGTGTTCGGCGAAGGCACCGACACGTACGCCGAACTCGCCGTGCTGTCGGCCTGGGCCCGCATGCCCGAGGGCCTGACCTTCGAGGAGGCGGCCGGATACCCCTCCGTGGTGGAGACCGCGCTGCGCATCATCCGCGAGGTCGGCGTGCAGCCGGGGCAGACGCTGCTGGTCAGCGGCGCGTCCGGCGGAGTCGGGTCGGCGGTGCTGCAGATCGCCCGCGACCGCGGCATCACGGTGATCGGCACGGCCGGGGCCGCGAACCAGGACTACCTGCGCAGCCTGGGCGCCCTCGCCACGACCTACGGCCCGGGCTGGGCCGGGCGGGTGCGGCGACTCGGCCGGGCCGACGCGGCCCTCGACCTGGCCGGCTCGGGCGTGATCCGCGAGCTCGTCGAGCTGACCGGGGATCCGCGCAAGGTCGTCTCCATCGCCGACCTCACCGCACCGCAGCTGGGCGTCCGGTTCTCCGGCGTGGCCGGGAGCGTGCCGGACGCGCTCGCCGAGGCCGTCGACCTCATCTCCCGCGGCGGGCTCCACATCCCCGTCGAGAAGTCGTACCCGCTCACCGAGGCCGCGGCGGCGCACGCCGACAGCCGGGCCGGCCACACCCGGGGGCGCCGGGTCCTGGTCGTCTGAGCCGAGGGCTCCGCCCGGCGCCCCCGCGCCCACGCGGCGCCCCACCCGCCGCCCCGGGGTTCCTTTCGGCGACCGCGCGGAGCGCTCGGCTCCGCACCCGGCCGCACCCCTGGGCGCCTGCCGATCCGGTCGGGGCGCAGCAGCGACGGTGTGCGGACGCCGGCGCCCGGGGCCCGGAGGGCGTGGCCTCGATCAGGGAGTCCGAGCGTCAGGGCCGGGCCCGTCGTCGGCGCCATCGATCGTTACGGAAAGTCACCGCGATGTGAGCTGGATCGCCTTTCGGCGGGCGCCGGACGGGGGTGGCCCGTGACGGTCATC
>NZ_JOHO01000054.1 GCF_000719705.1 Streptomyces sp. NRRL S-350 | reverse complement strand
GAGAGCTTCCGCCGCCCCTGAGGGCTCCGGTCCTCGCGGATCTCGAAGGTCATCGCATCCCCTGAACTGGGGTGTTGCAACAACCACTAGAACCCAAGGTGGGAGCAGCGGGCCTCAGCCGGCGGTGACGGCGTAGAAGGCGACGGCTGCGGCGGCGCCCACGTTCAGCGAGTCGATGCCGTGCGCCATGGGGATGCGGACGGCGTGGTCGGCGGCGGCGATGGCGCGGGGGGTGAGGCCGTCGCCCTCGGCGCCGAGCATCAGGGCGGCCTTGGGGAGTTCGTGCGGCGTGAGGGCGGCGAGGTCGACGGCGGTGTCGGCGGGGGTGAGGGCGAGGAGGGTGAACCCGGCGGCCCGGACGGTGTCCAGGGCTGCGGGCCAGGGGTCGAGGCGCGCGTACGGGACCGCGAAGACGGCGCCCATGGAGACCTTGACGGCACGCCGGTAGAGCGGGTCGGCGCAGTCCGGCGACAGCAGGACGGCGTCCATGCCGAGGGCGGCCGCGCTGCGGAAGATGGCCCCGAGGTTGGTGTGGTCGACCAGGCCCTCCAGGACGGCGACCCGGCGGGCCCCGGTGAGCACGTCGGCGGCGTCCGGGAGGGGCTTGCGCTCCATCGAGGCGAGGGCGCCGCGGTGCACGTGGTAGCCGGTGACGGCTTCGGCGAGCCCGGGCTCGACCACGTGGACCGGGGCGTCGGCCCCGGCGATGACGTCGGCCATCACGTCCAGCCACTTGGCGGTGAGCAGCATCGACCGCATCCGGTAGCCGGCGGCGAGGGCGCGGCGGATGACCTTCTCCCCCTCCGCGATGAACAGGCCCTCGGCGGGTTCGCGGCGACGGCGCAGTTCGACGTCCGTGAGGCCGGTGTAGTCGGCGAGGCGGGGGTCGGCCGGATCGGTGACGGTGCTGGGTTCGGACACCCTGCGATCTTGCCAAGCGGGGGCGGGGAAGACCAAACGGCCGACGGGACGGGGTGGTCCCCGGCTGACGGGAGTGCAAACATGACCCTATGGCCCGTTACCCGGGCCGATCCTGGGCTCCGTCGGCCTCTGGCGCCACTGGCTCCGCCGGCTCCCCCGGTGGGCGCCCACACGGTCGGCCGCAGCTGCCGCGCGCGAAGCGGTCGTGGCCGGTCTGGCACCGGTCGGTGGCCGGGCAGGTGTTCGCCCTGCAGATCCTGGTCGTCCTGCTGCTGGTGGTGGCCGCCGTGGTCGCGCTGGTGGTCCAGTCGCACAAGGACGCCGACAACGAGGCCCGCAACCGGTCCGTGGCGGTCGCGCAGACCTTCGCCAACTCGCCGGGGATCGTCGACGCGCTGCGCTCCCCCGACCCGACCGCGATCCTGCAGCCGAAGGCGCAGTCCGCGCGGATCGCCTCGGGCGTGGACTTCATCGTGGTGCTGAACAACCAGGGCATCCGCTACACCCACCCCAACCCGGCCCGGATCGGCCAGAAGTTCGTCGGCGACTACCAGCCCGCACTACAGGGCCAGGTGGTGACGGAGCACATCACCGGCACCCTCGGCCCGCTGGTGCAGGCCGTGGTGCCGGTGTACGCGCCGAGCGGCCAGGTGGTCGGGCTGGTCTCGGCGGGCGTCACGCTGGCGCACGTCAGCACGGCGAGCGAGCGCCAGCTGCCGGTGGTGCTGGGCGCGGCGGCCGGTGCGGTCGGCCTGGCCACCCTGGGGTCCGCGCTGATCAGCCGACGGCTGCGGCGGCAGACCCACGGGCTGGGCCCGGTCGAGATGACCCGGATGTACGAGCACCACGCGGCCGTGCTGCACGCGGTGCGCGAGGGCGTCATGATCGTCGGCGGGGACGGGCGGCTGCTGCTCTGCAACGACGAGGCCCGCCGCCTGCTGGACCTGCCGCCGGACGCCGAGGGCCGACCCGTCGCCGAGCTGGGCCTGGAGCAGGCACCGCTGGAGCTGCTGATCGCCAACCGCCAGGTGACCGACGAGGTGGTGCTGTCCGGCGAGCGGCTGCTGGCGGTGAACGTCCGGCTGACCGACCAGGCGGGCGGGCCGCCCGGCTGCGTCGCCACGCTGCGTGACTCCACCGAGCTGCTGGCCCTGTCCGGCCGGGCCGACCGCGCCCAGCGGCGGCTCCGGCTGCTGTACGACGCCGGGGTGACGGTGGGCAGCACCCTGGACGTGACGCGGACGGCGGAGGAGCTGGCCCAGGTCGCGGTCCCGAGGTTCGCGGACTTCGTCACGGTGGACCTCGCGGAGCAGGTCCTGTCCGGCGAGGAGCCCCCGGTGGGCGTCTCGCTGGGGCGGATGCGGCGTGCGGCCGTGACGGGCGTACGGGACGACGCGCCGTTCTACCCGGTCGGCACCGTGCTGGACGTGGTCCCCGAGACCCCGCTGGCCGGGGCCCTGCACACCGGGGAACCCGGCCTGGAGCCGCACCTGGCGGAGTCCTGGCGGTGGCGGGACCAGGACCCGGAGCGGTCGGCCGAGATGGTGGCGTACGGGGTGCACTCGCTGGCGCGGGTGCCGCTGCGGGCACGCGGGGTGCTGCTGGGGGTGGCCCGGTTCTGGCGGGCGCAGCGGGCGGAGCCGTTCGAGCCGGAGGACCTGGCGCTGGCCGAGGAACTGGTGTCGCACGCGGCGGTGTGCATCGACAACGCCCGCCGCTACACCCGGGAGCACGCGATGGCGGTGACGCTGCAGCACAGCCTGCTGCCGCGCCGCCTGCCCGCGCAGAACGCGCTGGAGGTGGCGCACCGCTACCTGCCGGCCCAGGCCGGGGTGGGCGGGGACTGGTTCGACGTGATCCCGCTGCCCGGCGCCCGGGTGGCGCTGGTGGTCGGCGACGTCGTGGGGCACGGGCTGCACGCGGCGGCGACGATGGGCCGGCTGCGGACGGCGATCCACAACTTCTCGACCCTGGACCTGCCGCCGGACGAGTTGCTGGGCCACCTGGACGAGCTGGTGAACCGGATCGACCAGGACGAGGCGGCGGGCGGCGAGAGCGCCGGGCTCACCGGGGCGACCTGCCTGTACGCGATCTACGACCCGGTGTCGCGGCGCTGCACGATGGCCACCGCAGGGCACCCGCCGCCGGCCGTCGTGGACCCGCAGGGCCGGGTGGTCTTCCCCGAGCTGCCGACCGGGCCGCCGCTCGGGCTGGCGGTGCTGCCGTTCGAGACCGCCGAGCTGGAGCTGGCGGAGGGCAGCCGGCTGGTGCTGTACACGGACGGCCTGGTGGAGGACCGCGAGCGGGACATCGACGAGGGTCTGGAGCTGCTGCGCGCGGCGCTCTCCGGCCCGCCGCGCACGCCCGAGCAGACCTGCGCGGACGTGCTCGGGGCGATGCTGCCGGTGCATCCGCAGGACGACATCGCGCTGCTGGTGGCGCAGACCCGCGTGCTGGCGCCGGACCACGTGGCGGAGTGGGACGTGCCGTCGGACCCGGCGGCGGTCGGGGTCGTGCGGGCGCAGGTGGCGCGGCGGCTGGCGGAGTGGGGGCTGGACGAGGCCGCGTTCGTCACCGAGCTGATCCTGAGCGAGCTGGTGACCAATGCGATCCGGTACGGCTCCGGGCCGATCCGGGTGCGGCTGCTGCGCGACCGCGCGCTGATCTGCGAGGTGTCGGACGGCAGCAGCACCTCGCCGCACCTGCGGTACGCGGCGACCGAGGACGAGGGCGGGCGCGGGCTGTTCCTGGTGGCGCAGTTCGCGGACCGCTGGGGGACGCGGTACACGGCGACCGGGAAGGTCATCTGGACGGAGCAGCCGCTGGAGTAGGAAGTCGGACGGGCCGACTTCCCACTCCGGGACGGGTTGCTCCGGGGCACCTGCTCCCGGGAGGCCGGCTCCGGGGAGGTCCGCTCCCGGGAGGCCCGCCTCGGTGGCTCAGGCGCGGAAGGCCGCGGCCAGGACGTTGACGACGTCGCCGACGACGATGACCGCCGGCGGCTTGACGCCCTCCGCCTCGACCACGGCGGCGACGGTGCCCAGGGTCGCGTCCACCCGGCGCTGAGCGGCGGTGGTGCCCTCCTGGACGATCGCGACCGGCGTGTCCGCCGCCCGGCCGTACTCGACCAGCCTGGCGGCGATCGCGCCGATCTTGTCCACGGCCATCAGCAGCACCAGGGTGCCGCTCATCCGCGCGGCGGCCTCCCAGTTGGTCAGCGAGCGCTCGTCGTCCGGTCCGACGTGGCCGGAGATCACCGTGAACTCGTGGGTCATGCCGCGGTGGGTGACCGGGACGCCGGCCGAGGCGGGAACGCTGATCGAGCTGGAGATGCCGGGCACGACGGTGACCGGGAGGCCGGCCTCGGCGCAGGCCAGCAGTTCCTCGCCGCCGCGCCCGAAGACGTACGGGTCGCCGCCCTTGAGCCGGACCACGAACTTGCCGGCCTTGGCGTGCTCGATCAGCGTGCGGTTGATCGCCTCCTGGGCCATGAACCGGCCGTACGGGATCTTGGAGGCGTCGATCACCTCGACGTGCTCGGGCAGTTCGGCGAGCAGCTCGCGCGGGGCGAGGCGGTCGGTGACCACCACGTCGGCGTCGGCGAGCAGACGGCGGCCGCGCACCGTGATCAGGTCCGGGTCGCCCGGGCCGCCGCCGACCAGGGCGACGCCCGCACCGTGCGAACGGTACTGGCGGGCGGCCAGCGAGCCGTCCCGCAGGCCGTCCACGATGGCGTCGCGCAGGGCCGCCGAGTGGCGCGGATCGCCGGTGAGGACCGCCACGGTGGCGCCCGCGTCCCGGCCGCTGGCCGGAGTCCAGGCGGTGGCGGCGGAGGCGTCGTCGCTGCGGGAGCAGAACACCCGCTCGCGTTCGGCCTCGGCGCTGACGGCCGTGTTGACCGCCGGGTCGTCGGTGGCGACCAGGACGTACCAGGCGCCGGCCAGGTCGCCGTCCCGGTACGGCCGGGCGTGCCAGGTGAGCTCACCGGCGTCCGCCATGGCCTGCACCGCCGGGGTGGTGGCCGGCGATATCAGCTGCAGGTCGGCCCCGGCGGCGATCAGGGCGGGCAGCCGCCGCTGGGCGACCTGGCCGCCGCCGACCACGACGACGCGACGACCGGCCAGCAGCAGGCCGACCGGGTAGGGGGTGAGGCCCTCGGTGCTCGGGTGCGGGTTGGGCGCGGTCATCGGCGGTGCTCCTGATCGGGGTGTGGGTGGGGGCGGTACGGCGAGACACCGCTCCGCGGGCCGGCGCGCCCTCGGGCCGGTCCGCGGAGCGGTGACGGGTGTACGTCAGGCCTTCTCGGTGACCCCGGCGGAGTCGAAGGTGGCTACATCGTGCATCGCCCGGGCCGCGCTCTGCACCAGCGGCAGGGCCAGCAGGGCTCCGGTGCCCTCGCCGAGTCGCAGGTCCAGGTCGATCAGCGGACGCAGGCCGAGCTTCGCCAGCGCGGCCTGGTGGCCCGGCTCGGCGGACCGGTGGCCGGCGATGCAGGCGGCCAGCACCTCGGGCGCGATCGCCTTGGCGGCCAGCGCCGCCGAACCGGCGATCACGCCGTCCAGGATCACCGGGGTGCGCAGCGACGCGGCGCCCAGCAGGAACCCGGCGATGGCCGCGTGCTCCAGGCCGCCGACGGCGGCCAGGACGCCGACCGGGTCGCTCGGGTCGGGCCGGTGCAGCGCCAGCGCGGCGCGGATGACCTCGATCTTGCGGGCGTGGGTCTCGTCGTCGATGCCGGTGCCCCGGCCGGTGACCTCGGCCGGGTCGAGGCCGGTGAACACCGAGATCAGGGCGGCGGAGGCGGTGGTGTTGGCGATGCCCATGTCGCCGGTGACCAGTGCCTTGTTGCCGGCCGCGACCAGGTCGCGGGCGGTCTCGATGCCGACCTCGACGGCCTTGAGGACCTCCTCGCGGGTCATCGCCGGTCCCTGCGTCATGTCGGCGGTGCCCGGGCGGACCTTGCGCGGCAGCAGGCCGGTGGCACGGCCCTGCTGGACGGCGTCCGGCAGGTCGGCGGCCACACCGACGTCGACCACGCAGACCTCGGTGCCGATCTGCCTGGCGAAGGCGTTGATCACCGCTCCCCCGGCCAGGAAGTTCCCGACCATCTGCGCGGTCACCTCCTGCGGCCAGGGGCTGACGCCCTGGGCGTGCACGCCGTGGTCGCCGGCGAAGATCGCCACGCAGGCGGGCTCCGGGATCGGCGGCGGGCACTTGCGGGACAGGCCGCACAACTGGGCGGAGATGATCTCCAGCATGCCGAGCGAGCCGGCCGGCTTGGTCATCCGCTTCTGCCGGTCCCAGGCCTCGCCGAGCGCCTTGGCGTCCAGCGGGCGGATGCCGCGCAGGGTGTCGGCGAGCAGGCTCTGCGGCTCCTCGCCGGGCAGCGCGCGGTTGCCGTACTGCTCCTCGTGGACGACCCAGGCCAGCGGACGCTTCTTCGCCCAGCCCTGCTGCTCCAGCTCCGGCTCGTCCGGGAAGGAGTCGACGAAGCCGACGCACAGGTAGGCGACGACCTCCAGGTGCTCCGGCAGCCCGAGTTCGCGGACCAGCTCCTCGTCGTCGAAGAAGCTCACCCAGCCGACGCCCAAGCCCTCGGCGCGGGCGGCCAGCCAGAGGTTCTCGACCGCCAGGGCGGCCGAGTACGGGGCCATCTGCGGCTGGGAGTGGCGGCCCAGGGTGTGCCGGCCGCCGCGGGTGCGGTCGGCGGTCACCACGATGTTGACCGGGGTCTCCAGGATGGCCTCGGTCTTGATCTCCTTGAACTGCTTGGCCCGGCCCTTGGGCAGCGAGTCCGCGTACGCCGCGCGCTGGCGCTCGGCCAGGGCGTGCATCCGCCTGCGGGTCTTGGCCGAACGGATGACCACGAAGTCCCAGGGCTGCGAGTAGCCGACGCTGGGTGCGGTGTGGGCGGCCTCCAGGACCCGGATCAGCACCTCGTGCGGGATCGGGTCCGGACGGAAGCCGTTGCGGATGTCGCGGCGCTCGCGGATCACCTGGTGGACGGCCTCGCGGTCGGTCTCGCCGTAGCCGGGGGCGGCCGGGCCGCGCGGCTCGGCGGGCTCCTCGGTCTGCTGCTCCTCGGCCGACCGGTCGGCGACGGGCTGCCCGCCCTGCGGCTCGGCCTGCTGGTCGGCGGCCTGCTCGGCCTGCGGCTCCTCGGCGGCGGGGGCCTCGGGAGCCTGCTCCGGGGCGGGCTCGGCGGCGTCGACAACGGCGGCGGCCGGCTCGGCGACGGCTTCGGCGGAAGCCTCGCCCTGGGCCTGCTCGGCAGCCGGCGCGGCCGCGGACTCGGCCGAAACCGCAGCCACCGGGGCCTCGGGAGCCTGCTCGGCAACGGCCTCGCCGGCGGCCTCGGCACCGTTCTCGGCGGCATCGACCACGGTGTCGGCCTGGTCGGCGACCGCCTCGGGCGCGGCCTCCGCGGCGGGCTGCTGCTCGGACTCCTGAGCGGCGGCCTCGGCGGGCTCGGCGGGCTGCGCCGACGGCTCGACGGCGGCCTCGGCGACCGGGTCGACAACGGCGGCGGCAGCGGCGGCGGCAGCGGTGTCGCCGTCGGCGGGCTGCTCGGCGGGCTGCTCGGCGACCGGCTCGACCGCGGCCTCCGCCGGGATCTCAACCGGGGCCTCGACCGGGACGGCCTCCTGCTGCTGCGGCTGCTCGGGCTCGGCGACGGGCTCGCTGACGGCCTGGCCGGACGGCATCTCGCCGGTGCCCGCGGCGGTCTCGGCGACCGGCTCGACGACGGCCTCCGGCGCGCCTTCGGCGGAGGCACCGGACTCGGCGGCCGGGACGGGCTCGGTGCCGGGCCCGGCCTGCTCCGGCTGAACGGCCTCGACGGCCTGCGGCGCGTCGGCGGCCTGCGGCGCGTCGGCGGCCGCTATGGGCGCGGGCTCCTGCGGCGGCGCCGCCTCGGCCTCGGGAGCCTGCGGAACTGCGGCGACCTTGGGCAGGCCGTGCGGGGTGGGCGCGGCGAGGAAGGCGGAGATCCGGCGCGGCTGACCGGCCGGCGCAGCGGCCTCGGGCTGCTCGACGGGCGCGGGGGCGCCCTCGGCGACGGCGGGCTCGACGGCGACGGCGTCGGTGACAGCACCGTCGACGGCGACGGGCTCGACGGCGGCGGGCTCGACGGCGGCGGGCTCGGCCGGGGCCTCGGGCACCGCCACGGGCTGAGGCGCCATCACGGGCTGAGCGGAGTCGACGGCCTGCACGGACTCGACGGCCTGCACGGGCCCGCCTGCCTGGGCGGCGGCGTGAGCACCCTGCAGGGCCTGCACGGCCTCCGGGAGCTCGGCGACCTCGACCACCTCGATCGCCCCGACCGTCTCGACGGCCATCACGGCCTCGATCGGCTGCGCGGCGAGCGGCACCTGCACGGCCTGATGGGCGTCCTGCGGGTACGGCAACTGCTGCCCCTCCGTCACCGGCGCGCCCTGGACGGCCGGAGCGACCGGCGGCGCCGTCGGGGCGTCCTGCGGTACGGCGGCCGGAGCCGGGACCGCGGCCTCGGGCATCGGCGGCCGCCCGACGACCGGGATGCCGTGCGCGGGCGTGCCGCCCTGCGACGGGCCGCGGTCGGCCAGCGAGCGGACCGGGACCTGGCCGGTCATCAGCGACGGGTCCGGGATCGGCGGGCCCGCGTGCAGCGGGCGGCGCGGCGGCTGAGCCTGCGTCATCGGCTGCTGCGCCTGCGGCTGGGTGGGGACGGCCTGCGGCTGGGCGTGCTCGGCGCCGAGCACCGGCGGGTCCACCGGCGGCCAGGACGGCTCGACCGGCATGCCCTCCTGGTGCGGCGCGTGCGGCGCCTGCTCGGCCGGGACGGACGCCATCGGCTCGCCCCAGGAGCCCTGGGGGCCGGGCATCAGCAGGACGTCGTCATCGTCGTCCAGGCCGTCCGGCGCGTCGGGCTGGTCGAGGAAGTGGAAGGCCGGGCGCGGTACGCCCGGATCGGCGGCCCACCCCTCGGCGGTGAAGCCGTGCTGGCCCTGCGGCGGGATGACGCCCGCACCCGGGGGCATCGCGCCGACCGGGGCCGCCGGGTTCGGGATCACACCGCCGTCCGTCGCGACGCCCTGCAGGGGTGCAACGCCCACGACGCCCTCCGGTCCGCCGAGCGGGGCGTGCCCGGCGTTCAGGTGCTCCGGCAGTCCCTCGCCCGGGACGTGGCCGCCATCGGTCATTGTCAAAGCTCCTTCCAGGCCGCTGCCGCGCCCTTGGCGACACGATCACCGATCGCAGCGCCCATCCGCACGGGCCGGGCCTGCGACCGACCCGCCCCTCAACCACACGCGGCCGCCGCGCCGAAGCGCTGCGGCCCGAGTCCTTCCGGCGCACTGCGGCACCCGGCCCGGCGCACCGCCACACGGGGCGGCACACATCGTCTGAAACAACGACAACCCGGAGCAACCGGCACGACCGCACCGGACCCTACGGCATTCTCCAGGTCCGGCACGCGGCCCGTCGAATTGCCCACAGTCCGAGCGGAACGGGGTTGCACCACGTCAAAAAGGTGACAAACCGACCGAATCGGGTGGACCGCCGATCGCTGCAGCCGCCCAGGACGTCACACTACCGGCCCGGCGCGCTCACCTCCCGAATCAGTGTCCGGATGCGACCTGGATCACCGTCGGAACCCCCTCCGCGCTCACCCCGCGCGCCCGCCCCTGCCCACCCGTGGCACCGGACGGTCCCGGGGCGCACCCGAGGCCTTCACACGATCTGCTCACCCCAGAGCACCAGCACGCCGGCTCCGGCCGCCCCGAGTTCCAGCCCGCCGCCCTCCCCGGCGGACCGCAGCGGCGTCGACTGCAACAGTGCGCCGTCCGCCCGGTAGCCGGCCTCGCCGATCGCCCGGCGGACCTCCTCCGCCTCGGCGAAGGTCCGGGGCAGCGCGACGAACCGCTCCGGCCTGCGGGCCAGCACCGCGCGCACCACGTCCAGGCCGCCGGACTCCACCACCGCCGCGTCGGGCTCCGGCAGGCCGCCCAGCACCTCGGGGCCGCTGCCGTACACCGCCTCCACCTCGACGCCGTACCGGCGG
Organism: Streptomyces sp. NRRL S-350; assembly: GCF_000719705.1. Taxonomy (GTDB): domain Bacteria; phylum Actinomycetota; class Actinomycetes; order Streptomycetales; family Streptomycetaceae; genus Kitasatospora. Next base: position 36,930 of record NZ_JOHO01000054.1, on the reverse strand, counting down.
GCGTTGACGGTCAGCCGGGCGCAGGCCGAGCGGGAGCCCTCGACCGCGACCACGGCCGCGCCGAAGCGGGCCGCCTCGACCGCGAGGGCGCCGCTGCCCGCACCGACCGACCAGACCAGGTCCCCCGGCCGTGCACCCAGACGGGCCAGCACCAGGGCGCGCACGTGCGCGGGGAGCACGTCCGACGCGCCCGTCTCGCCACCCGTGCGCCCGGCGCCCGCGTAGGCGTCGCCGGGGAGCGCCCAGCCGCTCTCCGCGCCGGGGTAGCCGATCGGGCGCCCGGCCAGCCAGCCGGCCGCCTGGTCCACCGCGGCGGCCTGGGCGGCGCCGCCGATCACCAGCACCACGTTGGGGTCGCGCCAGACGTGGTCGGCGATCCGGTCGGACGTGAGGACGGTGACGTCCTCCTCCGGCGTACCGAGGGCCTCGCAGACCACGAAGGTCCGGTGCACCCCGCGCAGCATCAGGGCGAGTTCGGCGGGCCCGGCGCCCGGGGCGGTGAGCACCGCGACCTTGGGGTGGGCCCGGCAGATGTTGGCCGCGCGGCGCAGCCGTCCGCCGTGGGCGCTGACCACCTGGGCGTCCTCCCAGGGCATCCCGGCCCGGGCGAAGGCGGTGGCGACGGAGGAGACGGCGGGCAGCACCTCCAGCTCGAGGCCGTACTCGGGGCGGCGCAGAATACGCACCACGCCGAAGAAGCCCGGGTCGCCCTCGGCGACCACGACGGCTGCGCCGCGGTGCTCGGCGATCCGTCGGGCGGCCGGCTCGATCGCGCCGAGGGCGATCCGCTCGGCGCCCTCCGGCACCGGGAGGGCGTTCAGTTGGTAGGGGGCTCCGGCGACCAGGGTCGCCGCGGCGAGGGCCGCACCGGCGGCCTCGGTCAGCGGCGTGCCGTCCCACCCGATGACCGTGATCCGGTCAGCCATCTGCGGCCGTTCCCCCTCGACTCGGTGCGCCACTCGGGGCGCCGTCGTGCGGCGCCGGTGGAGAGGCTACCGGGTGTCGTCCCCCGGGCGCCGACATCTCGCACACATGTCCGTGCCGAGTCCGTGCCGAGTCCGCGCCGAGTCCGCGCCGAGTCCGCGGCGCGGTGCCGGCTCAGTCGCGCAGCACGTAGCGGTGGTCGCCGGGCCAGCCGTGCGGGTGCGGTTCGGGCGACTCCAGGTCCTCCGGGAGCAGGCTCCACAGGATGAGGTCGCTGCGGCTCTCCGCGGACGCCTCACCGGACGCTCCGGGCTCCCCGGACTCCCCGGATTCGCCGCGCACTATCCAGGCGCTGCGCAGCACGCCCTCGCTGATGCCGCCGATCTTCTGGGCGACCTGCTGGGCGGCCGTGTTGCCGGCGGCGGTGCGCATCTCCAGGCGCAGGAAGCCCCGGTCCTCGAACAGCCACTGCGCGACGCCGAGGACGGCCTCCGGGGCGTAGCCCTCGCCGCGCGCCCAGGCGGCGGTGACGTAGGAGATCTCGGTGCTGCGCAGCCGCCAGTCGGTGTTGCGCAGCTCGACCAGGCCGACCAGGCGCTGGGTCAGGTGCTCGGTGACGGCCAGGACGATGCCGCGGCCGGCGGCCCGGTGGGCGGGGGCGAGGGAACGGGCGAGTTCGGCCGCGTGCTCCTCGGTGAAGGGGTGCGGGAGGTCGGTCCACGCCAGGACGAGGTCGTCGGCCATCATCGTGGCCAGGCCGGGGGCGTCGTCCTCCGCAAGGGGTCGCAGCAGCAGCCGTTCGGTGCTGATGGCGGTCTCGGGGAAGCTCGCTGCCATGCCGTCTCTCCTCGCCGGGTCGTGAACACAACACCGTACGCCTCCGTCGCACTCCGGGTACCACCTGGTGCGCTGCGCGCACGACGGTACGTCAGAACGCCGTCGCCCGGGGCGTGCCGGGTGCATACTGCCCGACCGGGCCCCTGCCGAGGTGCGGCGGGGGCCCGGTCGGGCGTCGGGCTTCGGCCGGCGGGGCGGCCGGCGACGGTCAGAAGGCCGGGACGACCGAGCCCTGGAAGGTGTCGGTGATGTACTTCTTGACCTCGTCCGAGTGCAGCAACTCGGCGAGCTTCTTGACCCGCGGGTCGTTCTCCTTGCCCTTCTTGACGGCGAGGATGTTGGCGTACGGGTTGCCCTCGGCCTTCTCCAGCACCAGCGCGTCGGTGGCCGGCTTCAGGCCGGAGTCGATCGCGTAGTTGCCGTTGATGACGGCGGCGTCGAGGTCGGAGACCGAGCGGGGCAGCTGGGCGGCCTCGAGTTCCTTCCACTTGAGGTTCTTCGGGTTGCCGGTCACGTCCGCCGGGGTCGCGGTGGTGGTGACGCCGTCCTTGAGGGTGATCAGCTTGTTGTCGGCGAGCAGCTTGAGCGCGCGGCCCTCGTTGGTGGCGTCGTTGGGCAGGCCGACGGTGGCGCCGTCCGGCAGGTCGGTGATCGCCTTGACCTTCTTGGAGTAGAGGCCGAGCGGCTCCAGGTGCACGGTCTCCACCGAGACGATGGTCGTGCCGCGCTTCTTGTCGAAGTCCTCCAGGTACGGCACGTGCTGGAAGTAGTTGGCGTCGGCCGAACCGTCCTGCACCGCCGTGTTGGGGGTCACGTAGTCGGTGACCTCCTTGATGTCGAGCTTGAGGCCGGCCTTGTCCGCGAGGTTGTCCTTGACGTACTTGAGGATCTGCCCGTGCGGGGTGGGGCTGGCGACGATCTTGAGCGGCGCGTTCGGGTCCGCGGATGAGGAGCCCGAGCTGCCGCAGGCGGCGAGGGAGAGCGCGAGGCCGGCGGTGGCCAGGACGGTGGTGAACTTCAGGGCGTTGCGCACGAAAAGTGCCTTTCTGCGTGGTACGGGGAGCCGCGTCCGGAGTCGGACGAGGGAGGTCTAGGAGGCGACGGCGTCCTTGTCGGGGGTCGTCGCGGTGCGGCCCGTCAGGCGGGTCCGGCCGCCGGTGCGGCCGCGGTGGGTGAGGCGGCCCACGGCGAGGTCGCCGATCAGCTGGACGGCGGTGACGATGATCACCAGCTCGGCCACGATGACCCACATGAAGGCCGTCTCGAAGCGCTGGTAGCCGTAGTTGACGGCGAGGGTGCCGAGGCCGCCGCCGCCGACCGTGCCGGCCATCGCGGAGTAGCTGATCAGCGTGATGACCGTGGTGGTGACGGAGGCGACGATGCCGGGCAGCGCCTCGGGCAGCAGGGTCTTGCGGACGATCGTCCAGGTGCTGCCGCCCATCGACTGGACCGCCTCGACCAGGCCGCGGTCGACCTCACGGACGGAGGTCTCGACCAGGCGGGCGAAGAACGGGATGGCGCCGATGGTCAGCGGCACGGTCGCGGCCTGCCAGCCGATCGAGGTGCCGACCAGCCAGCGGGTGAAGGAGATCAGCGCGATCATCAGGATGATGAACGGCACCGAGCGGGCGAGGTTCACCACGAAGCCGACGGCCTTGTTGACGACCTGGTTGGCCAGCAGGCCGCCCTTGTCGGTGAGCACCAGCAGGACGCCCAGCGGAAGGCCGAGCAGCACGGTGACGGCCGTGGAGACCCCGACCATCTGGAAGGTCTCCTGGGTGGCCGGCCCCATCAGCTCCTGCATCTGGTCCCAGGTCATGCCACCGCTCCGTTCGCCGCACCGATCACGTCCACCTGCAGGCCCTGCTCGCGCAGGAAGCCGATCGGCACCACGTTGTCCTGGTGGCCGCCGGACAGTTCGACCCGCATCCGGCCGACCATCCGGCCGGCGATGGTCTCCACGGCCGCGCCGAGGATGTTGATGTCGATCTGGTAGGTGCGGGCCAGCTGGGAGACGAACGGCTGGGCCGAGGCGTCGCCCTGGAAGGTGATCTCCAGCACGGTGGAGCCGGGGCGGCCGGTGCCGAACTCGCTGAGCGGGAACAGCTCGCGGGCCAGCTCGGAGCCGGGCGCGGCCAGCAGGTCGGTCAGCCCGCCGGACTCGACCACCCGGCCGCCGCGCATCAGGGCGGCGGAGTCGCAGACGGACTTGATGACGTCCATCTCGTGGGTGATCAGCAGGACGGTGAGGCCGAGCTGCTGGTTGAGGTCGCGCAGCAGCTTGAGGATCGAACGGGTGGTCTCCGGGTCGAGCGCCGAGGTGGCCTCGTCGGAGAGCAGCACCTTGGGGTCGCCGGCCAGGGCGCGGGCGATGCCGACGCGCTGCTTCTGGCCGCCGGAGAGCTGGTCGGGGTAGCTGCGGGCCTTGTCGCCGAGGCCGACCAGGTCGAGCAGTTCGGCGGCGCGGCGGCGACGCTGGGTGCGGTCCAGGCCGATGATCTCCAGCGGCAGCTCGACGTTCTGCTGCACGGTCCGCGAGGAGAGCAGGTTGAAGTGCTGGAAGACCATGCCGATCCGGCGGCGCGCCTCGCGCAGTTCCCGGCCGGCCCGGTTCTCGCCGCCGGACAGCGCCGTGAGTTCCACCCCGTCCACGGTGACGGTGCCGGAGGTCGGGCGCTCCAGCATGTTCACGCAGCGGATGAGGGTGGACTTGCCGGCTCCACTGGTGCCGACGACTCCGTAGACCTCTCCCGGACGGACGTGCAGGTCGACACCGGCGAGGGCGGTCACCTCGCGGCCTCGGGAACGGTAGACCTTCGTGAGGTCCGTGGTGGTGATCACAGCTGCTTCCGTGGGTCGGGGCGGGCGGCGTGGGGCGACCAACCGGCCGGGTTGCGGCCGGGCGGCGTCCTACGGCGCTTCACCAGGGGGTCCGGACCCGCCGCCCCTTGGTCGCGGCCGTCGGACGGCCGGGCCGCGCGACGGCGTGGCCCTTGCGAGTCACCGGCGCCCGCGGGTCGGCGGGCGTGGCAAGGGGAGGGGTACGGGAGGAGGGGACGCGCTCACACGGGCGGGAGCGGCGCCGGAGTCTCGCTTCGGGGCGCGAGGGGAGGGCACCCGCGCGGGGTGCCGGGGGCGGTGGCCCTCAGCGGTGACACATTCGACGACACATGGCACGCTCACCTGCCGGCAGCGTGCCGGTGGGGGTGCAGTTCGTCGTCGCAGTCATGTGAGCCAGTAAAACAGATGGGTCGAGGTCCGCCCAATTGTTCGACCACGCTGTCCGCATTGCGGACACTTACCGCTGCCACCAGCGGGGATGTGCCTCGGCGCCGCCACCGGAACGTCCGAATGGTGGCGGCGCCGAGGGCCGGGCGTCGGCGGGCCGGCTCAGGCCGTCGCGGCGAGCGGCGTACTCGCGGGCTTCTCCAGGTGGACGAAGCTCAGTCGGCTGCTGACCTGCTCGACCCTGGTCTGCCGGTAGCCCTGGCGGGCGTACAGGCGCAGGTTGCCGAGGCTGCGGTGGCCGGTGTAGAGGCGGTAGGAGCTCACCGGGCCGTCCTCGGCGAGGCGCCGCTCCAGGGCGTCCAGGAGGCGGCCGCCGAGGCCGTGGCGCTGCATCCGCGGGTGGACGACCAGGCGCTCTATCCGGCCCACGCCGTCGGGGCCGCGATGGCCGCGGACGGTGCCGACCACCTCGTCGCCCAGCCGGGCCACCAGGAAGTACCGCTCGGTCAGTTCGGCGCGCAGGCTCTCCAGGCTCTGCGTCAGGGGCTCGATCGCCCAGTCGCCGTACAGCTCGGCCTCGGGCTGGTAGCCGAGGTACTGGAGCTTGAGGATCTGCTCCGCGTCCTCGGCCTCCGCAGCCGAGATGATCACGCTCATGCCCATGTGGAGGGGCCTCCCCAGTCGTCGTGCCCTGCGCGCAGAGGGTGGCGCGCTCACGCTCAGTATCCGAGTGATCGCACCACCGTCAAGGGCTGCGTTCGCCAGCGCTCTACCCGGGTGTCAGCTCCCCTCAACCTTCCGGGGCCCGGACGTGGCGAGGGTCACGCCCGGGCGGAGCGGGAGGCTGCGGGGACGGGGAGAGGGGCGGGCGGCCGCAGGGGGCGCAGGATGCCGCCGCCCGGGGGCGCTCACGGGTAGCGCTCCGGTGGAGGAGGGTCCGCAGGCAGGCGAGGCAGCGAGAGCGGGTGGGGCCGATGGAGCCGCGGGGCATCGCGAGGCGCTCGGAGAGCTCGCGGTAGGTGGGCGGCGGATCCTCGGCGAGGGCGGCGATCAGCTCCGGGCAGCGGCCCGGCAGGGCGGCGACGGTCTCGCGGACCACGCGGCGGCGGAGGCTGGCGAGGTAGACGTCCTCGGCGGAGGGGACGGGCGGAAGGGTGGTGCACACACCGTGCATGACGGCCCGGGGCGGGGCCGGTTACGCCCGGGCCGGGGCGCGGACGCCGGAGGGGCGCGCCGGCCGGACCGCCGCGCCCCTCCTCCGCCGGCCTTCGGTCAGCCCCGGGCCCACTCCTGCTGCCGCGCCAGGTCCGCCTTCACCTCGGCGAGCTGGACCGCGACCGCCGAGGGGGCGGTGCCGCCGCGCCCGTCGCGGGCGGCGATGGCGCCGTGCACGCTGAGCACCGACCGGACCTCCGGCGTCAGGTGCTCGGAGATCGCGGCGAACTGCTCGTCCGTCAGGTCGGACAGCTCGATGCCCTCGGCTTCGCAGACCTTGACGCAGGCGCCGGCCACCTCGTGCGCGACCCGGAACGGCACGCCCTGCTTGACCAGCCACTCGGCGATGTCGGTGGCGAGCGAGAAGCCGGCCGGAGCCAGCTCCTCCAGCCGCTCCCGGTGCACGGTGAGGGTGGCCATCATCCCGGTGAACGCGGGCAGCAGCACCTCCAGGGTGTCGCAGGAGTCGAAGACCGGCTCCTTGTCCTCCTGCAGGTCCCGGTTGTAGGCCAGCGGCAGCGCCTTGAGGGTGGCCAGCAGGCCGGTCAGGTTGCCGATCAGGCGGCCGGACTTGCCGCGGGCGAGCTCGGCGATGTCCGGGTTCTTCTTCTGCGGCATGATCGAGGAGCCGGTGGAGAAGGCGTCGTGCAGCGTGATGAAGCCGAACTCCTTGGTGTTCCAGATGATCACCTCCTCCGCGATGCGGGAGAGGTTGATGCCGATCATCGCGGTCACGAACGCGAACTCGGCGACGAAGTCGCGGGAGGCGGTGCCGTCGATGGAGTTGCCGACCGAGCCGCCCTCGAAGCCGAGGTCGGCGGCGACGGCCTGCGGGTCGAGGCCGAGGGAGGAGCCGGCCAGCGCACCGGAGCCGTACGGCGATACGGCGGTGCGGGCGTCCCACTGGCGCAGCCGCTCGGCGTCCCGGCCGAGGGCCTGCACGTGCGCGAGGACGTGGTGGGCGAAGAGGACCGGCTGGGCGTGCTGGAGGTGGGTGCGGCCCGGCATCGCGGTGTCCGGGTGGGCTTCGGCGAGGCCGACCAGGGCCTGCTGGAGGTCGAGCAGCAGGCCGCCGATGGTCTTCGCGTGGTCCCGCAGGTACATCCGGAACAGGGTGGCGATCTGGTCGTTGCGCGAGCGCCCGGCCCGCAGCTTGCCGCCGAGGTCGGGGCCGAGGCGCTCCAGCAGGCCGCGCTCCAGGGCGGTGTGGACGTCCTCGTCGGCGACGGTGCCGGTGAAGGTGCCTGCCTCGACGTCGGCGAGCAGGCGGTCCAGGCCGGTCAGCATGGCGGCGAGCTCGTCGTCGGAGAGCAGGCCCGCCTTGTGCAGGACGCGGGCGTGGGCCTTGGAGCCGGCGATGTCGTACGGCGCGAGGCGCCAGTCGAAGTGGACCGAGGCGGAGAGCTTGGCCAGCGCCTCGGACGGGCCGTCGGCGAAGCGCGCGCCCCAGAGGCGGACGTCGGCGGACTGCTGCGCGGTCATCGCGTGGCTCCTTCACACATTTGCAGTAGGTGGCATAAGTATGCACTACGCCGCATGAAAGGCAAAACCCCGGCCGGACGGGATTCCGTCGGCCGGGGCTCCCCGGGCCAGGGCGCTACTGCGCCTTGGCCTGGGCCAGTTGCATGAGGTGGTCGGCGAGCGCCTGGCCGCCGGCCGGGTCGCGGCTGATCAGCAGGACGGTGTCGTCGCCGGCGATGGTGCCGATGATCTCGAACACCTCGGCCTGGTCGATCGCCGAGGCCAGGAACTGCGCGGCGCCCGGCGGGGTGCGCAGCACCACCAGGTTGCCGGAGGCCGTCGCGGAGACCATGAGCTCGCCGGCCAGCCGGGCCATCCGGCCCTCGCTGGCCGACTCCCCCATCGGCGCACGCGGCGTGCGGTCGCCGCCCTCGGCCGGGACGGCGTAGATCAGCGCGCCGTCCCGGTTGCGGATCTTGACCGCACCCAGCTCGTCCAGGTCCCGGGAGAGGGTGGCCTGGGTCACCACGAGCCCGTCGTCGGCGAGCAGCTTGGCGAGCTGGCTCTGCGAACGCACGGGCTGGCGGGTGAGCAGGTCCACGATCCGCCGGTGGCGCGCGGTGCGGGTCTGCGGGACCTGCGGCGTCGGGCCGGCGGCGGAGGGGCCGGAGTGGGAAACGGTCATGTGATTATTCTCCCGGACGACGGTCAACTCGCATCGGCCGGGGCGCTCCCGCGCACCGCCCGGAGGATGCCCGGCAGCGCCGCGAGGAAGGCATCCGCCTCCTGCTCGGTCAGCACCAGCGGCGGGGCCAGCCGGACGGCGTCCGGGACGGCCGCGTTGACCAGGAAGCCCGCCTCCTGCGCCACGGCCTGGACCTTGGCCGAGACCGGCTCGGTGAGCACGATGCCGAGCAGCAGGCCGGCCCCGCGCACGTGCGAGACCAGCGGGTCGCCGATCGCCTCGACGCCCTGCCGCAACCGCTCGCCGAGCTTGCGGACGTGCTCGAGCAGGCCTTCGGACTCGATGGTGTCCAGGACCGCCAGCCCGGCCGCGGCGGCCACCGGGTTGCCGCCGAAGGTGGTGCCGTGCTGGCCGGGGGTGAGCAGTTCGGCGGCCGCCCCGAAGGCGAGGACGGCGCCCATCGGCAGGCCGCCGCCGAGCGCCTTGGCCAGCGTGACGACGTCCGGCTCGACGCCCTCGAAGGCCTGGTGGGCGTACCAGTGGCCGGTACGGCCGACGCCGGTCTGGATCTCGTCCAGGACCAGCAGGGTGCCGGTGGCACGGGTGATCTCGCGCGCCGCCCTCAGATAGCCGTCGGGCAGCGGGACGGCACCGTTCTCGCCCTGGACGGGCTCCAGGAAGACCGCGGCGGTCTCGGTGGTCACGGCCGCGCGCAGCGCCTCGACGTCCCCGAACGGCACGTGGGTGACGTCCCCGGGCAGCGGGCGGAACGGGTCCTGCTTGGCGGGCTGGCCGGTGAGCGCGAGGGCTCCCATCGTCCGGCCGTGGAAAGCTCCCTGGAGGGCGACCAGGTGGGTGCGGCCGGTGCGCCGGCTGATCTTGAACGCGGCCTCGTTCGCCTCGGCACCGGAGTTGCAGAAGAACACCCGGCCGCCCGCCCGGCCGTCCAGCGCCAGCAGCCGCTCGGCCAGGGCGATGGTGGGCTCGGCCATGAAGAGGTTGGAGACGTGGCCCAGGGTGGCGATCTGCCGGCTGACCGCCTCGACGACGGCCGGGTGCGCGGTGCCCAGGGCGTTGACGGCGATGCCGCCCAGCAGGTCGGTGTACTCCTTGCCGTCGGCGTCCCAGAGCTTGCTGCCCTCGCCGCGCACCAGCGGGATCCGGGGGGTGCCGTAGTTGTCGGTGAAGGCGTGCTGCCACCGGCCGGCCAGTTGCTCGTTCGCGGTCATGCCAGTCCCCCGGTCACGGTCGGCTCGTCGTCGGGCACGACCATCGTGCCGATGCCCTCGTCGGTGAAGATCTCCAGCAGCAGGCTGTGCTGCACCCGGCCGTCCAGGACGCGGGCGGTGCCCACGCCGGAGCGGACGGCGCGCAGGCAGCCCTCCATCTTGGGGAGCATGCCGCTGGCCAGGCCGGGCAGCAGCTCCTCCAGCTCGCTCGCGTTGAGCTGGCTGATCACGTCGTCGGAGTTCGGCCAGTCCTTGTAGAGGCCCTCGACGTCGGTGAGGACGACGAGCATCTCGGCGCCGAGCGCGACCGCCAGGGCGGCGGCGGCGGTGTCGGCGTTGATGTTGTAGACGTGGCCGTCGGCGCCGCGCGCGATCGAGGAGATCACCGGGATCCGGCCGTCGGCGATCAGCGCCTTCACGGCGCCGGCCTCGATGTTGACGATGTCGCCGACCAGGCCGATGTCCACCTGCTCGCCGTCCACCACCGCGTAGCGCTTGACCGCCGTCATGGTGTGCGCGTCCTCGCCGGTCATGCCGACGGCGAACGGGCCGTGCCCGTTGAGCAGGCCGACCAGCTCGCGCTGCACCTGGCCGGCCAGCACCATCCGGACCACGTCCATGGTCTCGGGGGTGGTCACCCGCAGGCCGTTGGTGAAGCTGGACTCCAGCCCGAGCCTGTCGAGTTGGGCGCTGATCTGCGGGCCGCCGCCGTGCACCACCACCGGGTGGAGGCCGGCGTAGCGGAGGAAGACGACGTCCTGGGCGAAGGCCGACTTGAGGCTGTCGTCCACCATGGCGTTGCCGCCGAACTTGATCACGACGGTCTTGCCGTGGAAGCGCTCCAGCCACGGCAGCGCCTCGATCAGCGTCATGGCCTTGGGCAACGCGGTGTTGTTGCGGGCCTGTTCGCCCTTGGGTGCGATCTGCACGGGTATCCCTCGTCTGGAACGCGGATCAGGTGGAGTAGGCGCTGTTCTCGTGGACGTAGTCGGCGGTGAGGTCGTTGGTCCACAGCGTGGCGCTCGCCGTACCGGCGTTGAGGTTCGCGGTGATGACGACCTCGCGCCCCTTCATGTCCACCAGGTCGCGGTCCTCGGCCACGCCGCCGTCCCGGCAGACCCAGACGCCGTTGATGGCGACGTCCAGCCGGTCCGGGTCGAAGGCGGCGGCGGTGGTGCCGATCGCGGCCAGCACCCGGCCCCAGTTGGGGTCTTCGCCGTGGATGGCGCACTTGAGCAGGTTGTTGCGGCTGATCGTCCGGGCGACGTCGACGGCCTCGTCCTCGGTGGCGGCGCCGGTGACGTCGATCCGGATGTCCTTGCTCGCGCCCTCGGCGTCGCCGATCAGCTGACGGGCCAGGTCGGCGCTGACGGTGCGGACGGCCTCGGCGAACTCGGCCCGGTCCGGGGTGGTGCCGGACGCGCCGGAGGCGAGCAGCAGCACGGTGTCGTTGGTCGACATGCAGCCGTCGGAGTCGATCCGGTCGAAGGTGGTGCGGGTGGCGCCGCGCAGCGCCGCGTCCAGGCCTGCGCTGTCCACGGCGGCGTCGGTGGTGAGCACGACCAGCATGGTGGCCAGGCTCGGGGCGAGCATGCCCGCGCCCTTCGCCATGCCGCCGACCGTCCAGCCCGCCGGGCTGGTGACCTGGGCGGTCTTGTGCACGGTGTCGGTGGTCTTGATGGCGATCGCGGCGGCCTCCCCGCCGGTCTCGCTGAGTTCCCCGGCGGCCTGCGTGACGCCCGGCAGCAGCAGGTCCATCGGCAGTCGTACGCCGATCAGGCCGGTGGAGGCGACGGCGACCTCGCCAGCGTTGAGCCCCAGCTCCTCGGCGACCTTCTCCGCGGTGGCGTGGGTGTCCTGGAAGCCGAGCGGGCCGGTGCAGGCGTTGGCGCCACCGGAGTTGAGGACGACGGCGGAGACCTGGCCGCCCTTGAGGACCTGCTCGGACCAGAGCACGGGCGCGGCCTTGACCCGGTTCGCGGTGAAGACGCCGGCGGCGGCGAGCGACGGGCCGTCGTTGACCACCAGGGCGAGGTCGGGGGTGCCGGAGGCCTTGATGCCGGCGGTGACGCCGGCGGCCCGGAAGCCCTTGGCGGCCGTCACGCCCAGGTTGCTGGTGTGGCTCACGGTGCGACTCCGTTCACGGGAAGGCCCAGCTCCTCGGGGAGGCCGAGGGCGATGTTCATGCTCTGCACCGCGCCGCCCGCGGTGCCCTTGACCAGGTTGTCGATCGCGCTGATCGCGATGATCCGCCCCGCGGTGGAGTCCAGGGCGACCTGGACCAGGGCGGTGTTGGCGCCGTAGACGCTGCTGGTCTGCGGCCACTGCCCCTCGGGCAGCAGGTGGACGAAGGCCTCGTCCGCGAACGCCTCGGTGTAGGCGGCGCGCAGGCTCTCGGCGCTCACCCCGGGCCTGGCCTTGGCCGAGCAGGTGGCGAGGATGCCGCGCGGCATCGGAACGAGGGTGGGGGTGAACGAGACGGTGACCGGCTCACCGGCGAGCGGGGTGAGGTTCTGCACCATCTCCGGGGTGTGCCGGTGCACGCCGCCCACGCCGTACGGGCTCACGCTGCCCATCACCTCGCTGCCCAGCAGGTGCGGCTTGGCGGCCTTGCCCGCGCCGGAGGTGCCGGAGGCGGCGACCACCACGGCCTCCGGCTCGGCGAGGCCGGCCGCGTAGGCGGGGAACAGCGCCAGGGAGACGGCCGTCGGGTAGCAGCCGGGTACGGCGATGCGGTTGCTGCCCTTCAACGCGGCGCGGTGGCCGGGCAGTTCGGGCAGGCCGTAGGGCCAGGTGCCGGCGTGGGCGGAGCCGTAGAACTGCTCCCAGTCGGCGGCGGCCCGGAGTCGGAAGTCGGCGCCGCAGTCGACCACCAGGACGTCCCCGCCGAGCGCCTCGGCGACGGCGGCGGACTGCCCGTGCGGCAGCGCCAGGAACACCACGTCGTGGTCGGCCAGCACCTCGGGGGTGGTGGGTTCGAGGACGCGGTCGGCGAGCGGGATCAGGTGCGGCTGCAGCGCGCCCAGTCTGGTGCCCGCGTTCGAGCCGCCGGTGAGCGCCCCGATCTCCACCTCCGGGTGGCCGAGCAGCAGGCGCAGCACCTCCCCGCCCGCGTACCCGCTCGCGCCGGCGACGGCGACTCGCAATGCCATGGCGTTCCTCCTTTGTCGTGGCATGAATATACGCGTGGAGGAAAATCCATGCAAGAAGGATGTGTCGAACCCGGTCCCGTCCCCGGTGTACCCGGGTGCGGACGCAGGTGCCGCCCCTGGGCCGCCCGTGCGCCGCCCCCGCCGGGGCGGCCGGCGGCCGGTCAGCGCTTGACGGCGCGCAGCACCACGAACTTGGGATTCCCGGCCACGAGTCGGCAGTTGCCGAAGAGCCGGCGCAGCTTGACGTGGTAACCGAGGTGGCGGTTGCCGACCACCCAGAGTTCGCCACCGGGCCGCAGCGCCCGCTTGGCGCCGGTGAACATCCGCCACGCGGTGGCGTCCGTGGTCGCCTGGTGGGAGTGGAACGGCGGGTTGTTGAGCACCAGGTCCACCGAGCCGGCAGCGACCACCTCCGGCGCGAGCGCGTCGGCGGCCAGGAACTCGGCCGGGGCATCCGGGCCCAGGTTGGCACGGAAGGTCTCCTCGGCGGAGGCCACCGCCTGGTGCGACTCGTCCACGAAGAGCACCTCCGCGCCCGGCCCGGCCAGCGCGGCCGCCGTGCCGACCACGCCGTTGCCGCAGCCCAGGTCCACCACCCGGGCACCCGGGGCGGGCGCGGGCAGGTGGGCGAGGAGGAAACGGGTGCCGATGTCGAGCCGCTCGGCGCAGAAGGTGCCGGCGTGGTTGACCACCGTGCGGCCGGAGACGGGGCCGACGTCCGACGGCAGGGCGTAGCGGTGCGGCCACGGGCTGGGGCCGGGGTCGAGGGCCGGATCGGGGGTGCAGAAGATCAGCCGGGCCTTGCGGGCGGCGAGCGAGGTGCGGGTCGGGCCGAGGATCCGCTCGAAGAGCCGGAGCGTGGAGGTGTGGATCTCGGTGACCATCCCGGTGCCGATCACCACCGTGCCGGCGTGGACGGACGGGGCGAGCCGGTGCAGCTGGTCCTCCAGCAGGGCCAGGCTCTTGGGGACGCGTACCAGGAGGACGTCGATCCGCTCCGGCGGGGTGTCCCGGGTGGTGAGCAGCCGCCCCTCGTCGACGGCGGCGCCGGCCCGGGCCAGGTTGGCCATGGTGGCCCGTCGGCCGAGGTGGGAGTCGGTGATCTGGACCGGCCGGTGCGCGGCGAGCGCGGTCGTCAACGCGCCCCATCGGTCGCCGAGGACGGCGATCCGGCGGCCGGCCAGCTCGGTCGCGGCGCCGGCCGCGCTGTCCGCCTCGCCGGCGAGGTGGCGTAGCAGGTACTCGTCTGCGGCGTCCCAGGCCCGCAGCCGCTCGCGCGGGTCCTCGGGGAAGCGGGTGAGGTCGAAGGCGCCGAACGGGGTGGCCAGGGGGTTGGCCGGCGTGATCGCGGCGGGCGTGGTCTGCGGATTCATCGTGTTCTCAGGCTATCGGACGGTCCACGGGGAACAGTTTTGGATGAACGCCGCCGGACGGATACTGGAAGGGCCCGACCGAGAGGGGTGAGGGCGATGGACTGGAAACTCGAAGTCGTGGTGGTCCCGGTGACCGACGTGGACCGCTCGAAGCTCTTCTACGAGGAGCAGGCCGGCTTCACCGTCGACCATGACACCCGCCTGCGGGACGGGGTCCGGGTGGTCCAGCTGACTCCGCCGGGCTCGCCCTGCTCGATCGTGGTGGGCAAGGGTGTGATCGACTCGCCGCCCGGCTCGGTCAAGGGGCTCCAGCTCGTGGTGGCGGACATCGAGAAGGCGCACGCCGAACTGCTGGCGCGGGGCGTGGAGGTCAGCCCCGTCCAGCACTTCGTCGCGGGTGCCCGGGTGGACGGCCACGGCGAGCCCTGGAACAACTTCGTGTTCTTCAACGACCCGGACGGCAACGGCTGGGCGGTCCAGGAGGCGCCGTCCGCGGCGTAGACCCCGCCGCCGGCGTAGACCCCGCCGCCCCGCCGCTTGACAGCCCGGCAACCCGGCAGCCCGGTCGGCTCGCTTGGGTAGGCTCCGAGGATGGCTGAACACGAGGGAAGCGTGCGGGTGGACAGCTGGATCTGGTCGGTCCGGCTGGTCAAGACGCGGGCGCTGGCCGCCGCGGCCTGCCGGGCCGGGCACGTCCGGGTGAACGGCGAGCGGGCCAAGCCGGCCCAGGCGCTGAAGCCCGGGGACGAGGTCCGGGTCCGCGAGGAGGGCTACGAGCGGGTCGTGGTCGTGCGGAAGCTCATCCGCAAGCGCGTCGGCGCCGAGGCCGCCGCGGAGTGCCTGGTCGACAACAGCCCGCCGCGGCCGCCGCGCGAGTTCGTCGCGGCGGCCGGGCAGCGAGACCGGGGGGCGGGGCGTCCGACGAAGCGCGAGCGCCGCGAGGTGGACCAGTTGCGCCGCGGGCGCTGAGGCCCCGCATGACGGCCCCCGCCGGCCCCCGCTCGACGACTACGCGGACGTGTCGGTGAGCACCTTGGCGACGAAGGCGTCGAGGTTGCCCACCGTCCGGGCGACCTGGTCCTCCAGCGGCAGCGACTCGTCAGGCCGGGTGACCAGCGCGGACTTCTTCAGCCCGCGCACGTAGAGCGAGCAGGCGAGGTCGGCGCAGACGTACGTCCCGACCGTGTTGCCCTCGCGCCCGGCCGCCCCCGCCCGGCGGGCGGCGAGCAGCGCGACACCGCTGCCGGCGTGCGCGGTGATGCACAGCGAGCACACGTTGGTCTTGGTCAGGCTGCGGCGGACCGTCGGCACCCGCAGCGTCACGCCGACCGGCTCGCCGCCGTGCACGGCCACCAGGTAGGCCCGGTCGGGCGCGCCCTGGTCCCGCCAGCCGAGGAAGTCCAGGTTCTCCCACGGCAGTTCGGCCAGGCCCCGGGGCAGGTTGAGCCGACGGGCCTCGCCCTTGGAGCAGTTGACGAAGGACGCGCGGATCTCGTTCTCACTCAGGGGTTCCATGCGGCGGAAGCTAACACCGCCGCACCCGGCCTGTCGCGTCAATTTCTCCCGGTACGTACCGACCTCGCCACCGCGCGACGCACCTGGTCCCCGGCTTGGAGGGGACCGGGCCGACGGGTTGTCAGTGAGGGTGCATAGGCTTCGGGAGTCCGGCCCCGGCGCAGGAGGGAGGCGCCGGGGCCGGGCTCCGGCGGGCTGCTCGTCGCAGGCCGGGCTCCGCCCCCTGGATGCCGGGCCGCTCCGCCCCGGTCCCTGGGGGCCCGGGGCCGGGCTGCCTCTCGCCGGTCCCGGGATGCCGCGCTGCTTCGCGCCGGTCGCACGTTACTTCTTGAACGCGACGCCCGCGTAGGCGGAGACGTCCTGCCAGCCCTCGGGGAGCTCGGTGGTGGGGACGTGGCCCGGGGTAGGCCGCCACAGCGGGAGCTGGACGAGGCCGGGGCCGGTGAACTCGAAGTCGCCGAAGAACGGTTCGACCCCGGCTCGGGGGCGCAGGACGAGCGGGGCGCTGGCGCTCCGGTAGATGCGGGTGCCTTCGGCGGCGCTCTCCCGGGAGGCGAAGTCGGGGCTGCCGTGGGAGAGGACCAGCGCACTGCCCGGCGCGAGCGCATCTCGCAGGGTGCGGACGATCTGCTGTGCGCCGTCCTCATCGCGGATGAAGTGCAGGACGGCGACCAGCATCAGCGCGACGGGCTGGGAGAGGTCGACGGCGGCGGCCAGCGCGGGGTGGGAGAGGATCGCGTCCGGGTCGCGCAGGTCGGCCTCGATCACCGAGGTGTGCCCGGCGGGGTGGCTCGCCAGCAGGGCGCGGGCGTGGGTGGCCACGATCGGGTCGTTGTCCACGTACACCACGCGGGCGTCCGGAGCGACCCGCTGGGCGACCTCGCTGGTGGAGCCGACGGCGGGGATGCCGGTACCGATGTCGACGAACTGGCGGATGCCCCGGCCCGCCACGAACTCCACGGCGCGTCCCAGGAACTGCCGGTTGGTGCGGGCCAGCAGCGGCAGCGCGGGGTAGGCCGATATCGCGGCCTGGGCGGCCTTGCGGTCGGCCTCGAAGTTGTCCTTGCCGCCCAGGTAGTAGTCGTACATCCGGGCCGTGTGCGGGACGCCGGTGTCCAGCTCGCTCGGCGGCTGCCAGTCGTCCGCCCTGGCCCAGTGCCAGTCGGTGTCGGTGGCCCGGCCGGTCGCCGCGGTGTCGTCGTACATCCTGGTCCGCCCCCAATGCGCAATGCCGGAAGTAGTGCGACCGCCTGTCAACACGGTGCGCGGTGATCGTATCCAACGACACACCGTGGAAACAGCGGGAGTTCAGGTTTACGCAACACCCGTAGACAGAGTGTGTGCACGTCAAGAGCGGTGCGGACCCGGTCATACCGGATCGCCCACCAGACCCGTGCTCTCTATGCTGGCTGCCGATGACTGCCGACCGCCGCACCGTGCTGCGCACCACCGCCAAGCTGGCCGCCCTCACCGCCACCGGCGGCCTCCTCGCCGCCTGCGGCACCGGCGTGCCCCGCCGGGCCGACCCGGGGGCGCTGGCCGCGCACCCCGGCACCGTCGATCCGCAGCACACCACCGACCCGGCCTGGAACGGCGGCGAGGGCCCGGCCTCCCCCGGCCCGACCGCGCCGCCGCAGCCCACCGCCGAGGCGACCGCGGCCGCCACCCAGTCCTCCGCCCCACCGACCCCGCCTCCGCTGCCGCCGCTCGCCCCCGGCACCCCGGTCGAGGTCGTGAACGGGCCCCGCACCGGCAAGAACGTGGCGCTCACCTTCCACGGCAGCGGCGACCCGAAGCTGGCCACCGCGCTGCTGGAGATCGCCGAGCAGCGCGGCGCCAAGCTGACCGTGATGACCGTGGGCAGCTGGCTCGACCAGCAGCCCCAGATGGCCCGGCGGATCCTGGACGGCGGTCACGAACTGGGCAACCACACCCAGAACCACCTCAACATCTCCGCCATGACACCGGACCAGGCGCGCGCCGAGATCGCCCAGTGCGCCGACCGGCTGCAGCGCCTCACCGGCTCGATCGGCCGCTGGTTCCGCCCCTCGGCCGCGCAGTACGCGACCCCGATGGTCCGCGAGCAGGCCAGGGCCGTCGGCTACGAGCACGTGCTGTCCTTCGACGTCGATCCGCGCGACTACAACGACCCTTCGGCCGCCGAACTGCAGCGCCGGGTGCTGAGTTCGGTGCGCGGCGGCTCGGTGGTGGCCCTGCACATGGGCCACCAGTGCACGGTGGACGCGCTGCCGGCCATCCTGGACGGCCTCGCCAAGGCGGGGCTCAGTCCGGTGACCGCCAGCCAGCTCTGCGCCTAGGCCGACGGTCCCACGGGCCGACGGCGGCCCGGCGGGCAGGCCGGGCCGGCGGGCAGGCCGGGCCGGCGGGCAGGCAGGCCGTTCACTCCATCGGATCGTCATCCTTGTACGGGCGCAGCCGCAGCGTGCGGGCGTCCGCGGCGCGGATCGCCTCGGCCCGGTCGACGAGTCCCGCCAGGCCGTCGCGTCCGGCGTGGAGGAACCGCCCGTGCGACTCGTCGAAGCGGCCCCGGGCGGCGTCCACGGTGACCGCGACCACGTACGGGGTGGAGCCCCAGTCCTTCCTGTCCTTGAACCTCGGTGGCCAGGCCGACGGCGATCTCCCGGCCGATGCCCCGGCCCACACCGGCGACCAGGGCGGCCTGGCCGGCGAGCGATCCCGTCGACCCCGTGTGCTCCCTCCCGCCCCCCCGGCCCCGGCTCCGTCTGCGGCATTCCGTCGGCCGCCCGGTCTCGGCGGTCCCGGGCGCACCCGCCGGGCTCGCCGCCTCACCCCTTCGGTGGATTCCCCGCGGTGGCACTCCGGCGGGGAGGGGGTGACCTACCGGCCGGTACGGAGTAGTAACGTCGTCGGGGCGGTGGCCGGTGCACCCATTCCGGTACACCGACCCGTTGACCAGCAGCTTGCTGGGCCACCAGTCGCTGGGCGACCCCCAGCACCACCGAAGGGCAACTGAGTGAGTGACATCGCGCGCGTCGGAGTAGTCGGCTGCGGCCTGATGGGGTCGGGCATCGCCGAGGTCTTCGCCAGGGCCGGCCTCGACGTCCTGGTGTCGGAGGCCAGCGGTGAGGCCCTGGAGTTCGGCCGGACCCGGCTGATCAACTCGCTGGAGACGGCGGTCAAGCGCGGCAAGCTGACCCCCGAGCAGCGGGACGAGGCGCTGTCCCGGCTGTCCTTCACCGTCGAGCTGTCCGACTTCGCCGACCGTGACCTGGTCGTCGAGGCGGTCGCCGAGCGGGAGGACGTCAAGGTCCGGATCTTCGAGACCCTGGACCGGGTGATCGAGCGCCGCGACGCGATCCTGGCCTCCAACACCTCGTCGATCCCGATCGTCAAGCTGGCCGCCGCCACCTCCCGCCCGGAGCAGGTGATCGGTCTGCACTTCTTCAACCCGGCGCCGGTGCAGAAGCTGGTCGAGGTCATCCCGACCCTGACCACCTCGGCGACCACCACCGAGCGGGTCGAGGCCTTCGCCACCCAGGTGCTCGCCAAGGAGCCGATCCGCGCCCGCGACCGGGCCGGCTTCGTGGTCAACGCGCTGCTGGTGCCGTACCTGCTCTCCGCGGTCCGGATGTTCGAGACGGGCGTGGCCACCGCCTCCGACATCGACAAGGGCATGGAGGCCGGCTGCGCCCACCCGATGGGGCCGCTGCGGCTGTGCGACCTGATCGGCCTGGACACCATCGTCTCGATCGCCGAGTCGATGTACGACGAGTACAAGGAGCCGCTGTACGCCGCTCCCCCGCTGCTCTCCCGGATGGTGGACGCGGGCCTGCTGGGCCGCAAGTCCGGCCGTGGCTTCTACGACTACACCGCGAGCGCCTGACCCTGCGCCAGGAGAGCGCCGTGGCGTCCACGTAGGGACTCCCCTTCTCGGACGTCGAACCATGCGTCAACGGTCACCCGACCACGCGGCCCTTGTTCCGGCCCGGGCAGCAGGCCGACGAGGGAGTCGGAGCCGGTCCCACCGCCGTGCGGCCGAGCCGGGAGTGGTGTCAAGTAGCACGAGGACCGGCTCGCCGCGGGGCGGGGAGCCGGTCCTCGTGCTACTTGACGCCGGCCGCCGAGCAGGCGTCCGCGTACTGCGGCGTGCAGATGTCGGCAGCCTTGTAGAGGCCGCCGCGGACCACCGTGGCCTCCACCTTCGCCTTGGTCACCACGATCGGGGTGAGCAGCAGGGACGGGATGTGCAGCCCGCCACTGTCGGTGATCGAGGTCGCCGTCGAGCTGATGTCCAGGCCCTCGACCAGCTGGACGGCGATATTGCCCGCCGCGTCCGCCTCGGGCTTGTACGGCTTGTAGATGGTGTAGGTCTGCTCGCCGGTGAGCACCCGGCGCACCGCGTCCATCGACGCGTCCTGACCGCCCACGGGCACGTTCTTGATGCCCGCCGCCTCCAGGGACTCGATGACGGCCGCGGCCATGCCGTCGTTGGCCGCGTAGACGGCCTGGATGCCGTCCTTGCCCAGGCTCTGGATCGCCTCGTTCATCTTCGCCGTGGCCACCTCCGGCTTCCACTCGCCGGACTGCTCGTAGGCGATCTTCTTGACCTTGCCGTCCAGCGCGCGGTGCGCGCCCGCCTTGAACTGTGCCGAGTTGGGGTCGGACTCGGCGCCGTTGATCATCACGACGTTGGCCGAGGCGGCCTTCGGGCCGAGCGCGTCCAACAGTGTCTGGCCCTGGAGTTCACCGGTGCGCCCGTTGTCGAAGGACACGTAGGCGGCGACCTTGCCGGCGGCCAGCCGGTCGTAGGCGACGACCTTCACGCCCTTGGCAGTGGCGGCCTCGACCCACGGGGCGGTGCCCTTGGCGTTGACCGGGTCGAGCAGGATGACCTTGACGCCCTGGGCCAGCATGTCGTCGAACTGGCGCTTCTGGGTGCTCTCGTTCCCGTCCGCGTTGGCGTAACTGATCGTGCACCTCGGGCAGAGGCTCGTGACCGTCTGCTGGATCAGCGGCCTGTCGAAGGCCTCGTAGCGGGTGGAGGAGGTGTTCTCCGGCAGGAGCAGACCGACGCTCCGTTCGCTCCCGCCGGCCGCCGGCTGCTGCGAGGCGTCGGTCTGACCGCAGGCCGCGAGGGTGAGCGCGAGCGACAGGGCGGCCGCGCCCGCGGCCGCCAGACGCATGGGTCTGTTCATGATCGGTGGTGCCTCCTGTACTGCGCCGCGGCGTCGCGGCAGGGAAGGGAGTCAAGCGGCACCGGACCGAACCGTCAATAAGTGAAGGAGTCTTCGTTATTCTCCTGTCCGATTCGTTATGAAGTGGATGATCTGTGCGCATCGCCCCAGGAAGGCCGCCGGGCGGCTCCGGAGCGGGGTCGACTCCCGAAGGACACGCGGAGCCGAAAGCCCACGGCGGGCGGCCCCGGGGAGAGGGGTCGCCCGCCGTCGGAACGGTGACGGCTCAACTGCTGATGGCGTAGCTGTCGCCGTAGACCTTCCACTTCAGCGGCGGGTTGAGGTCGAAGTTCCTGGCGTTGAGGAAGACCAGCTGCTCGGTGTCGACCCGGCTGGTGTCGGAGTGGGCCTCCTCCTTCTTCATGACGACCTTGCGGGCGTCCAGGAAGGCCTTGAGGTAGGTGGCCTCGTCGCCGCCCTGGGCGGGCGTCCTGGCCTTCTTCATGGCGGCGGCGCGGATGCCGCCGAAGCTGTCCGAGCTGTCGCCGGGGCCGTGCATGACGATGGCGTCGTAGTAGGCGAACTGACCGAGGGCGCGCAGGCCGTCCGCCTTGGCCTGCTTGACGGCGGGGTTGAAGTACACCCGGTCGCGCTCGTCGTTCTGGGCCTGCTGGAAGACGGTGTCCTTGGCTGCGGTGGCCCAGTCGCGCTCGAACGCGGAGCCGAGGCCGGCGTGCGACTCGGTGCCGTTGACCTTCTTCAGGGCGGGCAGGTACTTGGCGAGGATGTTGCCGGGCTTGAGGTCGGTGTAGTGCTGGACCAGGTCCAGCATGTCGCCAGTGCCGGAGCAGAAGCCGATGATGCCGGCGGTGTAGCCGCGGCCGTCCTTGATGTCCTCGATGTACTTGTACTGGGCCTTCCAGTCCAACGACGAGTTCTCCGCGCTGGACACCAGCTGCATCGCGATGTCCTTCTTGTGCGGGTCGTCCAGCCCGACGCCCTTGAGCTGGACGGATGCGGCCGGCGCCGGAGCGGCGTGGGCCGCCGTGGTGGCCGCGACGGTGAGCGGCGCGGCCACCAGGGCGGCGGCGAGGGCTACGCGGAGGGCACGACGGGGCTGAGGGCGCATGGGGGCTCCGATTCCTCGATGGGTTAGGAAACTTTCCTAACGAGGAGAAAGGAAACGCCCTCCGGCCGCACCCCCGCAAGGGTTTTGACGGAAACTCTTCAACCGATCATGGGAGCCGCAGGTCAGACCGCCCGGCGCCGCACCCACCAGACCGCCGCCGCGCCCAGCGCCACGGCGAGCAGCGCCATCCAGCCGAACTCGATGAACTGGAAGGCCCAGTAGCGGCTGTCCGGCTGATAGGACTCGTGCAGCGAGTAGCCGCCCTCGCTCAACAGCTTCTGGGCTCCGTAGTAGTCGCCGCCCAGGTCGTAGAGCCGGCCGAGGCCGAGTCGGTCACCCGCGGGATCGGTGACCCAGAAGCCGCCCTCCCAGCGGTGGTCGAGCGAGGTCTGGGCGAGCGTGTGCAGGGTGTCCTCGAGCGGTGCGCGGTAGTGGAAGCGCAGCGACTCGGCGACCAGGGTGGTCACCACCGAGGCCGCCACCCCGATCCCCACTGCCACCACCGTCCGCCGCAGCACCGCACCCGCGAGCGCGGACAGCGCGAAGACCAGCAGCACCCGGCCGACCAGCGCGGGCGGGGCACTGGTGAACGCCAGCGGAGTGAACCGGCCGCCGTGGGCCGCCAGCGGCGCGATCCACCAGTCGAGCACCGCCGCCGTCAGGGCCGTCGCCGCGGCCAGCACACTGCCGACGACCACCAGCCCGCCGACCGTCCAGCGGGTGCGCCCGGCGCCCTGAGTCCAGGCGAATCGCACCGTGCCGTGCTCGAACTCCCGGGCCAGCAGCGGGGCTCCGACGAACGCCCCGAGGGCGCCGCCCAGGAAGTAGACCACGTTCCCGCCGAGCGCCAGCCCGGAGCCGTACTCACGCAGGTACTCCTTCCAGCGCTCGTTGCAGCTCTGCACCGCCATGTCGCACCCCGCCGCACCGGAGCGCTCGAGCCCCGCGTGGAGGCGGTATCCGGTGACGGCCAAGACGAGCAGCAGCCCGGCGAGGACGCCCACCAGGGCCCGCAGCGCGGGCCGGTGGCGCAGCCCGGCCGCGCGCAGGACGGCGGAGCGGGGCGGCGCGAGGGTCAGGGAGCTCACGGCAGCAGTACCTTCTCGTTCGGTGAAACGGCCCCGCGCGGGCCGGGCAGGGCGGTGGCGGTCGGCTCGCGCAGGTAGGCGAGCACCAACTCCTCCAGACCGACGCGCTGTTGGCGCCAGCCGTCGGAGAGCGGGGCGTCCACGCCGCCGGTGCGGACCAGTAGGTGGGACTGGGCGCCGGCCCGGCGGTCGCGGACCACCGGCATCCGCTCGGCGACTCCGTCCGCCTCTGCGGTCGGGCCGGTGAGCATCCGGTGGCCGCCCAGCAGGTCGTCCACCTCCCCCGCCACCTGGACCCGGCCGCCGCCGAGCACCACCAGGTAGTCGCAGCTCTGCTGGAGCTCGTGGACGGCGTGCGAGGAGAACATCACCGACAGCCCGTCCTCGGCCACGGCGGTCAGCAGCACCGCCATGAAGTCGTGCCGGGCGAGCGGGTCGAGCGAGGCCAAGGGCTCGTCCAGCAGCAGGAGTTCGGGGCGTTTGGCGAGCGCGAGGGCGAGCGAGACCTGGGCTTGCTGACCGCCGGAGAGGCGTCCGTACCTGCGGTCCAGCGGGATGCCGACGCCCTCCAGGTGGGTCCGGGCCCGGGCCTCGTCCCAGCGGCGGTTGAGGTGGCGGCCCATCGCGAGCAGGTCGCGTACGGGCAGCCCCGGGTAGAGCGAGGCGTTCTGGGCGACGAAGCCGATCCGGTCCAACGCCCGGGGTGAGCCGGGCAGTTGGTCGCCGAGGACGGTCAGCGCGCCCTCGCTGGGCAGGGTCAGTCCGGCGGCCAGGCTGAGCAGCGTGGTCTTGCCGGCGCCGTTCGGGCCGACCAGAGCCACCACGTGCCCGGCGGGGACGGCCAGTCGGCAGTCCCGCAGCGCCCAGGAGCGCCGGTAGCGCTTGCCGAGTCCGGCGCAGTCGATCACCGTGTCCGCGGCCATCAGGCCACCACCCCGTCCCGGCCTTCGCGCAGGTCGCGCAGCGCGTCCTCGAACACGGCGGCCATCCCCTCCTCGTCCAGCCCGGCGGTCCGCGCCGAGCGCATCCAGTCGAGCAGTCCCCGCCGCAGCGCGGCCCGTTCGCGCAGCGGCACCACCCCGGCGGGCAACCCCCGCACGAAGGTGCCCTGGCCCCGGCGGCCGGCCGCGAGGCCGCGGTGTTCCAGCTCGCGGTACGCCTTGAGCACGGTGTTCGGGTTGATGGCCAGCCCGGCCACCACCTCGCGCACCCGGGGCAGCCGGTCGCCCTCGGTCAACCAGCCCATCCGCAGCGCCTGTTCGACCTGCTGCACGAGCTGCAGGTAGGTCGGGACACCGGAGGCCGGGTCCAGGCGGAACTCGATGGGCGAGGGCTGGTCATCTCCTTTATCTACTTCCATAGGTAAAGAGATAAATGATTCACTGAGGAACCGTCAACCCAAGGCACGGTCAAATCCGAGAAACGCGAAGGGCCCCGCCCCGGACCTGGTGGTCCGGGGCGGGGCCCTTCGGCGCGGGTGTCACGGCATCAGGCGCCGCGCAGCACCGCCCCCGTGCGGGCGACGGCCTCGGCGACGGCCGCCTCGCGGGCGGCGGTGGCCTCGTCGGCGGTCAGGGTGCGGTCGACGGCACGGAAGCGCAGCGCGTAGGCCAGCGACTTCTTGCCCTCGCCGACCTGCTCGCCGGTGAACACGTCGAACAGCCGGATGGCCTCCAGCAGTTCGCCGGCGCCGGCCCGCAGCGCGGCCTCGACGTCGGCGGCCGGGACGGCCTCGTCGACGATCAGCGCGACGTCCTGGGTGGCCACCGGGAAGCCGGAGACGGTCGGGCCGGTGACCCGCTTGGCGCCGTCGGCGCCGAGCAGGTCGATGTCGATCTCCATCGCGGCGGTCCGGGCCGGCAGCCCGAGCGCCTTGACCACGCGGGGGTGCAGCTCACCGGCGTGGCCGACCACCCGGTCGGTGCCGGTGACGACCAGTTCGGCGCAGCGGCCCGGGTGCCACGGCGCGGACTGCCCCTGGCGGACGGTCAGCTCGACGCCGGCCGCGCGGGCCACCGTGCGGGCCGCCTCGACGGCGTCCGCCCAGAAGGCCTGGGCACCCTTGCCCCACCAGCCGGACGGCAGCCGCTCGCCCGCGAGGGCGACGGCGATCCGGCGCGGCTGGTCCGGCAGCGCGGCGTCCAGCTCGGCCAGCTCCTCGGCGCTGGGCCGGTGGTCGACCGCCGGGCGGGGGGCCACGCTGAGCTCGTCCTTGGGCAGGAAGACGGTGCCGGCCTCGAAGATCGCCAGGTCGGTGTTGCCCCGGCCGACGTTGCGGCGCAGCGCGCCGAGGAGTCCCGGCAGCAGCGTGGTGCGCAGCGCCGGCTCCTCGTCGTTGAGCGGGTTGACCAGCTTCACCGTCCGGCGGCGCCGGTCGTCCGCCTCCAGGCCGAGCGCGTCCCAGGCGGACTCGCCGACGAACGGGTAGTTGTTGACCTCGACGTAGCCGGCCCCGGCCAGCGCGACGCCGATCCGGCGGTTGACGCGCTGGGCCTCCGTCAGGCCCTTGCCCGGCGGCACGTCGGGCATCCGGGCGGGGACGTTGTCGTAGCCCTCCAGCCGGATGACCTCCTCGGCGAGGTCGTACGGGTCCGTGAGGTCGGGGCGCCAGGTCGGCGGGGTGACCTCCAGGACGTCGGCGCCGGCGACGGAGCAGCCGATCTCCTGCAGGCGCCGGGTGACGGTCTCGCGGCCGTACTCGGTGCCGGCGACCCGGTCGGGCAGGTCGGCGGCGATGGTGATGGTGCGCACCGGGTGCGGGCCGGCGATGTCGGTGACCCCGGCCTCGGCGGTGCCGCCGGCGATCAGGACCAGCAGGTCGACGGCTCGCTGCGCGGCGGCGCGGGCGGCCTCCGGGTCGACGCCGCGCTCGAAGCGCTTGGAAGCCTCGGAGGGCAGCTTGTGCCGCTTGGCGGTGCGGGCGATGGCGACCGGGTCGAAGTGCGCCGCCTCGATGATCACCTCGGTGGTGCCCGGGCCGGCGGCCGGGTCGAGGATCTCGGTGGAGGCGCCGCCCATGACGCCGGCCAGGCCGATCGGGCCGCTGTTGTCGCAGATCAGCAGGTCCTCGGCGGCGAGCTTGCGCTCGACGCCGTCGAGGGTGGTGAGGGTCTCGCCCTCCTCCGCCCGGCGCACCACGATCGGGCCGTCCACGCGCTGCTTGTCGTAGGCGTGCAGCGGCTGGCCGACCTCCAGCATCACGTAGTTGGTGATGTCGACGGTCAGCGAGATCGGGCGGATGCCGGCCTTCTGCAGGCGGCGCTGCAGCCAGATCGGCGACTTGGCGTCCGGGTCGACGCCGACGACCGTACGGGCCACGAAGCGGTCGCAGCCGGCCGGGTCGTTGACCTTGACCAGGTAGCCGAAGGAGTTGGCCGGCGGCACGTCGAGCAGTGCCGGGTCGGCCAGCGGCAGACCGTACGCGGCGGCGGCCTCGCGGGCCACGCCGCGCATGGACAGGCAGTAGCCGCGGTCGGGGGTGACGGCGATGTCGAGCACCTCGTCGACGAGCTGGAGCAGCTCGATGGCGTCGGTGCCGGGCTCGTACTCCGGCGGGAGCACGATGATGCCGTCGTGGTCGTCGCCCATGCCGAGCTCGCGGGCGGAGCAGATCATGCCGGCCGAGGTCTGGCCGTAGGTCTTGCGGGCCGCGATCGGGAAGGGGCCGGGCAGCACCGCGCCCGGGAGCACGACGACGACCTTGTCGCCGACGGCGAAGTTGGTCGCGCCGCAGACGATCTCCTGCGGCTCGCCGGTGCCGTTGGCGTCGCCGACGTTGACGAAGCAGTGCCGGATCGGCTTCTTGAAGCCGGTCAGCTCCTCGATGGAGAGCACCTCGCCGACCACCAGCGGGCCCTTGAGGTCGGCGCCGATGTGCTCGACGGTCTCGACCTCCAGGCCGGCCCGGACCAGGCGCTCGGCGACGTCACGGCCGGTCTCGCCGGCCGGCAGGTCGACGTACTCGCGCAGCCAGGAAAGCGGGACGCGCATCAGATCTCCATCCCGAACGGGAGGGTGAAGCGCACGTCACCCTCGACCATGTCGCGCATGTCGGCGACGTTGTGACGATTCATCAGGATCCGCTCCAGGCCCAGGCCGAAGGCGAAGCCGCTGTAGCGGTTCGGGTCGACACCGCAGGCGACGAGCACCCGCGGGTTGACCACGCCGCAGCCGCCGAGCTCGATCCAGCCCTCGGAGGAGCAGGTGCGGCACGGCCGGTCCGGGTTGCCGACGCTCGCGCCCAGGCACACGAAGCACTGCAGGTCGACCTCGGCCGACGGCTCGGTGAACGGGAAGTACGAGGGCCGCCAGCGCAGCTCCAGGTGGTCGCCGATCAGCTTCTCGACCAGCACCTCGATGGTGCCCTTGAGGTCGGCGAAGGTGATGCCCTCGTCCACCGCGAGGCCCTCGACCTGGCGGAAGACCGGGGTGTGGGTGGCGTCCAGCTCGTCGGTCCGGTAGACCCGGCCGGGGCAGATCACGTAGATGGGCGGCTCGCGGTCGAGCATGGTGCGGGCCTGGACCGGGGAGGTCTGGGTCCGCAGCACCACGCCGGAGTCGGCGGAGCCGTCCGGGGCCTGGACGAAGAAGGTGTCCTGCATCGAGCGGGCAGGGTGGTCCGGGCCGAGGTTGAGGGCGTCGAAGTTGAGCCACTCGGCCTCGACCTCGGGGCCCTCGGCGACCTGGTAGCCCATGGCCACGAAGGTGTCCTCGATGCGCTCGGCCATGGTGGTCAGCGGGTGCCGGGCGCCGCGCGGGGCACGGTCGTAGGGCAGCGTGACGTCCACTGCCTCCTCGACCAGCACGCGGGCGTCCCGCTCCGCCTCCAGTTCGGCCTGCCGCTTGGCGAGGGCCTGGTTGACGGCGCCGCGGGCCTGGCCGATCAGCTTGCCGGCTGCGGCCTTGGCGTGCGGGGGCAGGGCGCCGATCTCGCGGTTGGCGAGCGAGAGCGGGGACCGGTCGCCGGTGTGGGCGACCTTGGCCTGCTTCAGCTCGTCCAGGGTGCTGGCGGCGGCGAAGGCGGCGACGGCCTCGTCCCGCGCCTGCTCCACCACCTCGGGCTTGAGGGCCTCGACCTCGACCGGGTCGTACGACTTGTTGGGTGCCGACATCTCTATCTTTCCCGTGCTCCTGCTCGTCCGTGCTCAGGTGTGTGGGCTCGCCTTCGCGTCACGCCCGGCGGGGCCGGGGCACGGGCAGCCGGTCGCCGTTCACCGGAGGCTCACGGGAGTGGGTGTCCGCGGCTCAGCCGCGCGGGGCGTTGCGCGACGCCAAAGGTCGAGTGTAGTCGCAGCGCGTAGCGCGACTGCCGCGAAGCCCGCCCGGGGCCGACCCGCCGACTGCTCAGAGCATGAAGTCGGGTACCCCGGCGGGCAGGACGAATCGGAACCGGGCGCCGCCGCCGGGCGCGCGGTCGACCCGGATCGAGCCGCCGTGGGCCTCCACGATGCCCTTGACGATGTAGAGGCCCAGGCCCGTGCCGCCGCGCTTGGAGCCGCGCCAGAAGCGGGTGAAGACGCGCGGCATCGACTCCTCGGGGATGCCGCTTCCTTCGTCGCTCACGGTGACCGCTGTGCCTTCCACGATGCGGGGCGGGGTGCCGGAGCGCTCCCAGACGGGTGCCTCGACGACCTCCTTGGCCGGTGCCACCTCGATCGTGACAGTTCCCTCGCCGTGCCGCACCGCATTTTCCAGCAGGTTGGCGAGCACCTGGTCGACCTTGTCCGGGTCCGCCCACAGCACGGTCAGCGGCTCGCTGATCCGGACGTCGAAGCGCTCCTCGGCGATGCCGGTGGCCACCTTGCGCTCGACGTGCCGGCGCACCGCCGCGGCCAGGTCGACGACCTGTTTGCGCAGCTCCAGCCGGCCGGCGTCGATCCGGGAGATGTCCAGCAGCTCGGCGATCAGCCGGGTGACCCGGTCGGCGTCGGCGTCCACGGTCTCCAGCATCAGCCGCTTCTGCCCGTCGGTGAACCGCTCCCACTTGGCCAGCAGCGTCGCCGTGAAGCCCTTGACGCTCGTCAGCGGGGAGCGCAGCTCGTGCGCCACGGTGGCGATCAGCTCGGCGTGGCTGCGTTCGGTGCGGCGCCGGGCCTCGGTGCCGCGCAGGGCGATCACCAGGCGCTCCAGCGGCCCGCGGGGCGCCGTGCGGACGTACCGGGCGGAGACCAGCACCTCGCGCCCGCCGGGCAGCAGCAGGTTGCGCTCCGGCTGGCGGGTGCGGGTGGCCAGACCGCCGTACGGGTCGGTCAGCTGCCACCAGCGGTGGCCGTCCAGGTCCTCCAGGGGGAGGACGTCCTCCAGCTCGCAGCCGAGCGCGGCCTCCCGGAGCACGCCGGTGAGCCGGGCCGCGGCCCGGTTGAAGCAGACCACCCGGCCCCGCCCGTCGGCGACCACCAGGCCGTCCGGCAGGTCGTCCGGGTCGAGCTCGGGTCCGCTGCCGACCATGGGTTGCCTCCCCGATTACCCACCGTGCCGTTCCCCCCACCGAGGCAGACCCTAGCGCCTCCCAGCCCGCCGCAGTAGGGCTTGCAGCGGGGTGATCCGGGCGCGCCCCCCGGTGCGTCAGGCGTTCGAGCGGCAGCCGCCGGGCGAACGCTGCGCCCGGGCCGAGGCGTACAGGCAGACGGCCGCGGCGGTGGCCAGGTTGAGGCTCTCGGCGTGGCCGTGGATCGGGACGCGCACGACCTCGTCGGTGAGCGCGCGGGTCTCCTCCGGAAGCCCCCACGCCTCGTTGCCGAAGACCCACGCGCCGGGCGCGCCCAGGGTGCCCTCGTCCAGCTCCTGGTCCAGGTCGCGCTCCCCCGCGCCGTCCGCGGCGAGCACCCGGATGCCGGCCTCGCGCAGCTTGCCGACGGCCTCCTCGACCGGCACGCCGACCGCCACCGGCAGGTGGAAGAGGCTGCCCACGGAGGCGCGGACGGCCTTCGGGTTGTAGAGGTCGACCGAGGCGTCGGTGAGCACCACGGCGTCCGCTCCGGCCGCGTCGGCCGTGCGCAGCACGGTGCCGGCGTTGCCGGGGTCGCGCACGTGGGCGAGGATCGCGACCAGCCGCGGGCGGGCTTCGAGGACCTCGGCGAAGGGGGTGTCGATGAAGCGGCAGAGCGCCACGATGCCCTGCGGGGTCACGGTGTCGCAGATCCCGGCGATCACCTCGTCGGTGGCGGTCAGCACGGGCAGCCCCTCGGCCCGGGCCGCCTCGACGATGCCGGCGTGCCGCTCGGCGGCCTCCGGGGTCGCGTAGACCTCGACCACGGCGTGCTCGGCCGTGCCCGGCAGCCTGCCGAAGGCGACGGCCTCCCGGACGGCCTGCGGGCCCTCGACCAGGAAGCGGCGCTCCTTGGTGCGCTGGTTGCGCTTGGCCAGCCGGCGGGCGGCGACGACGCGCGGCGAGCGCAGGGAGGTCAGCAGGGGGGTGTCGGTGCTCGGCATGGTCTCGGTTCTCTGGGGGCGCGGGCGGACGGACGACGCTGTGCGGACGAAGGCGCTGAGGGCGCAAATGCCGAACCGGACCCGCAGGAGAGCCTGCGGGTCCGGTCAGAGCTCAACCGATCTCGGAAGATCAGGCGGCGTCGGCGGCGGCCTTCGGGGCGTTCACGTCGGCCGGCAGCGCCTTCTGGGCGACCTCGACCAGGGAGGCGAACGCACCCGGGTCGTTGACGGCCAGGTCGGCCAGCATCTTGCGGTCGATCTCGACGCTGGCGGCCTTCAGGCCCTGCACGAAGCGGTTGTAGGTGATGCCGTTGGCACGGGCCGCAGCGTTGATGCGCTGGATCCACAGCTGACGGAAGTCGCCCTTGCGCTTCTTGCGGTCGTTGAAGTTGTAGACCAGCGAGTGGGTGACCTGCTCCTTGGCCTTGCGGTACAGCCGCGAACGCTGGCCACGGTAGCCGCTGGCGCGCTCCAGGATGACCCGGCGCTTCTTGTGGGCGTTGACTGCCCGCTTGACGCGTGCCACTTGATTACTCCTTGGGTTGGACCACGGACTACTTCACGTGGTCCGTCATTCGAATGGGTCGGGAAGGATCAGCTGCCCCGCTCGGGCTCGCGCCGGGCGGGAGGGCGATCACTTGCCGAGAAGCTTCTTGATCTTCTTGGCGTCAGCGGGGGCCAGCTCGACCGTCCCGGCCAGCTTGCGGGTCAGCGTCGAGGGCTTGTGCTCCAGGAGGTGGCGGCGGCCGGCGCGCTCGCGCAGCACCTTGCCAGAGCCACTGATCTTGAAGCGCTTGCTGGCGCCACTGTGCGTCTTCTGCTTCGGCATTTCGCCGTATCTCCTCGTCGGTCCCGTTCGCGCCCGCGCGGCGCCTGCCACGCGGGCGTGAACTGGATGGATCTGCGGTGACCGGGCGGGACGCCCGTCACCTCGGGGGCCGGTCTCCCGGTCGCCTTGGCCGGTTGGGGCTCAGGCGCCCTGGGAGGCGGCCGGCTGCTCGACCGGAGCGTCGGCCTCGGGGGCCGGAGCCTCGGCCGGGGCGTCCTGCGCCTCGGTCACCTCGGCCGCGGCGTCCTCGGTCGCCACGTCCTCGGCGGCGTCGTCGTCGATCGCCACGTCATCGGCGGCGTCGGAGCCGGGGGTCCGGCCCTGACGCTCGGCCTTGCGGGCGTCCGCGAGGGCGCGGGCCTCGGCCATCGCCTCGGTCTTCTTCTTGTGCGGGCCAAGAACCATGATCATGTTCCGGCCGTCCTGCTTCGGCGAGGACTCGACGAAGCCCAGGTCCTGGACGTCGTCGGCGAGCCGCTGCAGCAGGCGGAAGCCCAGCTCGGGGCGGGACTGCTCACGACCACGGAACATGATCGTGATCTTGACCTTGTCGCCCTGCTTGAGGAACCGAACGACGTGACCCTTCTTGGTGTCATAGTCGTGCGGGTCGATCTTCGGCCGGAGCTTCATCTCCTTGATGACCGTGTGCGCCTGGTTCTTGCGCGCCTCACGAGCCTTCATGGCCGACTCGTACTTGAACTTGCCGTAGTCCATGAGCTTGCACACCGGCGGCCGGGCGGTCGCCGCGACCTCGACCAGGTCGAGGTCGTACTCCTGCGCAAGCTCCAGCGCCTTGGCAAGCGGCACGATGCCGACCTGCTCGCCGCTGGGACCGACGAGTCGCACCTCCGGAACGCGAATCCGGTCGTTGATGCGGGGCTCGGTGCTGATGGGGCCTCCTCGGTTGCACCTTCTGCGATGCGGCCGTCGGACGGCGGTCGCACGTAGTGGACTCGACCACTGGGCGGGGCTTCATTCGTGCTGCGCTGCCCGGCACCTGCTCGGTACCGTGTGCACCGCGACACGAAAAAAGCCCCGCTCGGTACAAGCGGGGCTCCACACACTCCGGAGGCGGCGCCCTGGTGAGGAGCGCTGCGGCGACCCGGCGCCGTGGCGCCCGTCGCGGACCGGGACCCGTCGACCGCGAGGCCGATCGGGTGGGAGACTTTCGCGGTTGCCCTCTCGGGCCTCCTGGGTGGAGCCTCCTCTTGCTGGCCGAACTCCCCTGCGGGATTCCGGCCGGTCAGTCTCGAAGCATACAGCGTCGCGGGGTGGAACACTATTCCGCCCCGCTTCGGGCCAACTTGTACGCTCCAGGGGTACGGACACCGGCACGACGGAACGAGCCCCCCTTGAGCAGCGAGCCCACCCAGACCCCCGGCACGGACGACGACGCGATCGGCTTCGACGACCTCACCCGCGACATCGCCGAGGTCCCGGCCGTCGAGGTGATCACCACCGTCGCGGTGCACCTGATGAGCGCGGCCGCCGTCAAGTGCGGGCTCGCCGAGGGCGGCGAGAAGGACAAGGACCTGGACGAGGCCCGCAAGCTGATCACCGCGCTGGCCGGGCTGGTCACCGCCGGCGCCCCGGAGATCAGCAACTTCCACGCCGCCCCGCTGCGGGACGGGCTGCGCTCGCTGCAGCTGGCCTTCCGCGAGGCCTCCCTCGTCCCGGACGCCCCGGGCGCGGGCCCGGGCGAGAAGTTCACCGGGCCGGTCTACTCCTGAGCCCGACCGGAAGGGCCACCCGCTCACGTGAGCGGGTGGCCCTTTCTTGCGTCCGCTTCCACCCCTCCCCGGCACCCACCGCTACCGCCGGTGCAGCGTCTCCCCCGGCAGCCGGGCGTCGGCCGGCAGCACCGCCAGGTCCAGCCCCCGGTCCAGCCGCACCCGCAGCACCGGGTCGGCGGCCACCGCCTGCCCGACCCGCTGCGCGGCGGCCTGCAGGCCGGCCTGGTCCAGCGCCGGGTCGAACAGCACCGCGAGCACCCCGTCCGAGTCCTCCGAGTCCACCAGGAGCCCGCTGACCACCTGCGGCTCGGCCGCCAGCAGCGCCCGCACCGCCTCGCGCACCTCGGGGTCGCGCGCCGGCGGCAGGAACGGGCGGTTCTCCGCGAGCGCCCGCAGCCGGGCGCCGCTCAGCCGGAAGGGCACCGGCCCGGCCGGGTCGATCAGGAGCGTGTCGGCGCGCTCCGAGAAAGCGACCATCGCGGCCTGGGGCGCGGCCGTGGGCGCCGGGCGGGCGTCGGCACGCCAGCGGGCGAGCGCCTCCAGGGAGGTGAAGGCCGGGAGCGCGCGGCGCCCGTCCGGGGCCTCCAGCACCGGGACGGCCATGTCGCTGGTCTTGTCGTGCTTGTGCCCGTGCTCGTCCACCTCGACCTCGCCGAGGAGCGCGACGATCGGAACCATCAGCCGGGTCGGCGTCAGCGCCGCCAGCACCCCGGGCTCGGCCGAGCGGTCCTGCGACCAGCGGGCGAGGGCCTCGCGGAGCGCCGGATCGGCGGTACCGTCGTCGTCGCCGAAGCCGGGGTCGGGGATGTTCCTGCCGACGAACGCCGGGTTGGAGAAGTCTTTGCGGTCCACCCGCCCGACCCTATGCCACCGCGCTCGACGGGCCCATTTCCCCGCACGCACCCCCTACCCACCGGTAGTCCGCTGTGGCACCCTGCGCCCATGGTGATCCTCGACGCACCCGCGCCCGCCCCGGTGTCCGACCGCCTCCGGTACGACCGCGCCACCGCCCGCCTGGACGGGCCGGTGGCCGTCGTGGACCTCGACGCCTTCGACGCCAACGCCGCCGACCTGGTGCGCCGGGCGGGCGGCAAGCCGGTCCGGGTGGCCTCCAAGTCGGTGCGCTGCCGTGCCCTGCTGGAACGGGTGCTGGCCATGGACGGCTTCGCCGGGGTGATGAGCTTCACCCTGGACGAGACGCTCTGGCTGGCCCGCACCGGCATCCGCGACATCCTGCTCGCCTACCCCAGCGCCGACCGCGCCGGGTTCGCCGAACTGACCGCCGACCCGGAGGCCGCCCGGGAGGTCGCCGTCGTCCTGGACGACCCGGCCCAGCTGGACCTGATCGACAAGGCCCGCGGCGGCGACGCCGAGGTCCGGGTCTGCCTGGAACTGGACACCGCACTGCACCTGCTGGGCGGCCGGGTCCGGGTGGGCGCCCGGCGCTCGCCGCTGCGCACCCCCGAGGACATCGGCGCCTTCGCCGAGCTCGTCCAGCGCCGCCCGGGATTCCGGGTGGTCGGCCTGATGGCGTACGAGGGCCACGTCGCCGGGGTGGGCGACCGGGTGCCCGGGCGCCCGGTGCGCTCGCAGCTGATCCGGCTGATGCAGGCCAAGGCCCGGGCCGAGCTGGCCGAGCGGCGCGCGGCGGTGGTCCGGCGGCTGCGGCAGGTCGCCGAGCTGGAGTTCGTCAACGGCGGCGGCACCGGCAGCGTGGAGTCCACCGTGGCCGAGCGCGCCGTCACCGAGGTGGCGGCCGGCTCCGGGCTGTACGCACCCCAGCTGTTCGACAACTACCGCTCGTTCCGGGGCCGTCCGGCCGCGCTGTTCGGCCAGCCGGTGGTGCGCCGCCCCGGCGTCGGCGTGGTGACGGTGCTCGGCGGCGGCTACCCGGCCTCCGGCGCGGCCGGCCCGGACCGCTCGCCGGTGCCCTACCTGCCGCCGGGCCTGCGCTACGACCCGATGGAGGGTGCCGGGGAGGTCCAGACCCCGCTGCTCGGCTCGGCCGCGGACGACCTGCTGATCGGCGACCGGGTCTGGTTCCGGCACGCCAAGGCGGGCGAACTGTGCGAACGCTTCGCCGAACTGCACCTGATCGAGGGCGAGCGCATCGTCCGGACCGTGCCGACCTACCGGGGTGAGGGGAAGACGTTCCTCTGACGCCCCGTCCGCCGTTGCCCTACCGTGGTGGCGACACCACGAGCGACAGGGGGCCGTATGGAAGCCGAGATCACCGAACTTGCGACCAGGGGTGCGACGGCACTGGTGGGCCTGATGGTCACCGAGGCCTGGTCGCGAGTCCGGCCGCGCTTCGCCGCCCTGCTCGGGCGGGACCGGGAGGAGGAGGTGGGCCAGGAGCTGGAGGAGATCCGGATCGAGGTCGCCGACGACCCCGAGGAGGGCGCGGCCCAGGCCTCCCAGTGGCAGCGCCGGCTGCGCCTGACCCTGCGGAACAACCCGGAGGCGGTCGCCGAACTCCGGGCGATCCTCGACGAGTTCGACCCGAACCGGCCCGAGCAGGAGGCAGGCTCCACGTACGTCTACAACACGATCAAGGACGGCACGCACAGCGGGACCACGATCCAGGCGGGCAGGATCCAGAACATTCACCCCTGACCTTTCCGCAGCCTTAACAGGGCCCGATGGGACGGCTAACGCCCGTCTCCCGTCGGGCCTTTGCGCTGCCGCGGGGCCTACAGTCCGTCAACAGGACTGCAGCGCAAGGCTATTGCGCTATGGTCCAGACCAATTCTACGCTCTGGCCGGGAGCCGCGCGCCGGGCCGGCGACTCCCGACGGGCAGACGTGCCCGCTCCCCCACACCCGCCCGGAACGACGGTCAAGGAGTCCCCACCCCATGTCCATCAAGCGAAGTGCCCTGTCCGCCGGCGCGGTCGGCGCCGCGGTCCTCGCGGTGGCAGCGGCCACCGCCGGCACCGCCGTCGCCCACGGCACGATGACCAACCCCGTCAGCCGGGTCGGCGCCTGCTACGCGGAGGGCCCCGAGCACCCCGTCTCCCAGGTCTGCAAGGACCTCGTCGCCACGAGCGGCACCCAGCCGCTGTACGACTGGAACGAGGTCAACATCGCCGACGCCAACGGCAACAGCCAGGCACTGATCCCGGACGGCAGGCTCTGCTCGGCCAACCGCGACAAGTACGCCGCCCTGGACTGGCCGCGCCTCGACTGGCCCGCCACCCCCGTGAAGGCCGGCGCGTTCACCTTCCGGTTCCGCACCACCGCGCCGCACGTCGGCACCCAGACCGTCTACATCACCAAACCGGGCTACGACCCCGCCAAGCCGCTGAAGTGGTCGGACCTCGACCCGGCCCCGGTGGCCCAGGTCCAGGTCGACCGCACCGCCACCAACGGCTACTACACCTACTCCGGCACCCTGCCGCAGCGCACCGGCCGCCAGCTGCTGTACACCGTCTGGCAGCGCAGCGACAGCCCGGAGGCGTTCTACAGCTGCTCCGACGTCGACTTCGGCGCGGCCGTGGCGGCCGGCACCGCGGCCGTCCCGGCGCTCGCCGCCCAGACCCCGGCCGCGCCCAGCGACGCCCAGATCGCGGCCGACGCGCCGAAGTCGACGGTCGCCCACCACGGCCACGGCGGGGATCCGAACGCCCCGGCCGGCCAGATCGTCCCGACCGCCTCCGCGGCCGTGGCCGGCACCTCGGCCACCGGTCCGCTGCTGCTCGCGGGAGCCGCCGCGATCGGCGTCGGCTGGGCGGGAGCGGTGCTCCGGCGCCGTCGCGTCGAGGCTGTTCGACGCGACTCCTGACGCCGGACGCGGGACCGGGCCGGTCACACCCCCGTCCGGCCCGGTTCCCGTGACTCGGACGGCGCCTGCCGACGAGGACGCCGACGGCGGGGGGCCCCCCCCCGGGGGACCCCCCCGGGGGGGGCCCCCCCCGGGGGGGGGGGGGGGGGGGGGGGGGGGGGG
>NZ_JOHO01000053.1 GCF_000719705.1 Streptomyces sp. NRRL S-350 | reverse complement strand
CGTGAGTTGTCTGCGCGTCACACTCAACAGTCCTACCGGGTTCTGCCCCAGCGCGGGACAGAAACCCGAAGATTGATCACAACCTCATACAGGCCCTAGTAGCCGTTGCCGAACGTCTCGCCGTCGCGGGGCACGATCGCACACGCCATGCAGGCTCAGAGGCTGATCGGGCGCCACATCGACACGTAGCGTGGGGAGTCCGGGTACGGCTGCATGGTCCCCATCTCGGTGTAGCCCCAACGCTCGTAGAGGGCTCGGACCCGCGGGTGGTCCTCCTC
Organism: Streptomyces sp. NRRL S-350; assembly: GCF_000719705.1. GTDB lineage: Bacteria > Actinomycetota > Actinomycetes > Streptomycetales > Streptomycetaceae > Kitasatospora. The sequence goes on along the minus strand of NZ_JOHO01000053.1, from coordinate 78,731 downwards.
CACCAGGAGGTGTGAGCGCTCTTCGATACGGTGCGACAGCAGCTCTTCGTGGAGCGTGCGGGCGATGCCGGCCCCGCGCCAGTCGGCGCGGACCATGACCTCGCACAGGGCGAAGGTGCGGGTGTCACTCTCCTCCAGCTGATCGGCCGGCACCGGGGTGAGAAGCCCGCCCCACTCGTACGTGGCGGTGCGGGCGAAGCCGTAGGCGTAGCCGATCGCGATGCCGTTCACCTCGCCGAGGGCGCAGCCCCAGCGCGGGGCGGAGGCGTGACGGCGGAGGCGGTCGGCGAATCGATCGACGGAGAAGAACGGGTCGACGCTGGCCTCGTAGGCGTAGACCTCGGCGTAGATCTCCAGGAGCAGCGGTTCGACGGCGGGCAGGTCGGCGGCGGTGTGGTAGCTGACGGTCAGGGTGTCGGTCTCGGGCTGGGCGGCCACGCTGCTGCTCCTGCTCGCTATGAGGCGGTGGTGACGTCGTAGCGTTCCACGAAGCCAGCGGCGATCGGAAGGTCGAAGCCAGCCACCTTTTCGCGGAACTGTCCGAGGTGCACGGCCCATCGCGGGCAGTTCACCGACGGGTAGAGGTCCAGTGCCTGGTCCGCCATGCCGACGGCCTGTTCGACCTGGTTGGCGGCGAGGTAGCACTCGGCGAGGTGGACGGACTTCGCGAAGCGGTTGCGCCGGAACGCGGGGTCGAGGAGCGTCATGCCTTGCTCTTCCTGGTAGGCGGCGCGGTCGGGTTGCCCCAGGTTCATGTGCGCCATCGCTGCCGAGCCCATCACCTCCCCGGGGCCGACGAACGCGAGCCAGGCCTCGGCGGTCGCATCGCCGATTCGGTCGAGGGCAGTCTCGGCGCGGGCGAGAGCGGTGCCGCACTGGGCGCCCTGCCCGGATGCCGCGTAGCCGAGTGCCAGGCGGCCGTGGAGGAGGGCCGAGAGTCGGTGGTCCCGGGAGTTGCGGGTGGCGTCCAGGGCGGCGCGGGCGATGGTGACGGTCTCCGTCGCCCGGCCCAGCTCCCAGCTCTGCCGGGACATGTAGGCCCAGATGCGGGCCTGGAGCTGCCGGTCGTTGGCGAGCAGGCTCGCTCGCAGGCCGGAGTCGAAGTTGCGGCTGGCGCGCGGCTGGTCGCCGGAGTCGAAGGCGAACCAACCGGCGGAGGCATGCAGCTGGCCGATGACCTGGTACAGCGCCTGCTCGACGCGCGGGCCGTACAGGCAGCGGCCCATGGCGGCCTCGATCTGCTGGACGAACGACTCGGCGATGTCGGCCAGCTGCTCGCCGCCGTAGGCGTCGTCCACGGCGTGCAACCGGTCGATGCTTTCGCGGATGCGGTCGACGTCGCTCGCTCCTATGCGCCCGGACGTCGGGAGCGGCGCGAAGGCGACGGACAGCAGGTTCCCTGCGCCCGCGATCATGAACTGGCGACGGAGCACGTGATCCTCCTCGGCATGGTTCGTTTCCAGCAGAGTAGAGCGCGGCTGGAGCTGAGCAAGCTGCTGAGATCTTGTACCCGTAAGTGTGAAGCCGAGCTGATCGGACTGCAGCTGGAAGACGTCCATGATGCCGACCAGGTAGTGCAGTTGCGGCAGCGCGGTCTTGCCGGACAGCCACCTCCGGACGTGCCGGTCAGTGGCATTCCCGGGCTGCCCGAAGCGTCGCTCGATAGCGGCGTTTACGGCCTGAGCAAGGTCAGAAGCCGAGAGCTCAGCCCGCTGCATCAGGGCTCTCAGCACGTTGTTCGGACGGCCGGCTGCCATGAGCGCTCCTCGGTCCGGCGGGTGCGACACGGTTCGCCCCCGCCTGCCGTCAACCCTCGGGAATGTCCGGGGGTCGTGAAGGTGACCGCCAAAGAATGGCCTATCTCGGCTTGCGTGACCAGCGGTTCACTGAATGTCAGCAGTCGGCGGTCGGGGCGGAGTTAGAGCGCCTCGCGAGGAAGTCGGCCTGCTGCCCCGTGCTTCCGCAACGACGCGGCGGCGCGGTCCTGATGCCCCGGCACGGAGTCCTCACGGGCTCTGCGGTGGCGCGACCACACACCGGAGCTGCCCGATCGGGCAGCCGTCCAGGAGGGACCGTTCGATGAGCGACGGCAACAACCACGGCAGCGGCGACGACAGCGGCAACCAGCACGAGAACACCGGCGGCGACGCCGGCGGTGGCAAGTAGTCCTGCCGAGAGCACGCGGGATCTCCCGGGCGCATACAGCGCCCGGGAGGTTCCCGGCCCCTTGAGGAAGAGTCAGCGCCACCGATCGCGGCCCGTGAGCTTGTGGGCGGCAGTGAGGCGGTCTGGATGCCCGCTCTGATCTGAGCGCGTGGCCCCGGACGTCGGCGAAGGGCGCACGACCCTGACCGAACTGCTGCGCCCGGCCTGCTCCCCCGACGGGGCGGGCGCATCCCCACTGTGCCGTCAGCAGGAGCAGCCCAATGCGTACCCCCGCCGCCGTCATCTACCAACGCGCCAGCGAAGACCCCACCACCCGCTTGGCCTTCACCGCCTGGTGCAGGTCGCCCGCCGCCGCTGGTGTGGTGCCGCGATGAACGCCGCCCACGGTCTCGTCGAGCGGGTGACGATCGACGCGAGTGCCCCCGAGCTGGAGAAGCGGCTGAGCAGTGTTCCCGTCGTGCGCCGCATGCTGCGCACCGCCCTGGTGCGCTGGGGCGTAGTGGACGACGACCTCGACAACGTGCTGTACGTGGCGGTCGAGCTGGTGAGCAACGCCGTGCGGCACAGCCCCCCGGGTATGCACCACGTCTCCCTGAACCTGTCGCCGGACGGGAACCGCCTCGTCGTGACGGTGCACGACCTGAGCCGGGCACTGCCGTACCTGCCCGACGACGCGAAGGGCAACGCCTTCGCCGAGTCCGGCCGCGGCATGCTGCTGGTCGCCGGGCTGTCCGAGAAATGGGGCACGGCGGCGACCTCGGGTGGCAAGAAGGTGTGGGCCGTGCTCAGGCTCCAGAAGCCCGTGTCGGTGCCGCTTCCGAGCTACGCCGACGAGCACGCCACCGAGCGGGCCCTGCGGCGCGCTGACGTCATCACGTCCGCTGTCCGCGTGTCCCGGCTCTGCCTGATCAGGAGGCCTCACGCCACCGCGTAGGCCGCTTCCCCGCTCCCTGAGCCGATGCGTTGGCTACGGCTCCCACCCACTCCTCCCCGGCCTGACGACGACAGCAGGCGGAGGAGGCCCGGCCTTCCCGGCCGTATCTCCCGTCCACCCGTTCGTGAGTTTCCGGAGGACATCGTGTCTGGCACCGGCCCTGTTGACGCTGCGCCGCCGCTGGCTGCTGATCGCAGCAGCCCGGCCGACCCGCGCGCAGGCTTGCGAGGCCGCCTGGTGACCGGCGCCGAGCGCGACGCCGCCGTGCGGCACTGGCTCCTGGCTGCCCTCCCCGACGGCGAGCGGACCGCTGCCGCCGACGACTGGAAGACCCGCGGCGTCACCGTGCTGCCGTGCGGGACGCTGTACTCGGCGGTGCGCCTGCCGGCCGACATCGTCGCCGAGGCGGCGGGCAGCACAGATCGGGCGGCGATCGACCGGTATCTCGCGGTGTCCCTCGACGGCCCGGTGTTCTGCACGGGTGAGCGCGGCCTGTACGTGGCGCTGGTGCCGCCGAGTACGGCCCGCACCTGGTCCCTGTCGGGCGTCAGCTTCCTCGGCCGGGGCTCCGTCGTGACGGTGCCAGCGCCCGGCCTTACGCGAGACCTCAGTCCCGGGGCGTACTGGGCGGTACCGATGGAGTCGCCTGGAGTGCTCTGCCTGGCAGAGGACGTCGCGAACGTCGCTACGCGCGGGCTCCGGAGAGGCGGCTGCCGTGCGTGAGGAGCTGCCGCTCGACGTCGCCGCGGCCCGCGTGGCGGTGACGCGGGCCGAGGCGATCGCGGCCGACGCCGAGGTGTCCTGGCCGCCGGATGAGCAGACCCTCAGCCTGCTCTCCGGCCTCGCCGAGGAACTGCTCGGCCACCTGCTGCTGCTCACCGCCTCCGTCGAAGCGGACTACCGGCTGTTGCCGTCGGCGGCGCGGCTGCGGCCCGTCATTGACGGGGCGGCCCGCCTCGCCGGCGCCCTACTGGCCTGGCCGGGCACCGACTCCTACGCGGACGTCCAGGTGCTCACGGCGGTGTGCCGCCTGCTGCTGACGCTGCACCAAGTTCACCCGCTCGTGCCCGGAACCCGACCCAGGCCGGCGGACAACGATGTCGAGCCCGATTCGCCGGCCTGGTCGCCTGGCGCGGCGATCTATTGGCCGCACCGGACGTGACGGACTTCCCGATTCGCACCAAGTTGAAGTGGAGTTCAGAGTGATCGCACCCGCCGTGTTCCCCACGTTCCAGCACGCCTACGCCGCCGTACTGCGGCACGTCACCGAGAACCGCGAGTACGTCAACACCGCTCGCGGGAACGACAGCCACGAGATCATCGGCGCGACGTTCCGGCTGACCGACCCCCGCCGACGCGCCCTGTACCTGACGAGCCGACCCGTCAACCCCGTGTATCACTACGCGGAAGCCCTCTGGTACCTGGGCGGCATGCGGGACCTCGACCTGATCGGGCACTACGCCTCCCGCCGCCGGGCAGATTCGCGAGACGGGACGACGATCGAGGGCTCGTCCTACGGCGCGCGGATCTTCGCCCCCCAGCCCGACGGAGCCCGCTCCGCGTTCGACCGGGCGCTGGAGCTGCTGCGGGCCGAGAAGGACAGCAAGCGCGCGTACATGCCGGTGTTCGAGGCCGGCGACTTGGACGAGATCGGCCACCCCGATCTCCCGTGCCTGGTCGGGCTCCAGCTGCTGGCCCGCGACGGCTACCTGCACATGGTCACCTACATGCGCGCCAACGACGCCAACCGCGGAATGGTCTGCGACGTCTACAGCTTCACCGTCATCCAGGAGTTCGCCGCCGCCCAGCTCGGCCTGCGCCTGGGCGACTACACCCACCACGTGGGGTCCATGCACGTCGGCGTCCGGGACCTGGAGCGCGCGGGCAAGGTACTGGAGGAGACGGCAGCCAACCCCAAGGCCACGCCGCTGTTCCCGGCCCCGGTGATGCCCACCGACACCACGTGGCAGCACATTCGCACCGTGCTGGAGCACGAAGAGCTGTTGCGCACCAACCAGGCCCAGTACACCCCGGCCGACGTCGCGCAGCTGGACCTGCCGCTGTACTGGCAGCGGGTGCTGCTGCTCTTCGAGGCGCACCGCCAGCTCGTCAACTGCCCGGCGGACCCAGTCGACTCGCAGCTCCTCGACGCCCTGGAACCCGGAGCCCGCTGGCAGTTCGAGCGCCGCTGGCCCACCCGGGTCACCACCGGGGTGATCGGGTGAGGCAGAACCCGCTGTACGGCGTGGACTGGTCGCGTTGGAGCGTGGTCCTCCTCAAGCCGGACTGTCTGCGCCGAGGACTGGCCGATCAGGTGCTGGCCCGGCTGGAGCCGCAAGCGCGGATCGTGCACCGGCGCCGCGTCGTCGTCGCCGACTGGCAGATCCACGTCCACTACTGGGACCTGCTGGTCGACCGGGACCTGTTCGAGGTGGACGTGCCTGCGTGCCTGCGCGCCACCTACGTCGGCCAGCAGGTGGAGGTGGCGCTCGCCCACGGCGCTCCAGGTACCCCCGAGCGGCTGCGCGACCTGCTCGGACACTTCGACCCGACCCAGGCCGAGCCGGGCACCATCCGCGCCGACCTGGGCAGCGACAGCCTCGCGGCCGCCCGGGCGCAGCGCCGCCTGGTGGAGAACCTGATCCACACTTCCGACCACCCGCGCGCCGCGCGCCGGGACTTCGGGACGTGGTTCGGCGCCGGCCAGCACCAGCTACTGGAGATCAAGGAGGACCACCGATGACGACCGCCATCAAGGGCCGGCGTCTGCTGCCGCTGCTGACCAGCGCGCAGATCGCCTCGCTCAAGCCCGAGCTTGCCGAGGTTGTCGAGTACCGCAAGTCCGGGCTGTCGCTCAACCACATCGTCGGCTGCCCGCTGGACTGCGGGTACTGCGTGCGCCACCTGTTCGACAACTTCGAGCTCAAGACGCCCCGGCGGCTGATGAGCGACGAGGCCGCGGTGGAGCTGCTGACCGGGCACAAGTACTTCCGGCCCCACCGCACGCCGATCCAGATCTTCAACCGGGCGACGGACCCCATGCTCCCCGTGGTCAAGCCGCACACGTTTCGGACGCTGCGGCTGCTGGACGAGAAGGGCCTGACCAACCACGTCCTGATCATCACCAGGTGGCGGGTCGACCCCGAGGACTGCGAGGTTTTGAACAGCTTCGAGAATATCCGGCTCACCGTGCTGGTCACCCACTCCGGCATCGACCACCCGGGCATCGAGCCGGTCGACTCGGCCATCGCCGCCGCCAGTCTCCAGACCCTCCACCGGCACGCCGAGCGGTACCGCACGGTGCTGTACTGGCGGCCGATCGTGCCGGGCCTCAACGGGGCCTCAACGACTCCGACGAGCACATCCAGAGGGCTCTGGAGCTGTCGAGGCACGCCGACGCGACAGTGTTCACCGGGCTGTTCTTCCGCAAGGAGATCGCCGCGTACTACGCGGACCACGGCCTTCCGATGCCGTACGACGACATCGCCCGTCGCAAGATCATGCCGGAATGGTCCGAGCAGCGGATCCTCGCCGCGTTCCGTCGGCCGGAGGACCAGGGCGAGCCGTACGGGCCACTGTTCCGGAAGACCTCCTGCGGGGTGGCCTACGCCCACAAGGTGGCCGACTACAACGGGCACTACGGCATCCGGGAGTTGTGCGACATCTGCCCGGTGGCGCAGCTGGGCCTGTGCCGCGACGCCTGGAAGGCCCCCAGCCTGAAGGAGGCCACGGAAGCCGCCCGTGCTCTTGGGGCGACCGGCGACGTTGAGGTGAACGAACGCGCCATCATCGTCGAGGGCTTGAACGAGCCGCCGCGCTACTTCATGCAGCACGGCTTCGGCTACCAGGTCCACGACCGCGACAAGCCGCACCACCCCCGTCGGCACGGCCGCGCCGAAATCGGCTGGCCGGCCCCGCAGTAAGGAACAGCGATGGACTACGGCACCTGGCCCCGAGTCTTCGTCGTGGACGTCGAAGGCAACGGCGGAACGCCTCCGGACCTCGTCGAGGTCGCCGCGATCCCGGTGATCGGCGGGAGCCCGGTGCCGTCGTCCACGCGCTCCGTCCTGCTGCGCCCGCCGAGCCCGATCACGCCGTTCGCTCGGCGAGTGCACGGCATCCGCAACCAGGACGTGGCCCAGGCGCCGACCTGGGACCAGGTCGGCCCCCAGATTCAGGCATCCCTGGAGGGCGTATGGATCGCCGCGCACGCTGCCCACGTGGACTACGGCGTGCTGCTGCGGCACATGCCCGACTGGAAGCCCGCCGGGGTGCTGGACACCCTGCGGCTTGCCCGCGCGACCTACCCGAAGGCCGGCCGGTACAGCCTAGATGCGCTGATCGAGCTGACCGCCATCGACCTGGCGTCCGTTCCCGGCCAGCGCCACCGGGCGGCCTACGACGCCCGCGCGACCGCTCTGCTGCTGATCGCCCTCGCCGAGCACTACGACACCTGGGACGCGCTGCTCACCGCCGCCGTCCCGCCCGGGATGCCCGGCGCCCCCCTGCCCGAACCACCCAAGTCCGAGGAACAAAAACTGTGGTGACACCGCTTCGCCTCTACATCGCCGGGACGCACTCGACCGGCAAGACCACCCTCGCCAGGCGCATCGAGATGGAGCTGCGCGCCGTCGGCATCACGGCGGCCCGCACCGGGGGCTTCGCCAAGCGGGCCGCCGGCCTCGGCTTCCCGAAGATGACCAGGCACGCCGCCGCCGTCGAAGTAGCGGTCGAGACGATCACCGCCGCCTGGGCGGCCGCCGCATGAAGACGATCACGATCGCGGGCAAGAAGGTTCCTCGTCTGGGCCTGGGCACCATGCGCCTCACCGGCCCGGGCACCTGGGGCGAGCCGGCCGACATGGTCGGCGCCGCCGCGCTGCTGCGCGAGGCCGTCCACGACCTCGGCATCCTGCACATCGACACCGCCGACGCCTACGGCCCGCACACCGTCGAAGAGCTGATCCGCCGCGCGCTGCACCCCTACCCCGAGCAGCTGCTGCTGGCCACGAAGGTCGGCATGGTGCGGCCCAAGCCGAACGTGTGGAAGCCGCTGGGCCGGCCCGAATACCTGCGCGCCGCCGTCGAGGCGTCCCTGCGCCGCCTGGGGACCGAGCAGATGAGCCTGTGCTACCTGCACCGGGTGGACCCCGCGGTACCGCTGACCGATCAGGTCGGCGAGCTGGAGGGCATGCGGGCCGAAGGCAAGATCGCCGCTATCGGCCTGTCCAAGGTCACCCCCGAGCAGATCCGCGAGGCAGGCAAGCTGGTGACGGTCGCCGCCGTCCAGAACTGCCTGAACATCGAGGAACCCGACGATCCGGCGTTGCCGTACTGCCTGGACAACGGCATCCCGTACGTGCCGTACAGGCCGCTGAACGCCGGGAAGCTGTCCAACACGGCGAAGGCGCTGCGATGGCTGCTGGCCCTCGGGCCGCTGGTCGCGCCGATCCCCGGCACGTCCGACCCGGCTCATCTGCGCGAGCTCTTCGCGCCGGCGACCTGAGCGGCAGGCGCGAGATGTCGAAACCCTGGATCCCCCGCGAGGAGTTCGTCCAGACTCTGCCCCGTGCCCTGCATGGCTGTGGCGTGCTGCTCTTCGACCCGGACGGGAGCCTGCTGCTCCTGCACGACTCCTACAGCGCGGGCCGGGCCGCCAAGGGTGGACCGCAGCGCTGGTGGACACCGGGCGGCCTCCTGGAAGAGGGCGAGGCCCCCGAGCAGGCGCGCGGCGGGAAGTTCTGGAGGAGACGGGCCTCAAGCTGGACGGCCCGCTCTGTCCGATCGGAGTAGACTTCTTGCCGCCGGCCGAGGACTGTCCGCCCGTCAGACCTACTTCTTCACCGCCGGTCCCCTCAGCTGGGAACAGGTCTGCTCGGTCACGCTGTCCGAGGCCCACGACGAGTACCGGTTCCGTCAACTCGCCGACGGGGAGGACGAGGTGTCGGCCACGATGCACGCACGCCTGACCGCGCTGGTCACCGCCTTCTCGACCGGACAGCAGATCGTCCTGCACTGCGGGAGGCCGATGTGACCTGGCATCGGCTCGCCCGTGCGACGGTCCTCACCGCTGCGCGCATGGCCATCCACTGCGACCAGGTCACCCGGCCCGACGGGCAGCGTGGCGAGGTGTGGGTCACGGAGCTGCCCGACGGCGCCCTGATCGTCCCGGTGGACGACCTCGGACGGGTCGGCATGGTCCGCTCCGTCACGTACGTGCACGGCGAGGCCGTCACCCCGCCGGGCGGCACGGTCGAGGACGGGGAGAACCCGTTGCAGGCCGGGCAGCGGGAGCTGCGGGAGGAGGCCGGGATCACCGCCCGGGATTGGACGGCGCTGGGCAGCGTCGCCCTGCTGCCGCGCCACACCTCGCGTCTGCACGTCTTCCTCGCGCGGGACCTGACCGTCGGCGAGCAGAGCTGACCGCCTCGGAGTTCGGCATGACCCTGGAGTGGTGGGACCTGGCGGACGCCGTCGAGGCGGCCTACGACGGCCGACTGACCCTGGCCGGCGCGTCGCTGGGCATCCTCATGGCCGCCCGCCACCTGGAGACCGAGTAGGAAGGGCGTCTGCCCGTGTGCACGGCGTTCGTGAGCACCGACTCGTGCTCGGCAGTGCCGGTCCTCCTGCTCGCCGTCCGGGACGAGCACACCGACCGCCGGTGGCTGCCGCCCGGCCGCCACCGGCCTTCTCGACCTGCTCACGGGCGGCCTGGACATGGCGGCGGGTGGGACCCAGGCTTGGAGGGCCGAGCAGCTGCCAGCGGTTGCCCGGCGCACTTTGCAGTCCGGGGCATCGCCGCAGGCCAGATGGGGTGCCACCTCCGGCCCAGCGCGCCGCGGCGGCTGGTCAGCCCAGGCCGGGCAGGCTGCGCAGTTCGGAGACGCGCAGCAGACGGGCCAGCAGCACGAACAGCGCCAGCATCGCGGCACCGCCGGCCGCCAGCGCCAGTACGGAGCCGGCCACCGGAGCGGGGACGACACCGGAGCAGATGTGCGCCACCGCCCAGCCGACGGCGCTGGCGATCCCCGCCGCAGCCGTGAGCTTCCCGTACGTGCGCACGAGCCGCTTGCCGTCCAGGCGGCCTTCCAAGCGGCGGCGCAGTTTGAGCCCGGTGACGAGCAGGCCACCGGCGTAGGACGCGGCGTAGGCGGCCGCCATGCCGATGGCCGCCCAGCGCGGAGGCAGGAAGAGGTGGCAGCCAGTGGCCAGGACGATGTCGAGGCCGGCGATCCAGACCGCCATCCAGAAGGGGGTCCGGGTGTCCTCGAAGGCGTAGAAGCCGCGCAGCAGGAGGTACTGGGCGGAGAACGGGACCAGGCCGAGCGCGAAGGCCTGCAGCATCTGGCCGAGCGGCTGCGCCGAGGCCGCCCCGCTGCTGCTGTGGGAGAACATCACCGTGGCGATCTGCGGTCCGAAGGCCAGGAAGAAGAAGGCGGCCGGGACGATCGCCACACCGGTGACCCGCAGCCCCCGCGACACGTCATCGCGGACGTCGTCCAGGCGGCGCTCGGCCACCGCTCGGCTCAACCGCGGCAGCATCGCGGTGACCAGAGAGACCGTGACGATGCCCTGCGGGAGCATCCAGATGTTCTGCGCGAAGAAGTAGGCGCTGTTCCCCGCGCCGGCCTTCGGCAGGACCGCGTCCACCGCGTTGGCGTAGCGCGTCACGACCGTCAGGGCGATCTGGTTGACCAGTACGAACAGCAGGGTCCAGCGCGCGGCGGCCACGCTCTTGCCCAGACCCGTGCCGCGCCAGTCGAAGCGCGGGCGCCACCTGAATCCTGTCCCGGCGAGGTACGGGACCAGGCAGGCCGCCTGGAGGGCGATCCCGATCGTGGTGCCGATCCCCAGCAGCCGCACCTCGGCCGGTGTCACCGACGCGGCGTCGCCAGGGGCCGGCACGAGCCACCGGTACAGGCCGAACACGGCGATCAGCACGAGGTTGTTCAGGACCGGCGTCCACATCATCGCCCCGAACTTTCCGCGCGCGTTGAGGATCTGGCCCAGCATGAAGAAGAGCCCGTAGAAGAAGATCTGCGGCAGCAGGAACCGGGCGAAGGCCACCGTCAGCTCGAACAGCTGGTGGCTGTCCGGCGTGTCCGGCATGTAGAGGCCGACGATCCACGGAGCGAGCACCACGCCCACGACGGTCCCCACCGCGAGCACGCTCAGCACCATCGTGACCAGCCGCTGCTCGTGCGCCTGGCCGCCATCGGCATGCTCGGCACGTGCGCGGACCAGCTGCGGCACGAGCACCGAGTTCAGCGCACCGCCGATCAGCAGCGTGTAGAGACTCGTCGGCAGCGTGTTCGCGGTGTTATAGGCACCGCCGACCGCCAGCGTGCCCAGCGCGGCGCCCTGCAGCACCAGTCGGAACATCCCCGTGCCGCGCGACACCACGGTGCCCGCAGCCATCCATGCGGACGACCGCATCAGCCCTCCGGACGCGGCCTTCGGACGATGCCGCGCGTGGCGCCGCCGCCCAGGAAGCTCCGTCTCCGCCGCCGATGTGCCCACTTGATCGACCATGACCTCAATCTAGGGCCGTGAAGATCGCGTTCGGAAGCTGATGTCGAAAAAACGAACGTCTGCCGGTATCTGACGGCCCGCCAGGAATCCGCAGGTGGCATAGGTCGGTCACTCGAGTTCATTGTCACCGGCACGATGGGCGGCGCTGCCCTGCGCCCGGGGACAGGGACAGAAGCCCGGGGCCGTGATCCCCGTGGGTTCGGGGAAGCCGAAGGTCTTTCGGCTTCCCCGAACCCACGGGTCCAACGGTGTGCGTCAGGCCGGCGCATCCGCGGGTTCGGGTGAAACACCAGGACGCCGAGCCGTTCGAAAGGCCTCGGCGGTGACGTCGGCCGGACGTCCTCGTGTCATGACGGCCGCCCGCCGAACTGCCAGTTGTGCACCTCGATCTCGGCGTACCGGTCCGGGGTCAGAACGGCGCGTGCCGTCTCCGGGTCCGGTGCCCGGACCAGCGCCGCCGTGCCCAGCCAGGTGGCGCCGTCGTCGGACAGCAGCGGCCCGTAGGCGATCAGCTCGTCCCGGTCGGGCGGCAGGGCGAGGTCGGCGGCCTGCCCCGAACCGAGGCCGAGCACCAGGTACCGGTGGCCGCCGGTTCGGCCACCGGGGAAGTCCCACATGGTGCGCCCCAGCATGTTGCGCCACCGTCGCAGCAGCACGTCCCGGTAGACGCCGCCCTGGTAACCGGGCTCGTCGAAGGCGAACGCGCGGGCGGCGGCAGGATCTGCCAGGTCGACGATGTGCACGCTGCCGGTGGGCCTGCCGCCGTCACCGGAAAGGGTCGGGCCGCGGGCGATCATCTCCGTCGCGTACCGGTCCATGTAGGACCAGTGCTCTTCCAGCAGCTCCTTGCGCAACGCCTGGGAGCCGGGGCGGTCGCGGTGGTAAACGAAGAACTCCATGCCCGAAGGATCTCTTCGAGGAGGTGACGGAGTCGAGCGACTTTCATTGCAGCGACTGCTCGGCAGCCCCCGCCAAAAGCGCGCGTGCCGACTCCGCGTGGTGGATGGCGGTCTTCTCGTCGATGCCGAAGGTGAGGGACAGGTGGAGCGGGTCGGGCCCGTGGGTGAGCGCTTCTTCGAGCTGCCGGTCGACACGGATCCGGTCCGGTGTGGCGGAGAGGTTGCCGGTAGCCCGGGTGGTGAAGAGCCGGCCGGCGGGGCCGAGCCCGACGGCGGTCTTCTGAGTGAGCGGCAGGTGGGGGTTGTGGATCCTTGGCGTGCTGCGGGCCGGTCTCGGTCTCAGGTCAGGTCGGTGCGAGGGTCGATGGTCCAGTGGTTGGTTACGAGGACTCGACCGGCGAAGGTCACGTCTTGCCTGCCCACGAACCGGAAGCCGAGGGAGCGGCAGATGCCGTTGGACGGACCGTTCGTTGTGGCCGGAAATGCGTGAATCAGCCCCCACCGGCTGTCGTCGCGGGCCAGCCCCAGCACGGTGCGGACGGCCTGCTTGGCAAGTCCCCGTCCCTGGAACTCCGGCAGTACCATCCAGCCGATCTCGGAGATTCGCTCGCCGTCGGTGTCGTGGGGCCACAAGGCCACGGTTCCCGCGACCACGTCGGGCTCGGCTTCATCGGGCACGATCATCTTTGTCCAGTCCGTTCCCGCCGCTGCCCGCCGGACATCACGTTGGACCTTCGCCGCCATTCCTTCGCGAGGCAACGGACCGCCCAGCTCGGCCATCATGGCCGGGTCGCATCGCATCCGGACGTACGCGTCGAGGTCGCCGTACTCGACATCACGTAGCAGCATCCGTGCTGCTCCTTTGCTCTTGGATGTGGACGTCAGTCTGGCGGTTGCTGACGTCGGCGGATAGGCGGCCCAGTCCCAGCGGCGGCTCACTGCGCCACTTGACGGCGACGGCGACCGTGATGTGGATGCCAAGGGTGCAGGCGAGGACTGCGGCGGGCAGCTCGGTGGCGAGCTGGAACAGCGCCGTGGAGCGGGTTGCCGCGAGCCGGATGCCGGGTTTGCGTAGTGCTTCGCCCATGGCCCACGCGACCAGACGACCCGTCTACGCCGTCAACCCGACGGCCGCCGCCCGCTACCGCGAGCGGCGCAGCGTCTCGCGCAAGAAATCCGACCACCTCGACGCGCTGGTGCCGGCGCACATCCTGCGCACCGACGCCGACGCCTACCGCCGGCTCCCGGCCGACCGCGAACTCGCCCAGGCCGGCAACGAGCTCCGCTCCCACCTGCGCGAACCTTCCCTGGCTGCCTCGCCGCCGTCCAGCCGAGGGGCCGACGCGGCGCGCTGCGGCGTAGGTCATGGTCATGCGGGTTCGGCGGCGATGAGGCCGGCGGCGCGGGCCGCGGTGAGGACGCCGAGGAGGTAGTCGTCGTCGTCGGTGACGAGCCAGACGGCCCAGTGCCTGATGCGCATGACCCGGGCGGCCAGGGCCAAGCTCAGACTTGGCCACGCGAACGGGCCCTGCCGGTGCGCGGTGGCACCGACGGCGGTCCGCTCCGCCGAGTCGGTCAGCGGAAGGAAGGGGCGCAGGCTGGTGTGGGTGACCAGCCCCTCGCACCGGCCGTCATGGCCGCGGACGGGCAGGTAGTCGATGTGGGCGCCGCGCAATACGTCGTCGGCCTGTTCGACGGTGCTGTCTTCGGCGATCTGGTAGTCGCACGGGTCCATGGCATCGGCGACCGTGAGACGACAACGCACCGACCGTGAAGAGTGTGGGATCACGGCGTTCACCGTTCCCGTCCCCAGGCACGTCCTTCGAGGCTGCCCGGTCCACCCAGAACGAAGCCGGAACGGATGCCGGGATGCGAAATGCCCTGGATACCCTCCGAGTCTACTCCGCAGGCTGCTGCCGCGCCGGAGCAGCGCCCGACGGACCCACCCGGCTTTCACTCCACCACATCCGGACGTCCGGTTGCCGGCGGGACGGCGGGACGGCGGGACGGCGGGACGGCGGACAGAGGCAAGAGGGCGCCGGAGTGGGTTGAGCAGACATCCAAGCGGGCGCCGGGTCGACGCTCGGAGGTGAGGGCGAGTCAGATCGCCCTGCGGGCCGGACCGGGAGGAGAGCCTCGCGGCCCGCACCGACACGGTCCGCCGACGCCCCGGGCGGCCACTCCCCCTCCCTCGCCCGCCCACCGAAGTGGCCGCCCGGTCGGCCGATGACCACGGGCGGCCGACCACGGCACCCGCCCGGCACCGGGGACCGTGTCAGGCGGTCCGGTTCGGTGCGCCGAACCAGCGGGTGAGTGACGACCGGAGGGTCTCCGGGTCGCCCACCCAGCAGACGTGGCCGTCCGGGCGGATCAGCATCGGTTCGACGGGCGCTTTCCCGGCGGCCCGGTCCACCCGGTCGGCCCAGGGGGCGACGGCCCCGGCGAGGGCATCCTGCGGGTCGAGCAGGACGCCCCGGCCGGAGCGCAGGAGCTGGTGCACCCGGACCGGGCCGAGGTCGATGTCCGGCACCGGGCGGCCGAGGAGCGGGTGCGGGGCGGTGTCCGGCATCGGGTAGCGGGTGGCGGTGCCGGACATCAGACCGCTCAGCCGGCGCCGGACCTCCGGCAGGGTGATCAGTTCGGCGAAGAGGTCCCGGGTGGCGAGCACGTCCGGGTCGCGGGTGCCGGCCCAGTCCATCAGCAGTCCCTGCGCCTGGACGTTGCGCAGCACGGTGGTCCCGGCCAGGTGGCGTTCGGTGTGGTAGCTGTCGAGCAGGCCCTCCGGCGCCCAGCCCCGGACGGCGGCGCCGAGTTTCCAGCCGAGGTTGAAGGCGTCCTGCATGCCGCCGTTCATGCCCTGGGCGCCGAGCGGGAGGTGCACGTGGGCGGCGTCGCCGGCCAGGAACACCCGCCCGTGGCGGTACCGGGTGACCTGCCGGGCCGCGTCGGTGATCCGGCGGGCGTGGCACAGGTCCAGCAGCTGCACCCGGTCGCCGAACACGGCGCGCAGCCCGTCGCGGATCTCCTCCTCGGTGATCGGCACGTCCCTGGGCAGCGAGCGGCCCGGCCCGCCCATGGCGAGCCGGCGCAGCGGCCGGCCCTCGCTGTCGGTGCCGAGCGGGAAGATCCCCGCCCAGTGGCCGTCCGGGCTGTGGTGGTGGGTGGGCAGGCCGTCGGCGCCGCTGAGCCGCACGTCGGCGGCGATCGTGGTCAAGGTGCCCGCCCGGCCCGGGAATTCGGCCTTGAGCAGCGACCGCACGGTGCTGTGGCCGCCGTCGGCGGCGACCAGGTGGCGGGCGCGCAGCGACCGGCCGTCGGCGAAGGTCGCGGTGACGGACTGGTCGTCCTGGGCGAGGGCGATCAGTTCGTGGTCGCGCCTGACCTTGAGGCCCTGCCCGGCCAGGTGTACCTCGAAGAAGGCCTCCAGCACGACCTGGGGCACGGAGCGCCAGGGCTGCCGGGGGAGGTGGGCGCCAGGTCCCGGGTCGGGGGCCGGGGCGTCCGGCAGCGGGATGCCGGCGAAGTGGCTCCCGCCGACCGGGTGGTCGCCGCCGGCGAGCAGCGGTTCCAGCAGCCCGCGCTGGTCGAGCGCCTCCAGTGTCCGGGTCTGCACGCCGCCCGCCCTGGACAGGGCGCTGCGCGCGGGCAGCCGGTCCACGAGCACGGTCGACACGCCCGCCAGCAGCAGTTCGTTGGCCGCCATCAGGCCGGTCGGTCCGGCTCCGACGACGAGTACGTCGGTGTCCATGGTGCGTCTCCTCAAGCTCCGCCGGGTGGTTCCCGTTGACGGGTCAACGCTCGCTCCGGCGGGGGCCGTTGGGCCAGTGACCGGCGCGGTGACGGCGGAATCCGACACCGGGTACCCTCGGCACGGTGGAATCCGACTACGACGAGTTGGACCGCCGACTCGTCCACGCCCTGCAGATCGACGGCCGGGCCCCGTTCAGCACCGTCGCCGCCGTCCTCGGGGCGTCGGACCGCACCGTCGCGCGCAGGTACGCCCGGCTGCGCGCATCCGGCGCGGTGCGGGTGCTCGGCGGGGTCGACCCGGTCGCGCTGGGTGCGGAGTTGTGGCTGCTGCGGGTGCGCTGCGCGCCCTCGGCGGCGGTCGCGGTGGCCGAGGCGCTGGCCCGCCGCCCCGACACCTCCTGGGTGAGCCTGACCTCCGGCGGCACCGAGATCACCTGCACCGTCCGCGCCGAGACCGAGGCGGACAGCGAGGCCCTGCTGCTGGCCCGGCTCCCGCGCACCCCGAGGGTCGAGGGGGTGAGCGCGCACTCGGTGCTGCACACCTTCTACGGCGGCCCGGACAGCCTGATCGCCAAGATCGGCCCGCTGGCCCCGGCCGCTGTCGCGGCCCTGCACCCGGCCGCGCCGGCGCACCGACTGCCGCCGGACCGACTGCCACCAGACCGACTGCCACCAGACCGACTGCCACCAGACCGACTGCCGCCCGGCCCGGTGCGGCTGGACGACGGTGACCGCAGGCTGCTCGCCGCCCTCGGCACGGACGGCCGCGCGGGGTTCGAGGAACTGGCCGCCGTCACCGGCTGGTCGCCGACCACCGTCCGGCGCCGGATGACCGAACTGCGCGAACGCGGGGTGCTCTACCTGGACATCGACTGCGACCCGCGCCTGCTCGGCGTCGGCACCAGGACCCTGCTGTGGATCTCGGTCGCTCCCCCGTACCTGGAGGAGGCCGGCCGGGCGCTGGCCGGGCACCCGGAGGTCGCTTTCGCCTGCGCGACGACCGGTCCGACCAATCTGTACGCCACCGTGGTGTGCGCGGACCAGCGCGCCCTCTACCGCTACCTGACCACCCGGGTCGCCGCGCTCCCGGCCGTCACCCACGTCGAGACGGCGCCGTCGATCAAGACCGTCAAGCAGGCCGCGAACCGGGGCTAGCGGCCGGTTTCGGTGGCCGGTGTCGGCCTTCTGCTCGTCGGTGAAGGGCGAGGCGAGACACCCTCTGCCCCGCCCGCCAGCCAGCCCGCCCGGCCGCCCGGCCGCCCGGCCGCCCGCCGACCAACGAGCACCGAGCACCGAGCACCGAGCACCGAGCACCGAGCACCGAGCCCGACAGTCACGCCCTCAGCGGCTCCCGTCAGGACCTTTCAGGCCTCTCGAGCCGGTCCCTGGCCCGCCGGGATGTCGGCGAAGACGATCACGGCCGCGCTCTCGCCGTACTTCGCCGACCGCTCCTGCCGGAAGTCGCCGCTCCGCACGAGGATCTGGCGGATGTGGATCTTGGTGCCGATGGGGAAGGTCATCTCCTCCTCGGACTGGTTGTTCCTGCCGAGTGTCCTTCCCCGGTGGTCCTCCGGGAGGCGGAACTCCCAGACGATCTCCTTGCCGGCCACATACGTGTGGGTCAACGGATCGCCGTACGTGGTCGACAGGATCGCCGGCCACTCGATCGTCTGGTCGACGGAGACGTAGCCACCGTCCGGGTGGCTCTCCTGCTGCTTGAGGATGCCGCCGAACGACTCGTACAGGTGCTTGCTGTCGCCCCGCACCACGTTGCCTTCCTCGTTCGCGCGGGGCGTCGTGAAGTCGTCCCACACGCCGTTGATCCGGGCGAAGATGTCGAAGGTGTCCGCGAGGTACTTCTTGTCCCACGCCTCCGTGGTCTGCTCGTCCGCGTAGCCCCGCGCCATGGCTACACTGCGCCACGCGTCGAGCACCTGGTTCTCCTTCGACTTGTAGGAGAAACCGGGGGCGGCGATCTCGCCGGGGGTGAAGCCGACCTGCCCGAGGGCCGCGAGGAGCGGGTTGATCCGGCGGTAGTCGGAGCTGAGGTAGTTCTCGCCGAGGTTGAGATCACTCTGCTTCTGCTTGGCCGCGAGGACCGCCGGGTCCAACTCCAGGGCGCGAGCCGCTTCGTACTCCGCGCGGGACGTTTCCCGTTCCTCGACCGTCCCCCACGACTTGTCCTTGAGGGACGCCCGGGGCTTCTTGCCGTCCGAGCCCGCGGAGATCAGATAGGACCCGAAGCCGAAACTGAGGATCGTCTGCCCCTCGACGTCCCCCTCGTCCGTGTGCTTGACGACCTGGGTCCCCTTCGGGAGGCCCGCCGGGAGGGTGCGCTGCACGGACACCTCCGCCGCACCGGCCGCCCCGGTCCCGGGGTCGGCCGAACGCTGCACGTCGGAGGAGGTCCGGGGGGCCGGACGGCTCATCACCGCGCGGGCGTTGGCCTCGGCCTCGCGCTCGAAGCGGTCGGACGGGTCGGAGACCTTCAGCCCGTTGCCGTTGTCGGTACCGCTGACCGGTCCCTGGCGCTGCTGGATGACATGGGTGAGTTCGTGGGCGAGGGTGTGCGCGTCGCCCCCGCCCTCGCCGATGACGATGTCGTTGCCGGAGGTGTAGGCACGCGCGCCGACCTCGGCGGCGGAGGCCCTCGCGGCGCCGTCGGTGTGGATGCGTACGTCGGAGAAGTCGGCGCCGAGGCGGGACTCCATGTCCGTACGGGTGGCCTGGTCCAGAGGCCGGCCGGGGCCGCGCAGGACGTCGTGGACGGAGGAGCGCTGGAGGGCCGGGGCCGCGGCGCGCTGGACGGCCGGGTCCTGGAAGCCTTCGTGGCCGCAGCCGTCCCCGTGCCGGTGTTCCTTTTCGTCCGGGCCGTGGCCGGCCCGGCGGAGCATCTGGACGACCGCCGCGTTGCCCACGGTGGCCTGGAGGGCGAGCAGTCGTGACCCTTGGTGCCCGGCCTGGGCGGCCTCGTGCCTCGCCTCCCGGCTTGCCCTGGCCCTGGTGGCTTCCTCGTTCTCCCGCTTGCGCATCGGGCTCCGCCCCTCCTGGGATCGTCGGCAACGTCCCACTCAACCCGACGGCCACGGCGCGGCGGAAGGTACTTCAGGGCAGAGTCGGGGTCTCTGCGACGGTCCCCCGCGGCACTTCCCTACGGGCGGCACGGCAGCAGGATGTGGAGCCCCCGGCGCGGTCGACCGGAACCACGCCGCCGGACCAGCCAGGCGCGTTCCCGAGCCGGCAGGGCCGATCCGGGCGGTGTCCCGGACCGTGCTGGAGCGGGAGCCGGCCTTCCATCCGCCCGATCCGCCCGATCCGCCGACAGGAGCGGCCGCACGGCGCTACGGCGGCCAGGTGCTGCGGGCGGCCAGGCGTGCGGGCAGCCGGGGGCTGCGGCGGCCGGGGGCTGCGGCGGCCGGGTGTTCACCGCCCTCCACCCCGACGGCGGCTACTTCAGCGGCTCCTCTGGTTGCCGGCCCACTGCGGGTCCGAAGCCGTGCTCGATGAGAGCGAAGACCTCTTCCACTGCGGCCGACGGGTCCTCGGCGTCCCGCGCCAAGGCGTAGGCGCTCACCAACAGCACGGCCCCGCAGGGTGCGGTGGTTCCTGCGCGCGTACCTGCGGTGGTGCGTGCGGTGGTGTCCGCGATGGTGCGTGCGGTGGTGTCTAAGTCGGGTGGGCGCCGGCGGCCCCGCGGCCGTTCTCGGCGGCGAGCAGCGCGTCCAGGAGCGCGGTCTGCTGCTCGGTCAGCTTCCCCTCGGTGCGGGCGCCCGCCTGCTTGCGCAGCCACGTGCCGGGGCGGAACGTCGGGTCGTCGCCGAGGCCGGTGCGGTTGACGGGGCCGGTGAGGGTGCCACCGGCGGCGAGGTAGGCGAGCAGGCGGCGGTAGGAGCGGTTCCAGTCCGGCTCCAGGCGCCAGAGCTCGTCCAGGGCGTCCAGCTTGGCCGTCTGGTCGGGGGTGAGGTTGTCGGCGCGGCGCTGGCGGCGCATCCACGCGCCGACCGCGTAGTCGTCCAGCTTCGCGGTCGCGGGGATCGCGAGGTGGCCGTGCCGGCGGTGGAAGGCCTTCGCGTAGGCGTAGCCGCGTTCCCAGGCGTTGGCGTTCTTCGACCAGATCATGCCGAGGGCGTCCAGCTCCGAGACCCGGGCCGGGTCGAGCAGGCCCTGGCCGTTGAGGTGGCGCTGGCGGGCGAGCCAGGAGACCAGCTCCGCGTGGGTCGTCCTGTCGGTGGGGTCGAGGTGGCCGTGCTCGATGTGGAACCTGGCGGCGACGGCGTGCATGCGCTGCCACTCCGTCGCCCGCGGGTTGAACGCGCGCAGCTTCACGGTCTGCAGGATTTGGGCGGCGTGGCGGCGGGCGTCGATGCGCAGCCAGTCCACCGGCGACTCCGCCGCCGCCGCCGACGGCTGCTCGCGCTCCCCGGCCCCGGTGTCGGCGGCTTCGGCGGCCGAGGCCTCCGTGGTGGTGTGTGCGGCGCCCTGGGATCGGGTGCCGCGCAGTTCGGTGATCCGTCCGACGACCCGGGCGTCGTGCGCGGCCAGGGCGCGCAGGACCCGCCAGATGGTGCGGAAGCTGGAGGCCTCGAGCTCGGTGTCGGCCTCGGCCTTCACCGCCTCCCCGGCGTCGCGGACCTCGGCCGGGTCGGCGGCCGCCGTGCCGTCGTCGCCGACCGCGGGCGTCGGCAGGTAGACCGGGATGATGACCCAGGACACCTTGCCCTGCCGGTAGGACTGGCGCAGCGCCCGCCCGACGGCCTGGACGATGTCGATCACGCTGGATTTGGGGTCGGCGAAGCAGACCGCGTCGACGGCGGCGACGTCGATGCCTTCCGTCAGCAGGCGGGAGTTGCAGAGGATGCCGCACTCCTCGCCGTCCTCGCCGGTGTGGGCCTTGAACTCCGCGAACGCGGCCCGGCGCTCCCGCAGCCGATCGGTGCCGGCGACCGCCTTCGCCCAGATCCGCTCCGGACGGTCCGCGTCCTGCAACAGCTCCGAGGCCTCCAGCAGGCTGCCGGCGAACTCCCGCGCCCCGGCCACCCGCGAGTGGAACGTGATCACCCGGCGCAGGCCGAGGTCGGCGACCGCGCGCAGCACCGCGATCTGCAGCGCGAGGCGCAGCAGGTCCTCGTTGGAGCGCTGGGAGCGCAGGTCGGCGACGGCGGGCAGGTTGAGCAGGTCGCGCAGGTCCTCGTCGGTGACGACCGGCACCAGGACGCGGTAGTCGGCGAGGTAGCCGTGCTCGATGCCTTGGCCGAGGGTCCAGGTGGAGACGGTGGGGCCGTAGATCGTCTCGTCGTCCATGGAGCAGAGCGCGGGCAGCTGCTCGGCGTCGTCGGTGTCGCCGTCGGCGTCGGCGAGGTCGGCCAGGCCGTCCTTCGCGCGCCGGTCGTCCGCGATCCGCGGGGTCGCGGTGAAGTACAGCCGGCGCGCGGCGGGGACCTGGCCGTCGTCGTGGACCGCGGCCCACGCCTTGCCCTCCGAACCGGCGGTGCGGTGCGCCTCGTCGACCACCACCAGGTCCCACGCCGGGAGCCCGAACTGCTGGTGGGCCTGCACGATCCGCTCCAGCGAGGCGTAGGTGGCGTACACGGTGACCGCCTCGCCGGTCCTGGCCGCGGCGACCAGGTCGGCGAGGCGGGCGGCCTGCGTGGACACCTCGGCACGGATCCGCCCGCCTGCCTCCGCGCTCTCCAGCGCCTCCTCCCGCGAACACGCCGCCACCGCCAGACCCCGGCGCCCGCCCCGCAACGACCACGCCTCCGCCGTCTGCTCCAGCAGCTCGATCGTCGGCACCAGCACCAGCACCCGCCCCCGCACCGCCAGACGCCGGGCGCAGCCGGCCGCGATCAGGGTCTTGCCGGAGCCGGTCGCCGCGACCACCGTCGCCCGGCCGCCGGCCTTCACCTCGCGCACCGCAGCCGCCACCGCGTCCTTCTGGAACCAGTGCAGCGGCAACGGGTTCGCCACGGTGGCGGACGGCTGCGCCGGGACCGGCTGCCCGGTTGCGGCACGGAACGCGGCCGGCACGTGCCGCTCGGCGGTGGCGGTGGTGGTCTCCACGGCGGGTGGGCCTCCTTCGGATGCTGAGACGGCGGAGCGGGGTAGTCGAGGCTGTGGGATGGTCGGGCGGGCGGCCTCTCCCCGGGGCCAGGTCATGGATGGGGAGAGGCCGACCTGTGACCGAGCGCTTCAGTTGGCGAGGTGAGCGTTGACCGGGGGCGGGACCGGTCTGCTCGCCTCCTTGCTCGTCGGCTGGTCTTCTGGTTCCTTACGGGGTCCCTGCCCAGGCGGTCGAGCGGCTCGGCGCGACCGGACGGCGGAGCATTCGACCGGCGCCGTGCCGTCGCCCGGCGGTTGGGGATTGGCTGGTCAGGCCAGTGCCGTGCGGGCCAGGGCGCACAGTTCGGCGCTGTCGTCGATCACTTCCGTCGGGACGCTGTAGTAGGTGCGTACCACTATCTCGCGGCCTGCGGCGTGGTAGGTGAACGGTGTGGACCCGGCCTTCTCGTAGTCGGGTCGGGCCGAGCCGTCGACGCGGAGGTAGAGGGTGTCCATCACGATCGCGAACTGGACGGCGTGGCTGCGCAGTGCCCAGCCGCCGAAGTAGCGGTGGACGGTGACCTCGCCGAGGGGCGCCAGCTGATCGGCCAGGTACTCGGCGAGGCTGCGGGATCCGCTCACGCGGGCAGGAAGAACCCGGTGATGTCGGCGAGCCGGCCGTCGCGGTGGAGCGCGGTGCTCACGCCCGCCATGGCGGGCTCGCCCTGCTCCCCGAGCTGGGTCCACCGTGCGAGCGACCGGTCGTGGTGCTCGAGTACCTCGTCGATGCGGAACCGGTGGCCGGGGAAGGCCCCGGCGAAGCCGGCCATGTAGGCGGCCAGCTCGGTCAGCCCGCCGACCTCCGTGCCCGGGTCCCGGTAGGCGACGTCTTCGACCGCGACCGCGCCGAGTGCGGCGAGCCGCTCGCCGGGGTCGGCCGACCAGCACGCGGCATAGTCCGTCCAGAGCTGCTGTGAGTCACTCATCGCTGTCCCTCTTCCTCGGGGCCGATCGACGCCATCGCGCCGTCGGTGATCGTGTGCAGTTTCGTGATGGGGGTGCCGGCCCGAACCAGCACCAGCAGGCCCTGATAGAGCGTCAGCAGGTGGGCTGCCGAAACCTCGACGTCGAGGTCCGCGGACAGCCGGCCCAGGTTGCGGGCGCGCGTCAGGGCCTCGGTGAAGCCGGACTCGATCGTCTCCAGCCCTCGGTGAACCGCGTCGGCGGCCTGCGGCACGGTGAAGGACTCCACGGCGGTGTTGGTGAGCAGACATCCCGGATCGGGATCGAGGCCGGTCTCGAACGCCGAGGTGAAGAACGACCGGATGCCTGCCACCGGGTCCGCCGGTTCCAGGAGATGGGCCCGGACGCGGCCCTGCACCACCTGGTCGTTGTAGGCGTCCAGTGCCGCGCGGAACAGGCCGTCCTTGTTCTGGAAGACCCGGTACAGGCTGCCCGGATGCAGCCCGGTCGCCTCCTCGATGTCCCGCAGTGAGGCCCCGAGGTAGCCGCGGCGACGGAACAGCCGCATGGCGGAGGCCAGTACCTCCGTCCGATCCCACAGCTGCTTGCGTCCCACCGGCACCCCCATAGTTGAACGATCGATCACAAAAATAGCATGCCGGCCCGCCCGGCCGCTCCCACGGCTCCGCCCGACCCCGCACCAACCGGTCCACGGCAGCGCAGTCCCCGGCAATCGGGACTGAGCACGTGCCCTTTCCCGGGGCGCACCGGCCCGCAAGCTCGCGGTGAAACGCCTTCAGGAGCAACGAACCTGCGGCGGAGTCGCTGACACCGGCCGGGAGCCGCCCCGGATGCACGAGCCCTCGACCGGCTCGAGCGCGACGTCGCCCAGCCGCCGGAAAACCCCCCTCCTGCGCGCGTACCGGCCACCCCGAACGAGGGGAGCAGCCGTGACCTGCGCAATCACGCCCCGTACTCGACCTGTCCAGCCCACCGACGTCGGCCGCGGCTGGACCCGCGCCAACTCCCGGCGCGACACGGGCCATTACGGCTCGGAGAGCACCACGAAGTCCGCGCGCATCGGCTGCCCGTTCCACGACGCCGCCGCCTGGTGGGAGCCGCCCGACCACCACCGCGCTGAGTGCGCCGACACCACATGCTCAACCCGCCGACTCGACCGCCCACTCGCCGACTGAAGCGCCCAGTCGCACGTGCGGGGGCGGGCGGTGCTACTCGGGCGGCACCCAGCCGCGGACTTCGAGGTAGGCGATGTCGGCGTCCTCGACGGCGCGGCCGGTCTCCACCAGCCACCCCTTCATGGCCTCGGTGACGTCGCCGTGGTGCTCGGCGACCCGCCGACTCCACTCGGCGGCGTCGAACCCGCCGGTGGACGCGGAGCCGTAGGTGCGCTCCTCCGTGCCGTCCGCGCGGGGGATGAAGCCGCGGCGCAGCCCCGGGGAGTCCTCGGTGGAGCCGGCCGACATCGTGTACTGGTCGGCTTTCATCCGGACGGTGAAGGCGAGGCGGCCACCGGCCTGGCCGGTCTCGTGCACCACGGCGGCGAGGTGGGCGGCGCCGGACTTGATGGCCTGCTTCCCTGCCCGGCCGGCCATCGAGCCGCCTGCCTCGCCGACGACGTCCTTGCCGCGTACCCGGGCCTTCTGCCCGGTCTTCGTGCGGCGCCGCTGAACGTTCTCCCGGGCGACGGCGGCGAGCGCCTCGGGGTCGCGTTCGCCGCCGTGCACCGCCCGGACGACCTGGCGCAGCGCGGCGACGAACGCCTTGCCCTTGCCCTTGGTGAAGAACTGGGAGACGAGCGAGGCGTCGCGGCCGAGCATCCTGGCGACCTGGCGCTTGGTGTAGCCCTGGTCGATCAGTTCCTGGGTCAGGCGGGCGGCTTCGTTCGGCTGGTTCGGGTCGGCCGGGCTCACTGGTCAGCTCCCTTCGCGGCGAGTTCGGCGCGGCCCAGGGCGCGCAGCTTGAGGTACTGCTCCTGGCTCCTCGGGTGCTCGACGGGGCCGGTGAGGTGGCCCTTGAGGAGGTAGTCGCCCACCTCGCCCCGGTAGGGCCAGGGCTGGCGCTCGGTCAGGGCGATGCCGTCCGTGCCGAAGTAGACGACCGTGCCGGGCTTCGCGTGCAGGGCGCCGGCGTGGCCGATAACCTCCTTGCCCTGGCGGTACTTCATGTCCAGCAGCGCCGCCCGGGCGCCGGACCAGACGTAGGCGGCCCACTCGGGGTGGGCGTACGGGTCGCGGGAGAAGCCGGCCTGCCGCTGCCAGGTCACCACCTCGCCGTCCTGGCCGAGGATCTCCACCCCGTCCGGCAGCGCCTCGCCGACCGGGGTGGTGCCGGAGACCAGGCGCGGGCGCTGCGCGAACCCGCCCAGGCCGAACAGCAGCACACTGCGGACCGCGCGGGAGGCGAGATAGGCCGCCTGTCGCTGGCGCTCGTCGGCGTGCAGCTTGGAGAGGTTGGTCAGGTCCGCCCAGGCGACCTTCAACCGCTTGCCCCACTCGTCCAGCGGCTTGCCGTCCTCGAAGAGCAGACCGCCGAGGATCTCGACCTTCCACGGCGCGATGTGGTTCGACAGGGCCAGGTGCACCTCCGCGCCGCCCGCCCACGTGGTGAACGTGGCGCCCGGCTCCGAGGGGTAGACCCAGGCCCGGTCACCGGTCACCGGGGCGGGCAGCAGCCCGACGTGGGTCCAGCCGGCCGGGACGGTCACGCGCACGTTCCAGTGCGAGCAGGACATCAGCGCCTTGACCTGCTCCGCCTCGGTCATCGCCGCGAACGCGGCGGCCGTGATCCGGCGCGGCGTTCCCACCGGCGACTTCCACAGGTGCTTCGCGTAGGCGAAGGTGCGGTCGTACTCCACCAGCGCGGGCAGCTGCTCCGGGACGCGCGGCGGCAGGATCAGCTCGGTGCGGCCCTGACCGCCCGTCGCGTGCAGCAGGCCCCGCAGCTCCTCGGACAGCACCGGGTAGCCGCCCGCCCACTTGCCCGTCGTCGGAATGGTGCGCGACCACAGGTCCCGCCCGGTCTGCGACGGCGAGCCCATCAGCACCGCGTCGTCCCAGTGCCGGCGCAGCGCCTGCCACAGCAGCGTGAACGCCTGGCGGCAGGTCACGACGTCGGCACCGTCCGGGTCGAACCACTCCCCCATCGACCGGATCTCCGTGCTGCCGCCGTCCGGCGCGGCCGCGGGGGCGTAGCGGCCCACCGGCTGGCGCTGGTGCACGAAGTGCCCAGCGAGCTTGTCCCGGCCGGAGCCGACGGCGGTGGTCCACCGCTCCGACGGGGTGTTCAGCCAGGCGGCGACGGCGTCCTTGAGCGTGGAGTAGCGCTCGGCGCCGTCGTGCCAGGGGGCGCCGGCGGTGATGTAGACCCGCTCGGTGCCGGGCGCGGTGGCCAGGACCGCGTCGAGGATCTCGCCCGGGGTGCGGGCGCCGAGGTCGACCCGGACGACCTGGTCGCGGACCGCGAGCAGACCGGCCGCTACGTCCAGGAACACCGTGGAGCGGGCCTGCTGCGTGAAGTTGGGACGCCTGGAGACCAGGCCCGTGGTCACGGCCTCGAACCGCGCGCCCGCCGGGCCCTCGGGGAGAGTCGGCAGCTCACGCGGGCCGACCTCGGCCACCGGCCGCGGCGCAGCAGCGACCGGAGCGACCGGAGCGACCGGAGCGACCGACACAGCCGCCTCGACCGAGGCGGGCTGCTCGACGACGGCCTGGTCCTCGACGACGACCTCGACCTCGACCGAGGCCGCGGTCACCGAGGCGGCCGCGGTCACCGGGGCGACCGGGGCGACCGGGGCCGGCTGCTCGGGTACGGGGGCCGGTCGGGTCAGCGCCGGGGCGACCGCGGCGGCGGGCTCGGCGACCGGCTCCCCCGTCGGCGCCTCGACGGGTGCGGGCGCCGCGGTGGCGGCCTGGCCGTCGGCCTTGGCGGCGCGGACGGCGGCCGGGGTCGGGTCCAGCAGGGGCGCGATCCGCACCACGTCGCCGACCGCCAGGCCCGAGGCCTTCGCGATGGTCTCTGCCTTCGCGCCTTCGTACCCCGCGAGTCCGGCCACCCGGCGCGCACGCTGGGCGCTGAGCTTGTCCAGCTCCTTCTGCGCGGCGGCGACGGCCTTCTCGGCGGCCGTGATCTCGGAGCGCAGCTCGCGCAGACCGGCGAGCTCGGCGGTGTACGTCTTGCGGTCCATCAGGCTGGCTCCCCCTCGTCGGCGGTGTCGGCGGTCGGCCGGGTGGTGACGTAGGCGATCGGGCCGCCGGAGACGGACGCCAGGCGGGTTCCGAGCAGCAGGCGCGCCAGCCGCGCATCCTCCGGGTCGGCCGGGTCGGCGGCGTTCGCCGGGGCGGTGAGGTCGGTCAGGTAGCCGCCCAGCCGTGCCTTCGGAAACCGGTAGCGCCCCGTGGTGCCGGCCGTGCCGTCGGACTCCCACTCGGTCAGGCCGGTCAGCACCGCGACGACGAACCCGGCCACCGTCACCGGCAGCACGCCGCCGGCCGCGACCCGCGCCGGGTCGCACCGCCACCAGCCCGACAGCGCCGCCAGCAGCTGCGCCTCGTCGAGCGCGGTACCGAAGCCGATCCACTCCCGGTCCGCCTCGTCCACCCGGGCCGGGGCGTCCGAGCGCAGCACCGCCACCTCGGCCCGGCCGAGCACGCTCAGGTCCGCGGCCGGCCGGGCCTGCAACCGCTGGAGCGCGGCCAGCGGGAACACCTGCCGGCCGACGTCGCGCACGCCGGGCACCACGCCGGTGGCCATCAGCTTCTTCACCGTCGGAATCGAACATCCCAGCGCCGAGCCGGCCTGCCCCGTCGTCACGAACACACCCGGACCTCCCCGCGCCCATGCCTATCGATCTCACTGGAAAAGCTAGGGCGACCCTATCTTCCCGCCGACACCGTCCACGCCTTCCGGGTCGGTCGTACCGGTATGTCGCGGGTGGGACGCGGAGATCCGGGCTCGGCGCGATCGCCACGGCGTTCGCCGGTGACGACCGGGGCACCGGCGGACGCCGTCTTCCTTCCCGACCGCGGACGTCCTTCCCGACCGCGGACGCCCTTCCCGACCGCGGACGCCCTTCACGGACCTCGCGACGCGGCCGACACACCCCCGCTGGAGGAGGCCTTGACGAGGAGGCCTTGACGAGGGGGGCAGGGTCCGTCGGGGCCGGTTGTCAGGCGGCGTCGCGGTCGCGAAGCTGCTCGGCGGCGGCCTGATATGCGTCGGCGGCGCGGGCGAAGTAGTCGAAGAGGACCTCCAACTGCTCGGGGGTGTAACCGCCGAGGAGTTCGCCGATCCGCCGGCGGGCGGGGGCCATCGCCTCGTCGAGGCCGGCGGGCTTTCCGACGGGTTCGACGATCACCTTGCGCCGGTCATCGGGGGACGGGGCGCGGCGGACGTAGCCGGCCTCCTCCAGCCGGTCGACGAGGCGCGTGGTGGGGCCGGTGGTCAGGCCCGTCCGCGCGCCCAGTTCCCCGGGGGTCATGGGCCCGCAGAGTTCCAGCGCGTTCAGTGCGTACAGGTCGGTGGCGCCGAGGCCGCACGCCTTGGCGCCGGCGTGGCCGTGGAGCATCACGGCGCTCAGGTACCGACGGTAGGTCTCGTCGGCCCCGGGCGGGATGGCATGCGTTGACACGGGCTTCTCCACTCCATAATCTCTTCCTCGAGGAAGATAAATTCCAAGAGAAGATAAATCTTCGAGGAAGCGTCTTCACTGGCGAAGCTATCACGGAGGGGATGCCATGCGTACCGAGACCGTCGACGCCACCACCACCCCAGACCACCCGGAGGACTCGACCATGACCAGCCACCAGCCCGCCCACGCCGACCGCTCCGAGGACACCGCCGCCGTCCGCGCCCTGCTGCAGCGCAGCACCGCCGCCTGGGCCGACGGTGACGGCCCCGCGTACGGGGCGTGCTTCACCTCCGACGCCACCGACGTCACCTACGCCGGCACCCTCTACCGGGGCGCCACCGAGATCGGCCGTGCCCACCAAGCCCTGTTCGACAGTTTCCTCAAGGACACCCGGCTGGACCTCGACCTGGCCGACCTGCGCTTCTACGGCCCGGACACCGCCGTGGCGGTGACCCGCGGCGACGTGCGCAAGAGCAGTGCCAAGCCCAGCCGGCTCGACAAGCTCGCCACCTACACACTGGTCCGGGAGGCCCACGGGCAGTGGCGCATCGCCGCCGTCCAGAAGACCCAGCGCAAGCCCCTGATGGAGGCCTTCTCCTTCCGTGTCCGGCCCGCCACCCGACCGGCCGCCGACTGACACGACGCCAACCGCCGCCGGTCGGCCCACCGCCGTGTCAGCCTGCGAGCCCCGGGCCGGCCGGTCGCCCCGGGCCGGCGGTCCTCCTGCGGCCGGCCGAGACCCGGTCGCCCCGGTCGCCGCCGTGTG
The DNA here is from genome assembly GCF_000719705.1 of Streptomyces sp. NRRL S-350. Lineage (GTDB taxonomy): Bacteria > Actinomycetota > Actinomycetes > Streptomycetales > Streptomycetaceae > Kitasatospora. Next base: position 49,036 of record NZ_JOHO01000053.1, on the reverse strand, counting down.
ATCAGCGCGCGCCGTCGGCGGCGTCGGCGGCGTCGGGCTTGGCGAGGCGCATAGCCGTGTCCTCCAGCCCGACGCTGTGGGAGCCCTTCACCAGCACCACGTCTCCCGGCCGGAGGTAGGTCAGCAGCAGGTCGAGGGCGGCGTCGCGGTCCGGCACCAGCGTGCCGTTGACGCCTCCCGCCACCGCCCGGTCGTGCACCAGCCGGGCCTCCCGGTCGCCGACCGCGATCAGGTCGGTGATCCCGCTGCGGGCGACGAGCCGGCCCAGCTCCGCGTGGTGGGCCTCGGACTCCTCGCCCAGCTCCCGCATCTCGCCCAGCACCGCCACCGTCCTGCGCCCGCCGCTGTCGGCCATGGCGGTGAGCGCGGCGAGGGCGACGGCCATCGACTCGGGGTTCGCGTTGAACGCGTCGTTGATCACCGTCACGCCGTCCGGCCGCTCGGTGACGTCCATTCGGCCCGGCGTCAGCTGCCGGGCACCGGTCAGCGCCTCCGCCGCCTGCCGCACGCCCGCGCCCAGCCCGATCGCCACCGCGGCGGCGGCCGTCGCGTTGGAGACGTGGTGCGCGCCGTGCAGCCCCAGCTCCACGGGGGCGCGCTCGCCCCGGTACGTGAGGGTGAACGACGGCCGCCCGGCGCCGTCCAGCTCCACGTCGACAGCCCGCACGTCCCCTGCCTCCCGCCCGAACGTCAGGACCGGCGCGACCGTGCGCGGCGCCATCGACATGACGTACGGGTCGTCGGCGTTCAGCACCGCCAGGCCGTCGGCGGGCAGGGCCTCGACGAGTTCGCCCTTCGCGGCGGCGATCGACTCCTTCCCGCCGCCGAACTCGCCCACGTGCGCGGTGCCGACGTTCAGGACCAGGCCGACCTTCGGCGGGACGATCCCCGTCAGGTACTTGATGTGCCCCGCGCCGCGCGCGCCCATCTCCAGCACCAGCAGGCGGGTGCTCTCGTCCGCCCGGAAGACGGTCAGCGGCAGGCCGATCTCGCCGTTGAACGACAGCGGCGTGGCCACCGTGGTGTCCATGGTCTCCAGCACCTGGGCCAGCAGGTCCTTGGTGCCGGTCTTCCCGGCCGAGCCGGTCAGCCCGATCACGGTCGGCGCCTTCAGCCGGTCGAGCACCGCGCGGGCCAGGGCGCCCATCGCGTCCTGGACGTCCGGCACCACGACGGCCGGCACCCCGACCGGCCGGGCAGCGAGCACGGCGGTTGCCCCGGCCCGGACGGCGGCCTCGGCGAACCGGTGCCCGTCGGTGTGCTCGCCCGGCAGCGCGATGAACAGCGCTCCGGGTTCCACCAGGCGCGAGTCGATGACCCCTGGCCGGTCCACCACCGCGTCCGGATCGGGCACGTCGTGCAGCGCGCCCCCGACGGCCTCGGCGATCTCTTGCAGGGTCATGGGGACCACGCTGGCTCCGATCCATCGACGCACCCACCCCTCGTCGGGGCGGCTGCCTCCGACGCTAGCGGCTCCCCGACGCCGCTCCGGTCATCCCGCGCATTCCGAACCAGACTGTGGAAAAAGGAAGATGAGCAGGTCTCCTGCTGAACGTCGTGTCGCCCTCGCCACCGGTGGCCGCCCGGCGTTCGCGACACAGTGTGCGGACCCCACACCGCCCCGGTCGCCGACCCGGGTGGCATGAGAGGACGTCAAGCAGTTCGGTAGACCGCTGATAGAGGCAGGACCACCAGCGTGCTGGGAGGCTCTTCGTAACGTGGATGCCGGCGACTGGTGCCACGCCAACGAGGCCGGGACAGACGACCTCGTGAGGGATCAGCATGATCGACACCGGCGATGTGGATGTCTTCCTGGGCCTGGACGTCGGCAAGGGCGAGCACCACGGAACTGCGGTGACCCGGGCGGGCAAGCGGGTCTTCGACAAGCGGCTGCCGAATAGCGAGCCCAAGATGCGGGCCGTGCTGGACAAGCTCACCGCCAAGCACGGCACCGTGATGTTCATCGTCGACCAGCCCGCCTCCATCGGCGCTCTGCCCCTGGCGGTGGCCCGGGACGCCGGCTGCCGCGTCGCCTACCTGCCCGGCCTGACGATGCGCCGGATCGCCGACCTCTACCCCGGCGAGGCCAAGACCGACGCCCGCGACGCCTTCGTCATCGCGGATGCCGCCCGCACCATGCCGCACACCCTGCGCGGCATCGAGCTCACCGACGAGACCATCGCCGAGCTGGAGATGGTCGTCGGCTTCGACGACGACCTCGCCGGCGAGGCCACCCGCATCGCCAACCGCCTGCGCGGACTGCTCACGCAGATCCACCCGCACCTGGAACGTGTCCTGGGGCCGCGACTGGACCACCCGGCGGTGCTGGCCCTGCTGGAGCAGTTCGGCTCGCCTGCCGCCCTGCGCAAGGCCGGACGCCGTCGCCTGCTCGGCGTCGCCCGGCCCTTGGCCCCGCGCATGTTCGAGCGCCTGGTCGAGGAGATCCTCACCGCGCTCGACGAGCAGACCGTGGTAGTCCCGGGCACCGATGCGGCCGAGCTGATCGTGCCGAGCCTGGCCGGCTCCCTGCGGGCCGTCCTCGACCAGCGCAAGCTCCTGGAGAAGCGCATCCAGGAGCTGCTGGACGAGCACCCGCTCTCCAAGATCCTCACCTCCATGCCCGGCATCGGCACCAGGACCGGTGCCCGGGTCCTGATCGACGTCGGCGATGCGAGAGCGTTCCCGACCGCCGCCCACCTGGCCTCCTACGCCGGCCTCGCCCCCGCGACCCGCAGCTCCGGCTCCTCCATACGCGGCGAGCAACCCTCCCGCCGAGGCAACAAGCAGCTCAAACGGGCGTTCTTCCTGGCCGCGTTCGCCTCGCTCAGCGACCCGGCCTCCCGCGCCTACTACGACAAGAAGATCGGCCAAGGGAAGCCGCATACCCAGGCACTTCTCTGTCTGGCCAGACGCCGGGTCGACGTCCTGTTCGCGATGCTCCGCGACGGGACCTTCTACGAGTCCCGGCCAGCCGAAGCGGTCAGCTGAGCCGTGGTTCCGCCAGCAGCACCACGCGGTCGGCCTCGACATCGAACCCGAGAACGGGGTGGAGCGGATCGGACTCCGGAGTCAACGTCACCGGCTTGCCGAGCCGGCGCCCGATCGCCCGCAGCAGACGGCACAGCAGGTTGACGCCGTCCTGGCCCCGCAGTTCCCGCAGATCAACATCGAAGTCGATAGAGCTGGCCTCATACGCCCGAAAGATCACCAGAAATCCAGCGGCGGGCCAGACCCTCAACACTGCGTCGGCGCCCTCGCTGCGGGCCAGCATGTCCGCAGCTCGCGGCAGCCGAACCGCGACACCGTCCTCGGAGTACTCGCACGACCACCCCTGCGACCGCACCAGATCAAGCACCGCCTGCCAGTCCTCGACCGAGGTATCTGCGACCTGCACATCCGGCAGTGACCCCATCAGGTCAGGGTCGAAGAACTCCCTGACGTCGTCCCACAGCAGATCCGGCATCCTGCCATGCTGCCTGGCCACCCCACCCGAATGCAGCCCGATTTCCTTGACGAACCCCATAGAGGCACCCCCCGGCCCCGTGCGCGCTTTTTCTCCCTTCCCCGGAGATTCACGGCTCGCCTTCCGTGGACGGCGTCTGCACCGGAGGCTTCCCCGGCCGGCATTGACACCCCGCGGCCTCGCACCGATCCCCTTATGGGGCCGCCGAATTCACCGTTACTGTACGAATCTGTGCCGGGGTCCGCGATAGCGGAAAGTATGCGGGGCCGGACTCTTGAAGCCATGGCTGCGGAGTGTGAGACTGCAAGAAAAGAAATAACCTGCCGAGGAGGTGGGTATTGTGGCGCTGCAAGCGAGTTGGGTCCACGGGAACGCCATGGTGGTGGAGAATCCCGAGAACCTCAGCCGCAACGGACACTTCGGGTGGGGTTCCGATGTGGACATCACTCCCGGGAAGAGCAGCTGGTTCCACATCGCCGTGCCGACGCCGGTGATCGTCAACGACGTCCGGACCAACCTGGTCAGGGTCTTCGTGCTGTTCAAGACCGACGTCGGGTTCGGACGGCTCAGCCGGGTGCACGTCTGGGACGCCTCCGGAGGGCCCATCCAGCAATTCGAGGACCTCTCCGGTGAAGGCGAACACCGCACCGGGCTGGACGGTCAGAACACGTTCAACCTGGATCAGCCCCATTCCGTGGCCTTCGGTATCGGAATCTCGTTCTTCGTCGTCGCGGCGATCGGGTTCGACACGCCGATCGCCCCCTCGCGTCTGATCCTCGGAACGGCGGGTGGTGATTTCACGACCTGACCACCAGTCGGTCTGGCTGCTCTTGACATCGTGGCGAACGCTACTGGCCCTGATCACATGGCCTGACGTCACGGTGGTGAGGATGGCGGCGTCGAGGGGCCTCGCCTTTGCCCCACGGCCGGGTGGATGACCGGCGCCCGGCATCGGCTACCGGCCGGCTTTACCGGTTACCGACTACCTGCCACCTGCCACCTGCCACCTGCTACCTGCTAGCTACCGCTTCCCAGGTGCCCGAGTCCGGTACTCGGGCACCTCGACACCGTCGTGGTCGTTGTCCACGCCGTGGTGCAGAGTGGGGGCAGCGTGGCCGGGGGACGGGCCCACGCGCCCGAGGGTTCACGGAGGGGTGGGCATGGCCGCGGTCGTAGTGGTTCACGGCATCTGGAACCTCGAGCCGGATCTGACACCGGAGGAGGCGGCGACGGCGAAGGGCGTGAAGTACCGGGAGGTCCTGGAGCAGGGGCTGGCCGCGGCGCGCCTGACGCACGTTCCGGTCCCGGACGTGGTGATGGCCTACTACGCGCACCTGCTGACGAACGCGCCCCTGGAGCAGCAGGCCGGGGTGCACGAGGACCGGCTGGAGGACCTGTCGGAGGCGCAGCTCCTGGAGGCGTGGGAGTGGCTGCTCCTGATGGGGGTTCCGGAGCCGAGGGAGGCGCAGGCCGGGTGGCTCGCTCCGGTGCGGCAGGCGGTGGGATGGCTCGCGAGCGAACGCCAGGGCGGCAAGCTCACCGCGCGGACGCGCCACCTCCTGATGGACCTCATCGAACGGGTCATCGTGGCGGTCCTGCGGGACACCGATTCCTACACCTCGCGCCCCGAACGCCGACGGGCGGCGCGGGCGGTGGTGGCGGACGCCGTCCGCCGGCACCGCCCGCAGGTGCTGGTCGCGCATTCACTCGGGTCGGTGGTCGCCTGGGAGGCACTGCACGCGTATCCCGAGCTGGAGGTCGAGCTGTTCGTGACGCTCGGGTCGCCCCTGGGGCTGCCGGGGCTCGCACGGAAGCTGGAGCCTGAACCGCGGGGTGGCAAGGGCACGCGCCCGCCGGGCGTGGGGCGGTGGGTGAACATCGCGGACGCGGGCGATCCGATCGCACTGCCGCCGGAGCTCGGGGGGATGTTCCCGGTCGACAGGCACGCGGTCACCGACACCGGGGTGCTGGGCTTCCACGCGCTGAAGGGATACCTGGCCGACGGGCTCACCGCGACCGCCATGGCGCCGTACCTGTCGGACTGACGCAGCCGCAGCCGTGGTCCACGAAACCGGGAGCCCAAACCGGGGAGCCACGGACCAGGAGCCACGAAACTGGGAGCCACGAAACCGGGAGCCACGAACCGGGAGCCGCGAAAGTGTGCGCCGCGAGGCCCGGGTGCCGTGCTCGCGGCGGCAAGGAGCCGGGAGCCCGCGCTGACGGCCGACGCCGCTCGACCGTCGGCCGCGGCCTGACGGCGCCTCCCCCCGAGAGTCCCGCCGCACCGCGGACCGGGTCCCGGACGGACGCCGCCGGGCCGTCCTCCCGGTCCGGCTACCCCCGGTGTGAAGGCCCCGTCTTCGCACTGCCGTCCGCGGGGTCGAGCACGACCACGTCCCAGCCGTTGCCGACCGCGATCGTGCCGTCGGGTCGGACGGCGACGGCCTCGACCCGGGCGGATTGCGGAAGGACCGCGACAGCCTCGCAGGTCTTCAGGTCCCACACCCGGACGGTTCGGTCCCAGCCGCCGGTCACGGCGATCGGACGCCCTCCCACAGTGGCGCACGCCACCGCCCTCACGAGGCTCGTGTGACCGGTGAGCACAGCGCCCGGAGTGCCGGTGGCCAGGTCCCACACCCGGACCGTGCGGTCCTGACCGGCCGTGACGGCGACCGGGCGGCCGTCGACCCCGGTGCAGGCGACCCCGTACACCTCGTTCGGGTGCCCGGTCATGACGGCGAGCCGCTCGCCCGTCACCGGGTCGCAGATCCGCACGGCGTGGTCCCTGCTGCAGGTGACGACCACGGGCCTGCCGTCGACGAGGGTGCAGGCCAGTGCGTCCACGCCGTTCTCGTGGTCGAGGACGTCACTCACGGGCTTGCCGGTCGTCAGATCCCACACCCGTACCCAACCCGCCCGGCTGCCGCCGACGACGACCGGCGTGCCGTCGAACGTCGCGCACGCCACGGTGTCCACCGCTTCCCGGTTCGGCGTCCGCAGATCGATCCTCTGGTCTCCCGTGACCAGGTCCCACACCCGCGCGGAGCTGTCCAGGCTGCCGGTGACGGCGAGGGGCGTGCCGTCGACGACCGTGCACGCCACCGCCGTCACCCCCGCCCTGTGGCCGGACAGGACGGCCCGTTCCACCCCGGTCTCCACGTCCCGCACCCGCACCGTCTTGTCCCAACCACCGCTCAGGACAACGGGGGTGCCGCCGATCTCGGTGAACACCGCGGTGCGCACCTCGTCGGTGTGGCCGCGGAGGCCGTTCGACTCCGCGGTGGAGGACAGGTCCCACACCCGCAGGGTCGAATCCCGGCTGCCGGTGACGGCGACGGGCAGACCGTCCACGACGGCGCACGCCACACCGTCGACGGCGGCTCCGTGGCCGCCCAGGACGGCCCGCGCGGATCGGGCCTCGAGGTCCCACACCCGTACGGATCCGTCTCCGCTGCCGGTGACGGCGACGGGCCGTCGGCCGACCGTGGTGCAGGCCAGGGCCTCCACGTGGTTGGTATGGCCGCGAAGCGTGTCCGCCGGGCCGTCGGTGTCCAGGTTCCGCAGCCCCACGTCTCCGAACCAGTGGCCGGTCACGGCGAACGGCCGCCCGTCGATCTCGGTGCACGCCACCGCAGCCACGTCCGCCCCGCCCGCGTCGAGCTCCCTCACCTGACGGGTCTCCAGGTCCCACACCAGGGCGGGCGAGATCAGGGGGAAGAGGAGGGCGACGGGCCGCCCGTCGATCTCGGTGCACGTCACCGCGGCCACGTGTCCGCCGCCGGCGGCGGCCAGGATTCCGCCGGTCTGCCTTCCGGTGGCCAGGTCCCACATCCGGGCCGAGCCGTCCCAGCTCCCGGTGACCGCCACCGCGCGGCCGTCCACCACCGTGCAGGCCAGTGTCTCCACCCAGCCGGTGTGGCCGGCGAGCACGGCGGTCCGGCTCCCGGTGGCCAGGTCCCACACCCGTACCGTGTTGTCCCAGCTCCCGGTGACCGCGACGGCGCGGCCGTCCACCACCGTGCACGCCGCCGTTCCCACGATGCCGGTGTGACCCCTGAGCAGGGCCCGCTGGGTCCGCGTGGTCAGGTCCCACACCCGCACCGTGCCGTCCAGGCCTCCGCTGACCGCGACCGGCCGGCCGTCGAGGACGGTGGTCGCCACCGACTTCACCTCGGTCGGCTGCGTCAACGTCGCCTCCAGCTGCGGGCTGGTCTGCATCCCGGTCGCCCAGCGCGGCCGCCACACCAGGTCGCGGCAGAGTTCCCGGTGCAACTCCGTCGCCCGGTGACGGGCGGCGTCGAGCGCGAGCAGGAACCGACGGTCGGCGAGCGACCCGTCGCGGTGGCGGTCGGCGGAGGCGAGGTACACGGCCCGTACCAGCCGTGCCCGGCCGCTCCGCGCAGTCTTCAGCGCCGGAAGCAGGGCGTCCGGCCGGGCCCGCAGGACGAACTCGGTGTCCGCGAGGAGCCCGTCGATCCGACCGCTCTCGTCCGCGTGCGTCGGGAGGTGGCGCAGCAGGTAGGGATGGGCCAGAGCCCAGTCCGGCCTGCCGTCGGCTCCCACCGGTACGGCGTCGAGCAGGGCCCGGAGGACGACCGCCGCATCGACGGTCGGCGCGGTGTGGTCGGTGAGCGCCTGGTGGAAGTACCGGTACAGCAACCGCCCGTCCGTGTCGGCTGTCGTCCGCAGGTAGAACGAGGCCTGGGTGAGGGCGTCGCGGGTGTCCTGGAGGCTCGGCGGCAGGGCGGGGCCGTCCTCGGCGGGCGCGTGCGCGCACGCGACGGCGTGGATCAGGTCGAGCGGCATTCCCTGGCCCCGCGCGTGGCCGAGGACGGCCAGCACGGGGCGGATCCACGGGTTGGCCGCGGCCAGCGTGCCGACCTGGAGGTCGAACATCGCGGTCAGCTCGCAGGGAGGTTCGACGACCGGTTCGCCGGCGGGAGTGCCGAGCAGGTGGTCCGCGTAGAGGGCCGCGATCAGGAACGCGCCGTGATCGGCGAAGCGGGCGAGACGCTGGGCGACGGCACGTGCGGTCGCGGGCGCGTGGTGGGGGTAGAGCAGGTCGGTGAGGTACTCCTCCAGGTCGCGGCCGAGGTCCTCGCGGCTCTGGGCGTCGAGGTCGAGGAGGGTGCCGCGCCCGGCGGCGACGACGTGCCGCAGGTCGGCGAGCTGGTCCCACCACGGGCGGGTGCCGATCAGCACCCGGCAGTGCGGGGCGGGGTCGTCCGGTCCGGCGCCTGACAGCGGGAGGAGCAGTTCGCGCAGCAGGCCACCCGGGTCGGCCGCCTCGTCGAGCGCGTCGAGGATCACCACGACCGGCCCGGCGGTGCGCAGCAGGCCGAGCAGGTGCCCGGTGGTCGGTGCCTCCGGGGCTCGGCCCGCGCGCACCGGGGCCGCCCCGTCCGGGTTCCCCGTGTCGCCCCTGCCGTCCAGCTGGCGCAGCAGCGACTCCACCACCTGCCGGGTGGTCAGCTGCCGGGCGTGCACGGCGAGGACACGGGCCGCCGGAGCGGGACGGAATTCCCGGACCCGGGCGACGACGCGCCGGCGGATCGGCGCCAGCGCGGGGTGGGTGAGGCAGGCCGTGACGCCGAGCAGGGCGGACTTCCCCGATCCGGGCCCACCGGTGACCACCAACAGCCTCCCCCGTCCTCCGTCGACGTCGTCCAGCCAGGTCTCGATGGCCCGCAGCTGCTCCGCGCGCCCGCTGAAGAGACAGCTGTCGGCCCGAGTGGTGCCGACCGCCCGGGAGGCGAAGTGCAGCAGATCCAGACCGGGATCGCTGTCGACCGCGAACTGTCGCAGGGCGGCATCGGTACGGGCGAGGAACCGCCCGGCCGCGTCGGCCGCATGGCCCGGATTGCGGAAGAACGGTGGCGGTTCCAGCACGGCCTCGTCGTGCGGAGTACGGACCACGGTCTGCCCGCCGCCGTCCGGGCTCGAACGGCGCAGCTCGCGGTCGATCTCCGCAGCCAGCGTGTCCACGGGGACGTGCCCCAGCGCGGGCGACAGGTCCAGCCAGCCCCTCGCGAGCCGGTCCAGGACCGCCGCGGCGGCATCGCTGAACCGGGCACCGTAGGCGGCCTCGTCCGCCGCGCAGGCGGCGATGACCCAGGTCTTGCGCCGCGCCCCGGACAGCCGCAGGGCGGCCTGCGACGCCAGGGCCTGCCCTCCCCCGCAGACGTCGAGCAGGAACAGCGCCGGCCCGGAGCGCGGGGAGTGCTCGACCCGGCGGATCAGCTCGGCGCTGCTGAGGGCGGTGGCGGGCAGGTCACCCGGGTCGCTGCCCCGCACCGCGAGGTACAGGTCGTCACCGACGACCGCGCCGTGGCCGCAGAAGTGCACGACGACCGGCAGCGCGTCCGACCGGACCCGGTCGAGAGCCGATCGCGCGGTCTCGACGTCGGGATCCAGCAGCGGCTCACCGGTCGGCACGCCGGCCCGGGTCAGTGCGCGCGCGACCCGCCGCACGGCGCCGGCGACGCTCGGCAGCGGGCCGAACGGGACCGTTCCGGCCGCCCGGTCCTCCTCGGAGACCACCCGTCCGGGGAACCCGCCCGCGCCCACCACCAGCGATCGAACCGACACCTGCCGTCCTCCCCAGCGACACCACGCACGCCGGAGCCGAACGGTGCGGCGCACGTGGGATGACGATGCATCAGGAGCAAAAGGTAGGGTGCGGTGGTCGCCGCCGGCAGGGCCTTCGCGAAATAGCCGCCCCGGATGTACGCACCGGACGGGCCGGGCGCGCGGCGGGTTCGTGGCCCGGGCCCGGACGGGCCGGGCGCGCGGCGGGTTCGTGGCCCGGGCCCGGTCGGGCCGGGTCGGGCCGGGCCGCGGCGGACTCGCGGTCGCGACCGTTCTTCTGGCCCTGCCCCTGCCGTCCGCCCTCACCGTCTACGCGGCACGAGTCCGGTGTCGAAGGCGATGATCGCCAGGTGGACGCGGTCCCGGGCCTCGAGCTTGGCGAACAGGCGCGCGACATGGGTCTTCGCGGTGGCCGCGCTGATCACCAGCCGCTCGGCTATCTCGGTGTTCGACAGCCCCTGTCCGACCAGTGCCAGCACCTCGCGCTCCCGGTCGGTGATCCCCGCGATGGGACTCGAGTCCGCGGCGGGCCCGTCGTCCGGTTCGGGGGCCGCGGGGCCGGACGTTCCGGCGAAGTCCGCGATCAGCCGTCGGGTCACGCTCGGCGCGATCAGCGCGTCACCCGCGGCCACCACGCGGATCGCGTCCAGGATCGCGTCCAGCGCCATGCTCTTGAGCAGGAATCCGCTGGCGCCGGCGCGCAGTGCGCCGTAGACGTACTCGTCGTCGTCGAAGGTCGTCAGCACCAGCACCTTGGGCGGGTCCGGTTCGGCGGTCGCCTGCCGGGTCGCCTCGATCCCGTCCATGCCCGGCATCCGGATGTCCATGACCACGACGTCCGGCCGCAGTTCCCGTACCAGGCGCACCGCCTCGCGGCCGTCGGCGGCCTCGCCGACCACCTCCAGGTCGTCGGTGTTGCCGATCAGGATCCCGAGCCCGACGAGCATCAGCGGCTGGTCGTCGACAAGCAGCACCCGCACGCTCATATCGGGAGCCTCGCCGTCACCCGGAAGCCGCCCTCCGGGCGTCGGCCCGCGCTGAACTGGCCGGACAGCAGGGTCACCCGCTCGCGCATGCCGAGCAGGCCGAAGCCGCTCCCGCCGGCCCCCGCCGCGAACCTCGGGCGGCCCGGCCCGCCGAGACCGTCGTCCCCGTCGTCCACCACCTCGATCCTCACTCCTGTCGACTCGTAACCGACCGCGACCCGGCACGTCCGCGCCCCGGAGTGCCGCACCACGTTCGTCACCGACTCCTGGATGATCCGGAACGCCGACAGCTCGATCTCCGGTGGCAGCGGGCGCCGCTCGCCCCGCCAGGTCACGTGGACCCGCACCCCGGCGCCGGCCGTGCGTTCGGCGAGCTGCGGGACGTCGGCCAGGCTGCCGGCCGGCGCCAGGGGAGCGGCCTGCGGCATGGCGTCGTCCGGCTCGGCGCGGCGGAGCGCCCCGAGCATGCGCTGCAGCTCCAGCAGTGTCTCCCGGCTGGTGGTCTCGATGCCGGTCAGCGCCTGCCGCGTCTGCTCGGGCCTGGTCTCCACGACCCGCGCCGCCGCTCCCGACAGGACCGTGATGATCCCGATGCTGTGCGCGACGCTGTCGTGCAGCTCGCGGGCGATCCGCAGCCGCTCGGCCATGACGACGCGGGCCGCGGTCTGTTGCTGCAGGGCGTCGAGGTATTCGCGGCGTTTGCGGTACACCCCGCCGAAGATCCACGCGACCGCGAACCACAACGCGAACTGCCCGGCCCACTGGGCCGCGTCGCCGACGGTCTGCCCGCGGCCGTGGAGGTCGTTGAAGAACGCGGCCGGGACGGCCGCGACGGAGCCGACGGCGGCAGCCTTGGGCCGCCGGACGGCGAGGTACCCGGCCAAGCCGACGAGCAGGACGAACACGATCGAGGGCCGCGCGCCGAAGGCGTCGCCGAGGACCGATTCGCCCAGGACCGTCGCGAAGACCGCCGCCGGCAGACGGCGCACCAGCAGAACCGGCAGGGCGAGCACGACGCAGAGACCGAGCATCTGGAAGGGCGCCAGGTCGGGGAACCGGAACAGGCCGTCGTAGTGCGCCCAGTCCGTGGGCAGCATCGTCAGGGCGAGAGTCAGCGCGTACAGGCAGGCGGTGGCCAGCACCACGGCCTGGGACATCAGCCAGGTCACGCGCTTGGACGTCGAGAGCCGCTGGAGGAGCTGTTCCATGCGGTGATCGTATTCAGTGGCGTCGGCTCCGCGCGTCGCCCCGGGGATGTACGCCGGATACGCCCCCGGCCCGACGGCCCGGGAGGAGGTGACATCCGCCGGCCGACGCGGTGGACCGTGGTCCGTTCCTAGGTTCGTGGTCATGACGAATGCGACGCATGCACCGATGATCGATCTTCGCGACGCGACGAAGAAGTACGACGACGGCCCGCCCGCACTGGCCGGCGTCACCTTGTCCGTGGCGGCCGGCGAGTGCGTGGCGATCCTCGGCCATTCCGGCAGTGGCAAGTCCACGCTGCTGAACCTGATCGCGGGTCTGGACAAGCCTTCCAGCGGCACCGTGACCGTCGACGGCACCCGCGTCGACCAGCTCGGCGAGGCCGGTTCGGCGAAGTACCGCCGGGCCTCCATCGGCATGGTCTTCCAGTTCTTCAACCTGCTGGACGACCTGACCGTGCTGGACAACGTCATGGTTCCGGCGCAGCTGGCCGGGATGGGCAAGGGCGAGGCGAAGCGGCGGGCCGTCGAGCTGCTCGAGTCGCTGGGCGTCGACCGGCACACCAAGGCCTACCCGCAGCGGCTGTCCGGCGGGGAACGGCAGCGGGTGGCGGTGGCCAGGGCCCTGATGAACGAGCCGGCGCTGCTGCTGGCCGACGAGCCGACCGGCGCTCTGGACTCGAGCTCGGCCGCGGACGTGCGCGAGCTGCTGCTGGAGCTGAACAGCGACGGCCAGACCATCCTGCTGGTCACCCACGACGTGCAGCTGGCCGCGAGCACCGCGCGCCGCACGATCGAGTTGGTGGACGGCGCGATCGAACGGGACGTCATCAACGACGGCAGCGGGGCCGGCCCGGCCGCCCGCACACCGCTGACCCGTCCGGCGGGAGGGGTCCGATGACGCTGCGCAAGCCGCCGATGCCCTGGCGCGTCGTCCAGGTCGGTTCCCGGGCCGTGGCCCGCCTGCTGCCGGCGGTGGGCCGGTGAGTGCCCTGGGCAAGGTCGTCCGTTCCGGCGTGGGCCGCCGCCGGGTCCAGTCCGTCGTCCTGGCTCTGACGACGTTCGCCGCGGTGACGTCGTCAGTACTCTCCCTCGGTCTGCTGACTGTCGTACAGGCCCCGTTCGAGCACGCCTTCCGGGCTCGGAACGGGGCGCACCTGGCGGTCCAGTTCGACGGTTCGAAGGTCACGGCCGCGCAGGCCGCCGCCACCGCGCACACCGCCGGCGTCACCGAGGCGGCCGGACCGTACCCGGTCTCCGCCGCCCTGGACACGACGATCGGCACCGACTGCCCCGGGAAGGACCGGGCCGGGCACGACAACGGTCCGATCACCGTCACCACCCGGCCCGACCCGGGCAGCACCTCCGGGATGGACCAGCTGGCGCTGACCCAGGGGCGCTGGCCGACCGGCCCGGGCGAGATCGCCCTGCCGTGGCAGCGCTACGCCACCGACTGCTTTGGCGACTCGGTGGTGTTCTCCTCCCTGCCGGGCAAGCCGTCGTTCAAGGTCGTCGGCTTCGCGAACTCGGTGACCGACAGCGCGACCGCCTTCGCCACCGCCGACGGCTTCGCGCGGCTCACCGCCGCCGGTGCCCCGTCCGACCTCCAGATGCTCTACCGGTTCGCCGAAGCCGGGACCGACGCCGACGTCGCCGCCGACAAGCAGGCGGTGGCCGCCGCCGCACCGGCCGGCTCGGTCGAGGCCGGACAGTCGTACCTGACCGCGGAGCGACAAGTAACGGGGAACGCCAAGACGTACGTGCCGTTCCTGATCGCCTTCGGCATCCTCGGGCTGCTCATGTCGGTGCTGATCATCTCGATCGTGGTCAGCGGGGCGGTGGCCGCGGGAACCCGGCGCATCGGGATCCTGAAGTCGCTGGGCTTCACCCCTTCGCAGGTGGCCCGCGCCTACACCGCGCAGGCCATGGTCCCGGCGACACTCGGCCTGGTGCTCGGCACGGTTTCCGGCAACCTCCTGGCCGTGCCGATCCTGGACGGCGCCTCCAAGCAGCTCGGCGCGGCCAGTGCGACCAGTGCCACGATCCCGTTGTGGGTCAGCGCCGTGGTGCCGCTGGGCGCCCTGCTGATCGTCGGCATCACGGCTTCGATCCCGGCCCTGCGGGCCGGCCGGATGCCCACCGTGCAGGCGCTGCTGGTCGGCCGTGTCCCCAAGGCCGGCGGCGGTCGGACGGCGCAGCGCCTGGCCTCGCGGCTGCCGCTGCCCAGGGCCGTCTCGCTGGGACTGGCCCAACCGTTCGCCCGGCCCGCCCGGGCCGTACTCGTCGGTGCGGCGGTGCTGTTCGGCGTGGTGAGTGCCACGTTCGCGGTCGGGCTGGAGTCCGGGTTCAACAGGTACCTGGACACCAGCACCTCGGGCTTCAACGTCGCGTCGAAGTTCGTGATGCCCACAGCCGACGTGGGCGTGCCCTGGGATCTCTACGGCCCCAACGACCCGCGCAACCCGCACCTGGACGCCGCCGAGGTGGCCGCCGCGCTCGCCGGGATCCCGGGCACGAAGGCCGCGTTCGGCTGGGGCGACAGCGGCGCGACCATGGTCGGCGCCCCGCCCGGCGGCGAACCGCCGAGGGTGTTCACCGTCACCGGCGACTTCTCCTGGACACACATGGAACTGCTGTCCGGCCGCTGGTACTCGGCGCCCGGCGAGGCCGTGGTCGGCGACAAGCTGGCCTCGGCGGTGGGGATCCACGTCGGTGACGACGTCACCGTGGTCCAGCAGAACAAGCAACTGTCGCTGAAGGTCGTCGGCATCAACTTCGACACCAACCAGGGCGACTACACGGTCATGACGGATGCGGCCACCTTCACCGCCGCCGGTCTGACCCCGCACATCGACCTGTTCAACGTCGAGCTGGCCGACCACGTCGACGGATCGAACTGGTCCACCTCGGCCGCCGCCGCGCTGACCCCGCTGAACGCCTCGGTCCAGCCGAACTCCGGCGGGGGCAAGAACATCATCATGATCACCATGGGCGCCCTGGTGGCCACACTCACGCTGATGCTGATCGCGGTCGCCGCCCTCGGGGTGCTGAGCACGGTGGTGCAGGACACCCGGGAGCGCGTCCATGACCTGGGGATCCTCAAGGCCCTCGGGATGACGCCCAAACAGACCGTCGCGATGGTCATGACCTCGGTGTCCCTCACCGGCCTGATCGCCGGACTGATCGGGGTCCCGCTCGGGGTCGCGGTGGAGAAGGCGACACTGACCCCGATGGGGACCGCGATCGGCCGGCACCTGCCGCCGAGCGTCTCCCACGTCTACACCGCCGGGCTGCTCATCCCCCTGCTGGCCGGCGGGATCGTGATCGCCCTGCTCGGCGCCCTGCTGCCCGCCGGCTGGGCGGCCCGGTCCCGGACCGCCACGGCGCTGCGGACCGAGTAGGACCGAACAGGAGCGAGCAGGACCCAGCAGGACCGTACGGAGCCGCTGGTCGCCGCGGCACGAGCGGTGCCGAGACACTGCACGGCGCGGCAAGAACGCCAATGCCGACCTCCCCGGTTGCCGCCTCGGGAGGTCGGCATTCCGGCGTTTCCCCTCACCACAGAGCGTGAGAGGCACCCAGCATGGCGGGCAGCGTCCCCGACCCGTGCATGGAACCGCGAGACGGAGCCGTTGTCGCGGTTACAGAGGACCTGAAATCCCAGACGTACGCCGTCTGACCCCGCGCGTGCGGGGAGGACGTGTGGATGGGCCGTCATCGGCTGACCCCTGCGGGCGGGAGGGGGACAATGCCGAGAAAGCAGCGCTACCGCCGGGACGGTGGTCGCGAACGGCATAGTTGCCAGGACCCTGAAGGCGGCTGCAAGCCGCAACCCCGCCATCCGGGTTTACGGAAGACAGACGAGGATGCCGCCCCGGCATGCCACCTTGAATGAACCATTGGTCGCGATCTCGTCCGCGACGATCCCGCTCGCCCTGCTGACAGTCTCGTGGAACGGGACACCGCATTGGTCGGCCCATGCCTCGTAGGAGGCAAGGTGGGCGATGATCGGCGCGGGGTCGGTGATCTCGATGGTGCCGGGCAGTTCCCGGACCCGGATGTCCGTAAATTCTGCCCTGAGGTAATCGCGGGCCTTCTCCAAGGAGAAGCGGGAACTGAGGGAGATCCGTGTCGGCCCTTCGGGAATCCCTAGGATGTCTCCGGCGGCCCTGGCCCAGAGCTGGTCCAGTTCCTGCTTGTCGGTGTCGCTGTTGGTTGACGCGATGAGCACGCCACCAGGCCGGAGGATTCGGGCCAGTTCTTTGATCGTGGCCGCGATGTCGCCGACGTGGTACAGCATGTGCAGGGCCAGCACGGCGTCGACGCTGTTGTCGGCGAAGGGCGGGGCCTGGGCGTCGGCCACCAGGACCGGCTTCTCGACGTCGGCGAGGATGCCCGCCGAGATGTCCATCCCGACGACCTGAAGGTCCGGACGGTCCTTGTGCAGGCGGCTGACGAACTTGCCGTTGCCGCAGCCGACGTCGAGGACGATCCCGCTTGTGCTGGCCAGCTCTTCGACGACGATCCCGGGCAGATCGTACTGCGGCTGCTGCCACCGGTAAATCGACTGGCGGGCGGCCAGGTGGCGTCCGTCAGCGTAGGCGGTGTTCACGAGGATCGCCTTGTCGGCGACAGCGGCGTTCTGCGGTGCGGTGTTGCTCGTCACTGTGGCAGCTCCGGAGGGTTCGTGAGTGCGGGCCGAGAGCAGGCTTCTCTGACATTCTCACGGAGACTCAGGACGATCGGGGAGCCTGCGAAAGCGGGTTCGGCGAGACGAGTGCTCAGCGCCCGAAGGCGGCTGGAGATACTCGCTGTTCGCCGATCCGGGGCGGCGCCCAGCACCACCGAGAGCTTCTCCTGCACGCCGTCGAGGTCGCCGTGGGCGAGGTGGGCGTTGGCGAGGTCAAGGCGGGCGGCCAGCAGGTCGCCGGAGGACTGCTCCTGCTGCGGTGCTGACTCATAAAGGCCGATAGCCCTGGAGGACGCCTCGATGGCGTGGTTCACGTGGCGTTGGCTGCCCAGGGTAAGGAGAGCGGTGCCGGCGTAGGTCCACTGCTTGGCCTCGGGAAACGTGAATACGCCGGGAAGATCCACGGCGGCTACCGCGCTCCGCGCCGCCGCGGCAGCTTCTACAGCCCGGAGCGCGCTCACACGGTCGCCGAGTGCGGCAGTGGCCCGTGCTTCGAGGCTGAGCAGGCGGACTGCGATCGTGCCGCCGTCCGCGTACGGCAGTCCTGCTCTGGCCCGTTCGGCAGCCTGGTGGTGGTCCTGCTGCCAGTAGGCGATCAGGGACTGGACGGATCGGATCCAGGCCCGGAGACCATTGTGGCCGGCTGACTCCGCGCAACGCCACGCCGTTCGCGAATGCGTAGCCGCAGCTGTGTACTGGCCGAGGTCGAGGGCGACATGGGTGGCCAGGCCGCAGAGACGCCCGGCCTGCAGGTAGAGATGGCCTGTCTGGTACGGGCGTTGGCGGCCTCGGAGCAAGTCGAACACTCCTCGCCGCAGGGTTCCGATGTCGTGGAAGAGCTCGGACACCGGCTTGCTCACGTAGTCCGCTGCCAGCCTCGCAATGTCCGCGTCGACCTGTTCGAGCAGCGTGTCGTCCACGTTGGACGCGCTCGCGAAGCGAAGGAAGAGCGCGGACTCTGCCGAGTCGGCTGCCACGGCCAGGACGAGATCGTTGTCGCGGTCCGTGTGCCGGGCAGGTACAGGATGCGAGGCTTCGCCAACGCTGCTGGGCGGTAGAACTGCTTCGGCGGCTGCAGGGGGCGCTGCCAGCAGGTCGGCTAACTGGTCGACCGAGAGTTCCAGGACACGGGCGAGCTTCGGCCGCATCCAGGGCTGCGGGGCACCCCTGCCGCTCTCCCATCGCCCCACGGTCGTACGGTCCACATCGAGGGCTTCAGCCAGGGATTCCTGGGTGTGGCCGACCGCCTCCCTGCGCTGGATCAGCCGGGACCTCCTGGATGCCATCCCGCGTCCTCCAGAGGTACGTCAGTTCGTCTGCAGCCGTAACAGGCCAGGTCATGCCCGGGTTTGCGACACGGATGCCTCATTGCCACCTCAATTCTGCTCTGGTTCAACCGCGTTGGAGGCGGTTCTGTAGATACCTGCCGGGTGAATCCCGGCGCGAATCGGCCCGCTGCCGACCTCGTCCCGGTGAAAGGACCGCGCTCATGTCCGTCGCCACCCGCCAAGCCATCACCCCCGCCCCGTTCGGCTTTCGCGTGCTGCCCAGTGCCGAGGCCGTGCCGAACGCCCGGCGGCGGGTGATACAGGTCGTGCGCGGCTGGAGCCTGCCGCTCGCGGAGGACGCGCTCCGCGATGTCGAGTTGCTGTCCAGCGAGCTGATCACCAACGCCGTGTCTCACACCCACGCCCCATGCGTCGTATGCGTGTCCTGGGACGGTGACCGGCTGCGCGTCGAGGTGACGGACGCCGGCCACGAACTGCCGGCTGCCTGCGGGATCGATCTCGACGCCACCGACGGGCGAGGGCTGTTCCTGGTGGCAGCGCTCGCGACGAACTGGGGCGCCGAGCCGGACCCCGCCGGCAAGCGGATCTGGTTCGAGGTCGGCACCACCGCCGCCGTCTCGGGCGACGAGCGACTCACCACGCTGGTGAGGGCCGCGGTCCCGAAGGCACGGGACGTCCTCCCGACCAGTGCCTGAAAAGACTTCCTCCCGCTCCGACGCGGGCTTGGGGGGATTCAGGTGGCCGCGCTGGTCAACAGCCGCGCGGCACAAGCACCTGAGGTTCCTTGCCAGCGGCTTGCCCCGGCAACGGATCCATCGCTGCACCCACGACGGGGCTGGGCAGTCAGCCCGTCCCATGAAACCGAAGGAGTGCTTCATGCCCGAGAACCTGACGACCGGCACCGAGCTGGAGGGCGACGGCCTGCTGGTCGCCCGTACGAAGGTCGCCGCGGCCCGCTCGCGTGGCGAGCAGCCGTCGGACGGCGGCTCCACCGGCCGGACCGACACCAACGACTGACGGACCATCACAATGACTACCGAGCACTTCTCGGTGGTTGAGCGTCTGGGCGGGGATGACTTCCTCGCCCAGACGCTCGGCCGCAGCTTCAAGGTCGCACGCGGCGAAGCCGCGTCGCTCGCCGGGCTGATGCGCTGGGATGACCTCAACGCCATCCTGACCCACCACCGGTTGGAACCCCCTCGCTTCCGCCTCGCCGCCAACGGGGAGCAGGTGCCCGCGCACACCTACTCCCGGCCGATCACCACCCGGCGGAGCACCGTCTGGCAACAGCTCCAGCCCTCCGAACTGCACAAGCGCCTCGCCGAGGGTGCGACGCTGGTCCTGGACGCCGTCGACGAACTCCACCCCAGCATCGGCGCTCTGGCCGGCCAGCTGGAGCGCTGGCTGCGGACCGGCGTGCAGGTCAACCTGTATGCCTCCTGGACCGGCACCGAGGGCTTCGGTGTCCACTGGGACGATCACGACGTGGTCGTCGTCCAGCTGGACGGTGCGAAGCGCTGGCGCATCTACGGCCCCACCCGCACGGTGCCGATGCACCGCGACGTCGAGACACCGGAACCACCGCCCGGAAAGCCCGTTGTCGATCTGGTCCTCACCGCCGGCGATGTGCTCTATCTGCCCCGAGGCTGGTGGCACGCCGTCGCCGCCTCCGAGGGCAAACACTCGCTGCACGTCACGTGTGGACTGCAGAGCACAACCGGCGCCGATCTGATCACCTGGCTGTCGGAGATGCTGCGCGCCCACGAGATCATCCGAGCGGACATCCCACGCTTCGGGACCGCCGAGGAACAGCGCGCCTTCCTCGCCATGATCGGCAAGCTCCTCGCGGCCGAGCTGGAGAGCGACGACCTGATCGCCCGCTTCTCCTCCGCTCGCGACGCCACCGAGCGAGCCCGGCTCGCGCCGTCGCTGCCCCACATCACGGCAGCCCCACCGGATGCCGACCTGGAGGTACGCCTGGTCACCACCCGGCCCGCGCTCTCGGCCGCGTCCGACGGCACCGTCCGGCTGACCGCGGGCGGCGAGGAGTGGACGTTCGCCAGCAAGGCTGAACCGATGCTCGCGCTCCTCGCCGACGGGGAACCCCACCGGCTGGCCGATCTCGCGCTGGCCGCAGGCATCACCCTCGACCAGGCGGCCGGTGCCTTGACCGAGCTGGTAGACGGCCAGGCCGCCGCAATAGGAGGCCTTCGGTGACCGCTCGGCTGGGTCTCGGCACCTACCGCTGCCTCGATGTGGCCAAGGACGCGCTGATGGCCGCCTCCCGAGGCGCAGACTGGGTGGACACAGCGCCCAACTACGCAGGCGGCCGGGCGGAGACGTCGCTCGGCGCGATTCTGGCTGCATACCCGGATCTGTGCGTCTCCACCAAGGTGGGCTTCGTGCCAGCTGGCGCCGGGTACATCGGTGTGCGAGCCGGGGCTCTGTCCGCAGCGGATGCCGAGCGCGGACACTGTCTCGCCCCGGGCTACATCGCCTGGCAGCTCGCGCGCAGCAGGCTCATGCTCGACCGGGTACCTGACCTGGTGTTCGTGCACAACCCGAGCACGCTTGCCCGGACGGCGGGATCACCGGCCGGCTCTACAACGCCTTCCTGGCTCTGGAGGAGGCGTGCAGCCAACAGATTATCAGCGCCTATGGAGTGGCGACCTGGCGCGGCTTCAGCAGCGGTCTCTTCGACGTACCCGCGCTGCTTGAACTCGCGGCCAAGGCGGGCGGGCCGAATCATCACCTGTGGGCCATCCAGCTCCCGGTCTCCCTCGTCCACCTCGCGCCCGTCGCCCAGGCTCTCGACGGCCGCGGCCCATTGGTCGACGCCCTGGGCGCGGGACTGGAGGTGTTCGCCTCCGCCCCGCTCCACGGCGGCGAGATCCCCGGCATGGTGACCCCGGAACTGTCCGAGCTGATCACTCCTGGCAAGACCCCTGCCGCGACCGCCCTCGCCGTCGTTGCGTCGGCCCCAGGGGTGAAACGCGTGCTCCTGTCGACGGGAAGCCCGGAACACTGGATCCGGGCCAGCGAAGCCGTCGGCCAACCGCCGTTGTCTCCGGACGTACTCCGAAGGGTCGTTGATGTACTCGGAACCTGAGCCGGACATCGCCAGACGGATGCGCAAAATGCACGCCACAGCAGCAGCAGCGCTCGACGCGACGCCGATCGGCTCCCACGAGGTATGGGGCTGGCGCGGGCGTACCCTCAGCCGCCCGGTTGAGACAGCATCTGGCAAGCGCTGGCTCCGCCTGGCTTCCGCCCTGGCCGACAAGGCCGGCGGCAAGCTCTGGGAGGGACCGCAGGAGGCAGAACAGCTCATTCCTCCTGTGGTGCCAAGGCCGCGCCTGCGGGAGCGGCGTACCTGGACCGAGGGCGAGCATGGCTACCTGGCGGAGCTGTACGACAAGATCACCGCCTCCACCATCACTACCCACGAGCCGATCCTCCGGGAAGCACCTGACCTGGACGACGCCTGGTGGGACTCGCTCAGCACCGCCCTCGACGCCATTGCCACCGTTCCCAGCGCCCGGGTGGCGGTCCGGCAGGAATACCTGGATCGCGCCATGCCCCAATACCTGGGCATCCCGATCGATACGGAGGTGCCCGCCTGGACGACGGCCCATGGTGACCTGCACTGGGCCAACCTCACAAGTCCGGCCCTAACGGTGCTCGACTGGGAAGGTTGGGGCGTCGCGCCTGCCGGGTACGACGCGGCGCTGTTGTACTCGTACAGCCTCCTCGTGCCAGGCACCGCCGCCCAGGTCCGTCGCCGGCTCGAGCACATCCTCGACACGCCAGCCGGGCAGTTCGCCGAACTGGTCGTCATCACTGAACTGCTGCAGACCACTACTCGGGGCGACAACCTCGACCTTGAGGAGCACCTGCGTAGGCGACTCTTCGCGCTCACCTGATGACCGGCCCTCACCCCCCTGGTCGAGGGCGGAGGGGTCGCAAAGGTCAGCCTCCACAGTTGCTCACCGGGGTCCTCCGCATATCCTCGGCGGAGGCGCCATTCGGACCGGTGCGGATGCTGGCGGTCGACCGGTCGAGGCCGTCGAACTCGGTCTCCCCACAGCGCCGCTTCCGGGGCGGGATCGCCGTTCGCAGTCTGGGACAAGATCAGCGTCTCCGGTGGCCCCACTGGACGGACCGCGTCCGTGCTGTCCTCCGGAGCCGGCGGCACCGTCAACGTGTTCGCCCGGCCCACCAACGGGCACATCGCCTAGTTCGGGCAGAGCGGCCCGACCACCGGATTCAGCACCGTCTCCTACCTCGGCGACTCGAGCATGATCTTCGCCGGTGACCCCGCGTCATGCTCTCCGACAACGGAGCCGTGATCGTCACCACCACGACGCCACCGGCACCACCTGGGCCATCGACCAGCCCGCAGCAGGAGCGGATTTCCTCGCCTGGTACCAGATCTATCCATCCACCAGAGCGAGAAGGCCGGCGCCGCGGGGTACGGATACCGGCCATCGTCGCGGCTTTCTCGGACTCGCGCAGCACGACCTCGGCGACCGCAGCCGCAGTGATGCGCACTTCCCCCTCGGAGCGGTCGCGGCCGGCGAGGGAGAGGCTGACGACCTGACCGCATGGCGCCTCACCATGCAGAGCATCGTCGAGTACACCGCAGGCCGCCGCGACACCGCGACGGCTCTTCTCCGGCAGGCCACAGTCCACGCTGAGAGCGCGGCGCCCCGGCGACGGGCTTGGGCCGCCGCCAACCTGGCCCACGCGTTGACCGCCGGCGGCGACCGGGCCGGGGCCCTGGCCTTGCTTGACCAGTCCGCCTGCGACCTCGACCGTGCAAACGCTCCTGGAGCGGGGCCGGTGGCGGGGTTGGACTTCCTCGCACCGTGGGCAGCTGAGCGGCCCGTGCGAGAGCTCGCCACGCACGTGAGAGAGTCGAGGGCGCAGTCAGTCCGCGCGTGAGGAGGCCGGCATGGAGTGGGAGACGTTCGGACGGCGACAGGTCTATGGCAGCCCCTGGGTGGAGGTGTGGCTGGACGACGTGGACGTGCCCGGTATCGGCCGGATCGATCACCACGTCGTCCGCTACCCGCGGGCGTCGACTATCGCCGTCGTCACCGACGAGCGCGACCGCTTCCTCCTCCTCTACCGACACCGGTTCATCACCGGCCGCTGGGGTTGGGAGGTACCCGCCGGGTGGGCCGAGCCCGGTGAGGACCCGGCAGCGGCGATCGCCCGGGAGGTCGAGGAGGAAACCGGGTGGCGCCCCGGCCGGGTCGAGCTGCTGACCGAATACGACGCCATGGCGGGGATCAGCGACGCCCACTTCCGCTCGTATCACGTCACCGGCTGTACGCGAGTAGGCGAGCCGGAGGACATTTCCGAGGCGAGCAGGATCGAGTGGCTGACAGAGGCCGAGGTGGTCGAGCTGCTGACCAGTGGCGAGGTCGCGGATGGCCCGTCGCATGCGGCGCTCAGCTACTACTTGGGTCCGCACCGGCTGGCTCAACAAGCGTGACCGGCGGCTGCCCCCGCGGGTGCGGGGAGGAGGCGGTGTCCGCCCACTGGTAGAGCGCACCGCCCGGCTGACCCCCGCCTGTACGGGGAGGAGGAGACTCCCTGACCTCCGACGCATTGGCGGCTCTGCCGTTCCTCGGCTGATCGGATGTCGGCATCGGAGGTCTGCCAGTGCGTCGCTGTCGGCGGCGTGGTTGGGCTGTTGAGAAGTCGAGGAGCACCTGACATGGTGCCACCCGCCCTCACAGCGCCAGCGGCCTGCCCGACCGAGGCAAGGAGAAGACCGACCGAGGCGAGGAGAAGAGCGAGCCGTCTCGCCCGTTGGCCCGCCAGTGCCTCAGGGGGCTGGGTGTCCCGCCGCACCCGAGAGGTGCGGCGGGACACGGCCGACGAGTCAGGCGTTGGTCGTCAGCAGACGGTTCGCCAGGGCGTCGGCGAGGCGGTAGGCCTCGTCGGCTGAGAGGGTGCGGCAGATGGCGTCTGCCAGTTCCTCGACGTTGTGCCAGTCGACGGTGCCGAGTTCCACCTGCGGGGTGGCGGCTGCGGGCTTCTCGCGTTGCTCCGGCATCGGGAGCGGCTCGGAATTTTCCGCGGAAAACCGGTCGGGGCTCGACGTGGGCTCAGCGTTCGCGAGCGGAGCCTGTGGGGCAGGTTCCGGCCGGGCCGCTGGGGGAACCACGGGCTCCGCCACCAACGGCGTGACTTCCGCGGCCGGCTGGGTGGCCGGCTGGGTGGCCGGCTGGGTGGCCGGCTGGGCAGCCGGCGCCGGCGTAACCGGCGCGAGGGCGACCGGTGGCTGCGGAGCCGGTGCGGCGGGGCCAGCGACGGCAGGGGCAGCGGCGGCAGGGGCCTCCTTGGCCGCGGCCTTCGCCTCCAGCCTCGCCGCCCGCTTGGCCGCGACCGCGTCGGCGTCGGCCTGGAGCAGCAGCTCCAGTTCCGCCGTCTGCTCGGCGAGGGACATCTCCTCGATGCCCCGCACCGATCCCAGGCGCCGCGCGACGTTGATGGAGACACCTTCCTCGCCGCGCGCCTTGGCCCTCACCTGCCGCTGCAGCTCCGGGTGGAGCTTGAGCAGGTTCTTGCGGTGCGAGATCCAGCTCTGGGACCAGCCCTCCGCCTCGGCGGCCTCCTTGGCGGTCGGGTACTGCGCCACGATGAGCAGGACCGCGTTGGCCTCCTCGATCGGGTCGAAGTCCTTGCGCGCCATGTTCTCGTCGAGCGCCGCCCGCAGCAGGGTCGCCTTGGACTCCGCCACCGTGTCGTCGACGACGACGAGCAGTTGCTCCCGCCCGTACAGCTGCGCCGCGGCGCGGCGGCGGTTGCCGTTGACGATGACCACGTCCTGCGGACCCGCGCCGAGCGTCTGCCGGTCCTCAGGCCACAGCCGCAGGTAGGCCTCCGGGGTGACGGCGAGGCAGCTCTGCAGCTGGCGGTCCTTGATGCTCGCCAGGTCGGAGAGGTCGCCCAGCTCGTCGCGGGGGTTGCGCGGGTTCGGCAGGCAGTTGGCGGTGGGGACCCACCGCGCCGGTGTGTCGCCGGCGCGGCTGCCGACACCCGGGACGTCGACACCCGGGGCGTCGACGACCGGGTCGGCGGCCATCGAGGCGAAGGAGACGCGACGGCCCGCCATCAGCGGCCTCCGTAGCCGAGCTCGAGGGACAGACGGAAGAAGTCCTCGCGGGCCCGGTAGGCGGTGCCGCTCTCCTTGTACTGGGTGACGACGGTGCCCTCGGCCACCGCCCGCGAGTGGATCTTGTACCGACGCAGGACGGTCTTGGCGCGCGGCCAGCCCCTTGCGGCGATGTACGCCTCGGTGTCCTCGAGGTCGGCGCGACCGTCGCGCGGATCCCAGTTGTTGACGACGATCCGGAAGGGGATGTCCATCGGCTCGATGACCTTCTGGATCGTCCGCGCCGTCGGGTCGAAGCACAGCGGCTCGGTGATCATCGGGACCAGGACGTCGTCCGCGATCTCCAGTGCGCTGCGCAGGATCTCCTCGTCCGCCAGGGTGCCGGGCGTGTCGATGAAGATGTGTTCGTACTCGTCCTTCTCGCCGAGGACGTCGAACGTGCATGCCGCGAGGTTGACCGTCGTGGTGGTCTTGCCCACGCCGCCCTTCTGGTTGGCGATGACGTGGATCTTCGCGCCGGTCTTCTTCAGGTGGATCAGCTGATCGGCCTGCTCGTGCGCCGCCATGAAGTCGAAGGGCAGGTTGTCCCCCACCCGTTCCGCCCAGACGACGGCGGACCCCTGAGGGTCGGTGGACACGACAAGCACAGATGGCTTCATGATGTTCCGTTCTCTCCGTGGGCTTCCCGGGCGGTGTTGCCCGGTACTGCGGATGCCCGCCGTTCAAAGCCGACGACGGCGGACCGGGACAGTGTCCCAGATGATCAGATACGGGCTTCACGCGACCCGCCTGTCATCGAGCACAATGATCGGATCCGATCCCGCGCCGAGAGGTTCACGCCGCCGCGAAGTGGTCCTGATCGTTTCTCTGCAGGTATGGCGGCGCCCATGTGGCGGAGGGGGGAACATGCGCGAAAGGCGGTTTGCTGGAACATCCGGATCGAAGGGCGTGGGGCTGCGACTCCTTCCATTGTTGCGGTCCGTTCCGCGCATGACGGGCTCGGTGCAGGTGCCGCTGCTTCGGTGACGGCGGGTGGGACGGTGTCCCACATCCTCGTGACGGCCCAGCAGTTCGGACGCGCGCTGCCATCACGGACTCACTGCAGCAGTCGATAAGCTCGGCGGGTGGTTTCGTTCTGGCAGGATCGACGCACCGCCGATGCCGCTTTCGCCGCGGCTTGTGCCGCGCTCGGTCACGGCCCCGACGAGCGCCATGAGGAAGCGCACGGGACGGCGTTCTGGTGGACCGCCAGCCTTCCCGCGTGGCCTCACGGGGTGATCGGGTTCTGGCGGCACGGCCACGACTGGCGGATCATCCCCTTGGATCACGATGGGAACCCCGTCCGTGACGGCACCGAACCACTCCCCTGGGCAGCCGAGCTGCCGCCGGACGAGGCTGCCCGGCGGGTTGCGGAACTGCTCGGTGAAGGCCCCCGCCTGGCGTGAGGCGGCGACCGGCGTGCCTGGCCCGGGGATGAACTCCGGGGCGGGCTGATCCACCGGGCCCGCGAGCATGTGGACAGAGCCCGTGGTCTGCGCACGGTCCCGGGCGGCGACGTTCCGGGGTCGGCGGCCCCGATCCGCCGTGAACCGGTCAGGGCCGGGGCGGGGCGGGGCGGGGAGCCATTGTCGGGTGTGGGTGTCAGGGGAGGCGGGGGGCGGCCAGGAGGTCGGTGGCGCGCCGTGTCTGCTGGTACCGGACGTGTTGTCCGGCGCGGGTGCGGGTGACCAGTCCGGTCCGGTGCAGGATGCCGAGGTGGTAGGAGACCGTGCTGGTGGCGAGGAAGTGGCGCTCGCTCAGTTCGGCGGTGGTGCGGGGGGTGTGCAGGTCGGACAGGAGGCGTGCCCGGGTTGCCCCGAGCAGGGCGTGGACCGTCGGCCTGGGGCGGGTCTGCGGTCCGGGTCGGCAGGGGTAGGCGAACATGGGCTGCCGGTCGGCGGGCCCCGGTACCGAGTCGATGACCATGCGCAGGTCCGTGGTGAACGCCGAGGGAGTAAGGATCAGGCCGGTGTTGCCGGAGATCCGGCCGCGGAGGCGGCTGACCAGCGTCAGTCGGTCGTCGTTCCAGAGCATCCTGGGGTGCAGGGTGGCCAGCATGCCGGACAGTCCGTGGCGGGCGCTGGTCTGCGCGCGGTGGGTGATGTCCTCCTCCATGCGGGTGCGCAGGGCCGTCCACTGCGGGGCGAGGGCCGTATCCCACAGCCGGTGCAGCTCCGCCGCCATCCGTTCGGCGAAGTCCCGCTCGCCCCGCTCCAGTGCGTCGCGCAGGACCACGGGAACCACCCGGCCCGCCAATCGCTCCTCGCCGACCCCCTGCGCCATGACCTGCAGCTCCCAGCGCAGACGGGCGCAGTCCGTGGTGGCGACCGCGTGCAGTTCCTCCTGCAGTCCGTTCTCCGGGGCCTGCGGCTGCGGTGTCAGGAAGTCCGGCACGTAGTCCCACGAACCGCCGAACAGCGAGCCCAGCAGCACGAGTTTCCGGTCACGGACGGTCTCCCGGACCCTGCCCCGCCAACCGCCGCCGCCCGGCCGCCCGTCGTCACGCAGGAGGCGGAGCGCGCCGATCGCGGTGCTGAGCGGCGAGATCGCGAACCGGGTGTTCGCGAGTACGGCGCGGTCCATGTCGAGGTGGAGCACGGCACCCCCCGAGGTCGGCTGCCGGCCGCCCGAGCGGCCGGTGTCATGAGTGTTCGATCTGATCGAACCACTCGAGGGGCAGGCCCGTCATCCGGTTCCCTCGAGTCGGGAAACGGGCCTCGCCCGCCTGAGCCTCAGCGTCGGAATGGCATCGGCCGGCACCACCTACCCGGCCAACGTCCCCGGTTGTGCCGGGGGCATGGTGGTCTCGTTCTACAGCGGGCACAACCACGTGCAGGGCTACGCGACCTCCACCACCGGTGACTCCTGCAGCGTGTACCTCTCGCAGTCGAACGGCGGGCACTCGGACGCGTCGACCACCGGTGCCACGGTCTGGACCGCGGAGCTCCCGGACGCCGGAATCACCTCGTACGTCGTCGTGTGCAACGGGAACACCCGCCGGTGCGCCACCAGCGCCTCGTACTGACAGCCCCGGCCGGTCCCCGGAACCGGGGGATGCGACTGGCATGGCCGCATGACCTGGAGTCGCATGTTCACCGTGGCCGCCAGTCGATCGTCACCCCGTGTCGGTGCTCTGCGGCAGGATGATCGCCGTGAACACCGAGATGCTGATAGACGTCTGGCAGCGGCTTCTTGCCGACCCTCGCAAGTCGTGGGTGCTGTTCGAGCACGGCACTTGTGTCGTGCTGACCACTCCGGAAGGAGAGCCGGCTGAACAGGCCGCCGCCCTGCTGGAGGAGTTCGGTCCGGTGCATGCCGGATCTTTGGCAGGAGATTTCGGGGTGATCGACCTCAAGGACGCCGAGGGATGGATCGTCACGGGGCACCACAACGACGTCCTCACCTATGTCGGCCCGGATGAGCCTCAGGATCAGTCGGAGATCGCTGTGGGGCTGTTCGGGCGCTCCAAGCGCCATCGGGATGGCACAGAACTCCACGTCGTCCACGTTGAGGACAAGCGAGGCTCAGCCGACTCGGCGTGAGTGCTCACGTCCTGCCGCAGGCCCTCGGGGTCGGTCTTGAGGAACCAGGCGGCGGCATTGATGGCCGGCTCGTCCCAGATGATCGTGAAGCTCAAGCGGTGGACCCGAGACCGAGCTGGGCACGGACCTGCTCGTGCGGCACGGCCGCGGCCGCGTCGGCCACCTGTCGGGCCCGGTACCGGGCCAGGGCCAGGGCCAGGGCCACGGCCAGGGCAGGGACGTCCTCGAGGTCGGCCGGCTCCTGGGGATTGATGAGGACCGCGGCGGGCTGACCGTGGCCGGTGATGGTGATGCGCTCACGGGCGTGGGAAGCAGGCCGGACCAGCTTCCCGAGACGGGCCCGGGCCTCCGTGATGGGCACGATGTCACTCATGCACCGAACTGACACTCCTTTACTCTTCCGTACAGACCGGTGCCGGCCACGCCCTTCTGGCGTGGCCGGCACCGATGAGCCGGAGGTGGAGCGAATTCACGTCACGGAAATCCGACGGCGACCCGAGTGGTGCGGGGACTTGCGGTGGTGACGCCGGGCGAAATCCGTTCGGGGACCGCTCCGCCGGTTCGTCAGAGGATCCGGATGGAGTTCACCTTCGGCGGGCGGTTCGGGAACGAGATGTCGGTCCAGCGGTTGACCCTCACCGAGTCGCCGTTGGCGTCGGAGTAGACCAGGTCGTTGTTCCCCGTGGAGATCCGGTCGATCCACCAGCCGCCGAAGCCGATCGTTCCCCCGTTCGCATAGCAGTCGACGCTGTCACGGCCGTCGAGGTGCGACCAGATCTTCAGGAAGTCATTGCGGCTCCCGTCGCACTGGACGTGGTCGATGGCGAAGGCACTGCCGGACGGTACGGCCACGGTGAGCGTGGCCGCCACGGCGAAGGCCGCGGCCACCGAGCCCACGGCCCTCTTCGCGTTCGAGAACATAGATCCTCCCCAGTCGAATGAAATTATGAATCGGATTCCACTGCGCAACGGTTTTCCGCTGCATCGTGCTCGATCAGTATCCGTACAGTTTTTTCGAGGGTCAATTGAACACTCCTTGACCCAGCGCGTTCTCGGTCATTTTCATCCGGAATTTCCGCAAGGCGTGGGGCACGTTGTTCTGGTGTGGCCCGAGAGGTTCCGGGCCGGGCGGCCGGGGCGTCGGCCGAAGACGACCTGCCGGCCGCTCCGACCTGGGGTGCGGTGGGACCGCCGAACGCGCCCGACTGGTACTCCGGGGCATGTGGCTGGGAGAGGGGGGTGGGGCTGGCGCGTTCACGCGATGACGTGTCGCGTGCTGCCGCCCAGTCGCAATGCAGCCGGAAGACCTTCGGAACGTACGGTCGGCGGCCTCGCACGGCACCACGGGTGGACTCCGGCCGCCGGGCGGCACGCAGCGGGACGGCCCCGACCCGGGTGGCGCGGGTGGTGCGGGCGACGGCGAGAGCGGCGCGGTGGCGCTCTCGCTGTTGCCGGACGTGCCTGTCCCACCGACTCCCCCTACCGACCGGTGCGCGGCCGCACGGCGGGAAGGCGGGAAGGCGGGAAGGCGGGACTCCGGCTGGCGGGTGGCTCGCCGACATGCCGGCGGCCGCAGCGGCGACACCATAAAGGTCGGGCGGATCCCGGTCGAGCTGATCCCGGTCGAGCAACGCCGGTCGCCTCGGCGGATCCTCCCTTTTCCCGAGCGCGGCACAATTCCGCCGCCATCCCCGGGCGCGGAGCCTCCCGTAAATCAGCGAGGGCACGAAGAGCGGCGCAATTGTCGATATGCGGAGCAGCGTAATTCATGATGCGCCACGCCATACGGTCGGCCGTCATGGATTCCGTCACAAGGACACGGCTTCACCAGGTAAGTCAAGACTTACCTTCGGAGGACTTCGACCGTATGGTGTGGTCCGAATCTAAGGAGCCACCCTTGTCGGAAGTGAATGATCCCGCTGCCCGTGCGGTCGAATCGGAGCAGGATTGTGTGTCCTCCCTGTACGAGCTGCTCGCCGAGCGGCTTTCCGAGGCACGAGTACACCGGGCGAGCGTGCTGAAGGCCCCGGCGGACAGCCCCGACGCGGCATACGAGAGGGAAATCGCCGCCGAGCGTCTGGCCAGGGAGATCGGCCGGCTGGAGGGCGCCGAAAAGGGCCTGGTCTTCGGGCGCATCGACCGGACGGACGGCACGGCCCTGCGCATCGGGAGGATAGGACTGCACACGGAGGAGGACGACCTGCCCCTGCTCGTGGACTGGCGCGCTAACGCGGCGCGGCCCTTCTACGAGGCGACACCGGTCCACCCGATGGGCCTGCGGCGGCGCCGGCACCTGCGCCTCGAGGAGCGCACGGTCGTCTCGGTGAGCGACGAACTGCTGGACGGGACCGACCCGACCGACGAGGACGTCGTGGGGGACGGCCCGCTGACCGAGGCTCTGTCGGCGCGGCGTACGGGCAGGATGCACGCGGCCGTCGCGACGCTGCAGGCCGAGCAGGACGAGATCGTCCGCTCCGCCCACCGCGGGGTGACCGTGGTGCAGGGCGGCCCCGGCACCGGCAAGACGGTGGTCGCCCTGCACCGGGCCGCCTACGTCCTGTACGCGTTCCCGCGCGCCGCGCAGGAGGGCGTCCTGGTGGTGGGCCCCAACGCCCGGTTCCTCGACTACATCTCACAGGTCCTTCCCTCGCTCGGGGAGAACGACGTCGTTCTGTCGACCTGCCGCGAACTGGCCGCCGTGCCCGCGGACACGGCGGACCCGTTCGACACGGCACGCCTCAAGGGCGGCTCCGACCTCGCCGACGCCCTGGCCGCCCTGCTGCGCACCCGCCAAGCCCCCGCCGGGGACTTCACCGTGCGGGTCGGACGGGAACCGGTCCACCTGTCCGCCGGGGAAGTCGCCACCGCACGCGACGCCGCCGTGGCGGCCGCGCCGGGGCACAACCCCGCGCGCCAGGTGTTCAAGGAGCTCCTGGTCGAGGCCGTCACCGACGCGATGCAGCGGGACATGGGCGATCTCCTGGAGCAGATCGACGCCGACGCCGCCAGGATGACGGGCATGGACCTCGACCGGTTCACGGGCGCCGCCCAGCGCCGTGCCGAAGGCGCGGCCGACTCCGGTCCGGCCCACGAGATGGACCTGGACGCCGTCCGAGCCGATCTCCTCGACGACGCCGGCGTCGACCGAGCGGTCGAGGCGTTGTGGCCGCGGCTGGCACCCGGTGACCTCGTGAAGGCACTCCTGACGGACGCCGACGCGCTCGCCGAGTTCCTGCCCCGCCTGACCGCGCGGGAACGTTCCCTCCTGCTGCGCGGTCCGGACGCCCCGTGGACCGATGCCGACCTGCCGTTGCTGGACGAGGCGGCGAGCCTGCTCGCCGGACCCCCCGAGCGGACGTACGGGCACGTCGTCGTCGACGAGGCGCAGGAACTGACCGCCATGCAGTGGCGGATGATCGTCCGCCGCTGCCCGGCGAGGGCGATGACGCTGGTGGGCGACTTCGCCCAGGCGGGCCCGGTCGCGACGGCACGCGACTGGAAGGAGGCGCTGAGCCCCCACGTCGGGCCGCGGTTCAGACTGCACCACCTGACCGTCAGCTACCGCACCACGCAGGAGATCCTGGACGGCGTCCAGGCCCTGCTCACGCGGATCGCCCCGGACCAGAAGCCCACCCGGGCACTTCGAAACGGAGAGAGCCCTCGCACCGTGACCGCACCCGCGGACGGGTCGGTCGCCGCCGTCGTCGTCCGCGAGCTCCGCGCCCAGGGCACCGCGCACCCGGGCGAACTCCTGGGAGTGATCTGCGCGGACTCCATGGTGAACGAGCTGACGGCCCACGGCATCGCCCACCACGCACGCATCGTGCCGGCCTCCGAAGCACGCGGCCTGGAATTCGACGGGGTCGTCGTCCTGAACCCCGAGGAGATCATCGCGGCCCGCCCGGGCGGGGAAAGGGACTTGTACGTGGCCCTGACCCGGGCCACCAAGCGCCTCTGCACCATCACCGTCCAGCCCGCCTGACCACTCGGCGCCCGCCTCGCCGCGGCGGTTGCACCCGGCGCGGGCGCACCCGGCGCGGCGACGCGACGGCAACGGCGACGGCGACGGCGACGGCGGGCGACGCTAGTCCCGGCCGTCGGGCTTCAGGGGCCGGCCCTCCAGGGAGGTGGTCGTGAGCGACACGCGGAGCTCGGTGATGACGTCGGTGCCGCCGACCGCCGCGCAGGTCAACTCCAGCAGCACGAAGCCCACGCGGTGCTTTCCGCGCACCATGCCGGAGCCGACCAGGCCGCCGACACCCTCGCACAACCACTCGTAGGCGCTCTGCGTGTCGCCGTCCTGCCATCCCTTGAGATCCGCCGCCTCGATGCCGAGCGCCAGCTTCTCGGCCAGGTACTCGGGGTCGAGGACGCTGCGGAAGCGGATCGTCAGGCGATCGAACCCGTGGCCCGCGCCGAACTCCCAGAGCGCCCCCAACTCATGGACGCCGTTCGCCCGGGGCACGGCTTCGAGGAGCCAGTCGTACCGCTCCAGGAAGGGTGCGTGGAGGTCCAGCCACCGGTCGCGTTCGCGTGGCCGGCCCGGCCCGGGGCCCAGTGCCTCCTCGAAGTCCGGCCAGGCCACCTCGGGGCAGTCCCAACGCCCGGGCCACGACCGGACCTTCTCCTCGTTGGCGATGAACTTCGCACGCCCGGCGTCCGCTTCCCGCCGATTCCGCCTGCCCAGGACCATGCGTACCAGCCTTCCCGGTCGCCCCGTCGGCCGCGGCTCCGTGCCCGATCGCGACCCGAGCCCGGCAGGTGGCCGTCGGATCAGCGTATCGGCACACGGACGGTCGAAAATCACTACGCTGCAACGGAGTTGAGCCTCCGGGTCGGCCAGAGGTCCATGCGGAGCCGGACGGCGGGAACGTGGTCCAGGTCGATCGGCGCGCCGTGGCGGGCGGGTGGCCTCGAAGGGCTACTCGACGTGATCCAGCCGTCCCTGGTCCACGGGCGAGGGCCGCCGGCGGAATCGGAGCCGCCCGCGCCCCGCAGATCACCACCCAAGCGGCCGCCGCGGGTTCGGACCGGCGCCCACAGGCCTGTCGGGTGCGCGGAGCTACGGGACTGAGCCCAGGCAACGCCCCAACACCCATACGGGCGACGACGAACGGACGATGCACCACCCTGGGGGGCCATCGGCACGAAAATGCCTCGCAAGCCTTCACCGCCATGGACTCGGTCACGGGGAGGACAAGTACCTCACCAACGCCAAGCCGTCGCTCGACGGCTGCCCCCCGCGGGTGCGGGGAGGACCACGAAGTCCTTCGCAAGGTCCTTCGCAGTTCCGGCTGACCCCCGCGGGTGCGGGGAGGACTGGACCGTCCACCAGATGGGCCGCCCCACACGCGGCTGACCCCTGCGGATGCGGGGAGGACGACCGAAGGCGCGACATCTCCTCGGCGACCATCGGCTGACCCCCGCGGGTGCGGGGAGGCCACGACGCGTTCCTTGGCGATCGTCTGGGCGGGCGGCTGACCCCCGCGGGTGCGGGGAGGACGTTGAGCTGGCGTTCCAGGGCCTCGTACTCGCCGGCTGACCCCCGCGGGTGCGGGGAGGACGTGACCGTCTTCCCGGGTGGGACGTTCTCGACCGGCTGACCCCCGCGGGTGCGGGGAGGACGGGTCGCTGGTCACGGACAATTTCACCGACACCGGCTGACCCCCGCGGGTGCGGGGAGGACGCAACTGCCAGCGACGGCCCCGCGACCCTGGCCGGCTGACCCCCGCGGGTGCGGGGAGGACGTTCATCGCCTGAGAGGAGGTGGTCTCATGGGCGGCTGACCCCCGCGGGTGCGGGGAGGACACTTCGTGACCTGCGGCGGAGTATCGGCTTTGCTATTTCTTGACCAGTTGGCGGCCCGGGCTGAGTGGTGCTTCGTCCGGCGGGCGCACAAGTTGTCGGGGTGTCAAGGATCGCTCGTGCATCGTGTCACGGTCGGCCTGGCGAGAGCCACTGCCGATCCACCGGTCGCCGATCGGCCCTTATGGACGGGTGGGGGCAGAGCACCTTTCGTGGCGGTGAGCCCACGTGATCGAAGCGAAAACCGCTGCCCCCACCAGCACGAGCCGAACTCCGGGTCCAGTCGCTCTTGTAGCGTTGCGGGATGGGGGCTGATCGCTTTTGGCCTGGGACGAACTACGTCTGGCCTGCGGCTTCCTGCGTCTCTTCCTTTTCCTGACCTTCAGCGGTCTGCAAGCCCGCCATGGCGACCAGTGTCAGCCCGTCGAAGTCCACAGGTTTCCGTCGCTGCTCGCCTGCCGTCCGCAGTTCGAAGCCCTGCTCGTTGGCCGCTGTGTGGACCAGCACCGCCACGCCGGCTCCGACGCAGCCGCTGACGGCCTGCCACAGTTCCTCGCGCACCTTGGCGGAGATGGTGCCGACGTACAGCTGGGGTGTGACCTCGATGAGCCAGCGGGTGAGGGCACCGCGCACGTGGTCGGGGACCGCCGTGACGGAGAGGACGGTCATGGCCGCCACGGGTACGCCCCTCCCGGGTGCGGGTGTGCGGGCCGGTCGGGCCTCACAGCAGTTCCTCCCCCGCGTAGTTGGTCCCGCCCGGGATGGGGCCGGAGACCGGGTCCCACAGGTCGACGAGCTGTTCCTCCGGGTCGGGCAGGGTGATGTCCTGGTCCGGGGCGAGCAGGCGCTGGATGTCGGTGACGATGCGCGGCAGTAGGCGGAACAGGCGCAGGCGGTCGCGGAAGCCTCGGCGGGCGTCGGCTTCGGGCTGCGGGGAGTCGTGGAGGGAGAAGGCGAGCGGGATGGTGAGTTCGGCCTTGTACAGGTCGGCGATGTCGTAGACGAACGCCTGCTGGTTGCCGTTGTGTACGAAGCCGAGGGCCGGCGAGCAGCCGAGGGCGAGGACGGCCGCGTGGACGATGCCGTAGAGGCAGGTGTTGGCGGCGGAGAGGGCTTGGTTGACCGGGTCCTGGGTGTCCCAGGAGCCCGGGTCGTAGTTGCGGCGGAAGCGGCCGATGCGGTGCTGCTGGGCGAGGAGCCGGTAGTGGGCCTTGACTCGTTGGCCTTCCAGGCCGCGTAGCTGTGCGAGGCCGCTGCCGGGCGGGGCGGTGGCGGGGCCGAAGCGCTGCTCGTACATGGCGTGGGCGACGGCCAGGCGGGTGGTGTCGTCCGCCCAGGCGCGGGCCTGGCGTTCGAGCCAGGTGGTGCTGAGGGATTCGGGGACGGTGGCGGCGTAGCAGCGGACTGCGCCG
Source organism: Streptomyces sp. NRRL S-350 (assembly GCF_000719705.1). GTDB lineage: Bacteria > Actinomycetota > Actinomycetes > Streptomycetales > Streptomycetaceae > Kitasatospora. Next base: position 12,888 of record NZ_JOHO01000053.1, on the reverse strand, counting down.
GATCCGGCGATGACGACGGTGGTGCCGTGGCGGGCGAAGGTGGTCAGGGCCCGGGCGGTGATGGAGGTGCCGGGGCCGAGGAGGACGCAGCTGAGGGCGGCGGTGGGCAGGTAGACGGTCTCGGTGCCGCGGTGGGGGCTGGTGACCTCGGCGCAGACGCCGGTGTCGTCCTGGACGATGCGGACGATGTCGCGGTAGAGGAAGGAGAGGGAGTCGGCGACGCGGGGCAGCATGGCGACGGTGGGCGCGGCGAGTCTGCGCCGGGCGGCGCCGGGGTCGGGGCGGCGGGCGGTCACCGGGGCCCCCGGTGGGGGGCGATGCTGAGGAGGCCGCAGCCGTAGGCCTTGCCCTTGCCGATGCCTTCGGTGAGGCGGGTGCGCAGGAGGTCCGGGTCGGTGATGACGGCGGTGCCCTCGAACAGGACGCGGTCGTGTTTGACGGGCCGTTGGTCGCTACGCCGGTGGCCCTTGGCGGCTTCGAGGGGGCTGGAGTGGAGGGTGCCGAGGTCGAGGCCGGAGGACTTGGCCTGCCGGGCCCACCAGTCGTCGGCGGCCACGCCCTGGAGCGGGACGACGGCCTTGAGCCGGTAGAGCTCACGGGTGGCCCGGCCGGGCTTGCGGATCGGGTTGGCGGCGATGCGGTAGCGGATGTTCAGGCCGGGCCGCAGGGCGTCGAGGAGCGGGGTGAGGGGCTTGGTCACGGCGTGGCCGTATCCCGTGGGGAGGCGGTCGAGGTCGGGCCGCTCGGCGCTCTGGAGGAGGATCCGGTCTCCGGCGGGCGTGGGGTCGGTGCGGAAGAGGACGCCGAGCCTGCGGCGCGGTTGGTCGGCGGCGACGTGGTCGGGGAAGAGCGACATCATGCGGTGGTGCAGGTCGACGGCGCCGGCGGTGTCGCGGCGGGCGTCGCGGCTGCGGGGGTCGGGGATGATGCGGGTGAGCCACGTGGTCATGCGGGGATGCTTTCCGGGCGGGTGGTGTGCCGGGTCAGGTAGTCGCCGAGGGCGGTCAGGTAGCCGGCGGCGAGGCCCTTGCAGCGGTCGGCGGGCAGGGTGAGGGTGCGCTGGTAGCGGGGGCGGGCGCGGTAGGCCCGTCGCCGGGGGTGGAAGTCGATGGGGTCGTCGGTGACTTCGCCGGCGGGGGTGCTGCCGTCGTCGCTCCCGGGCTGGGGGTGGTCGCCGAGGCGGTCGAGCGGCTGGTCGCCGTGGAAGACGACGTCGACGCTCTTGCTGTCTGGGCGGGCCCGCCGGGCGATCGGCAGGTGGACGAGGTGGTGCAGGGGGTCGTCGACCAGGCCGAGCAGCAGTGGGCCCTCGGGCGGGCAGGAGCGACGTCCCAGGTAGGGCGGCCAGTGCGGGTTGCGCAGTGCCTCCGCCCAGCTGGCGAGGTCTTCGGAGTGCGCGGTGGTGACGACGGCGGTGAAGGCGGCGTCGGCGAGGTAGTAGCGGTGGGACAGCAGGGTCGCGGTGGCCCCGGTGCGCTTCTTCCCTTCGGCGGTGGTGACCGTGCGGGCGGCGGGCAGGCCGCCGCCGACGGTGTGCAGGTCGCGCAGGACGACGCCCGCCCGGTCGGTGCGGACGGTCAGCGAGAGGGTGACGAGGTCGTCGATGTCCTCGCCCCGCTTCCGGCCGAGGGCCGCGGCGAGCAGGCCGATGACGCCGGAGCGGGTGGGGAAGGGCGCGGTGTCGCGCTCGTTGAACGTGCCGGTCTCGCCCCAGGACTGCAGCGGCGCGGCCAGCCGCAGCAGCAGTCCTCGGGTGGGGGCGGGGCTGGGGGTGCTCATGCGCCGGCTCCGGCGGTGGCGCCGGCGGCATCGGTGCGGGCGGGGGTGAAGGCCGCGTCGACGGCGGTGTCGACGAGCTGGGAGAAGGAGTCGACGCGGGTGCCCAGGCCGTCGAGGTCCTTGTCCTCGAGGCTCGCCCAGGCCGCGGTGACGGTGCCGCGCTTGCCGAGGAGCTTGTTGGCGGCGGTGGCGTACCGGGCCAGGGTCGCGCGGGAGGCGGAGCCGTACCCGCCGTTCTCGTGGGAGTCGACCGGCTGTTCGAAGGCGGCGGCGTAGGAGAGCGGGCGGTCGCTGCGGACGGCGATGTGGACGAGGTCGGGGATGGTGTGGGGCGCCGTCGCGGTCTTCTTGGCGCGGGGGAGCGAGAGGATGAAGGCCTCGGCGAACCCGGCGGCGAGTTCGCGGGCGGCCTCGCGGTCGCCGCCGAGGTTGCTCTCCAGGTCGGCGAGGTCGACGGTGGCGTAGCGGTAGAAGACGCCGGCGCTGAACTCGGCGTGGCCCATGTGGGCGCTGCCGGTGGTGTCGCCCCAGGCGGAGGTGACGTCGTCGACCGCGGAGAAGTAGTCCAGTTCGACGTCGGTGCCGTGGGTGGTGAGGGCGTGGGCGACCTGCACGGCGCCGTCGACACCGGCGTCGTCGACTTCGGCGAGCATGCGGCCGAAGAGGTTGATGACGCCGTTGCGGCTGCGCAGGATGGCGTCGACGGCGTCCTTGGGCAGGACGCTCTTGTCGCCGGCCTTCTTGATGTCCTTGGCGCTCTCGAGGTCGGCGCGGTGCTTCTCGGCGAGCGCGGCGAGTTCGGCGACGGCGGTCTCGGGCACGTACACCATGGCGTTGGTGGTGATGACGGGCGAGTCCTTGGCCGTCTCGAACTTGATGCTGCTGCCGGCGGCGACGTGCTGGCCCGCGCGCTGGGCGAGCTGGGCGGGCCAGCCGTGCTGCTCCTCGAGGAGGCGGGTGACGCGGGCGCCGATGCGGCGGGTGCGCAGGGCCTGCTCGCCGAAGCTGTCCTGGAAGTACTCGCGGACGGCGCGCTTCCAGGACTGGCTGCTGACGCGGGTGCGCTCGGTGTCGCCGTACCGGACGGTCTTGACGGAATTGTTGTCGTCGCGGTTGAGGTTGGCGAACGGGACGCTCTGGACGACGTGGATGTCGAGGAAGCGGGCGGTGGTGCGGTCGGGGCCGGGCATGCTCTGCTCCTGGGTTCGGCGTGTGCGGTGGGTCCGTACGGGGTCGGGGCGCTCAGGCCTCGACGGCTCGACGGTGGGGTCCTCAGGCCTCGGGGGCGGTGCCGTCCGTGCCGTCGGTGTCGGCGGCGGTGTCCGTCGCGTCGTCCTGGTCGTCGTCGTGCTCGCGGGCCCGGCGCTCGCCGTCCTTCTGCAGGGCCCGGTGGTAGTCCTGGAGCCAGGTCCGCTTGACGGCGCCGGAGTGGCGCCGCCACTGGCAGAGGTCGATGAGCAGCCTGGCCCAGTCGATCTCCACGTCGCTGTCGCGCAGTTGCCGGACGGCTCCGGGCAGGTGGCGGTGCAGACCGTCGACGCTCTGCCGGCTCAGCAGGTTGAGGCGGGTCTCGGCCGAGGTCTCGCGCAGACCTCCGGCCTGGCCGCCCTTCAGGACACCCTCAGCGAAGGCGTGGCCGAGGCTGCGCGGCGGGATCCGCTTGGCGGCGCCGGGTTCCTTGTCCTCCGGCCGGTCGGCGGGCCGGCCGGGCGCGTCCGGCGCCGCCTCGGCGGCCGCCGCCTCCTCGCCCGTCGGCTGGTCCTTCGACCCGCTCTTCCTCGACGTCTCGGCCTTCGCGGCGGCGTACTGGTCGCGGCGCTGCGCGGCGATCAGGGCGGCGACGGTGTAGAAGGCGCGCTGGACGTCGCGGCTGCGCGTCTGCTCCTCGGTCAGCCAGGAGGCTACGTAGCGGTGCATGAACGGCACCGCGTCCACGTCCTTGCCGACGCCACGGCGCAGGGCGGCGCGGACACCGGGATCCTCGTGGCTGCGCTCGTCGATCCTGGTGGCGAAGGCACGTGCCCGCTCCCGCGAGGGGATGAGGGAGGACTCCCTCGGCGTGCCGACCGCGTCGTCCGCCGGTTTGGCGGGCCCGGGGATGGTGTTCGTGGTGCTCATGCGTCCTCCGTACTGGTGGTGCGGCCGCCGGCCGCGCCGGTACCGCCGGTCCTGGCCGGGCGCTTCACCGGGCCGCCGTACAGCTCGATGCGGGCGGTGGTGCAGGCCTTGGCTCCGCGCATGGTTCCCAGCGCGCCGTAGGTGACGGTGTCGTAGGCCTGCTCGGCGAGGACGCGGAAGGCCACGGCGGCGCCGTCGAAGTCGCGTTCGTCGAGGCGCTTCCAGAACTCGGCCTCGGCGGCGGGCCAGTAGCGGGCCGCGGCGTCGACGGCCCAGGTGCAGTCGCGGATCTTGGGGGCGGTGGTGTAGCCGGCCCACGCCTTCTTGACAGCCCGGTCGAGCCGGTTGCCGTACCGCTCCCCCAGAACGCGCAGGCGGCCGATCTCGACGGCGACGGCGGGTTCCGTGTCCTCGGCGAGCCCGAGGACCGGTGGGGTGACCGCGTCGACGAACTGGATGTCCTTGGCCTGCCCGTCCTGTTCGAATCCCAGGCGCGTACCCGCAGCTTCTCCGAGACCTCCGGCGCGGTGCGGAACACTTCCGGGCGCCGTGGCCGGGCGCTGCCTGCGGGGTCGTTGAGCAGCAGGGCGTCCAGGTCGCGCCACAGCGCGCGCCGGGAGTCGGCGGGACGGGGGTAGGGGTTGCCCTCCTTGCTGGTCTGCCAGATCAGGTACAGGTCACCCTCGCGGGAGACCTTGAGTTGGTTCGCCCAGGTGATGAACGCGTCCTCGACGTGGGCGCCGGTGGTGTCGGGTACGAGCAGCAGGGCGTGCTGGGAGCGGGCGGTGAGTTCGGAGCACGGGCCCTTCAGGGGCGGCGGAGCGGCCACGGGGTCGGGCAGCTCGTCCCGCTCCCACGGGCAGAGGTCGCTGTCGCGGGAGACGCCCCCGACGGGTTCGGGAAGTCCGGCGAGCAGAGTCTCGAACAGCGTCTCGCCCTCCGGGTGGTAGGAGAGCGTGCTTCGCAGCGGTCCGGCCTTGCTGCCGGCCGCCTTGGTACCGCCGACTGTCCGGCTGGAGCACCGTCCGGAGGGGCCGTAGTAGTGCCAGACGAGCAGGTGCAGGACGGCCTGGTCGGGCGTGGGCAGCTCGGGTGCGGTGCTGTTGACGTGCACGAACCAGGAGTGGTTGTTGCCCGAGGGCCGGGTGGTGATGAGCTTGTCGACGCCGGCGGTGTTCGCCGGGTCGCACTGGTCGACCAGCCGCGGGTCCTGCAGGAAGGGCCTCTCGGCATCGAAGAGGTCGAAGCGGCCGTGGATCGGCGTGACGTACCGGGCGACCTGCTCCTCGCCGAAGCTTCCCGTGGTGACCAGATCGTCGCGGCGCTCGGACCAGTCGCCGGGACCGGCTTCGTCGAGTTCGGTCACACGGGCGGTGATCGCGTACAGGATGCGGTACAGCGCGGAGAGGGCCGGCGGGACCGCGATCTCGATCTGCTCGATCTCGTGTGCGCGCAGCAGGAGTTCGCGCAGTCCGACCTTGGGCGGGTAGGTGGTGGCGGAGTTCGCCGTGTCGTTCGTCTCCTGGCCGGGGATCCAGCGGACGGGGATCCAGCGGACGGGGATCCACGGTTCGTCGAGGAGGTTGTAGGCGGGTGGTGCGGATGTCATGCGGCCTCCGGCGAGGCGAGTGCGGGTGATCACAGGGTGGGTAGGCTCTGCGCGATCCCCGCGAGCGAGCGGGGGTGAGCCGTGCGGTGCCTAGGAAGCGGCCGTGTCGGCAGACCTGTCCCCGCGCAAGCGGGGGTCACGCCGGGCCCGGACGGGCGACTCTCCTGCCCGGGACCAGCTCAGCCAACGTATCGTCAAGTGCGGTGCCTATGACGCTAGTTCTCGGATATTCCCACCTTCGAGTACACGAGCCGCCGCTCCCCCAGCCGACCCGTCCACTGGTCACCCCTGCGGCGCACGCGCAGCAGTGCCAGGTCGGTGAGCAGGGGCCGGTCGTTCCAGGCCTTCGGCACTTCGTTCTCCTCCGTGCGGCCGGCGAGCCAGCGACCGGGCAGCGGCACGGTGTGCCGCATGATCAGCGCGATCTCGTCCCGGTTCGCCGCCGCTGTGGGCAGCGGAACGTCGCGGTCGGGATCGAGGCTCCATCCGTTCCCCCGTTCGAAGACGCACACGGCACGGCCGCTGTCCGCGCCGAGGCGCGTGGTCAGCAGGTCGTCCGCGACGGCGAAGCCACGCTCGCTGAGTCGGGAGAGGTCGCCGACCACGTCGTACGGTGCCGGGATCACGGTGATCTCCGCCAGCTGCTCCTCGGCGGCAGCCGAGGCGATGCGCTCGGCGTCCATCCGCTCGAGTTCCCGCGAGGCGGCCTTCTCCAGCCCTGCCCCGAAGTCGTCCGCGTAGACCTCGTCCACGAGCTTCTGGACGTCTCCCGGGACCTCGACCCCACCGTCGGCCCGGTCTTCGAGGAGCAGACCGGTGCGGCGCAGCAGGGATGCGTCGTAGACGGTGCCCCACGATCGGGGCGCAGCCACGCGGCCCTTGTCATCGAGCGGTTCGAGCACGATCATGCGCGGCTCGGTGGCCGGGCCGGTCCACGCAGGGCGGTCGGGGCGGTCGTGGCGCTTGCCGCGGCCGGCCCGCTGCAGGAGCTGCGCGAGCGGCGCGAGGTCCGAGACGATCAGGTCGAAGTCGAGGTCGAGCGACTGCTCGACGATCTGGGTGGCCACCAGGATCGACCCCTCACGCGGGGTGGCCGCCGCCGCGTCGTTCGCGGGCTTCCCGTACGCGGCCTCGCACTCGGTGGTGATGCGCTGCCGCTCGTGGGCGGGATAGCGGGAGTGCAGCAGCCGCAGGCCGCCGTCACGCGCGGCGAGCTGGGGCAGGACCGACTCCAGGTAGCGGTAGGTGCGCTGGGCTTCGTCCACGGTGGTGCAGCAGACCAGGACGCAGCCTCCTTCGGTGGTGACCGGAGCGAGGATCTCGCGCAGGGCGTCACGCCGCCCCTGCACTCCGGGCTTCTTCACGACGCCCCGGTCCTGGACGTCCCAGTGCACCCGACGGGTCTCCACACGCAGGGTTCGGGCACGGCTGCTGCCCACCTCGCGCGGCGTGGACACCTCGCCGCTGCCCGCGTCCACGAAGAGCCAGCCCGGATAGCAGGGCTCCACCGCGGACGGCTCACGGAAGCCCGCACCGCGCCGGTAGGCGTCGACGAGCGACGACGCCGCGTTGCCGGTCAGGGTCGCCGACAGCAGCACGACCGGCGCGCCGAAGGCACCGAGCCATTCCAGCAGCCGCACCAGCAGGCTGTGCATCCACGGGCCGTAGGCGTGCGCCTCGTCCACCACCAGTACCTTGTTCGACAGGCCGAAGAGCCGCAGGAAGCCGTAGCGGACCGGCAGTACCCCGGTGAGGGCCTGGTCGACGGTGCCGTTGGCGAGCGGTGCGAGCAGGCCCCGCCGACCGGTGCGCAGCCACTGGCCGGCCTCGGTGTCCGCGAGAACGGCCGACCCGTCCGTCGTTCCCTCCCCCGGGGCGTAGTCCGGGCTGAGCCAGGCCATGCCGTGCAGCAGTGTGAGCGCGCGATCGCCCTCGACGTTGTCCTTGGCGAACCTGCGGACCCGGGTGAACATCGCGTCCGCCGTGGCCATCGTCGGCAGTGCGAAGTAGACCCCGGAGGCACCCGAAGCCCTCGCGATCACGGAGGCCGCGTGCAGGGCCGTCTCGGTCTTGCCGTCCCCGGTCGGGGCTGTGACCAGCAGCAGTCCGGGCCCCTTCACCACCCCGGGCAGGTACTCCGCGACGTCGGCCTGGAGCTTGTTCGGGGGGAACGGGAACTGCTGTGTGAAGGGCCGGTCCGGAAACGCCGCCCGCCCGAGGCCGGCCTCGCGGACCCACCGCGGCGCGGCCCCGGCCGCCGCCTCGAAGTGCTCGGCGAGCTCCGAGTCCCCGGTCCTCCAGTCCTCCCCAGGCATCCGCGGCTCGATGACGTCGACCTGGCTGGCCAACCAGTCGGCCACCACGACCAGCCCGGCGACCACCACCGCCACCTCACCGGGCAGCACCGACTCCGGCGGCTTGTCGCTCCCGACCGCCCGACGGACCGCGTGGGCGTGTGCGAGCCGCTGGCCCCGCCAGCCCTCGGCAGCGCCGAGAGCGGGCTGATAGCCCGACGGATTGTTGATCTGCTTCACCTGCAGCGCGGGGGCGAAGCATCCGTGGTGCCCGCCGAGCAGCTGGGCGATCTGGTGGGCCGGCGACTTCCCGACCGGCCTGTGGAGCGGATAGCCGCACTGCTTGAAGAACTCCACCAGCCCCCAGTGCGTGGCCGTCTCGTGCCTCAGGTTCCCGCTACGCCTCGCCGCCGGATTGTCCTCCGCGTACGCCGGGTCCTGCGCCAGCTTCGCGAACTCCTCGGCGACCTGCTGCTGGAAGTGCAGCGAGATCTTCCCGATGTCGTGGAGCCCGGCCCACAGCATCACCATCACCCGGGCGTCGCCCTCACTGACGCCCACCGCCCCGGCGATCCGCGCCCGCACGCGCCGGCTCAGGACCGCGTCCCACAGCGCGCCAGCGGCGGCGGCCGTGTCCAGAAGGTGACAGATCACGGGGTACGGACCGGGCAGGCCGGCACTCTTTCCCCACAGGCGGGAGTCGGGACCGACCGGCTCGAAGCCGCCAACAGGCGCGCTCTCGTTCATGCCTGAGGATCTATCAGCTACCACTGACAATCCTCACGGCCCGCACATCGGATCCGGGAACGGGCGAGGGGCCGGGCCGACAGGCCCCCGCCGCATCGTCCGACGTCATCGGCACCCGACGAGCGCGTACGGGTAGTTCGCGTAACGAATTCAGACACTGCCAGTCAGGCCCAACCACCCCCTAGGTTGGAGCTTTTGGCCACCTTCTGGGCAGGCACGGCACCGGTTCGGACTTCTGCGATCAGGTCGGCCCCCACAGCGGCAGGACCACCACCGCCGACGGATCGCGCGCATCTACCTGCTCAGCCCTCGGCAAAGAGCACCCCCTTCTAGCCCCTCCACCGAGACTCAGCAGGAGCCCCCACCCGCCCCCGACCGCCGAACCCACCTTCACCGCCCATGGCATCATGTAGGCGCTCCTTGACACCTGGACACTGGGCATCAGCCGCACCTCCCACATGGTCAAGAAGTTGCAAACCGGCTAGAACGCCGCAGGTCACGAAGCCTCCTCCCCGCACCCGCGGGGGTCAGCCGCACCCCCACACGAAGGAGAGCGCCTGATGGCCCTCCTCCCCGCGCCTGCGGGGGTCAGCCGTGGCGGGTGGACCCGCTGGCCCTGCTGCTCTCCTCCTCCCCGCGCCTGCGGGGGTCAGCCGGCCAGGTCGCCCTGGTAGTTCCACAGGGTTTCCTCCTCCCCGCGCCTGCGGGGGTCAGCCGAGGTGGTGCAGCCCGAGGTGGCTCTGGCGAGCCTCCTCCCCGCGCCTGCGGGGGTCAGCCGCTCGACACCGAGCGCAGCGTGCGGATCAAGGTCTCCTCCCCGCGCCTGCGGGGGTCAGCCGCCGGCCGTCGTCGTCGCCGTGTGCTGCTGCGGCTCCTCCCCGCGCCTGCGGGGGTCAGCCGATGCTGCCCGACACCGCGCCCGTCACCCCGGACTCCTCCCCGCGCCTGCGGGGGTCAGCCGCCATCCTCGGGCTGTTCAGCGGGGAAGGGGAACTCCTCCCCGCGCCTGCGGGGGTCAGCCGGCGTCCGCCCCCGGGAACGGCGGCACGTTGGTCTCCTCCCCGCGCCTGCGGGGGTCAGCCGGTGCTGGCGACGTCGACCATCACCGTGGGGGCCTCCTCCCCGCGCCTGCGGGGGTCAGCCGGCCCTCGGCATGTCTGAGTGGTGGGTGAAGGACTCTTCCCCGCACCTGCGGGGGTCAGCCGACCTCCACCTGAGTCACGGGTGCCCACCCACTCTCCTCCCCGCACCTGCGGGGGTCAGCCGCGCATGGAGGCCAAGGTCGCGGTCCTGGCCAGCTCCTCCCCGCACCTGCGGGGGTCAGCCGCAGGCGAGCAGGAACATGATCAGGCCCACGATCTCCTCCCCGCACCCGCGGGGGGCAGCCACACTCTGACCCACGCTGACGAGGCAAGGCGCCCTCCTCCCCGCACACGCGGAGGTCAGCCGCAGATACTCGGCGCCTGGATCCGCTGGCTGGGCTCCTCCCCGCACCCGCGGGGGTCAGCCGGTGCCAACCGTCGACGTGGATCCGGTGACCGGCTCCTCCCCGCACCTGCGGGGGTCAGCCGATGCCGCTTCGGTGGCGTGGCGGTGGTCGTCCCTCCTCCCCGCACCCGCGGGGGTCAGCCGCTCGTCCTCTACCCGGCGGGTACCGTCTGCCCCGGCTGACAGGTGGGGAAGGCGCCCGACCCGGCCGCCCGCCCTGGTCGTCCGCCCCAGGCCCCGGGGCCGGACCTGTGGGGTACGGGTCCACCTGCTCGGCCGCACTCGGGCGGAGTTGCGCCGGCACGCGCCAGCCTGGGCAGGCGACGAGGTCCGCCCCGGTCTCGCGGCCCGCGCCTACCTGCCCGGCTGCCGGGGGACAAGGGCGGTGCGGTCGAACGGGCCTCCGTGGGAGGCGGCGTACGCGACGGCGTCGTTGACGGCATCGAGGCCGAAGGCACGGACCCGTTCCGGGGCGAGGTCCAGGGCGCCCGAGGCGAGGAGTCGGATGATGCCGACGTTGGCGGTGCGCGGGTACATCCACTGGCCGCGCACGGTGATCGAGTTGCGCATGATCCACGGGTACGGGAGGGCGAGGTCGTCGCCACCGAGCATGCCGACGCCGCCCATGAGGACGACGCGGCCGTACTCGCGCACGGTCATGGCGGCCGTGCGCGCCGCCGCGCTGGGTGCGCTCGGCGGTAGCAGGTCGATCACCATGTCGACCGGACCGCCGGCCGCCGCGGACATCGCCGCCCGGTCGCGGGCCTCGTCCCCGGTGAGCGGGACCGGGCGTACCCGCGGACCGAACCGGTCGGAGAGGAGGTCGAGCGCGGCCCGGTTGCGGCCCGGGGCGACGACCCGGCCCGCCCCCATGGCGAGGGCGACCGCGACCGCACTGCTGCCGAGGTTGCCGGTGGACCCGCTGACGAGCAGCGTCTCGCCGGCCGCGAGCCCGCCGGCCAGCAGCCCGCCGTAGGCGATGACGTGCACGCCGAGCGCGGCCCAGCGGGCCGGGTCGTCCCCAGCCGCCGCGGGCAGCGGGAAGACGTTCTCCGTCGGGACCCGCATGAGCTCGGCGAACGACCCGTCGTGCAGGTACCGGGCGAGGCGGGCGCCGCCCTCGCCGCGGGAGCTCCAGCCCTGGAGCGTGATGTCGGGCGTCAGGGCGTCGTCGCGCGAGCGCACCGTGCAGTCGCACCACACCAGGTCGCCGGGGCGCAGCCGGGTGGCGTCCGGGCCCGCGTGGACGACCCGTCCGACGCCGCCGATCCCGGGCACGACCGGAGGGACCAGGGGGTAGTTCCGCTCGCCGCCGAAGATCTCCGCGGCGTACGGGGCCACGTAGGCGGCGAGGACTTCGACCAGCACCTCACCGCCGCCGGCCTCGGGGTCGGGTACCTCCCGCACCGTGAGCGGGGCACCGAACTGCGTGAGAACCGCTGCTCGCATGTGATGGCCTCCGTGTTCGTCCGTCGTGCGTCGTGCGAGCGTCGTCCGCGCGCTGTCCGCGCGTTGTCCGTCCGGCTCCGTCGTGATCGACACTAGGAGCCCGGAGGGCATGCGGGAAGCGACGATCGCGCATGTGTGGTATGCGTACAACGCATGGACATCTCCAGCGCGGGCCTGCGGGTCCTGCAGCAGATCGCCGAGTGCGGCAGCTTCACCGCAGCGGCCGCCCGGCTCGGCTACACCCAGTCGGCGGTCTCACGCCAGGCCGCCTCCCTCGAACGAAGCGCCGGCACCGCCCTGTTCGAACGCCACCCCGGCGGAGTGCGGCTCACCCCCGCGGGTCTGACCCTGCTGCGCCACGCCCACACGATCCTGGACTGCCTCACGGCCGCCGAGCGTGACCTCACCGGCACCGTCCCGCGGACCGAACCGGTGCGGCTGGGGCTGTTCCTGAGCGCGGGCGCGGCCATCCTGCCCACCACGCTCGCCCGCCTCGCGGCAACCGACCCGCGGATCACGGTGACGACCACCGACGGCGCCACGCCCACCCTGGTCCGGGCACTGCGCGCGGGCTCGATCGACCTCGCCGTCCTGACGTCCCGCCCGCCCCACCGGCCCGTGGACGGCGAGTCTCCGCGCCTGCACGTCGAGACCGTCGCGGACACCGAACTGGTTGTGGCGGCGCCTTCGGCGGGCGCGTTCGCCGGCCGCACCACCGTGCACGTCGACGAACTGGTCGACGCCCCGTGGATCGCCACCCCGGCGTCGGACTCCGAGCCACTGCTCGGTGTCTGGCCCGGTCTGCCCGGGCGGCCGCACATCGTCCACCGCGCGCGCGACTGGCTGACGAAGCTCCACCTGGTCGCCGGCGGCTTCGGAGTGACGACAGCGCCCTCGCGGCTCTCGCCGGTGCTGCCCGCCGGGGTGAGCCTGCTGCACGTCGAAGGCGCACCTCCGGAGATCCGCCGGGTCCTCGTCGCGCGACTCCCCGGCCGGACCACCCCGGCGATCACGGCCGTCACCCGGGCAATCGTGTCGACCGCCTGAGGCGGCCCTGGCGCGGGGGAAGCCGGACGGGCCGCGTCGCGCTTACCGCGCCGCGTTCACGCGGCCTCCTCCGTGGGGCCTCGCAGCCCGACCACGGGACGTCGGAGGCCACCGCGCACCGGGTCGCGGCCGGACCGCTCCGCTCGCCCGACGAGAGCGGCGCCGCCGTGCCGGGGCAGCGTCCGGCGGTCCCACGGCCGCCGACGTCCTGCAGCGCGCCGCGTCCGACGACCTTCCCGAGGTCGCCCCCCCGTCCCACCCGTCGTCGGCGCCATCGATCGTTACGGAAAGTCACCGCGATGTGAGCTGGATCGCCTTTCGGCGGGCGCCGGACGGGGGTGGCCCGTGACGGTCATC
>NZ_JOHO01000052.1 GCF_000719705.1 Streptomyces sp. NRRL S-350 | reverse complement strand
CCCCCGCAGCCCCCGCCCCCGCACCGGCTCCCGCGCCGCCGCCCGCCGCGCGCCCGCTGCGCTGCGCCCCCTGGCCCTTCCCCCGGCGCCCCCGCGGCTTCTCCGGCCGGGAGGACGAACTGGCCGCGCTCGACCGGGCCACCGCCGCCCCCGGCGCGATCGCCGTCGTCACCGGCGGCGCCGGAGTCGGCAAGACCACCCTCGCCGTCCACTGGGCCCACCGCCGCCAGGACGCCTTCCCCGACGGCCGGCTCTTCGTCGACCTCTGCGGCCACAGCCCGCTGCCCGAACGCTCCACCCCGGCCGTGCTGCGCGAACTGCTGCTCGGCCTCGGCCTGCCCGCCGAGCAGATGCCCGCGACCCCCGAGGCCATGGCCGCCCGCTACGGCGAACTGACCGCCGACCGCCGGATGCTCATCGTCCTGGACAACGCGCGCCGCTCCGACCAGGTCCGCCCCCTGCTGCCCGACGGCGACGGCTGCGTCACCCTGGTCACCAGCCGCGACCGGCTCGGCGGCCTGGTCGCCTCCGACGCCGCCCGCCCCGTCCCGCTCGCCGAACTCTCGTCCCCGCAGTCCGTCACCCTGCTCGCCGCCACCCTCGGCGCCGACCTCGTCGCCGCCGAACCCGAGGCCGCCGCCCGGCTGGCAGGCCTGTGCGACGGCCTGCCCCTGGCCCTGCGCCTGGCCGCCGCCCGCCTGGCCACCGGCCCGGCCCGCGACCTGGCCGTCCTCGCCGACGAACTCGCCGACGAGCAGGACCGCCTGGGGCTCCTGGAGATGGAGGACACCAGCGTCGCCGCCGCCCTCGCCCTCACCGTCCAGCACCTCGGCGAACCGGCCCGCCGGATGTTCCACCGGCTCGGCGCGCACACCGGCACCACCCTCGACAGCCGCACCGCCGCCGCCCTCGCCGACTGCCGCACCGCCGACGCCGCCGGCGCACTCGGCCAACTCGCCACCGCCCACCTCATCGTCGAGATCGGCCGGGACGCCTACACCCTGCACGACCTGGTCCGCCTCTACGCCCGCACCCTGCCCGGCGACACCGACCCCGACGTGCTGCCGCGCCTGCTCGACCACCTCCTGAACACCCTGGTCGCCGCCTGCGACGCCGCCGAGCCCGGCAGCGAACCGTGCTGCGCCCTGCCGCCCGGCACCCGGCGCCCCGCGGACGTGCGCCCCTTCCCGAACCGGGAGAGCGCGCTCGCCTGGTACGCCGCCGAGCGGGACACCCTGCGCGGGGCGGTCGAGGCGGCGGTCGCCGCGGGCCTGCACGACCGGGCCTGGCGCCTGGTCCTGCTGCAGTGGCCGCTGATCGTGTGGCAGGTGAGGGACGGCTGGGTGCCGCTGCTCGAACAGGGCCTGTCCGCCGCCGAGGCCGACCGGGATCCGGGCGCCCAGTCCCGCGCCCGGGCGCTGCTGGGCTGGGTCCTGCTGGAGGAAGGGCGCCACGAGCAGGCCCTCGCGCACCTGGAACGGGCCCCCGACCTCGCCGCCCTGGCCGGGGACGGCACCGCGCAGGCCGTCGCCCTGATGAACCTGGCCGTCGCCCTGGGCCGCTACGGCCGCAACACGCGGGTGCGCGGCCTGCTCGCCCGGGCCCTCGTCCTGGCCGAACGGGCCGACCGCGCCGACCTCGTCGCCCTCGCCCGCCAGCACCTGGCCCGCGCGTGCCTGGACGCCGGCGCCCCCGAGGAGGCCGCCCACCACGCCGCCCGCGGCCTGGCCGTGGCCGAGCCCCCCTTCCCGGCCGCCCGCCGGGTGCTGCTGCAGGTCCTCTACGGCCGCGCCCTGGCCGCCACCGGCCACCGGGAGGAAGCCGCCCTCCACCTCAACGCGGCCGTCCGGGCGGCGCGGGCCCACCAGTTCGGCGAAGGCGAGTCGGACGCCCTCGCCGCCCTGCACGCCCTGCCGCCCGCGGCGACCGCCCCCGCGACGGCCACCGCCGCGACCGCCCCCGCCACCACTGCCCCCGCCCCCGCCTTCGCGACGGCCCCCGCGACCGCCGGATCGTACGGCGCGGGGGCCCGCTGACCGCTTCCGGCCGGTAGAACGGGCCCCCGGAAGGGAAGGTGACGTCGGGTCAGGCGTCGGCGAGGTGCCACCGCACCCGAACGGTTCGCCCGCCGCCCGCCGCCCGCCGCCCGTTCGCCCAGGGAGTCGCGATGACCGTGCCGCCGGAACCGGACCGCTCGAGCGAACTGCTGGAGCTCTACAAGCTCGCGGTGGAGATGGCCGACCGGATCTCGGCCCGCCGGGGCGTCGCCAACACCTACTTCCTGTCCGTCCAGACCGCCCTGGTCACCCTCATCGGGTTCGGCATACCCCGGCTCTCCGAGTCCCCGTGGTGGGTGCCGACGGCCGTCGCGCTGGCCGGCAGCACCCTCTCCGTCGCCTGGTGGCTGCAGCTGTGCAGCTACCGGGACCTCAACGCGGCCAAGTTCGAGGTCATCAACCGGCTGGAGGAGGAGCTCGCGGCGCGCATCTACACCGACGAGTGGCGGACCCTCAGGAGCGTGGCGCGCAGCGGCCGGTGGCGCAAGCACTACACCGAACTCGGCACCACCGAGCGGGCGGTGCCGGTGGTCTTCGCGGTGGCGCACCTGATCCTGCTCACCGGCACCCTGGTCACCGGCACACTGTCTGCATGAGCCACCTCGATCCGATCGCCGACCTCATCCGCGCCTGCCTGCCCTCGGAGGCGAGACCTCCCGCGGGCTCGGAGGACCTCTTCCGGATCTACGCCGTCCTGCTGCAGGCCAAGGGCGAGCAGGTCACCGACGAGGACGTCCACAACGCCTGGACCGCCTGGACCCAGGCCAGCGACGACAGCCACCGGGCCCTGGTGCCCTTCACCGAGCTCGACGCCCCCACCCGCGCCCTGGACGCCCCCTACACCCTCGCCATCCGCACCGCCGCCCGCCGGCTCCGCCACCCCACGGCCTGACGGCGCCGCCGGGCCCGCGAGCGCCGCCCGCTGGGCCCCGTCGGGCCCCGGCCGGCAGGCCCCCGCGGGCGGGCCCGGCGCCGTGCGCTCATCGGGTGGCGCGGCCGTCCGGGAGGTTTCCCCGGCGGCCCCTCGGGTATTCGCTGCCCTTTCACAAAACCTTCACGCGTGGGACCGGCATCGATCGACCGCCACCGGGTAGCCGGGGCGTTCGACCGTGCCGACACGAGGAAGGGACTCCAATGGTCGCCCCCACTGGTGTACTGCCCGTTTCCGCCGACCTGTCGACGGGCGTGCCCTCGCCCCGTCCGACGGTTCCCGACGGAGGGCTGAGGGACCTGCTGCCGCCGCAGCTCGCGACGGTCGACGACCTGCGCGAGATCGCCCCGGCCGACGCCCGTGAGCTCACCAAGGTGCTGCTGCGACGGCTCGCCACCCTGGAGGAGGGGACACGGGAGTACTCCTACGTCCGCTCCACCCTGGTGGAGATGAACCTGTCCCTGGTCAGGTTCGCGATCCGCCGCTTCAACGCGCACCGCGAGCCGCAGGAGGACCTGCTGCAGGTCGGCGCGGTCGGCCTGATCAAGGCCATCGACCGCTTCGACCCCGACCTCGGCGTGGAGTTCACCACCTTCGCCATGCCGACCGTCCTCGGCGAGATCCGCCGCCACTTCCGCGACACCACGTGGGCCGTCCACGTGCCGCGCCGCCTCCAGGAGCTGCGCATCGTCCTGGCCCGCGCCCAGGAGAGCCTGTCGCAGAAGCTGGACCGGGCCCCCACGGTGGCCGAACTGGCCGACCACCTCGACCTCTCCCAGGAGGAGGTGGTCGAGGGCCTGACCGCCGCCAACGGGCACACCGCCGGCTCCCTGGACACCGGCACCGAGGACGACGACCGCCCCGGCCCCCTGGGCGAGCGCCTCGGCGAGGACGACCGGGACCTCTCCCTCGTCGAGGACCTGGTCGCGCTCAAGCCGCTCGTCGCCGCCCTGCCCGAGCGCGACCGGCTCATCCTCTCGATGCGCTTCTGCGAGGACATGACGCAGTCCCAGATCGGGGCCCGCCTCGGACTGTCCCAGATGCACGTCTCCCGGCTGCTCAGCCGCACCCTGCGGCACCTGCGCGAGGGACTGCAGGAAGGCTGACCGCGCGCCGCGGCGAACCACGCGCCGCGCCGCGACCGCCCGGGGCGGGCCCGGTCCAGCACCCCCTGTTTGGCCGACGGACGCGACCTCCGTAAGGTCGGAGGGCACGGACACGGAGGGGAAAGACGATGACGCCATCGGACAACGACCACGGGGAGATCGCGCTCTCGGCCTCCCCGCCCCGGGCGGAGCTGGCGGTGCGGGCCCGCACCGCGGCGTCCGGGGCGGTGGTGTGCGTCCTCGTGGGCGACCTCGACATCGAGACGCTCGCGCCGGCCGCCGACGCCCTCACCACCCTCCTCGCGCAGCGCCCCAGCGCGATGGTGATCGACCTGGAAGGCGTCGACTTCTGCGACTCCTCCGGCCTGAACCTGCTGCTCAGGACCCGCCTCGCGGCGGGGGAGCAGGGGGTGGCCCTGCACCTGGCCGCCGTGTCGCCCACCGTCATGCGGGTGCTCGAACTGACCGGCGCGCAGGCGGTGTTCTCCCTGCACCGGTCGGTCGAGGCGGCCCTGGCGGCGCCGGCCGCCTGAACCCGGACGGCCGGCTTCCGCACCGGAGGCGGTATTCCGGCCACGGCCCGCGGCCCGGGCGGTGCATAATCCGGAAAGCGCCGGGAAACCGACCATGCGACAACCGCCGCCGATCCGAAAGGGTGCCCTCACATGACGATGAGCCGGGGGACCCTGGACGGCGATCCGCACCGGGCCGGGCCCGCGCTGCCCCCGGGCGGCCAACGCAGACGGCTGACCCTGGCCGGGCTCCCCAAGCCGGTCGCCAGGGCCAGGGCCTTCACCCTCCAGGCCTTCGGCGACTGGTACGCGTCCTCCCACCCGGTCGACGCCCACGAGGGCCCCGCCGCGGACGTCGTCCTGCTGGTCGCCGAACTCGTCGCCAACGCCATGCTGCACGGCGACGGCCCGCTGGAGCTCGTCCTGGACGCCACCAGGGCCCGGCTGCGGGTCGAGGTCAGCGACCGCAGCCCCGCCATGCCCACCCCGCAGCGCCCGCACGAGCCGTCCCTGCCCGGCGGCCACGGCCTGTTCATCGTGCAGCGCACCTGCGACCGCTGGGGCGCCGAGCCGCACAGCCAGGGCAAGACGATCTGGGCCGAGGTCGACGCCGGGCGACTGGCCGGCGACTGACCCACCGCCAACTACCACCCCACGGCGCCGTGCCCGGCGAGGGAGCCCCCTCACCGGGCACGGCGCCGTACGCGGGGCGGCCGCTCGACGGCCCGCGGGCCGCGGGCCGTCGCAGGCTCAGATGATGCGGGTGTAGAACGGGGCGTAGTAGAGCCCGTACCGGTCCCGGACGTCGAGTTCCGCCTCCCCCCGGCCCTCCTCCAGGTCGGGACTGCGGCGGATCTCCTCCTTGGTCCGGTCGACGTACACCTTCTGCTCCGCGATCTCGATCCGGGTGACGGTGCCGGCCGGCAGGAGCACCCGCTTGCCGAAGATCCAGGGACCGGTGTCCACCACCAGGTACTGCGTCCCCACCTCCTCCGACAGCTTGTCCACCTTGCCGATCGGGCCGTCCTGCGCCTCCACGTGGAACCCGATGAGGTCCGTCCCGGCGGTGTGGCCGGAATCACTGCGGAACTCCCAGATGTCGACGTTCCCACTCATGCCCGTCTCCCTTCCACGGCCACGGGCCGGGCGTTCGCCCGGCCCTGCGCGCACGCGCGATGACCGGCTGCCCCCACCCGCCCGTTCCATGCCACCCCCGCTCCCGGCCCGCCGCGCCCTGACGGCACGTCGGCAGGCATGGCCGCGCCCGGCCGGGATAGGCGAGCAGGACGACACCGGGCCCACGCGGCGCGAACCGCCCGCCGCCCGGAACGCGCGGCCCGCCGGGAAGGACCGGCGGGAAGGCCCGGGCGCAACGCCCGGGGCGGAAGGGGAGAACGGACGATGTGGTGGAGTCTGGTACGCCTGGCACTCGCGAGCGCCGCGGCGGCCCTCTTCGCGTACGGCCTGGACCGGATCACCCAGACCGCGGTGCGGCGACTGGCCGTCCGCGCGGGCACCGCCGGCGTACCGAGACTGGTGCGCCGGTGCCGGCTGCCGATCCTGGGCCTGACGGCGTGCCTGCTCCTGCTCGGCGCCCTGCCGTGGGTCGCCGCACCGCCCGCCGCCGGCGAGGCCCTGCGCCACCTGACGGTGATCCTCGCCATCGCCTCCGGCGGATGGCTGTGCGCCCGCGTCGTGGCCCTGCTCGTGGACAGCACCCTGCGCCTGGCCGTGCACCGCCGCGACCCGGCGTGGGCCGGCCGCGCCCGCACCCAGGCCGACCTGCTCGGCCGCATCGGCCAGGCGATCGTCGCCCTGGTGACGCTGGGCGCGGTCCTGATGACCTTCCCGGCGGTGCGCGGCATCGGCACGAGCCTGCTCGCCTCCGCCGGCCTGGTCGGCGTGGTGGCGGGCGTGGCGGCCCAGAGCACCCTGGCCAACGTCTTCGCCGGCGTCCAGATGGCCTTCGGCGACCTCGCCCGGATCGGCGACGTGGTCGTGGTGGGCGGCGAGTGGGGGACGGTGGAGGAGATCACCCTGACGGCCGTGGTGATAGAGACCTGGGACCAGCGCCGGCTGGTGATGCCGATCTCCTACTTCGTCGGCCACCCCTTCGAGAACTGGTCGCGCCGCTCCAGCCGGATCACCGGCACCGCGCTGCTCCACCTCGACCACCAGGCCCCCATCGGGCTGCTGCGGGAGGAGTTCGACGCCTTCCTGGCCGACAACAAGCTGTGGGACGGCCAGGGCAGCGCCCTCCAGGTCGTCGACACCACCCCCACCACCATCGTGGTCCGGGTGCTGGCCACCGCGGCCGACGGCGCCGACGCCTTCGAGCTGCGCTGCCAGCTGCGCGAACACCTCGTCGGCTTCCTGCGCGACCACCACCCGTACGCCCTGCCGCGCCTGTCCGTCACGGACGCGCCCGGCGGGCGCCCGACCCCCGGGCCCGCCGACGCCACCCCCGGGCCCGCCGACGCCGCGCCCTGGCCGTCCGGGCCCGCCGACGCCACCCCCTGGGCCCCCGGGCCCGCCGACGCCGCGGCCCGGCCGCCCGAGGACGCCGCCGTGCCCCGGGCTTCCGGGGGCGCCGACGGCATACCCCGCAGCCGAGGGGGACCGCCCCGGCGCTGACCGCCCCCGCCGACCTCAGCGGCCCTCGACCGCGCGGGCGTCGCCGGTCAGCGCGTAGCGGCGGCCGGCCATCAGCTCCTCGCAGGTGCTGCCGATCTCCTTCCCGAGCAGGTGCAGCACCGCCTCGGCGTCGTGGTCCGAGACGTAGCCCGGCGCGACCCGCAGGGCCAGCAGGCCCAGCTCCCGGAAGTCGCCCAGCAGCCGCTGCTGCGCCTCCAGGCCCCGGGCGACGACGGCGCGCCAGGCCTCGACGTCGTGGCCCTCGGGGCTCTGCACGCTCTGGAGGTCGACGGGCGGCACGTCCGGGCGCTCGCGCAGCTCGGTGACGGCGTCCGCGACGGCGGCACCCACCAGGGCGGCCCGCACCGGCCCGGGGCCGGCCTCGGCACGCACCCGGGCCAGCCGCTCGGCGACCAGGTCGGCCAGCTCGGCCAGGCGCCCGCGCAGGTCGACGACCGCCTGCACGGACAGCACCGGCCAGGTGTCCCACGTGTGGGAGAGCGAGGGCCCGACCTCGCGCTCCACGGTCTCCTCGATCGCCTCGGCCACGGCCGCGAGGTCCAGCAGCCGGTAGGCCGTCGGCCGGGAGAGGCCGAGTTCGGCCATGGCGTAGGCGCCCCACGAGGGGAAGCCGAGCGCCGTCCAGACCCGGGCGCCGTACGCCGCGCGCACCCGCCGGGTCAGTACCAGGGCGGAGGTGCGTGCCTCCGCTGCCGCCGCACGCAGCTCGTCGGTCAGGCGCAGGGCCTCGGCCCGGCCGACCGCGGCGTCCGGCTCGCTGTGATGTCGCTCGCCCATACGTGGGCATGTGCCCGCGGCCGGCCGGGGCGAATCAGGAGTGATCGGCAGGGATCAGGAGGAATCGGGTCGAACAGGGCGCTCGGTGCCGCCGGTGCTGTCAGGGCCGCCGGTGCTGTCAGGGCCGTCAGAGCCGTCGGCGCCGGTGCCCCCGGTGTCTCCTGGCTCCCCGGGCTCCTCCCCGTCGTGGAAGGAGACGTCGACGCGCTGCTCGGGCCGGCGCTCCTCCTGCCGGGCGACGGAGGACAGGACCGCCTCGTCCGCGTCCGTCAGCGGCGGCTGCAGCAGGCTGCGCGGCCACAGCCGGCGGGCGAGCACCACATTGGTCTCGGCCGCGTACACGGTGACCTGCGCGGCCAGGTAGAGCCAGGAGAGCAGGCCGATCACGGTCGCGAAGAAGCCGTAGACCTGGCCCGCGTGGCGCAGCTCGTGGGTGACCAGCAGCGAGCCGAACACCTGGAGGACGGTGAACAGCGGCCCGGCGATCGCGCAGCCCGGCCACAGCAACCGGGTCGGGACCTCCCGCGGGGTGAGCACCCGGAAGCAGGCCAGGCACAGCGCGGTGTTCACCAGCGCCGACACGACCAGGCCCCCGATCCGGGCGGGCACCCCGCCCAGGGCGGTGCCGACCAGGGAGGCGGCCGCCGTGCCCAGCAGCAGCCCGGTGCCCAGGACCGCGAACAGCAGCAGGCTGCGCACCAGCCGCGGCCAGTAGCCGGGCCGCTGCACCCCGGGCACGTTCCAGACCTCGGCCATCGCGTGCTGCAGGACCTGCGCGATGCCCAGCGCCCCGTACAGCATGCCGAGCGCGCCGATGAGCAGGGCCAGGCCGCTGCCCTGCAGGGAGTGGACGTTCTGGCGCAGCTGGTCGCCGATGATCGGGAAGTCGGCGAGCGCGGAGTCCAGCACCGAGCGCTGGGCGCCGGGATGGCCGTGCAGGACGAAGCCGAGGACGGTGCTGAGCAGGAGCAGCAGCGGGATCAGTGCGACGAAGCCGTAGTAGGTGATCAGCGCGGACAGCAGCCCGCCCCGGTCGTCCCCGTACTTGCGCACCACGCCGATCACCACGCCGGGAGCCCGGTGGCGCTGCTGGAAGCCGTCCACGCCCCGCAGGGCGCGTTCGATCGGGTTCACGCCCCGGCGTCTGCCCCTGCGGCGCAGACCGACACCCGGCGGATTGCCGCGCGCCGCCCCGGGCATCCGCGAGACGACCGGCGAGTCCGCCACGACCGGGGACCCGACCGAGGACACCAGCAAGGACCCGACCAAGCCCCGAGCAAGGACCCGAGCAAGGAGCCGACGGTGAACGAGATCCCCCAGGGCGGCGCGGGCGGCGTGCCGCTGCACCACGACACGGACGACGGCACTCCCGCGCAGGAGAGCCCCGCCCACGACGAGACCCCCACCGACGAGACCCCCACCGAGGAGCCCCCCGCCGAGGAGCAGGGCGACGCGACCACCGCCGAACCCGGCCGGGCCCGCCGCCTCGACCCCGACGAACGCGGCGAGGACGCCGGGTAGAACCGGCCGGGACGGACAAAGAGGGCGGACAGGGCGCCGTCCGGCAGAGCCCCCCGAGGGCACCGCCGGACGGCGCCCTCCGGTCGCGTCCGCCACCGACAGGGCTTCCCCTGGAGGAATGGCCGACCCGACACCGCCACTCAGCCCCGCCGAGCTGCTGCTGGAACGGTTCCTCGCCTCAGGACGCACCCTCGATCCCAAGGACGTACCGGCCATCGCCCAGCAGTACACCCGCGCCCTCGGCATCGGCTCCAGCACCGTCTACCTCGCCGACATCCAGCAGCACCGCCTCGTCCCCATCGACGACGGCCCGGCCCTGCCGATCGACGGCACCAGCGCCGGCTGGGCCTTCCGCACCGGCTCCCTGCGCGTCACCGAGGACGACACCGGCCTGGTGGCCTGGTTCCCCATGGCCGACGGAGCCGAACGCCTCGGCGTCCTGTGCCTCAGCACCACCGACCTCAACCGGGAAGCACTGCACCGCTGCCGCCTGCTCGCCGCCCTGCTCGCCATGGTGATCACCTCCAAGCGCGACACCAGCGACAGCTACGCCCTGGGCACCCGAGCGGAACCCATGAGCCTGCCCGCGGAGATGCTGCGCGCCTTCCTGCCGCCGCGCACCGTCTGCACCCACCGGGTCGTGTCGACCGCCGTCCTGGAACCCGCCTACGACCTCGGCGGCGACGCCTTCGACCACTCCCTGGCCTCCGGCGTCCTGCACGCCACCGTCCTCGACGCCATGGGCCACGACCTCGCCTCCGGCCTGACCGCCGCCGTCGCCCTCGCCGCCTGCCGCAACGCCCGGCGCAACGGCGCCGACCTGCCCGACCTCGCCGCCACCATCGACGACTCCCTGCAGCACTGGCTGCCCGACCGCTTCGCCACCGGCATCCTGCTGCGCCTGGACGTGGCCGCCGGAGCCCTGCACTGGATCAACTGCGGCCACCCCCAGCCCCTGCTGATCCGCGACCAGCAGGTCGTCGGCGACGCCCTCGCCCACACCTCGGAACCGCCCCTGGGCCTGGGCACGTTCTCCGGCGTGCCCCGCACCGTCCAGAGCTGCCGGCTCCAGCCGGGCGACCGGCTGCTGGTCTACACCGACGGCGTGACCGAGGCCAGGGGCGCGGGCGGCGAACTCTTCGGGCTCGACCGCTTCACCGACTTCGTCATCCGGGCCACCGCCGCCGGCGAGGAGACACCCGAGGCGCTGCGCCGACTCATCCACGCCATCCTGGAGCACCAGAACAACACGCTCTCCGACGACGCCACGATCATGATGATCGAGTGGCAGCCCGCCGCCCTGAGCACCGTCTCCCTCCCCTCGGTCGGCGGCCTGGCCTGACCCGCACGCCCTGAGCCGCGCGCCGCGCCCGGCCTCGGCGGACGGCTCAGGGCGTGCGGGTCATGGTGGAGCCCGCCAGGTGCGCGGCCAGACCCTCGCGGCCGTGCTCGCGGTACCAGCGGCGCTGGCGGTCGGCGCCGCTGCCCGCACGCTCGAAGGCCCACCACAGCCCGGCCACCCGGCCGGTGTCGCCGGCCGCCTCCAGACCGGGCGCGACGTAGGCGCGCAGCTCCTCGACCACGGCGGCGGCCGGGCGGGCGGTGCCGTCGGTGGGGGAGACCAGCCGGCCGTGCACGCCGGTGCGGGCGGCGTGCCAGGTGGCGGCGCGCAGCAGCTCGTCGGGGGTGTCGGGGCGCGGGCGCCCCTCCCGCTCCTCCAGGACGGCCGTGGTGACCAGGGCCCGGACCAGGCCGGCGAACAGCTCGGCGTCGGCGACCGTCAACTGCACGTCCGTGGCCCGCACCTCCACCGTCGGGTAGCGCTCGGACAGCCGGGCGTGCCAGTAGAGCTGGCCCGCGTCGGCGATCGCCTCCGCGGCCCGCAGCGCCGCCACCCGCCGCCGGTGGTCGGCGGCGTCGCGGAAGGCGGGCGGCGGGCCGCTGACCGCCCACTGGTCGAAGTGGACGGTGCGCCAGCTGGCGAAGTGGGTGTCCTCCCCCCGCCAGTAGGGCGAGTTGGCGCTCAGCGCGATCAGCACCGGCAGCCAGGGCCGCAGCCGCACCAGGGCGCCCAGGCGCTCCTCCTCGTCCTGGACGCCCACGTGGACGTGCATGCCGTTCAGCATCAGGTCGTCGACCAGCGCGGGCGCCTGGCAGCGGGCCCGCAGGTAGCGTTCGGCGTCCGTGACCGGCACCCGGCCGTCCGGCCCGAACGGGGCCGAACCGACGGGCACGATCCGGCAGCCGTGCTGGGCGGCGGCCGCGCTCAGGCCCGCGCGCACCCGGGTCAGGTGGCGGGCGACGGACGCCAGGTCCTCGCAGACCGGGGTCGCGGTCTCCACCTGCACCTGGAGCAGCTCGTGCTGCGCCTCCGCGGGGCGCAGCGCGGGCGCCAGGGAGGCGGTGGCCAGGACCTCCGCGGCCCGGGGCAGCGGCGTGCCGTCGCGGGGGTCGACCAGCAGGTACTCTTCCTCGACTCCGAGTGTCAGCATGCCGTTCCGCTACCCGGGTCCGGCTTTTGTACGCGGCCCGACGCGCACGACACCCAGGTCACCCGCCGTCTCGCCGCCCCGCCCCGCCCCGGCCGCCCGCCGGGGCCAGGCCGACCTCGCCCTCGCCCTCGCTCTGCCCCTCGGCGTCGATGTGCGGCAGCACCCGGTCCAGGAAACGCGGCGTCCACCAGGCCGCCGCGCCCAGCAGCGTCATCACCGCCGGCACCAGCAGCAGCCGCACGACCGTGGCGTCCACCAGCACGCTCACCGCCAGGCCCAGGCCCATCATCTTGATCACCACGTTGTCGCTGACGATGAACGCCGCGAAGACGCTCACCATGATCAGCGCGGCGCAGGTGATCACCCGGGCCGTGATCTCCAGCGCGTGCGCCACCGAGTCCTGGCTGCGCCCGGTGCGCAGCCAGGCCTCGTGCACCCGCGAGAGCAGGAAGATCTCGTAGTCCATGCTCAGCCCGAAGACGATCGCGAACATCATCATCGGCACGTAGCTCTCGATCGGCACCTTCCCCGCGACCCCGAGCGCCGGCCCGCCCCAGCCCCACTGGAAGACCGCCACCACCACCCCGTACGAGGCCGCGATCGACAGCAGGTTGAGCACCGCGGCCTTGACCGCGACGAGCAGGCCGCGGAAGACCGCCAGGATGATCAGGAAGGCCAGCCCGACCACCACCGCGATGATCAGGACCAGCCGGCTCGACACGATGTCCAGGAAGTCGACCTGGGCCGCGGTGTTGCCGGTGACGTAGGTCCTCGCACCGGTGCCGGCCACCGCGGCGGGCAGCACGGTGTCCGACAGGCGGTTGACCAGGTCGGTGGTGGCGCGGTCCTGCGGGGCGCTCGCCGGGATCACGGTGCCGAACAGCACCGCCCCGTCCGCACTGGTCTGCACCGGCGTGCTGCTCGCCGCCCCGGGCAGGCCGGTCAGCGCCTGCTGCACCGAGGCCAGCACCGCCGGCCGCGACTGCGCCGCCACCGCGCTCTGGTCCACGACCACCGTCAAAGGCGCGTTCGAGCCCGGCCCGAAGGCCTGGGCCATCAGGTCGTAGGC
The DNA here is from genome assembly GCF_000719705.1 of Streptomyces sp. NRRL S-350. Taxonomy (GTDB): domain Bacteria; phylum Actinomycetota; class Actinomycetes; order Streptomycetales; family Streptomycetaceae; genus Kitasatospora. The sequence continues at coordinate 60,276 of NZ_JOHO01000052.1, read as the reverse complement.
CCGCCGGTCGGTGAAGTCGGTGGAGTCCGCGCCGTCGCCGATGTGGCCGAGCTGGATGGAGAACAACGGGATCGACAGCACCGCCAGCACCACCACCCCCGCCACCAGGTACCGCCACGGGTGCGCCTCCACCCGCCGCGCGTACCGGTGCCAGCTCCCGCCCTCCCCGCCCTGCGCACCGCCGGCCTCGGCGATCGGGCGGCGCACGGCGAAGCGGTCCATCCGCCGCCCGATCAGCCCCATCAGCGCCGGCAGCAGGGTGAGCGCGCCGAACACCGCCGACACCACGGTCACGGCCGCCGCCGCGCCGAGCTTGGCGATGAAGGAGATGCCCGACACCGACAGCCCGGACAGCGCGATGATCACGGTGCAGCCGGAGACCAGCACCGCGCGCCCGCTGGTGGCCACCGCCTGCCCGGCGGAGGCGACCGGGTCCACGCCGTCCATCAGGTTCTGCCGGTGACGGGTCAGCAGGAACAGCGCGTAGTCGATGCCCACCCCGATGCCGATCATCGTCGCCAGGGTGGGCGCGACGGTCGCGAACGTGGACAGCGCCGCGACCAGCCCCAGCACCCCCAGCCCCACCACCGCCGCGAACAGCGCCGTCACCAGCGGCAGCCCCGCCGCGAGGGCACTGCCGAACCCCACCAGCAGCACCACGACCGCCACCGCGAAGCCGATCGCCTCGCTGGAACGGTCGTCCGGCGCCGGCCGGGCCAGCTCGCCCAGCGGACCGCCGTACTCCACCTGCACGCCGGCCTGGCGCAACGGCGCCACGGCCGCGTCCACCCCGCCCAGGTAGCCGGTGCCCAGCAGGGTCGGCGCCGTGTCGAACCGGACGGTGATGTACCCCGTCAGCCCGTCGGCGGACAGCGGCCCGCCCGGCACCGCGGGCTGGCCCGGCGCCGGCAGCGGGCTCTGCACCGCGATCACGTGCGGCAGCTGCTGGAGCGAGGAGACCGCCTGGGCGATCTGCGGCTGGAAGCCGGCCAGCTGCGCGGCGTCGTGCAGCACCACCTGCGAGCTGGTGCCCGCGGCGGCCGGCTCGTGCGCCTGCAGCACGTCACGGCCCTGCTGCGCCTGCGTGCCGGGCAGCGAGAAGTCGTCCGAGTAGGTGCCGCCGACCGTCTTGTTGGCGGCCTGGACGCCGGCCAGGGCGACGATCCACAGCACGATGACGATCAGCGAGTGGCGCGCGCACCACTCGCCCAGGCGGCGCAGTGCCGCGCGCTTGGCCGGCCGGTCGGCGGCCGAGGGGGTGGGGCGGGCGGACGGCGGCATGGGAGGCTCCCGGGGCTGCTGCGCGGTGGTGCGCCGGATCGGCGCAGTGTTCCCGGCGGGGCCGGACCGTCCACGGGTACCGGCGGGTAGTCGCCCCTACGGCTGCGGCACGGCGCCCGGGGCCGCGGCGGGGCGGGGGGAGACCCGCCGCCCCGTCAGGACCGTGCACGCGGGGCGCGCGGCCGAGCGGGGCGACGAGGACGTCCGGTACGGGCGCGGCAGCCCCTCAGCGCAGTTCCGCCAGCGCGGCGACGGCGAAGGCGTGGTCCTGCCCGGGGGCGCCGCCGCCGATGCCCAGGGCGCCGATCAGGCGGCCGTCGCGGTGGACGGGGACGCCGCCGGCGATGAACAGTAGGGGGCGGTCCAGCGCGGTGGGCAGGGAGTGGAACGGGCCGTCCGGCTTGACCAGGTCGACCAGGTCGGCGGTCGGGGCGTCCAGCTGCAGGGCGGTGTAGGCCTTGCGGGTGCTGGTCTCGCCGGAGATCAGCACGGCGCGGTCGTCGCGGCGGAAGGCGAGCAGGTGGCCGCCGGCGTCCAGGACGGTGACGCTGACCGCGACCCCGGCGGCCTCGGCGGCGGCGCGGGCGGCGCGGACGAGGGTCTCGGCGTCGGCGCTGGTCAGCGGGGTGACGGTGGTGCCGGCGCCGGTGCCGGTGCCGGTGCCGGTGGTGGTGTTGGTGGTGGTGCTGGTGGTGCTCATGGCGGTGTTCCTCCGGAGTGGGGGGTGGGGGCGGTCAGTGGACCGGGACGGGGGAGGGGGCGGCGGTCTCGCGCTCGGGGGCGCGGCGCTCCAGGGCGGCGGACCACAGGGCGAGGACGAGGGCGGAGGCGGCCAGGGCGGCGCCGACCCAGTTCGGGGCGGTGTAGCCGAGGCCGCCGGCGATGACGATCCCGCCGAGCCAGGCGGCCAGCGCGTTGCCGAGGTTGAACGCCCCGATGTTGACGGCCGAGGCCAGGGTGGGGGCGCCGTGGGCCTGGTCCAGCACCCGCTTCTGCAGCGGGGGGACGGTGGCGAAGCCGAGGGCGCCGACCAGCAGGATGGTGGCGGCGGCGAGGACCTTGTCGTGCGCGGTCAGGGTGAACAGCGCCAGCACGACGGCCAGCCCGCCGAGGGTGGTGTAGAGCAGCGGCATCAGCTTGCGGTCGGCGAACCGGCCGCCGAGCAGGTTGCCGAGGAACATGCCGACGCCGAACAGCACCAGCAGCCAGGTGACGGCGCCGTCGGAGTAGCCGGCGACCCGGGTCATCATCGGCGCGATGTAGGTGATCGCGGCGAAGACGCCGCCGAAGCCGAGCACGGTCATCGCCATCGCGAGCAGCACCTGCGGGTTGCGGAAGGCGGTCAGTTCGCGGCGCAGGTGGGCGCCCTCGGGGCGCGGCAGGGCGGGCACCAGCCTGGCGATGCCGAGCAGGCCGACCACGCCGAGCGCGGCGACGACGCCGAAGGTGGTGCGCCAGCCGACGGCCTGGCCGATGAAGGTGCCCAGCGGCACGCCGACGATGTTGGCGACGGTGAGCCCGGTGAACATGGTGGCGATGGCGCCGGCCTTCCTCTCGGGGGCGACCAGGTCGGCGGCGACCACGGACCCGATGCCGAAGAAGGCCCCGTGGGCCAGCGAGGTCACCAGGCGGCCGGCCAGCATCAGCGGGAAGTTCGGGGCGAACGCGGAGAGCAGGTTGCCGGCCACGAACAGGGCCATCAGCAGCATCAGCATGGTCTTGCGGCTGACCCTGGTGCCCAGGGCGGTCATCAGCGGCGCGCCGATGACGACGCCGAGGGCGTAGCCGGTGACCAGCAGGCCCGCGTCGGGGATGGAGACGCCGTAGTCGTCGGCGATCCGGGGCAGCAGGCCCATGACCACGAACTCGGTGGTCCCGATCCCGAATGCGCCGATGGCCAGGGCGAGGAGAGCGAGAGGCATGGGGGCCCGACCCTTCCGTAATTGCTTGAGTGAGCGTCTAGCGTGCTTCGACAATAATTGCAGACGCGCAATAAGTGCAATCGCAGCCGGGTTGGCGCGCGGCGCGGAGGCGCGGCGCGGGGGTGTGGCGGGGGCTGGGCGCGGCGCGGGCGTGCTCCTGGGCGGGCGCCGGCCCGGCCCGGAAACGCGGCCGGGCCCGACCCCGTCCGGGCCGTGGGGCGGCGGGGACGGGTCGGGCCCGGTCGGGGCGGCGGGGGTGGTCAGCGGCGGGCGGCGTCCACGGCCTCGACCGCCTGGACCAGCGAGGCCAGCTCGGGGTTCGCCGCGGCCTGGTCGAGCGCCTCCCGCAGGGCGGCGTCGTTGGTGGGCCGGGCCTCCCGCAGGAGCTTCAGACCGGCCTCGCTGACGTTGGTGTAGATGCCGCGGCGGTCGGTCGGGCACAGGTAGCGCAGCAGCAGGCCGCGGTCCTCCAGGCGGGTGACCAGGCGGGTCGTGGCGCTCTGGCTGAGCACGACCGCGTCGGCGACCTGCTTCATCTGCAGGTGGCCGCCCTCGCCGTCGTGCTGGCGGCTGAGCACGTCGAGCAGCGAGTACTCCCGCACGCTCAGGCCGTGGCGGGACTGCAGGGCGCGCTCGATGTGCGACTCGATCCGGCTGTGCAGGAGGGACAGGGCGCCCCAGCCGTTGGCGAGCGCGGTGAGCGCGGGGTCCGTGGCGGTCATGGGCCCGGCCTCCTTCCCGAAGGGTGTGCCGTACCAGGATAAGCCATGGGGTGAAATACCGGCTTGAGCCTGTATAGCGCTTGCGCAACCACCCCAGGCTTCCGGTCGCCTCGAGGGGGCGTTCCCCCGGCGCTCCGCGGAGCGGGTCGGCGGAGGGGGCCGGCGGAGTGGTTCAGACCATTGACGGGCGGGAGGCGGGCTCCTACGGTGTCGGGCAACCGGTCTGGCGCGGGCATGCCATGCCCTGGCGGCCCCGCACGTCCCCGCGCACCCCCACGCGCACGTCCAGGACGCCTGCCCCGCGCCGGGCGCACACTCCACCACCCCCACGGAGGAGCACCATGCGCACACGCCACCTCCTCGCGGCCGCCGCGGCCGCGATCGCCCTGCCGCTCGCCACGGCCCTACCGGCCCAGTCCCACGGCTACGTCGACCAGCCGCCGAGCCGCTCCGCGCTCTGCGGCGCCGACGCCGTCCCGTGGGACTGCGGCGACATCCAGTGGGAACCGCAGAGCGTCGAGGGCCCCAAGGGCTTCCCCGCCCGCGGCCCGGTCGACGGCACCATCTGCGCCGGCGGGGACGCCCGCTGGGCCCCGCTGGACGACCCGCGCGGCGGCGCCTGGCCCACCACCCGGGTGACGGCCGGTCAACAGCTCACCTTCACCTGGCACATCGAGGCCCGCCACGCCACCACGAACTTCACGTACTACCTCACCAAGCCCGGCTACGACGCGTCCCGGCCGATCACCCGGGCCGCGCTGGACCTGACCCCCTTCCTTACCGTCCCCTACGACGGCCGCCGGCCCGCCGCGACCACCACCCACACCGCGACCCTGCCCACCGGCCGCACCGGCCACCAGGTGATCGTCGCCGTCTGGGAGATCGCCGACACCGGCAACGCCTTCTACTCCTGCACCGACGTCGCGTTCTGACCCACCGCCGCGTCCCGCCGGCGCCCGCCCGCCCGGGCCGCGCGCCGGCGGGACGCCGCGCCCACGAGACCCTTCGGGGACGCCGGGACCGGTCCGCCGCTCACGCGCCGCACAAGCCGCAGCTGGGTACATTGAGGGCGTTCGGGGGGAGCAGCGTCAGGCTTCGCGCGTCCACGCACAGAAGGCCGAACCGCCTTCGGAAAGGGTCTCCATGCACCCCGCCCTCAGCCCCGCCGTCCTCGCCGAGCTGCGCCGGCCCCGGCCCTACCCGGCGGTGTCGATCCTGATGCCCACGCACCGCCGGGAGCCGGACAACGCGCAGGACCCGGTCCGGCTGCGCAACCTGATGGCCGAGGCGAAGGAGAAGGTCCAGGCCGACCCCCGGGTCTCCCGCGCCGACCGGATCGCCGTGCTGGAGCAGCTCGACCGGGCCCTGGCCGAGGTCGACCTGGTGCACGCCGAGGACGGCCTGGCGATCCTCGCCGCGCCCGGCGAGCACCAGGTGTGGTCGCTCGGGCGCTCCGCCCCGGCCCGGGTGGTCGTGTCCGACACCTTCCTCACCCGCAACCTGGTCGCCGCGCACGCCGCCGAACGCCCCTACTGGGTGGTCGCGATCGCCGCCGACCGGGTGACGCTGTGGGGCGGCACCCCGGAGCGGGTCAGCGAGGAGACCGGCGACGGCTTCCCGCTGGTGCGCGTCCACGACAACCCCGACCCCGAACGGCAGGAGCGCATCGGCGACACGCCCAGCACCTTCCGCGACGAGGAGACCAAGACCTTCCTGCGCCAGGCCGACGCCGGGATCGGCAAGCTGCTGGCCGCCGACCCCCGCCCGCTGTACGTGGTCGGCGAGGCCGGCGCACTCGCCCTGCTGGACGCCGTCGGCGCGATCGCCCAGCAGGCCACCGCGCAGATCCCGCACGGCGGCCTCGCCCAGGCCGACGCCGAGACCGTCCGCCAGGTGGTGGAGCCCGCCGTGCGCGCCCACGCCGGGCGCGAGGTCGCCGAGGCCCTCGCCCTGCTCGACAAGGCGCACGGCCGCCAGGCGTTCGCCGCGGGCCTGGACGAGATCTGGCGGGCCGCCGGCGAGGGCCGGATCGCCCGGCTCGTGGTCGAGGAGAACTACCGCACCACCGTCCGCGACGACGGCGAGCACCTCGTCCCCGCCGAGAGCGGCCTGCCCGGGGCCCGCGAGGACATCGTCGACGAGGTGATCGAGCGGGCCCTGGGCACCGGCGCCCAGGTCAGCTTCGTCCCCGACGACACCCTCGCCGACAGCGGGCGGATCGCTGCCTCGTTGCGGTACTGACCCGGCGGCGCGCACGGCGAAGGACGGCGCAGGGCGGAGGACGGCGCAGGGCGGAGGACGGCGAAGAGGCGGGCCGGCGCCCGGATTCGTACGGGCGCCGGCCCGCCTCGGCTCCGGGCGCGGGCCCGGGGGCGGTGCTGTCCTGTTCCGGCGGGTCGGTCCGGCCGGGCCGCCCTAGCCGGCCTGGCGGGGGCGACGGCCGACGAGGGCCGTCAGCGAGGCCATGGTCGTCCGCGGCGGGTCCTGCAGGTGACGGTCGGGGCGCACGAGCGGGCGGGCCAGGAGGCGGACCAGGGCGCCGAGGACGAAGCCGTACACCGACACCAGGCCGTGCCCGTTGGACTGGGCGAACCACATGGCCAGGCCGGCGGCGGGCACGGCCAGCGCGAGCAGCCGCTCCTTCGCGTCGCCGCCGCGCAGCAGGAGGGCGGCGGCCAGGGTCGCGGCGAGGAAGTAGGTGGCGCCCGAGCTCCCGGCGAAGTTGCGCGGGTCGACGGTGGTGCGGTCGGCCTCCCCGAAGAGGGAGTCGATGTGCTCCGGCAGCAGGATGCCCGCGGCGAACAGGCCCAGCATCAAGGGGGCGCCCCAGAACCACTCCGCGAGCGCGGCGACGATCACGAGGGTGGCGATGTTCCACGCGCCTCCGAAGAGGCCGCCGTTCTGCATGAAGACCGAGGTGACCACCCGCCACCAGCCCGACTTGCTGGGGTCGGAGTCGAAGGCGTCCATCGCCCCCGACCAGCACAGCTGCGTCACCACGGCGCCGATCGCGATCACGGCCAGCCCGGCCGCGGCCCACGGCAGCCCGCGCCGGTTCACGGTCTCCGGCCCGATCAGGGCCATGCCGGCCTTGAACATCAGCACCATCAGACCTGCCGTGGTCACGTTGAACACGATCGCGTCCATCGCCGCCCCCATCCCCCTGTTTGACCTGCGATGACCGCGACCCTAGCGGTAGTGGTGAGCAGATTTCAAACATCGTTTGAAAGGCCTCGGTACACTCGCCCGGTGAAGCTGACCGCCGACCGGATCATCGACGCGGGCATGGGCGTGTTCGCCGAATCGGGCTATCACGGACTCTCCATGCGAAAGGTCGCGGAGCGGCTCGGCGCGCGCGCCGGCAGCCTCTACTACCACGTGCCCAGCAAGGGCGCCCTGCTCCAGCTGATGGCCGACCGGCTCGCCCGCCAGGCCTACGACGCGGGCACGGCCGCGCTGGCGGCCCTGCCCCAACAGGCCGACTGGAAGCGCCGGTTGGAGGCCCAGGCCGTCACCCTGCGGCACAGCATCCGGCAACACCCGGGCGGCGCCGCCCTGTTCGCCGACAGCCCGAAGGTCCTCAGCACGGGGGCACTGTCGTTGATGGAGCGGCTGCTGCGGACCCTGGGGGACGCCGGGGTACCACAGGCCACGTGCGCGGTCGCCGCCGACGCGCTGCTCAGCCACGTCACCGGGTTCGTGCTGCAGGAGCAGGGCGATCCGCCCGCCGTGCCCGTCACCCCGCGGGCCGTCGCCGAAGTCCACGAACGCTTCCCGCTGACGGTGGCCGCCGCGTCGACCTCGGCCCGCGCGCTGGACGAGAAGTTCGTCCAGAGCGTGCGGCTGCTCTGCGACGGCATCGAGGCCCGGATCCCGGCGTCCGCCCCGGGCCGCCCCTGACCTGCGCCCCCGCGGCGGTCGGGCCGGCACCCCGCGCCGGGGCGCGGGCCCGCCCGCCCCCGCCCCGGCCGGCGACACCACGCCCGACCCGCGAAACGCCCGGGCCCGCGGACGCCCGGCCACCCCGTCGCGCGCTCGCCCGGCGAGCCCGGCCGCCCCGCCGTAGGCTCGCGGCCGGGACCGCCCCCGCCCCCGCCGCCCACGACGCCGCCCTCGAACGACGAGGCCGCGGGGCGGCAGGGCGGCGGACCCGCGCGAGGAAAGGAGCGGAAGGTGGACGAGCGAACCCCCACCGGACGGCGCTGCCTGGTCACCGGAGCCACCGGCTACATCGGCGGACGGCTGGTGCCCGAACTCCTGGCCGCCGGATACCGGGTGCGCTGCCTGGCCCGCGACCCCGGGCGCCTGCGCGACCAGCCGTGGCGCGCCGAGGTGGAGGCCGCCACCGGCGACGTCACCCGGCCCGAGAGCCTGGACGGCGCCTTCGACGGCGTCGACACCGCCTACTACCTCGTCCACTCGCTCGGCACCGGCCCCGACTTCGAGGACACCGACCGGCGCGCCGCCCGCGCCTTCGCCCGGGCCGCCGCCGCGGCCGGGGTGACCCGGATCGTCTACCTCAGCGGACTGCTGCCCGCCGGCGTACCCGAAGCCGAACTCTCCCCGCACCTGCGCTCGCGCGCCGAAGTCGGCCGGGTCCTGCGCACCGCCGGCGTGCCCGTCGCCGAACTGCGGGCCGCCGTCATCATCGGCTCCGGCTCCGCCTCCTTCGAGATGCTCCGCTACCTCACCGAGCGCCTGCCCGCCATGGTCACCCCCCGCTGGGTCGACACCCGCATCCAGCCCGTCGCCGTCCGCGACGTGCTCCGCTACCTCGTCGGCGCCGCGTCCCTGCCGCCCGAGGCCGACCGGGCCTTCGACATCGGCGGACCGGACGTGCTGACCTACCGCCTGATGATGCAGCGCTACGCCGCGGTGGCCGGCCTGCCCCGGCGGCTGATCGTGCCGGTGCCCGTCCTGTCCCCGGCCCTGTCCAGCCTCTGGGTCGGCCTGGTCACCCCCGTCCCCGGCCCGCTCGCCCGCCCACTGGTGGAGTCCCTGCGCCACGAGGTGGTCTGCCACGAGCACGACATCGCCCGCTGGCTCCCCGACCCGCCCGGCGGCCCGACCGGGTTCGACCGCGCCGTCGAACTCGCCCTGCGCCGCATCCGCGACGCCGAGGTCGCCACCCGCTGGTCCTCCGCCTCCCTGCCCGGCGCCCCCAGCGACCCGCTGCCCACCGACCCCGACTGGGCCGGCGGCAGCCTCTACCAGGACCTGCGCGAACGACGCGTGGCCGCCGAACCCGCGGCCGTGTGGCGCGTGGTCGAGGGCATCGGCGGCGACAACGGCTGGTACTCCCTCCCCTTCGCCTGGACCCTGCGCGGCACCCTCGACCGGCTGGCCGGCGGCGTCGGACTGCGCCGCGGCCGCCGCGACCGCCACCGCCTGCGGGTCGGCGACGCCCTCGACTTCTGGCGGGTCGAGGAGATCGAGCCGGGCCGGCTGCTGCGCCTGCGGGCCGAGATGCGCCTGCCGGGACTGGCCTGGCTCGAACTGCGGGTCACCCCCGACGGGGACGGCGGCGCGCTCTACCACCAGCGCGCCCTGTTCCACCCGCACGGCCTGGCCGGACACGCCTACTGGTGGGCGATCGCCCCCTTCCACGGCCTGGTCTTCGGCGCCATGGCCCGCAACATCACCGACCGCGCCCGCCGCCCCGCCTGACCCGGCGCAACCAGCGCCCGCCGCACCTCGGACGCGCCGTCGTCCGCGCCGTCGTCACCCGGCCGGCTCCAGGGCCACGTCGATCACGTCGACCAGTCGGCGCAGCTTCTGCTGGACGCGGACGGCCTCGGGCTGCGGAACCCGCACGACGGCCCTGGCCGGGGCCGCCGCTCCGGCGCTGAAGGCGAGGTCCAGGACCCGGTGGTTGTTGAGGGTGGAGGCGAGGCGGGCGAGCGTCCCGGCGGTGGGGTGCAGGGTGACGGTGAGCCGGGTGTGTTCCATGGCGGCGGTCCTGTCTGTGGAGGGGACTGGCGGGGCCGGAAAAGCAGAAAGACCCCTCGCGGAGCGCGAGAGGTCTGCGTGCGGGCGGGGGCCGGGGAGGGTCACTCCTCCCGGCGCGGTGCCGGCACGCCGCCGCTGGTAATCAGCTGCTGCTGCATGCCCGGAATGCTGGCAGAAACCCGCCGGCGTGGGACGGGGCGTCTCACCCTGCGGACAGCCCCGGCTGCCGCCGCCCGCCGGCGCCGCCCGCCTGGGGGCCGGGGACCGGCGACCGGCGCGGCCGTATATCGGTTGGCCGGGCACACCACCGGCTGCTACCGTCTGCGCAGCCGTGCAAGAACGCGAGGAGGTGAGACCCATGAAGGCCGTATCCGTATGGGTGCTCCCCCTTTCCGTCACGGTGGGCGGGTGACGTAGGTGTCGCCAGGGAGCGCCTCAGACCAGGCACTCCCCAAGGACGACACCATGACCGCTCCGCATCCCATCCCGGGCGCCGACGGCCACGCACTCGTGGTCACCCGGATCTCGGACACCCGGTGGCACGCCGTGCAGGACGACCTCGTGGTCGGCACCGGCGACGCCTCACGCCGCCCCGACGGGCGACTCTTCGTCAGCGTCGACGCGTGGCACGGCGAGGCCTTCGCCCGCATCGCCGCCGCGATCTCGGCCGACCTGCCCGAACCGCTGCACACCCTCACCGACGAGGCCGACCACGACACGACGGCCGCCTGGCAGCGCACCGGCTTCACGGCCGTACGCCGCGAACGGTGCTACCTCGTGCCCACCGACCCGCAGACCACCGGCCTCGGCACGGTACGGCCCCCGGCGGGCGTGACCATCGTGCCCGCCGGCGAGGCGCAGGAGGGCCCGCTGCGCGCCCTGGACCTCGTCATCCGCGAGGAGGTCGAGGCCGGCCCCGGCTGGTCGTCCATGCCGGCCCAGGTGCTGCCGCGCCCGGCGGGCACCACCGTGCTCGACCCCTCCCGGTACGCGGTGGCGCGGCAGGACGGCCACTACGTGGGGCTGGTGCGGGTGGCCCCGCCGACCCGCCCCCGGATCGGCCTGCTCGCCGTCCGGGCCGACCGGCAGCGCCGCGGCATCGCCCGGGCCCTGCTGGCCCACGCCCTGGACGGGCTGCACCGCTGCGGCACCGCTGCGGCCTGGGCCGAGGTGACGGAGTCCAACACGGCCGCCACCGCCCTCTTCGAGGGCATCGGCGCCCGCCGTACGGGCAGCACCCTGGAACTCGTCCGCCGCTGACGCCCCGCCACGCAATCCCGACCCGCAGTCCCCACCCCGCACTTCCCGCCCCGCAGTCCCCGAAGACCGCACCGACCCCCGAGAGAAAGAGGTGAGAGCCATGGCCAAGACCGCAGACGGCATCGAAGTCGAAGGCACCGTCACCGAGTGCATGCGCAATGCCACGTTCAAGGTGGAACTCCCCAACGGGCACATCGTGCTCGCCCACATCAGCGGCAAGGTCCGCAAGAACCACATCAAGATCCTCCCGCACGACCGGGTGCTCGTGGAGCTCAGCCCCTACGACCTCACCCGCGGCCGGATCCGCTACCGCTACCGGTCATAGCGCGTTCCCGCCGCCCGGTACCGCCCCGAAGCCCCGCCGCCCCGCCACCGCCCCCGACAGGAGGGCGGGGCGGGGCGGCGGGGCTTCGGGCGCCGCCGCCGGTCGAACGCCTCCGGCCCCCGACCGGCGGCGGCGCGGTGCAGTAGCCCGCCTCGGTGACTGAGCGTCAAGTGACTGATGTGCCGGACCGTTCCGCGGACCACAGTGGGTGGTGCCGGCCGCCGGTCCCCGGCACCGGCCGACGCCACAGCACCACGGAGGAACCAGCATGATCGACAGGCGCACCTTCGCCAAGGCCGTCGGATTCGGGGCGGGCACGACCGCCCTGTCCCTGGCCGCCCTGCCCCAGTCCGCGCAGGCCGCCCCCGCGCCCCCAGCCCCGGCCCCGGCGGCTCCGGCACCGGAGGTCGCGCCGGGCGCAACCCCGGCCGGGCGCACCGGCTTCGCCCGGCAGGCCCAGGTCCGCGCCGGACTCCTGGACGTCGGCTACGCCGAGGACGGGCCGGCGGACGGCCCCGCCGTCATCTGCCTGCACGGCTGGCCGTACGACATCCACAGCTACGTCGACGCCGCCCCGCTGCTCGCCGCCCAGGGCTACCGCGTCATCGTCCCCTACCTGCGCGGACACGGCACGACGCGCTTCCTGTCCGCCCGCACGCCCCGCAACGCGCAGCAGGCGGCCGTCGCCCTGGACGTCGTCGCCCTGATGGACGCGCTGGGGATCGGGCGGGCCGTGCTGGCCGGCTTCGACTGGGGCTCGCGCACCGCCGACATCGTCGCCGCGCTGTGGCCCGAGCGGGTCAAGGCGCTGGTGTCGGTCAGCGGGTACCTCGTCACCGACGTCGAGAAGCAGCGGGAGCCGCTGGCGCCGGCCGCCGAGCACACCTGGTGGTACCAGTTCTACTTCGCCACCGAGCGCGGCCGCCGCGCCATGGAGGACCGGGACAAGCGGCGCGAGCTGTGCCGGCTGGTGTGGGAGACGGTCTCCCCGACCTGGGCCTTCGACGACGCGGTCTTCGCCCGCACCGCCGCCGCCTTCGACAACCCCGACTACCCGGCGATCGTCGTCCACAACTACCGCTGGCGCCTGGGCCTGGCCGACGGCGAGCGCCGCTACGACCGCGTGGAGCAGCGGCTCGCGGCCCGGCCCCGCATCGCCGTGCCCACCGTCACCCTCGACCCCGGCCGCGACCCCTTCACCGCCCCCGGCGACGGCTCCGCCTACCGGCAGTACTTCACCGGCCCCTACCTCCACCGCACCCTCGCGGACGTCGGCCACAACCTGCCCCAGGAGGCGCCCGCCGCCTTCGTCCAGGCCGTCCTGGACGCGGACCGCCTCTGACGGCCCCCAGGCCCCCCGGCTGGCCCGGCCCGGACGGCTGGGCTCGGCCCGGGCGGGCGCCGGGCCGGTCCTGCTCCGGGAAGGCCGCGACCGGCGGGCCGCTGCCCCGGGGAGGGCGGCGGCGGCCCGCCCGGCGTCAGGCCCCCGTCCGTCCCGGGGGACCGCCCTAGACGATCCGGTTCACATCCAAGACTGAACTGTCTGGTTGACTAACTGAACCGATCCGTTTAGATTCCTCGTGTCGAGACGCCGCGAACGGCGAACCCGAACAGCCGCACCCACACACCGCCGCAAGGAGCAACCGCCATGAGCCCCGCCAAGGTCTTCGCCATCTCCGGCTCGCTGCGCGCCGACTCGCACAACACCGCCCTGCTGCGCGCCGCCCGGACGCTCAACCCGACCGGCATGGAGATCGAGATCTACGACGGCCTGCGCGAGATCCCGCCCTACGACTACGACCTCGACCACCCGGGCGTGCGCCCCGCCGTCGTCGAGGAACTGCGCCGCAAGGTGCTCGACGCCGACGGCCTGCTGATCGCCACCCCGGAGTTCAACTACTCGATCCCCGGCGTGCTGAAGAACGCCCTGGACTGGCTGAGCACCGACTGGAGCAAGAGCGAGGGCCTGCCGCTGCACCGCAAGCCCACCGCGATCATGGGCGCCGCGCCCACCAACTTCGGCTCCGTGCGCGCCCAGCTGGCGCTGCGCCAGGTCTTCGTCTGGACCGACAGCGACGTCGTAGTCAAGCCCGAACTGGTCGCCTTCCGCTCGCACGAGCGCTTCGACGCCGAGGGCGAACTGGCCGACGAGGTCACCATCGGCATCCTGAAGGACCTGCTCACCGCCCTGCAGGGCAAGATCGACGCCGCCCGCGCCTGACCTCGGCGCCCGCGGGACCGGACCACGGCAGGGCTGTTGCAGGGGCCGTGACCCGGCTCACAGCCGTTCGGGCGCGGAGCGTGATCGACTCGGCCGATGCGCCAGTTCGAACAGTCACCCCGTCGGCTGACGGCCCGTCGGCCCGCACCTCCCGCCACGGCCACCGCCGCCGCCGCCGTCACGCTCGCCGCGCTCGCCGCCGCCCTGCTCGCCGGCTGCGGATCCCCGGCGACCGGGCCCGCCGGGTCCGCGGGGCAGGCCGGATCGGCGGGGCCCGCCGGCGGCACCGGGCCGTGCGGGGCGCCGCCGGCCCCGGCGCCCGGCAGCGGGCGCCAGCCGGACGGCCCCGCGCAGGGCGGCGTACGGATCACCGCCGTCGGCCCGGCCTGCGCGGAGTACGAGGTGACCAACCCGGGCACCGAACCGTTCGACGTCACGGTGGACTTCCGCCTCTCCGCGCCGGACCCGGGCGGAACCGCGACCATCTCGCGGACCACCACGGCGCTCGCCCCCGGCGCCACCGCCGAAGGCAGGCTCGACCTGTCCGGGCCCGGCCCCGCCCGACCGGGCACCGCACCCCAGGTGAAGATCGTCAAGGTCCGCAGCGTGCCCACCGCCGAGGCCCCGCAGCCCGGCGGCCCCTGCCCGGCCTCCGGCCTGCGGCTGTACGCGGACCAGGGCGACGCCGCGATGGGCCTGCGGGTGGTCGGCCTGCACCTGCGCAACTGCGGGACGGCCACGGTCGCCCTCGACGGCTACCCGACGCTGCAACTGCTCGACCCGGACCGCCGGCCCGTCGACGGGGTACGGCTGCTGCCCGGCGGCGCCGCGATCGCCACCGGCACCGGCGCGGACGACCCGCCGCAGGAGATCGCGCTGCGCCCGGGCGAGGGAGCCCGCGCCACCCTGGTGTGGCGCAACACCACCGAGGCCGGCACCCCGCTGGACGTCCCCTACGTCCGGGTCCGCGCCACTGCGGGCGCGGCCCCCGTGACGGTCACCCCCGAACTCGACCTCGGCACCACCGGGCGCCTCGGCGTCGGCGCCTGGACCAGGGAGGACGGCGACGGGCGGCCGCCCGCCACCAGGCCGCCGGCCACGGGCGGCTGATGCCGTGGCACCCGGGGCGGGCGGCCGCCGATTTCCTCTTTCCGATCATGGACTGGTACGTTCTTCCTGTCGGCAGGACGGGAACGCGAAAGCGGTCCGGACCAGCCGGAGCAGGCGTCGGTGGTGCAGCGGTAGCACGCCCACTTTCAGTGGGAGGGGTTCGTTCGATTCGGGCCCGGCGCTCCAACTCGCAGGGGCGGAAGTCGTAGTCGACTTCCGCCCCTGCGGCGTGTCCGGGCCGAGCGGCCGGCGCCCCGTCAGGGGACCTCCGCCCCGTTTCCCGCCGCGGCGACACCCGCAGGACGGCGGCGACACCCGGCAGGGGAAGGCCTGCGGGTGGGTTCCAAGCTCGCAGTATCGGCACGCGGGCATCCGCGCACCGTCGCGCCGCCCGCCGACCCGGGCGAGCGTCACCCGTCGGGCCCGTCGCGGGGCTTTCAGTGCCGGGGGAACAGGCTGGCGATCTTGTCGTCGATGCAGTGCGGGCCGTCGTCGTCGGTGCAGACGAAGGAGGTGGGCTTGCCGCCGGGCCCCCACCCCGGGCGGCTGGAGGTCAGCGGCGTCGGCGTGGTGGCGCCGCCCGCCTCCCCGGTCGGGCCCTGGAGGCCGAGGACGGCGCAGGCCACGCCGACGCCGACGACCACCAGGGCACAGACGGCGCCCGCGACCAGCCCGGGGGTGAGCCCGGACGGGTGCCGGTCGGCGGGCGTCACCGTCCCCTGGGGCCGCTCGGGCAGGTAGCGCACCCGTACCCGGTCGCCCACCACGCGGGGCACACCCGACCTGTCGCGGAACCGGACGTCCAGGCCGTCCGGGGTGCGGAACCCGAGGATCACGTGCCGCTCGGTGAAGGTGCGCCGCTCGGTCCCCGCCCCCCTCGTCTCCACCGCGACGTAGGTCTCCAGGCACTCGGCCCACGCCGTCAGCCCCCGCGCCAGGGTCCGCGCCCGCAGCCGCGTCCTGAGCACCACACCGACCAGGACGGCCACCCCCGCGGCCGCCCCGACGAAGCCGAGCACCGACCAGACGACCTTGTCACCCGACATGTCCACCCCCCGTGGAACTGCCTGCCCGCACCTGAGCCATCGTCAGGGAGACGGTGATCGACTCCCCGCGGTTCCCCGGGGCGCCGCCGGTTCCCCCGGGGGCGCCGCCGCCGAGGTTCCGCCGCCCCCGGGCGCGGGCCCCTGGCGTCGGACGGGTCAGACCTCGGGCAGGTGGTCGGCGACGAGGACGGCGAAGTCGTCGGGGGTGACGATCCGGACGCCCAGCTCCTCGGCCCTGGCCCGCTTGGAGCCGGCCTTCTCGCCGGCGACGAGCAGGGTGGTGCGCTTGGAGACGGACGAGGACGCCTTGCCGCCGGCGCGCTCGATCAGCTCGTTCATCTCGTTGCGGGACAGCGCGGCCAGCGGGCCGGTCATGCTGCCGGTGACGACGACGGCCTCGCCCGCGAGCGGCCCGGCCGCGGCTGCGGCTGGGGCCGCCTCCGCCCGCGGCGCGTCGCCGTCGGCCCGGGCGCCCGCCGTGGCGGGGGCCCGGGGCGCGGTGACGGTGGTGCCCACGCCGCGGGCCGCGAGCCGGTCCAGGAGCGGTGCCAGTTCGGCGAGTTCGGCGACGATGACCCGGGCCTTCTCCGCGCCGATGCCGTCCACCGCCGCCAGGGTGTCGGCGTCGGCGGCACGGATCGCGGCCATCGACCCGAAGTGCGCGGCGATGCGGCGCGACATGGTGCGCCCGGTGCCGCGCACACCGAGCGCGCAGAAGACCCGGTTGAGCGGACGGCTGCGGGCGGTCTCGATCGCGGCGAGCAGGTTGTCGGTGCTGGTGTCGCCCATCCGCTCCAGGGCCAGCAGCTGCTCACGGGTGAGGGAGAACAGGTCGGCGAGGTCGGTGACCAGCCCGGCTTCGACCAGCTGGACGGCGCGGGTGCCGCCCAGGCCCTCGATGTCGAGCTGGTCGCGGCCCGCCGCGTAGATCACCGAGGCGACGGCCTGGCAGTTGCGGCCCCGGGCGCAGCGCCAGCGCTGCTCGGTGGTGTCGATGGCGTCGCCGCAGCGGGGGCAGGACCCGGGGAAGACGATGGGCCGTTCGTCGCCGGTGCGCTCGTCGACGAGCGGGGCCTCGACGCGCGGGATGACGTCGCCGGCGCGGTACACGAACACCTGGTCGCCGAGCATCAGGCCGCGCCGGGTGATGTCGGCGGGGTTGTGCAGGGTGGCGTAGGTGACGGTGACGCCGTCGATGACGACGGGTTCGAGGACCGCGCGCGGGGCGATGATGCCGGTGCGCCCGACGTTCCACTCGACGTCGAGCAGCCGGGTGACCTTGTGCTCGGCGGCGAGCTTGCGGGCCACCGCCCAGCGCGGCGCGCGCGAGCCGGACCCGGCGTCCCGCTGGTCGGCGGCGGAGTCCGCCTTGACCACGACACCGTCGATGCCGAACGGCAGGGCCGGGCGCAGCGCGGCGATCTCCTCGATGCGCTGCTGGGCCTCCGCCAGCGTGGCGCAGCGCAGCGGGCGGGCGGCCGTGGCGGCGGCGGTGTTGGCCCCCAGGGCGGCCAGGCGCTCCAGGAGGGCGCTGTGGGGCAGGTCGTCGTCGAGCCCCACGGCGTCGTAGCCGAAGAAGGTCAGCTCGACGCGGTACGGGCGGTCCTTGGCGCGCAGGGTGCCGGCGGCGCCGTTGCGCGGATTGGCGAAGGGGACGGCACCGTGGGCGGTGCGCACCTCGTTGGCGTGCTCGAACTGCTCGCGGGTGAGCAGGACTTCACCGCGCAGCTCGACGTCCACGGGCTCGGCGAGCGCGGCGGGCAGGCCCAGCACGGCGTCCGCGGCGTGGCTGATGTCCTCGCCGGCGAGGCCGTCACCGCGGGTGATCAGCCGCTGCAGGCGCCCGGCGCGGTAGCGGGCGGCCACCGCCAGGCCGTCCAGCTTCGGCTCCACGCACCAGGCGGCCACCGGTCGGCCCAGCCGCCGCTCCAGCCCGGCCGCCCACTCCGCGAGCTCCTCGGCCGAGAAGACGTTGTCCAGCGACAGCATCGGCACGCTGTGCGGCACGTCGCCCTCGACCGCGCCGCCGGCGACCTTCCCGGTCGGGGAGTCCGGCAGCGCCTCGCCCGGGTGCGCCTCCTCGTAGGCCGCGATGGCGCGCAGCAGGGCGTCGTACTCGTCGTCGCCGAGCGGGGTGCCCCCGTCGGTGTAGTAGGCGGCGGAGGCCCGGACGGCGGCCGTGACGGCGTCGGCGTAGTCGCCGGGGGTGAGCAGAGCGGCGTCGTTCATGGGCAGCATCATCGCCACCGGCACTGACAGTCGACCGGGGCACGGGTGTGCCATCCGGCGCCGCCCCCGCGCCGCCCCCGCCGGGGCCCGCGCAGCTCCTGGCGGGGCCCGCCCGGGGCCCGGCGGGGGCCGGGTCCTCCGGGCGGGGTGGGCTCGGGTCAGGGGAGGTAGCGCTCCAGGGCCGCGGCGCCCTTCTGCTCGATCTGCTGCCTCGCCCAGGAGAGGCGGCTGGGGGTGACGTCGCGGCCCGACGCCATCACGAGGTCCTCCGGGTCGAAGGGGCGCTCCGATCCGGTGTAGAGCTGTCGCTGGACTTCGGAAGCCGACTCCGGCATGTCTCCGCTCAACGGTTGCTGCATGTCCATCACCTCATCGCCTGGGTGGCCCGCACGCACGGTCCTTCGATGGTCTGCCGGAAGCGAGAGTACGGCGGGCGGAGCACGACAAAACTACTCCATCCGGGTGAATCGGCCACCTGTCCGTTCCGTGCGTGCCCCCGCTTCCCCCGGAGGACGGCCGGGGAGGGGAGCGGGGCGTCAGCGGGGCCGGTGGGCGATGACGGCGAACATCGTCACCGACAGGTGGAAGGCGCCCCGTCCGGCGGCGGCCTCGAGGTCGGCGTAGAGCCGGTCGCACTGCTCCTCGGTGAGCAGACCCCGCCGCAGGGCCGCCGCGCCGAGCCCGCGCACGATCGGCTCGCTCACGGTCCGCGGGTCGTGCAGGAGGACGTCGGAGCCGAGCTCGTCGACGGCCAGACCCGCATCGGCCAGCCAGCCCGCCAGGCGCCGCCCGGCGTCCGGGGTGGCGGCGGTGGCCTGGGTGACGGCGGCCAGCGCGGGGCGGATCTCCGGGGCGGCCGGGTGGAGGACGAAGGTGGCCCAGTCGGTGTCGAGCAGGGCGACCCGCCCGCCCGGGCGCAGCACCCGGGCGATCTCGGCGACGGCCCGGGCCGGATCGGTCAGGTGCTGCAGGACGCGCTCGCACCAGACCACGTCCGCGTCGGCGTCGGGCAGCGGCAGTGCGAGCGCGTCGCCGTCCAGGAAGCGGGCCGGGCTGCCGGCCTCGGCGGCGCGCCGCTCGGCGACGGCGCGCAGCCCGGCGTTGGGTTCGAGGCCGGTCGCGGTGCCGCCCGGGGCGACGGCCGCCGCCAGCACCCGGGTCTCCGAGCCGGTGCCGGAACCGACGTCCAGCGCCCGCTCACCGGGGCGCGCGGCGAGGCGGTCGTGCGCCCACGCGCGCAACCGCCGCACCCCGGCGTTGGCGGCCTGGACGTCCAGGGCGGCGGTCAGCCGCTCGGTGACCGCGGGGTCGGTGTTGGCCGCGTGGAAGGCCGAGGTGGGGCGGGGGGTGGTCATCGGGCTCTCCGTAAGTCGTCGGGCGGCCCCGGGGGGCCGGACCGCCGCCGAGGCGGTGGGTGTTCCGGTAGGCGATCATCCGTCATGTGCCCGCACGCAGGGCCGCCCACGTGCGGCCCCCGCACAGCCGGTGTCCGGCCCGGCCCGGTCCGGCCCGCACCGGCCCGGGGTCCGGTCTGCCGTTTTCGCGCCGGATCGACCCCGGACACGTCCGCTCCACCGGCCGGCAGGTCGGAAGACACCGTCCGTTCGACCAATAGTCTTGTGCAGTCCCTACATTCGGGCCACTGCCGGTGATCGGCCGTCGGCGGTGCGTACCCGCCCGGCCCGGCCGGCCCGTCCGCTCCTGAGCGAAAGGCCGCCCGATGGCCCCCCGCCTGTCCGTCGTCGTCCCGATCCACAACGTCGAGCGCTACCTCCAGGAGTGCCTGGACTCGATCGCGGCCCAGACCTTCGAGGACTTCGAATGCGTCCTGGTCGACGACGGCTCGACCGACGACGGCCCCGCCATCGCCAAGGCCTGCACCGACCGGGACCAGCGCTTCCGCCTGGTCCGGCAGGAGAACAAGGGCCTCGGCGCCGCCCGCAACACCGGCTGGCGCCACCTCACCCCCGGCACCGAGTACCTGGCCTTCGTCGACAGCGACGACACCCTGCCGCCGCACGCGTACGAGCTGATGATCCGCACGCTGGACGAGACCGGCTCCGACTTCGCCACCGGCAACGCGATGCGCCTGCGCACCACCGGCCTCACCCCCTCGCACGCCCACCGCCGCCCGTTCCGCGAGACCCGGCTGCGCACCCACGTCAGCGAACTGCCCGCCCTGGTCACCGACCGCACCGCCTGGAACAAGGTCTACCGGCGCTCCTTCTTCGACACCGCGGGCATCCTCTACCCCGAGGGCATCCTGTACGAGGACGCCCCCGTCAGCGTGCCCCACCACTTCCTCGCCGAGCGGGTCGACGTCCTCGCCGACCCGATCTACCACTGGCGGGTCCGCGAGGACGGCGCACTGTCCATCACCCAGAAGAAGACCGACCCGCGCGGCCTGGTCGACCGGGTCCGCTCGATGGAACTGGTCCGGGAGTGGCTGCTCGCCCGCCCCGAGCCGGTGTTCGCCGAGCACCTGCGCGCCTACGACCACAACTGCCTGGTCGAGGAGATCCCGATGTTCTTCTGGTCCGTCCCGGACGGCGACCGCGCCTACCGCGAGGCCTACCAGCAGCACGTCAGCCGGCTGCTCCGGGCCATCGGCCCCGACCGGCTCACCGGCCTGAACACCCAGCTGCGCCTCAAGTACGGCCTGACGCTGGCCGACCGGATGCACCGCTTCGTCGCCGTCCAGCGCCTGCACCGCCTCGCCCGCCGCACCCGCCAGGTGGCCGCCCGGGGCTGACCGGCGCGGGCCCGGCAGGGCCGCCGGCCCCGGCGGCGGCGCCGTGCCTGCGCCGGTCCGCCGCCGCGCCGGCTCAGGCCGTGCCCGGACGGGAGGCGGCGCGCGGGACGGCGTCGTCGAGGACGGCGAGCAGGCGGGACCGCACGTCGGCGGCCACCTCGCGGGTCACCGGGTCCTCGCTCTCCAACTGCGGGGCGATCAGCTCCACGGCCGCGGCCAGCAGCGGGAGGGGCACCTGCGCGGTGCGCAGGTGGAGGAGCTGCGACGCCGCCCGCTCGCCCGGCGTGGCGGGGGCGGGAGCGCTGGGAATCAGGGCGGTGATGCCTCGGGGGAGCTGACTGCCGGTCACCCGCCCATTCTCCCGCGCCCGGGCCGATGGTGATCACCACCCGGAACGCCGGTTCGGCCGCGGCCGCCGCCCCCGCGCCGCCGGGCCGGGGCCGACCCGAACCCCGGGCGCGCGGCCCGCGTGGGCGGGGGAGCGGCCGAACGGCGTCGATGTGGCCTGGATCACACCGGATCGGGCGATGATTCCGGGGTGGCCCACCGGTCTTCACCGCACAACCCCGAACATCCCGAGGAGCAGTCCCCATGCGCATCGCGGTCAACGAGTTCATCAGCCTGGACGGCGTCGTCCAGGCCCCCGGCGGTCCCGAGGAGGACACCGACGGCGGCTTCGCCCACGGCGGCTGGTCCCACCCGTTCTTCGACCCGGAGACCCTCGGCCCGTTCATCGACGGCACGATGGGCACCGCCGACGCCCTCCTCTTCGGCCGCCGCACCTGGCAGTCGATGGCCGCCGCCTGGCCCGGGCGCACCGACGACCCGTTCGCCGACCGGATGAACTCCATCAGGAAGTACGTGGTCTCCGGCACCCTCGCCCAGGCCGACCTCACCTGGGCGAACTCCACCCTCGTCCCCGCGGCCGAGGCCCTCGGCTGGGCCCGCGAGCAGCGCGCCGCCGACGGCGGCGACCTGCTGGTCATGGGCAGCCCGACGCTCGTCCGCTCCCTCCTCGCCGCGGACCTGGTGGACGAACTGCGGCTGATGGTGATGCCCGTGCTGCTCGGCGGCGGCAAGACGGTCTTCCCGGCGGACGGCGTGCAGCGCACGCTCGAACTGGTCTCCACGGCGGTCGGCAAGACGGGCGTCCTCGTGGCCACCTACCGCCGCCCCGGCGCCGCCGCCTAGCGCCCGGCGCGCCCGCGGGGGAAGCCGGCCGGCCCGACCTCCCCCGCGGGCGTGGCGGCCGTTGCCGCCTGCCTGACCCCCGTTCGCCTCCGGGGCCCTGCCGATCGGCAGGGCACAACGCCGGGAGTGAACGACTTTCCTGCCGATCGGCACATGGTTCGCACGGGGGTGCACCGGCCAGGATCGGAGGCGTCAGGACGGCGGCCACCGGGGCCGCCGAGGGAGGAAGCCCACCATGTCCCGCATCGGAACCCGCACCGGTATCCACACCGGCACCCACGCCCCGGTCAGCGCCCGCGCCAGCGGCCGCGCCCGAACCCGTGCGGGCCGGGCCGCCGCCGTCGCGCCGGCCCTCGCGGCGCCGGCACGCGAGGGGGACGGCCGACCGGTCAGGCCACCCAGCCGGCGGTCATCGCCTGCACGGCCGAACCGTCGAGGTCCTTGAGCTTCGTCCCGGCGAAGGCCCGGGCGGTGTCGGAGGTGAGGAGCCGGAAGGCGGGCCGCTCGGCCGCGAGCAGTTCCACGATCCGGGCGGCCACCTCCTGGGGCGCCTGGGCGGCGGCGAAGGCACCGCGGGTGCGCTCCAGGTAGGCGGCCAGGGCCGGCGCGTACGGTCCGGCCTGCTCCAGCGCGTCGTCCCCGATGCCCACGTTGGCGACGAACTCGCTGGCCACCGCCCCCGGTTCGACGACGCTGACGGACACCCCGGCCGTGGCCGCCACCGGTGCGAGGGATTCCATGAAGCCCTCGACCGCGAACTTGGCGGCGCAGTACGCCTCGTTGAACGGCTGGCCGATCACACCGCCGACGCTGGTCACCGTCAGCACCCGGCCCCGGCTCGCCCGCAACAGGGGCAGGGCGGCCTTGGTGACGTTCAGGACCCCGAAGAAGTTGACCTCCATGACGGCGCGCACCTCCTGGACGCTCTCCTGTTCCAGGGTGCCGACATGGCCGGCGCCGGCGTTGTTGACCAGCGCGTCCAGCCGGTCGACACCGGCCAGGCAGGCCTCGACCGACGCCGGGTCGGTCACGTCCAGGACCCGGACGTCCACGGCGACGCCGGCCTCCTGTGCCGACGCCAGCAATTCGCCGGCCTTCGCGGTGTCGCGCATGGTGGCGATCACGTGCCAGCCCTCGCACGCGGCGGCGACGGCGGTGGCCAGGCCGATGCCGGAGGAGGTGCCGGTGATCAGGACGGTCCTGTCGCTCATCTCGAAGACCCCACTTACTTATGTTCCATAACTAATGTCGAGCATAACTATGTGCCCCGACATTTCACTTTGTCAAGCACTTGGTACCCTGAGCGCCATGTCCCACCCCACGGATGACCTCAGCCGCGACATCGTCGGACTCTTCGCGGCCGTCAACCGCCGCTACGCCCAGGAGTCCGAGGCCGCCGCGGCAGCCCACGACCTGACCCCGCTGCAGGCCAAGGCGCTGCTCGCCGCCGAGGAGCCGGTGCCCACGCGCCGCATCGCCGAACGGCTCCACGCCGAGCCGTCCAACGTGACCGTGATCATCGACCGCCTGGAGTCCCGGGGCCTGGTCGAGCGCAGCGTCGACCCGGGCGACCGCCGCGTCAAGCGCGTCGCCGCCACCGAGGCCGGGCGCACCGTCGCCGCCGACCTGCGGGCCCGCATGCCCTTCGCCGCCGAACCCCTGGCCCGCCTCACCACCCCCCAGCGCGAGTGCCTGCGCGACCTGCTGCACCTGCTCCTGGAGGCGTGACGACGGCGGCCGCCCCCGGCCGGCCTCCGCGTCCTGCGCACGGCCCCTGCGCCCGCGCCGCCCCGGCCCGAGCCGACTGGCGGCGGGGATGAACCCGCCGGTTCCGAGCGGCCGTCACCTCGACTGAGGGGGCCGCCCGGTGAACGGGCGGGCCTCGGTCCGTACCGAGTGGGGAGTACCCGTGAAGAAGATCAAGACGGCGGTGGCCGCTGCCGCCCTCGCCGGTGTCGCGCTGACCGCCGCGCCCGCCAGTGCGGTCGCGGAGCCGATGCACTGCACCAGCACCGTCTGGGGCGGCGAGTACCTGTGCGGCGGCGAGTTCGGCCAACCCGGCATGGCGGAGTACGCCTTCCGGGACGGCCGCCGAGAGGTGTTCGTCATCGGCACCGACCACGCCGTGTGGACGCGCTGGACCGACACGTCCGGCAGGAAGAGCGCCTGGACGTCCCTGGGCGGCTACATGGTCGGCGGGATCGGCATCATCGCCACCGACACGGGCGGCGGCAACTTCGAGATCGGCGCGAAGGGCACGGACGGCCACCTGTGGGGCCGCAGCCGCGCCGCGAGCGGCAGTTGGACCGCCTGGTACCGGATTTCGTAGCACCCGGCGCCCAGTGCCCGGCACCGGCGCCCGGCACCACGCGTCGCACCGGGCGCCACGCAGGCCGGGCGGCCGCGGGATTCCGCGGGCGCCCGGCCTGTGGTGTGCGGGCCGCCCGTTCAGCGGCGGTGGCGGTGGGGCGCAGCGTCGGGGGCTCGGTCGGGGGGTGCCTGCCCGGGGTCGCGCGGGCCGTCGCCGTCGGGGGTGCGCCAGGAGTCGGCGCGTGCGCCTGCGGCGCCCTGGGCCGTTCGTGTTCGCGGGGGCCGACGGCGGGTGATGCGGTGGCTGCCCCAGGCGAACGCGCCGATGAGCAGCACGGCGATGACCAGGGCGGCACCGATGGCGAGCAGGGAAGGGCCGTTGACATGGGCCGCGGCCGGGATCGGTTGCGTGGTCATGCTCTCCTCCGTTCCGTTCCGTTGCGGCGGGCCCGGCCCGGGGGAGGGGGGTGCCGGGCCAGGTCCCGCCGCGACCGCCCGCCTACCCCGCCCGCCCCGGCACATGCACCGCCGCCACGCAGGGCCCCTCCGCCCCCTCCCCCCTCGCCGCCCTCTCACGGGCCCCGCGCCTGAGGGCCCGCCCGCCGAACGCTCCGAAGCCCTGACCTCCCCGATTTTGCTCGTCCGGGCAATTTCTTGCTCAGGCGAGCAAACTGCTCTACAGTCTTGCTCAGGCAAGCAAGAACTTGCTTGCGAAGGCAAAGAGGAGGGGTGGGCATGGGCCGGACGTTCACCGAGTCGGGGCGCCGGGCGCAGATCGTGCAGGCCGCCATCGAAGTGGTCGCCGAACTGGGCTACGCGAAGGCCTCGTTCAGCCGGATCGCCAAGCAGGCCGGGCTCAGCAGCACCGGGATGATCTCGTACCACTTCGCCGGCAAGGACGACCTGATGCACGAGGTCGTCGCCGAAGTGACCCGGGTGACCGCCGCGTTCATGACGCCCCGGATCGGTGCCGCCGAGGGCGGGCGCGCCCGGCTGCGGGCGTTCATCGAGTCCAACGTCGAACTGCTCGCGGTCTGCCCCCGGCACCTGAAGGCGCTGATCGAGGTGCTGCCCAACCTCGGCGGGGACGATCCGGCCAACGTGGGCTACCAGGACTCCATGCGGGTGGCGATGGAGCTCCAGGAACAGGCGGTGCGTGCGGCGCAGGAAGCGGGCGAGTTCCGGGAGTTCGACCCCCGTCTGATGCTGGTCGCGCTGCGCGGGGCGATCGACGCCGTGGTGATGCGCTGGGTCGGTGACCCGACCTTCGACGTCACCGAGGCCGGCCGCGAACTGGCGGACACCTTCGACCGGGCCACCCGCGCCGAACCGTAGCGCGGCACCCGGATCAGCAGGCCGCACAGGACAAGGGAGAGGCAAGTCATGGGAGGGACGGGCGTGATGGGGGAGATCGTGAACAAGCCGGCCGGACAGGACACCGCGCAGGAAGATGCGCAGGAAAGCGCGCAGGACACCGCGCAGCACACGGGACAGGACACCGGTCCGCAGGCCGTCGCCGCCGCGCCGGGCAAGGACCAGAAGGCCCGCGCCGCCAAGCGGGCGCTCGCCAAGTCGCTGGTCTTCGAACTGGCGCTGCCGCTCGGCGGGTTCTACGTGCTGCACGGCGTGGGGCTCAGCCAGTGGGCCGCGCTCCTGGTCAGCAGCGTGCTGCTGGCGCCGTGGCTGGTGCTCGGGATGGTGCGCAGCCGCCGGGTCGAGGTGCTGCCGGCCTTCACCCTGCTGATGATCGTCGTGGGGGCGCTGATGTCGATGGTCAGCGGCAGCCCGCGGGTGCTGCTGGTGCGCGACAGCTGGGTGTTCGGAGTCCTGGGGGTCTGGGTGCTGGGCACCCTGGCGACGCGGCGCCCGTTCATGCTGACGGCCGCGCGTTCGATCGTCGCCGCCAAGCTCGGCGAGGCGGGCGCCGAGGAGTGGGTGGGGCGCTGGGACCACGACGCGGTCTTCCGCCGCCACCTGCGCACGCTCACCGCCGTCTGGGGCCTCGGGTTCGCCGTGGACGCCGTGATCCGGGTGGTCCTGGCCTCGACCCTGCCGGTGGACCTGGTGCCGCTGGTGAACACGCTGCAGTGGCTGGTGGTGCTGGGCGGGCTGTTCGGCTTCCACTTCTGGTACGTCAACCGCCACGGCCTGAAGGTCTGACACCACGAACGCCCGGCCCGGCCGCAACGCCCCGGCCCTCTCGTAACGCCCCGGCCCCTTCGGCCGGGGCGTGCAGCATCGGCCGTCACTGGGTAGGCGCCGATCCGACGGGAGGTACGAGACGGTGAGCTGCGACGACGCGGTGCTGGGCGGCGTGCTGGCCCGGCTGCTGGCCTGCTCCCGGGCGAGTGGGCCGGCGCAGCTGCCCGGCCTGGTGCGGGAGGCGGCCCGAGGGCTGGGCGCCGACGGCGCGCGGGTCTTCCTGGCCGATGTCCAGCAGCGCCACCTCGTCCCGCTGCCCGGCTCCGAGGTCGGCGCCGAGGCCGGCGCCGAGACCGAGGCCGTGGCCGGGAACGGGGCCGCGAGCGGGGGCGGGGCCGGGGCGGGGGGCCGGGACGATGGCGCGGGCCGCGCCCCCGGCCGCCAGGTGGACATCGAGGGGACACTCGGTGGCCGCGCCTACCGGCTGCAGCAGACCCAGCTCTCCTCCGGATCGCCCGCGGTCGGCTGGTTCCCGCTGGTCGACGGGGTCGAGCGGATCGGCGCCCTGAGGATCGAAGGCGGCGCGCGGGACGGCCGCACCGTCGAGAGCTTCGAGGCGCTGGCGCCCCTGGTCGCCCTGCTGGTGGTCTCCAAGAGCGCGTACAGCGACGTCATCGTCGAAGCCGGACGCAGGGAGCCGATGAGCCTGCAGGCCGAACTGCTGTGGGCCTTCCTGCCGCCGCGCACCATCGGCACCCGCGAGGTCACCTCCAGCGCGGTCCTGGAACCGGCCTACGACGTGGGCGGGGACGCCTTCGACCACGCGATGGCGGGCGGGCGCCTGCACGTGTCCGTGTTCGACGCGATGGGCCACGACCTCGCCTCCGGCGGCGCCAGCTCGGTCGCCCTGGCCGCCTGCCGCTCCACCCGGCGGGCCGGCGGCGGCCTGGCCGACATCACCCGGACCATCGACCGCGCGCTGGCCCG
The DNA here is from genome assembly GCF_000719705.1 of Streptomyces sp. NRRL S-350. Lineage (GTDB taxonomy): Bacteria > Actinomycetota > Actinomycetes > Streptomycetales > Streptomycetaceae > Kitasatospora. Next base: position 32,829 of record NZ_JOHO01000052.1, on the reverse strand, counting down.
GTGGATCCCGGACCGGCTGATGACCGCGGTGGTCGCCGACCTCGACACGGCCACCGGCGAACTGTCCTGGGTCAACTGCGGCCACCCGCCGCCGCTGCTCATCCGGGACCGCCGGGTCGTCCCGGACGCCCTGCGCCGACGCGCCGAACTCCCGCTCGGGCTCGGCTTCCACGAGCACGGGCCGCAACCCGTCCACCACGCCAGACTGCAGCCCGGCGACCGGGTGCTGGTCTACACGGACGGGGTCACCGAGGCCCGTTCGACCTCCGGTGAACTCTTCGGCGAGCGCCGCCTGACCGACACCCTCGTCCAGCACATGGCCGGCGGGGAGCCCGCCCCCGAGGCCCTGCGGCACCTGATCCACGCCCTGGTCACGCACCAGGACCACCAGCTGCGCGACGACGCCACGATCCTGCTGGCGGAGTGGCACCCGCACCGGCGTGGGCCGTGAGTCGGAGACGGCCCCAGCGGTGCCGCCGAGCGCGGGGGTGCGGGGCGGGTCGGGGGAGGCGGGGTCGGTGCGGGGCTTCCTACGGTGCCACGGCGTCCGCCGCCGGCGGCTCCGGCTCCTCCTCGTCGTCCGCCCCGGTCCCGCCCCCGGGCCCGGCCTTGGCCCGGCCCTTCGGCCCCGCCGTCGCCCTGGCCCTGGCCTCGGCCTTGGCCCGGACGTCGGCCGGGGTGGGAGCCGTGATCGAACGTTCCTCGGCGGACCGCTCCCGGGTGCGTTCGTCCGGCTGCGTCTCGTCGTCGGGCGTGGGCATGGCCTGTTCCCCTCGTCGGTGGCTTCAGCGCCTGGAGGCCGAGCGGGTGCCCCGCCCGCCCGTCACCGCAACGGACGGCGGGCGGGCGGGGCCGGGCACCGGAACGCGGCCCCCAAGGGCTCGGTCGGCCTTCCGACCGTAACCCGAAGCCGGCCACCGCGCCTCGGAGGGCCGCCGCCGCGCCCGCCCGCGGGGCGCCGACGCCGTCAGGCCACGGCGCGCGCCACCAGGTCCGCGATGCGCTCCTCGACCTGCGCGGAGACCTCGGTCAGGGCGAAGTAGGTCGGCCACATCGAGCCGTCGTCCAGCCGGGCCTGGTCGCTGAAGCCGAGCATGGCGTAGCGGGACTTGAACTTCTCGGCGCTCTGGAAGAAACAGACGACCTTGCCGTCCAGCGCGTACGCGGGCATCCCGTACTAGAGCTTGGGGGCGAGGGCCGGAGCGGCGGCGGTGACGACGGCGTGCACGCGTTCGGCCATGACGCGGTCGCTGTCCCGCATCTCGGCGATCTTCGCGAGCACGTCCTGTCTCGCCTCGGCCTCCTTCTCGGCCTGCGAGGTCTTGCGCGCGGCCTTCTTCAGCTCCTGCGCGTGCTCCTTCATCGCGGCCCGTTCCTCGGCCGAGAAACCGGCGTGCTTGCTGCTCTCGTTGCTGGTCATGGTCACCCCTGGGGTCGTCACGGCTGAGCGACGTGCCCCACCCGGGCACGTCGCGTGACCAACATCCTCTTCCAAACGCCGGGCGGGCGCTCCGACTTTGCATCGGAGCGCCCGCCCGGTCCCGGCCCGGCAGGGCGTGACGGTGTCACGCTCCCCGCGGGCCGGGACTTCGTCAGCCGTTGCTCCAGCTGGCACCCGAGCCCGTGAACGAGCCGGAGACGCCGTTGTCGTCGGCCCAGATGAAGAAGTCGGCGTGCGAGATCCCGTCGGGGGAGACGGCGGATTCGACGGCCGCGACACCGGCGCCGTGCTGGTTGGCGATGAACGCGCCCTTGCCGAAGTCAGCGCTCAGGCCTTCCTGGGCGGAGGCCAGACCGGCACAGCCGATCACGAGGGGGGCGGTGAGAGCGCTGACGGCCAGAACACGCTTGAAAGCACGCATGGGAAGATCCTCCACGGAGGTCAGGGGGGTGAAGCGGCGGTGCCGGTCGGCCTCGCCACGACTTCAGACAGCCATGCGCCGTGAGCCCTCGCAAGCGCTGCCACCGCCCGACCGGACCTCACCTTCCGTCAGACACACCGCGCCGACCTGCGGGAATGTGGATCGGGTGCGAATCTTCCCGGATCAGTCGGGCGGAGCAGACGCACGGGGGTCCTTCCGAGTGCCGAGGCCGCCGCGGGCCCGGACCCGCACGGGCGGTGCCGCTCGGCTGTCCGGAGACCCCGCCGCCGCCCCGCCCGGACCACCTGCCACGGCCGGACCGCCCGCCCACGGCCGGACCGCCCGCCCCGGACGTGCGGACGCGCCGGGAGCCTGTCGGTGCTTCCGGCGCGTCCGGGGGCGGGGGCCTACTCCGTGACCTGTACCTTGTCGGCCTGCATGCCCTTCTGGCCCTGGACGGCCTCGAAGGTGACCTTCTGCCCTTCCACCAGGGACTTGAAGCCGGGGCCCTCGATCGCACGGAAGTGGACGAACAGGTCGGGGCCGGACTCCGGGGTGATGAACCCGTACCCCTTCTCGTCGTTGAACCACTTGACCACGCCGTTCTGACGCTCTGCCATGTCTCCCCTTGATGATGTGACGCGTTGCCGACCGTGATCATTTCACGTTGCGTGAGGCAATGAACGCCAAAGGTCACCCGCGTCCCGCGAGCCCGGCGCCGCTGCGCTCCCCGGCCCGGTGCATGCGTTTCGGGAACGGGGGTACACGCGGTTCGCGGGCGGGCGGCGCGCGGGTTTTCCCCCCGGACTCCGCGCGCCGCCGCCCGCCGCTCCCGCCGGACCCCGCTGCGAGCCCCGCCAGGGGCCCCCGGGGCCGGCCGCCCGGCCCGGCGCTCAGGCCTTGACGGTGAGCCAGGCGCCGAGGCCGTTGCAGCCGCGCGCGTCGTAGGTGGTGCTGCGGTAGCCGGCCGGGATCGGCGAGTACGGGCAGGTCCAGATGCCGTTGCGGACCAGCTGGTGGAACCAGGCGCCGACGCCGTTGCAGCCCTGGGGGTTGTAGCCGGTCAGCACGTAGCCGGAGACGATCGGCGAACCGGAGCAGGTCCACAGGCGGTCCTGCGCGGGCTGCTGGTACCACGAGCCGTGGTTGCTGCAGCCGCCCGGGTTGTACATCGTGATGACGTAGCCGGCCGGGACGGGCGCCCCGGAGCAGCTCCAGCCGCCGGCCGCGGAGGCCGTGCCGGCCGCCGTGCCGGTGAGGGCGGCCGCGAGCACGGCGACCGTCGCGGCCGCCCTTCCCAGACGGGTCGTCAACTGGCGGAGGATCCTGGTCACGGCGACACCGTTCCGATCGGTCGTCTCCCTCGCCGGGAACGGCGCGGGAGGGCGTAACAACGGGGACGCGCCGCACCCTAGCGGTGGTGATCAGTTCCTGATAGGTCCGGATCGGCGGATCGACGCACCTGACCGAAAACGATCCGTCGACCGTCGGTGAGGACGACCCCGGCACCGACCCCGCGGACGCCGACCGGCCACCTTCCGAACAACCGGCCCGACCAGTAGGGACGTTGACGGGCCGACAGGCCGGCGCCGGGCCGCAGACACCTCGACGCGGCCACCGCACCGGGGCCACCGCACCGCGGCCACCGCACCGGGGCGACGCACCGCCGCCGTCCCGCGCGCTACGCCCCTGCCGGGCCTCCGGTGCCCGGCCCGCCCCCGCGCTGCGGGGGGAGGGAGGGGCGGCCGGACGGTGCGGCGTCGGCGAGGTGCCGGCGGGCGGCCTCCAGGTGTTCGGTGGCCTGGTGCAGGTGCCGGCAGGCCATCGCGGGGGAGGCGGCGCAGTACGGGCGCATCCACCGTTCGGCGGCGTGCACCGAGCCGAGGGCGGTGGTCAGCGCGTGGTGGGCGGAGCGCATCGACGGGATCTCGGCGGCCTCGCGCACGGTGCGGGCGAGCAGGACGGCCAGGTCCTCGGTGTCGGGCCAGGCCCCGTCGGTGAAGTCGTGGCCCCACCAGGTCAACTGGGCCGCGCACACCCCGATTCGGGTTTCCAGCCGTTCGTCCCAGGACGAGGGGCCGGCGGGCGGGGACGGATTCGGGGTGATCGGCACCCGAACATGATCGACCCAATGGACGCCACCGCGCGGGCATTCCCCCAAATCCGTCGGCAAGGCCCGGTGCACGACCCGCGCATTCGCGAGCCGCCCCGCTCCCGCCGCGCGCCCCGCCGCCGCAGGGCCCCACCCGCGGAAGCCGCGAGGCCACGAAACCGCGAATCCCGAACTCCTGCGCGAGGAGGCCTGGGCAGGTCGCCGTCCCGCCCGCCCGCGCGCGGTCGTCGCCACGCCACGGGGTGTCAGAGCCCCCTCCTAGTGTGGAAACAACGTCGGAGGGGGCGCCGGAAGGCGCCGCAGGAGCGTCGGAAGAGGGCGGAAGCATGTCTGTGGCCAGGATCAAGCACAAGGTCAACCACGTCTCGCTCGTGGTCGACAAGTCCGGCTCGATGCGCCAGCACGAGGCACAGCTCGTCCGGGTGGTGGACGAGTTCGTGAAGGGCCTGCAGGAGGAGTCCGACCGGCTCGGCCACGAGACCCGCATCAGCCTCTACGCCTTCGACCACGAGGTGCAGAACCTCGTCTGGGACATGGACGTCAAGCACCTGCCGTCCCTGCGCGGCCTCTACAAGGTCGACAACGGCGCGACGGCGCTGATCGAGGCCGCCGTGAAGTCCGTCGACGACCTGAAGAACATCTGGGAAGGGTACGGGGAGCACTCCTTCCTGCAGGTCGTCGTCACCGACGGCGAGGAGAACGCCTCCGGCTACTCCGAGACCGGCCAGATGCACACCCGCATGAACACCGACCGGGGCAGCGCCGTCCTGCGCACCTGGATGGACCGCATCCAGACCGCCATGGACGACCTCCCCGCCCACTGGACGTCGGCGATCCTGGTCCCGAACTCCCTGGCCAAGCGCACCGCTCAGGAGTACGGCTTCCCGGCGGGCAACATCGCGATCTGGGACGCGGACTCCAGCAAGGGCGTCGAGGAGGCCATCGGCACCGTCAAGGCGGCTGCCACCAGCTTCCTGCGCGGCCGCGAGCAGGGCGTGCGCGGCACCAGGAACCTGTTCGCCATGGGCCAGGACCTGAACACGGCCGAGGTGAAGGCCAACCTCGACGCCCTGGACACCGGCAAGTACATCCTCATCCCGGTCGACGAGCAGACGCCGATCCGCGACTTCGTCACCCGCGCCGGGCACCCGTACAAGACCGGCTGCGCCTTCTACGAGCTGTCCAAGCGCGAGAAGGTCCAGGGCACCAAGCAGCTGGCCGTGGCGGAGAAGGACCCGGCCACCGGCCGGATGACGGGCCGGGTGTTCTCGGGCCCGGCGGCCCGCCGGCTCCTCGGCCTGCCGGGGTCGGAGGTCGCGGTGAAGCCGGGCGACAACCCGGCGTACACCGTCTTCGTCCAGTCGACGTCCGTCAACCGGAAGCTGGTGCCGGGCACCAAGCTGCTGGTCCTCCTGTAACCGGCCGCCCCCCGGCCCGGGCTCCTGCCCGGCCCGGGGAGCGGGGCCCGGGCGGCGGGATCGACGGCGTCGACCCGGCCGCCCGGCGGCCCTCCGCCCCGGGCCGGAGGGCGCTACGCGGCGACGGAGGCGCGCCTGGGGGCCCGGCGGCGGCCGGGGAAGCCCTGGCCGTCGCGGCTCGAGGCGCTCCGGGTCTCACCGGAGGCGGAGACGGGCCGGCTGCGGCGGCCGCGGTTCGCGGAGGGGCTGCGGCGCGGCCGTTCGACGACGGGGTCGGCGATCACGGTGGGGATGCCGGTGGGCACGCGGGCGCCGGTGATGCGGGCCAGGTCCTCGTCGCCGGCGCTGACGCGGGTGGTGACGGGGGTGATGGCGGCCGTGGCCATCATGCGGGCCATCTCGCGGCGCTGGTTGGGCAGCACCAGCGTGACGACGGTGCCGGACTCGCCGGCCCGGGCGGTGCGCCCGCCGCGGTGCAGGTAGTCCTTGTGGTCGTTCGGCGGGTCCAGGTTGACGACGAGGTCGAGCCCGTCGACGTGGATGCCCCGGGCCGCGACGTTGGTCGCGATCAGGGCCGTGACCTGGCCGGTGCGGAACTGCTCCAGGGTGCGGGTGCGCTGCGGCTGGGACTTGCCGCCGTGCAGGGCGGCGGCCTTCACGCCGTTGGCGAGCAGGTCCTCCACGAGGCGGTCCGCGCCGTGCTTGGTGTCGATGAACATGATCACGCCACCGTCGCGGGAGGCGATGTGGGCGATCGTGGCGGCCTTGTCGAAGTTCTGCACGTGGAGCACGTGGTGCTCCATGGTGCTGACGGCTCCGGCGGACGGGTCCACGGAGTGCGTGACGGGGTCGTTGAGGAACCGCCGCACCAGGCGGTCGACGTTGCGGTCCAAGGTGGCGGAGAACAGCATCGTCTGGCAGCCTTCGGCGACCTGGCCCAGGAGTTCGGTGACCTGCGGCAGGAAGCCCATGTCGGCCATCTGGTCGGCCTCGTCGAGCACCGTGATGCCGACGCCGTCCAGCTGGCAGTCGCCGCGCTGGATGAGGTCCTTGAGCCGGCCGGGGGTGGCCACCACGACCTCCGCCCCGCGGTTCAGCGCGTGGGCCTGGCGTCCGATCGACACCCCGCCCACCACGGTGGCCATCCGCAGGCGCAGCGCGTGGGCGTACGGGGTGAGGGCGTCGGTGACCTGCTGGGCGAGCTCGCGGGTCGGGACCAGTACGAGGGCCAGCGGGCGGCGCGGCTCGGCCTTGTGCCCGGCGGTGCGGGCCAGCACGGCGAGGCCGAAGGCGATGGTCTTGCCGGAGCCGGTGCGGCCTCGTCCGAGGACGTCACGGCCGGCCAGCGAGTTCGGCAGCGTCGCGGCCTGGATGGGGAACGGCGTGGTGACGCCCTGGCGGGCCAGCACCGCCAGCAGCGCCTTCGGCATGTCGAGCTCGTCGAAGGACTCGACGGCCGGCAGCGCCGGGGTGGTGCTCACCGGCATCGCGAACTCGCCCTGCGGGGACGAGCCCTGACGGCCGCTCCGCCCGGAGGGGCGCCGCCCTCCGGCAGGCCGGTCGCCGTAGAAGGAGTTGCCGCCGGAGAAGGAGCTGCCCCCGGAGCGGGAGCTGCCACCCGACCGGGAACTGCCACCGGCGCGGGAGCCGGCGGCGGAGCGGGAGCCGGCGCTCTGGTACGAGGAGCGACTGGAGCGGTTCATGTGGGAAACCTTCCTCAGGGCGGCACGTCACGAGGAAGGCTCCGGTGGCGCGGGGCGCGCCGGGGGAGACCGCAAGGGAACGGGCCGGAAATATGACGGTCGGAGCGTGGACGGTGAAACCGTGCGGCACGTCACCTACGGTCGGCGCTCACCGCGAAAGGGCGGGCGAGCAGCTCACGGAAGCCGTTGGCGTTGATGTTCGAGTAGTGGGCGAAGACGTCGGGGCCGCCACCCTCCTGCTCGATGAAGCCGAAGCCCTTTTCCGCGTTGAACCACTTCACGGTGCCATTAGCCATTAAGAAATCTCCTTCAAGGGGCTGTCCGGAGAACGCACAGTGCGAACTCCGAGTCGCCGCGATGAGCACCCACCCGGGGAAGAGCCGGGAAACAAAAATGCGCCTGCAATACATCAGCAGGCGCACACAAAGTTCATGGGAACCACTACTGCAACTAACGTCGACTCTAGCAGGCTGCGGACCGTCGTGGCGGATTATTTCGGCCCCGGTTTCGCGGGGGGCCCGCCGGGGCGGCCGCCCGCGGCCGGGCGGGGGCGCCAACCCTCGTGGAGGGCGGGCTGGTTGGGCGTGCGGACGGACCCCGCCGGGGCCGGCGGATCCCGGGGAAAGATTTCCGCGGAGGCGGAGCGCACGCGGCGCGGCGACCGCCCCGTGAAGGAGTCGCACCACCCCCGCCGGCGCCGTCGAGGGAGCGCGAGGGAGGGCGCGCCCGGCGTTTCCGGGCTGTCCCGAACTCGTATGCGCCGGAAACTCCCGCGCTCGCGCCTTCCGGCGCATACTGGAGGGAATGACGAAATTTGCAGCAGTCCGCCGCCCCCTGCCCACCAGCCCCTTCAAGGCCCGGGTGGAGGCGCCGCGCAAGCACTTCGCCGTCGGCGACCGGGTCACCCACGACAGGTTCGGCCTCGGCCGGGCCATCGCCGTCGAAGCCGACAGCGACATCGCGGTCCTCGTCGACTTCGGCTCACGGCAGGAACGCATCACCCAGCCGTACACCGAGATGTACAAACTCTGACCCCGGGCGCCCCCGGCCTCCTCGGCCGGGGGCGCCCCCCGACTCCCAGCCGGACCCGTCCAGGGGTACCGGCCCCGGCCCCGGCCCCGGGCCTTCGGCCCCGGGCCTCGCCTTCCCGTTCCCGTTCCCGGCCCCGGTGCTCGGCTCCGGCCCCGGGTCAGCGGGCCGGCAGTTGGTGCAGCCGGTCGACGACGAACTGCGGGTTCTCCTCCGGCACCCAGCGGGTTGGCGTTCGGCACCGGGAACCGTCCGGCTCCGGCGGGGCCGGGCCGCGGCTGCCCGCCGGACTCTCCCGGTTGTCTCGAAATCGCTGTACCCGTCGGCGCGCTGGGCCCCCGTGGGCGGCGTGTGCCGTCGGCCCGGGCCGGGGTCACCGCCCGAGGACGCGTCGCAGCCAGCGGGTGCGGGCGTCGTGGGCGTCCCGGGTGAGGGCCGCGTCGGGGGCGAGGGTGTCGAAGCCGTGGCAGGCGCCGGGCCACACGTGCAGTTCGGCTTCGCCGCCCGCCTGCCAGATCGCGTCGGCGTAGGCGACGGCCTCGTCCCGGAGCGTCTCGGCGGACCCGACGTCGACGTACGCCGCCGGCAGCCGGGACAGGTCGGTGGCGCGGGCCGGGGCGGCGTACGGCGAAAGGTCGGCGGCGCCGTAGCGGCTGCCGAGTACGGCCTGCCAGGCGGTGGCGCCGGAGGTGCGGTCCCAGGTGTCGTGGCCGGCCATCTGGTGGCTGGAGAAGGTGTCACCGCGGTCGTCGAGCATCGGGCTCAGCAGCAGCTGGCCGACCGGGGCCGGGGCGCCGCGGTCGCGGGCCAGCAGGGCCAGGGCCGCGGCGAGGCCGCCACCGGCGCTCTTGCCGCCGACGACCACCCGCCGCGCGTCCACGCCCAGCACGCCCGCGTGCCCGGTGGCCCAGGCGAGTCCGGCGTAGCAGTCCTCGACGGCCCCGGGGAACCGGGTGCGCGGCGCCAGCCGGTACTCCACGGAGACGACCGCCAGCCCCAGGGGCAGCGCCCACGCGCGCAGCAGCCGGGGCAGGACCGACCACGCGTTGCCCGTCACCATCCCGCCGCCGTGCACGTAGTACAGCAACGGCAGCTCCTCGCGGACCCCGGCGGGCCGCGCGCTGACGAGCGTGACGTCGCCGCAGCCGTCGGCCCGCGGCACGCGCACCTCCGCCACCTCGAACCGGCCGCCGTCGCGCAACCGGTCGAGCGTCGGACGGGGCCGGGCGGCGGCGTCGCGCTCCTGCCACGCCGTCAGGCCCTCCGGGGTGAGCACCTGCCGCGCCCGCTCACCGGCGGCCGCCACCGCGGCCGCCACCGCGGCCCCCACCTGCGGATCCAGCGGGGGCACCCGCCGAGCCGTCGATCCGTCCCCCACCAGGGCCCCCTCTCCGAGGGCGCCCGGCAGCGCCCCGACGGGTACAGCCTGCCGGCCCCACCCGGGCCGGCCCACGGCACCCGTCACAGGGGGGTGAGGATGTCCTGGTGCGCCCCGTCGAGGACGAAGCCGTTGTCCAGCCGGACCCGGACCGTCACCCGGCTTCCCTCTTCCCGGTGCGCGGCCCACTGCGGTTCCAGCTCGGCGATCTGCGCCACCAGGCGCTCGCGGCTGGCCGTCGGCATGGTGTGCCCGTAGTCCTCGAACAGCGCGGTGAGGCGCCGGTACTCGCGCACCTCATGGCTCTCCGGGAGCTCCCCGTCCACCCGCTCGACGGTGCCCTCCGCGCCGGCTCCCAGCGAGAGGAACCCGACGACGGCCCCGGGCTCCCCGGCGACGGCCTCGCCGATCGCGAGGTCCTCGGCCAACCTGACGCGCCGGCCTTCCTTCAGGGTCATCCGTCCTCTGCCTCTTCTCTCCGTCGACCGGTACCGCCGGTACCGCCGGTACCGCACCGGCGCCGCCGGCCCGCGGCCCCCGCCATTATCCGCCGGGCAAGGGGGCCGCGGGCGCGGTGGTCAGCCGGCGGGGGGTCAGCTGAGGGTGCGCAGCGCGGCGGCGTCGTAGGGCCGCAGGTCGGCGAAGCGGCCGGAGAGGACCTTGGCGGCCCACTGCGGGTCCTGGAGGAGGGCGCGGCCGACGGCCACCAGGTCGAACTCGTCGCGCTCCAGCCGGTCGAGCAGGTCGTCGATGCCCTGGACCGGGGCGCCCTCGCCCATGAAGGCGCGGACGAAGTCGCCGTCGAGGCCGACGGAGCCGACGGTGATGGCGGGCCGGCCGGTGAGCTTCCTGGTCCAGCCGGCCAGGTTGAGGTCCGAGCCGTCGAACTCGGGGATCCAGTAGCGGCGGGTCGAGGCGTGGAAGGCGTCGACGCCGGCCTCGGCGAGCGGGGTGAGGATCGCCTCCAGCTCCTGGGGGGTCTCGGCGAGGCGGGCGTCGTAGTTCTCCGCCTTCCACTGCGAGTAGCGGAAGATCACCGGGAACTCGGGGGAGACGCGCTCGCGCACCGCGGCGACGAGCTCGGCCGTGAACTTCGTCCGGGCGACCGGGTCGCCGCCGTAGGCGTCGGTGCGGCGGTTGGTGCCCGCCCACAGGAACTGGTCGAGCAGGTAGCCGTGGGCGCCGTGCAGCTCGACGCCGTCGAAGCCGATCCGCTCGGCGGCCTCGGCGGCCTCGGCGAACGCGCCGATGACGGCGTCCAGGTCGGTGCGGGTCATCGCCCGCCCCGTGCCCTCGGTGCCGTCCAGCCGGATGCCGGAGGGGCCGACGGCGGGGGCGTCGGCGAACGGCGGGTCACCCTGCTTGCGCACCATGCCGATGTGCCAGAGCTGCGGCACGATGGTGCCGCCCGCCGCGTGGACGTCCTCGGCGACGCGGGCCCACCCGGCCAGCTGCTCCTCCCCGTGGAAGCGCGGGATGGCGTCGCTCTGGCCGGCGGACTCGTGGCCGACGTACGTCCCCTCGGTGACGATCAGGCCCACGCCCGCGGCGGCGCGGCGCGCGTAGTACGAGCGCACGTCCTCGCCGGGCACGCCGCCGGGGGAGAAGCTGCGCGTCATCGGCGCCATCACGATGCGGTTGGGCACGGTCAGCCCGTTGATCGTGACGGGGCGGGACAGGATCCCGGCCGCGCGGGAGGCGGCGGGGTCGGCGGAGGCGGCGGGCTCGGTGACGGTCATGGGGATCCTCGCGGGTACCGGTGGTGTGCGCCGGGTCGGAAAACGGTTGCCCGTGCCAACCACCTCGGCGGCCTCCGCATTTCGCCGACCGCCGCTGCCCCGCTGTGATCCGCGCCACCTGCCCGGCGGCGCCGCCGGCGCTGCCCCCGCCCCTGCCCGCCGCCACCCCCGCCGCCCTGTCAGCGCGAGCGCCTCGTCACTCGAAGCGCGCGGGATCGCCCGCGCCGCGTCGGACGATCTCCGCCGTGCCGCCGGAGAAGTCGACGACCGTCGTCGGTTCCGTCCCGCAGTCGCCGGAATCCACCACGGCGTCCAGCACGTGGTCGAGCCGCTCCTTGATCTCCCACCCCTGGGTCATCGGCTCGTCCTCGCCGGGCAGCAGCAGGGTGCTGGAGAGGAGGGGCTCGCCGAGTTCGGCGAGCAGGGCCCGTGTGACGGCGTGGTCGGGGATCCGCACGCCCACCGTCTTCTTCTTCGGGTGCATCAGCCGGCGCGGGACCTCCTTGGTGGCGGGGAGGATGAAGGTGTAGCTGCCCGGTGTCGCCGCCTTGACGGCGCGGAAGACGGCGTTGTCGATGTGGACGAACTGGCCCAGCTGGGCGAAGTCCTCGCACATCAACGTGAAGTGGTGGCGGTCGTCGAGACGCCGGATCGACCGGATCCGTTCGAGGCCCTCGTGGTTGCCCATGCGGCAGCCCAGGGCGAAACAGGAGTCGGTGGGGTATGCGATGAGGGCGCCGGAGCGGAGGCTGTCGGCCACGGTGCCGATGGTGCGGGCCTGGGGGGTCTGCGGGTGCACGTCGAAGTACTTCGCCATTGGCCGACCCTACCCGGGCGGAGCGGGGATCAGCGGGCACTGCCGAGGTTCCGGTCGCCGTCGCCGCCCTCGAGCAGGAGGGTGGTCTCCTCGATGCGGCGGAAGCGGCCGTCGGGGGCGAACTCGCCGAAGAGGTAGACCTCCATGCGGACGGTGGACCCGTCGGTCTTGACGACGGTCATGGTGTGGCGGTCGGCGTAGCGGTCGCCGGCCGCGAGTTCGTCGTGGACCTCGACGGAGCCGTCGGCGAGGACCGTGCGCAGGTGGGCGATGTGGGTGAGGAACTCGTCGCGGTCCGCCCAGCTCCCGTCGGTGCGCTGGCGGTAGTCGGGGGCGAAGTGCCGGTCGGCGGCCTCGTCCAGGTCGAGGCCGGGGGTGAGGAGCAGGTCGGTGAGGGCGGCGCGGACGTCGGTGCGGTGCATGGGGGTTCCTTCGGGTCGGTGCGGGGGATCCCGCTGCGGATCGAGCGAGATGCGTGCCTTGAGCACGCTTATGACCGTACCGGAAAAGCGTGTCCCGCGCACGCTAATCTGGAGGGGTGAACGACACGACAGGCCGCGACATCGCCGACGCCCTCGGACTCCTCCTGCGGCGCAGCACCCGCGCCCGCCTCTACACCCGCCTGACCGAAGGGCTGGGGGAGGCGGTCGACGACCTCACCTACCCGGTCCTCAGCGGCCTGGCCCGCACCGGCCCCCGCAGCGCCGCCGACCTCGGCCGCGAGATCGGCCTGGACCGCACCACCGTCACCCGCCGCGCCGACCGCCTCGAACAGGCCGGACTGCTCCGACGCCACCCGGACCCGGCCGACGCCCGCGCCACCCTGCTCACCCTCACCGACGACGGCCGCGCCGTCGTCGCCGCCACCCGGCAGCGGCTCGCCGCCGGCATCGAGGACTCCCTCGCCACCTGGCCCCAGGCCGACGCCCAGGCCTTCGCCCGCCTCCTGCGCCGCTTCGTCGACGAGGGCCCCTTCGCCGCCGGCCACGACTGACGGCCCCTCCGCTGCGGCTTGAGGGCGCCGTGTCAACCCCGCCGCACCTGACCCGATGTCACAGTCCCGTCGCCGTCATGTCCGGGCGATTGTGACGCCGATCATGCCACCGGAAGCCGTCGGCCCACCGTCATGTGGAGTGACAAAGCAGTCAGCACACAACCGTCCTCGGGGAGCCACCATGTCCGTCCGCCGCCACCGCCGCCCGCTGCTCGCCTGCGCCGTCCTCGTCGTCGGGGCAGGGCTCGCGCTGACCGCCTGCGGGCCGGACAACGCCGACTCGGCCGGCGGCCCGGCGGCCACCGCATCCGCCACGGTGGCCGTCACGCCCCCGCCCGCGGGCAACCCGGCCCCCGGTGCCCCCACCGCGAACACGCCCCCCGCCGGCGGGACTTCGCACACCGCCACCCGCCCCGCGCAGACACCGCCCGCCGCGAGCCCGTCGGCCGGCGCCCGGCCCGGCGGCGCGGGTACCGGCTCCGACGCCCGCCCGTGCGACATCCAGAACCTCGCGATCCAGGCGACGGCACGCGCCGGATCCCCGAGCCAGTGGGTGATCGAGGTGCACAACACCGGTGCGGGCGCCTGCAGCCTCAGCTCGTCGCCCGGGGTCGACCTCGGCAACTCCGCGGCCCGCGACCGGAGCAACAACCTCAAGCCGATCCTCGCCAGCGGCACGCTGCGCTTCCCGGTCGCGGCGGGCCAGAAGGCCTATGCGGTGATCGATCTCGACCCGAGCGGCGCCACCACCGGCACCGCCCCGGGCATCGACGAACTCAACGTCCTGGTCGACGACGAGGGCGACATGCCCCTCGCGAACACCCGCAACTTCCCCCTCGGCAGCGGCGTCCACGTCCTGAACCCGCAGATGGGCATCTACCGCTCCACCGTGGCCGAAGCGGTCGCCTCCATGGCGGCGGCCGGCAAGTAGCTCCCCCGCGGGTACCGGCCCGCTCCCGCCGCCCGCCCGCAGGACCGGGCGGCGGGAGCGGGCCCGGAACCGGTGAAGGCGCAGACGGACAGCAGGGCCCCGACCGGGAGGTCGGGGCCCTGCTGGGTGGGGCGGTCCAGCCGGTGGGGTCAGACGACCCCGCCGTAGTAGCCGCCGATCGTCCGGTGGTAGTCGGGGTCCGCGGTGTGCCGGTCCTTGTCGTACTCCGGCGAGTTCTTCACCTCGTCCTTCGTCCGGTTCACCCACACCGTCCGCTCGCCGGTGTCCACGCGCCGGATCGTGCCCGCCGGGAGCAGGACCTCGCGGCCGAAGATCCACGGGCCGGTGTCGACCACGATGTGCGCGGAGTCGACGTCCTCGGTGTGCCGGTCGACCTTGCCGATGTGACCGTCCTCGGCCTCGACCCGGTAGCCCGTCAGGTCCGTGCCCGGGGCGTAGCCCTCGGCGTTGCCGTAGTCCCACAGTCCACTGGTCACAACTGCCTCCTCGTCGAAGGGGTCCGTCTTCGTGGTACGGCTGTCGGCTGCCCCCGTCCCGCCGGAGCATGCATCCCACGACGGCGCTTTCCGTACGTTCCGACCGCTTCGGCGCTTTCCGTACATTCCGACCTTCCGGCCGGCCGCGCCCCGGGGCCGGGAGTGGACGCCGCTTGCCGGGGAAACCGCCGGTCAGCCACGCCGACCCCAGGAGACCCGCCGAGATGACCACGGACAGCCAGGCAGCGAACGCCCACCAAGCACCGGACGCCCACGAGCCGGCGGACGCCCACCAAGCACCGAACGTCCACCGGGCGCCGATGCAGCGGCGCCACCCCCGCCACGAGCGCCGCGGCGAGGCCCGACTGCCGGCGATGGCGGCCACCGTCGTAGCGATCCTGCTCTACCTCGCCCTGCCCGAGCCCCTGCTCGTCGGCCCGCGCTACGTCCTGCCGGCCCTCGAGGTGCTGCTCCTGATTCCGCTGGTCGCGGTGAACCCGCACCGGATGACCCGCCAGAACCGGCTGTCCAGAACCCTGTCCCTGACCCTGGTCGGCATGATCGGCGTCAGCAACCTGCTGGCCCTGGGACTGCTCGTCCACGCGCTGGTGGCCACGGACGTCAAGGACGGCGGCTCGCTGCTGATCGCCGCCTTCCAGGTCTGGGCCACCGACGTCATCGTCTTCGGTCTCGCGTTCTGGGAACTCGACCGCGGCGGCCCGGTCGTCCGCACCCAGGTGCCGCGCACCGAACTCCCGCTCGCGGACTTCCGCTTCTCCCAGGACGAGAACCACGACGCGGTGGAGGAGGTCGCCGACGGTTCCAGCCGCTCCTGCGACTGGGCCCCGACGCTGATCGACTACCTCTACGTGTCGGTGACCAACTCCACCGCGTTCAGCCCGACCGACACCATGCCGCTCTCCGCCCGGGCGAAGGTCCTCATGAGCGTGGAGAGCATCGCCGCACTCGTCACGTCCCTGCTCGTCATCGCCCGCGCGGTCAGCGCCCTGCACTGACCGGCCCGCCCCGGGGCCCGGCCGGGCCGCCCACCGCGCACCGGACCGGCTGGTGCGCGACCTGCGGCAGTGCTTCCGCAGGCTGTGCGAGAAGTGACGGGCCCCCGGCCGCCGCGGAAACCGCCGGCGAGCCGTTGGGCCGTTGGGCCGCTGCCCGGCCCCGCTACTGCGCCGACCCGCCCGTGGTGGGGGCCGGCCCGCCCTGCCCGCCGCCGAACACCTCCTTGACGAGCCGCTGCTGCGCCTTCTGGAAGGCCTGGGCCGTGGCGGCGAAGTCGAGTTCGGCGTCACCGGCGGTCAGTGAGGCGGTCAGGGTGGTGCTGCCGTCGGGCGTGCTGTACATCAGCGCCGCCCAGCCGAAGAAGCCGCCGTTGTGGTGGTAGACGGTGCCGCCGTCGGTCTCCTCCGCGAACAGCCCCAGGCCGTAACCCAGTTTGGGGTGCGCGGTGCGCATCTCGGCCAGCAGGGAGTCCGGCAGGATCCTGCCGCCCATCAGCGCGGAGAAGAACGTGTGGAGGTCCTCGGTGGTGGAGATCATGTCGCCGGCGGCCGAGATCCAGGAGACGTTGAAGCGGGTGACGTCGACGACCTTCCACTGGCCGGCGTGCTCGTACCGGTAGTAGCCGTGGGCGTGCGGCTCGGGGATCTCCGGTGAGGCGTCCGGCACCACGGTGCCCGTCAGTCCCAGCGGCTGCAGGATCAGCCGGTGCACCTCCTCGGCGAACGGACGGCCGGTGACGTTCTCGACCAGGAGCCTGGCCAGGACGTAGTTGGTGTTGGAGTAGCTCCAGTCCGTTCCCGGCTCGAACCGCGCGGGCTTGGACAGTGCCAGCCGCACCAGTTCCCGGGGCTGGTAGGTGTGGAACTGGTTGTCCACGTACTCCTGGCCCTGCCAGGGGATCCCCGGCGCGACCGTCCCGTCGTCGTAGTACTCGCCGGTGAAGTTGAACAGCCCGCTGGTGTGCTGCAGCAGCATCCGCACGGTGATCCGCCGGTCCAGCCCGAACTCGGGCAGGTAGTCGTCGGCCGGACTGTCGAGCCCGATCCTGCCGTCGGCCACCAGCCGCAGGACCGTGGTCGCGGTGAAGGTCTTGGTGGTGCTGCCGATCCGGAACCGCCCGTCGGTCGGTGGCTTGGCGCTCTCGCCCAGCTTGCGCACCCCGGCGCTGCCGGTCCACTCGCCCCGCTCGTCGTTCACGCGCAGCTGCATGCCGGCGAAACCGGACTCGACGATCTCCTCGATGGCCTTCTGCAGCTCCGGGCGGTCCTGGCCGGTGGGGGTGAGAGACATGGCTGTACTCCTTGCGGTTGCGGTTGCGGTTGCGGTTGCTGCGGTGCGCGGGTGCGGTGCGCGGGTGGGCTCGGGGAGCCGGTCCGTCAGAGGCTGCGGGCGGTGATGTCGCCGTAGGAGGTGGTGGCGCGGATGTCGAGTTCGGCGGTGCCGTCGTTCCTGAGGGCGTTGCTGATCCGGCCGTGGCCGGTGCCGGCGTCCAGGGCGGCCGACACGCCGGCGGCGGCGCCGACCGCGATGTCGCCGGACCGGGTGCGGAGTACGACGGTGCCGCCCATGGCCTCGGTGATCCGGATGTCGCCCCGGGCGGTGCTGATCTCCGAGGACCCGCCGAGCCGGCCGACCTCGACGTCGCCGTCGACCGCGGTGAGGCGGACGCTCGCGGCCTCGTCCAGCTTGATCCGGCGGTACGCGCCGTCGAAGGCGACGTCGCCGAGGCGGCCGACGCCGCGCAGTTCGGTGCCGGCCGAGCGGGCCTCGACCCGGGAGCCGGCGGGCAGCTTGACCGTCACCTCGACGGCGCCGGAAGGGCCGAGGTACTGGTTCCTCGCCGGGTTGTCGATCCGCAGGACCCCGTCGGCGTATTCGACCGTCGTCTGCTCGGCCGCCTTCACGTCGCGGCTCTTCGAGGCGTTCGCGGGCAGGACCTCGACCGCGGTGTCGGCCCGGTCCGCGGCGATGAACTGGACGCGGCCGGCGGGGATGTCCAGGACGGCGGAGATGGGGGCGGGGGTGGCGAACTTCTGCATCATCGGGCACTTCCTCTGCTGGCTGCTCGTTGTTTCCGACGTTGGAAACACTACGTTGCTTTCCAACTAGCAGCAACGAGATCTTTGCTTGAGGAAGTAATCTCTGCAGGTAGAAGCGTGGATATCATTGCAACGCGCTCGTCGTTAACGCAACGTCAGAACGACCGTTCGTTGCAATGCGGTGAAAATGAACGCTATGGTGGAGCCATCAGGCAACACCGAGCGGCACCGCGGGCACCCGTGGCGCAAGAAGAAGGGAGCCGTGATGCCGGGAGGCAGGCTCACGCAGCAGGAGCGCCAGCAGATCGCGCTGGGACTCTCCGACAACCTCGCCTACGCGGAGATCGCCAGACGCCTCGACCGCCCGACCTCCACGATCACGCGCGAGGTGATGCGCAACGGCGGCCCCGCCGGCTACCGCGCCGACCTGGCCCACCGCGCCACCCAGCAGCGCACCCGCCGCCGCACCCAGGCCGCCGCGCCCCAGGACCCGCACGCCCTCCCGCAGGTCCACGGGCGCGACCCCGAGGCCGTGCGCGACTACCAGGAGACCCTCACCACCGTCTTCATGACCTCGGGCCTGCCCAAGATGATGGCCCGGGTCCTCGGCTGCCTCTACACCACCGACACCGGCAGCCACACCGCCGCCGAACTCGCCCAGCGCCTCCAGGTCAGCCCGGCGTCCGTCTCCAAGGCGATCACGTTCCTGGAAGGCCTGGAACTCGTCCGCCGGGAACGCGACGAACGCCGCCGCGAGCGGTACGTCGTCGACGACGACCTCTGGTACCAGTCGATGATCCGCAGCGCCCGCGCCAACGACCAGTTCATCGAGACCGCACGCCAGGGCGTCGGCATCCTCGGCCGCGGCACCCCCGCCGCCACCCGCCTCGAAAACGCCGCCCGCTTCCTCGACTTCGTCAGCGAAGGGCTCCTGCGCGCCGCGGAACAGGGACGCGACGTCCTCTACGCCGGATCCGGGACGACCCCGGACACCGCCGCCACGCCGCGCGGCTGAGCGGGCCGCCGCCGGGGCGAAGGCCGTGATCGCCTCGGCGACGGCGGCCGGAGCCCCCCGGAAGCCCCCCGGAAGGACCGCCAGCCGATCCGTTCGGCCACGGCGGGGGCGGACGCCGGAAGGGCGAGGAGGACCGCGTGTGCTCCTGCAGGTGGAGGACGGGCCGTCCTGCGGGCCGACGGCGGACGGGCGGGCGCGCCGTATCGTCGGTGCCATGAGCCGAGGACTGCATCTGGACGCCTACCTGCTGGCCTTCGACACCCGGGCCCAGTCCCTGCAGGACCGCACCCGGGCCGGCTTCCTGGTGCGCGCCGCCGCCCTGGCCGAACTCGCCCACCGGGGCGCCGTCGCCGAGGACGGGGCGGGCCGGGTGCGGATCGTCTCCTCCGCCGCCACCGGGGATCCCGTGCTGGACGCGCTGCTCGCGGAACTGGGCGACCGGCCGCGCTCCTGGAAGGCGTGGATCAGGCGCAGCCGCGACGACACCCTGGAGGCCGTGGAGGAGCGCCTCGCCGTGCTGGGTGCGGTGACCATGGCCGACCGCGACCCCTACGGGCCGGTCGCGCCGCGGCGGACGGTGGCGGTGGACGATCCGCGCGAGGCCCTGGACCTCCAGGTGCGGGTGGCCGAGCTGGTGCGCGGCGGCGCCCCGGTCGCCGCGGCGCCGTTCACCGACGCCGTCCTCGCGGCGCTGGCCGCCCACGGGCACCTGCGGCTGGTGCTCTCCGGGCACGACCGCCGGGCCCACGCCGGGCGGATCGCCGCGCTCACCGACCGGCTCGCCGACCGGACCCCGGGCCTGGCCCGGGCGGTGAGCGGGCTGCACCTGACCATGGTCGCCGCCCAGGGCGGGATGGGCGGGGGCTGACCGGCCCCGGGGGCCCGCAGCCTCGGACCGAGACCGGGCCCGGGACACGGGCCGGACCGGGCGCCCGAACGGCGGCCGCAGCCGCCCCAGTCCGGTGCGGAGAAGATCCTCGGGAGGGGACCGATGAGTTCCACGCCCAGGCGCAGTCTTATCGGATGCAACGTGAAGACAGGCTTCGCAGCAACCCGTGACCGCCCGAGCGGCCCCTACCGAAGGACGAGGAAATGACCGAGCTGAACGCGGAACGCGCCCGGCAGGCGATCGTCGAACACACCCGACGCCTCGCGGAATCAGCCACCGCGGCCGGACCCGACGCCACCGTCCCGACGAACCCGGGGTGGACCGTCACCGAGCTGGTCGAGCACGTCGGCCGGAGCCAGCACTGGGTCGCGGAGATCATCGAGCGGCGCATCACCGACCCCACCCGGCTGCCGACGGAGATGGCCGTGCCCCCCGCCGACCCCCGCGAGTGGCAGGCGTGGCTGTCGGAGTCCGCCCAGCGGGTCGCGAGCGCGTGCTCCGACGACGCGCTGACCGCGCCGGTGTTCAACGCCGCGGGGGACAAGCGGCCGGGGGCGCGGTTCTGGCTGTCCAGCGCCCTCAACGAGGCGGTCGTCCACGGCTTCGACGCCGCCGCCGCGGCGGACCGGCCCGCCGACATCGACGCCGACATCGCGGCCGCGCTCATCGGCAACCACCTCGCGATGCTCACCTCCCCCACGTGGGAGATGCAGCGCTCCGAGTCCGCCCACGCCATCCGGGGCACCGGGCAGACCCTGCAGTGGCTGGCCACCGACACCGCCGAGGGAACGGGCGCCTGGTTCGTCGAACGCCGGCCCGACGGGGCGAGGTGGCAGCCCGGCACCGGGCGGGCCGACGTGACGGTCACCGGCCCGGCACGATCGCTGCTGCTGACCTTGACCCGACGGATCCCGCTCACCGCCCGCGACACCGCCGGCATCACCGTCGACGGCGACCTCGACCTCGCCCGGCACTGGCTCGACCACACCGCCCACGTCAGCGGCTGACGGCACGACACGCCAGGGCACTCCGCTCACCGGCGGCGGGCCCGTCAGCCGTCGAAGTCGGACCAGATGATCCCGACGCCCGTGCCGTGCCCGTCCCGGCCGACCAGGATGCTGTTCGCCGTGAAGTCCCAGGTGGGGAAGACCAGGGCGTTCGCGCCGCCGGCGGGGTCGACGACGACGTCGAGTACCGGGGTCCGGGAGCCGCTCTCCTGCTGCGCCCGGAACTCGGCCACGGCGTGGGCCTCGGGGGTGTCGGCCTGCGCGAAGCCCGCGGTCCGGCCGAGGGCCCCGCCGATCGCCAGGTCGTCCGGGGTGGCGGAGTAGATCGCCGAGGCGTCCTCGCCGAGCATGTTGACGTCGTCCGACGCCTCCTCCCAGTTCGCGGCCACCAACGCCTGCGGGGTGGTACCGCCGGCGACCAGCGCGACCGCGGAGACGACGGCGCCCCGCTCGTCGTCCCGGTCGTACGCCAGGTAGACGTCGTGCAGCCCGTCGGCGACCACGGAGAACGTGTAGAACTCGGCGGCGTCGAGCCCGGACACCGCGATCCCCCCGCGGCTCGACAGCCGCCCCGCCGGCGCGAACCGGCCCTGGTACCCGGGCTCCCCGTCCGGATCGCTCGCCCTCAGCACAGCCTCTACGGCTTCGATCATCGTCATGGCGGTGAGTGTGCCACCCGCCTCCGACCGGGGCAGCGCCGGCCGGGACACCCACCACCACCGGAGCGGCCACCGGCCGGAACCCCCGCGGACCCCGGTGTCCGACGCACTGCCTAGGCTGGGGCCGGCCGATGACCAAGGAGGCAGGACTGTGCGGATCGAACGTCACCAGGTGGACGGGACGCGGGTGGCGAAGGCCCTCGAGGACTTCGGGGACCGGATCGGCAGGCAGGTCCACTCCTACTCCCGCGCGGGCCTGATGACCACCACCGAGTGGCAGCTGATCGCCGACTCCTACCTCGACCACCTCGGCGCCCTGTCCACCACCCGGCCCGGTCTCGACACCCACGAGGCCAAGGTCCTCCTCAAGGACGCCACCGAGGCCGCCGTCGGCGCCGTCTCCTTCGCCGCCTACTACCCGCACGACCGCTTCCGCGTCTTCCTCGACCACCCGAACTTCGGGATGAGCTACGCCCGGGACGACGCGCTCGCCCGCGACCCCCGCCACCTGGTCACCGCCCGGGAGTGGCTCGACGCCTTCTGCCTCGCGATCGTCTCCGACACGACCTCCCCGCACGGCGAAGCCTTCTGCTGGGCCCGGCAGTTGATGCCCGACGGGCCGCCCACCCCGACCCTCGAACTCGTCGACGGCTTCGTGGCCCACTTCTTCGAGGAGGAGGTCGACTTCCCCGCCCCCGCCGAACCGCAGCCCGGCCTGCGCGCCCTGCGCGCCCTCACCGACGCGGACCGCGAGGCCTTCGACGCCGCCCTGCTCGCGCTCCTCCAGGACGGCCCGCACGGCACCACGCCCCGCAGCCTCCTGCCGCTCCTCCCGATCGCCCTCGCCGCCCTCGCGTACCGCACCTACGGCTGGACCCCGGCGGTCGACACCGACTACCTCCCGCACGCCCTGGTCACCGGATTCGAGACCCCCGGCCCCCGCGACCCGCGCCCCGACGCCGCGGCCAGCCCCGCCGCCGGACCCGCCGACCTCGACCCGCCGGGGCCGGCCCGGCTCCTCGGGCAGGACGGCCAGGCGTAGTCCGGGCGGCGGCCGGAGCGGACGCCGCCGTTCCCCGGCTGCGCGCCGAAAGGCGGGAGGGCCCGGGAGCGTAGCCTGCTCCCGGGCCCCTGTGTGCCGCCCAATTGCGCACACCGGCACGTTCAAGGGTCGCGGATCAGGTTGAAATCGACGCGTTCTGCCTTTGAACTACCGTGCCACGGAGCGGCACAGACAGGACTTGAACCTGCATTCGTCGATATTCGTCCGCACCCGGTCGATCCGGTGTTCGGCGGCGAATGCTGAGACTGGAGCGAGAGTCTGAGATTCACGGGGTCTGCCTCTGCCTGTTTGGGCTACCCCGGCGAGTGGTGCCGGGGGGAGGACTCGAACCTCCACTGTGACCCCTGGTCAGCTTCAACATCAGTGTCAGCTTTTCGCGCCGCGCGCGCCCGTCCCCGCCCGGTTCCCGGGAAGGTCCTCGGCGCGCCCGGCGCACCCGCCCGGCTCCCCGGGCGGGCGATCACGGGGCTACCGGAACAGGTAGCCGAAGACGGCGTCACCCGCCCGCTGGTCGGTGACCTCGACGGCGTTGGCCTCCTCGCGGGCGAACTTGACCGCCTGCTGGAGCTTCTCCACCCGCTCCGCGAGCTCGTTCACGCGGCGGGCCGGCAGCGCGCCGGAGAACTTGACCGTGGTCCAGTAGCCCACCGCGATGTCCTCGTAGTAGACCTCGACCTGGGCCGGGTGCTTGTCCGTGGCCTCCGCCTTGACGTGGTTGCGCGGCACCTTCTTGGTCCGGATGGTGCGCACCGGCTCCGTCTTCCAGGAGTCGGTGGACGGGTCGAGGCTCCAGGACTCGGAGGCGTCCAGCACCGGGAGCTTCTTCACGAAGGTGAACAGGTCGGTGAGCTGCTTCTCCAGGAAGAGCAGGTACGGCACCGGCACCTGGGCGAGGAGCACCTGGCCGTCCACCACCACGTCGGCCCGGGCACTGATGTTGGCCCAGTCCTTGGTGGCCGTCACGTCGAAGAGCCGGGTCAGGGTCTTCGCGGTGGACCGCAGGATGTCCTCGGCCTTCAGCTGCACGCGGGTCGACTCCGGCGGCAGCTGCTCGCCCTCCTCGTCCTTCGGCTGGTAGGCGCGGGAGATCCCGGCCAGCAGCGCGGGCTTCTGGAGGTCCTGGTGGGCCTGCGTCAGCTCCTGGAAGGACTTGGACTTGACGCCTTTTTCAACGGCGATGATCTGGTTCAGCTTTGCCACGTCCGGGACGCTATCAGTGCCGAACTGATCGGCGACACCGAATTGTCGACCGGGATTGTCGGGGACGCCTGCACCGGAGCGCTGCCGTGCCCCCGTACGAAGGAAGGGCGGGACCATGCCGGAGGGCGCGGGGGTGCGGGAGCTGTGCGACAGGACCCGTCTGGCGCTGCTGCCCTGGACCCGCGTACGCGGGCGATCCGCACGCCCGCCGCTCGGAGGCCGTGGGCGACGGCAAGTTCGGCCCGGCCGGGGGTGGCTGCGGCGTTGTCGGTCGTCACTGGCGCTCGGGGGCGATCTTTCCGGTGTTGCCGGCACCGTACTGAGTGATCTTGTCCCCGATGTGCACGCTCTTCACCTCGACCTGGAACTCCGCCTGGGGGTTCTCGATCGCGTCGTTGATCAGATCGGACAGCCGGTGGACCTCGGCGGCGTCCGGGCTCGTGACGGCGGTGTCGGACGAGCTCGACGTCTCGATGGCCAACTGGTGCAGCACGGGCGCGCGCAGTCCCTTCACCAGTCCGACCACCAGCAGGGTGAAGCCGATGACGAGTACCCAGCCGCCGAAACTCTCGCTGAAGTTCGAGATGATCAGGAAGCCGATCAGCAGGGCGACGATTCCGCCGAGGAAGTTCTTGACGGGTGTGAGCCGGTTGGGCCGGATCTCACGCAGTCGCGTGCGCGTGACGTTTCTCAGCGGGTAGGAGTCGTTGCCCACCCGGAGTACGCGATTGCTGACGCTGACGTTGACGGTGTCCTTGGTGCCGACCACTTGGCCCCCAGCCGTGAGTGGCCCCGCCGGGTGCGAGGGGTCAGCACCATAGCAGCGTCAGACGCGGCGGTCAGGGTAATCCACAAGTAAAGTGATGATCATTCATTGATATGTCCCGCGTACCTGACGTGATTTTCCCGGCGTCCGCTACCGGCTGCGCTCAAGGAGGGCGAGGGCGGTCGGGGTGGCGGTGTGCAGGGCGGTGTTGCGGTCGCGCAGGGTGGTGACGAGGCCGGCTTCGCGCAGGACGGTGGCGTGCTGGCTGGCGCCGGAGGCGGTGATGCGCAGGGCGGCCGCGAGTTCGCCGGTGGTGCAGCCGGGGCGTCGGGCGATGGTGTGCAGGACGGCGGCGCGGGTGCGACCCAGGAGGGCGGACACCGGTGCGGGGGCGCCGGAGGCGGCGGGGCGGGCCACGAGGAGGGGGCCGGTGGCGGGGTCGTAGTGGGCCGGGTAGGTGAGGACGGGCCGGGGTTCGGTGTCCGGGTCGACCAGGGGGGCCTGGGTGGCGAACACGGAGGGCACCAGCAGCAGGCCCCGGCCGCCCAGGTGGACGTCGCCCTCGATGCCGGACAGCAGGTCGACCTCCAGGACCGGCGGCCGCCAGCGGATCCGCGGCGGGTACAGCCCGTTCAACAGGCGTTCGACGCCACCGTGCAGCACCTGCCGGGCCCGCAGCGCCCGGTCGGCGGCGAGGCCGGCGCCGACCTGCGGCCAGTACGGTGCCAGCACCGTCGCGTGGACCTCCCCGAGGGCGTCGGCGAGTTGCCGCAGGAGGCCGGGATCCTCGCCGAGGCGGTGCGCCCAGGCGGGCAGGCCCTGGTGGTCGGCGATGGCGGCCAGGGAGGTGCGCAGCCGGGTCCGCGGGGTGGCGGCGACCTGTTCCAGCAGTTCGGGGATGGTGCCGCTGCCGCCCGGGCTCAGGAACGGGCGACCAGCCGTGCACGGGGGTCAGGTCGAGCACCATGCGTGCTCGCGGTGTGAGGCGGGTGCGGGTCTCGCGGCGCCACGGGCCGAAGCGCAGGTCGTGGTTGCGGTCCTGCAGGACGCGCAGGGCGATGCTCAACTCCTCGAGGGGCGGGGCGGTTTCGGCGACGCAGGTGCGTGCCAGGTCCGCGCTGGTGAAGTGGAACCGGTAGACCATCCGTTCCCCCTGCGTCCGAGACGGGGCGTCAGTTCCTGTTTCGAGCATGCCACGGATTTCGCGTGATTCGCCCTTGTTCAGCGGACGTTGAAACAGGGCGACAGGCCCGGGGCCGAAGCCGATGCTGAATGCGGGAAGACGGGCCGGACGGTTGGCGGTCCGCACCTCACCGCCCGCCCCCGGAGTGGGCCGGGCCCCAGACAGGAGTCGAGATGACCTCACGCAGCAAGGCAGTCCGGGCGATCGGCATCGCCCTCGCCGGTCTGAGCGTCCTGTGCGGCGCCACCACCGCGGCCGCCCGACCGGCACAGCCGGCATCCGTCCAGCGGTTCGAGGCGCAGGCCCTGGCCGCCGGGCTGAGCGCCGGCCAGGCCGCCTCCCTCCAGGAGAAGGTCGATTCCTACCTCGCCACCGTCGGCGGCACCCAGGTCGCCCCCAACCGGATCCGGCTCGCCGGCGCCACGGTGTACGTGGCCGCGCCCGGCGAGGCCCACCCGCGTGACCTGACCGGTGCGGCCGGGGCCGAGTACTACGACCCGTGCGCGGGCGGCGGTGCCGACTACCGGCACATGTGCGCCTACCGCGGCACCTGGTACTCGGGAGACGAAGTCGACATGTACGACTGCGCCCGCTACTACTTCAGCACGTGGTCCGGCCCCGGCTCCTGGGACAACAACCAGACCACCGGCACCGTCGCCCGCATGTACGGCGCCACCGGCGCGTGGGTCTTCTCGACCAGGCCCGCCCACAGCTCGGACCCGAACGGCAACTGGTCGCCCGTCCACAGCGTCGTCAACTGCTAGACGCGAAAGGGCGGTTCCGAAGTCGACCGGCTGCGCCGGTGCTGCTCCGGACCCGCAGGACGGTGTCCGGCATCCGCGTCGTGGCGGCCGAAGGGCCGGACACCCTCCTGGCCGCACGCTGCCGCCCGCTCCGTGCAACTCGATCGGGGCCGATCGGCGGTGCGAGGCGTTCCGGCGCATGGCCGTCGCCGGAGGCGGTTGCGCGGGCGCGCCGGGTGAGGCGAGGTGGCACGGCCGGACCGCCGCGTCGGGCCGCTCCGGCCGGTCCGGGGACGCCGCCGCCGGAGGGCGAGGTCACGGCGCCGCGGTCGCCGGGCCACGCGTCACACGGTCGGGTCTCGGCGAGCCCGGATGGCTCCGGCTGGTTGCCGGACGGCCGGGGATCGGGACAAATCGGGAGTGGGCCGGCATACCGGCCGGAGGCCGGGGCAGGCGACAGCCCGGCCGACGAAGCTACCCGAAGGCGAGTGCAGTGATGAGCAAGGTGCAGGAATCGATCGACGTGGACGTGCCGATCAGCACCGCGTACAACCAGTGGACGCAGTTCGAGGACTTCCCGAACTTCATGGACGGCGTGGAGGAGATCACCCAGATCGACGACCGGCACAACCACTGGAAGACGAAGATCGCCGGTGTCAGCCGGGAGTTCGACACCGAGATCGTCGACCAGGTCCCGGACGACCACGTCGCCTGGCGCACCACCAGCGGCGACGTGAAGCAGACCGGCATGGTGCGGTTCGAGCCCATCGACGCCACCCACACCCGCGTCATGATGGAGATGGACTTCCAGCCCGGCGGCATGGCCGAGAAGGCCGCCGACATGATGGGCATGCTCGACCGGCAGGTGAAGGGCGACCTGCGCCGCTTCAAGCACTTCATCGAGGAGCGCGGCGCCTCCACCGGCGGATACCGCGGCACCCTCTGAACCGGCTCCACCCCCGCCCCCGTCGCCACGCCGCGGCGGGGGCACCCGGCTGCCCGCCCCGCCCACCCGGAAGCAGGCGGCGCGAAGGGCCGCCGCGCGTACGAGGTGTCGGACCGGCCGTCGTCGCCGAGCCTGCCGCGGCCCCGTCCAGGCCCGCGTCGGGTACAGGCAGGATCGACTCCAGGACCCAGGGCTACGGGGCTCCAGGGGGCCAGGACCCAGGGCTCCAGGGCGCCGTCGGGCAGGCGTGGTCGATCGTCAGCGGGCCGTCCGGAACCGCCGGCGGCCCGGGGACAGCACGATCCTGGTCCAGCGTTGCAGGCGGGTGCCTTCGGGGTGCCGGCGGGCCTGGGGGAGCAGTTCGTCGTAGTGGGGGTCGCCAGGGACGATCCGGTCCCAGCCGTCGTAGTAGCTCCCGTCCTCGGTCCGCCCGCCGTACCGCCGGCGGATCGTGACACCGTCCAGGGCAAGGGTGGGGTGTCCGGTGACGTGGTACGAGTCGTCGGGGCTGTGGGTCACGGTGCCACGGTAGCGGCCGGTGCACCCCGGGCGCCCGGGGCAGGGGTCGTCCAGGCGGTCCGCTCCGCCGGAACCCCGCCACACCGAGCCGGCGACGTCCGGCTGGTGGGGAACCGGAACCGGTGGGGGACCGGAACGCGTGAACGCTGACGGGCCCGAGCCCGTGAAACCGCCCCGCAACCGAACGGCACCGTCGCCCTTCGCGCTTCGCGGCCCCTCCCCGAGGCCCCGTGCCGGAACCGGGTCCGGGGAGCGCGCCGGTAGCTGCTTGCGGTCGTCCCGTGTCCCGGCCAGCCCGGCAGGCGGTCACGGCTCCGGACGCCCGGCTTCCGGCCCCCGGCCGCAACCGACCGCCAGGGTAGGTGTCCAGTGCGCGCCGCAGGAGCGACACCCCGCCACCGAAGGCGCCGCCGCGCACCTCACTGCCCGCCGGACCACCACCGAAACCGACTGCCCGAGAGGACCCCACACCCGATGTCCCTATGGCCCTCGATCATCGCCGTGCTCGGCACCCTCGCCGGCGCCCTGACCGCCGGGCTCCTCCAGCAGCGTTCGGCCCGTACCGCGCGCGCCGAGGAACGCGCCGACAGCCACCGCCAGGACCAGCTCGACGCCGTCACCGGCTTCGCGGCCGCCCTCGACGCGCACCGCTCGGCCATGTTCCACCGGGAGCGCCTGGCGCTGGCCGGGGCGGACACCGAGCGCCAACTGGAGGCCCAGACGACGTCCCACGACACCCGGGCGGCAGTCACCGCGCCCCACATCCGCCTCCAGGTCCTGGTGCCCGAACTGGCCGGCCCCGCCCAGCAGGCCGCAGATGCCACGTACGCGCTGCGCAAGGCCGTCGACCGGACCGACCTGGACGCCAGGCGGCATGCAGCCAGGGAAGCATCCGTCGCCCTCATCGCCGCGGCCGCCACCCTGCCGGCCCCGACGACCGTTGGCTGAGCGGCCCATCGACCCGGCCCCGCCGTCCTGGCACCGCCTGGCACGGTCCGGCGGATCCGCGCCCGCCAGGCTCACCCGTTCGAGTGATGCCGGCAACTGCCGCCCGTACAGCCACCGGTGACACCATGGCACCTCATGGACTACCAGCAGTGCACGGACCACCTCTGCGAGCTGTACCGGCTCCCGCGGACGGAGCGTGACGCGCGGCGCGAGAACCTGCCCGCGCTGCTGGCGGCGATCGGCCGCCCGCAGGACGGGCTGCGCGGGGCGATGGTGGTCGGCACCAACGGCAAGGGCTCCACCGCCGCCTTCGCCGTCGCGGCGCTGTCCGCGTCGGGGCAGCGGGTGGGCAGCATGCCGAGCCCGCACCTGCAGGAGGCGCGCGAGCGGGTCCGGGTCGCCGGACGGCCGGTCAGCCGGGCCGAGTTCGCGGCAGCCTTCACCGAGGTGACGGCGGCGATCGAGGAGCACCACCTGCCGCTGTCCGCCGCCGGCATGTGCACCGCGGTCGCCGCCGCCCACTTCCGGCGGGCCGGCGTCACCCACGTCGTGGCCGAGGCATCCATCGGCGGGCGCAGGGCCGCCGTCCGGGCCCTGGACCTCGACGTCAAGGTGATCACCGGCGTCGGACTCGACCACACCGACCTGCTCGGCGGCACCTTGGCCCAGGTCGCCAAAGCCAAGGCCGGCGCGGTGCGCGACGGCGACCACGTCGTACTCGGCCGCCTGCACCCCCAGGCCCAGACGGCAGTCGAAGAAGTCCTGGCCGACCGCACCGGCCTGACGCTCTGGCAACTCGACCGGCACATCCACTGCACCGCCCGCCCCGACGGCGCGGCCGGCGCCACCGTGCTCGACGTCGCGACGCCGCGCGGCGAACACCGCGCCCTGCCCTGCCCCCTGCCCGGCCCCCACCAGCACCACAACCTCGCCCTCGGCCTCGCCACCGCGGCCGCACTCGCCGAACGCGGCCACGCCCGCACCCCGACGGACGACCTCCTACGCCCGGCACTGGCCGCCACCCGCTGGCCCGGCCGGCTCGAACTCCTCACCGACGCCCGGCTGGACGGCTGGCACGGCCGGGTCCTCCTGGACGGGGCCCACAACCCGCAGGGCATGGCCACCGTGCTGCCCGAGATCGAACGCATCGCCGGAGCGACCCGCAGCCCCCGCACCCCGCCGACCGCCGTCGTCTTCGCCGCGAGGCACGGCAAGGACGTGCCCGCAATGCTCGCCGTGCTGCCCGAACCGTGGCCGCTGGTCCTCACCCGCACCGGCTCACCCGACGCCGGCGATCCCGCCACGCTGCACACCCGACTGCCCCCCGCCCGGCGCGCGGGCACCGTCACCGCCCCCGACACCGCCACCGCGCTGCGCCGGGCAGCCGGCCTGGTGGGCCCCGGCGGCCTGGTCGTGGTGCTGGGATCGCTGCGGCTGGTGGGCGAGTGCCGTACCGCGCTCGGCTTGCCCCCGGCCTGAACCGTGGGCCCAGCTCCGCCCAGACCCGCCCCGCCCAGCCCAGCCCCGCCCACCGCGCCGCCGGCACCGGGCTGCGTGTGCCGTGCCGCCCGGGCCCCCGCTACCCGGCCGCCGCGCCCTCCGCGACGACCTTCTGCGCGTCGGCGACGTGCCGGCTGACGCCCTGTGCGAACGTCGCCAGCTCCGCCGGGTGCGCCGCGATGTACTGCCGGTCGTAGGTGGCCTGGACGGCGACCGCGATCCCCATGAAGTTGGTGGACCGCTTGCAGGCGTCATCGGCGGCCGCGGTGGCGAGCTCGGCCGGGGAGTGGTCCGCGGACGCTCCGGCGCCCTGCGTCCGGTCGCGCCAGCGCGGGTCCATGTAGGCGTCCGCCGGGGTGGCGTAGGCGAAGCCGTGGTCCTTCATGCAGCTGCTCCACTGCCGGTCGGCGGCCACGACGCGAGGATCCGCCAGGGGCTCCTTCGGCCCGCCGCCGGGCAGGGCGGAGGAGTCGGAGCTCAGCAGCACCGCTCCGCCGACCGCGTCCAGGCCCTCCTGGAGGCAGCCGCCCTTGGGGACGGCCCGGCCCTGGAAGTCCGTGACGGGGGTGCCGGCCGCGTCCCGACCGGTGAGCACCTGCATGGTGGCGGTGGAGGCCGGCTGCCCGGTGCCCGTGGCCACGACGGCGTCGTAGCCGGTGGTCGCGACGCGGTCGGGCGCGAAGTACCCGTAGAGCCGGGACCGGACGTCCCGGTCGGCGGGCTCGGCCCGCTCCGGGTCGGGACCGGGAGGCTCCGTGATGCCCAGCCGTCGCAGGCAGCGGGCACTCGTCAGGTAGGCGGCCCGTTCCACGGTCCGGGTCTGTGCCGCGGTGGGGAGGTAGACGTCGATCGGGCGCACCACCTGGCCGACGCCGGTGATGGTGAGGATCTCGCCCAGCTGCGGGGGAGCCGAGCGGGTGCCGCCGGTGCCGCAGCCCGCGAGGGCCGTCAGCAGGACGAGCGTCAGGGCCGAGGTCGTGGAGCGCTTCATTTCCGTCCTCCGGGAGCGGGCGCGGCGGAGCGGCACCCGCCACGGGCGACCGAAGGTCGGTGGCGGGTGCCGGATTCACGGGCCGGTGGGGCCGGGGATCACGTCCAGTTCGGGTTGTCGATCTCCAGCGCGTAGGTGATCACGCCGCCGAGGTAGCCGGTGGACTGGCCGGGCTTCAGCTTGATGACGCCGCTGGAGTTGTAGAAGGCGGCCCAGTTCCACGCGGTCGACTCGTAGGTGACGTGGTCGATCTGGCCGATCCCGAACAGGCTGCTGGTGTTCTTGTAGCCGATGGAGCCCGCGGCGCAGTAGTTGCCGTTGCCGCTGGTGGTGACCGTGAGCCCGTTCGTCGGGCAGCCCACTGCGCCGATGGCGTTCGCCGGTGCCGCCACGGCCATCCCGGCCAGGGCGAGGCCGGCGGTGGCGGTGAGGGTGAGGAGCTTCCTGCCGATCTGCATGGGGAATCCTTCGATCGATGTTCGGGATGTCGAGGCGCCGGGCTGATTGCGGCCCGTTGAGAGAATCGCCGTCGGGCGCAACGGCGGCGCGAGCTGCGGGGCCGGAGCCGGGCAGGCGCGAAACCACCCGAAGTTGCACGGAACATGACATGTTTACGGCCGTCGGCTGCCGGCCCACTGGGGGAGAGGGGGGACCGAATTGCGCTTCACTCGTCGCCCGGTCGTGGTCGGGCCGGTCGTGGTCGGGGCGGTCGCCGTCGGGCCGGGCGCGGCCGGCGCTGGTTGGTGCGGATGCGGCGAAGGGGCCCGGTGCGCGTGGTGCGCACCGGGCCCCTCGGCTCGGGTTCCCGTTCGGCCCGGGACTCGGCTTGCGGCGTCCGTGGTGGGTCGTGGGGAGGGTGGGTCGACCGGTGGATCGGTGGATCGGTGGGTCGACCGGTGGGTCGGCGGGGTGTGCCGGTCCGGTCAGTAGTTGTGGTGGATCTGCCAGTAGGCCCAGGCCTGGTTGGGGCTGCCGTAGCGGCTGTTCATGTAGTCGTAGGCCCACTTGATCTGGGTGGCCGCGTTGGTCTTCCAGTCGGCGCCGGCGGAGGCCATCTTGTTGCCCGGCAGGGCCTGGCCGAGGCCGTAGGCGCCGGAGGAGGGGTTGGTCGCGGTGACGTTCCAGCCGCTCTCGTGGGAGATGATCTGGTTGAAGGAGGCGAGCTGGCCGGCGGGGACGATGCTCGCGGCCAGCTGCTGCGGCGTGGTGGCCGAGGCGGCGGTCGGGACGACGGCGGCGCCGATCGCGGCGATGCCGAGGGCGCTGGTGAGCAGGGCGGCGGACTTGCGCATGCGGGTGGGGATCACGGGCATGGGGGAGTTCGACCTCAATCGTGGGGGCGCCTGGCCCGCGGCTCGGCGGGCCCCGAGGGGCCGGCGGGCGGGAGTCGGCGCCGGGGCGGTCACGAATGGTGACTGCCTGGCGGGAGTTGCGGCAGCGGTGGGATCCGCCGCCGCAGCTGGCGACTGAGCCATTGTTAGCGGGGGCGGGGCCGGGTTCCAAGGGGTGCCTGCTACGACGCGCCGTCGTAGCCGGGTGGGGTGCACGTGCTCGTCGGAGGCGGTTCGTTGTCCGTCGATCTGGGGTTCAAACCTCACCAAACACGGACTTTTGGTCCAATTCGCACCGGTTTGATCTGCGAAAACGGCGGAGGACCGGCCGAAGGCGGGGGAGTGCGGCGGTGGCGCCGCCCGGTCGGGCGAACGCGGCTCGGGGGGCCGGGGAGCGACCTACTAGGAAGGGTAGGGGGCGCGTGGGGCGCGTGATGACCGTCACGGGCCACCCCCGTCCGGCGCCCGCCGAAAGGCGATCCAGCTCACATCGCGGTGACTTTCCGTAACGATCGATGGCGCCGACGACGGG
>NZ_JOHO01000051.1 GCF_000719705.1 Streptomyces sp. NRRL S-350 | reverse complement strand
GGCAGTCGTCGAGGCGGCGGGCCGCTTCGGCGGCGGGGATGCCCAGGGCCGCGCAGACCGGACGAGGAACAGCCCGCGTCCGCACTCGTCGTCGGGTGCGGCGGCACGGACGGAGGGACGCCCGGCGCCGGCGTCGTGCACCTCCAGCCGAAGCCGGTCACCGGCGAGGGCGAAGCGGACCTCGATCAGCCGGTCGGCAGGCGCGTCGCCGTGCCGGACGGCATTGGCGAACAGCTCCCCGAGGAGCAGTTCCGCGACGTCGGCGTAGCGCTCTCCGGCGGGGAGCGCGGCGAGGTAGGCCCGGAGCAAGTAGCGGGCCACGGGCGTGGATTCGGTCCGCGAGTCCAGTCGAGCGACGAACGTGCGGGCGCAGTGGACAGTGAGCATGGCAAGTACCCCATGGAAAATGTCGACGAATGAGTGCGGCGTTACGCCACCCATGCCTGAAGGGACGTTGGCCGGCTGCTAGGGCTCGGTCGGGCCACGGAGGGCGGATCCGTCCTTCGGAGCGGTCCTCTCCGGTCCGCCACTGGCACCCTCGGGGCGCAGGTGGTCGGCCCGGACACCGTTTGCGGGTATGTCCGTCCCGACGCCGGCTCTGCCGGGGGCAGTGTCGTAGGCGAGGTCGCCGAGGCGGGGTGCCTGCAGTGGCGCAGGGTCGCGAGGCTTCCCGGGGGCCGCGTGTCGTCCACTCATACACACAGACGGTAGTTGCACGACTACTGTCGAATATGAATCGGCGGAATACTGCCCTATCCGTCCAGGTGGAAGCGGTCGGACATGTAGCGCAGCTTCTCGCGGGTGGCCGAGCGCTCGGCGTAGACGATCTTCCGCAGGGTGGCGCGGGCGATCGGGTGGTTGCGCACGAGCTGCGGGGCGGTCCTCTCCGCCGTCTCCAGGGCCCGAAGTGCCTTGTCGCGGTTGCCCTCCCACAGCCATGCGCGGGCCAGGTCCATGTGGTGGTGGCCCCGCCTGGACGCGGGGAGGGCGGCGACCTTCGCGGGGTCGGCACGCTCGTTGAGGATCAGTGCCTGGGCGTGGTCGCCCATCTCCAACTGGACCGACACTGCGTGGACCTGGACGTTGCCGCTGGAGAAGGTCAGCGAGTGCCGGTCGAAGGGCGGCTCTGCCCGGCTTCCGGCCATCAACTCGGCTGCCGCGTGGGCATGCCGGATGCGGTCCTCGGCCTCCGTCCGTCGGCCGGCACGTGCGGCGGACACGGCGGCGCGCAGGTGCATGGCGCCCCAAGCCCGCACGGCCAGGGGGTCGTTGGCGCGATAGCGGTCCTCGACGAGCCGAAGCGCCTTGTCGGACAGCGCCAGGGCATCGTCCCAGTCCGCAGTGGCCCACATGTCCCACACCCGCATCCAGTCCGCGACCGCTTCCATCACCGGGTCGCCGGACAGCCGGGCCGACCAGGCGGCCCGCTCGCAGGCCATGGCGATGAGTTCGGGGTGGCCGAGGGTGTGTGCGGCAGTGTGCGCGAACTTGCACTCGATCGCGTAGATCGCGAACGCCTCCTCACGCTCGTGGCCGGTGGACACCTCGGCCAGCGTGCGTGCTTCGCGAAGCATGTCCGGGAGCACCTTCAGGACGGCCACGTTGGCGGCCGCGTCCCTGAGCCGGTGCAGGAGCTCGGTTTCGCGCCAGAGCTGGGCCGACGACCGCGGCTCGCCGTCGAACACCGGTGTGAGGTCGTACCGGCGAAGCTCCCGCAGGATCGCGGCTGCCGACACCTGCCACTGGTTCTCCGATGCCTTGCCCGCGACGAAGGGCCTCTCGATGAGGTCGTTGGGGTGGCAGTGGAGCGCCGCCGCGATCTGGTTGATCGTGCCGGCCCGGTCGAGCTCGATCGTGCCCTTCTCGACCTTCGACACCCAGCCCTGCGTCCTGCCGATGGCGGCGGCCAAATCGGCCTGGGTCATCCCCAGCCGCAGCCGCGCCCGCCGCACCCGCTTGCCGATCGACTCCCGCTCCTCCAGCACAGCAACCCTCCCGCGCTCGCGCCCACCTGCCCGATCCGTGAGCCAGCGGTGCTACCAGGAAGCTACCTCGTTCCGGCGGGCCACGTCCCAGGCCGCAATCGGACGATCCCCATCCGCCCCCGCACCTTCGACCTGTCGCCGGCCTGCGATCGACTCCGACCCGACGCCGTGCCAGGCTGTGCCGTGGAGTGTCATCGTTCCCGGGATCAGCCAGGTGAAGGGACTCGGTATGAGTGAGAACGTCGGCCTGACGGATGCGTCCTGGCTCAAGTCCTCGTACTCAAACAACGGCGGTGACTGCGTCGAGGTGGCTCCCGGATTCCCCGGTGTGGCGCCCGTCCGCGATTCCAAGGACCCTCAGGGCCCGGCTCTCGTCTTCCCCGCCGAGGCCTGGGTGTCGTTCGTCGCCGCCGTCCGCAGCGGCGAGTTCGGCGACGTCTGAGCGAAAGCCCGGAACTCGCAGGCTCGGACCTGCGCGGTCCGGCCGGCGGCCCGGGCTTGGGCACAGGGACTGGTGGGTAGAGAAACCCGAAGCGATCAACTCCAGCCCGTGGGGGGCATCGTCCCCGCGGTCAGCCAGGCGGGAACGGACTCAGCATGAACGAGAACGTCGACTTGACGGACGCCTCCTGGGTCAAGTCCAGCTACAGCAACAACGGCGGTGACTGCGTCGAGGTGGCTCCCGGATTCCCCGGTGTGGCGCCCGTCCGCGATTCCAAGGACCCTCATGGCCCGGCTCTCGTCTTCCCCGCCGAGGCCTGGACGTCGTTCGTCGCCGCCGTCCGCTCCGGCGAGTTCGGCGACGTCTGAGCCGAAGCCGGAACCGCGTGCCTCGGCAGGCCGCCTGACGGGGCCGAGCCGCCGGGGAACGGGCGGCTCGGTGTCCTCGCGATCCCCTGCGGCCCGACCCGCAGCCGCAGCCGCAGCCGGTGCGCCCATGCCACCTGGAGGACCCCGCGTGACCGTCGACCTGCGCCACCACACCGCCCTGGCCGCCGAGGCCAGGCAGGATCTGCTGGCCGTCTACGCCGAGGTGCGCGCCCCGCTGCTGCACCTGCCGAACTACAGCGTCGCCACCTTCGCCGAACGCCTCGACCGGTACGCCGCCGAGCCCGGCTTCGCACTGGTCCTCGCCCACGACGGCCGGGTACCGGTCGGCTACGCCTACGGCAACACCGTCGAGCCCGGCGACCGGTACTGGACGCGCTTGGCCGAACCCCTGCCCGAGGGCTTCGCCGACACCCCGGCGCTGGCCCTCAGGGAGATCGGCGTCCGCGCCCCGTGGCGCGGCACCGGCACCGCCCGCCGCATCCACGACGCGCTGCTGGCCGGCCGTACCGAGGGCCGGGCCGTGCTGATGGTGAACCCGCTGGCCGGGGACGGGAAGGTCCAGCGCCTCTACGGGACTTGGGGATACCGGGCGTTCAACGCGCAGGAGGCCTCACCGGATTCGCCCCGCCTGACCGCGATGGTCCGCCCCGCCGCCCGCTGACCCCCGCCCGCTGACCCCGCCCGCTGTCGAACGCGCTCGGCGACGGCCACGCCGCGTGGGAAGTCGGCGGGATCGACTTCCCACGCGCGTCCGGGGGTTGGGCCAGGCCGTGCCGCTACGGGAGGGGGACCGTGCCCGGCTTCTGCTTCAGGCTCTGCAGGCACAGGGTGTACTTGTCGCCGCCCCGCTTGTAGGTGAAGTAGCCGTCGGCGGCGGGGAAGGACGTGCGGCACACGTTCTCGCCGTCGCTGGTGTCGTCCTTGCGGCCCAGGACGCGGGCCTCGGCCTTCGGGTCGGAGCAGGGCACCACCTGGACGTCGGGGTTGTTGTCGATCGCGCCGGGCAGGACGATCGGGTTGCTGTTGTGGATGCAGTCGCCGGCCTTGGCGAACTCGGGGTCGTCCTTCTCCACGAGGACGATCAGCGAGACCAGGACCGCCGGGATGAGCACGCCGAGGATCGTGGGCCGCAGGTACACCGGCTTGCCGGGGTCCGCCGGCGGGCGGGGTGATCCGGGCAGCGGCTGCGGCAGCTTGTTGACCTTCAGGCGCTGCGGGATGTTGAGCAGCATGACGATCGGGTTGACGATCATCGAGGGGATGCCCCACCAGCCCTGCCAGAGGCTGTCGGAGGTCATGTCGCGGTGCGCGGCGATGCCGCAGCTGCGGCAGAACGGCCCCCGGCGCTTGAGGTACCTGAGGACCACGATGAAGCCCTGGTGTCCGCGGAAGGTCGCGTCGACGGCCGGGACGGAGCCGCAGTTCTGGCAGCTGAGCTGCTCCTCGCCGGGGACGGGCAGGTCCGGGGCGGCGGCATGGGAGGCGGGCGCGGCGTCGGAAGCGAGCGCGGCGTCGGAAGCAGGCGCGGTGGGAGCGGGCGCGGCGGGCTGAGTGGAAATGGTGGATCCCCCGTGACGATCAAGAGTGTGTGCGCCCGAAAACCTACCGTTGCCCGAACGCCAGGACGGGCGGTCGGAGCCCCCGGCGGTCGAAAGGTCGCCAAACCGTGATCACGCCCCGGTCGCCCGCCGCCGGGGCCCATCGCCGGGGCCCCGACGGGCGCGGAGAAAATGTGGACCGGGGCTCTCGGGTCCGCCCGCAACGGCCCCGTACGCGCCCTGGGCGGGGGCGTGGCCGTGCTGCGGCGGCGGTCGCGGCCGGCTGGGGCGGCGGCCTTCGGGCGGGCGCTCACGCACCCGTCCACGCCGTCGCCACATAGGCTCTGACCTGGTGTTATGGCGAAATTCGCCTAGGCTGTGGAGCTCTGCCGGCCATTTTCGGAGGGGACACCGTGAGCCAGGAATCCACCGCGTACGACGCCGCCCGCATCCAGGTGTTGGAGGGGCGGGAAGCCGTGCGCAGGCGGCCCGGGATGTACATCGGCTCGACCGGTGAACGCGGTCTGAGCCACCTGGTGTTCGAGGTCGCCGACCGGGCGGTGAACGAGGTCCTGGCCGGTGTCGGGAGCCGCGTCGACGTCACTCTCCTGCTCGACGGCGGTGTTCGTGTCGCCGACGACGGCGCGGGCGTCCCCCTCCACGAGGCGCGGGGCGGCGGTCCCGCCCTGGAAGCCCTCCTGACCCGCACGTGGGCCGGGGTCGGTCCCGGCGGCCGCCACGATGTGGCGCTGGGCGGCGTCGGGCTCTCCGTCGTCAACGCCCTGTCGGGCCGGATGACGGCCGAGGTCCGGCGTGAGGGGGCCCGCTGGGTCCAGGAGTACGCGCGCGGCGTGGCCCTCACCCCGCTCACCGAGGCGGGGCCGGCGGCCGCGAGCGGGACCACCCTCACCTTCTGGCGCGACACCGACATCTTCCCGACTGCCGGGTACTCGTTCGACGCGCTGGCGGAGCGGTTCAGGGAACTGGCCCTGCTGAACCGTGGCTTGGAGATCTCGTTGACCGACGAGCGCCGCCCGGGCGACCGCCGGTCCGTTCGCTTCCGCTTCCCCGGCGGGACGCGGGACTTCGTCGCCCTCCTCGACGCCCGGGATCCGGCGCCCGCGGCCACGGCCGTCATCGGCGTCGAGGGCGAGGACCCGCGGATGGCGGGGACGGTGGAGGTGGCGCTGCGCTGGCGCGACGCCGGTGAGGAGCGGATCCGCAGCTTCGCCAACAGTCGGCCCACCGCCGGCGGCACGCACGTGGTCGGCTTCCGGGACGGGGTGGCGGCCGCGGTCACCGCCTACGCGAGGAAGCGGCTCCTGCCGGGCGCGACGGACCCCGGCCTCACCGCCGAGCAGGTCGGCGCGGGCCTGACGGCGGTGGTGTCGGTGAAGCTCGACGACCCCGAGTTCGAGGGCTGCATCCGCGACCTGCTGGGCAACACCGCCGTGCGCGCGTGCGTCGCCCGGGCCGTCCGGGACCGCCTGGGCGCCTGGCTGGAGGGGCACCCCGAGCAGGCCGCCGCCATCGTCGGCCGCCTCGTGCGGGGCGCCTGAGCAACCCCGGCCCCGGCCCCGGCCCGGCCCGCCCCCGCCCCCGCCGGTTACAGCTTCGCCGCCGCGAAGGTGTCGCACTGGCCGAGGTCGCCGCTGCGGTAGCCGGTGGTGAACCAGGCCTTGCGCTGCTCGGAGGAGCCGTGCGTCCACGCCTCCGGGTTGGTCCGGCCGGTGGCCTGCTTCTGGATGCGGTCGTCGCC
Source organism: Streptomyces sp. NRRL S-350 (assembly GCF_000719705.1). Classification (GTDB taxonomy): domain Bacteria; phylum Actinomycetota; class Actinomycetes; order Streptomycetales; family Streptomycetaceae; genus Kitasatospora. The sequence continues at coordinate 42,334 of NZ_JOHO01000051.1, read as the reverse complement.
GACGGCCGCGGCCGCGTCCAGGCCCTGGGCGATGTCCTGGTCGGTGAGGGAGGCGATCAGCGGGCGGCCGGTGGAGGGCTGCGGGGTGGTGGTGGCGTGGTGCGCCCACACCCCGGCGTAGCAGTCGGCCTGCAGTTCCAGGCGCACCGAGCCACTGCTCGCACCCTGGCGGTCGTTGCCGACCTTCTGCATGGCCCCGGTGAGGGTCTGGATGTGGTGGCCGTACTCGTGCGCGACGACGTACGACTCGGCGAACGGGCCGCCCTTGGCGCCGAAGCGGGAGGAGAGTTCGTCGAAGAAGCCGAGGTCGACGTAGGCCTTCTTGTCGCCGGGGCAGTAGAACGGGCCCACCGCCGAGGTCGCGGACCCGCAGGCGGTGGAGACCTGGCCGGTGAACAGCACCGTCTCGGCGTTCTTGTACGGGAGGTTGGTGCGGCGCGGCAGTTCGGTGCGCCAGAACTCCTGCAGGCTGTTGGTGACCGCCACGATCCGGCAGTCCTGGCGCTTGTTGGCGTCCGCGCCGGTCTTGCAGGCCTGCTGCGCCTGGCCGGCGGTGCGCGCGCCGGAGGAGGAGGCGGAGCCGCTGCCGGAGGACAGGCCCAGCAGTTGCGGGTCGACGCCGAGGACGACGGCGAACAGCACCGCGATCAGGCCCACGGCCCCGCCGCCGATGGCGACCTTCCCGCCGGGGATGCCGCGCCGGTCGTCCACCTGTGAGGTGTCGAGGTCGCCCTGGTCGTCGAACTGCATGGCCCCTGCCTGCCCGTTTCTGTCGCTCGGTCGGTCGGTTTTGTCCGCCTGGTGGCGGTCTGTGCCGCGGCGGCCCGCCCAGCCTACGGGCAGCGGCGCCTGCAGCACCGCAGCAGGGGCCCGGGCACCGGCGGGGCCGGGCCGGCGCCGGGCCGGTGCCTCGAAGGGGCCGGTGCGCCTACGGCGTCGCGAAGCGCAGGACCGGCGCGGACCAGCCGTCGTCGCCCACTCCGGCGTCCAGCGCGGCGCCGATGGCCCGTTCCTCGTACGCGAAGTGGGAGTCCATGATGGCGGCCAGGCCGTCGAGTTCGCGGCCGATCGCCGCCAGGTCGGCCGGGCCGGGCGGGCCGGTGTCGGACGATCCGGCGGCCGGTGCGGCACGCGCGGCGAGGTCGGCGAGTTCGGCGAGTTCGCGCACCCGGGCGAGGATGGCGGAGATGAACCCGTGGTCCTCGACGAGTTTGGCGACGGTGGGTGCCAAGTCCGGTCGTTCGAGGAGGAGTTGGGCGAAGAGCCCGTCGTCCTCGCCCTGGTGGTGGTTGGTCAGGGCGGTGCAGAAGGCCAGGCAGTGGGTGAGGAGCGTGTCGTCGTGCGGGCGCCGGCGGCCGAGGTTCGTGCGGACGTCGGCGAGGCGGCGGCGCAAGTCCTGGTGCGCGCGGGAGAGTTGAAGGCTGAGGGCGGCCGTACGGCCGTTGTCGCGGGAGGCCACGGAGGCGGTCCCTTCGGTCGTGCACCTCCATGCCTGACGCAGTCCGCCACCGGCACGCGATGCCGGCGCCATCCGATCACGCGCCCCGGCCGGCGGGCAAGCGCGCACCGGCGGCGGCCCCGGCGACGGCGGTGCCGGTAGCGGCGGTGCCGGTAGCGGCAGGCCCGGGACCGGGGCCGGGCCCGGGCTCGGCTGCCCGGCCGCGTGGCCGCCCGAGGAGGATCCCGGCGGCCACCAGGGCCAGCCCCGCGCCCTGCCGCGCCCCGAACGCGTCGCCGTCCAGCGCGGTGCCCAGCAGCACCCCGGCCAGCGGGTTGAGCAGCCCGAGCAGGCCCACCGTCCCGGCGGGCAGGTGGCGCAGCCCGGCGAACCAGCAGGTGAAGGCGAGGGCGGTGGCGATCAGGGTGACGTAGCCGAAGGCGAGCAGGGTGGGGGTGTCCATCGGCGGGGGCGCGCCTTCGGCGGCGGCGGCCAGGGGCAGGAGCATCAGGCCGCCGGCGGTCAGCTGCCAGGAGGTGGCGGCCAGCGGGTCGGCGCCCTCGCGCCAGCGGACGGCGAGCACGTAGCCGACGGAGGAGACCAGCATCGCCGCCGCCGAGGCCGTCAGGCCGGTCCAGCCGATGCCCTCTCCCGTCCCGAGCAGGGTCAGTGCGACCCCGGCCAGGCCGACCACGGCGCCGGCCAGGTGGGCGGGGGGCGGGCGCCGGCCGGCCAGGGCCCAGGCGGTGAGCAGCATGGTGAGCGGGGAGGCGGCCATGACGGTGGCGGCGGCGCTGGTGGGCAGCAGTTGGGAGGCGAGGTAGAGCAGGACGAAGAAGACGGCGGTGTTGAGCAGGCCGAGCAGGGCGCTGCGCCACCACCAGGCGCCGTGGGGGCGGCGGCGGGCGAGGGCGAGCAGGAGCAGTCCGGCGGGCAGGGCGCGCAGGGCGGCGCCCCACAGGGGGCGGTCGGCGGGCAGGTAGGCGTGGGTGACGTGGTAGTTGGCGCCCCAGGCGAGCGGGGCGAGGGCGGTGGGCAGGACCCAGCGCGCGTTGGCTTCCATGGAAGACAATATAGCTTCCCGGGAAGCTACCGTGGGTAGGATGGCCGCATGGAGCACGCCGATCACCAGCCGGGCCGCCAGGCGGCGCAGCGCCCGGGGCCGCACGTGGCGCAGCGGCCGGGGCAGCACCCGGACCGCCGTCCCGGGCAGCCCGCCGACCACGTCGCGCAGATCCAGGCCGAGTGGCGGCGCGAGCGCCCCGACCTCGACGTGTCCCCGCAGGCCGTCATCGGCCGCCTGCACCGCCTCGCCGCCCGCCTGACCGCCGAACTCACCCTGGTCTACCAGCGCTACGGCCTCGGCGAGGGCGAGTTCGACGTGCTCGCCGCACTGCGCCGGGCCGGCGCCCCGTACGAGCGGGCCCCGGGCGAGCTGGCCGCGCACACCATGGTCACCACCGGCGCGATGACCAAGCGGATCGACCGCCTGGAGCGCGCCGGGCTGGTCACCCGCCGCCCCGCCGAGGACGACCGGCGCGGGCGGGTGGTCGCCCTCACCGACGCGGGGCGGCGCCTGATCGACGAGGCGTTCACCGCGCACATGCGCAACGAGCACCGCCTGCTCGCCCACCTCGCCCCCGAGGAGGCCGCTGCCCTGCAGACCCTGCTCGCCGCCTGGCAGGACCGCCTGGACGGCGCCGGGCCCGAGCCCTCCCCACGCCCCGGACGCCCCTAGCCGTCGTCCGGGCACCCGGCCCCCTGCCTCCGGGCCCGGGCGCCGGGCGCCGGGCCGCCACAATGTGACCCATGACCAGCGCGCCTCCCCCGCCCTCCCCGCCGCCCTCCCCCGCGTCCCCGCCCGGCTGGGAGAACCCGGCCGTGCGGGCCGACCGGCGCCTGGTGGAGCTGCTGCAGGAGCTGCGGGTGCTGCAGACCGGCGTGCAGATCGTCTTCGCCTTCCTCCTCGGCGTCGCCTTCACCCCGCGCTTTTCCGGACTCACCGACGCCCAGCAGGACATCTACGTCGCCACCCTGCTGCTGACCGTCATCGCCGCGGCCGTTCTCGCCACCCCCGTCGCCCTGCACCGCGGCCTGTACCGCCACCCCGGGAAGGAGCGGATCGTCACCGTCTCCGCCCGCATCGCCCAGGCCGGCCTGCTGCTGCTCGCCACCGCGCTGACCGGCGCCGTGCTGCTGGTCCTGGACGTCGTCCTGGGGGCGGCGGTGGCGGTGGCGATCACCTGCGTCGTCGCGCTGGTCTTCACCGCGCTGTGGTTCGTCCTGCCCTGGGCGGTACGCCGCGCCACCACGGGCGACCGGTCCTGACCCGCACGGCCGGTCAGGCCGGCCCCGGCGGCGCGGGAGGGGGCCCCGGCCTGACCGCCGCCCGCTTCTCCGCCGCCCGCACCGCGCGGTGCGGGCGGCGGACCCGCGGACCGGGCCTTGGGCCGGCTGCCGACGCCGGGGGCCGGGCCGGAAGGCGGGCCTCGGCCGCCTCCCCACCCCGCAGAGCCCACCGGCGCCCCGGACCGCTTACCAGCCGGACCGCCGCTTACCGCCCGGACCGCTCACCACCCGGACCGCTTACCGCCCGGGCCGCTCACCGCGCCCACCACCCGATCCGCGGACCGCCCGCGCCGCCCCGGCCGCTCACCGCCCCCGCCCGTCCGGTCGCCCGCCCCGGCGCCTACCGTGCCCGTATGCACACCGACGACAGCCCGTGGGACGTCCTGCTGATCGGCGGCGCCTCCGGCCTCGGCAAGAGCCGCGCCGCCGCCCGCCTCGCCGCCCGGCACGGGGCGTTCACGGTGGAGTTCGACGACGTGGTCGCCGCCCTGCGGGCCGCCACCACCGCGGCCACCCACCCCGGCCTGCACCACTTCGGCACCCCGGGCCCCGCCGCGAGCGCCGACCGCGTCCTGGAACTGCAGATCGCCACCGCCCACGCCCTGGACGACGCCCTGCTCGGCGTCGTCCGCAACCGGCTCACCGTGGACGTGCCCGCCATCGTCGAGGGCGACTACCTCACCCCGCGCGCCGCCGCCCGCGCCGCCGCCGAAGCCGCCGCGCAGGGCCGGCGCGTACGCGCGGTCTTCCTCCACGAGGGCGATCCGGCGCGCATCGCCGCCAACTACGCCGACCGCGAACCCGCCGACGGCCCGCAGCCCGAGCGCGCCGCCGTCAGCGCCCGCTACTCCGCCTGGCTCGCCGACCGGGCCGCCGCCCACGCCCTGCCCGTCCTCGACTGCCGCCCGTACGCCACCCTGCCCGCGCGCCTGGCCGCCGCCCTCGCCTGACCCGGGCCGGGGCGGCGACGTCCTTCCCGCCGCCCACCCGCCCCTCCCGCCCCTCCCGCCGTCCGCGAGGGGACGCCCTTCGTTCACGGGGCGTTCGAATCACCGGTAGCCTGCCGACCCATGACGCGCCGTCCGTGGATGCTGCCGCTCCTGTTCGTGCTGATCGGCTCGGTCGCCGCGGCCGGCCTCGCCGCCCGGGGCGGACCCGTGCCGGCCGCGGTGTTCCTGCTGATGTTCGTCCTGCTCGCCCTCGTGAACTCGCCTCTGCCGTTCCCGAAATCCGTCGGCGCGGCCGAGGCGCGGCGCCGCAGCGCGGCCGACGGGCGGCCGGTCGTCTACTGGCGGCCGGGCTGCAAGTACTGCCTGCGGCTGCGCCTGCGACTGGGCCGTGACGCCCGCCTGGTGCACTGGGTCGACATCTGGCGCGACCCGGAGGGCGCGGCCGCGGTGCGGGCGGTGAACGACGGCAACGAGACCGTGCCGACGATGCTCGCCCCCGGCCCCGGCGGCGAGCAGACGGCCACGACGAACCCGTCCGTTGCCCAGGTGAAGAGCGCCCTGGCGCTCTGACTCCCCCACCCGCCCGGGCGCACCCCGCCCGGCTGCCGAGCGGGGAGCCGGCCACGTCCGCCCGGCCGTCTCGCCATCGGCGACGGCCACGGCGACGGCGACGGCCACGGCCGCTCCCGCTCGCCGCCCCGGCCACCACCGCCCGCGCGGCGCGGCCCGTCCACACCCTGCGCAACGTTCGCACCCGGACCCGCCTGCACCACGCCGACGGGACCAGCCAGGTGAGCCTCGAAGTGGGCGGGCCGGTCGCCGGGCAACGCTGGGAGCTACGGTCGGAGGGCACGACCACCAACCTCGCCGGGCCCAGGACCCGGACGGCGGCTTCACCGGCTGCGTGACCGTCGGCGACTTCTGGAACGCCCGCCTGGGCCAGTGCCGCACCAGCGAGGAGGCCTGGACCGTCACCCCCGGCGCGCACGCCCGGATCATGTCCGAGTCCGGCCTCAACGGCAACGACCTCTACCTGACGGAGGCCCAGCCCGGCCGCGACGCCGCCGCTCCGGACCGGACGGTGATGCCCTGAGCCCTCCTGAGCCGTCCGGGGCTGGGGCACGCAGAACGCCCGGCCGGGAAACCCCGGCCGGGTGTTCGTACGAACCGTGCCCGGACCGTCCTACAGGTGACGGCAGCCGGTCCAGTTGCCGATGTAGTCGTACACGTTCCACAGCATGGCGCTGCGCGTGGCCGGACCGTAGATACCGTCCGGGGACAGGTTGTGCCCCTGCTGGAACGTCCGGACGGCGCTCTCCGTGTCACCGCCGTACTCGCCGTCCGCGCCCCACCGGCCCACGCTGATGCCGTTGCACTCGGCGAGGCTCCGCTGGAGCTGCACCACGTCGTCCCCGCTGGAGCCGTTCTCCATGAGGCACGAGGTCGAACCGCCGCTCGTGCTGGGAATCAGCGAACGACCGATCCCGTACGGGACCGAGACGGCCGTGCTGCAGTAGCCGTCCGCCGCGGAGGCGGCGGGAGCGAAAGTGATGAGCCCGGCGACAGTGGCTGCCGCTGCTCCGAAGGCCGCGAGTTGGCGCTTCAAGAAATCCCCCTAGATGAACTGCGGACACACCCGTGTGAGGTGGCCCGGCCAAGCGACGTTGATCCTAGGAGGAGATCGAGGCGGCGAGCAAGATCACACCGGGTCGGGCCCGGTTCGTCGGCACCAGGGATTGAGGGCGCGCCCGCCTGCTTCCGTCGGGGAGTTGAACGTCGAATCCCGAAAAACCGCGTACGGCGGCCGGCAGGAACCGTACGCCCGGTGACTGCTGTCTTTCATTCGGTGAACTCCTGGGAACGCCCCGGGGTGTGATCTGATGCCGCATCAGGCAACGTTTGTCCCGTCGTGGGGTGAGGCCCGCGCCGGGGGTGAGGCCCGCGCCGGGTCAGGGCGCAGGGCGGAAGCCGAGGTCGTGCTCGACGCCGGCCAGGGCGCAGCTGGCGTCCCAGAGTCGGGCGGCGACCTCGGTGTCGGTGAGCCGGCTGTAGAGGGGTTCCGGGCGTGGTTTGCCCCGCAGGCCGAGGACCCGGGGCCCCAGGAACTGTCCGCCCTGGACCTGCGGGTCGAGGACGGCCCGCACGGCGGGCCATGCTCCGGCGTACTTGCCCTGGACGAGGAGGCCGGCGGGCAGTCCGGTCAGTCGCTCGCCGGCGGTCGTCTCGTGGACGGCGGGGCGGGCGGGGGTGAGGGAGTCGAGGGCGCCGCCGGGGTGGGCCACGACGCTGATCACGGTGCTGCCGGCGGCCCGCAGGCGGCGGTCGAGTTCGAAGCCGAAGTACATCTGGGCCAGTTTCGAGCGGCCGTAGGTGCGCTTGGGCCGGTAGTCGTGGGTCGACTGCAGGTCGTCCAGGTCCAGGTGCTCGGTCTTCGCCGCGAAGCTGCCGACCGTCACGATGCGGGCGGCCGGCGCGGCGGACAGCAGGGGCGCCAGCCACCGGGTCAGCGCGAAGTGGCCGAGGTGGTTGGTCCCGAACATGAGCTCGTGGCCGTCCTTGGTTTCGCGGCGCGGCGGCTCGTCGAGCGCGACGCCGGCGTTGTGGACCACCGCGTCGAGGCGGTCGAGGTCCAGGGCGTCCACGGAGGTCCTCAGGGACGGCAGGTCGGCGAGGTCGAGCCGGAGGTGGCGCAGGCGCGCGCCGGGGACGCGGGAGCGGATCGAGGCCATGGCGGCCCGGGCCTTCGCGGGGTCGCGGCTGCCGAGGACGATGTCGGCCCCGGTTTCGGCGAGTTGTTCCGCGATGAAGTAGCCGATTCCCGCGTTGGCGCCGGTGACCAGGAAGGCCTTGCCCTCGGCGCGTGGCAGGCGGTGGACGTCCCATCGCTGGGGCTGGGGTCGGGGGGTCATCGGCGGCAGGCTCCTCGTGCGGGGGCGGCTGGACGGGTGCGGGCGGGCCGGAGCGCTCGTGCGTGGCGGCGCGCCCACACCTCAAGATCGCAGCCGCCACCTGCAGGCCGCCGACACCTCGCTGTCACCCCACCGGCAGCGGACGGCAGACGGCTGCGAACGGTGAAACGGCGGACGGCAGCGGACGGCTGCGGATGGGGCGCTCGGCCGGCCCGGGCCTGGTGCTTGACCGCGTGCAGGTCACGCCCGGGTGGGCGGGTTCGGCGGCCGTGGCCTCGTCCTGGCCGGCCGGCGGAGGGGCGCCGCCGGCCGGGGCGCCGCGCGGCCCGGGGGCTCAGGCCGGGGTGGTGGCGGCGAGGAGGGCGTCGGTGTCGGTGACGGTGACGCCCAGGTCGCGGAAGGCCTGGAGGGCGGCGGTGTGGGCCGGGGCGGCGAGGGCGGTGACGGCGTCCTCGACGACGGTGGTGGGGTAGCCGAGGGTGACGGCGGTGCGCACGCTCTCGCCGACGCCGTACTCGGTGGTGATGCCCGCGACGACCAGGGCGGTGGCGCCGAGGCGGCGCAGGCGGTCGGCGAGGTCGGTGCCGTCGAAGGCGTCGATGCCGTACTTGGTGACGACCTCGTTGCCGGGGCGGGCGGCCACGTCGGGCGCGAAGCGGTTGAACGCGGAGTCGGGGCCGCCGTCGCTGCCGTCCGTCCGGGCGTAGCGGACGAGGACGACGGGCAGGCCGGCGCTCTCGAAGGCGTCCTTCAGCCGGGCGGCGGAGCGGACCACGGCGGCGCCGGTGAGCGGCGCGGAGGGGCGGTTGACGATCCAGTGCTGGAGGTCGACCAGCACCAGGGCGGTGCCGGGGGCGAGGGCGGCGGGGGTCTCGGTCATCGAAGGGCTCCGTGGGTGGTGGGGACGGCCGGGGAGGGTGGGTTGCCCGGCGGGTGCGTCCCGCGGGTGCTGCGGTCGCTCGCCGGTGCCGGTCGCGTCCCCGGCCGCCCCCCTGGGGCCTGGGATTTTCCGGGCCTGACGCTACCTCAGTGCCGCTGGCGCCCTGCCGGGCGGGGAGCCGCCAGGCAGGGCGGCGCCGCCGGACCGCGTGCGAGGATGGGCCGATGGGACCGGAACTGCCGTTCGGGGAGATGCTGCGGGCCGGACTCGGCGCGCCTCGGGGGCCCGCCTGCTGGACAGCAGTCCGCGGTCGCGGGTGTGGCGGGTGGAGCTGTCGGGTGCGCCGGCGGTGGTCAAGCAGCTGGTCGACGGCCCGGAGGCCGCCGAGCGGTACGCCCGGGAGGTGACGGCGCTGCGGCTCGCCTCCCGGGTCGAGCCGGCCGTGGTGCCGCGGCTGCTGGGCACCGATCCCGCCGAGCGGGTCCTGGTCCTCGAACACCTCGACCACCGGCCGCCCGGCGAGGACTGGCTGGTCGACTACGCCTCGGCGCTGGCCCGCCTCCATGCGGCCACCGGCGCGGGCGACGCGGGGGCGCTGCCCGTCTGGCGGGGCCCGACGGCGGGTGACGTCGACTCCTTCCTGGCCTTCGCCGGCGCCGTCGGGGCGAGCGTCGCGCCGGGTGTGCGGGGCGAGTTGGAGGCCCTGGTGGAGCGGCTGCGCGCGTTGCCGGGGCACGCCCTGCTGCACGGCGACCCGTGCCCCGGCAACGACATGCACACCCGTGGCGGGGTGCGGTTCATCGACTTCGAGCAGGCGTCGCTGGGCAGCGGGCTGGTCGAACTCGCCTACCTGCGCATCGGTTTCCCGACGTGCTGGTGTTCCACCGCCCCGCCCGCCGCGCTGCTGGACGCGGCGGAGGCCGCCTACCGGGCGGCGTGGCGCGCGGCGACGGGCGCGCAGGTGGGGGGCGGTGTCGCCGATGCGTGCGCGGGCTGGCTGCTGCGGGGGGACGCGCTGGTCCAGCGGGCCGAGCGCGGCGGGGTCGACCACCTGGCCAGGGTCCGGGAGCAGGACTGGACGTGGGGGACGGCGACGGCCCGCCAGCGGCTGGTCCACCGCCTGGGCGTCGTCGCCTCGACGGCCGACGAGGACGGCGGCCTGCCGGGTCTGGGGCGGTTGGCCGCGCAGGTGCGCGGGGGCATGCTCGCGCGGTGGCCCGGGCTGCGGCCGCTGCCCGCGCGCCGGCCGTAGGCGCTCGCCCGTCGCGGGCTCCTGGGCCGATTCGGTGGCAGCGGCGGCCCGCGGGCGGCGAGACTGCACGGATGGACACTCCCGTACCGGACCTGCGCGTCCGTGATGTCGTGCCCGACTACGCGGCCATGCACCCCCTGGTCGCCGACCTGGTGCTGCCCGAGGGCGCGCCGATGCCCGTCATGAGCGCGTTGGAGACCTCCCGCGAGCTCATCCGGCATTCCTACTACCGGTACGAGTTCGCCACCGTCGCCGTCGCCCATGCCCTGTGCGCCGTGGAGCAGGTCCTCGCCGAGCGGCTGGCCGTCGAGGCCCCGCTGGAGGAGCTGATCGGGCGCGCGAGCGGGGCGGGGCTCGTCTCGGCTTACCTGGCGGGCGAGTTGGAGCGGGGGGTACGGCTGCGCGAGCGGCTCGCGCGGGGCACGGCGACCAGTGCCGCCGTCAATCCGGTCAGGGCCGTGGACCTGGTGCGCGCCGTGTTCGACACCGTCGACCTGGTCCTGCACCCGCCCGCGGCGGCCGGGGCCGCACCGGCACCGGCACAGGACGGGCCGGGCGGGCCGCAGGAGCGGCTCGCCCGGCTGTGGGAGGAGCACCGGCGTGCCCCGTTCCCCGCGAGCTTTCGCGGCGTGGGCATCGAGGGCGCGGACCTGGTCGCCCTGGACGCCGACGTCGCCGGCCTCGTCCGGCGGGAGCTGGACGGCGGGCTCGACGCCGACGGCGTCGCCGACCTGTGGGCGTGCGTCGCCGGCCTCGGGCGGGTCGTGCCCCTGCTCGCCGAGGAGTACTGCGCCGCCTACTTCACCCGGCTGCGCACGCTCGCCGAGCTCGCGGCGGCACGCCACCTGCCCGACGCGACCTGACCGCCGGCCGGCCCGGCGCAGCCGGCGCCCGTGCCCGACGTGCCCGACGTGCCCGACGTGCCCGCCATAGCGTTCACCTCGCTCCATTGCAATGAACCGTACGTCCTGACGTTGCGTTACCGTCAGGGCGGTTGCAACATTTTACCGGCCATGGCCAGCGCAGATACCGAAATGACGCAACATCATCGTTGCCCACAATCAGAAAGCAACGTAGCGTTTCCAATGTCAGAAACAACGACCGAACGCCGGAGAGCGCCATGCAGACCTTCGCCACCCCCGCCCCGATCACCGCCGTCCTGACCGTGCCCGCCGGCCGGGTCGAGTTCGTCGCCGCCGACCGCGCCGACACCGCCGTCGAGGTCCGCCCCGCCGACCCCGCGAAGAAGCGCGACGTGCGCACCGCCGGGCAGACCGCCGTCTCCTACGCCGACGGCATCCTGCGGGTCCAGGTGCCCGAGCCCGCCAACCCGCTCCTCGGCTCCCACGGCGCCGTGGAGGTCACCGTCCGGCTGCCCGCCGGCTCGAACGTCGAAGCCACCGCCGCCGCCTGCGAACTGCGCGCCGTCGGCCGCCTGGGCGACCTCGCCTTCGACGGCGCCTACCGCCGCATCAGCGTCGACGAGGCCGCGTCGGTGCGCCTGAGCGCCGTCGACGGCGACATCGAGGTCGGCCGCCTCGACGGCCCCGCCGACATCGCCACCACCCGGGGCGACATCCGCATCACCCGGGCCCGGCGGGGCGCGGTGCGCCTGCGCACCCAGTGCGGCGACATCACCGTCGGCGCCGCCACCGGCGCCTCCGCCGCCCTGGACGCCTCCACCGCCTACGGCCGCATCAGCAACGCCCTGCGCAACGACGGCTCCACCGGCCTGGACATCCGCGCCACCACCTCCCGCGGCGACATCACCGCCCGCAGCCTCTGACGGCCCCGGCCCCGGCCCTGGCGCCGGCCCTGGCCCCGGCCTCGGTGTCCGGGCCGGGCCGGGCCGGGCCGGGCCGGGCCGCAGGAGAGCACCCCGCGCGGGACGCCGGCCCCCGCCACCGCCGCCCCGATGCGCACCGGCTCCTTCGTCCTGATCGGCAGCGAGACTTCGCGCCGGACCACGTCTACGACGGGTCGGTCGTCACGCTAGACGGCGCCAACCGCCGGTTGCCGGGGCGCCGGCCGCTAGGCGCGTACCTGCGGGCGGGGTGGGCCGGCTTGCAGGCCGCCCTGCGGGGTGTCGGCCCGCTCGCCCCGCGGGGCCGCCGCCCGCCGGTAGGCCGCGTACAGCAGCACCGCGACGGCTGCGCCCTTCACCGCGCCGCCCGCCAGCGCCGCGGCCTGCAGCAGCGGGTAGGAGGAGGGCCTGGGGTACACGCCCGCGGCGGTCAGCGGCAGGGAGGTCAGCACTGCGGACGCCAGGGCGTCGAGCACCACGACCGGCAGCACCCAGGCGACCGTGCGCCACGAACCGTGAGTCAGCCGCCAGGCCCGCCGCACGCCCCGGCCCTCCAGCAGCACCGCCATCGGCAGCAGCGCGGCGGCGAACACCAGGTACGCGCAGGACAGGGCGACCGCCTTCCACACGGGCGAGAAGACCAGCCCGGCGAAGGCGTCGACGTCGATGTCGGCGATCAACCCCAGCACGCCCGTCACGTTCAGCAGCACCAGCCAGCCCCCCAGGCGCGCCACCCGCGCGACGTCCGGGCGCAGTGCCGACGCCAGGCCCGTGCCGCCGTCCAGGATTCGCAGTCCGGCGCTCCAGCACCAGGCGGCGGCAAGGCCGTGGACGGCCAGTGCGGCGATGTCGCGGGTGTGCCACAGTCCGGCTTCGCCGAGCCGCTCCCACAGTTTCAGCTCGCCCCAGCCGACCGCCGCGAACACCAGGTGCACGGCCAGCAGCCGCCACCCGCACTGCGCGGTCTTCCCCCGTACCAGGGCCCACCCTCGGGTGTCGGCCCCGTCCCTCAGTTCAGTGGTCATCGCCGGGGACTCTAGTTCACCGTGTCCGCGCGGCCGGCGGGGGCGGGGACGGGGGCCGGACGGGGAAACCTGGTGCGGGTGGCGTGCGCGGCGGGCACACTGTGCCGATGCTCGTCGACCACTGGCCCCTGATCGGGCTGCGCGTGACCACCCCCCGCCTGGAGTTGCGGCTGCCCGTCGAGGAGGAGCTGGGCGAGGTGGCCGACCTCGCCGCCCGCGGCGTCCACCCGCCGCAGGTGCGTCCCTTCCTCGTCCCGTGGGGCGAGCTGCCGGCCGCCGAGCGGGCGCGGCACGTGCTGCAGATGCACTGGCGGCGCCGGGGGCGGTGGACGCCGCAGGACTGGGCGCTGGACCTGGCCGCCTTCCACGAGGGCCGTCCGGTGGGCGTGCAGGACATGCGGGCCACGGATTTCGGTGTGCGCCGCGAGATCGTCTCCGGGTCGTGGGTGGGCCTGGAGCACCAGGGGCGCGGCCTGGGCACCGAGATGCGCGCCGCGATGCTGCACCTGGCGTTCGCGGAGCTGGGCGCGCACTCGGCGACCTCGGTGTCCTTCGCCGACAACCACTCCTCCCTCGCGGTGTCGGCCAGGCTCGGCTACCGGCCCGACGGCATCAGCCGCGACGTGCTGGACGGCCGGGTCGTGGAGTCCCGGCGCCTGCGGCTGGGCCGCGAGGACTGGGAGCGCCACCGGCGGACGCCGGTGACCGTCACCGGTCTGACGGACGGTTGCCGGGCCCTGTTCGGCGCCGACGCCTGAGGGACGGGCCCGCTCGGCTCCCGGGCCAGGCGGCGGGCGGGGCTACGGCGGGGCTACGGCCGGGGCGGCGGGGTGGCGGCGGCCGGGGTGATGTCCGGGGCGGTGTCCAGGGCGGCGGGCAGGGCGGCGAGGGAGTGCAGGACGCGGATGCCGGGGGCGGGCGGGGCGGGCGGGGCGGTGCGGGCGCTGCGGTCGAGCCAGAAGGCGTGCAGGCCGGCGTCGCGGGCGCCGAGCGCGTCGAGGTCGTACTTGTCGCCCACGTAGGCGACCTCGTGCGGGGCCAGGCCCAGCCGCTCGCAGCCGGCCCGGAAGATGCCGGGGGCGGGCTTGGCCTCGCCGTGCTCGTCGGAGCAGACCAGTGCCGCGTCGTCGAAGTGGTGCAGCAGGCCGATGGCGCGCAGTTTGCGGCGCTGGTGGCCGGTGGAGGAGTTGGAGACGATGCCGAGGCGGTAGGCGGGGGCGAGCGCGGCCAGCACCGGGGCGGCGTCGGGGAAGGCGGCCCAGGCGGCGTCGCGGCGGGCGGCGTAGTCGGCGAACCAGGCTGCCGCCTGTTCGTCCGTCAGGCCGTGGGCGCCGTCCTCGCCCAGGTGGGCGAGGAAGCGCCGGGTGCGTTCGTGCTGCTGGCCGGTGAACGTCAACTCCCCGGTCAGGAAGCGCGCGTACTGCACTTCCATGATCTCGCGCCACAGGGTGAGCGCGGCTTCGGGGGTGGGGAAGCGTTCCAGCAGGCCCACGGCCCGCAGGTGGGCGAGGAGGCCGGCCCCCTCCGAGCCCGAGTAGTCGAACAAGGTGTCGTCGACGTCGAAGAGCACGCCCCTGATCGGCACGTTCCGTCCTTTCCGCGGTGCCGGCGCCCCGGGTGCGCCCGGGGCCGTCGAGGACCCTATGCGGGTGCGGCCGGGTGTCGGGGGGCGGGTGGCGGGGCGGCGGCCAGCAGGGCGTCGAGCAGGCCGGGGAAGCGGGTGTCGAGGTCGGCGCGGCGCAGGCTGACGAAGCGGTTGCGGCCGGCGACGCGGGTGGTGGTGACGCCGGCTTCGCGCAGGACGCGCATGTGGTGGGAGACGGTCGACTTGTGGAGGTGGTCCAGGCCCAGGGCGCGGGGGTCGCAGGAGTGTTCGGCGTCGTCGGCGTAGCCGAGCAGCAGGGTCATGCGGACGGGGTCGCCGAGGGCGTGCAGGACGGTGACGAGGTCGATGTCGGCGGTGGCGGGCTGGGGCAGCCGCTCGTCGTCGCTCATGGCGCACAGCCTCCGGGCGCTGGACGGTGGATGGTTTGACAATCATCCACCCATCCCCGAGTGTTTGACGAGCGTCAAACTGTTGCACGTCCGTCAAACGATTTCGCCCCGGGGGGCCCGCCCGTGCCCGTACGTCTGCTCCTGCTCGCCCTCGGCACCTTCGCCATGGGCACCGACTCGATGGTCGTCGCCGGCATCCTCGGCCCGGTCTCCGCCGACCTGGGGGTGTCGGTGCCGGCCGCCGGCCAGCTGGTCACCGTCTTCGCGCTCGGCTACGCGCTGCTGGCCCCCGTCCTCGCCACGCTCACCGCCCGCTGGCCGCGCCGGCGCCTGCTGCTGACCGCGCTCGCGGTGTTCAGCGCCGCCAACGCGCTCAGCGCCCTCGCCCCCACCTACGGCCTGCTGCTGGCCACCCGGGTGCTGGCCGCCGCCGGCGCCGCCCTCTACACGCCGACCGCCAACGCCGTGGCCACCACCCTGGTCGCCCCCGAGCGGCGCGGCCGGGCGCTGGCGACCGTGCTCGGCGGGATGACGGCGGCCACCGCCCTGGGCGTGCCGCTGGGCACCTGGGTGGGGCGCGGCGACTGGCGGATGACGATGTGGCTGGTCACCGCGCTGGGCGTGGCCGCGCTGGCGGGCCTGGCCGCGCTGCTGCGCGACCTGCCCGCCCCCGCCACCGCCCCCACCCTCGCCGCCCGCCTGGCCCCGCTGGGCCGGCGCCGGGTGCTGGGCGCGGCGGCCACCACGCTGGTGTTCTTCCTCGCCTTCCAGAGCGTCTACATCTACCTCGCCACCGCCGTGGCCGGGGCCACCGGCGGCGACGCGGACCGGCTGAGCCTGATCCTGCTGACCACCGGCGTCATGTCGGTGGCCGGCAGCTGGCTGGGCGGGCGCCTGGTGGACCGGGCGGGGGTGCGGCGCGTCCTGCTGACCGGCTCGGCGGTGGCCGCCGCCGCGTTCGCCGCGCTGCCGTGGCTGGGGCGCTCCATGCCGGGGGCGCTGGTGTACGCGGCGGTGGTGCCGCTGGCGGGGTGGGCGGTGTCGGTGGCGCTGCCGCACCGGCTGGCGTCGATCGACCCGGCGAGTGCGCCGCTGCTGATCTCGTTGAACAGCAGTGCGCTGTACCTGGGGACGGCGGCCGGGGGTGTGGCGGGGTCGACGGCGATCGCGGTGCTGGGCGGGCGGTGGTTCCCGTTCGCCGCGGCGGTGCTGGCGGTGGCGGCGTGCGCGGTGGCGGCGGCGGCCACCCGCGACGAGCGCCCCGGCGCGGCCGCCCGCGCAGCGGTGGCCGCCCGGGCCTGAACACCCGGGGACGCGCCCGGCCGCCGGCGACGCCGCCCCGGCGCCGGGGCGGCGTCGCCGGCGGGCCGTCAGCTCCCGAGGACCTCGCCGACCAGGGCGCGGGCCTCGTCCTGGACGCGGGCGAGGTGGTCGGGGCCGTGGAAGGACTCGGCGTAGATCTTGTAGACGTCCTCGGTGCCGGAGGGGCGGGCGGCGAACCAGGCGTTGTCGGTGCAGACCTTGATGCCGCCGATGGCCGCGCCGTTGCCGGGGGCCTCGGCCAGGACGGCGGTGACCTTCTCCCCGGCGAGTTCGCCGGCGCCCACCCGGTCCGGGGACAGGCGGGCCAGGCGGGCCTTCTGCTCGCGGTCCGCGGGGGCGTCCACGCGGGCGTAGGCGGGGGCGCCGTGGCGCCCGGTCAGCTCGCCGTAGTAGGTGCTGGGGGTGGTGCCGGTGACGGCGGTGATCTCCGAGGCGAGCAGGGCGAGCAGGATGCCGTCCTTGTCGGTGGTCCACACCCCGCCGTCGCGGCGCAGGAAGGAGGCGCCGGCGCTCTCCTCGCCGCCGAAGCCGATCGAGCCCTCCAGCAGGCCCTCGACGAACCACTTGAAGCCGACCGGGACCTCCACCAGGGTGCGGCCGAGGTCGGCGGCGACGCGGTCGAGCATCGAGGAGGAGACGAGGGTCTTGCCGACGCCCGCGTCGGCGGGCCAGTCGCCGCGGTGGCGGTACAGGTAGTCGACGGCCACCGCCAGGTAGTGGTTGGGGTTCATCAGCCCGCCGTCGGGGGTGACGATGCCGTGCCGGTCGGCGTCGGCGTCGTTGCCGGTGGCGACGGCGTAGTCGCCGCGGCGGCCGATGAGGGAGGCCATCGCGGACGGGGAGGAGCAGTCCATGCGGATCTTCCCGTCCCAGTCGAGCGTCATGAACCGCCAGGTCGGGTCGGTGTGGGGGTTGACGACGGTCAGGTCCAGGCGGTGGGTCTCGGCGATGCGCGCCCAGTAGGCCACCGACGCCCCGCCCAGCGGGTCGGCGCCGATGCGCAGGCCCGCCGCGCGCACCGCGTCCAGGTCCAGGACCGAGGGCAGGTCCTCGACGTAGGCGCCCAGGAAGTCGTGGCGGGCGGTGGTGGCCGCCGCCAGCGCCCGCGCGTAGGGGACCTTGCGCACGCCGCGCAGGCCCTCGCGGATCAGCTCGTTGGCGCGGTCCTGGATGCGGCCGGTGGCCTCGGAGCCGGCCGGGCCGCCGGTGGGCGGGTTGTACTTGAAGCCGCCGTCGCGCGGCGGGTTGTGCGAGGGGGTGACGACGATGCCGTCGGCCAGCGCCCGGGGGCTGCGCCGGTTGTGGGCGAGGATGGCGTGCGAGACCGCCGGGGTGGGGGTGTAGCCGTCGGCGGCGTCGATCAGCACGTGCACGCCGTTGGCGGCCAGGACTTCCAGGGCGGTCGCCTTGGCCGGCTCGGACAGGGCGTGGGTGTCGGCGCCCAGGAACAGCGGGCCCGCGACGCCCTGTTCGGCGCGCAGCTCGCAGATCGCCTGCGTGGTCGCCGCGATATGGTCCTCGTTGAACGCCGCGTCCAGCGACGAGCCCCGGTGCCCCGAGGTCCCGAACGCGACCCGCTGGCCGACCTCCTGCGGGTCCGGGTGCAGCGTGTAGTACGCCGTCACCAGCCTCGCCACGTCCACCAGGTCACCGGGCTGCGCCGGCTGCCCGGCCCGTGCGTGTGCCATTCGTCTTCTCCCGCCGATGTCCGACTGTGGGTGCCGTGTCCGTCCGTGCCCCGTGCTCACCGATCGTAGCCAGAACGCGACCGTGCCCCGAACCGCGCGGGGCGGTGCGGGGCACGGCGTGGCGCCGGGGACGCCCCCGGCCAGGGCGGGCGGCTTCGGCTCAGGCGGGCAGGTGCTGGCGGTGGGCGTCCAGGACGGGGGCGGTGGTGGTGGCGAGGAACTCCGTCACCCGGTACTGCGTCAGCCCCGCCCGTACGAACGGGTCGGTGGCCACCAGCGCATCGATCGCGGCCCGGTCCTGCCCCACCGCCAGGATGACCCCGCCGTCACGCGGCACCTTGCGCCCCGAGGCGAGGAAGGTGCCCGCCGCGTAGTGCGCCTGCAGCCACTCGACGTGCTGGGGCAGCGCGGCGTCGATCTGCTCCAGCGGGGCGGTGTAGTCCAACTCCAGTACGAACATGCGTCCCAGGCTAGACCCGGGCCGCCCGGGCGCCGCCACAGGGGGCGCGCCCGCCGGTCAGGGGCGGGGCGGGGCGGTCAGCCGATCTCCATCTGCGCCATCATGCCCATCGCCGAGTGGTCCAGCAGGTGGCAGTGGTAGGGGTAGCGGCCGCGGTAGGAGTCGAAGCGGGCCTGCAGGCGCACGCTCTCACCGGGCAGCAGGCGCACGGTGTCCTTGAGGCCGCCCTCCTCGGGGCCCGGGGGCAGGCCGTTGCGTGCCAGGACGCGGAACTGCACCAGGTGCAGGTGGAAGTTGTGGGGGATGTCGGTGTTGGCGTTGACGACCGTCCAGATCTCCGAGGTGCCGAAGGCCACCGCCGCGTCCACGCGTGCCGGGTCGTACACCTTGCCGTCGATCAGGCCGCGCGGGGCGGCGCCGGGGTTCTCCTCGACCTTGAGCACCACGGTGCGCTCGCGTGCCGCCGCGCCCAGGGCGGGCAGGGTGCGCAGCCGGTCGGGGACGCTGCTGGGGTCGGCGGCGGAGCGCACGACGTCGAAGCGCAGCACCTGGCCGACGTGTTCGGCGGGGCCGGGGGGCAGGGAGTTGGTCAGGACGACGGAGGTGCCGACGCGGTAGCGGGAGAAGTCGATGACGACGTCGGCGCGTTCGCCGGGCGAGAGGTCGACGGTGTCGGTGGTGTGGGGGCGTTCGAGCAGGCCGCCGTCGGAGCCGATCTGGGTGAGGGGGCCGCCGTCGGCCAGGCGCAGGGAGAAGAAGCGCAGGTTGGAGGAGTTGAGCAGGCGCAGCCGGTAGCGGCGGGCGGCGACCTCGACCTTGGGCCAGGGGCGGCCGTTGGCGAGGATGGTGGTGCGGTTGAGGGGGTCGTCCATGCGGTAGACGAGGGCGCCGGAGGCGTCGAAGCGGGCGTCGCGCAGGGCGATGGGCAGGTCGTAGCGGCCCGTGGGCAGCGGCAGGGCGCTCTCGGTGGCGTCGGTGATCAGGTAGGTGCCCGCCAGGCCCCGGTAGACGTGCTCGGATTCGCTGTGGTGGGCGTGGTCGTGGAACCACAGGCTCGCGTGGGGCTGGTCGTTGGGGTAGGTGTAGGTGCGGGTGGCGCCGGGGGCGAGCAGGTTCATCGGGCCGCCGTCGCTCTCGGTGGGCACCCGGGCGCCGTGCAGGTGGACGGAGACGGCGTCGTCCAGCAGGTTGGTCTGGCGCACGATCACGGGCCGTCCGGAGCGGGCGCGGATGACCGGGCCGGGGAAGGCGCCGTTGTAGGTGAGGACCGGGGTGCGGTGCCCGGGCAGGATGCGGGCGTAGGAGGGGAGCATGGTGACGGCGTAGGTGTCGGCGCCGTCGTCGGTGGAGACCGGGCTGAGCACCGGGGGCAGCGGCAGCGCGGTGGTGAACTTCTCGACCAGGGCGGGGCCGGCGTCGGGGCCCGGGTCGGGGGCGTCGGCGCCCGGGGAGTGGCGGTGCGCGGCGGCGACGTCGGCGGCGGCCTCGGCGTCCGGCACGGAAGCGGTGGCGGAGGCGGCCGGGCGCAGGGTGGTGCGCGCGAGCAGGACCCCTCCCCCGGTCGCCAGGGCGGCGCCGATCATCCTGCGTCTGGTCACCATCGCGTGTTCCTCCCGCATGGGGCTCCCCCGCCGGCCCGGCGGGTGCCGGGGCGGCCTCGGCCGGGCGTGTTTGGGGGTGATTGCAGCAGGGCCGCCTTGGGTGCCGCTGGGGTCCGGGTGGGGCGGTGCCCGGGGCGGTGCGCGGGGGGCGGGGGCGGTGCCCGGGGTGCGGGCGGGCGGGTGCGGGCGGGCGGGGTGCGGTGAGCTGGGCGTGTTGCGGGCGCCTTGCGCGGCGTCTCCACCGTGGCTCGGGACGCACTCAAGGAACGCTCGCAACACCAAGGAGCCCCGGGCCCGGCGGGCTCGCGGAGCACTCGAAGGGAAGGGCCGGAGCGTGGACCTGCGGTACTGGCTGCCGAGGGCGGCCGAGGTGGCCGAACGGTGGGGGGAACGGTTCGGGGCCTTCGCCGCGCACCCCTCCCACCGGGTGGACGAGGCGGACTTCACCGCCGCGTTCGAGCGCTTCGCCAAGCGCCTGGAGCACAACTACCCGTTCTTCCACCCGCGTTACGCCGGGCAGATGGTCAAGCCCCCGCACCCGGCGGCGCTGGTCGGCTACCTGGCGGCGATGCGCTTCAACCCCAACAACCACGCCTACGAGGGCGGGCCGGCCACCAACGACATGGAACGCGAGTGCGTGGCCGCGCTCGCCGCCATGTTCGGGCTGCCCGCCCACGTGGGGCACCTGACCAGCAGCGGCACCATCGCCAACCTGGAGGCGCTGTACGTGGCGCGCCAGAGCCACCCCGGGCGCGGGGTCGCCTACAGCAGCCAGGCCCACTACACCCACAGCCGGATGTGCCACGTGCTGGGCGTCACCGGCCACGCGGTGCCCGCCGACGCCGACGGGCGCATGGACCCGGGGGCGCTGGAGGAACTGCTGCGCACCGGGCGAGTGGGCACGGTCGTCGTCACCTGCGGCACCACCGGGCTCGGCGCGGTGGACCCGGTGCACGAGGTGCTGGCGCTGGCCCGCAGGTACGGGGCGCGGGTGCACGTGGACGCCGCCTACGGCGGGTTCTTCGCGCTGCTGGCCGGCGACCGGGCGCAGGCCCGGGAGCTGGGCATCGACACCGCGCCGTGGCGGGCCGTGGCCGGCTGCGACTCGGTGACCGTCGACCCGCACAAGCACGGCCTGCAGCCCTACGGCTGCGGCGCG
The DNA here is from genome assembly GCF_000719705.1 of Streptomyces sp. NRRL S-350. Taxonomy (GTDB): domain Bacteria; phylum Actinomycetota; class Actinomycetes; order Streptomycetales; family Streptomycetaceae; genus Kitasatospora. Next base: position 21,501 of record NZ_JOHO01000051.1, on the reverse strand, counting down.
GTGCTGTTCGCCGACCCCGCCATCGGCCGCCACTTCGCCCACGACTCCCCGTACACCTACTTCACCGACGCCGACCTGCACCTGGGCGAGATCAGCCTGGAGTGCTCGCGCGCCGGCGCCTCGGCCGCCGCCCTGTGGCTGACCCTGCAACTGCTGCCGCTCACCGCGCAGGGCCTGGGCGCCGGCCTGGCCGCGAGCCGGCGCGCCGCCCTGGCCTGGGCGGAGCGGATCGAGGAGAGCGGCGAACTGACCCTGCACCAGCGCCCGCAGCTGGACATCGTCACCTACTTCCCCACCCCCGCCGGGGCGCCCAGCCTGTCCGCGATCGACGCCGCCAGCGAGCGCGTGCTGCGCCGGGGCATGGCCGACGAACACGACCCCGTGTACCTGAGCGTGCTGCGCGTGGACGCCGCCGACTTCGCCCGCCGCCACCGGGGCGTGGCGGCCGACGCCGACGGGGCGCGGGTGCTGCGCAGCGTGCTGATCAAGCCGGAGGCCGAGGCGTGGGTGCCGCGCCTGCACGCGCGCGTCGCCGCCCTGGCCGCCGAACCGCCCGCGCCCGCGCCCGCCGCCTCGCCCGGCCCTGTACCCGTCCCCTCGCCCGTCCTCTCGCCCGAGGAGAGTGCCCGTTGACCACCGCCACCGCCCTGTCCGCCGCCGCGGGCACCGCCCCGCGCCCCGCCGCACGCACCGCCGTGCGCCGGGCCCGCCCCGAGGAGGCGCCCGCCCTGGCCCGGCTGCTGGCCGACGCCTTCGCCGACGACGCGCTGATGCTCTGGGCCTTCCCCGACCCCGACCACCGCGCCCGGGTGCTGCCCGCCTTCTTCCGCGTCCACGTCGAGCAGTGCCTGGCCCACCAGGGCGTCATGGTCGCCCACGAGGACGCGCCGTACGGGCGGCTGCTGGGGGCGCTGCTGTTCCTGCCCCCGGGCGTGTGGGAGGACCCGGGCCGCGACGACGGCGCCGCCGCCCGCGCCCTGGCCGAGGCCGTCGACGCCGGGCAGCACGGCGACTGCGCCCGCCGCCTGGCCGCCATCACCGACCTGCAGGCGCGCCGCCACCCGCGCCACCGCCCCCACTACTACCTCGCGTTCGCCGGGGTGCGGAGCCAGGCCCGTACCGCCGGCGCCGGCGAGGCGATGCTGGACGCCGTCCTGGCGGAGGTCGACGCCGCCGGCCAGGCCGCCTACGCCGAGACCAGCTCCGAGGGCGGCGCCCACCTGTGCGCCACCCACGGCTTCACCCGCTTCGGCGAGGCCATCGCGTTGCCCGGCGGTGGCCCGCGCCTGGCCCCGGTGTGGCGGGGGCCCCGATGACCGCCCCCGCCCCCGCCCCCGCGCACCCGCACCCGCACCCGCACCCGCACCCGCACGCCACCGCAGCCGCAGCCGGGGTCCGGGGCGGGGGCGGTGCCCTGCGCCTGTTCAGCGCCGAACGCATCGACGCCGGCGACGCCGCCGCCCACCCCGAGGCCGCGCACGTCCTCGACTGGGCCCGCCGCTTCCTCACCACCGCCCACCCCGACCTGGGCCGCAGCGGCCCGGTCTGCCCCTACACCCAGCCCTCGCTGCGCCGCGGCCTGTTCCACCTCGCCGTCGCCGAGGACGACGGCACGGGCGCGGGCGGGGGCGGCGGCGAGGGCAGTGACCTGCCGGCGCTGGTGGCCGAACTGCGCGCCCGCTACGACGGGTTGCTGGCGGAGCTGACCGAGGAGTCCGACCGCGAGCTGCTGACCGTCCTGCTGGTGCTGCCCGGCGTGGACCGCGCCGACTCCACCGCGCTGGACGAGGCGCAGCGCAAGGCCAAGGACGAGTTCGTCGAACAGGGCCTGATGATCGGCCAGTTCCACCCGGTGTGCGAGGAGCCGGGCCTGTGGAACCGCTCCTTCCGTCCGCTGCGGGCGCCGGTGCCGCTGCTGGCGGTGCGCAAGCTGCTGGTGTTCGACCTGCCGTTCCTCACCGGTGACGAGACGCACCTGAACCACTACCTGGCCCGTTTCGCGCCCGAGGTCCCGGCCCGTATCCGCGACCAGCTGGTCACCAGTGTGCGCGCCCACCAGCGGGCCGCCGCCTGATACCCCCCTCCCCCTGCGCGCGCGGGGCCGGCCGGCGCCCGGCTCCGCGCGCGCCTTCTCTTTCCCCGGCCCCCGGCCCCGTGCCGGTCATCACCGCCGGTCACCGCCGCGGGTCACCGCCGCGGGCGCCCGCGGGGCGTCGAGGCGAGCTCACACGGGGTCTCCGGGGCAGAACACCTCGGTGGACGCTTCCTCGGTCTTGGTACCGGAACTCACGTCCGTGCCGACGGCGAACACCGAGTCGCCGCAGGCGAGTGCGGGCCTGACCATCGCACTCCACTGGGCGAACCCCTTCTCGTTCACCGCCGCACTGCCTTGCGCCAAGGGCCGGCCGCCACCGCCTGCGCCGGTGACCACGAAACGGGCCTCGCCGCCCGGCGTGAAGCCCTCACCCTCGACTCCCAGTGAGGTCCCGTGGTGGCCAGGACCAGGGGTGGCGTCGTTGCCGGCGTCAACGTCTACGATCCGCGGGCGAGTTGACATGCTGCAACCTCGCATCGGCTTACGGGTCCACCGGGTCCGAGCACCTGGACCCTCCTGTTTCCAGTGTCCGCCGGGCCCGGTGGCCCTGCAATGCAGGCGTGGACGGGCGCGGCACCCGACGACCGATCGCGGCATCGCCACGGGCCCCGGCGCGCGGCGGGGGCGCGGTCCGGGGCCGGTCCGGGGCCGGTCCGGGGCCGGTGGCCCGGTGCGGGCGGGGCGGCAGGCCGGCCGCCGGCAGCGGAGCCCGCCACCCCGAAGGCAGGTGGCGGGCCCCTTCTCGCGGGCTCCTTCTCGCGGTTTCCCCCTCCCGGGCTGCGGTGTGCTCAGGCCCGGCGCAGCGCGCGGCGCAGCCACAGGGCGCCGGCTCCCAGCGCCGTCAGGGCGAGGCCGGCGCCCAGGAGGCCGGCGGTGTGGTCGGCGCCGGTGGCGGCGAGCTGGGCGGACGCGGGCGCCGCGGGCTGCGCGGCGCCGGCCGCGGGGTCCTGCGAAGCGGCGGTGGCGGACGGGGCCGGGGCGCTCGGGGAGGCGGCGGAGGCCGGTACGGCGGGGACGGCCGGGGCGGTGGACGCCGTGCCCGCGGGCGGCGACGTGGGCGGGGTCGGCTTCGGCGTCGTCGTGGCGGGCGGCAGGACCTGCACCGTCGCCGCGGTGGAGCACCGGGTGGTCCCCTGGAACGGCCGGCCCTCGTTGACGAACACGCACGGGCTGACCGCGGTGGCGCCCGCGGGAGTCGTCGCGTCGTAGGAGATCCGCACCCGGGTGACGGTGTGGCCGCCCGCCCGGAGGCTGGAGTCGCGGCCCTGGAGGTACACGCCGTTCGGGTCCTGGGGGGTGGTGCCGGGCAGCTTGGCCAGTGTGCGCCAGGTCCCGTCCGCCGTCCGCACCTGGACGCTCGCGTGCCGGTCGACGAACAGGACGTCGCCGAGGTCGGTGTAGTCGGAGGGCGTGGGGTTGTCGAGGACGGCGTCGAACTCGATCGGCGCGCCTGCGGCGACGGCGGTGGCGGGCACGTGGGCGAGCGAGCTCGTGATCGAGGTGACGGCGATGGAGCGGGTCGCCTCGGCCTGGGCCGTGCCGTGGCTCGCGGGGGTGGTGAGCGCGGAGCGCAGGGAGATCGACCGGAAGCCGCCGTTGGAGGCGCCGTCGTGGGGCAGGCCCATCGGTGCGCCGATCCGCAGGTCGACGGTGAGGGTCTGGCCGGCCGGGACGGTGAGCCCGGTCACCGTCCCGGCGTACACGACGTTCCCGGGGCCGTCGGTCATGACCAGCGGCACCGGCTTCCACGTGCCGTCGGCCGGGTCCTTGTAGTCGATGACGATCGCGTGCGGCGGCGTTCCGGCCTCGGTGGTGGTCGTCAGTTCCAGGTCGTAACGGGTGTTCTCCGGCCCCGGGTTGGTGATGTCCTCGGTGAACGCGACGGGTCCGCCGGCGCCGCCGACCGAGGCCGGGGCCCGGACGGTGAGGGAGGGCTGCGCGGGCTGCGCCGCGAAGGCCGCCGGGGCGGCCGCGGCCGATCCGCAGGCGGCCGCTGCCCCCAGGGCGGCAGCGGCGGTGACGACCCGACGGGTATGGCGGATACGGGCGATGGCGGACATGGTTCCCCCCGGAACCGGGCTGTGGGCACGCCACAGCGGTGCGCTGGTGATCGGTGACGGATCGAGAGCCGGCTGCAGACTCGTCTGCGCCCCGGGAGACCGATCGCGGCTCCCTGCGTCTCACTGGGATAGACGCGATTCCCGGCGAACGGTTGCAGGCCTGCGAAGAAAATTTCCTTCGATCCCCCGGGCGCCCACCGGCCGGACCCGGCGGATCTTTTGATGGGGCGTCAGGCGCGCGACGGGCTAGCGGGCCAGGCGGCCCAGGAGGGCGGAGGCGGCGGCGATGCCCGCCAGGGCGGCGGCGGTGAGGACGGCGAAGTCCAGCGGCAGGTGGGAGGGGGTGCCGATGAGCAGGCCGCGCAGCGCGTCGACCTGGTAGCTGAGCGGGTTGGCCTTGCTGACGGCCTGCAGCCAGCCGGGCATCAGGTCGACGGGGTAGAGGGCGTTGGAGCCGAAGAACAGCGGCATGGTGATGGCCTGGCCGATGCCCATCAGGCGGTCGCGGGTGAGCACGATCCCGGCGATGGCCATGGACAGGCAGGAGAAGAACGCCGAGCCGAGGAGGACCGCGACGACGACGCCGAGCAGGCGCAGCGGGTTCCAGGTCATGGCGACGCCCAGGACGGCGGCGATCAGCACCACGACCGCGGCCTGCAGGACGGCCTTGACGCCGGCGGCGAAGGCCTTGCCGGTGACCAGGGCCGCGCGGGGGGTGGGGGTGACGAGCAGTTTGGTGAGGACGCCGGAGTCCCGCTCCCAGATGATCATGATGCCGTAGAAGATCGCGATGAACATCGCGGACTGGGCGATGATGCCGGGGGCGAGGTAGTCCAGGTAGGGGATGCCGCCGGTGGGGATGGCCTTGAGGCGGGTGAAGGTCTCCCCGAAGATCAGCAGCCACAGGGCGGGCTGGACGGCCCGGGTGTACAGCTCGGTGCGGTCGTGGCGCAGCTTCTGCAGTTCGACCGCGCACATCGCGCCGACGCGGGCGGGCACCAGGCGCCAGCCGGTGCGGGCGCGCGGGGGCACCAGCAGCAGGGACAGGTCGGGGGCGCCCGCGGGGGGTTCAGCCGACGCGGCCTGCGGTGCGGCGGGTACGGCGGACATCGCCGAAGTCTCCTTCCGTGGCGTCGGCCAGGTCGCGGCCGGCGAAGTGGCGGAACACGTCGTCCAGGGTGGGGCGCTCCTGGCGGGGGTCCTCCCGGCGCACGCGGTCCTTGAGTTCGGCGGGGGTGCCCAGCGCGCGGATGCGGCCGCGGTCCATGAGGGCGATGCGGTCGCAGTGGCGGTCGGCTTCGTCCATGTAGTGGGTGGTGACCAGGACGGTCATGCCGGTGGCGCGGCGCACGGCGTCCACGCGTTCCCACACGCCGGTGCGGGCGATCGGGTCCAGGCCGATGGTGGGTTCGTCCATCACCAGCAGGCGCGGGGCGCTGACCAGGGCCTGGGCGAGTTCGAGGCGGCGCACCATGCCGCCGGAGTAGGTGGCGGCCATCCGCTCGGCGGCCTGCGTGAGGTCGACGGCGGCCAGTGCCTGGGCGACGCGTTCGGCGCGTTCGGCGCGGGGGACGTCGAAGACGCGGGCGAACAGGGCGACGTTCTCGCGCCCGGTCAACCCGGAGTCGGCGGACAGCTGCTGGGGCACGTAGCCGAGCAGCCGGCGCACCTGCATGGGGCGGCGCGCCGCGTCGTGGCCGAAGACGCGCACCATGCCGGCGCCCACCGGCAGCAGGGTGGTGATCGCGCGGATCGTGGTGGTCTTGCCCGCGCCGTTGGGGCCGAGCAGGCCGAACACCTCGCCGGTGCGCACCGTCAGGTCGATGCCGTCGACGGCCCGCGTCGGACGGCCCTTGCCCTTGCCACGGCCGTGGCCGTGGCCGTGGCCGTGGCCGTGGCCGAAGGTGTACTCCAGGCCGCGGCACACCACGGCCTGGCCGTCGCCGGTGTCGTCCATCACTCCTCCTCGGGCAGGTCGCGCAGGCCCTGCGCGAGGGAACGCAGCGCGGGCAGCGCCTGGGCCAGGGCCTGCCGCTCCTGCCCCGGCAGGGCCCGGACCAGGTCCTCCATCAGCTCCAGGCGCCGGCGGCGCCAGGTGCCGATCCGCTCGACGGCCGCGTCCGTCGCGTACAGCAGGGCGGCGCGGCGGTCGGCGGGGTCCGCCTCGCGGCGCAGCAGGCCCTGGGCGGCGAGCTGGTTGACGAGGGTGGAGACCGAGTTCCCGGCCAGGCACAGCTCCCCGGCGGCCTCCGAGACCCGCAGCCCGGGCCGGTCGGCGACCAGGCGCAGCAGTTCGACCTGGGCGCCGCGCAGCGGCGGCTGCTCCAGGCCGTGGCGCAGGCGGCGGCGGACCAGGCGCTGGATCGCGACGAGGAGGGTGGAGAGTTCGTCGGCCGGCTCGGTGGTGGCCATACCCCCCATTTTAGCTCTCAGTGAGAGCTATCCGTCGAGGGGCGGGGCGGATCCTCGGGGCCGGTCGGTGCGCCGGGTCAGTCGATGCGCTGGCCGTGCAGGAGGACGGGCAGGGTGCGGTTGGCGAGGGCTTCGGTGACGCGCGCGCACTGGGAGGGGGCCATGGTGTCGGGCAGGTCGCGCACCGGCACGAAGCGGGCGCCGAGCAGGCCGCTGCGCTGCTGCGGGGGCACGGTGAGGGGGGTGTCGTCGCGGACGGTGCCGCCGTCGAAGACCAGGTTCAGGCGCTCCAGGTGGCGGTCGGCGGGGGTGAAGTCGACCGCGACGACGTCGGTCAGGCGCAGGTGCAGGCCGGTCTCGGCGTGCAGGTGCCGGGCGGCGGCCAGGTTCGGCGGCTCGTTGGGCTTGGCCGCGCCGCCGGGCAGGATGAGGCCGTCCATGTAGTCCGGGTCGACGAGCAGGACGTCCCCGCGCCGGTTGCGCACGAGGACGAGGCAGCCGAGCCGGCACACCGGCGGCTTGGCGAGGAGGCGGGGGTCGCGCATGGCGGGGGGTTCACTTCCTGAGAGCGGCGAGGAGCACGAGGGAGAAGCCCGCCCACCAGAGCAGACGGGCCAGGGCGTCAGTCGTCATACGTCAGGCGCTCGTAGCGCAGCCCCTTGCGCAGGAGGTCGACGATGCGCAGGAGGTCGAGCGGGCGGGCCGTACCGAGGTCGACCAGGTAGTCGCCCGTCAGGCGCCCGTACTCCCAGTCCACCTCGACGCAAGGCAACTTCGTCCCGCCCAGGGCGAGGACGGAAGTCAGGTCTTCGACCACACAGGCGGCCTGCCGGCGCTGCTCGGCCGTCACCCGGGAGAGGATGGAGGACACGCTCACTCCCCCGGCCGCTTGTGGACCTCGAACAGGCGCCAGGCGTTGTAGGCGTCGGAGAAGAAGGTGAACTCCTGCGGTTCACCGGTCGGTTGGCGCAGCCACTCCCCCGTCGTCTCGTTACGGACCCGGTAGCGCCGGGCCTCGGGGTCGAAGCGCACCCCGTAGCCGTGGAGGCGGGGGGACTGGTTGTCGGCCATGGATGGGCACCCTCTGCGATCGGAGTTTCACGTTCTGTACCCATGATGGCGTGGCAGCGCCTACGATCGGAAGCAGCTTGCTACTTGCCTTAGGGCCGGTCAGGAGTTGAGGACTGCCATGAACAAGAAGAAGATCGACCCGGAATCCAGCCCCTGGGCGCCCTTCGGGATCCAATTGCGCAACTTCCGCGAGGCCAAGGGCATCCTCCAGGAGGATCTGGCTCCGCTCCTCGAGTGCTCCCCCTCGCACCTCTCGTACATCGAACTTGCGCACCGGCCCCCGAGTCGCAAGCTCGCCGAACTCGCCGACGTCGCACTCGACACCGGCGGCACTCTTCTCCTGATGTGGTATCAGCTGAAGAACGCCGCGATCCTGGAGGGCTTTCCGGAGTACGCCCGCTATGAGGCTCTCGCGGAACAGATCAGGATCTTCGAGATCGATATCATCCCGGGGCTTGTACAGACCCGGGCGTATGCGACCGCGATCGAGATGGGTTACGTCAGGCAAGGCAACGGGACCGAGAAACTGGCCGAGGAGCGCATCGAGTTCAGACTTGCCCGACAGAGGATCACGGAGCGGACCCCTCCTCCGCTCGTGCACGTGGTGCTGGACGAGAGCTGCCTGAGAAGGGTGGTCGGTGGACAGGACGTGATGGTCGAGCAGCTGCTCCACCTTGAGAAGTTGGCCGATCGACCCGAATTGATCATTCAGGTAGTACCGTTCTCCCTCGGCGAGAACCGGCCGTTTACCCGCGTGGTGCATCTCCTTACCATGCCGACGCGCAAAATTCTTGCCTATGGAGAGATTGAACAGCGTGGCTACATCGATCGCGATACCAAGTCAGTTTCCGTGCTGGCCAAGAGCTACGATCGGCTTGCGGTCGAGGCCCTTGGCCGGGCCGAATCGCTGGCTTTCATCCGTGCGGCAAGGAGGGACCTGGAGTGGATGTCGACCTGACTGACGCTACCTGGCGGAAGAGTTCGTACAGCGGCGGGGGCGGCGGCGCGTGCATCGAGGTCGCCGACGGCATCCCCGGCGCCATGCCCGTCCGTGACTCCAAGGACCCCAACGGGCCGGCCCTCATCTTCCCCTCCCGCGCCTGGCAGTCCTTCGTCACCGCCGTCCGCACCGGCGAATTCGGCTCCCGCTAGGCCTACTTCACGTCGGAGAGGGGAAGTCGACCCATCGACTTCCCCTCTCCGTTCGCACTGCCCGACCAGGAGGCCCGCCATGGACCCCGCCTACACCACCACTTGGCGCAAGAGCTCGTACAGCGGCAGTGGCGGCCAGTGCGTCGAGGTCGCCGACGGCATCCCCGGAGCCATGCCCGTGCGCGACTCCAAGGACCCCGACGGGCCGGCCCTCACCTTCTCCGCCGCCGCCTGGCAGTCCTTCGTCACCGCCGTGCGCACCGGCGAGTTCGACGCCCGCTGAGCAGGAAGTCGCTTCCACCGGCTTCCTGCTCCTCCCCCGCCTCGGAGGGAATCGCCATGGACCCCGCCCGCCTCACCACCTGGCGCAAGAGCACGTACAGCGGCCCGAACGGCGGCCAGTGCGTCGAGGTCGCCGACGGCATCCCCGGAGCCATGCCGGTGCGTGACTCCAAGGACCCCGACGGCCCGGCCCTCACCTTCTCCGCCGCCGCCTGGCAGTCCTTCGTCACCGCCGTGCGCACCGGCGAGTTCGACGCCGGCTGACGGTGCGGGTGCGCCGCCGCCCTCCTGTGGGGGCGGCGGCGTCCTCGTGCCGGGGGTGGCTGCGGTGCCGGGCGTCGGGGGGCGGTGCCGGGCGTCGGCGATCTCGCCGTTCCGGCTCGCGGCGGCCTTCGGCCGGGGTGTCAGCCCTTGACGTACCAGTCGGTGACGAATCCCTTGTGGGTGCGGTCGCGGGACCAGGTCGTGACGCCGTCGGAACCGAGGGCGTTGATGGTGAAGTTGAGGTCGTTGAGCTTCTTGGTGAACGTCACCTTGCCGGTGAAGTAGCCGCCCAGCGAGTTCCAGCCGCTGTGGGTGGTGCGGAACCAGACGGCGTGGTCGAGGCCGATGACGAAGTCCACCCAGTCGCCGGAGTTCAGCGGCCACAGGCTCTCGCCGTCGCCGTAGGCGCCTCCGCAGTAGAAGCTGCCGTTGTCGAAGCCGTGCTTGCTGGTGCAGATCTGGGGGAGGTCGCCGGCGTGGGCGGGTGCGGCGCCCAGGGCTGTGGCGCCGAGGAGGGCGAGGGTGGCGAGCGCGGTCCTGGTCTTGTGCACGGCGGCCTCCTGCGGGGTGGGACGGGTGGCTTGGGGCGCCGATCCTCGCGCAGCGACCGGTCCGTGATCAACGGGTGGCGCCGGCGGATGTCCGTACGCGGACCGGCATTGCCCTGGGAGGCAGTCCTGCTGCCCGGTCCGGCGGTCGGGTGAACCTGGCGGCGCCTTCGGGCCGTTGTGCGGTGACGGGGGCGGGCCCTGCGCTCGGGCGCCCGGTCACGGCAGGGCCCTCCCGCCGGCGGGCGGGCGGGTCACAGGGCGCGGGTGTGCCGGAACCGGGCCGGGGTGGTTCCGCAGGCGTCGGTGAAGACGCGGTAGAAGCGGCTGACGGAGCCGAAGCCGGCGGCGGCGGCGACCTGGCCGGCGGGAAGGTCGGTGGTCACCAGCAGGCGGCGGGCTTCGGCGAGCCGGTAGAGCTTCACGTAGTCGCCGATCGTGGCGCGCACGACTTTGCGGAACTGGGTCATGGCGTAGGTGGGGTGGACGTTGGCGGCCGCGGCGACGTCCGCGACGGTGATGGGCTCGCGGAAGTGGCGGGCGATGTGCCGGGCCATGGAGACCGCCTGGCGCAGGGCCGGGTCCTCGCCGGTGTAGCGGGGGGCCGGGTCGTCGGCGGTGGCGAGTGCCAGGCGCCGCACGCGGGCGTGGATCTCCAGCATCGCGATGCGGTGCAGTTCGCCGTCGCCGGTGGCCAGGTCGGCGGCCCACTGGGTGAACCGGGCCGGGTCGCCGGCGTCGGCGCGGGCCGCGGAGGTGACCACGGGGGCGCCGGAGAGGACGCGGGCGAGCAGCGACTGCGGCAGTCCCCAGGCCAGGAACCGGTCGAAGGGCACGTGCAGCCAGTGGACGCGCGTCGCCGTGCTCGCCACCAGCTGGTGCGGGATCGCGGCCCAGAACACGGCCAGGGCGCCCGGGGCGACCTCGAGGAGTTCCCCGCCGTACAGGTAGAGCATCGGGCCGCCGCCGGCCACGAAGTTGATCTCCAGGTCGTCGTGGCGGTGGGCCGCCGCCATCAGGGTCGGGCGTCCGGACCAGCCGCGCAGGGAAGACGGCTCGTCGACCAGGGCGTCCTGAGGATCCAAGAAGTTCTCGCTTCGAAACGGTGCAGACATCGCGTCTCCTCGGATCCTATCGTCGGGGAGCGGGGCCGCGGGCCCGTCCCCCCGGGGCCGGGCCCGTCCCACCGCCTGCCCTCTGCCGCCTTCCTGATGGAGTCTTCGCGTGTTCTCACTCGGCATCGTCGGCGCCGGCCAGTTCGCCGGCTCGTTCGCCAAGCTCTGGCGCCTGCACCCCGACGTCGGTGACATCACGGTCACCGACCTGATCCCGGAGCGCGCCGAGCGGCTCGTCGCCGAGCACGACCTGGCGGGCACGCTCGCCTCCTTCGAGGACATGCTCGACTCCGACCTCGACGCCGTCGCCCTGTTCACCCAGCGCTGGACGCACGGCCCGCTCGCCGTGCGGGCGCTGCGCGCGGGCAAGGACGTCTACAGCGCGGTGCCGATGGCCGTGACCGAGGCCGAGATCGCGGACATCATCGCCGCGGTCGAGGACAGCGGGCGGATCTACATGATGGGCGAGACGAGCCACTACCACCCGGCGACCGTCTACGCGCGCGACCGGATCGCCTCGGGGGCGTTCGGGCGGCTCTTCTACGCCGAGGGCGACTACGTGCACGACATGGACTGGGGCTTCTACGACGCGTACCGCTACAGCGGCGGCGAGAACTGGAAGGCCACCGCCAGCTACCCGCCGCTGCTCTACCCCACCCACTCGATCGGCGGGATCCTGGGCGCCTGGCGCACCCACGCCGTGAGCGTGTCGGCGATCGGCGTGGTGGACGAGCGCGGCGACGGCGTGTTCGACCGCGAGGTCAGCCAGTTCGACAACGACTTCTCCAACGCGACCGCGCTGTTCGAGGTGGCGGGCGGGGGGAGCTTCCGGACGAACGAGTTCCGCCGGGTGGGGTACATCGGCAAGGAGTCGCGGTTCCGCTTCTTCGGCACGGAGGGGGTCTTCGAGCAGCTCGATCCGGTCAGCGTGTGGCAGGACAAGAAGGGCTCGCACGACGTCACCGCGCACCTGCACCCCGCGCCGACCCTCGGCCCGGACGACCCGGCGCTCGCCCACCTCGCCCCGGAGCTGCGCGCCGCGTTCGCCTCCGGCACCGCGCCCGTGCACGACCGCTCCCGGCTGCCGCGCGAGTTCGCGCACGCGCCCAACGGCCACGAAGGCAGCCACCACTTCCTCGCCGACGACTTCGCCACCGCGGTCACCACGCGCACGCCTCCGGAGCTGAACGCCTGGACCGCCGCCCGCTACACCCTGCCCGGCATCGTCGCCCACCGCTCCGCCCGCCAGGGCGGGGTGCGCCTGCCCGTGCCCGACCACGGCGACGGCCCCCGCTGACGCCCGGCGCGCCCCGGGGCGGGGTTCAGCGTGCGGTCGCCCAGGCGGGGGCCCAGGTGCCGGGGGCGTCGTGGGCGGGGGCGGTGGCGGCGAGGTGGGCGCGCAGGGCGGCCAGGGCCGGGTGGGGGTTGTCGCGGTGCCACAGCAGGGAGTGCGGGTAGACGGGGGTGGGGCCGGTGACGGGGATGCGGCGCAGGCCGTGGCCGGCGGGCCAGATGAGGCGGGTGTGGGCGCCCATGAAGGTGGCCAGGGCGGGGGTGTCGGCGATGGTGTCCAGGAGGGCGTCGGAGCCGAAGTTGGGGCCGGTGGCCTCGATGGTGAGGCCGAAGCGGGCGGCGAGGTCGTCGTAGTAGGCGCCCCATTCGCTGCCGGGGACGATGCCGGGCATCCAGATCCGGTGGCCCGCCAGGTCGGCCGGGGTGAGCGAGGCGGCGCCGGCGAGCGCGTGGGCGGGGCCGGTGAGCAGGTCCAGCGGCTCGTCGCCGGCCCGCAGGCGGGCGATGTCCTCGGGCAGGGGCCGCCCGGGCGCGGCGACGGCGCGGAAGGAGGCGTCGATCGTGCCGGAGTCGATGGCGGCCAGGGCCGTGTCGATGTCGAGCAGCATCAGCACGTCGAGGTCGGTGTCGGGGTGGGTGCGGTGGAAGCCGCGCATCAGGCCCGCCGCGGCGCCCCGCGAGTTGATCACGTCCACGCGCAGCGGGCGGCTGCCGGGGCGCACGGAGGCGGCGGCGCGCTCGGCCGCGCGCAGCAGTTCGCGGGCGTGGGGCAGGAACGCCCGGGCGTCGATGGTGGGTTCGGCGCCGCGGGGGGCGCGGGTGAACAGGCGCACGCCCAGGTCGCGTTCCAGTGCGGCGATGCGTTTGGAGACGGCTTGCTGGGTGAGCGACAGGTCGGCGGCGGCCTTTTGGAACTGGCCCGCGTCGACGACGGCGGTGAAGGTGCGTACGGCTTCGAGGTCCATGCCGGTCCACCTTAGGGAACAACCGTCGGTTGTGCGTCCTGGGTGGTCGGGTTGTTCGACCTGCCGGTATGGGGGCCGGTGGGCTCGGGGTGGTCAACGCCGGATTGTCCGGACGGGGCGTTGGGGGGTGTGCCGGGCCGGGGGTGCCGGGCGGGGCGGGGGTGCGGGGTCCGGCCGGTCGGCGGCGGTGAGGTCAGCGGGCGGCGGCCGGCACCGGGCCCGCCGGATCCGCCGTGGCCGCCGTGGCCGCGGGGTCCGCCGGGGCCGCCGGGGCCGCGGGGGCCGGGGTGGGTCGGTGGGTGAGGCAGTCGTCGGTGAAGGCCAGGGCGCGCAGGTGGTAGGGCCGGGCGGCGTGGCCCAGGGAGAGGTTGTGGCCGGCGCCGCGGGCGGTGGTCAGGCGGGCCAGGCCCGGGGGGAAGGCGGCGGTCAGGGCGGTGCGGGCGGCGGTGTCCAGGCGCCACCAGTGCTCGTGTTCGGCGAGGGTCAGGCGCACGGGCACGCGCACGCGGGCGGCGAGGGTGCGGTAGCGCTCGGGCCAGGTGGCCAGTTCGCGGGATTCGAGGGCGGGGACGGGGGTGAGCAGGGTGCGGGCGGCGTGGAAGGTGCCGGGCGGGTAGAGGTGCAGGGGGCCCCAGTTGAGGCGGCCGCCGCCGGCGAGGTCGTCGGGGTGTTCCCACGCGCCGGGGGCGTAGTGCTGGGCGAGGCCGTTGATGTCGGCGCCGAGCAGGGGCAGGCGGGGGTGGTGGGGCCAGTGGGCGGCGAGGTGGAGGGCGATCTTGCCGCCGAAGGAGTGGGCGAGGAGTTGGACGCCGGCGCCGACGGGGTGGGCGCGGGCGTAGTCGGTGAGGGCGGCGTGGACGGTGGCGCCCTGGTCGGCGATGAGCTGGCCGTGGGGCAGGCGGTGGGCGGAGGCGCGGTGGCCGGGGCGGTCGACGGCCAGCACGGTGTAGCCGAGGTCGGCGGCGAGGGTGAGCAGGCTGGTGTCGGGGTGGGCGGGGCCGGCGAAGTAGGCGGCGCGCATGCCGCGGCCGTGGATGGCGAGGATGACGGCTTTGGGGGCGGTGTGTTCGGGTTCGGCGACCAGGGCGGACAGCGGGATGCCGCCGGCGTCCAGGACCAGGGAGCGGGTGCGCGGGGCGGCGGTGGTCATGCGGGGGCTCCGGTGCGGGCGTCGTCGAGGGCGGTGAGCCAGGCGGTGAGGTCGCCGGCGCGCATGAGGGAGGTGCCGATGAGCAGGGCGGCGTAGCCGGCGTCGAGGAGGCGGGCCGCGTCGGCGGGGTCGGTGATGGCGGAGGCGGAGACGGGGACGCGGCAGCCGGCGGCGCGTAGGGCGGGCAGCAGGCGCAGGCTGCGGGTCAGGTCGCCGCGGTCGCGTTCGCGGGTGCGGATGTCCTTGTTGTTGACGGCGACGACGCAGTCCTGGGGGTCGGGCAGGGCGGCGAGTTCGCGTTCGTCGGTGATCTCGACGAAGGGGGTCAGGCCCAGGTCCAGGGCGCAGGCGACCAGGCGGCGCAGGGAGGCGGCGGGCAGCAGGGCGGCGGTGAGCAGGACGGCGGAGGCGCCCAGGGCGTGGGCGGCTTCGAGTTGGGCGGGGCGGGTGAGGAAGTCCTTCTGCAGGACGGGCAGGGTGGTGGCGGCGGTGACCTCGCGCAGCAGGCGGGTGGTGCCGCCGAACCAGCGGCCGGTGACGACGGACAGGCAGGGGGCGCCGGCGTGTTCGTAGTGGGCGACGAGGTCGGTGACGGTGCGGGGGCCCAGGAGGTCGGTGCCGTGGGGGTCGCGGAGTTTGACTTCCATGACCAGGGGGCGGTCGGCGGTGAGCAGTGCGTCGGCGAAGGGGGTCATGCGGGCGTCTCCTGGGGGCGCGGGTGCCAGGCGCGGGTGAGGGCGGTGACGGCTGGGCGGGTGAGGCGGCCGGTGCGGTCGCGGGCGGCGGTGTCGATGTCGGCGCCGGCGTAGAGGGGGTGGTCGGTGACGGTGCGGTAGGTGTCGCGGTTGGTGGTGTCGAGGCCGCCGGCGAGGAGGAAGGGGGTGTGCAGGCGTGGGAGGAGGGCGTGGACGTGGGCGGGGTCCAGGGGTTGGCCGGTGGAGCCGACGCGGCCGTCGTCGGTGACGGTGTCGAGGAGGAACAGGTCGGTGCCGGCGCGTTCGTAGGCGGGGGTGAAGGCGCGTTCCAGGCAGCGTCCTCGGGAGAGGTGGAGGACTTTGACGAGGACGGCGTAGGGCAGGCGGGCGCGTAGGTCGGCGACGAGGGCGGGGCTCTGGTAGGCGTGGAGCTGGATCCAGCGGATGCCGGTGGCGCGGGCGAGGCGGGCCAGGTGGGCGGCGTCGTCGAGGAAGGTGACGAGGACGGGTTCCAGGCCCAGGCGGATGGCGGTGGCGGCGAGGTCGGCGAGGTCGTCGCCGGGCAGGTCGGCGGGGCCGCCGGGGATGCCGTGCCACAGTCCGACGAGGGTGGGGCCGGTGTCGGCGAGCAGGGCGAGGTCGGCGCGGGTGCGGGCGCCGCAGACTTTGAGGTGGCCCGGGCGCACGGGGGCCGGTGCGGCGGGGGCGCTCACGTGCCCAGTCCGAGCATGGCGGCGATGCGGTTGTACTGGATCTCGTTGCTGCCGGAGTAGATGGTGCCGGCGACGGCGTTGCGGACGTCCTTCTCCAGTCCGTATTCGGACATGTAGCCGTTGCCGCCGAAGACCTGGACGGCGGCGAGGGAGGTGGCGAGGTTGGATTCGCTGGTGAGGAGTTTGGCGATGGCCATGTCGATGGTGACGTTGTCGCCGGCTTCGAGGCGCTGGGCGGTGTCGTAGAGCCATTTGCGGGCGGTCTCGAGGCGGATCTTGGTGTCGACGACCTTGTTGGCGACGGACTGGTAGGAGCCGATGGGCTTGCCGAAGGACATGCGGGTCTTGGCGTAGTCCAGGCAGCGTTGCAGGCGGTGCTGCATCTCGCCGGTGTTGACGATGAAGGAGTAGAGGATCTCGCGTTTCATGACGTGGTCCAGGACCATGAAGCCGCCGCCGACGCGGCCCAGGACGCGGTCCCTGGGCACGCGGACGGCGTCGAGGTGGAGCTCGGACAGGGGGGAGGTGCGCAGTCCCATCTTCTTGATGGGGTTGCCGGTGCTCAGGCCGGGGGTGTCGGCGTCGAGGAGGAAGGCGGTGACGCCCAGGGCGCCGCCTTGGGGGTGGGTGCGGGCGTAGACGACGATGACGTCGGCGACGGGGCCGTTGGAGACGAAGGTCTTGGTGCCGGTGAGGACGAAGTGGTCGCCGTCGCGTACGGCGCGGGTGCGCATCCGCATGGCGTCGGAGCCGCTGTCGGACTCGGTGATGGCGTGGGCGCCGATGGCGTCGCCGGAGGCGATGCGCGGCAGGTAGGCCTCTTTGAGGGCGGGTGAGCCGAAGGCCTGCAGGGGGACGCCGGTGGAGGCGAGGGAGGTGGTGACGGAGAAGTTGAGGCCGCCGTCGCGGCAGGCGTGGCCGAGGCCTTCGAGGACGTACATGGTGGTGAGCAGGGACTGGCCCAGGCCGCCGTAGCGTTCGTCGAAGGGCAGGGAGAGGATGCCGGTCTTCTGGATCAGGCGCCATTTGTCGTGGGAGAAGGCGGCCTGTTCGTCGCCTTCGATGTGGCCGGCGCTCAGGTCGTCGCCGAAGCGGGCCAGGCCCTCGCGCAGGGCCTTCTGGTCGGCGTTCCAGCGGATCACGGTGTGCCGCCTTCCTCCCGGGCGCGCCGTGCGGGGGGCCCGGGGTGGCAGGCCGGCGCGCGGGTGCCGCCGGCGTTTCGTCTGGACGGGAGGTGCCTCGCCCGGGGCCCGCCCGCCCCCGCCGGGGGGTTGTTCCCCCGGCGGGGGCGGGCGGGCCTGTTCTTGCTAGTAGGCGGAGGAGGAGTGGGCGTCGAGCTGGTGGACCTCGTCGCCGCGCAGGGCCGGGGAGAAGACGCAGACCAGGCGCAGGTCCTCGTGGGGGGCGGCGACCAGGTAGTGGGCGTCGTGCCGGTCGAGGGCGTAGAGGCGTCCGGGGGTGATGGGGTGGGAGGTGCCGTCCATGTCGATGACTTCGCCGGAGCCGGCGATGCAGTAGCACGCCTCCAGGTGGTTGCGGTATTCCAGGCGGGACTTGGTGCCGGCGTTGACGATGGTGTCGGTGAGGCTGTAGCCGAGGCCGTCGGCGGCCACCAGGAAGCGGCGGGACAGGCCGTTGCCCCATTCGACGGTCTTCACGTCGTCAAGGTCGCGGATGAGCATGGCGGTTGGTCCTCTCGGGTCGTGGTGCTGGTGGGGGTGGGGGCCGGCGGCATCGGCGGCACCGGCGGTGCGGGCGGTGCGGGTGGTGCGGGTGGTGCGGGTGGTGCGTCCGCCGGGGGCGTCCGGGTGGGGGGACGGTGGGGGCGGAGGTCGGTGAGGAAGTCCCGCAGTTCGGTGACGGGGTCCAGGCCGTGGGTGAGGGCGTGTTCGAGGCGGGCGACGGCGGCGGAGCCGACGATCGCGGTGTCGGCTCCGGCGGCGGCGACGGCCTGCAGGTCGGCGGCGGTCCTGACGCCGAAGCCGACGGCGACCTGGACGCCGGGGGCGGCGGCGCGCAGGGCGGTGACGGTGTCGGCGAGGGCGCGGTGGCCGGTGGCGGGGGTGGTGCCGGAGCGGCCGTAGTGGGCGACGAGGTAGACGTAGGCGCCGGTGGCGCCGCGGGCGGCGGCGGTGAGGACGTCGGGGGTGGAGGCGGGGTAGCAGGTGGTGACCTGGGGCAGGGCGGCCTGGCGCAGGGCGTGCTGCCAGGTGGGGCGCAGGCGCGGGGGCAGGGCGTGGACGAGGAGGGCGTGGGCGCCGGCGGCGGCGATGGCGGCCGTGGTGGCGGCGGGGTCGCGGTGGCGCAGGCTGTGGCTCCAGTCGGCGAGCAGGGCGACTTTGAGGCGGTGCAGGCGGGGGGTGAGGTCGGCGAGTTCGGCCAGGACGGTGTCCAGGGTGGTGCCGGCGTGCAGGGCGCGGGCGGCGGAGCGGCGGATGACGGGGCCGTCGGTGGGTGAGTCGGGGAAGGGGACGGCGAGTTCGAGGACGTCGACGCCGTGGGTGTCGAGCATGAGGGCGAGGTCGGTGAGGCGGCCCGGGGGGTCGCCGGCGTTGAGGAACAGCGCCAGGCCCGGGGTGGGGGCGGGTGGGAGGGGTTCAGGCACGGACGCTCTCCCGGGCTCGGGCGCGCAGGCGTTCGGCCAGGGCGCGGGGGGCGCCGTCGGCGAGGGCGTCCAGGGCGGCGGTGTAGGCGGTGGCCCAGCGGGTGTGGCGTCCGGAGGCGATCGCGAGGGCGGCGGTGTTGAGGGCGATGGTGTGGGTGGCGGTGGCGCCGGCCCGGCCGGTGAGGGCGCGCAGGAAGTGGCCGGTGAGGTCGTCGGGGTGGGGGGCGAGGTCGGCGAGGGTGCCGGTGGCGGGGGCGAGGGTGCCGGCGGGCAGGTGGACGGTGGTGTCGGGGGTGTGGAGGGTGTTGTCGGCGAAGGGCAGGAGTTCGTCGGCGCCGGCGCTGTTGTGGGCCAGCCACAGGGTGCGGGCGGTGGTGGGGGCGAGGCGGCGCAGGGCGTCCAGGGCGGCGGTGGTGCTGGTGCCGGTGAGTTGGGCGGTGACGGGGACGGTGGCCAGGAGGGGGCCGAGGGTGTTGAGGAAGGCGCCGAAGGGTTTGAGGGTGAGGGGGTGGAGGATGCGGGCCAGGCGGGTGAGGGCGGGCGGGTAGACGTGGGGGCCGGCGAAGGCGATGCCGTGGTCGGCGAGGTGGTCGGCGGTGGCGGTGTGGCTGGAGGTGAGGGTGATGCCCAGGCGTTCGAGGAGGTCGACGGAGCCGGCGGTGCTGGTGTAGGCGCGGGAGCCGGTCTTGACGACGGGGATGCCGATGCTGGCGGCGGTCAGGGCGGCGGCGGTGGACAGGTTGAAGGTGGCCGGTCCGCCGCCGGTGCCCACGATGTTGACGCTGGCGGGGTGGGCGGGTCCGGGGTGGGGGGCGCGTTCGGTGAGGGAGGTGGTGAGGGCGGCGAGGGTGGCGGGGTCGGGCAGGCGGGTGGTGAGGCTGGCCAGCAGGGCCGCCGCCTGGGCCCGGTCGCTGTCGCGGGCCGGGCCCAGGGTGCGGTGTTCCAGCTGGTCCCACCACGAGCGCCAGGCGTCCACGGGGACGGGGCGGCCGGCGAGCAGGGCGGTGAGGGCCGGGTGCACGGGTCAGCCGCCCACCGTGGCCGTGGCCGTGGCCGAGGCTGAGGCGGTGGTGGCGGCGGTGCGGCGTTCGGTGATGAAGGCGTCGATGGCGGTGACCGAGCGGAAGTTGTTGGGGTCCAGGTCGGTGTCGTCGACGGGCAGGGCGAAGTGGTCCTCGACCCAGGCGATGAGCTTGAGGACGCCGAGGCTGTCGATGACGCCGTCGGAGAGCAGGTCGTGGTCGTCGGCGAGCTGCTCGGGGGTGACGTCGGGCAGGAACTCCTCGATGAGGAAGCGCTTGATCTGGGTGATGTTGCTCATGGCGGCAACTCCCTTGCGTGGGTGTCGGATCGGGACGGGGTGTTACGGCGCGGACGCCGGCTCGGGCGCCGCGGCGGACGCGGACGCCGGCGCCGCAGCGGCGGGCGCGGCGGCGGGCGCGGGTTCAAATGCGGACGCGGCGGCGGGTTCGGGCGCGGCGGCGGGCGCGGGTTCGGGTGGGGGTGGGGGCAGGACGGCCTTGCGGTCGACCTTGCCGGTGGCGGTCTTGGGCAGCGGGGCGTCGTGGACGGCGAGCTTGTCGGGGACGGCGGCGCGCGGCAGGTTGCGGGCCAGGTGCTCGCGCAGGGTGAGGGTGTTGAGGCGCGAGCCGGGGGCGCGTTGGACGGCGGCGTGCAGGCGTTTGCCGGTCAGCGGGTCGGGGGCGGCGGCGACGGCGGCTTCGCGGACCTCGGGGTGGGCGAGCAGGACGCGTTCCACCTCGGCGGTGTTGACGGCCACGCCGCGGACCTTGACCTGGAAGTCGGCGCGGCCGGTGAGGTGGACGCGGCCCTGCTCGTCGCGGGTGACGAGGTCGCCGGTGCGAAACCAGCGCCGGCCCGTTCCGGCGCCTTCGGGCCGGGTGGTGAAGCGGCCGGCGTCGCGGGAGCGGTCGAGGTAGCCGGCGGCCTGGAAGGGGGTGGAGACGTACAGTTCGCCGCTGCCCGCGCCGTGCACGGCGGTGCCGTCGGGGGCGGCGATGAGGGTGCGCACCCCGGGCAGGGGGCTGCCGATGGGCACGGGCAGGGCGGCGGCGGCGTCCAGGCGGTCCAGGCGGTGCAGGAAGCTGTCGTTGGTCTCGGTGCAGCCGTAGACGTTGTACAGCCGGGCGGCGGGCAGCAGGGCGGGCAGGGCGGCCAGGGTGCGGGCGTCGATGGCGTCGCCGGTGAACGCGGCGTGTTCGACGCTGTCCAGGACGGTGCCGGGGCCGGCGGCCTGGACGAGCAGGGCGTAGGCCAGCGGGACGGCCTGCAGCACGTGCGGGCGGTGGCGGGTGAGCTGGGCGAGCAGGTGGCGGGCGTTGAGGGCGTGGGCGGGGTCGATGAGCAGGCAGGTGCCGCCGGCGGCGAGGGTGGCCCACACGTCGAGCAGGGCGAGGTCGAAGTTCAGCGGCGCGTAGTTGGCGACGGTGCGTCCGGGGCCGAGGTCGAAGGTGTCGTGGGCCCAGGCGGTGAAGCGGTCGACGGCGCCCTGCGCGAGCGGGACGATCTTGGGCAGGCCGGTGGAGCCGGAGGTGGTGAGCAGGAAGGAGGTGCCGGCCGCCAGGGTCGGCACCGGGGCGGCGGGGGCCGGGGCGGGCAGGGCCGGGGCGTCCTGGCCGCGGGGGGTGAGCAGGCGCCGGGCGCCGGCCTGGGCGAACAGGGCGGCCAGCAGGGCCGGGGCGAGCTGCGGGGAGGGCAGCAGGAACGGGCGGCGCTCCAGCAGGCAGGCCAGCACCAGGGCGATCGCCGCGGGCGACTTGACGGCGAGCAGGCCCACCGGCTCGCCCGGCGCGAGGTCCAGCGCGGCCAGGCGGGCGCGTTCGGCGTCGGCGAGGGCGGCGAGTTCGCCGTAGCTGACGCTGTGCTCGTGCCACAGCAGGGCGGGCGCGTGGGGCCGGGTGCGGGCGTGGGCGGTGAACGCGTCGGGCAGCGACAGCGGCGCCACGGCGGGCGCCCCGGCGGGCTCCCCGGCGGCGGTGGCGGCGGGCGCCCCGGCGGCGGTGGCGGGGGCGGGTGCCCCGGGCCCGGGGGCCGGGTCGGCGGCGGGGGCGGCGGCGGCGG
>NZ_JOHO01000050.1 GCF_000719705.1 Streptomyces sp. NRRL S-350 | reverse complement strand
CCTGCCGCCGGCGCCGCGCGGCCTGCCGCAGATCGAGGTCACCTTCGACATCGACGCCAACGGCATCATGCACGTCGGCGCGAAGGACCTCGGCACCGGGCGGGAGCAGAAGATGACGGTGACCGGCGGCTCCTCGCTGCCCAAGGACGACATCGAGCGGATGGTCCGGGACGCCGAGGCGCACGCGGAGGAGGACCGGCGCCGGAAGGAGGCCGCCGACACCCGAAACAGCGCCGAACACCTCGTCTACGGCACGGAGAAGCTCCTCACCGAGAATCCCGACCGGATCCCCGCCGATGTGAAGAGCGACGTCGAGGCGGCACTGGCCGAGGTGAAGGAGAAGCTGAAGGGCGAGGACACCGCTGCCCTGCGCGCCGCCGTCGAGCGGGCGGCGAGCGTCGCGCAGAAGATCGGCACCGCCCTCTACTCCCAGGCCCCGCCCGGCCAGGCCGCCGGCGCCCAGGCCGCCGGCACCGGCCCCGGTGAGGAGGAGGTCGTGGACGCGGAGATCGTCGACGACGACACCAGGGGCGGCGCACCCCGATGAACCGGCGACCCCGGTCCGGCGACCGCGAGGCCGGCCCGCCGCTGGCCATCCAGGACCGGCGGCGCATCGACCCGGTCCCCCTCCGACCGCGCGATCCCGACCGACCCGCGATCACCCCGGCCGTCCCCGCACCGTCACTCACCCCGGCCGTCCCCGCGCCGTCACTGCCGGGAACCGGACCCGACCGCACCGCGCCGAGCCGCGAAGGCGTCCCGACGACGTCCGAGCGCGGGCAGCGGGAACCGGACGCCGCGGGTGAGGACGGGCCTGGCGACCGGGTGCGGCTGCTCGAGGCGCAGGCGGCGGAGCACCTGGCGGACCTGCAGCGCGTGAAGGCCGAGTACGACAACTACCGCAAGCGGGTGCGGCGAGACCGACTCGCCGTCCGGGAGGCGGCTGTGGCCAACGTCCTGTCCGGGCTCCTGCCGGTCCTCGACGCCATCGACCAGGCCCGGGCCCACGGCGAAGTGGAAGGCGGATTCCGCGCCGTCGCCGAACTCCTCGAACACTGCCTCGCCGCCCTGGGCCTGCGCAGCGTCGGCGAAGCGGGTCGGCCCTTCGACCCCCGCCTCCACGAAGCGGCCACCGCGACCCCCAGCGCCACCGGCGCGCTCTGCGCCGAGGTGCTCCGCCCCGGATACCGCGTCGGCGAGCACCTCCTGCGTCCCGCCCAGGTACGGCTCACCGACCCGCCCGCACCCCTCCCGCCGACGGCGCTCTGAGAGGCGGTCGCGCGCCCGCGAAGGCGCCGGGCCGGGCCCGTGGCCGCCGGGGGTGTGAGCCCTCGCTTGGCGGCTCCCGGGCGAGGGCTCGGCACGAAGGCCGGCCGACTGGCGGTTCGTCTCGAGGCGTACCGCGGCTGCCGCAGTCGCCCCGCAGTCGCCTCGCAGCCGCCCGGCAGCCGCGGGGCGGCCGTCGGGCATGGCCCGGCAGATCACCGCGAACGGGCGGCGGCCGGCTGCCGGACCTCGCGGACCTCGACTGATCGCAGCGGAGTCGTCTCATCGTAGCGCCGACCAGCAATGAGTCATACTCATTCCGCGAGATATGGCGATGGATTGCGAAGGGGGAGACCCGGACAAAGGGTGGCGAATTCTGCGTAAGTCCGTTGCAATGGCGGGTCATCGGTCCGGGAGCGGTCCGAATGGGAACGTGGAAACCCTTGACTGGGTGGTCGATAGGGCGGCTAATTTAATCCCCGAGGGCGGCAGCGGAGCACCCGCCCTCGGCACCCGACGCGTGACCGGGACGGCCAGCCGTCGCCCCACCCCCACCTGTCCCGACCCTGTTCGGGGCCTCTGCAGCGGAGTCGCACATGACCGTCAACAAGCCGCCGGCCGGCGCGAAGGCAGTGTCCAGCAGGAGACGAGCGGTCGTGCTGGCCGCCTGCGCGGCCACCTTGGCCGTGACCGTGTCCGCGTGTGACGGCGCGTCTGCCCAGAAGACCACCAAGGACGGTTTCGCCCAGGCGGCGCAGACCGACGGAGCGCTGACGGTCTGGGTCGACGCGACCCGCACGGAAGCCGCGAAGCAGTACCAGGCGCTGCACCCGGAGGTGAAGTTGGACATCGTCAGCTACGACGGTGACGCCAACGGCTCGAACTACCTCCAGACCAAGGTCCAGCTGTTCAACCGGACCGGCAAGGGCTGGCCGGACGTCGTGTTCAGCTCCCAGAACAACGAGACGACCTGGGCGGTCGACGCGGGCTTCGCGGCTCCGCTCGACAAGGGCCTGGTCCCGGCCGACACCCTGGGGAAGTTCGCGAAGGGCGCCAACGACGTCTGTACCGTCAACGGCACCGTCTACTGCCTGCGCAACGACCTGTCGCAGGCGGTGCTCTGGTACAACGCGCCGCTGATGCAGCAGTTCGGCTACACCGTCCCGAAGACCTGGGAGGAGTACCAGCAGCTGGGCGTGAAGGTGGCGGCCGAGCACCCGGGCTACCTGGTGGGCGACGCCGGCGACTCCTTCACCCCCGAGATCTACCTCTGGGCGGGCAAGTGCGGGGCCAACCACATCACCGGCCCCAAGGCCGTCTCCGCGGACACCGGCAGTGAGAACTGCACCAGGATGGCCAAGCTCATGGACGGGCTGATCAAGAACAGGTCCCTGTCCGTCAGCGGCGTCTTCAGCACCGACTTCGCCAAGAACGAGGCCGACAAGGTCCTGCTCATGCCCGGCCCGGCGTGGTTCGGCGGCGCGGTGTTCCGGGACACCCTGAAGATCCCGGACAAGACGGTCGGGGTGGCCCCGATCCCCCAGTGGCAGGGCGACACCGCGCCGTCCACCGGCAACGTCGGCGGCGGCACCTGGCTGCTGTCCCAGCACTCCACCCACCTCAAGGCGGCCACCGACTTCCTGACGTGGGTCACCACCGACAACGCCTACCAGGGCGAGAAGGCCCCCGGCTTCCCCGCGTACGCGCCCGCCGCCGAGAACTGGCTGAAGGCCCAGGCGGCCTCCGGGTACTTCGCCGGTGACCTCGGCGCCCTCCAGGACGCGTCCTCCCAGGTGTGGCCGGGCTGGGGCTCCGGCCAGTTCAGCCAGGAGGCGATCTGGGCCGCGACGGTCAAGCCCGGTCTGACCCAGGGCCAGACCATCGAGTCCCTGCTGCCCGCCTGGCAGGACTCGATCGTCAAGCACGCCGAGTCGTACGGGTACAAGGTCTCGAAGTGACCTCCACCGTCTCCTCCCCGACCGGCGTCGGCCGACGCCCCCGAGGCGCCCGCCGGAGCTGGGCCGGACCGGCCTTCGTCGCCGGCTACGCGATCCTGCTGGTGGCCTTCGGCGTCCTCCCGATCGGCTACGCGATCTACTTCGCCTTCACCGACGCGGGCGGCACGTTCACCGGCTTCGCCAACTTCGTCACCACGGCACAGGACTTCCGGTTCGTGGACGCCCTCGGCCACGTGGCGCTCTACCTGCTGTTCTGGCTCGTCTCGCTGGTCGTGTTCGTGGTGGGGCTGGCACTGCTGCTGCACCGGGTGTCCTCCGGGCGGATCAGCCAGGCGCTCCGCTTCCTGTACTACATCCCCGGGGCGCTGGCGGGCGCCGCCGGGGTGCTGGTCTGGCTGTTCATGCTCGACCCGACGGTGAGCCCGGTCAGTTCGCTGCTGGGGGTGCTGGGATTCGACACCTTCGGCCAGGTCATCGCCCCGGGCAACCTGCCGGTGCTGTTCACCGTCATCGCGTTCTGGACCGGCGCGGGCGGCTGGATCGTCGTCATGTACGGCGCGCTCAACAACATCCCCGGCGACGTCCTGGAAGCCGCCCGGATCGACGGCGCGGGCGCCTGGCAGACCGCCTGGCACGTGCAGATCCCCATGCTCCGCAAGTGGATCGTCTACATGGTGATCCTGGCCTTCGCCGGCGGCGCCCAGCTCTTCGTCGAGCCCCAACTGCTCTCCCTCGCCAGCGTGGGCGTGGCCGGCCGCGACTACTCGCTCAACCAGCTGACCTACGACTTCGCCTTCCAGATGAACAACATCAACGGGGCCGCAGCGGTCTCGATGGAGCTCCTGGTCGTCGGCGTGTCGGTCGCCGGCGTCTTCGTCGCACGGTCGAGGTTCTTCGATGCCGACTGACACCCCTGCCCCCGCCCCCGCCACCGCCGCCACGCCACGGACCGAACGGGAACCGAGCGCCATGAGCCGAACTCCGCACCGGACCTCGCGGCGGGCCCGTCGACCGGTGAGCCGGACGCCGTACCGGCTGCTGGCCGGGTCGGTCCTGACGGTGTTCGTGGTGTTCTTCGTCCTGCCAGTGCTCTGGCTCGTCCTCGCGGCGACCAAGACCGACCAGCAGCTGGTCCACGACCACCCGCTCTCCTTCGGCTCCTGGGGCGCACTCGCGGACAACTGGCACGCGCTGACCGGATTCCAGGACGGTGCGGTCCTGGACTGGCTGGGCAACTCCGCCCTGTACGCCGTCGTCTCCCTGGTCATCACGCTCTGCGTGTCGGTGCCCGCGGGATACGCGCTGGCCATGACCGAGTTCCGCGGCCGGAAGACCCTGCTGGTCTCCACCCTGGTCGTCATGCTGATGCCGAGCGCCACGCTGGTGGTGCCGCTGTTCCTGGAGATCAACGCGGCGCGCCTGATCGGCACGATGTGGTCGATCGTCCTGCCGTACTCGTTCTACCCGTTCGGCGTGTACCTGACGTACATCTACTTCACCACCGCCGTGCCGAAGGACCTGCTGGCGGCCGCCCGGATGGACGGCTGCTCCGAACTCGGCGTCTTCCGCCACGTGGCACTGCCGTTGGCGACACCGGTCATCGCGCTCGTGGGCTTCTTCAGCTTCGTCGCCAACTGGACCAACTACTTCCTGCCCTACGTGATGCTCCCCGAGAGCGACCAGATGCCCGTGCAGGTGGGCGTCGGCAACCTGCTCAGCAGCGTGCCGCAGTTCAACCCGACCGCCGGCTCGCTCGCGATCGAGCGCCCGCAGCTGGCCCTCGCGACGCTGGTGGCCATCACCCCGGTCCTGGTCGTCTTCCTCTTCGCCCAGCGCTTCCTGGTCAGCGGGATGCTCGCCGGAGCCACCAAGGAATGACGCCCCCGCCGTCACCCCGATCGGAGAACCCCCCATGCCACCCAGCTCCACCGACCCCTCCCCGGGCGAGGACGCCGCAGCGCCCCCACTCGAGATCCGGGCCCGGGTACCGCTGCTCGAACCGCCAGGCTGGGCGCTGGCGCAGCGCGCGCTGTTCGACCTGCTCGACCACGGCTGGCGCCGCTTCGCCCGCGACTTCACCGGCCCCGACGGCCGGCTGAACTACACCGGCCGGCTGACCACCCGAGACGGCGTCGACGACTTCTACGAGGTGTTCTTCAACTGGCCACAGCTCTACCTGCTCGGCGGCGCCGACGACCTGCTGGCCGCCAGCGGGAAGCACTGGGAGGGCGTGACCAGGCACCTCACCGAACTGGGCCTGCTCCACGACGAGTACGAGCGCGGCTACGACTGGTTCCACCAGGGCGAGAGCCTGCTGCTGCTCTACTTCCTGTGCATGGCCGACCCCGACCGCTGGTCCGAACGCGCCCTGCGGTTCGCCGATCTGTACGTCGACCCGGCCAACGGGAACTACGACGCCGAGCACCGCATCATCACCCGCCCGCACAACGGCAGCGATCCGGACCGGCGGGGGCTGGCCGACGGCGAGGTCTACCCGTGGCTGCCGAAGGAGGCGGCCACGTACGGCTTCCCGCTCGACTGGCTCCCCGAGGCGCAGGACGGCCCGTACCCGCTCGCCGCGGATCCTCGGCTCGGCACCCAGATGCGCGAGCGGATGGGCGTCGGCGACACGGCGGTCAACCTCGCGGCGGCCGGACTGGTCCTCAACGCCTGGATCCTGTCCGGCGACCAGCGCTACCGCGACTGGATCGTCGACTACGTCGGCGCCTGGCGGGAGCGCACCGAGGCGAACGGCGGTCTCATCCCGGACAACGTCGGCCCGGACGGCGTCGTCGGCAGCCTGCTCGAAGGACGGTGGTACGGCGGCCACTACGGCTGGTCCTGGCCGCACGGTTGGCACAGCGTCGGCCACGCGGCCTGCGTGGCGGCGCTCGCCGCGGCGGTGGCCACCGGGGAGGACGACCACCTCGCCATGGTCGGGACCTCGCTCGACGCCCTCATCGCGCGGGCCGAGCTGATGCCCTTCACCGAGGCGGACTCCAGCCTCCGGTCCAAGTGGGCGGTCGAACTCGCCTCGGACGCCGACCAACCGGCGCTCCACCTCCCGATCCGGCGCAACGACTCCGGCTGGTTCGACTACAACCCGGTCACCCTGGCGGTGCCCGTGGCGCTGTGGCACCACACCGCCTCCGACACCGACCGCGCCCGGCTCGAGAAGCTGCGCGACGCGGACGGCCTGGACTGGCGCACCGTGCGGCCGTTCCGGGCCAAGGAGGAGTCCGGGCACGAGAAGGCGTGGTTCGCCTTCCTCGCCGGCGACGACCCCGGCTACCCCGAGCGGATCCTCGCCGCCGCCCAGGCCCAGGTCCGCCACCGCCTGCGGCGGATCGACCGCTACCGCGACCTGGAGGTGGCCGAGGCCGACATCCACGTGTGGCAGCAGTGCAACCCGGTCGCCACCGAGGCCCTGGTCCAGCTGACCTGGGGCGCACCCCAGGTGCTCTACAACGGCGGTCTCCAGCAGGCCCGGCTGCGCTACCACGACGCCCGGGCCCGTCGGGCGGGACTGCCGCCGGACGTGGCCGCCCTGGTCACCTCCATCGACCCCGGGGCGACCACCGTCGAACTGGTCAACCTCTCGCCCGAGGAAGACCGGACGGTGATCGTCCAGGCGGGCGCCCTCGCCGAGCACACCATCCGTTCGGTCCGGTACACGACCTGCACGGACGACGGCTGGATCGGCGACATGTACGACTACGGCCACACCGAACCGGTGGTCGCCGAGGCGGAGGCGGCCTGCGACGGCACGTACCTGACGGTCCTGCTGCCCGCCTCCACCCGGATCCGGATGACGCTCCGGCTCGCACTCCGGACCCGTACCCCCACTTACCGCTCGCCGTTCGCCGACGACTCGAACACCGCGACGCCGGAGGAATCCGCATGAGGCGCTTCGCCCAGACCATCAGGCTCCGCCCCGAGCACCGCGAGGAGTACCTCGCACTCCACTCCGCCGTCTGGCCCGGAGTCGAGGCGGCCCTCCACCGGGCGCGGATCCGCAACTACAGCATCCACCTCCACGACGACGTGCTGTTCGCCTACTTCGAGTACCACGGCGAGGACTTCGACGCCGACATGGCGGACCTCGAGGCCGACCCGGTGACCCAGGAGTGGTGGAAGCTCACCGATCCCTGTCAGGAGCCCTGGCCCGACCGCGGCGACTCCCGCCAGTGGACGGAACTCGCCGAGATCTGGCACCTGGGCGAACCCGGCGAGCACGCCGCCGACTGACCGGAACGTCCGGTGATCGTCACCACCGGCTCCGGAACTAGGATCGACGGCATGGCAACACGACTCGTGCAGATCAACATGAAGGCCCAGGACGACGCCGCGCTCGGCCGGTTCTGGGCGGAGGCCCTCGGTTGGGGTGTCGACAGCGAGGGCCCCGGCGTGACCAACCTCGAACCGGTCGGCTTCGCCTACCCCGACCCCGCGGCCGTCTGCATCGACCTCGTCGCCCGCCCGGAACCCAAGACGGTGAAGAACCGGGTGCACCTCGACCTGGCCACCACCTCGACGGCCCATCAGGCGCAGCTGGTCGCACGCCTGCAGGACCTCGGGGCGACGCTCGCCGACGTGGGCCAGGGCGAGGTCCCCTGGACGGTCATGGCCGACCCGGAAGGCAACGAGTTCTGCGTCCTGGAGCCCCGGGAGATCTACCGGGACACCGGGCCGATCGCCGCGGTGGTGGTCGACTGCACCGACCCGCGGGCGATGGCCCGGTTCTGGGGCGGGGCGACGGACTGGACGGTGCACGAGGTCGCCGACGACCACGCGACCATGCGTTCCGCCCAAGGCGTCGGCCCCTACCTGGAGTTCGTCCGCACCCCCGACACCAAGAGCGTCTGGAACCGCGTCCACCTGGACATCAGCCCCTACCGCGGCGACGACCCGGCAGCCGAGGAGGCCAGGCTGCGCGCTCTGGGCGCCTCCGACCCGGGCATCGACCAGTCCGCCATCTCGTGGCGGATCCTGACCGACCCGGAGGGCAACGAGTTCTGCCTGCTCAGCCCCCGTTAGGCCCGCTCCCGCCCCGGGCCGGTCCCCTTCTTCACATGTGATTGGGCGTCAGGACCGTGCTGACCACCGGCCTTCGGTCCGAGGAGGTCGGTGCAGGCCTGCCAGGCGGCCGGCGGCAGCAGGCTCCGGACCCGGGCGAACAGGCCGTACAGGTCCGGTCCGTAGCGGGCGGCGAGCTCGGCGTTGTGAGCGAGGACGTCGAGCTCGTTGGCGACCGTGATGGCGAGGAAGGCGCGCAGTTCCTCCTCCGTCGGTGTGCGCTCGTCCCCGGTGAACCGGTCGCGGAAGACCGGCGTCCGCTCCACGCCGAGGCGCGGATAGACGGCGGCCCGGTCGCAGCTCGCGTACAGGTGGACGAGCGCCTCCGCGCGTCGGCCGATGAGGTCGGCCAGCTCCTCCCGCCGGTCGGGTGACAGCAGGGTGCGGTCGAACCCGTCGGTCCCGTACGCGGCGTGGCAGAGGCCGGCGGCCTGGACGGCGGGGTCGCAGCCCCAGTCCGCCAGCAGGGCCGCGACCCGCCGGAGGTGTGCCAGCAGCGTGCCGCCCGGGTGCGGGATCCGGTCGGCCTCGTGGGCGTGGAGGAAGGCCTCGATGCGGACCCCTGCGGGGTCGCTGTGGTGGTCGGAAGGCGTCACCCCAGGATTCCTACCCCGAGGTGACGCCCAGGGCAACCGTCACCGCCCGGCGGAGTCCGAGAGCTCGCCCACCAGGGCGGTGAGCGTCGGGACGGCCACCCCGTGGACGTCGGCGGCCCGCAGCACGGCACCGCCGATGGCGTCGAGCTCGGTCGGGCGGCCGGCTTCCACGTCGCGCTGCATCGAGGACTTCATCGTCCCGGGGATCCGGTCGAAGGAGGCGAGCAGGGCCTCGGCGTCGGCCGGTGCCCCGACCGCCCGGGTGACCGCGGTGATCTCGTCCAGCACCGCGAGGAGTTCGGCCCGGTGCTCGGTCCGCACGGTGCCGATCCCGCTCGCGTGGCGGGTGGTGAGCAGCGCGAACGGGGCGAGGAAGGACAGCTTGCTCCACAGCATCGCCGTCTCGTCGTCGCGCAGCGTCACGTCCAGCCCTGCGTGCCGCAGCTGTGCGGCGAACTCGTCTTCGACGGTGGCGAGTTCGACGATGGCGAACGGACTGCCGTGTTCGATCCGCCCGGGCGCTGTCCGGGTGGCCTCGACCCGGATCGTGCCCGCCACGACCCGGGCGGCCGGGTAGCGGTCGCGCAGCAGCGCCATGTGGTCCAGGCCGTTGAGCAGCGGCACCACGATCCCGGCGCCCACGGCCTGCGCGGGCAACCGGTCGAGTGCGGAGGCCAGTGCCGTCTCCTTGACGGTCACGAAGACGGCGTCGACGGGCTCGCGCAGCTCGGTGGCGGCCTCGACCCGCGCGGTGAACTCGCCGAACTGGGCGCTTCGTACGTGCAGTCCGTCCCGGGCGATGGCGGCGGCGGTCTCCGCGCCGGCCAGGCAGACGACGCGGTGGCCGGCCCGGGCGAGCAGCCCGCCGATCAGTCCGCCGACGCCGCCCGGCCCGAGGACGGCGACGGTCAGGGGGTTGGTGGGCTCGGAGCCGGTGGCCTCGGTGGTGGCGGGCTCGGGGGCGGTGCTCCGGGTGGCGGTGGGCTCGGAGGCGGTGGCCTGGATGGTGGCGGGCTCGGTGGCCTCGGTGGTGGTGGCCTCGGGGACGGTGGGCTCGGGGACGGTGGTCATGGTGACTCCCTTGGGTGAGAAGGTGGTTGGGACGGTGGCGGTCACGGCGTTTCCCGGTAGAAGCGGCCCTCCAGACCGTCCGGGCTGAGGAAGGCGAACCCGTCGCCGTAGCCGAAGTCGAGGAAGTACGGCTCGTCCTCGTCCTGGGCGCCGGCGAGGGCGAAGAAGTACTGCCAGGGCGCGGGAACCCCGGCCCGGCCGCTCGGGAAGGACGGGCTGCCGCCGAGGTGGTCGTGGACGTGCGGACCGTCCGGGAAGCGGACCTCCGGGCCCTCGCCGCGCCAGTGCCTCTGGAAGGCCGCCCGTTCGTCCATCGACCGGTCGACCTCGCCCGGGAGGGGCAGCACGTCGAGGAGGTACTCGACCGGGGTCTGCGCACCATCGGGCCCGAGGCGCCAGAGCGTGCGGCCCCGGGTACCGGCCGGCCCGATGACGGCGAAGGGCGGGATCCGGCCGCCCGGTTGGACGAGCAGCACGGCGTCGCCCGCCTCCGGGTCGGGGCCGCCCATGGGGCCGTCGGCCGGGTCGAGGAAGAGGTAGGCGAGTCGCACCTCGGCCCCCGGTACGGGGAACTGGCCGATGAAGACCAGGGGTTGACCGGTGGTGGGCGACAGCGGCCAGGAGGGCTCGGCCAGCCAGCAGGGCTCGCCGCCGAGCTTGGGGACCGGCGCCGTGACCGGGCACCGGGCCGGGCGGGGGGAGAGGCGCAGACGGGGGAGGAAAGCGGCGTCGTGCGGACCGGTGGCGGTGCCGGTCGGCTGCGGGATCCGCGGTGCCCGGGGCGTCATTGGGCGGCCTCGGCACCCTCGGCACCCTCGGCGTGCTGGGCGACCTCGGAGTCCTGGGCGGGGGCGGAGTGGGAGACGACGTCGAAGGTGAACGGCCCTTCGTGGCGCGGCTTTCGAGCCGGGCGCGAGGACCGCGAGGACCGCGACGGGCGCGGGGACCGCGAGGGGGCCGACGCGGCGGGTCGGCGGTAGAGGTACAGCGAGTCGTAGCGGAGGGTGCTGTGGGTGGGATCGGGCACCGGGAGGCCCTGGGCGCGCAGGGCCTCGACCAGTTCGTGCGCGGGCCAGCCGAGCAGGTCGATCCCGTGGTAGCCGACCGGACAGGCGGGCCGGTCGTCGCTCGGGTTGCGGACCACCGTGACGCTCCGGAACCGGTCGTGGTCGTCCGCGCACAGGGTGACACTGACGCCGGGCAGTTGGAGGGCCAGCGCCCAACGGCAACCACAGACGAAGGTGTTCTGCACGCCGTCGGGCAGCAACTCGCCGTGCGGGGCGAGCAGTCCGCGCACCGCTGCCTCGGTGAGGCCGAACCGCAGTTCGGGCAGCGGGGCAGGCAGACGGACGCCGTGGCCGGGCAGCAGGTCGATGGTCACCCGATCATGATTCCTCGTGAGCCGGGCGGAGGGGAGGCCGGGGTCGGAAAACCGGCAGGTTGGAAATCTGACGGCGGGCCTGGGAACCGCCCGGCAAGGGTGTGGCGGGTGGCTGGTGGGCGGGTGGCGGGTGGCGGGCGTCCGGCGCGGACGTGTCGCGGGGTGAATCCGGTCCTGGCGGTGCCGCAACCCGGCCGAGGGGGTGCAGCACCACCTGCGGGGTTCGGTTTTCCGAACCCTAAATACGGGGGCCAGCACAATCGATCCCGCCGCTCCGGACGCCCAGCATGGAGGGCATGAACGGGATGACGACAGCCGCAACCCCGGCGGCGCGGTACGGGGTGACGGGCACGGCCCTGAGCGGGGAGGGGCTGCACCGCGAGTACGGGCGCGGCACGGCGGCCGTCCGGGCGCTGCGCGGGGTGTCCGTGGCCTTCGCGCCGGGGACGTTCACGGCGGTGATGGGGCCCTCCGGGTCGGGCAAGACCACCCTGCTGCACTGCCTCGCCGGGATGGACCGGCCCACCCGGGGCACCGTCCGATGGGGCGACACGGAGGTGTCCGGGCTGCCCGAACGGCGGCTGGCGCGACTGCGCAGCACCCGGGTGGGCTTCGTGTTCCAGGCCTTCAACCTGATGCCGGCGATGACCGTCGCCCAGAACGTCGAGCTGCCCGGTCGGCTGGCCGGGCAGCCGCCGGAGCGGGCCCGGGTACGGGAGGCGCTGGCCCGGGTCGGGCTCGCCGGGCGCGAACGACACCGGCCCGGGCAGCTGTCCGGTGGCCAGCAGCAGCGGGTGGCGATCGCCCGGGCACTCGTTGCCCGGCCGGAGGTGCTGTTCGCCGACGAGCCCACCGGCGCACTGGACCGGGCCACCGGCCACGACATCCTCGACCTCCTGCGCGCGGGCGTCGACGCGGAGGGGCAGACCTGCGTGATGGTCACCCACGACCCGGTGGCCGCCGGGTACGCGGACCGGGTGCTGCTGCTCGCGGACGGGCTGCTGGTGGACGAGCTGGTCGCGCCCACCGCCTCGCAGGTCGCTGCGAGGCTGAGCCGGATGGGCGGGTGAGCACGATGGGCAGTCCGGTCCTCGCCCTGTCCGTGGGGCAGATCCGGCGCCGGCCGGCGGCCTTCGCCGGACTGGCCGCGGCACTGTTCCTGCAGATGGCGGCCGTGACGCTGTTCGGCTCGCTGGTCGCGGCGCAGGCGACGGCGCCCAGCGCGGTGGCCCGGGCACCGGTGGCCGGCCCGGGCGTGATGGTGATCGCGGCGGCGTTCGGCGAGATCGCCGTCCTGGTCGCGCTGTTCGTCGTGGTCAACGCGCTCGGTTTCACCCTCCGTCAGCAGCACCGCGACCTCGCCCTGCTGCGCACCGTCGCGGCGACGCCCCGCCAGGTGCGGCGCGTCGTACGCGCCCAGGTCGCGGCGACCGTCCTGCTGGCGGCCGTACCCGGCTGCGCGACGGGGCTGCTCGCCGCCCGGGCCTTCCTCGCCGCCCTGCAGCGGCGTGGGATGGCCGCGCCCGGTCTGCGCACATCCGGGACACCGGTGCCGATGCTGGTCGCGCTCGGCGTGGCCCTGCTGGTCGGCCTGGCGGCCACCGCAGCGTCGTCCTGGCGGGTCACCCGGCCCGCCCCGGCCGTCGCCCTGGCCGAGGGGGCGGCGGGCGGCCCACGGGGGTGGGCCGCGCTGCGGCTGCTGAGCGGGCTCGCGGTTCTGGCGGGCGGGGTCCTGCTGCTGCGGCTGGCTGCGACCAGGCGGGCCGACGAGCTGGACAAGGCCGGGCAGGCGGCGCTGCTCGGCTCGCTCGTGCTGCTGGTAGCGGTCGCGCTCCTCGGGCCCCTGGCGGCGCGGGGGTCGGCCGCCGTCCTCGGCGCGCCGGTCCGGCTGCTCGCGCCGAGGGCGGGCTGGCTCGCGGACGCCAACCTGCGTGGCTATGCGGCCCGGCTCTCCTCCGCGATGGTGCCGGTCGCGCTGCTCGTCGGACTCTCCGGCACGATGCTGATCATGACCAGCACCGCCGACCGGGTGGCCCGGGCGACGGGGGCCGCGACCAGCGTCACCAAGGCGAGCGACATCTGGCTGCGACAGGCGGAGCTCGGCCTGCTGGTCTGCTTCGCGGCGGTCTCCACCGTCAACACCCTCGTCGCGCTGACGGCCGACCGGCGCCGGGAGTTCGCCCTGCTGCGGCTGGTCGGATCGACGCGACGGCAACTGCTGCGGATGCTCACCGTGGAGGCGGCCCTGACCACGGTGATCGGCGTCCTGCTGGGGGCGGCCGTGGCAGCCGCGGCCTCGGGAGCGTTCAGCCGGGCGGTGCGCGGGTCGGTGGTGCCGACGGTGCCTGGTGCGGGGTGCGCCTGGCTGGTGCTGGGGGCGGCGCTCCTGACGGTGCCGGGGATCGTGGGCACGGGGGTGTGGGCGGCCGGCGGATCGGCGGTCGAGTCGGTGAGCGGTGAGCGGGGGTGAGGTGACGAGTGCGGGTGCGGCCCGGGCGGCGGTGGACGGGGGAGGGTGGGAAGCGGCGGTGAGAGGGGGGAGGGGAGTGGAGTGTCCGGGAGGGGAGGCGGGCCCGGTGCGGCGGTTCGGGGGTGCCTTGCTGGATGCTGGGGACCGGTCGGCGGGCGACCGGTGGAGCTGACGCGGCTGAGGTGGCCGTGGCTGAGGTGGGCGGTGCATGAGGTGGGCGGTGCGTGAGGTGGGCGGTGCGTGAGGTGAGCGGTGATTGAGCGGCGGCGGTTCCTGGCGGTGCGGGGCGGCGAGGTGGTGTTTGCCGTCCTCGGGTTGCCGTTGGGCGTGCTCGGCGGGGTGTACGCCGTCGCTGTGCTCTACGCGGGAGTGCTGCTCTCGCTCACCGTCCTCGGCCTGCCGTTCGTGGTGGTCGCGCTCCTCGGGGCCCGGAGGGTCGGCGGCCTGCACCGATGGCTGGTCGGACGGCTGCTCGCCGAAACCGTGCCCACGCCGCAGCCGCTGCCTCGCCCGTCGGGGGTGTTCGCCCGGGGCCGGGCGGTGCTCACCGATCCGGTGGCCTGGCGGGTGCTGCTCTATCTCTTCCTTCGGCTGCCGCTGGGCGCGGTCGGCTTCCTCGCCGCGGTCGGGCTACCGCTCGGCTGCCTCTGGCTGGTGGGCTTCCCGCTCTGGGTGCGGTTGATGGAGCCGGGTCCGCGGCCGTTCGGCTGGCTGGATCTCGGCGCGATCCCGGTCGGCTTGCTCCTCCTGGCCGCCGTCCCCGCCGCGCTGCGAACGCTCAGCCGGGCGAACCGTGCCCTCGCCCGGACACTGCTCGGCCCGGTGCGCTCGCAGCAGCGGGTGCGTGAACTGGAGAACGCGCGAGCCACCCTGCTCGCCGAGAACACCGGACGGCTCCGGCGCCTGGAACGTGACCTGCACGACGGCACCCAGGCACAGCTGGTCGCACTCGCCATCACCCTGTCGCTGGCCGACGACGTCCTCGCGGACCCGGCCGCGGCCGACCTCGGGCGCCTGCGCACGCTGGTCGACCGGGCCCGAGGGCAGACCGACGACACCATCGCAGGCCTGCGCCGGCTGACCAGGGGCATCCACCCGGTGGCGCTGGACGACGGGCTGGGCGCGGCCCTTCCCGGGCTCACCGCCACCTCGCCGGTGCCGGTCACCGTCCGCTTGGACCTGCGGGAACGCCCGGAGGAAGTGATCGCGCGGGCCGTCTACTTCTGCGCGGCCGAACTGCTGACCAACGTGGCCAAGCACAGCGACGCCCGGTCGGCCGAGCTGACCGCGAGCGCGGCTGACGGGAAGGTCCGGCTGACGGTGCGCGACGACGGCTGCGGCGGCGCCACGATCGGTGCGGGCACCGGGTTGGCCGGTCTCGCCGAACGACTCGCCGCGGTGGACGGGGCGCTACGGGTGGACAGCCCACCGGGCGGCCCGACGGTGGTCAGCGCCGAGTTGCCCAGCAGACTGTGAGGGGCACGGGGGGCAGGGCATGAGGGAGCCTCATGGCGGGCCCATGAGGGTTGTTCATGTGCTGTCATGAGCGTTGTTCACGGGCCGACCCATGAGCAACGCTCATGGGTATCGCTCCTGGCCCGAACGAATGACTGCCGTTCATGAGCTCCACTCATGAGCTCCACTCATGAGCTCCACTCATGAGCAGTGGTCATGAGTGGAGTTCATGAACAGCGGGCGAGTCGGGAGCGCGCGCGAACGGGCTGCGGCAGCGCCGGTCAGTCGACGGCGGGGCTGCGGCGCTCCACCAGGACGACGTCGCGCCAGCGCCCGCGGTGGCGGCCCAGGCGCTCGCGGGTGCCGACGACCCGGAAGCCGGCCTTCGCGTGCAGGGCCAGGCTGGCGGTGTTCTCCGGGAAGATGCCGGACTGCACGGTCCAGATCCCGGCGGCGTCGGTGGAGTCCAGCAGCGCGGTCAGCAGGGCCAGGCCGACGCCTCGACCCCGGGCGCCGGGGTGGACGTAGACGGAGTGCTCGACCACCCCGGTGTACACGCACCGGCCGGAGACCGGCGCCACCGCGGCCCAGCCCAGCACCCGGCTGCCTTCCAGGGCGATCAGCCGGTGTCCGGCGAGCCGGGAGGCGTCGAAGTCCTCCCAGGTCGGGGCGGTGGTCTCGAAGGTGGCGTCGCCGCCGTCGATCCCCAGTTGGTAGATCGCCAGCACCTGCCCGGCGTGCTCGGGCAGCATCCCGGTGACGGTCACCCTGGTGGTGGTCACGCGGCGGCCTCGATGCCGAGTTCGGCGAGCAGGCCGCGGACGAGCTGCTCGATCCGGTCCCGGATCGGCCGGACGGCGGCTACCCCCTGGCCGGCCGGGTCGTCCAGTTTCCAGTCCAGGTACCGCTTGCCGGGGAAGTGCGGGCAGGCGTCCCCGCAGCCCATGGTGATCACCGCGTCGGACGCCTGTACCGCCTCGGCGGTGAGCACCTTCGGCACCTCGGCGGAGATGTCGATGCCGACCTCGGCCATGGCCTCGACCACGGCCTGGTTCACGGTGTCGGCCGGGGCGGAGCCGGCGGAGCGGGCCTGCACCCGCTTGCCGCCGAGGTGGGTGAGGAAGGCGGCGGCCATCTGGGAGCGGCCGGCGTTGTGGACGCAGACGAACAGCACGGACGGGACAGCGGGACTGGTCACGATCGGGTTCTTCCTTCGGGCAGGAGCGGCGGGGCGGGGTTCAGCGGCCGACGGCAGCCGGGTGGTGCTCGCCCTGCGGGACCACGGCGCCCTCGGCGGCGGGCTTGGCAGGGCGGCCGAACAGTACGGGGACCAGGGCGACCCCGACGGTCAGGCCGATCAGCTGGGCGGCGACGAACGGCAGCGTCGAGGCGGGCGCGATGCCGGCGAAGGTGTCCGTGAAGGCGCGCCCGATCGTGACGGCTGGGTTGGCGAACGACGTGCTGGAGGTGAACCAGTAGGCGGCGCCGATGTAGGCGGCGACCGCGACCGGGGCGATGCGGGCGCGACCGACGCGGGCCAGACCGAGGACCACCAGGACGAGTCCGGCCGTCGCGACGACTTCGCCGAGCCACAGGTGCGGAGCCGACCGGTCGTGCGTCGACCAGTTCGTCGGCGGCTCGGCGAACATCGCGTCCGCCAGCACGGCTCCGCCGATGGCGCCGGCGGTCTGGGCGGCCACGTAGGCGGCGACCTCCCGCAGGGGCAGAGGCGGGGTGAGTCCGTCGTCGTCGCGGCGGCCGGTCCACCAGGCCGCCA
Organism: Streptomyces sp. NRRL S-350; assembly: GCF_000719705.1. Classification (GTDB taxonomy): domain Bacteria; phylum Actinomycetota; class Actinomycetes; order Streptomycetales; family Streptomycetaceae; genus Kitasatospora. The sequence goes on along the minus strand of NZ_JOHO01000050.1, from coordinate 38,378 downwards.
GCGTGACCGCCGGGTTGAAGTGCGCGCCGGAGACCGGTCCCAGCAGGGCGATCAGCACGCCCAGGCCGAACACGGTGGCCAGGGAGTTGGCGAGCAGTTGAACGCCGACGTCCGAGGAGAGCTTGGTGGCCTGGATGCCGGAGCCGACCACGACGGCGACCAGGGCGCCCGTCCCGACGAACTCGACCGCGGACCGGCGCACCAACGGAGCCGCCTCGGTCATCTCGCGCCGCCCGCGGGCCGGGTGGCGGTGCCGGCCGGGGGCTGCAGCAGGGCGGACAGCTTGGCGAGCGCGGCCGGCAGCACCCAGTAGTAGACCCAGGTCCCGCGGCGCTCGGAGCCGACCAGGCCGTTCTCGCGCAGCACCTTCAGGTGGTGGGAGATGGTCGGCTGGGAGACGTCGAAGGGGCCGGTCAGGTCGCAGACGCAGGCCTCGCCGCCCTCGTGGGAGGCGATCAGCGACAGCAGCCTGAGTCGCACCGGGTCCGACAGCGCCTTGAACATCTTCGCCAGGTCCACGGCGGCTTCTTCGTCCAGCGGTTCACGGGCGAGCGGCGTGCAGCACGCCGTCGCGTCGTCCTGCCCGAGGATGACGAGCTCTGAATTCGACATGTGTCTATGTTGACATCCATCTAATCGAATGGGCAAGGCTGCTGTATCGACAGATGTCGAAACGCATTCTCGGACCGGGGAGGACGGCATGTCCCCTGTTCGGCTCGCCCTGCGCGACGCCGAACTCGAACGCTCCACCGCCTTCCCCGCCAAGCCGTTCGGCCCCGAGCCGGTCGAGCGTCGCCCCGGCCGACGTGGGGAAGGCCGACGTGGTGAAGGCCGACGTGGTGAAGGCCGACGTGGTGAAGGCCGACGTCGGCACCGTCGGCAAGAGTGCGGACAGTGCGCCGGACGTCTGCTGCGGCACCACGGCCTGAAGCGCCCCCGAGGGGTCGCTCGTCGCCTACCAGGTCCTGGTGACGCTGGTTGCCTCGGTGAATGAGCGCCGTTCATGAGGAGGCCCATGGGGGCCGTTCATGAGGAGGGCCGTGAACGGCTCTCATGCGTCTCACGTGCCTCGCCCGTAGCCGCCCGCCTCAGAGGGTGCCGCTCTCTGCGAGATAGGCGAGCACGGCTTTGACGCGGCGGTTGTCGGCGTCGGTCGCGGGGAGGTCGAACTTGGTGAACACGGCGGCCACGTGCTTCTCCACCGCCCGCTCCGACACGACGAGCAGCGAGGCGATCGAGCGGTTGGAGTGGCCTTGGGCCATCAGTTCCAGCACCTCCCGTTCGCGCGGGGTGAGCGTGTCCACCAGGCTGCGGCGCCGGCCGTGCAGCAGTCCGTTGACGATCTCCGGGTCGAGTGCCGTGCCGCCCGCGGCGACCCGGTGCAGGGCGTCGACGAACGCGGAGGTGCGGGCCACCCGTTCCTTGAGCAGGTAGCCGATGCCGGCGGCGCCGTCCGCCAGCAGGCGGGAGGCCCAGGCGGTCTCCACGTGCTGGGAGAAGACCAGGATCCCGACCTCGGGCAGCGCGGCCCGGATCTCGACGGCCGCCCGGATCCCCTCGTCGGTGTGGGTGGGCGGCATCCGGATGTCCACCACGGCCACGTCGGGGCGGTGCTCGGTGACAGCGGCGATCAGTTCGGGTGCCGTGCCGGCGGTGGCGGCCACCGCGCAGCCCCGGGCCGTGAGGAGTTCGACCATCCCGTCGCGGAGGATCACCGAGTCCTCGGCGAGGACGACGCGGAGCTGCTTGTTGGTCATGTCGGCCATTATCCGGGCCGCTTCACCGGCAGGATGCACCACCTTGCGCTGTTCCTGCCCGGCGGCACGATCCCGCTGTCCCTCCCCACTCTGCGCGAGGTTCGCCGGCCGGACTCGTCACCTCTTATGCAATAGGAAGATTGACGATCAATCAGATTCAGTCACGTCCTGCCGGGTCCTGTCACGTCCGGTCGGCAGCTTCGCTGCGCCAGGCGAGGGCGCCCGGGGAGGGCTCGGCTGCCCCGGGTGGATAGGCGTGCCGGACGCGCCTGAGCAGCGCGCGTTGTTCGTCCAGCCAGTCCGGTGCTGGGGAGAGGACGACCCGGAGCAGGACGCCCGAGTCCTCCGCGTCGGAGACGGTCACCCACAGTCCGCCGGGCCGTCCGGGTTCGATCCGTAGCTCCGGGCCGTGCTCCTCGTCCAGCCAGCGGACGGCGAAGCCCTGGCCGAGCCGGTCCAGGGCCGCCTCCCAGCGCTGCAGGTGGCGGTCGGTGACCAGGGTGGCGAAGTGTCCGCGCACCGAGTCGGCGGTGACGGTGATCTCGCAGTCCAGCCAGTCGTGCCCGAGCGGGGAGCCGGGCGCGTGTCGCCCCAGTACCTCGACCCGGACGGTGCGGCCGCCGGTCCGTCCGTACCGGCCGGGGGCGTCATCGGTGCCGGGGCGGTCCGCCAGTCTGATCAACTCGTTGTGGTGCGACGCGACTTCGGTCATCGGCGTGCTCCCGGTGGCAGCTGGTCCAAGGGCTGACATCCTCGCGCAGGTGTTCGCCCCGGTGCCAGTCCGGGAGGGGATGCGTTCCCGCCAAGGTTCCGTCCGTCGGGGCGGTCGCGTGGGCAGGCCGGGAACGTGTGCTTGCCGTGGTGGGTGCCGGGAGCGGGCGGGCGGCGGCCCTTGATCGGCGCGGCCGGGCTTCGTACCCTCGCCCGATGGGACACGACGACCTCTCGACTCTCGAACTCGCCTTTCCCGGTCCGGAGCGTGACCGTGGCGTGGCGGCGATCCTGAGCGGTCAGAAGACCGCGCTCACGGGCCTCTTGGAGATCTACGAGCACGCCGGCGAGGCGGTGCCGACGGCCGGTCAGCGGTTCTCGGTGGTTGACTCGGAAGGTCGGCCCGCCGTGACGATCGAGCTCGTCGAGGTGCGCGTCGTTCCCATGAAGGCGATCGACGACGAGTTCGCGCGAGCCGAGGGACGCGGCTACTCCGATGTGGCCCAGTGGCGGGCGGCCCACGAGGAGTTCTTCCGGAGCGAGGGCGTGAGCGAGTACCTGGGCCGCACCCCGGTCATCGGTGACGACACTCTCGTCGTGGCGGAGCGCTTCCGAGTGGTCGAGCCCGACGGCCCTGGTGGTCCGTGACCGGTGTCGACCGGCCGGGAGGCCGGGAGGGCCGAGCGGACGGGTCCTGCGGGCCGGAACGGCGCGGGACGCGGTGATCGCTGCCGCGGGTCGCTCGTCCGGAGCGGGAAGGGCGGAGGCCCGCCGGGTGGTCGGGCGGGCCTCCCCGTGGTGCGGGGTCGGGTGGATCGTGTGAGCCGTTCCAGCTGCCGTTGCCCGGCCGTACCGGCTGCCCGCGCGGTGCGGCGGGTGTCGTGTCAGCGGTGGTCCGGGTGGCCGGTGAGGACGGTGGTGAAGATCGGCTCGCCGTGCTGGTGGCCGGTCACGGTGGTGACGAGGGCGTCCGGGTCCTCGCCGGGGGTGTGTCGGGCGGTGATCGTGGTGTGTGCGTCGAGTTCGGCGTAGCGGTGGAAGGTGGTGGCCGCGGAGCCGGGGGTGACGGTGACCGGGCTGGTCAGTGCGTTGGTCGCCTGGCGGGCCGCCTCCAGCAGGACCATGCCGGGTATGTGGTCGTTGGCGTGGTCGAAGAGGATCGGGTGCCGGAGGTCGGGAGTGAGGTGCCAGCTGCCGGGTTCGTCAGCCGGGGTGAGGACGACGTCGCAGGCGCGGAGCCGGCCGACCCGGGCCGGCGGCAGCGGTTCCGTCGCCGGGCTGGCGGACGGGGCCTGGTCGATGCCGTGGCGGCCCTTCCGCAGCCGCTGGTAGGTGGAGGTGGGCACGGTGGTGAAGCGGGCGTAGCCGGTGGCGGCCAGGTGCGGGCCGCGGCGTACGACCGTGCTGAGGGTGAAGTCGACGGTGGTGCGAGTGCGGCGGGGCTCGGCGACGAGCTTGGCCTCGATGGTGAGGTCGGTGGGCGCAGCGCCGATGAGCAGGTGGCGTGGCCGGGTGGTGTAGTCGAGGTTCCACATCATGAACTTGTGGTCCAGTGGGACGCCGAACCGGGTGTGGGCGAGGTAGAGCCCGGCCTGACGGATCGTTTCGGCAGCTTGGATCGGGTCGTGCCGGGTGCCGTCCGGGGTGCTGAAGAAGGTGTGCGCCCGGGGCCATTGCGCGGAGACCGCGAAGGTGGTCTCGTTCAGCTGCTCGCTCCCGGTCAGGAAGACCTCGGCGTGGCAGGCCCGGTGCACGTACTCCTTGGGGACGGTGCTGGTGAGACGGGGTACCGGGCCGACGGCCAGGGCCGGGCCGGCGGCGGCCCCGGGGTCCTCGGCGGTGGCGACGGCGGAGGCAGGCGTGCGGAAGGCAAGCAGGGTCATGGGGAGCGCTCCGAAGGGCCGTGACGGGCGGGTTGGGCTGCTCAGGGCTCGTAAGATACGTACCTACCGGTTTGGTTTTCAAGGAGCCAGAACAAAGGTTCGTCGGCGGCCCAGCGGGGTCGTTCGGACACCGTCTGTGAGGGTCTGAGTCTTTCCGCGGGCTGTGTGGGATTGGTGAAGCTCTGTTGACCTGCGGCGATTTCATGGCCTGGGCTTGACGAGTTCATTATCATGAGGGGTCCGGACGTGGGAGAACCGACTGAAAGTAGGAGCCTGTGCTCCGGTTCGAAGCGTCGCCGTGAACTCTCCGGCCACCCGTTCGACCCATCTCGTCCACCCGGCTCCTCTTCCTCGAAGACGGCCTCAGGGGGCCTGGGCCTCAGGGACGCCGGTGGGATCGGCGAGTAAGATACGGGGTGTTTGGTTTTGTTTGCCGACCTTTCGGGCGGGGTGGTTGCGGTGGTGCGGCAGGAACGAGCGGTCCGGACACGTCGGCAGATCCTGGAGGCGGCGGCGGCCGTCTTCGACGAGTGCGGGTACGAGGGGGCGACGATCGGCGCGGTGGTGGCCCGCGCCGGTGTGACGCGTGGTGCGGTGTACTTCCACTTCGCGTCGAAGCGGGAGCTGGCCCAGGGCGTCCTGGAGGAGCAGTTCGGCCGCGACGAGATCCCCGAACGGCATTGCAAGCTCCAGGAGTTCGTGGACCTCGGGATGGTGGTCGCCCATCTCATGCCGCGCGACCCGCTGTTGAGCGCTGGCGCGCGGCTCTCCCTCGGCCAGGACGTGTTCGGCGACTTCAGCGGCGGCGCCGCGCCCGGCTGGATCCAGCGGGCCGAGGACGTGCTGGTGGCGGCCGGCCGGTGCGGCGAACTGCTGCCCCACGTGGTGCCCGCCGAGACGGCCTGGCTGGTGACCGGAGCTTGGACGGGAGTGCAGATCCAGTCCCAGAAGATGTCCGGCCGGGCGGACCTGGAGCGTCGGGTCGCCGTGCTGTACCAGCACCTGATGCCGAGCATCGCCGTACCCGGCGTGCTGGCCACGCTGGACCTCGGGGCGGACCGGGGCGGCCGGGTGGTGGCCGAGCTGGAGGCGGCCCGGGCGATGTCGGCCGACGGGGACGAGTCGGGCGAGGCTGGGCCCGAGTCCGAGCCCGAGGGCGGTCCGGCCGACGGCCCCGGTGCTGTGGTCGGTGGCGGCCCCGGCGGCGCGGCCGTCGAGGGCGCGGGTGCCGGGGCGGTCATCGGAGTGGCCGGGCAGCGCTGACGCTCACCGGTCCTGGGGGCCCGTCCAGGGGCGAATGCTCTGCCTAAAAACAAACAGCGCGTTCGGTTTTGTGTTGACAAACCGTCCGTCCTGTTTTTGGATAGGTGTCGGGTGCTCCACCGATCTCTCCCGGCAGTTCGCGGACCTTGAGCAGCGGAGCACCCGCCCGGCCGGTGGCCGTCGGGGTCGCCGACCCGTCTGGATTTGGGGTGGTCGTCGTGGAAATCCGGGTGCTGGGGGCCTTGGGGGTCCAATTGTGCGGGGCATCGGTGGTACCGACGGCCCCGAAGCCTCGGCAGGTGCTCGCCCTGCTGGCGTTACGCGCCGATCAGGTCGTCCCGGCGGGTGTCCTCGCCGACGAGCTGTGGTGCGGCCGTCCGCCGCGCAGCGCTCGCACCACCGTGCAGACCTACGTGCTGCAACTGCGAGACCTGATCGACCGGGCCCTCGCCCGGGGTCGCGAAGCCTCGGACGCGGCCTGCGCCAAGGACGTCCTGGTGACCTCGGCCGGCGGCTACATGTTGAACAGCGGCGGCGGACTCGTCGACCTCCGCGAGTTCGACCGCCTCGCCGGGTACGGCTACCGGGCCATGGACGGCGGCGACTTCCCGCTGGCCGCCCGGCAGTTGGGCGAGGCGCTCGCCCTGTGGCGCGGTCCGGCCTTCGCCGACGTCCCGGTCGGCGGCCAACTCGCCGTCGAGGCCAAGCGGTTGGAGGAAACCAGACTCTGTGCGCTGGACCAGCGGATCGAGGCGGACCTGCGCCTGGGCCGGCACCGGGTGCTGCTGGCCGAACTCACCGTCCTGGTCGACCGCTACCGCACCCACGAAAGCCTGCACGGTCAGTACATGGTCGCCCTGCACCGCTCCGGGCGCCGAGGCGAGGCACTGGAGGCCTACCAGCGGCTGCGCAACACCCTGGTACGGGAGTTGGGCATGGAACCGTCCGCCGGGCTGCGCCGCCTGCAGCGCTCCATCCTGCTCGCCGCCCCCGAGCGACCCGACCAGGAACAGCCGGGCGAACTCGGCGACGGGGTCGCCGGCCGCCCGGCCCGCCTCGCCCGGATCGGCTGAAGCGGGATCCGTGCCGGGGTCGGCTGAACCCGGGTCGGTCCGGACCGGTGCACCTCCCGGTTCCTCCGGCTGGTGTGAAGCAGCCGACCGCCGTCACCTCGGGCAGCGACGGCGGCTTCGGTGGCCCACGGATCCATCACGGGCCTCAAGCGGACGCGCCCTTCAAGCGGCCGCGCCCTCAACTGGCCACGCCCTCAAGGCGCTTCAGGCGCAGCGCGGAGGGCCAGGTAGGCACCGAGACGGGCGGCGGCGGTGAGCATGGCGAGACCCCGGGCGGTGAGGCGTTGGTGCCAGCCGTCGAGGGCGGCGGCCAGTTCGCCGGTGCCGCCCGCCTCGCGGACCTGCCGGACCACGCCGGCGATGTGGTCCAGCAGGTATCCGCCACGCCGGAGGAGGTGGGCGAGTTCGGCGTCGCGGACGTCGGCCGGAAGGTAGATCCGGTGGCCCGTGGTGAGGTCGCGGGCGGGGCTGAGGATGCCGTGGGCTTCCCAGGAGCGCAGGGTCGCGGGGGTGACGCCGAGCCGGTGTGCGACCTCGCCGACGGTGAGGGAACCCGACGGTGCCGGTCGGGCCGGTGCGGCTGAGGAGCCAGTGGGCCTCCCGGGTGCGGCGGTGAGGTGGTCGACGGCCTCGCGGACCGCGGCCAAGGTCTCCCGGTCACGCAGCAGTTGGGCGTGGCCGCGGTCGAGGGCGGTCAGTGCGTCGTCGAGGCGCTCGGCGTGGATGCCGGTCATGATCAGGCCGGCGGTCGCGTGCCCGTATGCCGCCACGAGGCTGAGGAAGGCGCGCAGGGCGGCGGCGTGCAGCTCGGTGTAGATCCGGTAGCCGCTGGGCGTGCGGTCGGCGGGTGGGAGGCACCCGTCGCGCTCGTAGTTGCGGACGGCCTGGGTCGAGATGCCGTGCTCACGTGCGAGATCGGAAGGGCGCATGGTCGGCTTTCCGTTCGGACCTGTTTGAGACTTCTTTCAGGCAGGGACCGGGTGATGGGCGGAAAAGTCTCAACCGTCCCGTCAAGGATACGCTTGAGGTCCATGAGTCAGGACATTCACGACTTCCTCACCCCGTCATGCGAGTTGCTGGGGCTCGGTGAGCCGACCCACCAGGAACCGGCCTTCGGGCTGGTCCGCAACGAACTGTTCGCCCGGCTGGTCGACCGGGGGTTCCGGTCGATCGCCCTCGAAACCGACCGGGTGGCGGCGCTCGCCGTGGACGCCTACGTCCGGGAGGGCGTGGGCTCCCTGGACGCGGCGACCGGCGAGGGCTTCTCGCACGGCTTCGGAGCGCACGACGCCAACCGCCGACTCGTCGCCTGGATGCGGGAGTTCAACCGCCACCGCCCACCCGGGGAACGACTGGCGTTCCACGGCTTCGACACCCCGACCGAGAACTACAGCGCCCCCAGCCCACGCCGCTACCTCGAACACGTCCGCGACTACCTGGGGCTCGACCTCGACATCGAAGGCCCGGCGGGCGAGGACGAACGCTGGAGCCGGGCGGAGGCGGTGCTGGACCCGGCCCGCTCGCCCGGGGCCACCCCCGAGGCGGGTCGGCTGCGGTGCCTCGCCGACGACCTGCTCGTCCGGCTGCACGCGCGCGCGGCGGACTTGATCGGCGCGACCTCGCTCGCCGAATGGCACGGAGCGCGGACGCGGCTGACCGCCGCCGTCGCCCTCCTGCGCTACCACGCGCAGGCGGCCGTCCCGGACCTCGACCCGAGCACCCGGTTGAGCGGCCTGCTCGGCATGCGGGACGCGCTCATGGCGCAGAACCTCCTGGACATCCGCGGCCTGGAAGCCCGGCGCGGGCCGACCCTGGTCTTCTCGCACAACCAGCACCTGCGGCGGAACCCGAGCGCCTGGGCGCAGGGCGGGCTGGCCTGCGAGTGGAACGGCGCGGGCGGCATCGTCGGCGCACTGCTGGGCGAGCGGTACGCCTTCATCGCGGGCAGCCTGGGGCGCAGCGAGGCCATCGGGCTGGGCGAACCGGCGCCGGACACCCACGAGGCCTTCCTCCAACGCCGCGGCTTGCTGTGGCAGTTGACTGAGGCGACGCTCCCTGCCGAGGGCCGTACCCGCACCGACACCACGCCGGAGCAAGGCTACTTCCCGCTCGACCGGGAGGTTCTCGACGGCGCGGCCGCACTCCTTCACGTCGCCGACGGCGCGGCGGTGGCGGCTGCGGTGGCTGCGGACGAGGCACCGGGGACGCAGGCGGCACCAGGGGTCCGAGGAACTGCCGGGCCCGGGTAGGTCGCGCGCAGACGGGAGAGCAGCGCGGCGGCCGGGGGCGCGGCGGGCCGTCCGTCCGGCCAGGCCAGCGCGATCCGCACCATCGGGACGGGATCCGCCAGGGGGCGGACCCGCAGGCCCGGCACGTTGCCCGGGTCCGGCAGGACGGCCACCCCGAGGCCGTGCGCGGCGAGCTCCGCCAACTGCGGTGGCGCCGCCGCCTCGACGCCGACGGTCGGACTCGCCCCGGCCTCGGCCAGCGCGCGCTCCAGCGCGGTCCGCATGCCGGTGCCGCGCGGGGTGCTCAGCAGGGCGTGTCCGGCGAGCGCGGCAACCGGGAGCGCGGCAACCGGGAGGGCATCGCACGGGTGGGCGTCGCACGAGTGGGCACGGTCCGATCCGGCGCCCACCGGCCCGGCACTGCCGGGTCCGGCACCGCCCGACCCCGCCCCGCCCGACCGCGCACTGCCCCCGGCGGCTGCGAGTGGATGGTGCTCGGGACAGGCGGCGACCAGCGGGACCTCCAGCACGGTGTGCAGGATGAGCCCGGTCAGTGTCGTCCAGCCGTCGTCGTCCTCGCGCCCGCTCGCGGCGGCGGTGGGCAGGCCGACGACGGCGAGGTCCAGGCGCCCGTCGCGCAGTGCGGCGAGCATTCCGGTGGTGGTGTCCTCGGTGAGGGAGAAGTCGATCCCGGGGTGTTCGTGGCGGAACACGGCGAGCGTGGTGGCGAGGCCGGGGAAGGCGTCCGGTCCGGATGGCGGGGTCAGTGCCGCCCCGGCGACGATGCCCAGCCGTACGTGTCCGCGCCGCAGCCCGTCGAAGTCCTGCGCCGTCCGCCGGGCGGCCTCGGCTGAGGCGAGCGCGGCCCGCGCGTGGGGCAGGACGGCCTCCCCGGCGGGGGTGAGGCGCACGGTGCGGCCGGAGCGGTCGAGCAGCCGGTGCCCCAGCTCCCGTTCGAGCTGCCGGATCTGGGAGCTCACTCCGGGCTGGGTGAGGTGCAGCGACTGGGCGGCCCGGGTGAAGCTGCCGTGCTGGGCGACGGTGACGAAGTACCGGAGCTGCCGCAGTTCCATAACTGCCGATCATAGGCGGCAGAACTTCCCGGCCTTGGACGGGTGGACGTGTCCGGCCGCAGGCTGGGGGCATGGAAACCGTGCCGCAGGAACAGGACGCAGGGTCGCTCGCGGGGATCGCCTGGATCGGCGAACAGGTCGCGGCCGAGCGCCGGGAACTCGCCGGGGTGTTCGCCGACTTCTCCCCGGGGCAGTGGAACTCGCCGTCGCTGTGCGCTGGTTGGCGGGTGCGGGAGGTGGCGGCCCACATGAGTACCGGGTTCCGGCGTTCCACGGCGCGGACGGTCCTCGAACTCGCCCGCTCCGGCGGCAACGTGCACCGCATGGCCGACCGGTTGGCCCGCCGCGATGCCGGTGCGCTGACCGACCGCGAACTCGCCGCCGCCCTCGCCGAGAACGCAGGCCATCGCTGGCGTCCGCCGGTGGGCGGCCGGATCGCGGCCCTCGCGCACGACGTCGTCCACGGCCTCGACATCACCGTCGCGCTGGGCCTGCCCCCGCGGCTGCCGGTCGCCCGGACCACCGCCCTGCTGGCCGGCGTGTCCCCGCTCACCCTGCGGTTCTTCGGGGCGCGGGTCGACGGCGTCCGCCTGCGGGCGACCGATGCCGACTGGTCGTACGGAGAGGGCCCGGGCACCGTCGAGGGCCGGGCCGAGCACCTCCTGCTGGTCGCCTACGGCCGGCGGGTCCCGGCCGGGCTGCTGACCGGGTCGGCCGCAGGGCGCTTCGCCTGGGGCGGATAGGGGTCCGCCGGGGGCCGGCCGCCGACAGGTGCAAACCGCCCTGCGACCGGACGTGCGGGCGGTCCTGCGGGCGGAGCGCCGCCCCGCCCGCAGGACCGAAGGTTGGTCAGATCGTCTGGTAGAAGCCGAGCAGGTCGACCGTGAAGTCGATGTCCTGCCAGCCCTGGTTCCAGATGTCGACGATGCCGCCCCTGCCGCCGGGGGTCTGGGCGACGTTCGGGACGGTCGCGCCCGCCGTCCAGTTCAGCGTGGAGGATCCGGGCCGCTGCGGCGTGCTCGCGGTGCCGTCCTGGTAGGCGGACCAGAAGTTCGGGTCGGGGGCGACCGACAGGAAGCCCGGCCCGGTCGTGTCGGTGACGGTGGTGTTCAGCACCCAGCCGTCGACGCGGGGCGCGGTGGTGTCGCTCTCCAGCCGGAGCGCGAAGAAGCTGCGGGCCGGCAGCGGGCCGGCCGGGCGGCCCCAGCTGTCCTTGCGGCTGTCGACGATCCGGAACGGCACGCGGGACGGCACGAGCGCGGAGCGGCTGTCGGGGGTGTAGTAGCCGACGACGTCGATCACGACGTCCGTCGGCGCCCAACTCCCGTTGCGCACGGTGATCTTCCCGTCGGGGCCGACCGGTACGATCACCGCGTTGGCGACCGTCTGGCCGGCGGTGAAGTTCACGTTGGAGGCGGTCGGCGTCGCCTGCCCGGTGGGGTAGGCCACCAGGTGGCCGGCGTCCTGCGGGTTGGTGGCCGTCAGGTTGAGTGCCACCGCGGTGATGCCCTGCGGCACCCGGTTGTGGCCGGCGATGTCCACATCGAAGCTCGACTGCCCGGCGACCTGGCCCGCCGCCGTGCCCGTGCCGTCCCGGGTGTCGACGGCGCGCACCTGCGGCACCGCCCGGTAGCCGCTGGCGGGGGAGGGTGTGAAGTAGCCGGTGACGTCGGCGATCAGGTCGATCGGCTGCCAGCCCGCGTTGAACAGGTAGACGTACCCGTCGGCGCCGACCGACGCCACGACCAGGTTCGGGACGGTCTGGCCGGCCTCGTAGTTCACGTTCGAGGTCTCGGCGCCCTCGGCCAGGTCCTTCGCGGGCTGCACCGAGACGTGACCGGGGCCGGCGGGGTCGGTGACGGTGACGTTGAGGACCACCGCGGAGACCCCGGCGGGGACCTGGGCGGCGCCCGCGACCTTCAGGGCCACCGTGCTGCGCCCGGCGACCTGCTCCGCGGCGGCGCCGACGCCCGTGCGGGTGTCCAGCAGCCGGGTCGGCGGGTGCGGGGTGAACTCCGCGCCCGAGGTGACGACCTTGACCTCGTTGGTGGCCACGACGTCGTGCGTGGTGTCCTTGGCCGTGACCTTGACGTCGTAGGTGCCGACCGCGGCGTACGTGTGCGTGGTGTGGCGCATGTCGGACGGGTAGCCGGGGATGGTGCCGGAGAACGTGTCCGTGGTCCCGTCGCCCCAGGAGATGGTGACGTCGACCGCGGCCTCGTTCCCGACGGTCACGAAGGTCTGCAGGTCGAGCGAGTGCGCGGTGGGCGTGGTGGCGTACAGGCTGATCGCCAGGTACGAACTGCCCTGTGCACCCGGCGTGTCCTGTGCAATCGGCGCGGCCTGGGCGCGTGCGCCCTGGGCCGGTGCCGGCGCGCCGGCACCGGCGCCGGACTTCGGCGAGACCACCGTCCGGTCGGCCGGGCTGCTGAAGGCCTTGCCCTGGATCTCCGGTGCCGGTGCCTGTGCCGATGCCGGCCGTGGACCGGCACCGCCCGCCTCCTGGGTGGCGGGCGCCGTCGGCGCCAGGGGGGCCACGGGTGCCTTTCCGGGCCCGTCCGCCAGGGCGATCCCGGGCGTGAGACCGACACCCGCTGCCGTGAGGGCAGCCAGAACTACGAGCCGGCGATTGTGCACCGATCCCCCCACACTTCTGTCATAAGTCGAACAGGTTCCACACAGTTCGAATCGATGATCAGCTTACAGGCCGCGCCGGGAGGGGTTGAGGGGGCAAGGATCGGAAGGCGGGCGGGGCCGGCGAGGCGCGGGCGGCCGTCGCGCGCGGTCCGCGGGCCCGTGGCTACGATCGGAATGAGCGATTCCGGTTGGTGGTGAGACGGAAGCCAGGTCCGCCGATGGCCCCGAGGTCCGTGCAGTGGCCCGCGTACGTGCGGGTCGCGCCGTGGTTGCTGATCGCCGGCGGCCTGGTGTGGAACTCGCTGGATCCGGCCGACTACTGGGGTGATCCCCTGCTGGCGGCGGCCGCCGTGCTGGCGGGAGCGCTGCTCGGCCTGCGGGACACCGTCGCGGTGGGCGTGGCCAACGTCGCCGGGATCCTGCTGCTGTCCACGCAGGACGGCTCGATCGGCACCGGGGACGGCTACCTGGAGCTGGCGAACACCGCGTTCGCCGCGCTGCTCGGGGTCGGGGTGAACCGGGTGGTGGTCCGGCACGGGCGGCGGCTTGAGCGGGTGCGCTCCGTGGCGGAGGCGGCGCAGCGTGCGGTGCTCCCGGAGCCGCCGGGCCGGGTGGGGCGCCTGTCGGTCGCGGCCTGTTACCGGGCCGCCCAGGACGAGGCGCTGATCGGCGGGGACGCGTACGCGCTGCAGGCCACCCCGTACGGCGTGCGCGGGCTGATCGCGGACGTGCGGGGCAAGGGGCTGCACGCGGTGGGCGCGGTGTCGGTGCTGCTGGGGGCCTTCCGGGAGGACTCGCACCGGGTGCCGGACCTCGCCGCGCTGGCGGACGCGCTGGAGGACTCGCTGCTCCGGGAGGTCGACCACCTGAGCGAGGAACTGCGGCTGGAGGGGTTCATCACGGCCCTGCTGGTGGAGTTCCCGCCGGGGGAGGAGAGCGTGCGCACCCTCGACTGCGGGCACCCCGGCCCGTACCTGGTGAGCGGTACGGAACCGCGGGTGCTGCGGCTGGACGCGGCGGATCCGGGGCTGCCGCTGGGCATGGGCGTCCTGGGGGTGGCGCGGCCCGCGGCGGAGAGCCGGCCCTTCCCGCCCGGGTGCACGCTGCTGCTGGTGACCGACGGGGTGACGGAGGCCCGGGACGCGGCGGGGGAGTTCTACGACCCCGTCCCGCGGCTGGCCCGGCTCGGTCCGTTCGACGGGCCCGGCCGGGTGCTGGACGCCCTGGTGGCGGACGTCGAGCGCTGGACCGGTGGGCCGCGGGACGACGACATGGCGGTGCTCGCGATCACCCGCCGGGCGGGTGGCTGAAGGCCCGGCCGGCCGAGGGCCGGCGGGCGCGGTCCGGCGGTGACCGGGCGGCCCCCGGTACGACGGTTCCCCTCGGTCACGCGGATATCACGATGAGATGACGGGCGCATAGCTTTCCACGGGATCCGGCCAAGTTGAGCGCCGACGTCCGGTGGCCGGAAAGGTGACGTCCGCATATCGGACGGAGAAATGGACGGACCGGCCCGTGACGCCCGGGTGCCCCGCCGCGCCGCGCCGCCTGGGCGGGCGGGCGGCGCGGACGCGGCGGCCGGTCCATAAGAGGGCGTAAGAGTCGTGCAAGGGCCGGCCGGGGGAGTGGCGGGATCCGGGCGACCTGCGGTTCGTCCGGAAACCAACCCGGCGCTTGCCCCGGCTCGAAGAGGTGACGGAAAGTCGAACCGATGAACGAATCGCCTCACCCTCGCCAGGCCCGTCTGCTCGGCCACCGCGACTTCCGGCTCCTGCTGACCGGAGCCGCCGCGGCCCAGACGGGCAGTCAGGTCACCCTGGTCGCCCTCCCCCTGGTGGCGGTGGTGGTCCTGGACGCCACCCCGTTCGAGGTCGGGCTGCTGACCGCCGCCGAAACCGCCGCCTTCCTCCTGGTCGGCCTGCCGGCCGGCGCCTGGCTGGACCGGATGCGCAAGCTGCCGGTGTTGATCCGCGCCGACGTCGTGCGCGCCCTGGCCGTCGGATCGATCCCCCCGGCGGCGGCGCTCGGGGTGCTGACCATGCCGCAGCTCTACCTGGTGGCCCTCGTCACCGGGGTCGCGACGGTCTTCTTCGACGTCGCCCACCAGTCCTTCCTGCCCGCCGTCCTGCCGCGCGGGCAACTCGTCGGCGGCAACGGGGCACTGGAGACGGTCCGCTCCTCGGCGCAGATCGCCGGGCCCGGCCTCGGCGGCGGGCTGGTCCAACTGCTCGGGGCGCCGCTCGCCATCGTCGCCGACGCCTGCGGGTACCTGGCGTCCGCGCTGCTGCTGGCCCGGATCCGGGTCGACGAACCGCAGCCGGAACCCCAGCCCGGGCGTTCGCTGCGCGCCGACGTGGGGGCGGGGGTGCGCTTCGTCCTGGGGCACCCGCTGCTGCGGGCGATCGCGGCCGCCACCGCCGTGTCCAACCTGTTCGCCGCCGTGCTGATGGCCGTACAGACGGTCTTCTGGGTGCGGGTCCTCCACCTGCAGCCCGGGGCCATCGGCGTGCTGCTGTCCGCCTCCGCCGTCGGCGGGCTGGCGGGCGCGCTGTGCGCCGGGTACCTGGCGCGGTGGATCGGGCAGGCCCGACTGATCTGGCTGTCCACGGTGGTGACGGCCCCGTTCGCGGTGCTGTGGCCGCTGTCCGGCGGCGGCGCGGGCGTGGTGCTGTTCGGTGTCGCATCGGGCGTGGTGCTGTTCGGCGCGGTCGCCTACAACGTCGCCCAGGTGAGCTTCCGGCAGAGCGTCTGCCCGCCCGAACTGCTCGGCCGGATGAACGCCACCATGCGCTTCCTGGTGTGGGGCACCCTCCCGCTCGGCGCCCTCGGCGGCGGGATCGTGGCCGATGCGGCCGGACCGCGCGCCGCGCTGTGGCTCTGCGCGGCGGGGTTCCTGCTCGTCCCGCTGCCGCTGCTGCTGTCGCCGCTGCGGCGGCTGCGCGACCTGCCGGTCGGCGCGCCGGACACGGAGGGGACCACCCCCGCCGGGGCCGGCCCGACCGGGGCCACCGCAGGCGGGACCGTCACCGGGCCGACCGCCACCGACAAGTCCACGGCCGACAGGTCCGCCACCGACAAGTCCGCTGCCGACGAGCCTGCCGCCGTCGGAGCCACCACCGTCGAGGAGCCCGCCGCGAGCCCCACCGCCACCTGACCCACCCCCAGCCCTGCCGAGCCGCGACCGGAAACCGGAGACCGTTCCCGTGCACGCCAGCATCACCGCCGCCTATCTCGCCCGGTACCGTTCCGCCGCCGCCGACGCCCCGGCGGAACTGCTCCCGCTGACCGGCGCCCAGCGGCGCTTCCTGATCACCCGCCGACTCGCGCCGCAGACCCGCTCCGACGTCGTCCCGCTGTTCTTCGCCTACCCGCCCGGCACCCTCGACCGGGACCGGCTGGCCCGAGCCGCCGCCGCGGTCGCCGCCCGCCACCCGGCGCTTTGCGGAGGCTTCGCGACCGTGCGCGGCACCCCCGTGCTGCGGGTCGGAGGCCCGTCCACCGAGGTCGCCCGGATCGCCGTCGACTCCGGCGGGACGGCCCGGGAAGCGCTGCGCCGCGCCCTGCTCGACTGGCCCGCCGACGGTCCGGCGCTGCGCCTCCTGCTGGCCCGGGAACCGGACGGCGACGAGGAGTTGCTCGCCGTCGCACTCGACCACGCGGCCTGCGACGAGCAGTCGCTCGGAGCGCTGACCGCCGAGCTCGCCGCGGCGTACGAACGTGACGAGGCGTCGGCGGCCGGGCCCGGCCCGCAGGCCCTGGCCGACTACCGGCAGGCCGTCGAACTCCAGCTGGCCGCCGAGGAGGCCGCCGCCGGACCCGCCGCGCAGTCCCACTGGGGCCGCCGGCTCGGCGGCCTGACCGGGGCGGGCGGTGGCGCGGCCACGTCCACCGGCATGCTCACCGAACGGCTGCCCGCCGCCGAAGGCGCCGTCCGCGGCGCCGTCTTCCCGGCCCTGCTGGACGCCGTCGGGGCCGCCGCGCACCGGCTGCACCGGGCCCCGGGGCTCCCGTGGGCGGAGGCCGGCGGAGGGCCGCTCGCGCTCGGCTACCCGTGGGGCGGCCGACCGGCGGGCGCGCCCACCGCGCTCGGCTGCTTCCTCAACACCCTCGTCCACCCGGCCGCGCCGACCCCCGCGGGCGACCTGGACACCCTCGCCGACCAGTGGTGGGACGACCTCGACCACGCCGGAACCCCGTTCGACGAAGTGGTCCGCGCCGCCCGCACCGCCGGAGCGCCGTGGTCGGGCGCCCTGGACGCCATGCTCACCCTGGAGGACCTGCACCGCCGCCCGCCGCTGGTGCTCGGCGGCGTCCCGGGCCGGGAGACCCACCTGGCCGGACGTCCGCTCGCCGCGCCGATCGCCGTCTCCGCCTCGCACGGCGACGACCTGCTGGTCCGGCTCGCCTGGGACAGCGACCGCTTCCCCGAGGCCGACGCCCACGCCGCCTTCGACGAACTGCTCGCCCTGCTGCGGCACCACCTGCACACCGGGGCGAGCCTGGCCGCCCGCGCGTGACGGCGCGAGCCCGACCCGGGCTCGAACCTCCCGAACTCCCCGCGCCCGGCGCGGACCACGACTCCCGCGCCTGAACCGCGCGGACCCGAACTCCCGCGCCTGAACCGCGCGGGCCGGGACACCCGCGCCATGACGCGCGGGCCGACTCCCGTACCGGACCCGCCCCGCCGGGTCCGCCCCCCGGACCCGCCCCGGCGGGTCCACCCTGCCCGACCGCGCGTGCCCGACGGCACGCCCGACCGGGCGCCCGGACCCCGGGCCGCACCCTCACCCCGGTGCGGCCGGTCCACCGGACGGAGCGGGACCACCCCACGCCCGCCGCCGGCCACCGCAGTGCCGACAAGCCCACCACACAAGGGAACCGCCCATGTTCGCACTTTCTCCGTCGCAGGAGATCGTCTGGCTGCACGAACAGATGCTGCCGGGCAGCCGCGCCTACAACTTCACCGCCGTCCTCGACCTCTGGGGCACCCTCGACCGGGACGCGCTGCACGCCGGCCTGGCCGCCGTCCTCGCCCACCACCCGGGCCTGCGGCTGGAGTTGGTGCCCCGCTCGGAGGGGCTGCCCGGCCAGCGGGTCGCCGAGGACTGCCGACCGGAGCTGCGGCACAGCGACTTCGAGGCCGAGGCCGACCCGGAGGCCGCCTTCCGCCGGCTGCTCGCCGCCGAGGCCGAGGAGCCCGTGGACACCGAGCGGGCGCCGGTGCTGCGCTGGCACCTCGTCCGGCTGGCCGAGGACCACCACCGGCTGATCCACGTCGAGCACCACCTCGTCCACGACGGCCACTCGTTCGCGATCCTGCTGCGCGACCTGTTCACCGTCTACCGCGCCCGGGTCCTCGGCGAGCCGTACGAGCTGCCCACCGCCCCCTCGTACGAGGAGCACGCGCGGGCCACCGCCGACGTCCCGCGCGACCGCGCACTCGACTTCTGGACCAGGGAGCTGGCCGACGCGCCGCGCGAGGTCACGCTGCCGGGCCTGGCCCGGCCGGGCGTCGAGCGCCGCCACCGGGGCGGGCAGCTGCGCCAGTCGATCGGATCCGACCTGGCCGCGCGACTGCGCAAGCGCAGCACGGCGGACGGCCACACCCCGTTCAGCACCCTGCTCGCCCTGTTCGCCGAGCTGCTGCGCCGGCACAGCGGGCACCGCGAGCTGGTCGTCGGCACCGCCGTCGGCAACCGCCCGGAGGGCTTCGAGGGCACCGTCGGCATGTTCGTGAACACCGTGCCGCTGCGCCTCCGGCTCGACCCGACCGCGCCCGGCACCGAGGCCGTGGACGAGGTCACCGACGTCCTGATGCGCGCCCTGCCGTACCAGGACCTGCCGGTGCAGGAGCTGACCCGCCGCCTCGGCCTGCACACCAGCGGCGCCGACAACCCGCTGTTCAACGTGATGTTCAGCGCGCACGACGCGGCGCTGCCCGACGTCCAGGCGCCCGGGCTGGAGGTCTCGCTGTACGAGGGCTTCAACACCGGCACCACCCGCTTCGACCTCGACCTCGTGCTGCTGCCCGACGACCGCCGGGTGGTCGGCGAGAAGCACGGCGCCGCCGGGATGACCCTGGTCTGGGACTACGACGCGGACCTCTTCCGCGAGTCCGAGGCGGTGCTGCTGTCCGAGCGCCTGCTGGAGCTGCTGCGCTGCTACCTGGACCGCCCGCAGGCGCCGATCGCCGAGCTGGCCCCCGCGACCGAAGCCCTGCCGGCCGCCGCGGCTCCCGCCGCCCAGCCCGCCGCCGCGACGCCCGCCGCCATGCCCGTCGACGCGGCGGCCGTGTTCGACCCGGCCGCCGCCCACGACCCGACCGCGCTGGCCCTGCTGGCCGGCACCGAGCGGATCAGCTACGGCGAACTCGACCGCCGCGTCACCGAGTTGGTCGAACGCCTGCGCGCCGCCGGGGTCACCCCCGGCCAGCCGGTGGCCACCGTGCTGCCGCGCGGCGCGGACAGCGTGGTCGCCCTGCTCGCCTGCCTGCGGCACGGCGCCGTCTACGCGCCGCTGTCCACCGAGGACCCGGCGGCCCGGCTCGGTCTGCTGCTGGAGCGGCTGAACCCGGCCCTGGTGCTGGCCACCCGGCACAGCGCGCTGGCGCTGCCCGCCGAGGGCGTCACCCCGGCACTGCTGGACGGCCCCGCCTTCCCGAAGGCCGAGCCCGCCGCCGTCCTGGACGGCGCCGCCTACCTGATCCACACCTCCGGCTCCACCGGCGTGCCCAAGCCCGTCCTGGTCGGCCGTGACGCCCTCGCCGGGTACGTCACCGCGATCGCCGCCCGCTACGGGCTCACCTCCGCCGACCGGGTGCTGCTGTTCGCCCGGCCGTCCTTCGACGTGGCGCTGGAGGAGGTGCTCCCCGCCCTCGCGGTCGGCGCGGCCCTGGTCGTGCCGCAGCGCGAAGTACCCACCGGGCCCGAACTGGTGGCCGTCCTGGCCGCCCGCGGCGTCACCGTCGCCAACCTGCCGACCAGCTACCTCCTCGCCGTCCGCGAGGACCTGCGCGAGGCGCTGCGCGACGGCCGCTGGACACCCCGGCTGCTCGTCCTCGGCGGCGAGCGCCTGCCCGCCCGGGCGCTCGCCGACCTCACCGGGGCCACCACCGTGCTGAACGCCTACGGCGTCACCGAGGCCACCGTCACCTCCACCGTGTACGAGGTGACCGCCGAGGACGTCGCCGCGGACGGCGAGATCCCGCTCGGCACCGAACTCGACGGCGTGCGCATGCACGTCCTGGACGAGACGCTGCGCCCGCTGCCGGCCGGCGGCGTCGGCGAACTCGTCATCGCCGGCCCGACGGTGGCCGACGGCTACCTGGGCCTCCCGGAGCCGACCGCGGCCCGCTTCGTCACCGTCCCGGCGCTCGGCGGCGCCCGCGTCTACCGCACCGGCGACCGCGGCTACCGCGACCTGGACGGGCGGCTGTGCTTCCTCGGCCGCGCCGACAACCAGGTCAAGCTGCGCGGCCACCGGATCGAGCTGGAGGAGATCGAGGCCGCCGCCTCGGCCGAACTCGGCGGCCGGTCCTGCGCCGTGGTGCTGCACACCGACCCGCGCACCGGCCCCCGCCTGGTCGGCTTCCTGGAGGGCGCCGAGCGCCCCGACCAGGGCGCCCTGCACGAGGCGCTCGCCCGCCGCCTGCCCGGCGGGCTCGTCCCGGCGAACTGGACGGCCGTCACGCAGATGCCGACCCTGCCCGGCGGCAAGCCCGACCGCGCCGCCCTCCTGCGGCTGGCCGACGAGGGCGCCGAGGAGGCCGCCGAGGAGCCGAACGCGCCGAGCGCCTTCACCGACCCCGGCCAGGAGCTGATCGCCGCCGCCTGGCGCGAGGTGCTCGGCCACGACCGCTTCACCGCGGACTCGCACTTCTTCGAGGTCGGCGGCCACTCGCTGCTCGCCGCCCAGCTCGCCGCCTACCTGGAACCGCACCTCGGCAGCCGCCCGCCACTGCGCACCCTGTTCCGCCACGCCGTGCTCGCCGACCAGGCCCGCGCCCTCACGGGAGGTGCCAAGTGACCGCCCCCTCCGCCGTCCTCGAAGCGGGCCACCGCGAACTCGTCGAAGCCTTCGAGAGCTTCATCCGCCGCGAACTCGTGCCGCTGGCCGCCGAATTGCCCGAGACCGCCGACCAGGTGCCGACCGACCTGCGCACCTACGTCCGCAAGCGCTCCGCCGCGCTCGGCTTCTACGCCGGCGACTACCCCGAGGAGCTCGGCGGCTCCGACATGCCCTTCACCGCCGTCGTCCTGCTGCACCACGCCGCCGGGCGCAGCGGCTGCGTCCTCGCGCCGTACGCGCTGGCCGGCTCCGACGGCCCCAGCCCGCTGCTGCGCAACGGCACCCCCGAGCAGGTCGAACGCCACCTCGTCCCGCTGGTGCGCGGCGAGCAGACCCGCTGCCTGGCCCTCACCGAGCCGCACGCCGGCTCGGACGCCTTCCGGCTCACCACCACCGCCGTGCGCGAGGGCGACCGCTGGGTGCTCAACGGCCGCAAGACCTTCGTCAGCAACGCCGAGCACGCCGGGATCGCGCTGGTCGTCGCCGCCACCGACCTCGGCGACGGCGCCGGCCCCACGACCGGCGCCACCGCGTTCGTGCTGCCGATGGACCAGCCCGGCCTGCGGATCGGCCAGCGCTACGAGGGCATGTCCGGGGAGCCGCTGTTCGAGCTGCTGCTGGACGGCGTCACCGTCGGCCCGGAGGCCGTGATCGGCGGTGAGGACGCCGTCGGTGCGGCCACCGCCCTCGCCATGGACAGCCTCTCCCGGGGCCGCCTGGTGGTCGCCGCGATGTGCAACGGCATCGCCGAGTACGCGCTGCGGGCCGGCGTCGAGTACGCCAAGGACCGGCGCGCCTTCGGCCGGGTGATCGGCGAGTACCAGCACGTCCAGGAGCACCTGGTCGCCACTCGGGCCGAGGTCGAGGCCTCCAAGCTGCTCACCCTCGCCTGCGCCCGACTGGTCGACGAGGGCACCGAGTCGCCCGAGAACGCCGCGCTCGCGAAGCTCACCGCCTCCGAGACCGCCGTCCGCGCGGTGGACCGCTCGCTCCAGGTGCACGGCGCCACCGGCTGGGTGCGCGGGCACCCGCTGGAGTTCCTGTACCGCTACGTGCGGATGACCACGATCATCGAGGGGACCTCCGAGGTCCAGAAGGTGATCATCGCCCGTTCCATGGGCCTGAACTGACGGACCGCCATGAACTCGGAGACCACGATGGAACCCCAGACCACGGAGACCCTGAGCATCGGGTACGGCCGTCCGCACCAGGACGGCGCCGTCCTCGACCTCTTCACCACCTGGGTGCACCGCACCCCCGACGCCCCAGCCCTGATCGACGGCGAGCGCGTCCACAGCTACGCCGAACTCGACCGCCTCGCCGACAGAGTCGCCGAGACCCTGCGCGGCCGGGTCGGCCCCGGCGACCTGCTCGGTGTCTGCCTCGGCCACTCGGTGTCGCTGGTGGCCGTCACCCTGGCCGCCGCCAAGCTCGGCGCCGTCCACCTGCCGATCGGCCCCCGCCCCGGCGAGCACCGGCTGCGGGCCGTCGCCGAACAGCTGCGCCCGACCTGCCTGGTCGGCGAACCGGGCCTGCTGCCCGCCGGCGGCGAGCGGCTGCCGCTGGACTTGCCCGCCGACGGCGTGGTCGCCGCCCTGACCCCCGGCGAGCAGGTGCACGTCCCGGCCGGCACCCACTACGCGGTGCTCACCTCCGGCTCCACCGGCACCCCGAAGGCCGTCGCCGTCACCGAGCCCGCACTCGGCTCCCTGCTGCAGTACTACCGCGAGCTGACCGGCCTCGGCCCCGGCGAGCGGCACAGCCTGCTGATCGGGGTCGCCTTCGACCCGCACGTCCAGGAGCTGTGGGCCGGCCTCACCTCCGGCGCCGCCCTGGTCATCGCGCCCGAGGCCGTCCGCTGGGACTCCGGCGCGCTCACCGACTGGTGGCGCGAGGCCGGCATCACCGCAGCCGTGCTGCCCACCCCGCTGGCCGAGCCCGTCCTGGGCCGGCCCTGGCCCGCCGGGCTGGCGCTGCGCCACCTCATGGTCGGCGGCGACCGGCTGCGCCGAGCCCCCGGGCCCGACGTCACCGCGACCGTCCACAACGCCTACGGCCCCGCCGAGGCCACCGTCACCACCACCGTGCACACCATGGCCCCCGGCGTCGACCACGGCGCGGGCGCCCCGCCGATCGGGCTGCCGATCCCGGGCGTGGTCGTGCTCGTCACCGACGAGGACGGCCGGCCCGTGCCGCGCGGCACCTCCGGCGAGCTGCGGATCGGCGGCCGGGGCCTGGCCGCCGGCTACCTAGACGCCGAACTGACCGCCCGGCGCTTCGTCGGCACACCCGAAGGCGTGGCCGGCACCGACCGGGTCTACCGCACCGGCGACCGGGTCGTCATGCGCCCCGACGGCGTCCTGGAGTTCCACGGCCGCCTGGACGACCAGGTCAAGGTCAGCGGGGTGCGGATCGAACCCGCCGAGGTCGAGGCCGCGTTCGAGCGCGACCCGCAGGTGCGCCGCGCGGTCGTCGCCGCCGAGCAGGCCCCCACCGGCGGCGCCCGGCTGCTCGCCTTCGTCGAGGCCGAGGACGGCGCCGACCCGGCGCGCCTGCTCGACGCCGCCCGGCCCTGGCTGCCCGAGCAGGCGGTGCCCGCGGCCGTCCGCCTGGTGGACCGCTTCCCGCTCGACGCCAACGGCAAGGTGGACCGCCGCGCGCTGCTGGCCGCCGCCCCGCCGGAGCCCACCGGGCAGGAGGGCGACACCCCCGTCGAGCGCGCCGTGCTGAAGCTGAGCCGCGAGCTGATCGGCCGCGCCGACCTCGGACCGGCGGACAACTTCCTGGCCTCGGGCGGCAACTCGCTCGCCGCCGCACGACTGCTGGAGGCACTGGAAACCGAGTACGGGGTACGGCTGCGGGCACCCCTGGTGCTGCGCCAGCCGGACCTGCGGGCCGTCGCCCGGCTGGTCGAGGAGCAGGTGGCCGCCCTCGCCACCACCACCTGACCCGCCCGCACCTCCTCAGCGAGGCGCCCCGGCCCCTCCGGCCGGGGCGCCCGGAAGGAAACACCATGACCACCGCGACCCTGCCCGCACTGATCGCCCGGCAGGCCGAGCAGCAGCCCGACGCGCTCGCCGTGACCGACGGCTCCACCGTCCTGACCTACCGCGAACTCCTCGACGCCGCCGACCGGTTGGCCGCCGTCCTGACCGCCCGGGGGGTCGGGCCCGGCAGCGCCGTCGGCCTGCTCTGCGCCCGCTCCACCCGCCTGGTCGTCGCCCAGCTCGCCGTCTGGCGGGCCGGCGGCCACGTCCTCCCGCTCGACCCGGCCTACCCGCGCCCGCGCATCGCCGAGATGACCGCCGACGCCGACGCCCGGCTCGTCCTCGGCGACAAGGCGCTGCTCGCCGAGGCCGGACTGCCCGAGGAGCGGACCCTCGTCCTGACCGAGCACGGCACCGACGCCACCGACGCGGCGGCGGAGGCCGCGCCGGACGCCTCCGAGCCGACCCTGCCCGCCCTGGTGTTCTTCACCTCGGGCTCCACCGGGCGGCCCAAGGGCGTGCTCGTCCCGCACGGCGCCATCGCCGACCTGGTCACCGCCCCGGACGCGATCGCCGTCCGCCCGCGCGACCGGGTGCTGTTCCACTCCGCCGTCACCTTCGACGCCTCCACCTTCGAGCTGTGGGCCCCGCTGGCCCGCGGCGCCGCCGTCGCCGTCTCCCCGGCCGACCGGCCCACCGCCGAGGAACTCGTCCGCGACGTCGAGCGGTTCGGCGTCACCACCCTGCTGCTCACCAGCGCGCTCTTCCACCACCTGGCCGCCCGGCAGTCCCGGGTCTTCGGGGTGCTGCGCACCGTGGCCGTCGGCGGCGAGGTGCTGTCGCCCGAACACGCCGGCGCGGTGCTGCGGGCCTTCCCCTGGCTCGAACTGGTCAACGTCTACGGGCCGACCGAGGCCACCACGTTCACCACCCTGCACTGGGTCACCCAGGCCGACTGCGCGGGCCCGATCCCGATCGGCCGGCCCTTCGGCGGCGCCCGCGTCCTCGTCCTGGACGACCACTCCCAGCCGGTGGCGCCGGGCACGATCGGCGAGCTGTGGATCGCCGGCGACCGCCTCGCCCACGGCTACCTCAACCGGCCCGAGCTGACCGCCGACCGTTTCCGCGACCTGCCGGGCACCGGCCGGGCCTACCGCAGCGGCGATCTGGTCCGGCAACTGCCCGACGGCACCCTGGAGTTCCACGGCCGCACCGACGACCAGGTCAAACTGCGCGGCTTCCGGATCGAACCGGGCGAGGTCGAGCACGCGCTGCTGCGAATGCCCGAGGTGGCGGAGGCGGCCGTCGTGGTCCGCCGCGCCGGGCAGGCCGACGCCGCCCTCACCGCCTGCGTCGTCCTCGCCGAGGGCGCCGGACAGGCCGTCGAGACACTGCGCACCCGCCTCGCCGACCGGCTGCCCGCCCACCTGGTGCCCACCGCCTGGACCGTGCTCGCCGCGCTGCCGCTGACCGGCGCCGGCAAGGTGGACCGCCGGTCCCTCGCCGCCGACGACGACGGTGCCGCGCGGCGCCCCTCCGGCGGCGGCGCGCTCACCCCGATCCAGCAGGTCGTCGCCGAGGCGTGGAGCCGGGCCCTGGAGCGTCCGATCACCGACCCGGCCGCCGACTTCCTTGCCGAGGGCGGACACTCCCTGCTCGCCATGTGGGTCGTCGACGACCTGCGCGAGGACCTCGGGGTGGAACTGTCGCTCGCCGACTTCCTCGACCACCCGACCGTCGCCGGGCAGGCGGATCTGCTGGAACGGGCCCTGCGCGCCGACGACGGCCCGGGCGGCCCCGACAGCCCCGACGGCCCGGGCCGCCCCGAGGGTTCCGGCGGGCCGGCACTCGCCGTGCCGACGGCCTCGGGCCAGCTTCCGGGAGGAACCCGATGACCGCCGCCGACCAGGCCGACCTGCTGCGGCGCGCCCGCAGCCGGCGCAACGCCGCCGATGCCACGCCCCCGCCCCCGCCGCTACCCGACGGCCCGGCCCCGCTCTCGCACGCCCAGCAGCGGATGTGGCTGATGGACCACCTCGGCCAGGGCGGCGCCCTCTACAACGTCCCGATCGCCACCCGACTGCGCGGCCCGCTCGACCGGGACGCCCTCGCCGCCGCGCTCACCGGGCTCACCGGGCGGCACGCCGTCCTGCGCACCCGCTACCCGCGCCGGGGGGAGCAGCCGTACCAGCAGATCGACCCGGTCACCCCGGTCCCCCTGCCGGTCGTGGCGGCCGCCGCGGACCCCACGGTCACCGAACTGCTCGCCGCCGAGGCGGCCCGCCCGTTCGACCTCGCCGCCGGCCCGGTGCTGCGCGCCCTCCTGCTGCGGCACGGGCCCGAGGACCACACCCTGCTGCTGACGATCCATCACATCGCGGTCGACGGCGGCTCCCTGCCCCTGATCGCCGCCGACCTCGCCGCGCTCTACGCCGCCGAACGCGACGGTGTGGCCGACCGACTCCCGCCGCCAGGACCGTCCTACGCGGACTACGCCCGGCAGGAACGGGCCCGCGACGCCGAGTTGACCGCCGCCGCCGACGCCATCGCCACCAGGCTGGCCGGGGCCCGCCCGCTGCCACTGCTGAGGCCCGTCCCGCCCGGTGCGCGCGAACGCCGGGCCGCGCTGCACGCCGCTGCGCTCGACCCCGCCGTCGTGGCCGGGCTGCGCGAGCTCGGCGCCAGGAACGGCGCCACGCTGTTCACCGTCGTCCTGGCCGCCGCGTTCGCCACCCTGAGCACCGCCGCGGGCCGGAACGACCTCGTCCTGGGCTGCGCGAGCGGCCACCGGGCCCGGCCCGAACTGCGCCGCACCGTCGGCCTCGGCGTCAACACCCTCGCGGTGCGCGCCGAACCGGCCGGGGACCAGACGTTCACCGAACTGCTGGCCGACGTGCGCGCCGCGCTGCTCGACGCGCAACAGCGCCACGACGTGCCCTTCGACCTGGTGGTCGAGCGGCTCGGTGCCGCCGCCCGCGGCACGGACGGCACCCCGCTGCTCTCGGTCAGCTGCGACCTCGTCCAGCCCGCCGCGCCGCTGCAGCTGCCGGGCCTCGCCGCGGAGAACGTCGAACTCGACCTGGGCCTCGCCAAGTTCGGCCTGGCACTGCTCCTGGAGGACGGCCCCGCGCCGCGCTGCCTGGTGCAGCACGACCGGGACGCGCTGGACGAAGCCACCGCCGGGCGGCTCCTCGACGCCTTCGCCGACCTGCTCACGGCGGTGGCGGGCGACGGGGACCGGCACCTCTCCGAACTGCCCGGAGACCTCCTGGTGGCCGCCGAACACCCGGCCGTGGCAATCCTGTCGGGCGACCCGGGGGTGGTCGAAGCGGCCGTCGTCGAGACCGCCGACGGCCCGCCGCTCGCCTACGCCGTGGTGCGCGGACCCGTCGCCCCCAACGGCGCCCAGCTGCGGGCCGCCCTGCGCCGCCGACTCCCGGCCGCCGAGCTGCCGCTCGCCGTCACGCTGGTGGACCGGCTGCCCCGCCACCCCGACGGCACCCCCGACCTCGCCCGGCTGCCCGGCGCCGCACCGCTCGGGAACCGGCCGCTCGGGGACGGGCAGCTCGGGAACCGGCCGCTCGGGGACGGGCCGCTCGGGGACGGGCAGCTCCCGGACGGCCCGGTGGACACCGTCCGGGCGGCGTTCGGCGAACTGCTGGGCGCCACCCCGCCCGCCGACAGCGACTTCTTCGCCCTCGGCGGCCACTCCCTGGTCGCCGTCCAACTCGCGGAACGGCTGCGCACCCGCACCGGGCTGCCGCTCACCGGCCTCGACATCCTGGAACAGCGCACCCCGCGCGCCCTCGCCGCCCTGCTCGCCACCCGCGAGGACGAGCGCCGCACCGCCCTCGCCGCGGCCGGCGCCCGCCCGGCGACCCGAACCGGCTCCCGCACCGACCCGCGGACCGGCACCGTCCTGCTCACCGGCGCCACCGGCGGGGTCGGAGCGGCCGTCCTGCAGGAGCTGATGGCCCAGGGCCGGCCCGTCCGCGTCCTGGTCCGGCCGGAGTCCGCGCACCTGCCCGCCCTGAACGGCGCCGAAGTGGCGCCCGGCGACCTCTCGGACCCGGACAGCCTGCGGCGCGCCGTCGAGGGCGTGGACGCCGTCATCCACTCCGCCTGCACCTTCACCGACCACGCCACCGACGTCGCCGCGATGCGCGCACTCGCGGACGGCTGGCGCGGCGGTGGCCCGTTCGTCTTCGTCAGCAGCATCGACGCCTACGGCCGCCCGGCGGGCACGGAGGTCCCCGAGGGCGCCCCGAGCGGTGCCGCAGTCACCCCGTACGGGCAGGCCAAGCTGGACTGCGAGCGGATCCTGTTCGAGACGGCCCGCGACGGCCGGGGCCCCGCCACCGCCGTCCGCGCCCCGATCGTCTGGGGCCCGCACCACCGGCTGCGCGACCAGCTCCGCTGGGGCTCCACCGGCGCCCTCTTCCAGGCGGCCCTGGCCGGCCGGCCGATCAGCCTGCCGGGGGCCGGCGCCGACGGCTGCGCCGAGGACTGCGTCGACGGCTGTGCCGGTGGCTGTGCCGACGGCTGGTACGGCGCCTCCTGGGTGCACGCCGCCGCGCTCGGGCGCGCGCTCGCAGCCTGCGCCACACCGGGCCACCCGGCTGCCGGGCGCGTCGTCAACGCGGTGAGCGGGCACGTCTCCTGGGCGGAGTTCACGGCCGAACTGGTACGCCTGCTCGGCTCCGACAGCCCGCTCGTCGTCGGCCCGGACGCCGACGCGGAACTGCGCCGCCCCTGGCGCTACCGTGCCGAGACACTGGCCGGCCCGCTCACGCCGGAACCCGGCGAGGACTGGCGCAGCGTACTGGCGGCGATGGTCGGCTGAGCCGGCGGGCAATGGGGGAGGGGTCCAGCGGTCCGGGGCCCCTCCTTCCGCGTATCGCAGCCGCCGCAGCAGCCGCCCGCCGCACCGGCGCTCAGGCCGTCCACCCCGGCCGAACCCGTGCGTCAAGGCCGCACCCGGGGGCCGGACGACGATCTCGCTGACCTCGGTGCCCGCAGGCCGTGCGATGGTCCTGAGCCCCGCTCGCCCGGCCGCCGGTGGTCGGTCGTCACGGTGGCCGGGCTCTGAGCAGTGGTGGGACAGGCCCGGACGGCGGACCCCGAGGGGGGAGGGGTGCCGTCCGGGCTGGTCGCCCACCCGATGCTCGTCTCACCCCTATCCCGCGAGCCAAACACCCCGGTCCGGCCGGGACCGCTTGCCCGGACTGGCCGCGGCCGCGCCGACCACCCGCAGCCCGGCGACAGGACCGCGGCCCGAGGGCCCCGGACGACGCATCGGCTGACATGACCTCAGCGTCCCGGGGCAGGCGCGGGAGACCAGCCCGTTCCGATGCCCCGGGAGGCGCAGATGACCGCAACCATGATGCTGCTGCTCGCTCCACTCGCTCTCGCGGCGATCCTGGCCACGACCGCTCCCTCGCACGT
Organism: Streptomyces sp. NRRL S-350; assembly: GCF_000719705.1. GTDB lineage: Bacteria > Actinomycetota > Actinomycetes > Streptomycetales > Streptomycetaceae > Kitasatospora. Next base: position 9,254 of record NZ_JOHO01000050.1, on the reverse strand, counting down.
CCACCGCCACCGCCGCCCACAGGCGGCCGTCGTCCGGGCCGAGCGCACGCCCGGGCCCCGGCACGCCCGGCCGCCCCGCTGAGCCGACCGGCGCCGGGGGCCGAACCTCTCTACCGGGGCCGGGCGTTGCTGCGCCCGGCCCCTGGCGCGCGCCGTGCGGCAGCCCGGCGCGGGTGTCCGACGCACCTGTCCGGTGCGGGCTTTGCGGCTCAGCCGTCGGCTCGGCTGTCGGCTCGGCTGTCGACGAGGCTGTCGGCGCGGGTTTTCCGGAGCGGAGGCGCATGCGCCCGGCGAATCGGGATACACGAGCGGGCGGAAACCTACCGCTCGCTCGGAAGGAGCCTCCCGTGTCCGACACAACCCGTCTCCCCGGACCGTTCGAGCACCGCTGGTCCTGGCAGCTGAAGGGGACCTGTCGCACCGTCGACAGCAGTGTCTTCTTCCACCCGACCAACGAGCGCGGTGCCGCGGCGAAGCACCGTGAGCAGGTGGCGAAGTCGGTGTGTGCCCGCTGCCCGGTCCTCGCCCAGTGCCGCCAGTACGCGATGGACGTCCGCGAGCCCTACGGCGTGTGGGGTGGTCTGACGGAGGACGAGCGCCGTGAGCTGCTCGCCCGCCGTCGGCGGCGTCAGTCCCCCGCGGCCGCCTAGCAAGCGGCCCCGGATCCCAGGTGGGGTGGTGCACCCGCGCGGGCCCCAGTTCTGCGAGAGAGAGTGAAGAAGATGGGTATCGGTGGATGCATCCTCCTGTTCGCCCTGGGCGCGGTGTTGGCGTTCGGGGTCGACTGGCACCTGTCCGGGGTCAACGTGCACATGGTCGGCTGGATCCTGATGGCCGCCGGCCTGCTCGGCCTGATCACCTACGCGAGCGTCTTCCGGCGACGGCGCTTCATGGGCCGGGCGGCAGCCGACGAGGTCGTCGAGGAACGGCGCTACTACGACTGAGGCGCCCGGCGTCGAAAGTGAGCACGATCCGCCGCCGCCCGGCCTCCAGTAGGCCGGGCGGCGGCGGATCGTGTGCGTGGTGAGCCCCACCGGGCCGGGGTCCGGCACGCGCGTCGCCCGGCAACCGCCCATCCCGGTACGGCGGTTGCCGGGCGGTGCATTCGTGCGCGCGGGGGCTCAGGTCCCGACCGGCGACGACTGCCCGGCGCCGCCCTTGCCGCCCTTGCCGTCACTGTCGTCGTCGCCGCCGTCGCCGCCGTGGCCGTCGTGGCCGTCGTCGTGCCGGGGCGCGGGCTCGTGGAAGTCGACGCTGACCTCCTCGCAGGGCTTGTAGGCGGCGGCGGTGGCGTACGAGGTGTAGGCCCGGCGGTCCGCCCGCGTCAGTCGGGCGTCGTCGGCGAAGGGCGCCGCGATGCCGCGGGGCCACAGTCGACGGGTGCGCACCGCTGCGCTCTCCGCACAGAGGACGAGGGTGACGGCGCCGAGGTAGATCCACGCCATCAGGCCGAGCACCACGCCGAACAGCCCGTACGTGGCCGTGGCCCCGCGAAGCTCGTGGCCCACGTAGTAGGTGCCCACCAGCAGCAGTGCCTGCCAGGTCAGCGATGCCGCCAGGGCCTCCGGCCACAGGAGGCGCACCCGCAGGTGCCGGCGGGTCAGGAGTTTGAAGCCCGCCAGCAGCAGGCCGGTGTCGACCGCGACCGACAGGGGGACGGCGGCGATGCGCACGCCCCGGTCGATCGGGGCGGGCCAACCGTGCGCGGTGGCCGTGAGGGCGGCCAGGCCGGTGGACGCGAGGACGGCCACGGCGAGGACGCCCAGCAGGGCGAGTCCGCGCAGGCGGGCGGTCAGCGGGTTCGGACGGCTGTGCTGCGGGACGGCCCACACCGTGTTGAAGGCGTTCTGGAGCGCCTGCGCCACTCCCAGCGCGCCGTAGAGACTGCCCGCGATGCCGACGGCGAGTGCGAAACCGCTGCCGTGGAAGGAGTGGATGCTGTGCTCGATCTGGTCGCCGATCACCGGGAACTGGCTGAGGGCGGAGTGCAGGACCTGCTGCTGCAGCTGCGGGTCGTCGTGCAGCGCGAATCCCAGTGCGGCGACCAGGAGCAGCAGCATGGGGAAGAGGGAAAGGAAGCCGTAATACGTGATCAGGGCCGCCATGTAGGTGCCCTGATCGTCGATGAACCCCCCCCCCGCCCCGGAATCCCGCTCAGGGAATTACCAGCGGTACCACCGGCCACGGCTGCCGGCGGCACTGGTGCCGCGGGCGATGAAACCCAGGAGCCAGATCACGAGGACGGCGACGGCGACCCACCACAGTGCCTTGATGGCGAATCCCGCACCGAAGAGAATGACGGCCAGAAGGAGAACGAGAAGCAGGGGGACCATGGGAACGACCAATCAGTCGGGACGGCTGTTGACGGAATTCGCTTGCCCCGACTCCGGCCGGGTATTCCCACGAGTTTTCCGAGGCGCGCCCGGCTCGGCGTCTTCCCCGTCCGCCGCGTGCGGTCCGCCGCGGGCCGTCCGCCGCGCCCGGTCCGCCGTGCCCAGCCCGTCGCCGCCTCGGGCCGCCTCGGGCCGCCTCTCGGGCCGCGTCTGCCGCGTCAGCCGCGCTGCACGGTGACGCGGTCCACGGCCGTGCCGTCCTCGGTGAGGGACCGCACCTCCATGCGGGCCGGCTTGCCCGCCGCGGCGGGGGTCACGTCGACCGCCACCAGGCAGTACCCGGTGTAACGGACCCTGGACCAGGTGACCTTGACGGTCTGCTCGTGGCCGCCCTGGTCGGAGACCACCATCGGCACCGGGGCGTCGTTCTTGGTCTCGTGGCCGAGGTAGGTGTCGGAGGCCGGGAACTTGTAGAGGCCGCCACCGCCGCCGCCCGCGACGACGTACGTGGTGCCGTCCTTCGCCGGGTCGACGGTGTCCCCGGAGCCGACCTTGCGGGTGGCCTTTCCGGCGCGGATCGGGTCGGTCCGCTCGTAGACGTGGTTGTGGCCGCTGAGCACCAGGTCCACCTGGTACTTGTCGAACAGCGGGGCCCAGTCCTGCTGCGCGCCGAGTTCGGCTCCGTTGTCGTGGCAGGTGGAGTACGTGCACTGGTGGAGGTAGACCACGATGAAGTCGATGCCGCTGTCGGCTCGCAGTGCGGCGAGCCGGCTGTCCAGCCACTTCTTCTGCCGGCCCTTGGTGTAGCCGAGGTTGGCCGGGGTGTTGTAGCAGACGTCGTTGCCGTCGAGGCTGATCAGGCCGGCGTTCTGGTACCGCCAGGAGTAGATGCCGGTGGACTGGCTCCAGGCGTTGTCGGGCATGGTGAACCGGGCGCGGACGCCCCCGTAGCCGTCGGGCCCGTACCACGGTTCCATCTCGTGGTTTCCGATCGCCGGCATCCACGGGGTCCGCGCGGCGACGGGTTCGTTCTGCACGAAGAAGGAGTCCCACAGGCGGGCGTCGTAGGCGTCGCTCGTCTTGCCGCTGCCGCCGCTGTTGGCGTACGACAGGTCGCCCATGTGGAGGTGGAACGCCGGGTCGAGGCCGGCGACCAGGTTGCCGGTGGCGGCCGCGTTGTACCCGATGCCCTGGTCGCCGAAGGCCGTGAAGGTGAAGCCGGCGCCGCGTCCGGGGGCGGGTGCGGTGCGGAAGCTCGCGACGTCGCCGAGCTGGGTGCGCCTGGCTGGGGGATCGTAGCCCTGGTGGCCCACGACGTAGTAGTAGGTGGTGTCCGGGATCAGCTGGTCGAGCTGCGCGTGCAGGTAGTACTGGGTGACGGTGGTGGGCTTGACCAGGGGCTGGTCCTCGACCGGGTGCTGCCAGGAGAGCTTGCTGACCAGGGTGCGGACCTCGGCGGCGACCGGGGAGCCGAAGTCGCCGGGCTGGAGGCCGATCCGGACGAAGGGTGCGGTCACCGCGTCCGGCACCTGCCAGGAGACGACGACCTGTCGGGACGGGTCGGCCCCGAAGGTGAGGTGTCGGCCGAAGGGGCGCAGGGCGGAGCCGTCGGTGCGGTCGCCGCGGGGGGAGGGAAGGGTCGGGGTGGCGAGGGCGGTGGGGCGCGGGGTGGCGGCCCGGGCGGTGCCGGGCAGCAGGAGGCCGCCGGCGGCGACGGCTGCTCCGCCCGCCGCGCCGACTCGGAGGAGGTTGCGCCGGGAGTGCCGTAGTGTCTCGGACATGACATCAAGTTAGGAAACTTGCCTAACTTCTGGCAAGAGTGCGGACATCGCCGGTTCGGTTTCCGCGCCACCCGGTCGGCCCGACGGCCGCGGCGTCGTCCGACCGGAGCCGTCGGTCCGGGGCCCGCTCACCCGATGGTGACCACCCGGGCCCACTCCGGCGGCGTCTCCGGCCGGTAGTCCGGATCGCTCTCGTTGTAGTGGCCGGAACGCGGGAAGAGGCCGACGACCGTGCGGCAGGGCGGCGCGGTGGACGGCCAGGGGGTCTGACCGTCGGTCAGGACCACGACGACGTCGGGCCGGGCGGCGGAGCGCAGGGCGGCCTCGAAGCCGGTACGCAGGTCCGTGCCGCCGCCGCCCACCAGGGGGATGCCCGCGACCTCGCAGAGCGAGTGCACGGCCTGCGCGGCAGCGTCGCACGGAACCACGCGGACCTGGTCCCGGCGGCCGCCGACCGCCCGCGCGATCGCCGCCACCTCCAGCAGGGCGCTGCCCAGCTCCTCGTCCGAGACCGACCCGGACGTGTCGATGACCACCGCGACCCGGGGCGGCCGCCGCCGCAGGCTCGGCAGGAGCACGCCCGGTACCCCGGCCGACCGGCGGGCGGGGCGGCCGTAACTGTAGTCCTCGCCCGCACCGGGGCCGGAGACCGCCGAGCGCACCGCCGCGCCCAGCAACTGCCGCCAGGGCTGCGGCGGATGGAAGGCCTCGTCGGCCCAGCGCCGCCAGCCCGCCGGGGCGCTCCCGGGCCGGCCCCGGATCCCCTCGGCGACCCGGAAGCGGACGGCGTCGCGCTCCTGCGCGGTCAGCCCGTGGGCGCCTTCCGGGTCCAGCTCCCAGGGGCGGTCCGTGCCGTCGGCGCCGCTGCCGCAGTCCAGCCAGGCCGCGTCCGGGTCGCGCGGGTGGAACCGGTAGCGGCGCAGGTACTCCTCCATCAGCAGTCCCGTCGGCAGCAGCAGCCGGTCGGGCCGGATCGCCCCGGCCGGCCGGACCAGACCGTCCCCGTAGACGTCGTCGTTGATCTCGCAGTCGGCGGTGATGTTGGTGCGCAGCTGGGCGGCCGGGCCCTCCAGGCCGAGTTCGCGGGCGATCAGGCGGCCGCGCCCGTGGTGGTCGCGCAGCAGGTGCGAGACCTCGTGCACCCAGACGCCGGCGAGTTCCTCCACCGGAGTGCGCTCGACGAAGGCCGCCGAGGCGTAGCAGCGCCAGTACCGGTCGACGCCCATGGTCGGCACCTCCCGCGACTCCACCAGGTGGAGCGCGAACAGGGCGGTCGCCAGGTACGGCCGGGCCCGGGCGGCCTGCAGCCGGGCGGCGTACAGCTTCTCGACGTCCAGCCTTCGGGTCTCCCGCCTTCCGCTGCCGGGCCGTCCGGCGTCGGGCTGTCCGGCGTCGGGCCTTCCAGTGTCGGGCCTTCCGGCGTCGGGCCGTCCGGCGTCCGGGGCGAGGGTGGCGTTCACCGGCCCGCCTTCGCTGCCACCCGGGCGGCGGCGCGGTCGGCCCGGCGGGAGAACGTCAGGGCAGGGGCGAGCCGCTCGATCGACGGCGGCACGTCCCAGTCCTCCCGGCGCAGCGAGGCCAGGGTGGTGGCCGGGACGACCAGCAGGTCCGGCGCGCCGGTCTCCGCCGCCTGGGCCAGCAGCGCCCAGGCCGCGTCCCAGCGCGCCCGGGACGGCCGGTTGCGCACGGCGGCGACCACCCCGTCCAGCACCGCCTGGCGCAGGTCCCCGCGTTCGGGGAGCACCGCGGCCGCTGGGTCGGCGAGCACGTCCTCGGGGTCGGGCAGGTCCATCCGGTCCATGCCGGCCATCAGTTCCAGCCCGGGGCCGTCCCCGACGGTGCCGCGGACCAGCAGCGACAGGACGTCCCGGGAGGAGCCGGCCGCGGTCGCGAAGGCGACCAGCCGCAGCGTCATGTCCCAGCTGCGCGGGGACGGCCAGGCGCCGCCGCGCTTGGTCTCGCTGGTCGGCATGCGGTGCACCAGCTCGGGGCGGGCGGTGAGCAGTCCGCACACCGCGCGCCGGGCGAGCGTGACGGCCTCCGGCAGGGCCTGCGGGTCGAGCCGGGGCAGGGTGGCCAGCGGCCAGACGCCGCCGAGGCCGCGCACCACCACCTCGTGGTCGTGCACCCACTGCAGGTGCACGAAGCGGTTGGCCAGCGGCGGGCTCAGCTCCCAGCCGTCGGCGGCGGAGGCGCGGGGGTTGGCGGCGGCCACGATCCGTACGCCGGGCGGCAGTCGGAGCGTGCCGATGCGGCGTTCCAGGACGACCCGGAGCAGCGCCGCCTGGACGGCGGGCGGCGCGGTGGACAGCTCGTCCAGGAACAGCAGTCCGCGCCCGGCCCGGACCAGCCGCACCGCCCAGTCCGGCGGCGCCATCGGAACGCCCTGCTCTGCCGGGTCGTCGCCGACGATGGGCAGCCCGGAGAAGTCGGAGGGCTCGTGGACGCTGGCGATCACCGTGGTCAGCGGGAGTTCCAGGGCCTCGGCGAGCTGGTTGAGCGCGGCGGTCTTGCCGATGCCCGGCTCGCCCCACAGGAGGACGGGCAGGTCGGCGGCGACGGCCAGGGTGAGGGCCTCCAGCTGGGTGTCTGCGCGGGGTTCGGTGGTGGTGTCGCCGAGCAGGTCGAGCAGTCGGCGGGCGACGTCGAGGCGGGCGGCTCCGGTGCGGTCCGCGGCGGCGTGGTCCGAGGCGGTGCGGTCCGCGGGGAGGTCCACGTCGGTGCTGTTCGTGTCGGTGCGGTTCGTGTCGGTGGGGTTCACGTCGGCGTGGTCGGTTTCCCGGGCGTGCGCGGGCATGGTCATGGTCATGGGTGATCACCTCAAGGGGTCAAGTGGTCAAGTAATCTGGTGCGAAGGGGTGTTCGCGTCCGCTGGCGCTGACGGCATCAGTAGTGGACGGCGGCGCGGTGAGCGCGTGAGTAGTGCGTCCGCGGGCACCGGCTGGGCCGGGGCGGGGAGTTGTCGGGAGCGGTGAGTCCCGCCCGGTAGAGGCCGTAGGCGATCCGTCGCTGGGTGGCCGCCGTCAGCTCGTCCCGCAGGGGGCCGTCGCGCAGGACCGCCTCGGGGCCGAGCAGGCTCTCGATCAGGGCCAGTGCACCGGCGGTGTCGCCGTGGTCCAGGCGTTCCCTGGCTCCGTCGAGCTCGTGCGGTCGGCGGTGCGCCAGGTCGACGGCGCGAAGGCATGGCAGCGGGGTGCCGGACAGGGCGGCCAGCAGTTCCTCGCGGCGCAGTTCGGCCGGATCGTGGTCGAGCGGGGTGAGTACTCCGTCGACCAGGCCGATCCGGTGCCGCGCCCCTCGGCAGTCCACCAGCCGTTGGGTGGACAGCGACGCGGGCGGCCCCGCGGAGGTCCGCGCCGGACCGCCGGGTGCCAACGCGTCGGCCACCAGTGGGTGCAGGCGGGCCGGCTCGATCACGCCGCTGCGGAGCAGGTCGGGGTCCGGTGGCACCCAGGTGGCGGCGTCGGGCAGCAGCGGCAGCGCCGAGGTGTCCCCGACGGCCTCCGCCACGCGGCCGTCCGGTCCGAGGACCAGCCGCCGCCGACGCCCGAGCCGCACGGCGACGGGACCGTCCGGGCGCCCCTCGGCACGCAGCAGCAACGCGGCCTCGGCGGCCCAGCGGCCGACGGCACCACGCCCCGACGGTCCGCTGACGTCCTCGCCGGGCAGTGTGGTCGGAGCGTCGGCCCCGGAGCGTACGGCCAGTTCCCCGCTGCGCCCGGCATCCCAGAGGTGCCGGTGCAGGTCGAGACGGAACCGGCGGCTCGGATGCGGATGCGGGTGGGGCGGCCGGCCTTCGCCGACGGACCCGTCCCAGAGTGCCAGGGCGATCCGCTGCCCGTACTCGGCCCAGGCGGGTGGCGTGCGGACGACCAGGGACACCGGCCGTTCACCCGGGTAGCGGGCCAGGGCCGTGGTGAGCCCGGGGCGCAGCAGCCCGTCGGGCGCGGATCGTGGCAGGTGCCAGCGGAGCAAGTCCGGTGCGAGGCAGCGCAGATCGGCGCGGAGCCGATCGGCGAGCGCCCGTCCGTGGCTGCGCGCGACGTCCCCGAGGCGGAAGTCGACCTCGACGTTGGCGGCGGCGCAGGCCCCGGCCCAGTCGCCGGACAGCCGGCGGGCGGTGGCGGTCTCGATCATGGAGGGCGGCACGGCGTACTCGCGTACGCGCCGCCAGAGGACGAGGCGGGAGTCGTTCCCGTTCGCGGGGTGAGTGGGCATCAGCACTCACTCTTCGCGGACGGGACCCCCAATCTGTGAACAGCGTGAGTGGTCATCGCCGGGGAGCATAGCGCTCGCCGCCGGACGCCCGCCACACCGTTTCGGCGGCCGGTCGCCGGCCGCGCACCCGGTGCGCAGCGGATGGGCGACCCGCTGCGCACCGGATCCTCAAGGGTCGCTGGAAGCCCGGTCGAGGCGGGTGGTTCGTGGCGGCTTGAGTGTGTTCTGGTGGTGGGCGGAGAAGGCGCGGCTCCGGACGTCCGGGGCCGGGCGGGGCAGCGCGAGGGCGTGTCGGGGCGTAGACGTTCGCGCATGGAGCTGAGTGCGGAGGCTATGGTTCGCCGGCCCGGAGTGACCTTGACTGGTGGCACGAGGACGGACGCGGAGGGTGCGGGGAATCCGCACCGCGTCCGACCGTTCGGGGTGCGGGTGGGGTCGCGGTCGGGTGCGGTGCCGTTCGACTGGGACGACCGGGGGACGTGGGAGGCGGCGTTGGAGGGGGTGAGTGCGGCGTATCTGACGTACTACCCGGATCTGGCGTTTCCGGGGGCGGTGGAGGCGGTGGGGGCGTTCGCGCGGTTGGCGGCGGCGCGGGGGGTGGGTCGGCTGGTGTTGCTGTCGGGGCGTGGTGAGGAGGCGGCGCGGGCGGGGGAGAAGGCGGTGATGGAGTCGGGGGCTGCGTGGACGGTGGTGCGGTGCGCGTGGTTCGACCAGAACTTCAGTGAGTCGTTCTTCCTGGAGCCGGTGCTGGCGGGGGAGTTGGCGTTGCCGGTGGGTGGTGCGGTGGAGCCGTTCGTGGATGCGGAGGACATCGCGGACGTGGTGGTGGCGGCGTTGACGGAGGCGGGGCATGCGGGGGAGGTGTACGAGGTGACGGGGCCGCGGTTGCTGTCGTTCGCGGAGGTGGCGGGGGAGTTGTCGG
>NZ_JOHO01000049.1 GCF_000719705.1 Streptomyces sp. NRRL S-350 | reverse complement strand
CCCCCGGACGGAGGGCCCCCGGAGCCGCCCCCGGCTCCCCGCACCAGGAGGGCCGCCGTGCCGTTGTCCGACGACCAGCCGCACACCCGTACGCGGCTACCGGTCGCCGAACAGCCCACGCCCCAGCCGAGCCTGCGCCAGTCACGGCCCCTGCGCACCCTCCTGACCATCCTCGTGGTCGTCACCCTGCTCGTCGTGGCCATCGCCATCGCCAACCGCGGCAAACCCGACCCCGGCAGCGGCACCTCCGCCGACCACGCCACCCCCGGCGCACCCACCGGCGCAGGCCCCGCCCCCAGCGGCGACCAACCCGTCACCACCACCGCCAACGGCATCCCCACCGGCTACCCGCACACCGACCAGGGCGCCCAGTCCGCCGCGGCCAACTACGCGGTCGCGATCGGCTCCGCCGACATGTTCCGCACCGACAGCCGACACACCATCGTCGCCACCATCGCCGACCCCGGCGCGGCCCCGGGACTCCAGACCCGACTCGACCAGGGCTTCTCGCCCGAGACCGCAGCCAGGTTCGGAGTCGACGCGCAGGGACGGCCGCCCAAGGGGCTGACGTTCGTCAGCCGGACGATTCCGGTCGGGACCAAGAGCAACGGTTACAACGAGGACGGCGTCAAGGTCGAGGTCTGGTGCACCGGGCTGTTCGGGCTCGCTGGTGAGAGCTCGGTCAAACCGGTGTCCCAGGAGTGGTTCACGCTGACCCTCAGCCTGCGGTGGACAGGTACGGACTGGAAGCTCACCGACTTCAGCCGGGTGTCTGGGCCGGCCCCCGTTCCGCCGGACCAGCAGGCCGCGACCGCCGAGGAGATCACTGGTGCCGTCCAGCAGTTCGGAGGCTTCCGCTATGCCCGCTGACGGTAGCTCGGGCCTTGTTCGGCGTTCTGTCGGCCGCGTCATGGGACTGGCGCTGTTCGGCGCCGTTTCGGTCGTGGCGACGGCACATCGTGCGCTGGCGGAGCCCTCACCAACGCCTACTACCGGTGCGACCAACACGAGCTGTCCCGGTGTGCCGCTTCCTGGTAACGACGTCTACTGCGCACCGCCGGGTAGTGGTTCGCTCCCCGGGAGCGGCACCGTCGGGACGGTGACCGATCCGCTCGGGTCGTTGGCCAAGAGTTGTGCGCAGGCTGCGGCGTGGGTGGTGCGGAACCTGTCGGGGGCGATCGACGGGACGACGCAGGTGGACTTCACCAATGCGTCGTTCCTGCAGCAGTACGCCGTGGTGTTCGCGGTGTCGACGGTGATCACGCTGGTGCTGTGGTTGCTGGCGGTGACGAAGCGGGCGGTGCGGGGGGCGCCGTTGACGACGGCGTTCTCGGAGGCGATCGGCTTCCTGTGGCTGACGGTGGTGGCGTCCGCGTTCACGCCGCTGATCCTGTACACCGTGGTGAGCGTGACGGACGGGCTGACCAAGGCGGTCGCGGTCGGGACGAAGACGGACACCGGGTCGTACCTCGGCGGGTTCGCCGACACCTTGGAGAAGGGGAACGTCGGCGGCGGCCCGCTGATCCTGGTCCTGGTGTCGCTGGTCGCGGTGCTGGCGGCGGCGGTGCTGTGGATCGAGCTGTTGATCCGGGCGGCGATGCTGTACGTGGGCGCGCTGCTGGGCACGGCGGTGTACGCGGGCCTGGTGGACAAGCAGTTGTGGAAGCACGTGCGCCGGTGGGCGGGGGTGATGCTGGCGGTGGACCTGGCGAAGCCGATCATCGTGATCATCCTGGGCCTGGCGGGTGCGGTGGCGACCGGGGCGGGGGCGAGCGACGACTTCGCCCGTGTCCTGTCGGGGCTGGCGATCCTGTTCCTGTCGATCTTCGCGAGTGCCGCGATCTACCGCTTCGTGCCGGGCTTCGGCGACGAGATCCTGAACATGCGCCAGGCCCGGGCCAGCGCGGTGCAGGCGGGTTCGGCGATGATCAACGGCACCGCGAACCTGATGAAGCAGGGCATCAGCACGCACGGCGACCGCGGGTCGGCCGGTGCGGGCGGTGGCGGCGGGGGCGCGGGCGGCGGTTCGGTCGCGCCGGGCATCGCCGCGCACGCCGGCCGGACGCCGGCTCCGCCGCCGCAGGCCGGGCCGCCGCAGGCCACTCCGGTTCCGATCCGCGACAGCAATCCAGCGAAGGGGGGGTGACGGGTAAGTGAGCAGCGAACCGCTCGGCCAGTACGGCGCCCAGTACGCCCAGCCGTACGTGCACCAGCGCCGCACCTACCTGATCGGCAAGGCCCGCCCGAACGCGCCGATCGGCCGGAACCGGGAGTCCGGCGAGATCCTGCTGATCATCTTCGGGGCGTTCCTCGGCATGCTCTGGGGCCTGCTGATGCCGATCCTGCCGCTGCGGATCGGCGGTCTGCTCGGGCTGCCGCTGCTCGCCATCGCGGCGGTGTACGTGCCGTACCGCAAGCGGACGTTCTACAAGTGGGTGGAGATCAACCGGACCTACCGCCGGACGGTCCGCAGCGGGCGGGCGGTGTGGCGGTCGGACGTGATGGACGCCGGCACCCGGCTGGACGGGCGGGAGGTGGAGGTCGGGCCGCCGCCGGGGGTGGGGCGGCTGCGCTGGCTGACGGCGCCGTTCGGGCCGGACGAGGTCGGGGTGCTGATGCACCTGGAGCGGCGGACGGTGACGGCCGCGATCGAGATCGAGGGCCCGGGCGTCGGGCTGCGCGACTCGGAGGACCAGGAGGCGCTGGTCGACCGCTTCGGGACGCTGTTGAAGCACGTCGCGAACGGGGACGGCTTCGTGACCCGGCTGCAGATCCTGGCCCGCACCCTGCCGGCCGACCCGGACGCGCACGCCAAGGACGTGGAGCGCCGGGGCAACCACGATGCGCCGCGCTGGTTGCAGGACTCGTACGACCAGTTGCAGTCGATGGTGTCGACGTCCTCGGAGCAGCACCGGGCGTACCTGGTGGCCTGCATGCACTACACCCGTGACCTGGCCGCCGAGGCTCACGCGATGGGCCGCAGTGCCGACGGGAAGCGTGCCGGCGACCGGGGGGCGCGGGACGACGAGGGGCTGGCGGCCGTGATGGCGCGCGAGCTGACCGACATCTGTGCCCGGCTGGCGGAGGCGGACATCCGGGTGCGCCAGCCGCTGGGCCAGGCCCGGCTCTCCTCGCTGCTGCACTCGATGTACGACCCGGACCACCCGATCGACCACATCCAGGCGATGTCCCGGCGCAACGCGTGGCCGGCCGAGCTGGACGCGACCCACCCGCAGTACCTGCGGGCGAAGACGCGCGAGTCGGCTACCCGGGAGCCGTGGTGCCACGCCACCGCGTGGATCAAGGAGTGGCCGCTCACCCCGGTGGGCGTCAACTTCCTGGCGCCGCTGCTGGTGCACACCCCGGACGTGATCCGGACGGTCGCGGTGACGATGGACCTGGAGCCCACCGACGTCGCGATCGAGCGGATGCTGACGGAGAAGACCAACGACGAGGCCGAGGCGAGCCGCGCGGCCAAGATGAACCGCACGGTCGACCCGCGCGACCTGGCCCACACCGGCCGGGTGGACCAGCGCGGTGACGACCTGGCCTCCGGCGCGGCGGGAGTGAACCTGGTCGGGTACATCACGGTCTCCGCGCGCAATCCCGACGCACTGGCCCGGGACAAGCGGACCATCCGGGCCTCGGCCGGCAAGAGCTACCTCAAGCTGGAGTGGTGCGACCGCGAGCACCACCGGGCCTTCGTCAACACCCTTCCGTTCGCCACCGGCATCCGCCGCTGAGCGGGTCCGTCCCCGGACCACCCGCTCGTTCCCCGGACCACCCGATCGTCCCGCCAGACCACCCGCTGACCCGTCAGGAGGCCGCCCATGGCGCTCGGCAACCTCACCGAGGCCTTCACCAGCCTGATGTTCGGCAAGGTGGAGACCACCCGCCTGCCGGTGCGCACCTCCACCGGCCAGGCGCAGGCGGTCTACCTGCCGACCGCGGCGCCGGGGCTGGGCGACTCGGGCGTGATCATCGGCCGCGAGGTGTACAGCGGCAAGGGGTACGTCTACGACCCCTTCCAGCTGTACGGGCAGCAGCTGCCGGCCCCGCACTGGCTGGTGCTCGGTGAGTCCGGCAACGGCAAGTCGGCGCTGGAGAAGACGTACGTGCTGCGGCAGTTGAGGTTCCGGGACCGTCAGGTCGTGGTGCTCGACGCGCAGGGCGAGGACGGCGTCGGGGAGTGGAACCTGATCGCCAACGCGCTGGGCATAAAGTCGATCCGGCTGGATCCGATGGCGGCCCGGGACGGCGGGGTGAAGCTCAACCCGCTGGACCCGGCGATCACCCAGACCGGCCAGCTGTCGCTGCTGCGCACCATCGTCGAGGTGGCGATGGGGCGCGGGCTGGAGGAGCGGGCGGGCTTCGCGCTGAAGGCGGCGCACGCCCACGTGGTGGCGACGGTGAAGGACCGCCAGCCGGTGCTGGACGACATCATCGACACGCTGCGCAGCCCCGAGCTGTCCTCGGTGGAGTCCCTGGGCGTCGCGGTGGACGAGGTGCAGTCCTGGGGTCTGGACGTGGCCCTGGTGTTGGACCGGCTGGTCGACGGTGACCTGCGGGGCATGTTCGACGGGTCGACGACCGACGGCATCGACCTGGACGCACCGCTGATCGTCTTCGACCTCTCGCACATCGACCGCAACTCGATCGCGATGCCGATCCTGATGGCGATCGTCGGGGTGTGGCTGGAGCACACCTGGATCCGGCCGGACCGGAAGAAGCGCATCTTCCTGGTCGAGGAGGCCTGGCACATCATCAACAGCCCGTTCGTCGCGCAGTTGTTCCAGCGGTTGCTGAAGTTCGGCCGCCGACTGGGCCTGTCCTTCGTCGCGGTGGTGCACCACCTGTCGGACGTGGTGGACGGTGCGGCGGCCAAGGAGGCGTCGGCGATCCTGAAGATGGCCTCCACCCGGACGATCTACATGCAGAAGGCGGAGGAGGCGCGGGCCACCGGCCGGGTGCTGGGCCTGCCGCGCTGGGCGGTGGAGATCATTCCCACGCTGTCGCCGGGCATCGCGGTGTGGGACGTCAACGGCAACGTGCAGGTGGTCAAGCACATCATCACCGAGGCCGAGCGGCCGCTGGTGTACACCGACCGTGCGATGACCGAGGACGCGGTGGCCGAACGGGTGCGGGCGGAGAGGCAGTTGGCCGCCGAGCCGGGGGTCTGAGGGCCGGTCCGCGCAGCTTGCGGACCCCGCGGGCGGCGATGGTTCGTCAGGCGGTAATCCTCTCGTTACGTTGGACGTCCTGACAGCTACGCGCGTTGACCCTAGGCTGCACAGGCGCAACACATGCCCGAACGCCGATGCTGTCCGCAGCCGGTGCCCTCCGAGGTGCAGGGGACCCCTCATGCTCACCGTCAGATCACGACGGACGGCGCTCGCCGTCGTCGCCGCCGCAGGTCTGCTCGGCACGGTGGCCGTGCCGACGGCCGCCCAGGCCGCCGACGCCAACGCCAAGCGTCACAAGACCGTCAACCTCCAGCTGCTGGCGATCAACGACTTCCACGGCAACCTGGAGCCCCCGGCCGGCTCGTCCGGCACGATCAAGGAGATCGACCCGGCCACCGGCAAGGAGGTGGCCACCCCGGCCGGCGGCATCGAGTACCTGGCCACCGAGCTGCGCAAGGCCCGGATCCCGGCCGACGACTCGATCACCGTCGCGGCCGGCGACATCATCGGCGCCAGCCCGCTGACCTCGGCGCTGTTCCACGATGAGCCGACCATCGAGGCGATGGACAAGCTCGGCCTGGACGTCACCTCCGTGGGCAACCACGAGTTCGACGAGGGCGCGCAGGAGCTGCTGCGGATGCAGGAGGGCGGCTGCCACCCGACGGACGGCTGCTACGAGCCGGGCCGGACCTTCAAGGGCGCCAACTTCAACTACCTGTCGGCGAACGTCACCGACGAGAAGTCCGGCAAGCCGCTGCTGCCGCCGTACTGGGTGACCAAGTCCCAGGGCGTGAAGATCGGCTTCATCGGCGTCACCCTGGAGGGCACGCCGAACATCGTGACCGCCGAGGGCGTCAAGGGCCTGAAGTTCGCCAACGAGGTCACCACGATCAACAAGTACGCGGCCGAGCTCAAGGCCAAGGGTGTCAACTCGATCGTCGCGCTGGTCCACGAGGGCGGGTACCCGGCCAGCAGCGTCTACAACTACGACTGCGGTGCGGCCGGCCAGGGCATCTCCGGCCCGATCGTCGACATCGCGAAGAAGATCGACCCGGCGGTCGGCGCCATCGTCACCGGTCACACCCACAACGCGTACGCGTGCAGCATCCCCGACCCCAACGGCGTGCCCCGCTCGGTGACCAGCGCCGCCTCCTTCGGCCGGCTCTTCACCGAGATCGACATGAAGCTGGACAAGACCACCGGCGAGATCGTCCGACCCTCGGTCAAGGCCGAGAACCACGTGGTGCGGCGCACGGTCGAGAAGGCGCCCGACATGACGGCGCTGGTCGACCACTACTCCAAGCTGGCCGCCCCGATCGCCAACGGCGCGATCGGCTACATCGGTTCGGACATCAACGGCCGCGGCAGCAGCGACCTCGAGAAGCCGCTCGGCGACGTGATCGCCGACGCACAGCTGGCGGGGCTCTCCCCGGCCGACAAGGGCGGGGCGCAGGTCGCCTTCATGAACCCGGGCGGCATCCGCTCCGACCTGGTCTACAAGGCCTCGGGCGGCGAGGGCGACGGCGTGGTGACCTACGGCGAGGCGTTCACCGTCCAGCCGTTCACCAACATGATGCAGGTCAAGACGCTGACCGGCGCCCAGCTGGTCCAACTGCTCCAGCAGCAGGTCAGCGGATCCAACGACGCCGCGCCGAAGATCCTCCAGGCGTCGGCGAACCTGCACTACACCCTCGACATGCGCAAGACCGGCGCGGACCGGGTGCTGGTCGACTCGATCCGGCTGAACGGTGCGCCGGTCGACCCGGCCGCCACCTACCGCGTCGCGGCCAACGAGTTCCTGGCCGGCGGCGGCGACGGCTTCCCGGCCTTCGCGGCGGGCACCGACAAGCTCGTCGGCGCCTCCGACCTGGACGTCTTCACCGCCTACCTGGGTGCCCACAGCTCGGCGAGCGCGCCGCTGCAGGCCCCGGCGCAGGACCGCATCAAGGTCATCGGCCCGGGCAGCGACATCGACTGACCGTGAGCCGGTCGGGGCCGTGAGGCCCCGGGGACGGGCGGGGCGCTGTCGGGGCGCCCCGCCCGTCCGCTTTTCCGCCCCGCCGCTCCCGCACGCCGGCCGGGGCCGCTGGTCGGGGCCGCCGGCCGGGGGCCGCTACTCGGGGGCGGGGCCGCCGGGCAGCCGGACCGCGGCCAGCGCGCCGGGACCGCCGTCCGCGGCCGGGCCGAGCGTGACCTCGCCGCCGGCCTCCCGCACGCTCTGCGCGACGATCGAGAGTCCGAGGCCCGAGCCGGGCAGCTGCCGCGAGGACGGCGAGCGCCAGAACCGGTCGAAGACGTACGGGAGTTCCTCGGGCGGGATGCCCGGGCCGTGGTCGCGGACCGTCAGCACGCCCTGCCGGAGCCGGATGTCGATGGTGCCGCCGGGCGGGCTGTACTTGACCGCGTTGTCCAGCAGGTTGATCACCGCCCGCTCCAGCCCGGCCGCGTCGCCGTGCACGTACCACGGCTCGACGGCCGTCTCGAAGACCAGCCCGGGGCCGCGCAGCTTCGCCCGTTCGACGGCCCGCCCGGCGATCTCGTGCAGGGCGACGACGGTGAGGGCCGGGCCGCTCTTCGGGGTGTCGGGGCGGGAGAGCTGGAGCAGGTCGCCGATCAGGACGGTGAGCTCCTGCATCTGCGCCTTCATGTTGCCGAGCAGCTTGGTCTTGGTGGCCGGGGGCAGCGGGCGTCCGGTGTCGTTGCTGCGGATGAGCAGGTCGACGTTGGTGCGCAGGGACGTGAGGGGCGTCCGGAGCTCGTGGCCGGCGTCGGCGATCAGCCGGGTCTGCCGCTCGCGGGAGTTGGCGAGGGCGGTGCTCATGGAGTTGAAGGAGGTGGAGAGGCGGGCGATCTCGTCGTGACCGTGGACGGGGATCGTGGTGCCGACCTCCTCCGTCCGGGCGATGTGCTCGACGGCGTCGGTGAGTCGGTCGACCGGCTTGAGGGCGGAACGGGCGACCAGGCGGCCGGCGGCGGCGGCGAGCAGGATGCCGCCGACGGAGACGGAGCCGAGGAGGATGGCGAGGCCCTGGAGGGAGTCCTCGACGGGCTGGGTCGGCGCGGCGACCATGACCAGGACCGGCGGGTAGCCGATGGTCGCGTTCGGGTACCAGGCCAGGCGGACCATGGCGGGCGAGCCGTCCGTGTACTGCCCCTCGCGGACGACGGACTGGCCCTTCTTGAGGCCGAGGACCTTGGCGTCGCTCTGCTGGATGACGATCGCCCGCTTCGAGCCGAGCGGCAGGCAGACGTGGGACAGGTCGGAGGAGACGTTCTGGGTGTCCCGCAGCGGCGGGTTGCCCAGGTCCGCCGGGGGGCGGCTGCTCCGGGGGGTGGCCAGCGAGATGGCGAGCGCCTCCTGCGGGGTGTCGCCGCAGGGCGGGTTCCCGCCTCGCAGCGGCTCCGGCTCGGCGCTGAGCAGGTCGGTCCGGACCTGGTTGTAGAGCTGCTTCTCCACGATGAACCAGCACGCCAGTGCCGACAGCGCGATGGCCACCGCCACCGCCGCCGCGCTCAGGAAGGTGAGGCGGCTGCGCAGGGAGCGGGAGCGGAGCCAGTGCACGAGGCGGTGCCGCCGGCCGGGTGTGCGGGGCGGGGCCAGGGGCGGGGGCGGAACGGTCGTCACGCGCCGGCGCCGGCTGCCGGGCGCAGGGCGTAGCCGACGCCGCGC
The DNA here is from genome assembly GCF_000719705.1 of Streptomyces sp. NRRL S-350. GTDB lineage: Bacteria > Actinomycetota > Actinomycetes > Streptomycetales > Streptomycetaceae > Kitasatospora. Next base: position 39,721 of record NZ_JOHO01000049.1, on the reverse strand, counting down.
ACGGTCTGGATCAGTCGGGGCATGCCGCCCTGCTCGGTCTTGCGGCGCAGGTACATCACGTACACGTCCAGGGAGTTGGAGGAGGGCTCGAAGTCGAAGCCCCAGACCGCCTTGAGGATCTGTTCGCGGGTGAGGACCTGGCGGGGGTGGGAGAGGAACATCTCCAGCAGCATGAACTCGGTGCGGGTGAGCTCGATCGGCTTGCCGGCCCGGGTGACCTCGCGGGTGGCGGTGTTCATCCGCAGGTCGCCGAAGGCGAGCACCTCGCTCTCGTCCTCGGCGGCGGCGCGGGCGGCGGCTTCGGCGGCGAGGGCGTTGCGGCGCAGCAGGGCGCGGACGCGGGCGAGCAGTTCGTCGAGTTCGAAGGGCTTGGCGAGGTAGTCGTCGGCGCCGACGTCGAGGCCGGTGACGCGGTCGCCGACGGCGTCGCGGGCGGTGAGCATCAGGACCGGGACGGTGTCGCCGCGCGAGCGCATCCGGCGGACGGCGGTGAGGCCGTCCATCCGGGGCATCATGATGTCCAGCAGGACGAGGTCGGGCTTGTCGCGTTCGACGGACTCCAGGGCCTCGTAGCCGTCGGTGGCGGTGGCGACCTCGTAGCCCTCGAAGGCGAGGCTGCTCTCCAGGGCGTCCCGGAGGGCGGGTTCGTCGTCGACCACGAGGAGCCGGGCGGAGGGGTGGCCCGGCTCGGCGGGGGTGCGGTCGTCGGCGGACGGGGTCATGGGCGGCTGCCCTTTCTCGTCGGTGGAGGGCCTGCTGGGAGCAATTGTCCGTCGTGGGGACCGGGGACTACACGTTCTGGCCGGCTTCGAGCTTCGGCAGGACCTGCTTGATGTCGTCGATCGGGATGGCGAAGCCGAGGCCGACGCTGCCGGCCGTGCCGCCGCCGGCGGTGGAGCTGGTGCCGCTCGGGGCGTACATCGCCGAGTTGATGCCGATGACCTGGCCGTTGGCGTTGATCAGCGGCCCGCCGGAGTTGCCGGGGTTGAGGGCGGCGTCCGTCTGGAAGGCCTTGTAGGTCGTGGTGCTGCCGCTGTTCGACTGGGGCGTGTTCCCGCGCAGGCCGGGCAGGCCGGGCAGGCTGGGGAAGCCGAAGCCGCCGTTGCCGCGGGTGGTGCCCTCGTCCAGTTGGACGGTGACGTCGCGGTTCTGTGCGCTGATGATGCCGGAGGTGACGGTGCCGGTGAGGCCGTCGGGGTTGCCGATGGCGACGACCGGATCGCCGACGGCGACGGCGGAGGAGTCGCCGAGGACGGCGGGGGCGAGGTTCTTGGCGCCGGTCGCGGTGATCACGGCGACGTCGAGGGACTTGTCGGTGCCGGTGACGGTGGCCTGCGCGGTGGAGCCGTCCTTGAAGGTGACGGTGATCCGGCCGCCCTGGGCCGCGGTGTCGATCACGTGGTAGTTGGTGAGGATCCGGCCGTCCTTGTCCAGGACGACGCCGGTGCCGGTGGCGGTGCCGTCGGCGTTCTTGACGGTGATCTGGACGACGCTGGGCGATACGGCGGCGGCGATGGCCGGCACGTTGGCGCTGCCGTCGCTGCGGGCGGAGACGGGGCTGGCGACGGTGCCGACCCGGGTGTCGGCGGCCTGCCGGTCCGCGGCGATCACTCCGCCGGTGACCCCGCCGAGGACGGCGGCGACCGCGGCGACGGCGGTCACCAGGGCGAGCCGGCCGCGCAGCAGGCCGCGCCGGGCCCGGCCGCCGTGGCCGCCGTGGCCCTCGGGGGAGCCGGGGCCCTGGAGGGTGGGAGGCTCGGGCGGCATGGGCGGGGGAGGGGGCGGTCCGTCGAAGTTGCCGCCGGAGCGGTCCTCGTGGTGGCCGTGGCCGACCGGGGCGCCGGCGGCGTCGCTGCCGGTGCCGAGCACGGTGCCCTCGATCACCCGGGGCTCGGCCGGGCCGTACCGCCCGTCGGAGTGCTGGTCGCCCGAGTGCTGACCGCCGGAGTACTGACCGCCCGAGTACTGACCGCCCGAGTACTGACCGTCGGAGTACTGCTCGTGGGGGTGCCGCTGCTGTTCGCTCATGCCGACCAAGCTCCGCCTGGTGGATGAGGAGTGGATGAGAACCGGCTCAGAAGGGGGAGAGAAGCCCGTTGGGTTCTCATAAAGCCTGGTCAGGCGGCCTGCGGAGCGGAGTCGGAGATTCCGGATCCGCTCCGGCCGCTCACTCCGCTCCGGTGCGGCCGGGCGCGGCTCCGTCGCAGCCGCAGGAACGGCGGATGACCAGGCGCGACGGGAACTTGCGGACCCGCTCGGTGTCCGAACCGGGCACCATCAGCGAGTCGTCCAGCACCAGGTCCACCGCGGCCCGGGCCATCGCGTCGCGGTCGGAGGCGACGGTGGTCAGCGGCGGGTCGGCGAGCGCGGCCTCCGGCACGTCGTCGAAGCCGGCCACGGCGAGGTCGTGGGGGACGCGCAGGCCGACCTCGCGCGCGGCCCGCAGCACGCCGATGGCCTGGTCGTCGGTGGAGCAGAAGATCGCCCGCGGCCGGTCCGGCGAGCGCAGCACGCCGAGCGCGACCTCGTACGCGCCGTAGCGGTGGAAGGGGGCGTCGATCAGGTGCGGTTCGGTGGGGACGCCGTGCGCGTCCATGGCGCGCTGCCAGCCCTCGACGTGGTCGATGACCGGGTCGCCGGGGGCGGGGGAGTCGACCGGGCCGCCGAAGCAGGCCACGTACGGGTGCCCGTGGAACTCCAGCAGGTGGCGTACGACGGCTTCCGCGCCGCCCACGTCGTCGGTGACCACCGCGACGTCGTCGATCGCCTCGGGACGCCGGTGCAGCAGCACGACCTTGGCGCCCTCCATCGCGGCGAACTCCTCGGCGGCGCGCTGCGAGGGGCCCTGGCTGACCAGGATCAGGCCGGAGACGCGCATCCCGAGGAAGGCGCGGACGTAGTGGACCTCGCGGTCGTCCACGTAGTCGGAGTTGCCGATCAGCACGAGCTTGCCGCGCTCGGAGGCGGCCCGTTCGACGGCGTGCGCCATCTCGGCGAAGAAGGGCTGGCGGGCGTCCGGGACGACCATGCCGATCAGGTTGGTCCGGCGGGAGGCCATCGCCTGGGCGACGCTGTTCGGCCGGTAGCCGAGCTGCTCGATCGCCGCGAGCACCTTCTCCTTGGTCGCGGGCGCGACCGGGCGCGGCCCGTTGTTGATGACGTAGCTGACGACCGCGGTCGAGGTACCAGCCAGCCGGGCTACATCGTCGCGCGTCACTTTGGCCACGGGGGGAGTCTACGCGTGTGGCCTTCGGGGCGGCAGTGGGACCTGGGCCGTCGGCGGGCGAGCGGCGGGCGGCCGACGGGCAGCCGACGGGCGGCTCCGGGAGGAACCGGACAAGCCGGGCGGGGGACGAAGCCCGCCCGGCGTCTCAGGCCTCCAGCGGGCTGGCGGGGCGGTGGGCGTGCTCGGGGCGCTCGCCCTTCTCGGGCTTCTCCGGGACGACGAAGCGGTAGCCGACGTTGCGCACGGTGCCGATCAGCTGCTCGTGTTCGACGCCGAGCTTGGCGCGCAGCCGCCGGACGTGCACGTCCACCGTCCGGGTGCCGCCGAAGTAGTCGTAGCCCCAGACCTCCTGCAGCAGCTGCGCCCGGGTGAAGACCCGGCCGGGGTGCTGGGCGAGGTACTTGAGCAGCTCGAACTCCTTGAAGGTGAGGTCGAGCGCCCGGCCCTTGAGCTTCGCGGAGTAGGTGGCCTCGTCGACCGAGAGGTCGCCGTTGCGGATCTCCATGGGGCTGTCGTCGGTGACGATCTGGAGGCGGCCCAGCGCGAGCCGCAGCCGGGCCTCGACCTCGGCCGGCCCCGCGGTGTCCAGCAGGACGTCGTCGATGCCCCACTCGGCGGTCACGGCGGCCAGGCCGCCCTCGGTGACCACCAGGATCAGCGGACAGCCGATGCCGGTGGAGCGCAGGAGCTGGCAGAGGCTGCGGATCTGCGGCAGGTCGCGCCGGCCGTCGACCAGGATGACGTCCGCGCTCGGGGTGTCCACCAGGGCCGACCCCTCGGCGGGGGCCACCCGGACGTTGTGGAGCAGCAGGCCGAGGGCGGGCAGTACCTCGGCGGAGGGTTGCAGTGCGTTGGTGAGGAGGAGGAGAGAACTCATACCCGGTGGTCCCCTTTCCGGGTCGTCGCGGTCGCGTGACGGCTGCCGCCACAGCCGGATGGCGTACGTGCTGAGGGGGAGGAGAGGACGACGGGCGCATGGGGTGCACCGGGGGAGCGCGCGGCGCGCAGGGCGCGACGGCGGCTCTGCCGGGGGTCCCGCAACCCCTGGCGCACCGTTTCTGCCCTGTTCATCACCGTGAACCCTCCGGTGTCTGGTCCGGTGCCGGGCGGCGGCCCGGCGCCGGTGGCGACGTCCCGGCCGGCCGGGGCACGTCATCGTGCCGCGTCGGACGGGGCGGTTCCTGCGGCGCGCCGGGGGTGGTCCGACGAATCGCACGAACGTCCGTACTGGCGTCCTGAAAGCACAAAAGGACCCGGGGGCGACTCTGCCCGGATCCCTCTTGGTGATCGAGGATAGCCGACCTCCTCCCGCCTCGGGAGTGCCCCGGGGCGGCGCTTCCCCCATTTCGGGCGTGCGCCGGGTGAGCCTGGACACAGCTTCGAGCGCCGTCCGGCACCCGTGGGGCCAGGGCGATTGCCGGTCACGGCGGTGGACCCGCCATCATGGGACGCACATCGGCGGCGTTGCGCGGGTCCACCGTTCGGGTGGCGGGCGGACGCCCCGGTGGCGAGCCGGACCGGGGTACCGGGGCCGGGCGAGGACGACGAAGAGGGGTGGCCCGATGGGCGCGACCACCGAGCCCGCGAGCGGCGCCCGGGTGCGCGGGACGATCCGCTACTGGGCGGCGGCGAAGTCCGAGGCCGGCCTGGCCGAGGAGCCGTACGAGGCGGCGACCCTGGCGGAGGCGCTGGCGGCGGCCAGGCAGCGGCACGCCGACCGGCCGAAGTTCGTCCGGCTGCTCGGGCACTCCTCCTACCTGGTCGACGGCGCCCAGGTGGGCGGCCGCGACCATGCGACGGTCGCCCTGACCGAGGGCGGGACGGTCGAGGTCCTCCCGCCGTTCGCGGGAGGCTGAGCGGCGTGACGGACATGAACAACCCGAACCACGGCGGCTACGGCGAGTGGCCGCAGCAGCAGCCGCACCAGCCGCAGGCACAGCAGCCGCACCAGCAGCAGGCGCAGCAGCAGCACCCCTACGGGCAGCACCCGCAGTACCCGCCGCAGCAGGCCGGCCGCCAGCCCGGGCACCAGCGGCCGTACGACCACCCGGTGGACGACCCGGAGACGACCGCGGTGCTGCCGCCGGTGCCGGCGTTCGACGACCCGGCCGCCACCACCGTGCTGCCGCCGGTGCCCGCGACGGACGACGCCGCGGCCACCACGCTGCTGCCGCCGGTGGTGGTCTCCGGCGCGATGCCGGTCGCGCCCCCCACCGCGCGGCGGGCCGCGCCGCCGCAGCACCCCGGGCAGGCTCCGGGGCGCCACCAGGCTCCGGCTCAGCGCCGGCCGCAGCCGCAGTCTCAGCCCAAGCAGCAGCAGCCGCAGTACCCGAACCAGCCGCAGTACACCAACCAGCCGCAGCAGCAGCCGGCCCAGCAGCACCAGCAGCAGCCGCTGGCCCAGCAGCACCAGCAGCAGGCGCCGGCCCAGCCTCAGCCGCCGCACCAGCACCAGCAGCCGTCCCGAGCCCGGCACGCGGCCCCGGTGCCCGCCCCGGCGCCGCAGCCCGCTGCCGCGCAGCAGACGGCGGAGGCCTTCGACCCGCCGACCATGACGCTCAAGCGCCCGGGCGCCCCCGGCCCGGCGGGTGCGGCAGGTCCGGGGAGTCCGACGGGCGTTCCCGGCACGCCGCCGTTCGCGGCCGCCCCGGCGCAGCCCGTGGCGGCGGCCGGCCCGCGTGGTCGGACCGGTTCGCCGATCGTCGACCCCGGTCTGCAGCCGGCCCTGATCACGGCGGGCACGGCCGCGCTGCTGGCCGCCGGCGCCGCGCTCGGGCAGGTGGGGCTGGCCCTGGTGGTCGCGCTGCTGCAGTTGCTGACCGCGGCCGGCTGGTTCCGGCTGAACGGCATGTGGCCGGCCCGGCAGGGCATCCTGCTCGCCGCGCTGGCCGGGTTCACCGCGGACGCGGCGGTGCTGCTGGCGGACTCCGACGGCGGCGTGGCGGCGGTGGTGGGCAGCTTGGGCGGGTTCTTCCTGCTGGTCCTGGTGCTGCAGACGTTCCGTCCGTCGGACCCGAAGGAGCGGTTCTACGCGCTGACGGTGCTGGGCTCGGCCACCGTGGTGACGGTGCTGTGCACCACGCTGCTGCTGGCCGACTGGGTGCCGGCCGGGGTTGGCGCGGTCGCGCTGGCCACCGTGCTGGCCGCGGCGCCGCTGCCCGGGCCGAAGCAGCTGGGCCCGGTCCTGGGCCTGGTCGCGGCCGTGGCGCTGGGCCTGCTGGTCGGCGCGCCGGTCGTGCTCGGTGCGCTCGCCGGGCTGGGGGCGCTGATCGGCCGCCGGGTGGCGGCGTACGACTTCCCGTCGCGCTTCGTGCACATGACGGCGGGCGTGGCGCTGCCGCTCGCGGTGGCCGCGCCGCTGATCTGGATGGCCACCGACCTGCTGGCCTGACCCCCGTCGGGCCGGCGGCCCTTCCCGACGGCGTCCCGCCCCGGAACCATGCTCCGGGGCGGGACGTCGTACGGTCGTGCGGAGCGGCCGTGTCCGGCGGCCGCCGCAGGACGGCGGACGAGCACGGCGAACGACGACCACAGCGACCGACCACAGCGACCGACTACGGCGACCGGCGACGACGGGGGACACGATGCGCGGATGGCTGAAGGCCACGATCGGCCTGGCGGTGCTCTGCGGCCTCCTGGTGGGCGCCGACCGGATCGCGGTCGGCGTGGCCGAGGACGAGGCCGCGGACCGGATCGTGAAGAGCGGCCGGATGAGCCAGCGGCCGGACGTCTCGATCGAGGGCTTCCCGTTCCTCACCCAGGTGCTGTCGATGAAGCTGGACGACGTCCGGATCTCCGCCGACGGCCTGACCGTCGGCGACGGCACCCACCAGGTGGCGCTGCACTCGTTCAAGGCCAAGCTCGCCGGGGTCAAGGTGAGCGACAGCATGAGCAGCGCCACGGTGGACAGCGGCACCGGCAGCGGGGTGATCTCCTACCCGGACCTCGCCCAGTTGCTGCCGCCGGCCTCCCAGCTGCTGCGCGGGGCGAAGCTGCCGGTGGGCAGCGGCACCCGGCTGAACCTGTCGTACGGCGGGCCGGGCAAGGTCAAGGCCTCGCTGGGGCCGATCGCGGTCGGTGAGGGCAGCGTGCACAACGACGGGAACACCGTCACCGTGGACGGCTTCCGGCTGACCTCCCTGGCCGGGATGCTCGCCGGGGTCACCAACCAGCAGATCGAGCCGATGAGCTTCACCCTCGACGCCCTGCCGGCCGGGCTGAAGCTGGCCCCGAAGGACGGCGACCAGGACGGTGTGACGCCGCTGCCCGAGGGCCTGCAGCTGACCTTCGACGGCAAGGGTGTCAAGCTCCTGGGCTGAGCCGGTGCCGCGGCGGTCCGCCCTGCCGCCCGCTCCCTGCCCGCCGCCTTGCCGCCTTGCCGCGTTGCCGCGTTGCCGCGCTGGCCACCGAATCGTTCCGCTCCGCGAGACGCGCTGTTCCAGCGCCGACCGCGGAGCGGTGCCGTTTTCGCCCGTTGTGCGCCCCAGGTCGGCCCCTGGAGCCCGGCCGGCTCGGGCCCGCCGGGTCGGATCCACGTCGAATCCCGCCATGCGGTCGATTTGATCTCATTATTCGATACGCTGATGACAGCGGGCCGTCGGTGTCCCTAGCATCGTCGGCATGAAGCGACAGACGGACCTCACGAAGCGGCGGGCGGTAGACCTGTGCCGCGTGGCCGCCTGTCTGTGTCGAATGCGCTGACTCGGCGTTCCGGCTGGGTAGTTGACGCCCACCGTCGATCTCTCCGGTGACCGTGCCCGGCCGTGCCCGCGGGTCGGCGCCGATGTACTCCGCAGTTCCCTGCCCGGGCGTGCCGGTGCCCCACCCCGTCCCAGTATTCGGACGGTGGTTCGGACCGTAGCCGCCGGGCGCCCTGCAGCACCTCCTGAGCAGCACCTTCCGCCAACCGCCCACGGATGGAGAACACCACCATGAGCCGCAGCGACGTCCTGGTCGACGCCGACTGGGTCCAGGCCCACCTGGACGACCCGAAGGTCGTCATCGTCGAGGTGGACGAGGACACCTCCGCGTATGAGAAGAACCACATCCGCAACGCCGTCCGGATCGACTGGAAGCAGGACCTGCAGGACCCGGTCCGCCGCGACTTCATCGACCAGGCCGGTTTCGAGGCCCTGCTCAGCGCCAAGGGCATCGCCAACGACGACACCGTCGTCCTGTACGGCGGCAACAACAACTGGTTCGCCTCGTACGCCTACTGGTACTTCAAGCTGTACGGCCACGGTGACGTCCGCCTGCTGGACGGCGGCCGCAAGAAGTGGGAGCTGGACTCCCGCGACCTGGTCACCGAGGTGCCGGCCCGCCCTGCCACCCAGTACAAGGCGCAGGCCGCCGACTCCTCGATCCGGGCCTTCCGCGACGACGTGATCGCCGCGATCGGCAACCTCAACCTGGTCGACGTCCGCTCGCCCGACGAGTTCTCGGGCAAGCTGCTCGCCCCGGCGCACCTCCCGCAGGAGCAGTCGCAGCGTCCCGGCCACGTGCCGAGCGCCCGCAACATCCCGTGGGCCAAGAACGCCAACGACGACGGCACCTTCAAGAGCGACGACGAGCTCAAGGCGCTCTACGAGGCCGAGGGCATCGACCTGGCGAAGGACACCATCGCCTACTGCCGCATCGGCGAGCGCTCCGCGCTCACCTGGTTCGTGCTGCACGAGCTGCTCGGCCAGGAGAACGTCAAGAACTACGACGGTTCGTGGACCGAGTACGGCAGCCTGGTCGGCGTGCCGATCGAGCTCGGCAGCAACTGAGCCCCGGCTCGACCCGTAAGTCAGAAGGGAAGGACAGACATGTGCGGTGCGAAGGCCGGCGGCCCGGACCTGGCAGGAGTTGACGTGGCGAACGAGACGATCATCCAGGGTTCGGTGACCCGAGACGGCGAGCCGGTCAACGGCTACGTCCGGCTGCTGGACGAGGGCGGGGAGTTCACGGCCGAGGTGCCGACCTCGGCGACCGGCCAGTTCCGGTTCTTCGCCCGCCCGGGCAAGTGGACCCTGCGCGCGCTGGTGCCGGGCCAGACCGTGGACCGCCAGGTGGTGGCCTCCCAGGGCGCCGCCGTCGAGGTCGCGATCGCGGTCTGAGCGGTCTGAGCGGATCGACCGGTCGGAGCTGATCGAGCGGATCGACCGGTCCGGTCAGTACGGATGCCACGCCGAGGGCCCCTGCCGAGCAGGGGCCCTCGGCCGTACCGTGGAGGGGTGCAGGCAAGGCGGCGGCGTCGCTACTACTTCGCCATGATGGGCGTGTGCCTCGGCCTCTTCGTCATGGCCTGGGGCGTGGTGCGCTTCTACTCGGTGGGTGCGGCGATCGGCATGTGCGTGGTCGCGATGGTGATCCCGCCGGTCGCCGCGGTGTTCGCCAACAAGCGGGATCCGGACGACGACTGGTGGAACGACCCGCGCTGGGAGGACCCGAAGTGGGACGAGCCCGGCCACGACCGGGACCGCCCCGACCACGAGCGGCGCGACTCCCGGGACACGTAGCCCGCGGCCGACGGCCGGACCGCGGGCTCCGGTGCGCGGCCTAGTAGACGAGCGCCTGGATGCCGTCCGCCATGATCTCGCTGACGAAGACCTGGGCGCCCGCGATCCGGACGCCCTCGACGGTGTCCTTCTGCTCGATCCCGCGCCGGGCCGCGCACTGGGTGCACAGCGTCACCGAGCCGGCCGCCAGGATGGCGTCCAGCAGGTCCGGCAGCGGCGCCGCGTGCGGCAGCTCGAACTCCGCCGCCCGGTCCGGCAGCGCGAACCACGAGGACTCCCCGGTCAGCCAGAGCGACACCTCGATCCCGCTGGCGACGGCCACCGCCGCCACCGTGAACGCCTGTGAGCACCGCTCCGGCGCGTCCGCCCCTGCGGTGACCTTGATGACCAGTTTCTTCGACATGGCGCCACCCTAGAGGGCCCGTCACCCCCGCCGTCCGTCATCCCCGGAACCCTTGGGGAAACCTTGGGCGGCGTGGTAGCGGCGGCGCGAACGGCGACGTGGTGGGGCTCACCGCGACCGGCCGGAGCCCGGCCGATACAGTGAGCGCAGCAAAATCCACCACACTGTCGCCGCCTGGGAGCCCCCCGTGTCCGGTCTGGAAATCTTCTTCGACGGTCTGCTGGCGTTCGTCGCCGTGCTGATCACCTGGTTCGCCATCTTCTCCGTGATGAAGCTCTACCAGGGCCAGCGCTGAGCCTGCCGTACGGTTGAGGCAGCCCCACCCCGACGACGACAGCGACCAGGAACATGATCGAGATCCCCTCTGACCTCCACAAGGACGTCGTGCCGCTCGCCTTCCTCCTCGGCACCTGGGAGGGCGCGGGCGTGTACGCCCCGCTGCCCGGTGAAGGGGGCCCGGGCGAGGAGAAGTGCAACTTCGGCCAGGAGATCGTGATCCGGCACGACGGCCGCCCCTTCCTGGAGTTCCGCTCCCGCACCTGGGTGCTGGACAACGAGGGCGAGAAGGTCCGTCCGCTGGAGAACGAGCACGCGTTCTGGCGCATCACGAGCAACCACGACGGCACCAGCGGCGTCCGGGGGATCGAGATCTCCTCCGTCCGTGACGACGGCACGGTCGAGATCTGGTACGGCGAGCTGGCCGACGGCAAGCCCCAGGTCGACGTCTCCACCGACGCGGTGGCCCGGATCGAGGGCTCGCCGGAGTACTCGGGCGGCAAGCGGCTGTACGGCTTCGTCAACGGCGAACTGCTCTGGGTCGGCGAGAAGGCCGCCCCGAACGTGCCGCTGCGCCCGTACATGTCCGCGCAGTTGAAGAAGGTGCTCAGCCCGGCCCAGCTGATCAAGGACATCAACGACCTGCCGGACGACGGCATCGCCTTCTTCAAGTAGGCACGGCTCAGCCGACAGCTACAGCCGACAGCTACAGTCCGCGCAAGCGTAGGGACCGGCCCGCCGCCGGTCCCTACACTTGCATCAGGAACCCCGACCTTGGCAGGGACAGCACCGTGGCGGACACCGGCACCACCGACTGGCAGCCCTCCGGCGACTGGCACCTCTCCGACGACTGGAAGGCGGACCTGCGCGAGCGCGGCTACCGGCTCACCCCGCAGCGGCAGCTCGTGCTGGAGGCCGTCGACGTCCTCGACCACGCGACCCCCGACGAGATCCTCGGCCACGTCCGGCAGACCGCCAGCGGCGTCAACATCTCCACCGTCTACCGGACCCTGGAGCTGCTGGAGGAGCTGGGCCTGGTCTCGCACGCCCACCTCGGCCACGGCGCCCCGACGTACCACCTGGCCGGCCGCCACCACCACCTGCACCTGGTCTGCCGGGACTGCGAGAAGGTCACCGAGACCGGCACCGAGATCGCCCAGCCGCTGATCGACAGCCTGCGCGCGCAGCACGGCTTCGACACCGACCTCAAGCATTTCGCCATCTTCGGCCGCTGCGCCGACTGCACCGCCAAGCTCGCCGGCGGCCGGCCGTAAGCTGGCCGGTATGACCGGTGTGAAGAGCCCGCTGCTTGCCCTGCCCGGAGCCGTCCCCGCCGAGGGGGCCGACGAAGGCGTCGCCGCCCACTACGGCGACATCTTCCGGGAGCAACGCAGCCTCTCGCAGGGCGCCGGCTTCGTCGACCTCTCGCACCGCGGGGTCGTCACCGTCACCGGCTCGGACCGGCTCACCTGGCTGCACCTGCTGCTCACCCAGCACGTCAGCGACCTCCCGCCGCAGCAGGCCGCCGAGGCGCTGGTGCTCTCCCCGAACGGGCACGTCGAGCACGCGCTCTACCTGGTCGACGACGGCACCACCACCTGGGCGCACGTCGAGCCGGGCACCCAGGGCGCGCTGGTGGCCTACCTGGAGAGCATGAAGTTCTTCTACCGGGTGGAGGTCGCCGACGCGACCGCCGACTACGCCGTGGTGCACCTGCCGGCCGGCTCCACCGCCTCCGTCGAGGGCGCCGCCGCCGTCCGCGAACTCCCGTACGGGCGGGACCTGTTCGTGCCGCGCGGCGAACTGGCGGAGCTCACCGCCGGGTACGGCCCGGCGGCCGGGGTCTGGGCGTACGAGGCCCTGCGGATCGAGGACCACCGGCCCCGGCTCGGCTTCGAGACCGACCACCGGACCATCCCGCACGAGGTGGACTGGCTGCGCACCGCCGTCCACCTGCAGAAGGGCTGCTACCGCGGTCAGGAGACCGTCGCCCGGGTGCACAACCTGGGGCGGCCGCCGCGCCGACTGGTCTTCCTGCACCTGGACGGCACCGAGGAGACCCTGCCCCCGCACGGCACCGAGGTGCGGCTGTCCACCGACCCGGACGGACGGGCGCTGGGCTTCGTGACCTCCTCGGCCCGGCACCACGAGCTGGGGCCGATCGCGCTGGCCATCGTCAAGCGGAACGTCCCGGTGGACGCGGTGCTGCTGGCCGGGACGGTGCCGGGCACCCAGGACGTGATCGTCCCGCAGTAGGCGGGCCGGCCGGGGGCGGGCTCAGACCTCGACGAGGACGGTGAACGGGCCGTCGTTGACCAGCGCCACCTGCATGTCGGCGCCGAACCGGCCCGTCTCCACCTTGGCGCCCAGCGCCCGCAGCCGGGCGACCACCTCGTCCACCAGCGGCTCGGCGACCGGGCCGGGGGCGGCGGCGTTCCAGGTGGGGCGGCGGCCCTTGCGCGCGTCGCCGTACAGGGTGAACTGGCTGATCACCAGCAGCGGGGCGCCGAGGTCCGAGCAGCTCTGCTCGACGCCCTCGTCGTCGGCCGGCAGCAGCCGCAGCGTCCAGAGCTTGCGGGCCAGCCGGGCGGCCTCGGCGGGGGTGTCGTCGTGGGTGACGCCGACCAGGACGCAGAGCCCGGGCCCCTCGATCGCGCCGACGGTCTCACCGGCCACGGTCACCCGGGCCTCGGTCACTCGCTGCACCACTGCTCGCATGCCGCCATTGTGCCGGAGGGCCGTACGGACGCCGGAGGCCCCCGGGGGCCGTGCGGGCCGGGGGGCCCGGGGGCCGTGCGGGCCGGGGGCCCGGGGGCCCTGGCGGACGTGGCGGGTGGCCGCGGCAGGGGCGGGCCCGCCTCCCTCCCGTCCTCGGCCCGGCGGCCGCGCGCCTCTTCCCGCGCATGCCGGGGGCCGGTGCGCCCCGCCCGCTCCACGCGCCCTCCGCCCGCCCCGTCGTGTCCCCCACGTGCGTCACAGGGGTCTCCCGGAGCGCACGCGAGGGGCGCTCGTAAGGATGGCGAGCGCCGTGAGGTGCACGCCTGCGCTGGTTCGGGCGCCACTCTTCCTGCGGAAAGCACTGGTCGTATCAGCCACCCCTGTTCGCCAGGGGGCCGTTCGGGTGCACGGGCGGTGCGCGCGCGCCGCACGGGGTGGCACGCTGGTGGACGGCAGGAAGGGTCCGGGGCGCCATGAGGTCCGCCGCGCCGGGCCCGGGGTTCGGCCGGGCGGTCGATCCGCTCGGTCAGGCGTTCGGACGGTGTCGCCCCGGCGGGTGGTCGCGGCCCGGAGTCGGAACCTCCGGGGGATTCCCGGACGTGCCGACGGACGGGACACCGGGCCCGTCGGGGGACGGGCCGGACCGGCGGCAGGGACGGAGTGCCGCGAGCGGGCGGGATCGGACGACGGCAGGTGGTTGGGTGATGGACGCGAGCAGCGCGGCGCGGGACCGGTCCGGGCAGGTGGCGCAGGCCCCCGGGGGCCCGCGCGGCCCTGCGGGGCCCGCGGAGGACGAGCCCGATCTGGAGCGGCTGGGCCTGGACCAGCTGAGGGTGCTGCGCCGGGAGACCCTGGAGCAGGAGGCCGACCTGTCGTACCTACGGCGCCTGCTGCACGGGCGGATGGACATCCTGCGCGCCGAACTGGACCGGCGGCCCGGCGCGGACACGGCCCGTACGGCCGGTGCGCCCGGCCCCGACCCGGCGGCCGGCGACCTGCTGGACCGGCTGCCGGCCATCCTGACCGACGCGCCCTCCACGGTCCGGCGTTCGGCCCGGCACGTCACCCTCGGCCCGCCGCGCACCCAGGAGTCCCAGGTGGAGGCGGACGCCCTGATGGGCGACGTCCAGCTCGCCGACCTGGCCGCCCATCCGGCCGAGGAGCTGCTGGCCGCCCTGGAGCGGCTGCGGGCGCACGAGCGGGAGGTGTCCGGACGGCGCCGGCTGCTGCTGCGCACGGCCGACGGTTGCAACGCCGAGATCACCCGCAGGTACCGTGATGGGGAAGCACGGGTCGACGACCTGCTCGCAGGGGGGCCGCTCTGACCGGGTGAGTCGCTGCGGGCGGGTGGGGCCCGGCTCGCTCCAGGCCCACCCTCGCCCCGGAAGGCTCAACCGCCATGCCCCAGCTCCCCGTCGCGCCCGTCCTCGCCGAGGTCATACGCTCCGGTTTCGTCGAGGGCCGTCACCACGGGTCCTTGGCGCTGCTCGCCGCCGACGGCTCGGTCGAGTTCGCGCTGGGCGATCCGGACGCGCCGGTCTTCCCGCGGTCGACCGCCAAGCCGTTCCAGGCGGTGGCCACGCTGTGGGCCGGGCTGGCGATCGAGGGCGAGCTGCTGGCGCTGGCGGCCTCCAGCCACTCTGCAGAATCGTTCCACCTCACCGGCGTGCGGGCCATCCTCGGCTCGGCCGGGCTCGACGAGTCGGCCCTCCGCACCCCCGCCGACCTCCCGCTGGACGAGACCGAGGCGGAGCTGCTGCTCGCCTCCGGCGGCCGCCGCGCCCCGATCCTGATGGACTGCTCCGGCAAGCACGCCGGCTGGCTGGCCGCCTGCGCGGCCAACGGCTGGGACACCGCGACCTACCTCGACCCGGCCCACCCGATCCAGCGGCTGGCCCGCGAGGCCCTGGAGCAGGCCACCGGGGAGACCCCCTCCCACGCCGGGGTCGACGGCTGCGGCGCACCGCTGCTGGCCGTCTCGCTGACCGGCCTGGCCCGCGGGTACCGCGGCCTGCTGCTGGCCGCCGAGGACACCGCGCCGCGTCGGGTCGCCGACGCGATGCGCGCCCACCCGGAGTACGTGGCCGGCACCCGCCGGGCCGACACCTGGCTGATGCGCGCCGTCCCGGGCGCGCTGTCCAAGATGGGCGCCGAGGCCGTCCAGGTGGTGGCGCTGCCGGACGGACGGGCCCTGGCCTTCAAGATCGACGACGGCGGCGAGCGGGCCCGCGGCCCGGTGCTGGCGGCGGCGCTGCGCCGGCTCGGGGTGACGGGGGCGGACGAGGCCGTCGAGCGGATCGGCGCGGCCCCGCTGCTCGGCGGCGGCGCGCCGGTGGGGCAGGTGCGGGCGGCGTTCTAGGTCCGTCCGGTCTTCCGGACCCGTCCGGCGGTCGGGGCGGGTCCGGGGACCGTCCGGCCTCCGCGTCGGCATCCGGCCGGCGGCCCGGCGGCCGTCGTCGGGGTGCGGGCGGCGCGGGGCCGGTGCACGGTGGACCGGGGGCCGTCGCACAGCTGAGGGAGTCCGCCATGACCGACCATGTGTACCGGGTGACCGAGATCGTCGGGTCCTCGACCGAGAGCGTCGACGCCGCGATCCGCAACGGGGTGGAGCGGGCCGCCCGGACGCTGCGCAACCTCGACTGGTTCGAGGTGGGGCAGGTCCGCGGCCATCTGGAGGACGGCCGGATCAAGCACTACCAGGTCTGCATCAAGGTCGGCTTCCGGCTGGAGGACTGACCCGGACGCGCCGGAGGCCGGGGCCCGCGGACGGATCCGCGTACCCCGGCCTCGGTGCTGTCCCGACCTGCCTCGAACCGTCCTGGTCGAACGAGATCGGAACGACGGCTCAGTGGCCGCCCTGCTCCGCCAGACGCTTGATCGAAGCGGTGACCTCGGCCTCGGCCTCGGCACGGCCGACCCAGTTGGCGCCCTCGACGGACTTGCCGGGCTCCAGGTCCTTGTAGACCTCGAAGAAGTGCTGGATCTCCAGGCGGTCGAACTCCGACACGTGGTGGATGTCGCGCAGGTGCTCCCAGCGCGGGTCGGTCGCCGGGACGCACAGCAGCTTGTCGTCGCCGCCGGCCTCGTCGGTCATCTGGAACATGCCGATGGCGCGGCACTTGATGAGGCAGCCCGGGAAGGTCGGCTCGTCCAGGATCACCAGCGCGTCCAGCGGGTCGCCGTCCTCGCCGAGCGTGCCCTCCACGTAGCCGTAGTCGGCCGGGTAGCGGGTCGAGGTGAAGAGCATCCGGTCGAGCCGCAGACGACCGGTCTCGTGGTCGACCTCGTACTTGTTACGAGAGCCCTTCGGGATTTCGATAAGGACGTCGAACTCCAACGGTTCCTCCAAGGTAGGGACTGACAGAATCCAAGTGTCTCCTACGGGAGTACGTGCTCGGGAAAGGGGCCGGTCGGTGGGAGCAGGGGGAGGGGCGGCGCGCCGCCGCAGGGGGACGGCCGCGGGGCTGTTCGGAGCGGCGCTGCTCGTCGCGAGTACGGTCCTGGCCGCGGGCGGAGCGTACGCGCAGCCGTCCCCGTCCCCGTCCCCGGGCGGACACAGCACCGGGCAGGGCGAGGGCGACGGCCAGGGCGACCACGACGGCCAGGGCGACCACGACGGCGGGAAGAAGGGCGGCGACCAGGGGAAGGGCGGCGCCAGGCCGCGGACCGGCGACAGCCCGGGCGGCACCGCGACCCGCCGGGCCGTGCCGCCCGGCTCCCCCGCGGCCGGTGGCAGCGGCCCGTCCGCCGCGCTCCCGGCCCCCGCGCCGGGCGCCGTGCTGGCCGCGGCCGCTCCGGGGGCCACGGTCCCCACCGCGCAGGGCCTCCAGCAGGCGCTCGCCGCCGCCCTCGCCGACCACGGCCTCGGCGACGTCACGTTCGCCGTCGCGGACGCCGCCGACGGCCGGCTCCTGTACGGCTCCGGGGAGAACAACCCGGCCATCCCCGCCTCCACCACCAAGCTGGCCACCTCGATCGCGGCGCTGTCCCTGATCCCCGGTGACACCCGGCTGAGCACGAAGGTGGTCCGCGGTGCCGAGCCGGGCACGATCACCCTGGTCGGCGGCGGTGACCCGACGCTCACCGTCCTGCCCGCCGACCAGGTGCTGGTCGGCGGGCAGCCCGTCGACGCCGACACCGCCCCCGCGTCGCTGGACGAACTCGCCCGGCAGACCGCCGCGGTCCTCTCCGCGGCCGGCACCACCTCGGTCAAGCTCGACTACGACCTGTCGATGTACGCGGGCAGCCCGCAGCACCCGAACCACGACGCGGAGAACATCGCCCTGGTCGTCCCCCTGATGGTGGACGAGGCCAAGGTGGATCCGAAGAGCCGCGAGGAGGCGCCGGCCCGCGTCGCCGACCCGGCCGGCGCGGCCGCCGGGGCCTTCGCCGCCATGCTGAAGGCCCGGGGCATCACCGTGGAGGGCAGGGCGAAGCCCGCCGCCGCCCCGGCAGCCGCGGCCGCGGCCGTCCTCGGGCGGGTCGAATCGCCCACGATCGACCGGTTGGTCGAGCGCCTGCTGACCACCTCCGACAACCAGATCGCCGAGGCGATCGCCCGTCAGGCGGCCCTCGCCGCCCACCAGCCGGCCGGCTTCGAGGGGGCGGCCACCGCCGTCACCCAGGAGCTCACCCGGCTGGGCGTGCCGATGGCCGGCGTCGCCCTCAACGACGGCAGCGGCCTGAACCCGGGCAACCAGATCCCGCCGGTGGTGCTGACCAGGCTCCTCTCCCTGGCCGCCTCCGACCAGCACCCGGCCCTGCGCCCGGTCCTCACCGGCCTCCCGGTCGCGGGCTTCACCGGCACCCTCGGCAAGCGGTACGGCTCGGGTTCCGGCGCCGCCGACGCCGCCGGGCTGATCCGCGCCAAGACCGGCACCCTGAAAGGCGTCAACACCCTCGCCGGCACCGTCGTCGACGCCGACGGACGCCTCCTGGTCTTCGCCGTCATGACCCGCACCCCCATCACGGCCTCCGCCGACGTCGCCCGCGCCGCGATGGACCGCATCGCCGCCCAGCTCACCGCCTGCGGCTGCCACTGAGCCGCCCCCGCCGCGGGGCCCGGGGCGGACCCCGCCTGCCGCCGAGCCGGGTGCCGGTCGCCGTCGACCGGTCGGCCCGGGCGGGAGGTGTTGGCCCCGGGTGGCTCCCGTTGTCCGGGGGGAGCACGTACGGTGAGGGCATGACGAGCGCGAGTGGCGGTGCTGACATGGTCGACTGGAACCTCGCGGTCGCGACTGCGACCAGGCTGGTGCGGCCGGGGCCCGAGGTGAGCCGGGCGGAGGCGGCGGCGGTGGTCGCCGAGCTGCGCCGGCACGCCCTGGAGGCGGAGGAGCACGTGCGGGCGTTCACCGGCATGCGGTCGTCGAGCCTGGCCCAGGCCGTGGCGACGCCGGTGCTGGTGGTCGACCGCCCCGGGTGGGTGCGGGCGAACGTGGCGGGCTTCCGTACGGTCGTCCAGCCGCTGGTGGAGAAGCTGCAGGCGCGTCGGGCGAACAGCGCGACGGCCGGAGTGTTCGGCGCGGTGGGGGAGAAGGCCACCGGCATCGAGGTCGGGGCGCTGCTGGCGTTCCTGGCGACGAAGGTGCTGGGCCAGTACGAGACCTTCGCACCGGCCGAGCCCTCGCTGGAGGCCCCGGACAGCCCGGCGGCGCTGTTCGACAAGCCGCGGCTGGGGCCGGACGGCCCCGGGCCGGGCCGGCTGCTGCTGGTGGCGCCGAACATCGTGCACGTCGAGCGGGAGCTGGACGTCGACCCGTCCGACTTCCGGCTCTGGGTCTGCCTGCACGAGGAGACGCACCGGACGCAGTTCACCGCGGTGCCGTGGCTGCGCGACCACATCCAGTCCGAGGTGCAGTCCTTCCTCTCCGAGACGGACGTCGACCCGGGTGCCCTGCTGGACCGCCTGCGTGAGGCGGCCGGCTCGCTCGGCGGCCTGCCGGGAGTGGGCGGCCGGGAGGGCGCCTCCTCGTCGAGCCTCCTGGAGATCGTCCAGTCGCCCGCGCAGCGCGAGATCCTCGGCCGGCTGACGGCCGTGATGTCGCTGCTGGAGGGCCACGCGGACGTGGTGATGGACGGCGTGGGCCCGGCCGTGGTGCCGACGGTCGCGGAGATCCGGGAGAAGTTCCAGCAGCGCCGGGACCGCGGCGCGAACCGGCTCGACCTGCTGCTGCGCCGACTGCTGGGCATGGACGCGAAGCTGCGGCAGTACCAGGACGGCGCGGTGTTCGTGCGCGGGGTGGTGGAGCAGGTCGGCATGGAGGGGTTCAACCGGGTGTGGACCTCCCCGAACACCCTGCCGACCAAGGAGGAGATCCACGATCCGGCCGCCTGGGTGGCCCGGGTGGCCCGCTGAGCGCCCGACCCTGACGCGGTACGGGCGCGAGCCGGGCGGCAAGCGGCGCGGGGCGGTCAAACCCGCTCGTACGAGTGGTCCAATCGGGCAGATGACGAGTGAAGAAGCGTTTCTTCATTCACCCGAACGTGGGACGGTGGTCGTACCGGTGGCGCGGGTGGCGTAGCGGGTCGCTCCTTTCTGCCACCATCTGTGAGCGCCCGGTAACAGGGTGCGCACGCAGGTGCGCGGTTCCCGCCGCCCGCCGCAGTCCTGTCCCCCCTCCGTCGAGGAGTCGTCCGCCGTGGGCCCTCACCCCGCCGTCGCCGCGATACGCCTGGCCGTTCGCCGCACGCTCACCGACCTCGCCGCCGAGGCCGGTTCCACCTTCACCGCGCCCGTCCGCGAGCCCCGCGAGCGCCCGGCCGGAGCGCCGCTGGTGGGTGCCGCCGTCGGCACCACCCTGATCGGCAACGCCGCGCGCCACCCGTCCGGGCTGCCCCGCACCCCCGCCGCGCCGGGCTCGCCGCTGGTCCTGGTCGCCGTCAGCGGCGGCGCCGACTCGATGGCGCTGGCCATCGCCGCCGCCTTCGAAGCCCCCAAGATCGGCCTGCGGGTCGGCGCCGTCACCGTCGACCACGGCCTGCAGGCCGGCTCCGCCGAGCGCGCCGCGCAGGTGGCCGAGCGGCTGCGCTCGCTCGGCCTCGACCCGGTCGAGGCCGTCCCGGTGCGCGTCGGCCGCGCCGGCGGCCCGGAGGCCGCCGCCCGGGACGCCCGCTACGCGGCCCTGGACGAGGCCGCCGACCGCCACGGCGCGGTCGCCGTGCTGCTCGGCCACACCCGGGACGACCAGGCCGAGACGGTGCTGCTCGGGCTGGCCCGGGGCTCGGGCTCCCGCTCGCTGGCCGGGATGCCGGCCCACAAGGGCCGCTACCGCCGCCCGCTGCTGGAGCTGGACCGGGCGGCCACCCGGCAGGCCTGCTCCGCCCAGTCGATCCCGGTCTGGGACGACCCGCACAACTGTGATCCCGCCTACACCCGCTCCCGGGTCCGCCACGAGGTGCTGCCGGTCCTGGAGAAGCACCTGGGCGGCGGCGTGGTCGAGGCGCTGGCCCGTACCGCCCGGCTGTTCCGTGACGACGCCGACGCCCTCGACCAGTGGGCCTCCCTGGCCGAACGCGACCTCCGTACGGGCGAAGGCACCCTGGACGCCGTGAAACTGGCCGAACTGCCGTCGGCCGTGCGCCGGCGGGTCCTGCGCCGGGCCGCGCTGCGCGCGGGCTGTCCGGCCGGGGACCTGTTCGCCCGGCACCTGGAGACGATCGACCTGCTGGTCACCGGATGGCGCGGCCAGGGACCGCTGCACCTACCCGGGGGCGTCGAGGCCACCCGCAGGTGTGGCACGCTGGTCTTTCGGCGGCAGGGCGACTGACGGGCGAGGCATGCCCCGGGGGAGCCGGCCGCCGGCCACACAGACCCCGAACGTTTGAGGACGTATCCCCGGTGGACCAGAACGACATGGGCGCTGACCTCGCGAAGGTGCTCATCAGCAAGGACGAGATCGACGCCAAGCTCCTGGAGCTGGCCGAGCGCATCGACCGGGACTACGCAGGCAAGGACCTGCTGATCGTCGGCGTCCTCAAGGGGGCCGTGATGGTCATGGCCGACCTGGCCCGGGCCCTGCACTCGCAGGTCACCATGGACTGGATGGCCGTCTCCTCGTACGGGATGGGCACCAAGTCCTCCGGTGTGGTGCGGATCCTCAAGGACCTGGACACCGACATCGCCGGCCGTGACGTCCTGATCGTCGAGGACATCATCGACTCCGGTCTGACGCTGTCCTGGCTGCTGGGCAACCTGGGCTCGCGCGGCCCGGCCTCGCTGGAGGTCTGCACCCTGCTGCGCAAGCCGGACGCGGCCAAGGTCGAGATCGACGTGAAGTACGTCGGCTTCGACATTCCGAACGAGTTCGTGGTGGGCTACGGCCTGGACTACGCGGAGAAGCTGCGTAACCTCCCCTTCATCGGTACTCTCGCCCCGCACGTCTACGGCGGCTGAGGGTCCGTTCGGGCTAGGGGCGGGAACAGTACGCCGTTCCCGCCCGTTGGACCGTGGGACAAGAACCAAACCGTGTCGCCGTGCTCCCGCCATGGGCGGGTCCGACTGCGGTACGGTCCAATAAACCGCTCTTCACATGAGCACCGACCGGATGCGCTGCGGCTCACAGCCCCGCGGCGCCGCTGAGTGGCAGGAGGGACGGGGCGGCAACGCCCCGCATGGATGGACGTCAAGCGATACTTCCGTGCGCCGATCATGTGGATCGTGTTGGCCGTCCTCGCCGTCATCGTTTTGATGCAGGTCGTTTCGGATTCGAACGGCTACAAGACGGTGGACACCGGTCAGGTGGTCGCGGCGATCGACGCGCACAATGTCAAGTCGGCGCAGATCACCACTGGTGACTCGAACACGATCAAGATCCAGCTGAAGGACGGCGCAACGCTGCCCAGTGCCGGTACGGGCAAGGCCCCGTCCGGCAGCAAGTTCCAGGCCTCGTACATCGGCGACCAGGGCGTCGCGATCGCCGACAAGCTGCAGGCCCAGATCAACGACAAGGACGCGAGCACGCTCGCCGAGGGCTACACCGTCAGCCCGGAGAAGCAGAGCACCTTCGTCAGCCTGCTGCTGTCGATGCTCCCGATCGTGATCATCGTCCTGGTCTTCCTCTTCCTGATGAACCAGATGCAGGGCGGCGGCTCCCGCGTCATGCAGTTCGGCAAGTCGAAGGCCAAGCTGCTCACCAAGGACACCCCGAAGACCACCTTCGCCGACGTGGCGGGTGCGGACGAGGCGGTCGAGGAGCTCCACGAGATCAAGGAGTTCCTGCAGGAGCCGGCCAAGTTCCAGGCCGTCGGCGCCAAGATCCCCAAGGGCGTGCTGCTCTACGGTCCGCCCGGCACCGGCAAGACCCTGCTGGCGCGCGCCGTCGCGGGCGAGGCCGGGGTGCCGTTCTACTCCATCTCCGGCTCGGACTTCGTCGAGATGTTCGTCGGTGTCGGCGCCAGCCGCGTCCGCGACCTCTTCGAGCAGGCCAAGGCGAACGCCCCGGCGATCGTCTTCGTCGACGAGATCGACGCCGTCGGCCGGCACCGCGGTGCGGGCCTGGGCGGCGGCCACGACGAGCGCGAGCAGACCCTCAACCAGCTGCTGGTCGAGATGGACGGCTTCGACGTCAAGGGCGGCGTGATCCTGATCGCCGCGACCAACCGCCCCGACATCCTGGACCCGGCGCTGCTGCGCCCGGGCCGCTTCGACCGCCAGATCGCGGTCGAGCGCCCCGACCTCCAGGGCCGGCTGGACATCCTCAAGGTCCACCAGAAGGGCAAGCCGGTCGCGCCCGACGTCGACCTGTCGGCCGTCGCCAAGCGCACCCCCGGCTTCACCGGTGCGGACCTGGCGAACGTCCTCAACGAGGCCGCCCTGCTGACCGCCCGCTCGGACAAGAAGCTGGTCGACAACGTCACGCTGGACGAGGCGATCGACCGCGTCGTGGCCGGTCCGCAGAAGCGGACCCGGATCATGTCCGAGAAGGAGAAGAAGATCACCGCGTACCACGAGGGCGGCCACGCCCTGGTGGCGGCGGCGTGCCCCAACAGCGACCCGGTGCACAAGATCACGATCCTGTCGCGCGGCCGCGCCCTCGGGTACACCATGGTCCTGCCGGACGAGGACAAGTACTCCACCACCCGCAACGAGATGCTCGACCAGCTGGCCTACATGCTGGGCGGGCGCGCGGCCGAGGAACTGGTCTTCCACGACCCGACCACCGGCGCCTCGAACGACATCGAGAAGGCCACCGCCACGGCGCGGGCCATGGTCACCCAGTACGGCATGACCGAGCGCCTCGGTGCGATCAAGTTCGGCTCGGACAACTCGGAGCCGTTCCTGGGCCGCGAGATGGGCCACCAGCGCGACTACTCGGAAGAGGTCGCCGGGCTGGTCGACGAAGAGGTCAAGAAGCTCATCGAGAACGCGCACAACGAGGCCTGGGAGATCCTGGTCGAGAACCGCGACGTGCTCGACAACCTGGTTCTGGAACTCCTGGAGAAGGAGACCCTGAACAAGGAGCAGATCGCCGAGATCTTCGCGCCGATCGTCAAGCGCCCGGCCCGGCCGGCCTGGACGGGCTCGTCCCGCCGCACGCCGTCCACCCGGCCGCCGGTGCAGTCCCCGAAGGAGCTGGCGCTCACCAACGGCGCCGCCACCGCGGGGGACACCGCTCCGGTGGACGTCGTGAAGCTCCCGCCGATGCCGGCCTCCGAGCCGCCGGTCGAGGGCTGATCCGGCCCAGGCACCCAGGGAATGGATGCCGCGCCACCAGGGTTTGTACCCTGGAGGCGCGGCATCCGTGCTGTTCAGCCCGAGTCTTCTCCACACGTAAGCGAGGCCCGCATGATCGACCCGTTGACGCTCGACGGTCCGCCCGCCGTCGGTGCCTTCGACCAGAAGCGGGCCGAGAACGCCATCCGCGAGCTGTTGCTCGCCGTGGGAGAGGACCCGGACCGCGAGGGGCTGCTGGAGACCCCGGCCCGGGTGGCGCGCGCCTACAAGGAGATATTCGCGGGCCTGTGGCAGGTGCCCGAGGACGTCCTCACCACCACGTTCGACCTCGGCCACGACGAGATGGTGCTGGTCAAGGACATCGAGCTGACGTCGGTCTGCGAGCACCACCTGGTGCCGTTCCGGGGTGTGGCGCACGTCGGCTACATCCCGTCCACCAGCGGCAAGATCACCGGCCTGTCCAAGCTGGCCCGGCTGGTCGACGTCTACGCCCGCCGACCGCAGGTGCAGGAACGGCTGACCAGCCAGGTGGCCGACGCGCTGATGCGGATCCTGGAGCCGCGCGGAGCGATCGTCGTGATCGAGTGCGAGCACATGTGCATGTCGATGCGCGGCATCCGCAAGCCCGGCGCCAAGACCATCACCTCGTGCGTGCGCGGCCAGCTGCGCGACCCGGCCACCCGCGCCGAGGCGATGAGCCTCATCATCGGCCGGTAGGGCCGCCGGGCTCCGACGGGACGGCTCAGGGCACCTCGTGCTCCGCGTGCTGCGGAGCCGGGGTGCCCAGCGCGTTGCGCCGCTCCGGCATCCGCAGCGTGACCATCCGGCGCCAGCCGAGGACGCGGTCGTACAGGTAGAGCGCGTGCACCCCGAGGGTGACCACGGCGAGCTGCCGGCGCGGCCAGCGCAGGATCCGCGCCATCCGGGCGGTGACGGCGAGTCCGACGTCCCGGTGGGTGCGGATCTCGCCGCGGGCACTGGTCTCCAGGGCGTGCCGGACGTACGGGCCGTGGCCCTCGGCGACCAGCCGGAGCAGCTCCTCGTGGCAGTACGCGAGGTGGTTGTCCTCGTCGGCGGAGATCATCCGCATCGCCCGGCCGAGCTCGGGGTTGTCCCCGTACGCCTTGACCAGCTGGCGCATCTGCTCGGCGGCGCGCTGCTCGGTGACCCGGCTGTGCGCGAGGTAGGTGATGATCTCGCGGTCGGTCAGCGGGACGTCGCTGTTCAGCCGTTCGTGGGAGAGCCCGACGCCCTGGCGCTCCAGCAGCATGCAGTAGTCGGCCTCGTCCGGGACCGGCACCTTGGGCAGACCGCGCTTGTTCAGGAGCTGGGTGAAGATCCGGCCGTGCTTGCGCTCGTCGGCGCCGTGCCGGGCGATCTTCGGGGCGAGGACCGGATCCGAGGTCAGCGCGGCGATCCGCTCGTTCTCCCAGCCGCCCTGGTCCTCGCCGCCGGCCGCGATGCTGCAGAACAGCTGGTACGCCTGGTCGTTCCGGTAGATCTCGTTGAAGAGCGATCGGGTGCTCAGCACGGCGCCTCCTGCGCGGATCCGGGCGGCGCCCGCCGGGCGGCGGGCGGACGGCCGCGATACGTTCCCCCGCGCCGTCGGCCGGCCGGGCCGACCGGCGGGAAATCACTCACACGAGCTAGCCCAGGTGCGAGCCGAGCCACTCCAGCGAGGCCGGCAGCTCCCTGGTCCAGCTGTCGAAGTTGTGGCCGCCGTCGTCCAGGTAGAGCGACTCGGTCCTGAACTGCGGATTGGCCGCCATCACCTGGGTGGCCAGGTCGACGAACTGGACGGTCTGCGGGTAGTCGCTCTCCTTGCGGGTGGAGACCACGAGCAGGTTGAGCGTCGGCACCGGCAGGTTCTGCAGCCGCCAGCCGAGGTCGTGCTGCTGGGCCAGCGCCTTGTCGCCGTTGAAGAGGTCGCCGTTGGTGTAGTTGTCCTGGCGGACGGTGAAGTCGCCGTGCAGGCTCGCCGCGTTGCCGAAGACGTCCGGGAAGCGCATCGCCAGGCGCAGTGCGCAGCTGCCCCCGGTGGAGTAGCCGAAGGTCGCCCAGGAGCCGGCGGTGCGGCCCACCCGGTAGGCGCTGCGGACGGCCTCGGGGACGTCCTTGACGAACCAGGTCTCGCTCCGGGGGCCGCCGGGGACGTCCACGCACTCGGTGTCCCGGGAGGGGGCGATCGCCGGGCGGGCCATCACCAGGACGGTCGGCGGCATCTTGCCGGAGCGCTGCAGCTCGATCGCGGTCTGCGCGAAGGGGAGCTCGTGGAGCAGGTTCAGGGTGGTGCCCGGGTAGCCGGCGATGGCCAGCAGGACGGGGAAGCGCACCAGGGCGAACTTCGGGTCGAAGTACTCGGGCGGCAGGTAGACGAACATCTGGTCGGAGAAGCCCGTCTCCTTGCCGCTGACCCGGACCGACTCGACCTTGCCGACCTCCTCGGGCGGGCCCTTCGGCAGGTTGGTGATGGTCTCCAGGCCGCCCTCGTTGGTGGGCTGGAGCAGCGTGTCGCCGACCGGGGTGCCCTGGTGGTTCTCGTTGCTGGTCAGCGCGAGCTTGGCGCCACCGGAGCTGAGCAGGTCGTCCCAGGAGGTGTAGAAGCCGAAGGAGTTGTTCACCGACAGCGCGAGCACGGCCAGGACCGAGACCTGAACCACGGTCAGCAGTCCGATCCGGCCGAGCACCGGCAGCGGGCGCTGCCTCGCCAGCCGGGGCCAGATCCACAGGGTGGTGGCCAGGGCCGCGACGCCGAGCGCGAGCAGCGAGTCCACCAGCGCGTCGCTGGTCAGTTCCATGCCGTCGGCCTTCCGGTGGGACATTGTCGATGCAGGCTTCATCGTCTGGCGGACCGTCAGGGGGAGCCACCGCAGCTAGGCTGTCCGGGCGCCTCGGAAGGGGGCCGGAAGGGCGGGGGCGCCGCAGGCAACCGGCGCCCTAGAATGCGGCGTCCACCGTACGTAACGCGTCCCGGAGGGCCCTGCCGCGCCACGCTGCGGCAGCCCCCCGGCTCCCACCGCCGGCTCAACCCGCAGCGCGTCCACCGCCCCGGTTTACCGACCGTTTCCGGGTCCTTGGTATGCGCATTGCCTGATGAAGGAATAGGCATGAAGGTCCATCACGCGTCCTCCCCCGGAGTGACCGGACACCGCCCCGCAGCCTCTACGCTGAGCTTCCATGAGCGTTCCCGTGTCCGTTGAGCCGAGCCCCGAGCAGCCGCCGCGCCGTCGTCGCGGCCTGCAGACGCTGCGCAACCAGGTGGCCGCCGTTCCGAGGGCCTGGCTCCCGGGAGCGGTCGGCTACGCCTGTCTGCTGATCGGGCTGGTGGACATCGTCAGCGCGGTGTTCCCCAAGCTCCGGCACACGAAGATGCACACCTTCGCCGGGCAGCTGCCGGGCGGCACCACCAGCCTGGCCGCGGTCGGCACGCTGATGGTCGGCATCCTGCTGGTGCCGCTCGCGCACGCGCTGCGCCGGCGCAAGCGGCGGGCCTGGCGGGCGGTCTGCGTGCTGCTGCCGGTCGGCGCGGCGCTGCACATCGTGCGCTGGCACCAGGTCGGCCCGGCGGTGGTCTCGCTGGTCGTGTTCGCGGTGATGCTGGTGCACCAGCGCGAGTTCTACGCCAAGGCCGACCCGCGCACCCGCTGGCGCGCGGCCGTCAACCTGGTCGTCATGGGCGTCCTCAGCGTCCTGCTCGGCCTGCTGATCGTGAGCACCCGCACCAAGTACGAGATCGGCCACCCGGGCCTGACCGAACGGCTGCAGCACGTCGGGTACGGACTGTTCGGCTTCGAGGGCCCGATCCGCTACAGCAACGTGCGGATGTCCGACCTGGTCGCCTACCTGCTCGGCGGGCTCGGCCTGCTGACCGCCTTCACCACCGCCTACCTGGCACTGCGCCCCGGCAAGCCGAAGCCCGAGCTGACCGCGGAGGACGAGGAGAAGGTCCGCGCGCTGCTGGCGCGGCACGGCGAGCGCGACTCGCTCGGCTACTTCGCGCTGCGCCGCGACAAGAGCGTGCTGTTCTCGCCCACCGGCAAGGCCGCGATCTCCTACCGGGTGGTCTCCGGCGTGATGCTCGCCTCCGGCGACCCGGTCGGCGACGTCGAGGCCTGGCCGGGCGCGATCAAGGTGTTCATGGCCGAGGCCCGCGAGCACGCCTGGGTGCCGGCCGTGATGGGCTGCAGCGAGGTCGGCGGCGAGGTCTGGACCCGGGAGGCGGGCCTGGACGCGCTGGAGCTGGGCGACGAGGCCATCGTCGACACCTCCGCCTTCTCGCTCTCCGGCCGGGCCATGCGCAACGTCCGCCAGATGGTCAAGCGGATCGAGCGCAACGGCTACTCCTGCAAGGTGCGCCGGGTCTCCGAGCTCACCGCCGAGGAGAAGTACCGGATCGCCGACGCCGCCGCCCGCTGGCGCGGCACGGACACCGAGCGCGGCTTCTCGATGGCGCTGGGCCGCTTCGGCGACCCGCTGGACGACGACTGCGTGGTGGTCACCGCCCACAAGGACCCGGAGGAGGGCGAGGGCGGCGACGACCTCAAGGCCGTGCTGCACTTCGTGCCCTGGGGGCCGGACGGCATCTCGCTGGAGCTGATGCGCCGCGACCGCGCCGCCGACCCGGGCCTGAACGAGCTGCTGATCGTCGCCGCCCTGCAGGAGGTGTCCGCGATGGGCATCCGCCGGGTGTCGCTCAACTTCGCGATGTTCCGCTCGGCGCTGGCCCGCGGCGAGCGGATCGGCGCCGGGCCCGTGCTGCGCGCCTGGCGCGGGCTGCTGGTGTTCCTGTCGCGCTGGTTCCAGATCGAGTCGCTGTACAAGTTCAACGCCAAGTTCCAGCCCGAGTGGGAGCCGCGCTTCCTGGTCTTCCCGAGCACCCGGGACCTGCCGCGGATCGGGTTCGCCGCCATGCAGGCGGAGGCGTTCATCACCCTCGGCATGCCGCGCTTCGGCCGCAAGCGCCAGCGCGAGGGCCTGATGCCGGTCCCGTCGACCCGCGAGGTCACCGAGGCCGCCTGAGGCACGGGGACGACGGACAGGCCCCCGCCGGGAATCCCCGGCGGGGGCCGCGTTCGATAATGGGGGCATGAGCACTTCGCCGTCCTTCTCCCTGCCGGCCGGTCTGCCTCGGCTCGAACGCTGCGCCGTGATGGGCGTGGTCAACGTGACGCCCGACTCGTTCTCGGACGGCGGCCTCTGGCACGACCCCGCCAAGGCGATCGCGCACGGGCTCGCCCTGCGGGCCCGCGGCGCGGACCTGGTGGACGTGGGCGGCGAGTCCACCCGGCCCGGCTCGCAGCGGGTGCCGGAGGACGAGGAGCTGCGCCGGGTGATCCCGGTGGTGCGCGAGCTCGCCGACGCCGGCGTGGCGGTCTCCGTGGACACGATGCGCGCATCGGTCGCCGAGCGGGCCGTGGCGGCCGGTGCCGTGATCGTCAACGACGTCTCCGGCGGGCTCGCCGACCCGGCGATGGCCCGGGTGGTCGCGGAGACCGGCGCGCCCTTCGTGGTGATGCACTGGCGGGGGCAGTCCGCCGACATGGAGAAGCTGGCCGTCTACGGCGACGTGGTGCGCGACGTGGTCGCCGAGCTGACCGCCCGGGTGGAGGCGCTGCTGGCGGCCGGGGTCAAGGAGGACCAGCTGATCCTCGACCCCGGCCTCGGCTTCGCGAAGACCGCCGAGCACAACTGGGCGCTGCTCGGCCGGCTGGACGCGCTCACCGCGCTCGGCCGTCCCGTCCTCGTGGCGGCTTCGCGCAAGCGGTTCCTGGGTACGCTGCTCGCCGACCCGGCAACCGGGGAACTGCGCCCGGCCCGGGAGCGCGACGACGCGACGGCCGCGGTGTCGGTGCTGTCGGCCCAGGCGGGTGCCTGGGCGGTGCGGGTGCACGACGTGTCCGGCACGGCTGACGCCGTCCGGGTGGTCGCCGCCTGGCAGCACGCGGCACGGTTGGGCCCCTCCGGCCCGAAGGCGGGCGCGGAGGGCGGGCGAGGGAGGGTCTGTGACAGGTGACGGCAGGTTGAGCGGCGGTACGGCCGGACGGGCCCGCGAGGCGGACCTGGAAGCGGTGCTGGCGGCGAACCGAGGACTCTACGAGGCGTTGGAGCGGGGGGACCTGGAAGCGGTCGAGGACGCCTGGCTGGGCGCCGGGGAGGCCGACGACAAGGGCGGCGTGGTGTGCGTGCACCCCGGCTGGCCGGTGCTGCGCGGGCGAGCCCAGGTGACCCGCTCGTACATGCTGATCATGGCGAACACGGAGTACATCCAGTTCTTCCTGACCGATGTCGAGGCCGAGGTCCACGGCGATGTGGCCCTTGTCACGTGCACCGAGAACATCCTGTCCGGCGGCGAGGCGGAGGAGGAGGGCGAACTCGGACCGCTGGTCGGCGGAAAGGTCGTCTCGACGAACCTGTTCCGCCGTACCCCGGCCGGGTGGAAGCTCTGGTCGCACCACGGTTCACCCGTTCTGACCAGCGGCGACGAGGACGACGACGACTGATTCCGGCCGCCGCGCGGATATCGCGCCGGGAGGCCGCCCGGGAATTCCCGAGTGGTCACCGAACGTTCACGTCAATCGCCATTGCGGCGCGCGTGGCGTCGTTTCCCGCCGGGTAGGACGGTCAGGCGTTGTCCGTGCTCACGGGTAGATTCGAAACGGAGTGGCGGGCGTGCTGCCCGCCTTCGCCCTGCCCGTCCATGCCTTCGTCCGGGCGGGGCCCGTCCGACTGGGAGCAGTGATTCGTTTGCTGGACCGCGTCACCCTGCGGGGGCTGCGAGCCCGGGGCCACCACGGCGTCTTCGAACGCGAGCGCGTCGAGGGCCAGACCTTCGTGGTCGACCTCGTGCTGTACCTGGACACCCGCCCCGCCGCGTCCGGAGACGACCTCACCCGCACGGCGCACTACGGCATCGTGGCCGAGGAGGTCACCGCGATCATCGCCGGTGAACCCGTCGACCTGATCGAGACCCTGGCCCAGCGCATCGCCGACCAGTGCCTCAAGCACGAAGCGGTCGAGGAGGTCGAGGTCACGGTGCACAAGCCGGACGCCCCGATCACCGTGCCGTTCGACGACGTGACCGTGACCATCCACCGGGGCCGCGCATGACCCCCACCGCGCGCCCGGTACCCGATGCAGAGGGAATCTTTCGAGTGAGCCAGCGAAGCAAGCGACCAGTCGAGCGGCGCGCAGGGGCGACCGCCCCCACCCGGCGAAGCGAGGCGGCGGCATGAGCACCAGCGACCCGATCGCCGCGCCGAACGCGTTCGACCTGGAGAGCCGGGTGGACTCCGCCGACACCACGCTGCACAGCCAGCGCTGCGCGGTGATCGCGCTCGGCAGCAACCTGGGCAACCGGCTGGACACCCTCCAGGGCGCGGTGGACGCGCTCGCCGACACCCCCGGGCTGAAGATCAAGGCCGTCTCCGCGGTCTACGAGACCGCCGCCCTCGGCGGCCCCGAGGAGCAGCCGAACTACTACAACGCCGTCGTGGTGCTGCGCACCTCGCTGCCCCCGCAGGACCTGCTGGAGCGCGGCAACGCGATCGAGGACGCCTTCGGGCGGGTGCGGACCGTCCACTGGGGCCCGCGCACCCTGGACGTCGACATCCTGGCCTACGAGGGCGTCCTCAGCGACGACCCGCGGCTGCTGCTACCGCACCCGCGCTCGCACGAGCGGGCCTTCGTGCTCGCCCCGTGGCTGGACGCCCAGCCGGAGGCCGAGGTGCCGGGGCACGGCCGCGTCGACGCGCTGCTGGAGGCGCTCGGCGGGCCGGACGCGCAGGGCGTCAAGCGCCGCGACGACATCCGGCTGACGCTGCCGGAATAGGTCCTCGCGGCCGCCCGCCGGGGAACTCGACCGGGGGCCCGGCCGTACGAGTAGGTGTCCGCCGTTCGTGCGGGTGTCCGCCCGGCCGGGCCCGGTACGGTGGCCTGGCGCCGCCGCGTCGGGCCACCGGGCGGCCGGCCGGTTCTGGTACCCCGGGAAGGACCTCCTCCGAGTGAAGCTGCTTCGCCTCCGTCTGCTGATCGGCATCACCGCGGCCACGACGGCGCTGTCCTGGGCCGGCTCCAAGCTGTGGGCCTCCCTGGACACGCTGCCGGCCGTGCCGGGCGCGGCGCCGGTGGTGCTGGCGGCGGTGGCGGTGATCCTGCTGGCGACCGCGCTGTCCCTGCGGTCCCGGCTGAAGGCGGCGCGCGAGCGCCAGCCCGGTGCCAAGGGGGTCGATCCGCTGCTCGCGGCCCGGGCGGTGGTGCTGGCGCAGGCCAGCGCGCTGGTCTCGGCCGTGGTCACCGGCATCTACGCGGGTGCGGGGATCTACCTGCTGGGCGAACTGGACGTGTCGGCCCGCAAGGACCAGGCCGTCACGGCGGGGTTCGCGGTGCTGGCGGGGGCCGCGGTGATCGCGGCGGCGCTCTGGGTGCAGCACGTGTGCAGGTTGCCCGAGAACCACGACGGCCCGGCCGGTCCGGCGGCATCACACCGCTGAACAGGCCTTTCTTCGTGATCTTGAGTGAAAATGCGGGCACGTGCGGTAAAAACCGCACCCTGTCAAGGGCGGAAGGGGACCCTGGGCTGACAGGGGGCCAATTCGCACGCTAGTTTCTTGGCATGTCTCGCGGACGCCACCGTCATTCCTCCGTCCTCGGCCGGGTCTTTCCCCCCACCGCCGCCGGCGTACTGCTGGTCGCCGCACTGGCCGCTCTGCTTTTCAGTCAGGACGCCATCCTGGTGCGCTCGGTGGGCGTCGCGGCGGTGATCGCCACGCTCGGCTTCGCGCTGCTGCTGCGTCAGCGGGACAAGACGGCCCGGGCGGCCGCCGAGATGTCCGCGGCGCAGCGGTTGCGGGCCGAGGAGCGCTTCGAGGAGCAGCTGGCCGAGGCCGAGTACGCGGCGGAGGTCGCCGAGGAGCGGGCCACCCGGTTCGGGCGGCGGCTGACGGCGGAGAAGTCGCGGCTGGCGAAGGCCGAGACGGAGATCGCCCGGCTGCTGCGGGAGCGGGCCGTGTCGGTGGCCGAGCAGGCGCTCAAGGAGGCCGAGGCGGCCCAGCGGGCCCTCGCGGCGAGCCGCCCCAAGTACCCGGCCAGTCCGGCGGCCTACGTGCGCGCGGCGGCCGTGCTGCGGCTGCTGGAGCGCCGCGCGGCCGAGCAGGAGGCGCGGCGGGAGCGTACGGCGGGTGCGGAGGTCGCGCTGCGGGCGCGTACCGCCCCGGGCGCACAGGCCGCGCCGACGCCCGCGCCGGTGGCCGTGGCCGCGCCGGTGGCGCCCGCGGTGCCCGCGCCGGGCCAGGCGCCGGTGGCCGAGCCGTCGGTGGTCAAGCCGTCGGTGCAGGCGGCGCCGGTGCGTCCGGCGCTGACCGCGACGGTCGGTCCGCTCGGCGGGACGTCGGTCGTTCCGGCCGCGGCGCCGGCGGTGGAGCGGCAGCGGCCCCGGGTGGCGCAGCCGGGGCAGGCGCGCGGGCAGGGCTTCAGCTTCTTCGGCCGCGGTTCGGGTGCGGGGGTGCGGCCGGTGGCCCCGGCGCCGGCGGTGGGCAGCGTCGCCGAGCTGGGCGAGCGGGCCGACCTGGCGGACGTGGTGGGCGACGAGGCGGTGGCGGCCGAGGCCGAGGCCCGGGCGGCGGAGGCCGTCACGGCGGAGGACGGGGCACGGACGGCGCAGCCGGCCGAGCCGACCGTGGTGGACCTGACGCCGGAGGACGAGACCGAGCTGATCCAGCTGCCGGAGCTGCGCGCCTCGCGCTGAGGCCGGGAGGCGCGGCGCGGCGCGGGAGGCCGGACGGGCCGGCCTCCCGCGCCGCGGCGTTGCCGGGGTGCGTCAGAGCTGGACGCCGAAGTCCTGGGCGATGCCCGCGAGGCCGGAGGCGTAGCCCTGGCCGACGGCGCGGAACTTCCACTCGCTGCCGTTGCGGTACAGCTCGCCGAAGATCATCGCGGTCTCGGTGGCGGCGTCCTCGGAGAGGTCGTAGCGGGCGATCTCGGCGCCGCCGGCCGCGTTCACCACGCGGATGTGGGCGTTGCGGACCTGGCCGAAGCTCTGGCCGCGGGCGACGCCGTCGTAGATGGTGACCGGGAAGGTGATCTTGGCAGCCTCGGCCGGGAGGCCGGACAGGTTGATGTTGATCGACTCGTCGTCCCCCGCGCCCTCGCCGGTGCGGTTGTCACCGGTGTGCACGACGGTGCCGTCCGGCGTGCTGGTGTTGTTGAAGAAGACGAAGTGGGCGTTGGACAGCACCTTGCCGTCCGCGTTCAGCACGATCGCGCTGGCGTCGAGGTCGAACTCGGCACCGGTCGTGGTGCGGACGTCCCAGCCCAGGCCGACGGTGACCGCGGACAGGCCGGGGGCCTCCTTGGTCAGCGAGACGTTGCCACCCTTGGAGAGGCTCACTGGCATGCGATTGCAGTCCCTTCGTTCGTTTCGTGCGCTTTTCCCCGGGACAACGCAATTCCCCGGCGGCTTGGTTCCGCAGGAGTGGTGAATTCTTCGCGGGGCGCCAATCCGGGGCAAAGGCCGTGCAATGCGGCCGTCAGATCCGGCGGAACCGGCCCTGCAGCGACCAGATGTTCGGGTTGTCGGCCAGATCGGGGTGCATGTCGCAGAGGTCGGCGAGGGTGTCCTGGAGGAAGTCCCGGGCCTCGCGGCGCAGGTCGCTGTGCCGGATCACGGCCGGGGGCTCGTCGGGCAGCCAGGTCGCGGTGACCTCGACCCAGTTGAAACGGCGGGCGAAGCGCAGCAGCTCGGTGTTCTGGGTGAAGTCCAGGTCGGCGGTCTGCACCCGGGCGGCCCGGCTGCCGTCCGGGTCGCGGTCCAGGTGCTCGGCGATGTCGCACAGTGCCCAGGCGAAGTCGAGCACCGGCACCCAGCCCCAGGCGGTGGACAGTTCCGCGTCGTCGGCGTCGAGGTAGACGTCGCCGCAGAACAGGTCGTACCGCAGGGCGTGCACGGACGCGGTGCGGTAGTCCGTCTGCGGGGGGTCGGGGAAGCGGTTGGAGAGGGAGTAGCCGAGCTCGATCACGTACGCCATTGTCGGGGTTCGGGGCGGGCGGGGGTAACCGGGTGGGCGCTCGGATAACCGGGTGACCGGGCGGCCCGGGCGCGGGATGATGGGCGCATGCCCGAGCCCATCCGCGTACGGGGGTCGGTGGTCGTCCCCGACGCCGAGCTCGTCTGGCGCTTCTCGCGTTCCTCCGGCCCCGGTGGCCAGCACGTCAACACCTCCGACTCCAAGGTCGAGCTGCGCTTCGACCTGGCGTCCACCCGGGCGCTGCCCGAGGTGTGGCGCGAGCGTGCCCTGGAGCGGCTGGCCGGGCGGTTGGCGGACGGCCGGGTGCTGGTGGTCCACGCCTCGGAGTTCCGCTCGCAGTGGCGCAACCGGGAGGCTGCGGCGGCCCGGCTGTCGGCGCTGCTGACCGAGGCGTGCGCGCCGCCGCCGAAGGCCCGGCGGGCGACCAGGCCGAGCCGGGGGATGGTCGAGCGGCGGCTGTCGAACAAGCGGCACCGCTCCGAGCTGAAGCAGGGCCGCAGGCCGCAGCGCGGCGGGGAGTAGCTCAGCCGAGGGTGCGGTAGCCGCCGCGGAAGTAGAGCAGCGGACGGCCGCCGGGATCGGGCACCGCGGCGTCCAGGACGCGGCCGAGCAGCAGGGTGTGGTCGCCCGCGGGTATCCGCTGTTCGGTGCGGCACTCGACGGTGGCCAGCGCGCCCTCGATCAGCGGGGCTCCGGTGCGCGGGCCGCGGTGGTGCGGGGTGTCCGCGAACAGCAGCCGGTCGCTGAGCCGGCCCTTCATGGCGAACCGCGAGCCGAGCGTCTTCTGCCCCTCGGCCAGCACCGAGACCGCCCACGTGTCGACCCGGGAGAGCACCTCGTCCATCCGGGAGTCCTCACGGACCGAGATCAGCACCAGCGGTGGCTCCAGCGACACCGAGAGGAAGGACGTGGCGGTCATGCCGACGTCCTCGCCGTCCTCCGGGTCGTGGAGGGTCACCAGGCTGATGCCGGCGGCGAGCTGGGAGAGAGCTGCCCGGAACTCGTCGGGCGTGGCGTGGGGGGCAGCTTCGGGCTGCGGGGACGGGTGCACGTACCGCACGGTAGTCGTCACGCGCGGGGAACGGCATCGGGCCTTGGTCGTAGGACCGCCGCGGCGCCCGCGGGGTCGCGGCCGGGGGCCCGGCTCACCCTCAGGAGTGAAGCGGGGCCGACCGGGGGGCGGAGCCGGCTTCAGCTCGTGGTCGAAGCGGTCGACGATGCGGTCGACCGCGGAATTATCCCGATGGCACTTTCTGCCCGTTATGGGCGGATGAACTGATTAAGGGCGCATTGGTCACGTGTGATTTAAGTCACAAGTGGTGGCCTATTGCTGACCGAGCGTGCCGAACGCTGTGCTCC
The DNA here is from genome assembly GCF_000719705.1 of Streptomyces sp. NRRL S-350. Classification (GTDB taxonomy): domain Bacteria; phylum Actinomycetota; class Actinomycetes; order Streptomycetales; family Streptomycetaceae; genus Kitasatospora. The sequence continues at coordinate 3,546 of NZ_JOHO01000049.1, read as the reverse complement.
CTGTGATTCAGTTCTTCTGGCAATCGGACGATAACCAATCAAGAACTATCCGAAGCAGCCGGGGAGCCCCCGCATGGAAGCCGAGTCGGAGCCGTACGTCCGTCTCGCGACCCTCCGCACCTTGCACCGGGTCGTGGCGGACCTCAACGCTGCCCGCAGCCTCGCGGGCACGCTGCAGGCCGTCGTCGAGGGTGCGGTGCACGGGCTCGGCTTCGACGCCGCCGCGGTCAGCCTCGTCCGCCCGGACGGCGACCTCGTGGTGGCGGCCGTCTGGGAGCTGGAGGAGAGCCCGATGGGCGGCCCCTCCGTGCTGCTCGGTCAGGTCGGCTCCCGGGAGTCCTGGGACCGGCTGCTCGGCGTCAGCGACCACTGGGGCACCCTGCGCTTCCTGCCGTACGACCGCGGCTGGGCCGTCGCCAGCGACATCCCGCGCTGGATCGGGGACAGCCCGCTGCCCGTGTACGCCAACGACTGGCACCCCGCCGACGGCCTGCTCGCCCCGATGTACAGCGCCGGCGGCGACCTGCTCGGCGTGCTCTCGGTGGACCGCCCGCGCAGCGGCAAGCGGCCCGGGGCCTGGACCCGCGAGGCACTGGAGATGTTCTCCCTCCAGGCCTCCATCGCGATCGGCAACGCCCGGCTGCGGGCCGAGATGCAACGCGCGCTGGCCCGCCTGGAGAAGGAGCAGCAGGCGCTGCGGGCCAGCGAGGAGAGCTTCCGCCAGGCCTTCGAGTACGCGCCCAGCGGCATGGCCATCACCGAACTCCACGGCGCCGGACGCGGCCAGCTGACCAGGGTCAACGACGCGCTGTGCCGACTGCTCGGCCGCCCCCGCGCGGTGCTGCGCCAGCAGAGCTTCGCCGACCTCGTCCACCCCGAGGACCGCGCGCTGCTGGAGCGCACCAGCGCCGAGAGCGGCCGGGCGGAGCTGCGGCTGTCCCGTCGGGACGGCGGCTACCAGTGGGTCTGCCTGCGCAACTCGATCGTGGCGGACGCCGCCGAGGGGCCGAGCTTCCTGCTCACCCACGTCGAGGACATCGAGGACCGCAAGCGGCACGAGTTCCAGCTCGCCCACCGGGCCAGCCATGACGCGCTCACCGGCCTGCCCAACGGCGCCGAGCTCAAGGCCCGGCTGGCCCGCCGGCTCTGCGCCCTGCCGCAGCGGGTCGGCGCCGCCGCCGGCCCGGCCGAGGCGGCCTACCCGCCGCCGCCCTACGGCTACCCGGCCGACTCCTACAGCGCCCACGCCGCCCACGACGGGCTGGAGGGCGCGGACCCGTACGCGGCGCAGGTGCACGGCTACGGCCTGCCCGACGGCGGACCGCCGCCCGGCCTCGGACCCGGCTACGGGGAGCACGTGCACGCGGTCGTCCCCGCGGACCACGGCCCGGGCGGCGAGGTCTGGTCCGCGCCGTTCCGCTCCGGGGGCGCGGCCGCGGCGGACAAGGGGCTCGCGGTGCTCTTCTGCGACCTGGACGGCTTCAAGTCGATCAACGACCGGTTCGGCCACAACGCGGGCGACGCGGTGCTGGTCGAGGTCGCCCGGCGGCTGAGCCAGGCCGTCCGGGACGGCGACACGGTGGCCCGGCTCGGCGGCGACGAGTTCGTGGTGCTGGCCGACGGCATCGGCCGCGAGGAGGCCAAGGACCTCGCCCACCGGCTGCGCAACGCGATCATCCCGCCGATGCGGATCGACGGGCGGGCGATGCGGGTGGGGGTGAGCCTCGGGATCGGCTGGGCCGGCTGCGGCATGAGCATCGAGGAGGTGCTGCACACCGCGGACGAGCGGATGTACGACGAGAAGCGGGCCCGGGGCGGTGCGGTGCGCGGGGCGCGCGGCGAGCGCTCCCACCGGCGGGCCGGCTGAGGCCCGCCGGGGCCGTACGGGTGCGGACGGTGCGGTCCGCGGGCGCCGCGATCGCGGGCCGGGCCCGGCTACCCGCGAGTTGTCAAGGGGTCTTTTCCAGCTGTCGGGTGCGACAGGTAGGGTTCCCGGGACGACAGCGTCCATGATCTGCGCCGCCCGCAGCCCGGCGGCGCGCACCGGATGGGGGAGCAGACCACCGTGACGACCGCCGGCAGCAACGGAGTGCCCGAGGGCCAGGGGGGCGGTGCCCCGGAGGACGACGACCCGTTCGGCTACCTCTACCGTCCGGCCGCCGGCTCCACCGGGCAGCCGGCCGAGCCGCAGCAGGGAGTCCCCCGGACGCCGTACAGCCGTCCGATGGAGGTCGGCCGGGCGCAGTACGGCCAGCACTACCAGCAGGCGGGGCCGCGCGCGCAGCAGCCGTACGGGCAGCCGGGGGCGCCGCAGGGGCACCCGGGCGGCCAGCCGCAGGCCCCGTACGGCCCGTCGGGCGCGCCGCAGCAGGCCGACTACGGCACCGCGCCCGTCCCGCCCAGCCGCTACGCCGAGCACTCCCGGCCGCAGCCGGGGGAGGAGCCCCGCAGCAGCGGCCGGAGCAAGGGCGCGGTGATCGGTGCCGTCGCCGTGGTCGCGGCCATCGCGATCGGCGCCGGGATAGCGCTCTCCACGGGCGACCCGGACGGCGACAAGAGCGCCAAGGGCGGCACCACGACCACCGCGCCGCCCGCGCCCACCGGCAGCGGGTCGGCCGGCCCGACCGCGACCGCCTCCCCGTCGGCCAGCGCCACCGTCGCGGCCGGGCCGTCCACCGTGGACGCCGGGCAGCTGCAGGCCCAGAACGCGCCGTCCGCCAACACCGTCAAGGGCGCCAAGTCCGCCGACGGCAGCTACCTGACGCTCCAGCCGGGCGGCTCGGTGACCTGGAACGGTGAGATCGCCACGGCCGGGACGTACAAGCTGACCGTGCGGTACAACAACACCGGCGCGCTCGTGCAGGGCGCGGCCTCGGTGAACGGCAAGGACTGGCCGAGCGGGCTGTCGTACAAGAACTTCTCGCCCGGCAGCAAGGACCCGTCGTCCGCCTGGTACAACACCTGGATCCTGCCGCAGCTCCAGGCCGGGGCGAACTCGGTGACGCTGACGGTGCAGTCCGGGCCGATCCTGATCGACCAGGTCACCGTCGAGCCGTACGGCTGAGCGACCTCGCCCGGAACGCGGGGCGGCCGCCCGTCCCCGAGGGGGAGGGGCGGCCGTCGCCGTTGCCGTGGGCGCCGTTCGGGCGGGTTCGACGGGCTCAGGCGGGCTTGACGGTGGAGAAGGTGTCGCCGCCGACGACCCAGCGGCCGCGGCGCATGACGGCGACCAGGTCGAAGGTCTCGGAGTCGACCACGACGAGGTCGGCGAGCTTGCCGGTCTCCAGCGAGCCGATGGAGTCGCTGAGGCCGAGCAGTCGGGCGGGCGTGGCGGACAGCGACTCGACGGTCTGTCGGAGGGTCAGGCCGTTGACGGTCACCGAGCGCTTGAACGCCACGTCCAGGGTGAGGGTGGAGCCCGCGATCGCGCCGCCCTCGACCAGCCGCGCGACGCCGTCCTTGACGTCGACCTGGAGGGGGCCGAGGGGGTAGAGGCCGTCGCCCATGCCGGCGGCGCCCATGGCGTCGGTGATCAGGGCGACGCGG
>NZ_JOHO01000048.1 GCF_000719705.1 Streptomyces sp. NRRL S-350 | reverse complement strand
AGGGGCTATGCTGGCCGGAGCCCGAAGCCGCACTCCCCACCCCGTCGTTGTACGCGCCCAGCCGCGCGACCGACCGGATCGAGGTGAGCTCCATGGCCCCCGGATGCCACCCAACGCCGCTGCCGCGCAAGCGGCCTGACGTCACGTCAACACACGTCCGGCGTTTCACCGCCCGGCCCGTCGGGGCGTGCCCCGGACCGCCCGCCGCCGTTGTACGGAGGGTGAACCGCCGCACCCGCCCGAACGCCCCGGCCACCGCGCCGAGGAAGAGGTTCCGCATGCCGACGACCCGGCCCTACCCGCGCCCCGGCGAAGCCGCGGCCCTGCTCGCCGTGCTCGGCCTGCTCGTCCTGGAGGAGATCGCCCTGGGCATGGCCGAGGAGAAGGACCGCCCGGTCATCGGCGGCATCCTGATCGGAGCCTCCGGCACCGGCCTGTTGGTGGTCGGCGCCGTACTGTTCAGCCGCTGGCTCGACGCCCGCCGCCCGCTCCCGCTGCCCCCGGCCGGACCCGACGGCCGCGAATACAGCGCCCGCGCCCTGGAAGGCTTCCCGATGGAGGCCGTCCGCCCCCTGCTGCTCGCCGGGAACGCACCCCAGCTCGGGCAGCTGTACTCCGCCTGGATGCTGGCCCGGGCCGGCCGGGCCGCGCCCTGGATCGCCCGTCGGCTCGCCATCCCCCTCGACGCCGCCCGGCTCCTGGTCGACGCCGCCCGTTCACCCGGACTCGATCAACACCGCTGACCGGGCGCCGCGTTCGCCTGCGCCACCAGATAGGGCACCAGCCCGCGCTCCGCCAGCGCCACCCGCCAGGCGTCCCTCGCCCGCACCAACTCCCGCGCCCCGTCGGCTCCTTCGTCTGTCGACGGCTTCGCCGACCGGGCCGCCGCACCCAACAGCCCGAGCCCGCCGACCAGCAGGCTCGCGGCCGCCACCCCGGCCGCCACCCATCCGGCACCGAGCAGGGCGTGCGCCGGTACCTCCAGGCCCTCGGACAGCCCCGACACGTAGCCGAGCAGCAGGAAGACCAGGGCCGCCGCCACCGCGAAGATCGGCACGATCACCCCCAGCACGCCCCACCACCCCGAGGCCCGCTCCCGCGCCGGTGCGTCCACCGGAAGCCGCGCCATCGCATCCGCGTCGGCCCGCAGCGCCGCGTACCGCTCGTACTCCGGCGCCGCCGCGGCCAGCACGAACTCCGCGTTCTCCCGCGCCGCCCGGCGCAGCCGCTCCACCCCGAGCACCTCACCGCCGGCGTCCCGCAACGCCTCCCGCACCTGCGGGGCCGTCAGGGCGCGCCCGAGCTCCGTCTCGAAGTCGGCCCGGTCCTGCTGCGGCAGTCGTAGCGGTCTGTCCATGTCGTGCCCCGTTCACCCGATCGCTTTGTTCTACAGAACTGTAGAACACCGGACCGGGTCGCAGCAGCCCTGTTCAGGGGCCGATTCACTCCTCCGTGGGGTCGGCCATCGGCACCCGGGCGAGCGCGTCGCGGACCATCTCGGCGGCATCGGGGGCGGGGATGCCCCATTCCCGGTAACACTCGACGATCCGAGCCATCGGTTGTCCCGTTCTCAGCGACAGCCTCAGCAGGTCGGCCAGGCTGACGTCGGTGTTCAACATGAACCCTCTCGACCGGCCGCGCGTGAGGAGCCCCCACGCCTGGTCCGTCGTGAGCCCGGCCGGCAGGTCGTCACAGGTCGGAACGATCCCACGGGTCCTCAGGTGCCGGGCCAGGTCACCCGGACTCCGCTGGAGCAGCCGAGCCGCCATGATCAGCCGAGCGAACGGCACCGGGCGACCCACCCGCAGACCACTCCAGTCCATCGCACCATCGGACGAGAAGAGCTCCTTGTCCAGCCGGGTGGGCCTGTCCGGAAAGGACATCGAGAGCTCCACGCCGTAGGCCCGGAATCGCTCGACGACCTCACTCAGTGAGGAGTCCCTCGATTTCACCAGCTCGAACAGGCGCTCGAAGGTCAGCTCGGCCACGTCGTCCCACCGTCTTACCGTGCTCTCGAAGAGCCCCAGATCCGCCACACGGGCATCCTCCGGAACGCGCGGAACGCGGAAACCCATTGCTCCGAGCATCTCCGCGGACCGCGCGGCGGGGATTCCCAGGTCTCGCAGGACATGCAGCAGATGACTGGCCGGCACCGGTTCCGACCGTTTCCACCACGGACCGGAGCCGTCGGGATACCGGCTCAGCAGCGCCAGGATCTCGTCGGTGGGAAACGGCGGCAGACCGCTCGCATCCGCCTCCAGGCCGTAGCTCGCCACCCTCGCACGGACCTCGTCGACCGGGATCCCCAGCACCCGGCTCGCTTTGGCCAGAAGACCGGGCTCAACGGTTCCGCCCGGCTGCTGGGGCCCGGCCCAGAACGTTCCCTTGCCCGACCGCTTCCAGAGGAAGACCGGGTCGGTGTCCACGGCAATGGCGAGGTCCACGACCTCGCGAGTGACCTCCCGCCCCGAGGCCGCCCAGACAGCAGCCGCTTCGGCCGCGGTGATTCCGTTCCGATCGGCCAGGACCAGCACGTCGTTGACGCCGGCGTACGCAGGGTCAGGCATCCCCTGGACCGCGACCCCACGACGAGGCGCCAGGCCGAGCCCGGCAGCCCGGGCACGGACGCACTCGGGTGTGGCCCCGAGATCAGTCGAAACCCCGGCGATCCACGTGTCGTCCAGTTCCGCCCGGGTCCACGACCTGCCGGTGAAGCGCCGGTCGCGCGGCGCCAGCAGAGCGATGTCCGACGGCATCGCCGGCCGCACGTTCCGAGATCCGCGCAGCTCCGGACAGAGGACGTGAAGTTCCGGGAAAAGCCGTTCCACGCCATGAGCCATCACCCGCCACAGCAGGATGTGGTCGGGTGGGCTACCCGTGACATCGTCCCTGACGAACTCGTCAGGAGTCCGAAACCACTGGAGGATTCCGTCGTCCCCGAGGAGACACCCGGTCCGGCGGGTGTCGTACTCGACGCCGGACAGTTCGAGCCGGCGCCCCTGCCGAACGACCTCGGCGGCCACCAGGTCGGCGACCTGGTAGTCGGCTTCCGTCACGCGATGGATCCACGCCATGGTCAACACGGCCGAGTCGCGTTCCACGAACTCCGATGCCGCTGCCGCCAGCAGATCCCGGAGCAGCTGGGACAGGTCGCTGATGACCCGACGGCGATCGACCGACATCTTCGCCGGCGCCAGTCTTCCGGTGAGGTTCACCACGACCCCGGACAACCCGCCGCGCTCGGACGAGAACACCCCTCGGGCGGCCTCCGGTTCCACCACCAGACCGTCCACCAGCAGGGCTCCGCCGTGCTCGCACCACGTCACCTGCACGCCGTCCGGGGCGCCCGCCCACGGCGTGAGATGCCCCGTGGCGGAGAACCCGAAGGTCTCCCCCTGGCGCGCTGCCCGGGGTCGGAGGACTCCGGCCTCCCAGTCCGACCTCCGATGACCGTGCACCACCGAGGTGGCGAACTCCGCGACGGCCAGGAGGCGTTCGAGGACATCGAGACAGGACCACGAATCCCCCAGCTCGATGTCGTCCCGCAGGTACAGGCGGACGGTGGTGCCGGGACCGCAGGTCCTCTCCTGGCGTTCAACGATGCGGAAGAGGTGACTCGGGCCGTAGATGGAGACTTCCAGCTCCGGGCCCAGCTCACCGGAGGCGCCCATCCGGCAGGTGGTCACCCGGATCTCGTCGGCGAGCATGAAGTAGCTCAGGACACCGATGCCGAAGCGGCTGTTGGGATACAGCTCGACGGGCGGGGCGGCCTTTCGCCACTCGGCGCGTTCGAGTTTGAAGTCCAACTGCTCGGCGAAGCGGGCGCCGGCGTTGGAGAAGACGCCGCGCAACTCGGCCTCGCCCATGCCGACGCCGTTGTCCTGGCATTCCAGGTAGGCGCGGCCGTGCTCGTCCACGCCCTGGCGGAACGCGATCCGGCCGTCGTAGGAGAAGCTCGCGCCCAGGGTGTTGGTGCGGTCCAGGTACTCGGTCCGTGCCCGGCGGTAGCGGCAGGCGTCGAGGGCGTTCTGGTAGAGCTCGCGGACGGCGAGGTCTCGGTCGCGGTACAGCTCGACGCCCATCAGGAGGCTGCGGACGCGGCGTTCGTCGAGGCGGAACCGCGCCCAACCGGTGAAGGCTCCGGCGGCGGGGGCGGCCTCGTCGGAGGTGAGGCGGGTGGGGAGGGGGTGCGACGTGAGGACGCGGCGGACGGCGTGGAGGAGCTCGTCGGCCCTGGCCGTGTACTCGCGAAGGCCTTCGACCACCGCCTCGTGGTGGCACTCGGCGCGCAGCACCGGCAGGTCGTACGACCCGCCCCACACCGCCTCGTCCAGGGTCCTGCGCAGGGCGGCCAGGTCGACCTCGTGCGGAATGCCGAGGTGTTCGGCGACGATGTCGGGCAGGGCGGTGGTCTCGATGGCGGTGCCGAAGGCGAGAGCGAGCAGCAGCGCCAACCGCACCTCCCGGACGTGCTGTTCGCCCGGGGCCCGAAGGTGGTCGTCGGTGCTGAGGCCGGCGAGGTAGTCCCGGTTGGTGACGTCCGGGCCTCGGCGGAGGCCGTGCAGGAGGACACTGATCCGCTTCGGCGAGAAGGTCTCGCCGAGGGACGGAAGGGCGGGCAGCCGGTCGAGGAGCTCGCGCACGCCTTCGGGGTCGGCGAGGTCTTCGTGCTGGTCGAGCCAGCGGTGGTAGAGCCACCAGCCGAGGGGCGCGGCGGACGCGGGCCGGGTCCGGGCCCGCTGGGTGAGCAGGTCGTGGGAGTCGATGAACTGCTCGTACGCCGCCCGGTCGCCGTCGGGTGCCGGGGACGGCTGGAGGTCGGTCGGGCGGACACCGGCCCTCGCGGAGGCCAGGTGCAAGGAGCGGACCCGGTAGAGAAAGGGCAGCACTGCCAGCAGTGCGGCCTCGGCCGGGTAGAGGTCGAGGCGGTCGTCGCCCAGCAGCCAGCCGACCCGCGAGGCGAAGCGGACCGCGATCCCCGGGTCCTGCCAGGGGTCGTCGGCCAGGTCGACCGAGTCCCGTAGCCGGGCGAGTTCGCGGACGGTTTCGAGTGCGGCTCCCCGGTACGGTTCGGCGTCCCGGTCGGCCCGTACGTGCTGCCAGGCTCGGGAGTCGGCGGCGCTGTGCACCCAGGGGTCGTCCGTGTCGGTGACGGCCGGGCGCGACCCGTCCAGGTACAGGTTCTCGATGTGCCGGGCCTGGACGAACTTCCCGTGCACCGTGCCGTTGTTCGTGTTCAAGGTGTCGGCCACCGCTCGCGCCCCTCCCCGAGTGCAGGGAACGAGCGTAGGGCAATCGCTGGGCGTGTCGCGGCTTGACGCCGACCGTCCGGCCGGGGGCCGCGCGCCGGGGCCGTCCGACGTCGCACGGACGGCCCCGGGCCCAGTGCTCACCGCCGCCGGAGCCAGACCGCCCAGGTCAGCACCGAGCAGAGCACGTACGCCGCCAGGAAGCCCAGGTACGCCGCGTCCCCGTTGTGGCTGGCGAGGAAGGACTGGCGGAACGCCAGGTTCACCAGCACTCCGCCGAAGGCCCCGATCGCCCCGGCGAGTCCGATCAGCGCCGCGGACCGGCGGCGGGAGTCGGCCTCGGCGGTGGCCGGATCGGCGCCGGCCTCGACCGCCGACCGGGCGACGCCCTGGTAGTGCGCCGGGATCATCTTGTACGTCGAGCCGTTGCCGATGCCGCTGAGCACGAACAGGGCGATGAAGCCGGCCAGGAACAGCGGCAGCGAGCCCGCCCGCGACGCGCCGAGGACGACCGCCGTCCCGGCCCCCATCCCGAGGAAGGTGCACAGCGTGACCACGGCCCCGCCGTACCGGTCGGCGAGCCGTCCGCCGACCGGGCGCAGCAGCGAGCCGAGCAGCGGCCCGAGGAAGGTGAGCGCGGCCGCCTTCACCGGGGTGTCGAAGCGGTCGTGGAACTGCACCTGCAGCACCTGCCCGAAGGCGAAGCCGAAGCCGATGAACGAGCCGAACGTCCCGATGTACAGCGTCGAGACGGCCCAGCCGTACGGGTCGCGGGCCACTTCCCGCAGGGCCCGCCCCTCGCCGGCACCGGACACCGCCAGGTTGTCCATCCGCCGCCACGCGCCCGCCGCCGCGAGCACGATCAGCGGCAGGTAGAGCAGCGGCAGCAGGCGGGGGTGGGCGGCGCCGGCGGTGGACAGCACCAGCAGCCCGAGCAGTTGCACGGCCGGGACGCCGAGGTTGCCGCCGCCCGCGTTGATGCCGAGCGCCCAGCCCTTGAGCCGGTGCGGGTAGAAGGCGTTGATGTTGGCCATCGAGGAGGCGAAGTTGCCGCCGCCGACGCCGGCCGCGCAGGCGACCGCCAGCAGCGTCCCGTACGAGACCCCGGGTTCCAGCACGACGGCCGCGAGCCCGGTGGGCACGAGCAGCAGCAGGGCGCTGATCACCGTCCAGTTGCGTCCGCCGAAGCGGGCCACGGCGAAGGTGTAGGGCAGCCGCAGCAGGGCGCCGAGTGCGGTGGGGAGGGCGGTGAGCGTGAACTTCCCCGCGGTGTCGATGTGGTACTGGGGCCCGAGGAAGAGGACGAGGACCGACCAGAGGCTCCACACCGAGAAGCCGATGTGCTCGGAGAGCACGGAGAAGACCAGGTTGCGGCGGGCGATCCGGGCGCCGGCGCGCTGCCAGAACTCCTCGTTCTCGGGATCCCAGCCGGCCAGCGGCGCGGGCGATCTGGTGTCGAGGACGGCGGTCATGCCGCGGCCTCCTCGGAGGCGACCCGCACCGGCCAGCGTCGCAGCACGGCGGGGGCGCCGTCGGGAGCGGTGTCCTCGTCCAGGCAGCGCCCGTCGGTGAGGTCGTAGACCTGCTTGTACATCGGCGAGATGAGCGTCGGCCGGTCGCCGCGGCTGCCGAGCAGGCCCCGGGCGAGGACCGGGGCGCCGCTGAACGGGTCGAGGTTGTCGACGGCGTAGAGCGTTCCGGCGCGGTCCCGGAAGAGGGCGACCTGCCCCGCCTCCGGCAGCAGCACCGCGACGCCGCGGCCGGGTTGGAGGTCGGCGAGGGTGCAGACGGTCTGCCAGCGGGTACCGTCGTGGATCTGTACGGTCACGGGGTGAGCACCTCCAGTCGGGCCCCGGCGACGAGCACCGGGGAGTCGAGGGTGCGGCCGGCCTCGCCGGGGCGGGCGGGGCGGATCTGGCCGCGTTCGGGTACGAAGGTCACGGCGGGGTCGGGGGCGCCGGGCGCGTTGACGAAGGAGGCGAAGCGCCGCAGCCGCTCGGGGTCGGCCAGCGTCTCGGCCCATTCGTCCCGGTAGCCGCCGATGTGGCGCGCCATCATGTCGTCCAGTTCGGCGGCGATGCCGAGCGAGTCGTCCAGCACGACGGCCCGCAGGTGGTCCAGGCCGCCCTCCAGCCGCTCCAGCCAGACCGAGGTGCGTTCCAGCCGGTCGGCGGTGCGGATGTAGAACATCAGGTAGCGGTCGATGGTGCGGATGAGCGTCTCGCGGTCGAGGTCGGCGGCGAGGAGGTCGGCGTGGCGCGGGGTCATGCCGCCGTTGCCGCCGACGTAGAGGTTCCAGCCGGCCGAGGTGGCGATGATGCCGAAGTCCTTGCTCTGCGCCTCCGCGCACTCGCGGGCGCAGCCGGAGACGGCGGCCTTGAGCTTGTGCGGGGATCGCAACCCCCGGTAGCGCAGCTCCAGTTCGATGGCGAGGGTGGTGGAGTCCTGGACGCCGAAGCGGCACCAGGTCTCGCCGACGCAGGACTTCACGGTGCGCAGCGACTTGCCGTAGGCGTGGCCGGACTCGAAGCCGGCCTTGACCAGCTTGCTCCAGATGACGGGCAGTTGGTCGACGGTGGCGCCGAACATGTCGATCCGCTGGCCACCGGTGATCTTGGTGTAGAGGCCGTGGTCGCGGGCGATCTCGCCGATCGTGATCAGGCCCTCGGGGGTGATCTCGCCGCCGGGCACCCGGGGGACGACCGAGTACGAGCCGTTGCGCTGCAGGTTGGCGAGGAAGTGGTCGTTGGAGTCCTGCAGCGCGCCCTGCTCGCCGTCCAGGATGTGGCCGTTGCCGAGGCTGGCCAGGATGGAGGCGACGGTCGGCTTGCAGACCTCGCAGCCTTCGCCGCCGCTGCCGTGCCGGGTGAGCAGTTCGGTGAAGCTCGTGAGCCCCGTCACCCGGACGATCTCGTACAACTCGGCCCGGGTGTGCGCGAAGTGCTCGCACAGGCCCTTGACGGTGCTGACCCCGGCGGCCTCCAGCTCCTCGGTGACGACGGTGCCGAGCTGCTTGAGGCAGCTGCCGCAGCCGGTGCCGGCCCGGGTGCACTTCTTGACGGCGGCGACGCTGTCGCAGCCCTGGTCGCGGACGGCGGCGCGCACCGCGCCCTGGGTGACGTTGTGGCAGGAGCAGAGCACCGCGTCGTCCGGGAGGGCGACCGGGCCGGCGGCCCCCGCGAACCCGGCGGGCAGCACGAGCTGTTCGGGGGCGACGGTGAGCGGCTTGCCGCCGACGGCGAGCGGGCGCAGGGTGCCGTAGCCCTCGGTGTCGCCGACGAGCACGCCGCCGAGCAGGGCGCCGTCGGCACCGATGACGAGCTTGCGGTAGACGCCGCTGCGGCTGTCGCTGTAGAGCACGTCGAGCGCGCCGTCGGCGGTGCCGTGCGGGTCGCCGAAGCTGGCGACGTCGACGCCGAGCAGCTTGAGCTTGGTGGAGGTGTCGGCACCGGTGAAGCCCTCGCCGGCCGGGCCGGAGCGTTCGCCGTCGAGTTCGGCGAGGGTGCGCGCCGCGGTCTCCGCCATCTGGTAGCCGGGGGCGACCAGGCCGTAGACCCGGCCGTCGGCGGCCTGGGCGCACTCGCCGATGGCGAGGACGGCCGGGTCCTCGGTGCGGCAGTGCGCGTCGACGACGACGCCGCCGCGCCGGCCGACCGGCAGGCCGCAGTCCCGGGCGAGCTGGTCGCGGGCGCGCACGCCGGCCGAGAACACCACGAGGTCGGCGGCCAGTTCGCGCCCGTCGGAGAGGGCGAGGCCGCGGACCCGGCCGTCCGGGCCGGTCAGGACGCCGCTGGCGCCGGCGCTGGTGTGGACGGTGACGCCGAGGTCCTCGATCTTGCGGCGCAGCGTCGCGCCGCCGCCGTCGTCCACCTGGACGGCCATCAGCCGGGGCGCGAACTCCACGACGTGGGTGTCCAGTCCGCCGGCCCGCAGCGCGCCGGCCGCCTCCAGCCCGAGCAGGCCGCCGCCGACGACCACGCCCGTGCCGGCGGTCTCGGCGTCCGCCCGGATGGCGTCGACGTCCTCGATGGTCCGGTAGACGTGGCAGCCGGGGGCGTCCGTGCCGGGCACCGGCGGCACGAAGGGCACCGAACCGGTGGCCAGCACCAGCGCGTCGTAGCGGACTTCGGTGCCGGAGCGGGTGCGCACCAGCCGCCGGTCGCGGTCGACGGCGGTGGCCGGGTCGTCCAGGCGCAGGTCGATGCCGTGCTCGGCGAGGAAGCCGGCCGGGCAGAGCGTGAGGTCCTCGGCGGTGCTCCCGGAGAACAGCGAGCTGAGGTGGACCCGGTCGTACGCGGGCCGGGGCTCCTCGGCGAGCACGGTGACCCGCCAGGCGCGCGCGGCCGGCTGCTCGGCCCAGGCTTCCAGGAAGCGCTGGCCGACCATGCCGTGGCCGACCAGGACGAGGTCCCGGATCCGGTCGTGGGGGCGTGTCGTCATCGCGTTACTCCTCGGGTGAGCAGGTGCAGGGGGTGGCCGGCGAGCGCGGCGTCGTCGGCGAAGGCGCCGGCCAGCGCGTCCACGGTGGCCAGGTCGCCGAGCAGGATGGCGCCGACCAGGCGGTCGCCGCGCAGGACGAGCTTCTTGTAGCTGCCGCGGGTGGCGTCGGTGAGGCGCAGCACGTCGAGGCCGGGGTCCAGGGTCTCGTCGACGGTGCCGAAGGCCGCGTACTCCAGGCCGCCGGTGCTGAGCCGGGCCCGCGGGCGGGTGCCGGGGTAGCGGGCGTCGGGGTCGGCGCCGGAGAGCCGGCGGGCGAGCACGTCGGCCTGTTCCCAGGCGGGGCCCGCCAGGCCGTGGACGGTGCCGCGGTGTTCGGCGCAGTCGCCGATGGCGTGGACGTGCGGGGCGGCGGCGAGGCGGTCGTCCACCAGTACACCGGTGGCGACGGGCAGTCCGGCCGCGTGGGCGAGGGCGGTGCGCGGGCGGGTGCCGCAGGCGAGGACGACCAGGTCGCAGTCGAGTCGGTAGCCGCTGGCGAGTTCGACGACGCCGACCCTGTCCCGCGCTCCGGCCGCCCCCGGGGCGCCGTGCACGGCGCGGGCGCGGTTGCCGGTGTAGCACTCGACGCCGAGTGCCCGCAGCCGCTCCCGCAGCACCGCGGCCGCCTCGTGGTCGAGTTGGCGTTCGATCAGGTGCGGCGCCTGGTGCACGATCTCGGTGCGGACACCGAGCGCGGCCAGCGCCCGGGCGGCGCTCACTCCGAGCACCCCGCCGCCGATCACCACCGCCCGCCCGGCACCGACGGCCTCCTCGGCCAGCCGGGCGCAGTCCTCCAGGGTGCGCAGCGTGTGCACGCCCTCGATCAGGCCGTGCCCGTCGGCCCGGCGCAGTCCGCGCACGGGCGGCAGTACCGGGTTGGCGCCGGTGGCGAGGACCAGTTCGTCCCAGTCCTCGACACTGCCGTCCGCCAGGCGCAGCGTCCGGGCGTCGGCGTCGAACGCGACCACCTCGCAGCCGGGCCGCGCCCGCGCGCCGCCGAGCGGCAGCGCGATCGCCTCCGCGTCGTAGCGCCCGGTCAGCACCTCGGCGAGCAGCACCCGGTTGTACGGGCCGCGCGGCTCGGCGCCGTACACCGTGACGGTGCCGGGGCCGCCGAGTGCGCCGTAGCGTTCGGCGAAGCGGGCGGCCGCCATGCCGCCGCCGACCACGGCGATCCTCGGGGTCATCGGGAGGCCTCCTGGTGGGCGGGCTCCACCCGGACGGCGCAGAGCTTGAACTCGGGCATCCGCGACACCGGGTCGAGCGCCGGGTTGGTGAGGCTGTTGGCCCGGCCGGCGCCGGCCCAGTGGAAGGGCATGAAGACGGTGTCCGGCCGGATCCCGTCGGTGATGCGCGCCGGCGCGACGGCCCGGCCGCGCCGGCTGGTGACCGCGACGGGCTCGCCGTCCGCGATGCCGAGCCGCTCGGCGAGCCGGGGGTGGAGTTCGACGTACGGGCCGGGCGCCGCCGCGTTGAGCTCGGCGACGCGGCGGGTCTGCGCGCCGCTCTGGTACTGGGAGAGCACCCGGCCGGTGGTCAGGTACAGCGGGTACGCGTCGTCCGGCTCCTCGGCGGCCGGGCGATGGGTGACGGCGGCGAAGCGGGCCCGGCCGTCCGGGGTGGCGAAGCGGTCCAGGAAGAGCCGCCGCGTGCCCGGGTGGTCCTCGGCGGGGCAGGGCCAGAACACCCCGTCCTCGGCGGCGATCCGGGCGTAGCTGATGCCCGCGTAGTCCGCGTCGCCGCCGGCCGAGGCGCGCCGCAGCTCGTCGAAGGCCTGCTCGGCCTCGGTGGGGAAGCCGTCCGGCACGCCGAGCCGGGCGGCCAGTTCGCGGAGCACCCACAGCTCGCTGCGGACGCCTTCGGGCGGGTCGAGGGCGCGGCGGCGCAGGATCACCCGGCCCTCCAGGTTGGTGGTGGTGCCGTCCTCCTCGGCCCACTGGGTGACCGGCAGCACGACGTCCGCGAGTGCGGCCGTCTCGGAGAGCACCAGGTCGGCGACGACCAGCAGGTCCAGCGCGCGCAGCCGTTCGGTGACGTGCCCGGCGTCGGGCGCGGACACCGCCGGGTTGGAGCCGGCCAGCAGCAGCGCCCGGACGCCGTCGGGGCGGCCGAGGCCGTCCAGCAGCTCGTACGCGGACTTGCCCGGGCCGGGGATGGTCAGCGGGTCGACGCCCCAGACGGCGGCGACGTGCGCGCGGGCCGCCGGGTCCTCGATCGAGCGGTAGCCCGGCAGTTGGTCGGCCTTCTGGCCGTGCTCGCGGCCGCCCTGGCCGTTGCCCTGGCCGGTCAGGCAGCCGTAGCCGCTGTACGGGCGGCCGGCGTTGCCGGTGGCCAGGCAGAGGTCGATCCAGGCGCCGACGGTGTCGGTGCCCTTGCTGTGCTGTTCCGGGCCTCGCGCGGTGAGGACGATGCCGGTCCGGGCCGTGCCGAAGAGTCGTGCCGCTTCGCGGAGCTGGTGGGCGGGGACGCCGGTGATCCGTTCCACCCGGTCCGGCCAGTGGGCCATCGCCGATGCCCGCGCTCCGTCGAAGCCGGTGGTCCGCGCGGCGACGAACTCCTCGTCCACCAGGCCGTCCGCGATCACCAGGTGCAGCAGGCCGAGGGCGAGGGCGAGGTCCCCGCCGGGGCGGGGCTGCAGGTGCAGGTCGGCCAGTTCGGCGGTGCGGGTGCGGCGCGGATCGACCACGATCAGCGTGCCGCCGTTCTCCCGCAGTTCGCGGAGGTAGCGGACGGCCGGCGGCATCGTCTCGGCCGGATTGCCGCCGACCAGGATCAGGCAGCCGGTGTGCGGGAGGTCGGCGAGCGGGAACGGCAGCCCCCGGTCCAGGCCGAAGGCCCGGCGGTGCGCGGCGGCGGCCGACGACATGCAGAACCGGCCGTTGTAGTCGATGTTGGCGGTGCCCAGCACCACCCGGGCGAACTTGCCCAGCAGGTAGGCCTTCTCGTTGGTCAGGCCGCCGCCGCCGAACACGCCCACGGCGTCCGGCCCGTACGCGGCCCGGGTCCTCGCCAGCCCGGCGGCCACCCGGTCCAGCGCCTCCGGCCATCCGGCGGCGCGCAGCGGCCCGCCCGGGCGGTCGCGCAGCAGCGGGCCGGTCAGCCGGACGTCCCGGGCCAGCAGCGCGGGCGCCGAGCGGCCCTTGCCGCAGAGCGCGCCGCGGTTCACCGGGAAGTCCGGGCGTTCCAGCACCGCGACCGGGGCGTCCGCCGTCGGGCCGCCCAGCCGCATGCCGCACTGCAGCGAGCAGTACGGGCAGTGCGTGTCGGTGGCGGCCGGGCCGGCCGCGACGGCGATGGGGCTGGTCAACGTCATGCCGAGAAAGGTCGCCGCCCGCTGTTTCGCGACCGGGTCGCGGATGTTGCGGTCGCGGTACACGTCGCTCACGGCTCCCCGGCACCGGGGTGCACGGCCGGACATCTGCCGTAACCGCAGCGGCACTTTCGCTTACCGGCAGGTGACGGCCGGGCAATGCCGCCGTAACACGAGCGCCCCAGGCTGACCGGCATGGCAACCCTCACCCAGCCCGGACCGCTCACCGGCTTCACCGTCGGGGTCACCGCGGCACGCCGCCGCGAGGAGCTCACCGCCCTGCTCGCCCGGCGCGGCGCGCAGGTCGTCGAGGCACCGGTGCTGCGCATCCTGCCGCTCGCCGACGACCTCGCCCTGCGCGAGGCCACCGACCGCTGCCTGGCCGCCCCGCTCGACTACGTGGTGGCCACCACCGGGGTCGGCTGGCGCGGCTGGATGAGCGCCGCCGAGGGCTGGGGCCGGGGCGCCGCGATCGCCGACGCCTGCCGGGGGGCCGTGGTGCTCACCCGCGGGCCCAAGGCCACCGGCGCGGTCCGCGCCAGCGGCCTGGACGAGGGCTACTCCCCCGCCACCGAGGCCACCGACGAACTCCTCACCTGGCTGCTCGCCCGCCCCCTCGCCGGGCGCCGGATCGCCGTCCAGGAACACGGCGTACGCCTCGACGCCTTCGCGGCGGCGCTGCGCGAACGCGGCGCCGAGGTGATCTCCGTCCCGGTGTACCGCTGGGCGCCCCCCGAGGACCCGGGCGCCGTCCGCCGGCTGCTCGACCAGACCGTACGACGCCAACTGCACGCGCTCACCTTCACCAGCGCCCCCGCCATCACCGCCCTCCTCGCCGCCGCCGAGACCGAAGGCCTGTACGAGGCGCTGCTCGACGCCCTGCGCGCGGACGTCCTGCCGGTCTGCGTGGGCACCCTGTGCGCCCGCCCGCTCACCGACCTCGGACTGCCCGCCGTCCACCCCGACCGCGGCCGGCTCGGCTCGCTGGTCCGGCTGCTCGCGGACGTCCTCCCCGGCCGCGGCAAGCGCGAAGTCGCCCTCGCCGGGCAGCTGTTGACCCTCCAGGGGAACGCCGCACTGGTCGACGGGCAGAGCCATCTGCTCAGTCCGCGCGGCGCCGCCGTGCTACGTGCCCTCGCCGAACACCCCGGCCGGGTGCTCAGCCGCGCCGAACTCCTGCGCGCTGCCTGGCCGGACGCCTCCGCCGACGAGCACGCCGTCGAAGCCGCCGTCGGCCGGCTGCGCGCCGCCCTGGGCCCGCACGCGACGCTGATCCGCACCGTCCCCAAGCGCGGCTACCGGCTGGCGGCGGGCTGATGGCGCCCGTCCTGCTCGCCGTGGCACACGGCAGCCGCGACCCGGCCGCCCTCACCTCGACCCGCGCCCTGCTGCGGGCGGTTCGCGCGCTCCGCCCCGAACTGGCCGTCCGCTGCTGCTTCCTGGACCTCGCCCGACCGTCGCTCGACCAGGCGCTCGCCCGACTCGCCGACCGGCAGCCCGTCCTGGTGCCCCTCCTCCTCGGCACCGGCTACCACATCCGGGTCGACATCCCCGCCGCGCTCGCAGGCGCCGGCCTCCCGCACGCCCGGCTCGCCCCCGCCCTCGGCCCGCACCCGCTGCTCGCCGACGCCCTCGCCGACCGCCTCGCCGGCGCGGGCGCCCCGGCGCACGCCCCCGTGGTCCTCGCCGGGGCCGGCTCCTCCGACCCCACCGCCCTCGCCGACACCACCCGGATGGCCCGGCTCCTCGCCGCCCGCCTGGGCCGCGCCGTCACGCCCGCCCACCTCTCCGCCGCAACCCCCACCCCCCGGCAGGCCGTCGCCGACCTCCAGGCGGCCGGCCACCCGCACGTGGCCCTCGCCACCTACCTCCTCGCCCCCGGCTTCTTCGCCCGCCGCGCAGCCGCCACGCCGGCGGCGTGGACCAGCCCCCCGCTGGGCGCCCACCCGGCCGTCGCGCGCCTCGTCCTCCGCCGCTACGACGAGGCGCGGACGGCGTCAGCGCAGGCCGCCGCCGCCTGACGCTCCCCCGACGAACGCCGACAGCCGCTCGGTGACCAGTTCCGGCCGCTCCAGGTTCAGCCCGTGCCCGGCCCGCTCGACCACCTCCACCCGCACCCCCGGAACCAGCGCGGTCACCCGCTCCACCACCCGCCGCGGCCGCAGCGGCGCGCTGCGCCTGCCCACCAGGACGAGCGCGGGCACCCCGATCGACCGCAGCTCCTCGTCCGTGAACGGCCGGGCCGCCGGCCGGGTGCTCGGCTTGTAGCTGCGCATCGCGAGCATCAGCGGCGCGATCATCTCGGGCGGCGCACCGAGCGCCGGGTTGGCGAGCAGCCGCCCGACGGCCGGGCGCCTCGCGGCCCCCGACGAGATGGAGGCCTTCCTGGCCGGCCACCTCACCGCCGCCCAGGCCGACGGCACCGCCGACCCCCGCCTCGACCCCCGCCACGAGGCCGTCGTCCTCCTGGCCGTCTCAGCCGGCCTGGGCCTGAGCGTCCTGCTCGGCCAACGGACGGCCGCAGCGGCCACCACCGTCCTCCACTACCACCTCGACCGCCTCTTCCCCACCGGCACGTGACAGGGGATCCGAGCACCGACAACCCCCACCACGACGAACGCCGGCCTCCGAGAGTGATCTCGGAGGCCGGCGGTTCCCACCGGCCCGGGCGGTGAGGCCTGTTGCGGGCTACCGCCGGGCGGCGGCCGCCCGGTCGCGACCGTCGGCGCGGTCGGCGTTGTCGGCACGGTCGGCACGGTCGGCGTTGTCGGCGTTCTCGTCGCGGTCGCGGCCCCAGCCGTCGCTGCGGTCGCGGTAGAGGGTGAAGCGGTCGTACAGGACCGGCGTCGGGAGGGGGTTGGCGGCGGTGGCCGGTACCGAGTGGTAGTAGCTGACGGTGATGGTGGTCTCGCCGCCGGGGACGAGTCCCGGGTCGACGTCGAAGACGGCGACACCGTACGGGAAGCGGGTGTCGGGGTCGGTGACGGCCGACCAGTGGGCCTTCTCCTTGGCGTCCGGGTCGGCCTTGAAGGTGAGCCGCTGGGTGCGCACGCTCGCCTGGCGGACGCCGTCGGCGTCGGCGGGCAGGTAGACGTCGTCGTGGCCGGCGGTGCCGCCGCCGCCGAGGATCAGGTGGACGGTGCCCTGCGAGGTGTCGATCCGGCGCAGGTCGTCGTCGACGACGGCCGGGGTGAGCAGGCCGCCCGGTGCGGTGCCGCGCACCGGGTGGGTGCGCTCGTAGTCGTGGTCGTGGCCGGCCAGGACGAGGTCGACGGAGTAGCGGTCGAGCAGGGGCAGCAGCTTCTCGCGGATGCCCATGTCGCCGCCGTGGCTGGCGGCGGACGAGGACATCGCGAACTGGTGCAGGTTGGCGACGATCCAGTCGACCTGGCGGCCGTCCCGGGCGCGCGACAGCACCCGTTCCAGCCAGCGGAGTTGGGCGCCCTCGCTGTAGTCGTTGAGGTAGATGGACCGGCCGGTGGCCGGGTCGATGCTCGCGTCGTCCTCGACGGCGATGTCGTTGCCGTCGAGGCTGACGAAGAGCACCGAACCGACCTGGAAGCTGTACCAGCTGCCGCAGAAGTCGCGGGTGCCGTTGTCGGGCAGTTCGAAGCGGGTCAGGTAGGAGGCGTATCCGAGGTCGCCGCCGCCGGCTTCCACCTCGTGGTTGCCGGGGGCGGGCATCCACGGGCGGTTGGCGGCCGACTTCGAGAGGTTGCTCATGAAGGCGTTCCAGCACTGCGGCTGGAGCTGCGGGTTGTTGTTGGCGTACGCGAGGTCGCCGTTGAGCAGGTGGAACAGGGGGGCGAACTGCTCGACCTGGCGGACGGCGGCGGCGCCGTGGATCGAGGACTTGCCGAACGCGTCGTCGCCGGTGCCCAGGTCCCCGAAGCTGGTGAAGCGGAAGGCGGCCCGGCCGCGGGCGGGCGCGGTGCGGAAGGTGCCGCGCACCGCGTCGGCGCCGTCGTGCAGCACCTCGTACACGTACGTGGTGTCGGGTCGCAGGCCGTCCAGGCGGACGTGGTGGGTGTGGGTCTCGACCCGGTTGAGTCCGTCCACGTAGCTGCGGGTCTCCGCGGGGACGGTGTGCCCGGCGCCGCCGCGCGGGGTGCCGACCCGGACCCGGGGGCGGCGCACGGTGGCGGCCGTCGCCCAGGAGACGGTCATCTCGCGGGACGGTTCGTTGCCCCACTGCAGGTGGATCTGCTCCGGCCCGGGGGTGCCGGCCACGGCCGGCTGGGTCCACAGCAGGGTGGACGCGGGCAGCGCGGCGAGCGCGCCGGCCGCCGTGCCCGTCCGCAGGACCGTCCTGCGCGAGGGACGCGAGGGATGCGAAGGATGTGTCGAAAGGTGTGCCACTGCCGCCTCCTGGCTCCGAGAAACGCCGAGGAGGGTCCCACGGTCGATGGAACGGACAGGCCACTTCGGACGGTGCGGACGGCGAACGGCAGTTGAACGCCGGCCCCGCCGAGCGCGCCCCCTCCCCCGCCGTCCCCTCCTCCGGACGGATTACCGAACTCTGACGCCGCCTCCGGACCCGCCCGAACGGCGCCCGGGCGCGGCTAGCGTCGGCGGCATGAAGATTCTGGTCACCGGCGGTGCCGGGTTCATCGGGTCGGCCGTCGTCAGAGCACTGGTCGCGGCCGGGCACGGGGTGCGGGTGCTGGACGCGCTGCTGCCCGCCGTCCACCCCTCCGGGCGGGCCCCGGAGCTGCCGGAGGGGGTGGCGTTCCACCACGCGGACATCCGTGACGCGGCCGCCGTCGAGCGGGCGCTCGACGGGGCGGACGCGGTCTGCCACCAGGCGGCGATGGTCGGCCTCGGGCTCGACCTCGACGACGCGCCCGCCTACGCCGCCTGCAACGACCTGGGCACCGCCGTGCTGCTGGCCGCCATGGCCCGCACCGGCGTCCGACGGCTCGTCCTGGCCGGCTCGATGGTGGTGTACGGCGAGGGCCGCTTCCACTGCCTCGAACACGGTGACGTCGCGCCAGGCCCGCGCCGCCCGGCCGACCTCCATGCCGGGCGTTTCGAGCCGCCCTGCCCCGCCTGCGACGGCCCGCTGCGGCCCTGCCTGGTCACCGAGGACGCCCCCGCCGATCCGCGCAACGTCTACGCCGCCACCAAGCTCGCCCAGGAGCACCTGGCCTCCGCCTGGGCCCGCGCCTGCCGGGGCGCCGTGCTGACGCTGCGTTACCACAACGTCTACGGCCCGGGCATGCCGCGCGACACCCCGTACGCCGGGGTCGCCTCGCTGTTCCGCTCGGCGCTGGCCCGGGGGGAGGCGCCGCGGGTGTTCGAGGACGGCGGCCAACGCCGCGACTTCGTGCACGTCGAGGACGTCGCCGCCGCCAACCTGGCCGCGCTCGCCGCCGTCGGCGGCCGCCCGGCGGGCAGCGCCCGCGCCTACAACGTCGGCAGCGGCGAGGCCCGGACGGTCGGCGAGATGGCCGGGGCGCTGGCGACGGCGTTCGGCGGCCCGGCGCCGGTGGTGACGGGCGAGTACCGTCTCGGCGACGTCCGGCACATCACCGCGGACTCCTCCCGGCTGCGCGCCGAGCTCGGCTGGCGTCCCCGGGTGGCGTTCCACGCCGGGATGGCCGGGTTCGCGGCGGCGCCCCTGCGGGTGTGAGGCCGGCCCGGTGCCCCTGCGGGCGTGCGGCCGGCTGGGCGCCGCGGGTCTAGGAGCTTCCCCGCGGCGCCGGCAGGGCGATCTCGAAGCAGCAGCCCCCGGCGACGTTGTGCACCCGGGCCCGTCCGGCGTGCGCCTCGACGATGCCGCGCACGATGGCGAGTCCGAGCCCGGCGCCGCTGTCCCCGGGCTCGCCCGCCGCCCGGCCGTCGTCGCGGCGGGGTGTCCGGGCGGCTCCGCCGCGCCAACCCGTCTCGAACACCCGGGGGAGGTCCTGTTCGGGGATGCCGCCGCAGCCGTCGGTCACCGACAGGACCACCTCGTCGGCCTCCCGCCGGGCGGCGACCGCCACCACGCCGTCCTCGGGAGTCGAGCGGATCGCGTTGACCAGCAGGTTCCCGAGGACCCGGGTGATCTCCCGGCTGTCCACCTCGACCGGCTCGGCCGCCACCTGCCGCCCCTCCAGCCGGACGCCCCGGCGCCGGGCCAGCGGGTACGCCCCGGCCAGCGCGTCGTCCACCAGGTCGTAGACGGAGACCCGGGTGAGCGAGAGGGAGAGCGCTCCGGCCTGGATGCGGGAGAGTTCGAACAGGTCGTCCACCATCCCGGTGAGCCGCTCGACCTCCGTCCGGATCCGCACCAGGTACCGCTCGGGTTCCTCGGCGACGCCGTCCTCCAGTGCCTCGGCCATCGCCCGGAGCCCGGCCAGCGGGGTGCGCAGGTCGTGGGAGATCCAGGCGATCAGCTCCCGGCGGGAGTGCTCCAGCGTCTTCTCGCGCGCCCGGGACTCCGCCAGCCGGGCGCTGGTGGCGGCCAACTCGGCGCTCAGTGCGGCCAGTTCGGCGCCCAGTGGACGGTCGGGCGCGGTGAACCCGGCATCGCTGCCGACCGTGCGGGCGGCCACCGTGAGCGCCCGGCTGCCGGCCACCACCTGGCGGCCGAGCAGCGCGGCGGTCAGCAGCGAGACGACGGCGGCCATGCCGAGCACGGTGATGACCACGCCGAGGTCGTGGGTGGACAGGAACATCGCCTGGGCGACGGCGAAGGTGCCGGAGGTCACCGCGAGCACCGTCACCACGGCCACGCAGAACAGCGACCACGCCACCGAGCGGCGGCGCAGCAGCCGGATCGCCGCCCAGCCGGGCAGGCCGGCCCCGCCCGCGCCGAGCGCGGCGAACAGGGCGATCAGCAGCAGGTCCTTCACTCCGCACCGCCCTGCGCGCCGCCGGCCGGGTCGTAGCGGTAGCCGACGCCCCAGACGGTGCTGATCAGGGCCGGCGCGGCCGGGTCGTCCTCGATCTTCTCGCGCAGCCGGCGGACGTGGACGGTGACCGTCGAGAGGTCGCCGAAGTCCCAGCCCCAGACCCGGCGCATCAGGTCCTGGCGGGAGAACACCGTGCCGGGGTGCCGGACCAGGAACGCCAGGAGGTCGAACTCACGCAGCGTCAGGGCGAGTTCGCCACCGCGGCGATGAGCGCGCCGGGCCCTGGGGTCGAGCGTGACGTCCCCCGAGCGGATCTCCCCGCCACCCCCGCCGTCGCCGTCCCCGCCCTCCGCCGGTCCGGGCCCGGCCCCGGCTCGCGCGCGCCGCAGCACCGACTGCACCCGCAGCACCAGCTCGCGGGGGCTGAACGGCTTGGTCACGTAGTCGTCCGCGCCGAGCTCCAGGCCGAGGATGCGGTCCGCCTCGTCGCCCTTGGCGGTGAGCAGGACCACCGGCAGCCCGGCACCGGCGGCGGAGGCGCGCAGCCGACGCAGCACCTCCAGGCCGTCGAGGCCCGGCAGCATGAGGTCCAGCACCAGCAGGTCCGGCCGAATGCGCTCGGCGAGGGCGAGGCCCTGCGCACCGTCGGCGGCGCGGTCCACGCGGCACCCGGCGCGGGTGAGGTACCCGGCGACGACCTCGGCGACCGTGGGGTCGTCGTCGATCACCAGGATGTACGGGGTGTCGTTCACCCCGCCGAGGATAGGAGGCCGGAGCGCCCGCCGCGTCCTCCGCCGGTCGGCGTCCGCGTTCCGTAAGATCCGCGGCCGCCCCCGGGCCCCGCCGCCACCCGGCCCGGACCCGCCGGGATCCGCCCGCCGCCCCCCGGGCTCCGCCGGACGGGTCAGTCGCCGCGACGTCCGACTTCCGTAAGGCGCCGGTACGGCCGCACCCCGCCCCGGCGCACCTAACGTGGCCCGCGTGACCTCACCCACCTCCTCCTCTCCGACCGTCGACGTCGTGCTGCCCTGCCTCGACGAGGCCGCCGCGCTGCCCTGGGTGCTGGGGCGGATCCCGGCGGGCTGGCGGGCGGTCGTCGTCGACAACGGCTCGCGGGACGGCTCCGCCGAGCTCGCCCGCTCCCTCGGCGCGACGGTGGTCGAGGAGCCCCGGCGCGGCTTCGGCGCCGCCTGCCACGCCGGGCTGCGCGCCGCCACCGCCGACCTGGTCTGCTTCCTGGACTGCGACGGCTCACTCGATCCCGCCCAACTCCCCCGGGTGACGGGCCCGGTGCTGGCCGGCGCCGCCGACCTCGTCCTGGGCCGCCGCCGGCCGGCCGGGCCGGGCGCCTGGCCGCTGCACGCCCGCCTCGCCAACGCCGCCCTGGCGCGGCGGCTGCGCGCGCGCACCGGTGCGCCGCTGCACGACCTCGGGCCGATGCGCGCCGCCCGCCGGGACCGGCTGCTGGCCCTCGGCCTCGGCGACCGGCGCTCCGGCTACCCGCTGGAGATGGTGCTCGCGGCGTCGGCGGCCGGGCTGCGGATCGCCGAGACGCCCGTCGACTACCTGCCGCGCACCGGTCGGTCCAAGGTGACCGGCACCCTTCGCGGCACCCGCCAGGCGGTCCGCGACATGCGTGCCGTCCTGGCCGCGCCCCCGCCGACCCTCCTGGTGATCGCCAAGGCGCCCGTCCCGGGCCGGGTGAAGACGCGGCTCACCCCGCCCTGCACCCCCGAGCAGGCCGCGGCGCTGGCCGAGGCCGCGCTCACCGACACCCTGCGCACCCTGGGCGCGATGCCCGCCGGGCGGCGGCTGCTGGTGCTGGACGGCGAACCGGGCCGGTGGCTGCCCGCCGGCTGGGAGGTCCTGCCGCAGTCCGGCGGCGGGCTGGACGAGCGCCTGGCCGCCGCCTTCGCGCACGCCGCCCGGCTGGCCCCCGGGGCGCCCGCGCTGCTGGTCGGGATGGACACCCCGCAGCTGAGCGCCGCCGCGCTGGCCGAGCCGCTGTCGGCCGCCCGACGCGCGGGCGTGGACGCCTGGTACGGGCCGGCGGCGGACGGCGGCTTCTGGGCGCTGGGCCTCGCCCGGCCGACGGCGCAGCTGGCCGAGCGCCTGTTGCACGGCGTGCCGATGTCCACGCCCCGGACCGGATCGGCCCTCCTCCAGCGCCTCACCCGAGCCGGGCTGACGACCCATCAGCTCCCCGAACTGACCGACGTGGACACCGTGGAGGACGCCCTCCTGGTCGCCGCCGAAGCCCCGCGCAGCCGCTTCGCCGCGCGACTGGGCGAGGTCGGCCTCGCCCCCGGAGTGGCACGGTGACGACGACCGCGCCCTGGGTGGACGACCCGTTCGCCGAGGCCGTCCGCACCGGCCGGGGGCCCCTGTGGCTGCGCCGCGAGGACGGCCGGCGGCTCCGCCTGGACATCGAACGCTGGTGCGCCCCGGCCGCCGGCGCCGACCACAGCCTGCTGCTGCGCTGCACCCGCGCGGCCGCACCCGTCCTCGACCTCGGGTGCGGGCCGGGGCGGCTGGTGGCCGCGCTGCTCTCGCTCGGCGTCCCGGCCCTCGGGGTGGACATCACCAGGGCGGCCGTCACCCGCACCGTCGGCCTCGGCGGCCCGGCGCTCTGCCGATCCGTCTTCGACCGGCTGCCCGCCGAGGGCCGCTGGGGCGCCGCGCTGCTGGCCGACGGCAACCTGGGCATCGGCGGCGACCCGGACGCCCTGCTCCGGCGGGGCGCCGAACTCATCGCGCCGGACGGCCGGTTGCTCGTCGAGGTGGAGCCGGCCGAGGTGGACGAGCGCAGCACCGTCCGGGTGCAGGGCCCGGACGGGCGGCTCGGCCCGCCGTTCCCGTGGGCGCGGCTCGGCGCGGCCGCCACGCTGCGCCGGGCCCGGGCCGCCGCGGGCCTGGTCGAGGCGGAACGCTGGACGTCCCACGGCCGGCGGTTCCTCGCGCTGCGACGCGCGGGGTGAGCTGGTGCCGGGGTCCAGGGGGTCTTGCAGGGTGCCGGTCGTGCACCACGCGTGCGGCTGTCGCCCAACCGCCTCTCGGCCCCTCCGTCGGGGTGCCCCGGCGGCACCCTTCGTGGCGTCGGGGCCGAGCCTGCCAGATGCCCCGAGCTGCGACAAGACGTCCGTCCCGGCTCCTACTCCCCGTCCGCGGGCCGCCACTGCGGGTGCTCGCGTTCGGCCCAGCGGCGCTCGACCAGCCCGGTGCGCATCCCGAGCCGCGCCTCCGCGTCCTGCCAGGCCATCCGCACGTGCCCGGCGACCACGACGGCGATGGCCGCGGCCAGCCAGTCGTGCACGAAGGTCGCGCCGGTGCGCCAGGCCGCCGGGGCGAGGTGGGTGAGCCACATCAGCAGGCCGGTGCCGAGGATCACCAGCATCGTGCCGAGCGTCCACTGCGCGTACAGCTTCTGCCCGGCGTTGAACTTGCCCGCCGGGCGGTGCGGGGAACGCCGCCGCACCGCGCGCAGCCACTCCCGGTCGGCCGGGGTGAAGCGGCTCAGCCGGGCGGCGTCGGCGCGCAGCGCCCGGGAGGCGAGGCCGAGCAGCAGCGGCACCGGCAGGGCCAGTCCGCACCACACGTGCGCGGTCACCACCAGGCGCCGGTCGCCGACGAGTTCGGCGAGCGGCGCGAGGTAGAGGCAGGCGGCCGTGGCCAGGCAGACGCCCGTCAGCACGGCCGTCGTGCGGTGCACCCAGCGCTCGGCGCGGGTGAAGCGGAGCAGGAGTTCAGTTCGTCGGCGCATCGTCCCGCCCGTTCGATCGGCCGACCCAGGCGTCGACGTCGTAGCCGTTGTTCTCCCAGTAGCCCGGCTCGACCGCGTCGGTGACGGTGATCCCGGAGAGCCACTTGGCGGACTTGTAGAAGTACATCGGGGAGACGTAGAGCCGCACCGGCCCGCCGTGGGTGTGCGAGATCGGGCCGTCCTGCATCCGCAGCGCGACCAGGACGTCGTCCCGCCGGGCCTGCTCCAGGGTGAGGCTCTCGGTGTACGCGCCGTCGAAGCAGCTGAACCTGACGGCGGTGGCGCCGGGCCGCACGCCGGCCTCGTCCAGCAGGTGGGCGAGGGGCACGCCCTCGAACGGGGTGTCCGGCACCCGCCAGCCGGTCACGCACTGGACGTCCTTGACCAGGCGGCGCTGGGGCATCGCCTGGAGGTCCGGCAGCCGGTGCGTCGCCGGCCGGTCCACCAGGCCGTCCACGGTGAGGGTGTAGGTCCGGGCGTCCCGCTCGGGCACGGAGGAGACCACCGAGTAGTAGCGGAAGCCGTTGTTGCCGGGCAGCAGTCCGGTCAGCCCGCTGGGATCCCGCTCGGCGAGGTTCGACTGCACGCGCTGCAGGTACGGGCCGGCCGCCACCCCGAGGGCTCCGAGGCCGAGCAGCCCGAGCACCACCCGCCGCCCCACCGGGGTGCCCCGGGGGTCACCGCCCGTTCCGCCCGCGCTGTCCGCGCTCTCCACGCCGTTCGCGCCGTCCGCGCCGTCCGCTCTGTCCACGCGACGATTGGACCAGGTGATCCGGCGCCTGACGACGGCCGGGGCCGATCCGTCAGGCTTTCGTCATCTCTGCCGGGCCTCTGCCGGATCCCCGCCGACGGCCCGGTCCGCCGGCCGGGGCCCGCTCGCCGGTCCGGCTGCCGGCCCGCTCGGCGACCCGCTCGGCGGCATCGCGGCCGCGGCCCTGGTCCGGCGTCCTGCCCGGCCGCGCAGCGCCGCGCCCGCCACGACGCACACCGACGCGACGCCGTAGCCGAGCTGTTGGGCCCCCATGCCGCCGGTGAGGTAGAGGTACTGCCCGGCGGCCGGGACGGCGAGCCACTCCCAGCGCCCGTCGAGCGCGACCAGGGCCACCACCAGCAGGCCGTACCACGGGTAGGCCGGCTCGACGACGAGCAGCGCCGTGCCGGTGACCAGCAGGGCGCCGTCCCAGGGCCGGTCCGGGCTGCCGCGCCGGAGCACCCACAGGCACACGGCGGCCAGCACCGCCCCGGCGGCCCAAGGCAGCAGCCCGTCCGGGAGCACCAGGGCCAGGAGCCCGAAGCGGTCGAGCCGGCCCTGCTCGTAGCCCTCCTCCTTCAGGTAGCCGGGCAGGTAGCCGAGCACCCCGGTGCCCGAGGCGGCGAGGTACGGCAGGTAGGCCAGGGCAGACGCGCCGAGCGCCGAGCCCAGCAGGACGAGGCGCTCGCGGGCCGGTCGTCGGGGGAGCGCTCCGGGCAGGGCCAGGCCCGGGATCAGCTTGACCGCCACGGCCGCGCCCAGCAGCAGCCCGGCGGCCGTGAGCCTGCGGCGCGCGAGGCAGCCGAGGGCGACGACCAGCAGCAGCGCGCCCAGGGTGTCCACGTGCGCGTCGTTGGCGGACCAGACCGTCACCCCCGGGCACCACCCCCACAGCGCCGCCCGCCGGCTCCCCCGCCCGACCACCAGCAGCGCGCCCGTCGTCGCCACGGCGAGCAGTGCGCCGGCCGCCTGCACGCCGCGCACCCCGCCGCCGAACGGGTGCACCACCAGGAACCAGGCCTGCGCGACCGGCGGGTAGATGGTGTGCACCGCCGGGCGGTTGATCCGCGTGCAGTCCCCGGCGGCCGTCCGCCGCACGTCCCAGCCTTCGCAGGCCCCGCCCACGGGCCACAGCCCCGGATCCCGCAGCCCGACGAGCGCCGGGTCGTCCGGGGTGTGCGCGTACGGCGAGATCCCCGCGGCCTGGACGCGGCCGTCCCAGACGTAGCGGTACGCGTCGTCGCTGGTGCGCGGCGGCGCGAGCAGCCCGACGGCGGCCACCGCGACGCTGCCGGCCAGCACCAGCGGCGCCACCTGACGGCGCGGCACCCGCCGAAGCGCCGCGAGCGCGAGCGCGAACAGCACCGCGTCGACCGTGTACCAGGCGTACAGCGGCGCCCGGTGGGCGAGCGTGCCGCCCCCGGTGACGGTGAGTACGAGCGCCCCGACCAGGGCGGCGAGCGCGAGCAGAGCACGAGTGGGCATGCGCCCACCCTCCCAGCGGCGGCGGCGCCCCGGCCGCAGCGGCGGGCCACCGTTCGGATTCCGTAAGCACGTCGCGGCGCCGCGAACCGGCGGACCGACGGTTCCATGGAGCCCGTGACCCCGAAACCCCTCCCGCCACCGCTGCCCGCCTTCCGCTCGCCGCTGCACGAGCCGCGCACCGCGGTGGTGCTCGGCCGCCTGCTGGGCGCCGCGCTGCTGCTCTGCTTCCTGACCGGGCTGATCAGCCACGCCCTGCAGGACCCCCCGGCCTGGCTGACGCCCCACCTGCCGAGCCGCCCGGTGAACGGCTACCGGGTGACCCAGGGGCTGCACGTGATCAGTGGCCTCGCCGCCGTCCCGCTTCTCGGCGCGAAACTGTGGACGGTCTACCCCCGCCTGTTCGAGTGGCCGCCGGTGCGCGGTGCGGTGCACGCGCTGGAGCGGCTCGGGATCCTCGTCCTCGTCGCCGCGATGCTGCTGGAGCTGTTCACCGGGCTGCTCAACACGCTGCAGTGGTACCCGTGGCCCTTCCCCTTCCGCCAGACCCACTTCTGGCTCGGCTGGCTCGCCACCGGCGGCCTGCTGATCCACGTCGCGGCGAAGGGCACGCTGATCGCGCGGCACTGGCGCCGCCCGGCCGCCGGGC
This sequence comes from Streptomyces sp. NRRL S-350, assembly GCF_000719705.1. Taxonomy (GTDB): domain Bacteria; phylum Actinomycetota; class Actinomycetes; order Streptomycetales; family Streptomycetaceae; genus Kitasatospora. Next base: position 26,488 of record NZ_JOHO01000048.1, on the reverse strand, counting down.
TGCCGCAGCGCCGGGCCTTCCTCACCGCCGTGGCGGCCGCCGTCGGCGCCGTCACCGTGACGACCGCCGGGCAGACCGTCCCGTTCCTCAGCGGACTGGACGTGCTCGCCCCGCGGCGCCCGGACATCGGCCCGCAGGGCCTGCCGGTGAACCGCACCGCCGCCCAGGCCGGGACGGTCACCGTGCCGGACGGCTGGCAGCTCCACGTGGTCGGCCCCCGCCCGTACCGGCTCTCCCTCGCCGAACTCGCCCGACTCCCGCAGTACGAGGTCGAGTTGCCGATCGCCTGCGTCGAGGGCTGGAGCGCGAGCGCCCGCTGGACGGGTGTCCGGATCGCCGATCTGCTGGAGCGGGCGGGCGCCCCGGGCGGCTCCGGGCTGCGGATCACCTCGCTGGAGGCGGACGGGCCCTACCGGGTGACGCAGATGCCCGCCGAGTACGCCGCCGACCCGCTCACCCTGCTCGCCCTGAAGGTCAACGGCGAGGTGCTGACGGCGGACCACGGCTTTCCCGCGCGGATCATCGCCCCGAACCGGCCGGGCGTGCTGCAGACCAAGTGGGTCGCCCGCCTGGAGGTGGTCTGATGCCCGGCCCGACGGCCCGGTGGCTGCGCGCGGCCCTGCTGCTCGGCGGGCTCGCCCTGACCGCTTACGGCCTGTCCGGCCTGCTCACCGACTCCTACGTCACCGACCCGTTCGGCGTCCTGGTCTGGGCGCTGGGCGCGGCGCTGCTGCACGACGGGCTGTGGGCGCCACTGGTCTGCCTCGTCGGCGCACACCTCGCGCGCGGGCCGGTGCTGCGCGGCTGGCTCGTCGTCGCGGCGGCGGTGAGCGCCGTCGGGCTGCCGGCCGTCCTGCGGGGCGGCGAGGACCACGGCAACCCGTCCGTCCTGCCGCTCCCGTACCTGCGCAACTGGCTGCTGGTGCTGGCGGCCACCGCCGGGCTCGCGCTGTTGCTCGCGCTCGCCCGGTGGTGGCGCCGGCACCGGCGGCACCGCGGCGCGCAGAGCCGGGGCCCCCGGCTCAGGAGCGCCAGGTTGGGGCGCGCCAGGCTCAGGCGCCGGGAACGCCCGGCAGACCCGTCGTGAGCCCGTCCAGGGCGTGCGAGCACACGCAGTCCCGGTCGGCGGGCAGGCTCTCCAGCGCCTTGAACAGGACGGTGCGCAGCCGGTCGACGTTTCCGGCGAACGCCGCCAGCACCTCCGCGTGGGTGACCCCCTCGCCGCTCCCCGCTCCCGCGTCCAGGTCGGTGACCAGCGCCAACGAGGTGTAGCAGAGGCCCAGTTCGCGCGCCAGCACCGCCTCCGGGTGGCCGGTCATGCCGACCACCGACCAGCCGTTGGCGGCGAACCAGCGGGACTCCGCGCGGGTGGAGAAGCGCGGCCCCTCGATCACCACGAGGGTGCCGCCGTCCACCGGCTCCCAGGCCGCGTCGCGGGCCGCGTCCAGGGCGGCCCGCCGCCCGGCCGGGCAGTACGGGTCGGCCATCGACACGTGCACCACCTCTGGGACGGCCCCGCCCGGCAGCGGCAGGCCGTCGTAGTAGGTCTGCACCCGGCCGGAGGTGCGGTCGACGAACTGGTCCGGCACCAGCAGCGTCCCGGGCCCGTACTCCGGGCGCAGCCCGCCGACCGCGCACGGCCCGAGCACCTGGCGCACGCCCAGGGAGTGCAGCGCCCAGAGGTTGGCGCGGTAGTCGATCCGGTGCGGCGGCAGTGCGTGGCCGCGCCCGTGCCGGGGCAGGAAGGCGACGCGGCGGCCGGCCACCTCGCCCAGGAACAGCGCGTCGCTCGGCGGCCCGTAGGGGGTGTCGACGCGGACCTCGGTCACGTCGTCCAGCAGCGCGTAGAGCCCGGAGCCGCCGATCACACCCAGCTCGGCGCGGACCGCGTCCTGATCGCTCGTCATCGTTCGTACCCTTCCTCGGAGAACGTCCCGGCCACTGTAGGCCGCCCGTTCGACGCGGCACCCTCGATCGGCCTTACGGTTCCCGGACGGCGGCCGGGGCGCGGCACGGGCCCGGCCGGGATGCGCGGCACGGGCCCCGCGGCCGATCGGCCGCGGTCCGGCGGAGTGGTCCGGGACCGCCGTGCGGGTGACCTCCCGGACGTGTCGGCGGCGGAACGCCCCGTCGGTCGTGCGTCGGTGGAAGGGCGCCGCCTTCGGACGGTGCGTGCCCTGTCCCCGGACCTGAGAGCCGCCCATGCCTTCCACCGCCCCCCTCCGCCACCTCGTCCCCACCGCACTCTGTGCCCTGACCGTGGCCCTCTCCGCCGCCCCGGCGGCCCACGCCGCTCCCCCGGGCCGCGGCACCGGATCCGACCCCGGAAACGTGGACGGCGGCCGGTACGACTGGGACGGCGTGGCGGCCTGCGAGAGCAGCGGCAACTGGCGCGTCAACACCGGCAACGGCTACTACGGCGGGCTCCAGTTCGACCAGCCCACCTGGCGCGAGAACGGCGGCCTCGCCTACGCCCCGCGCCCCGACCTCGCCACCCGCGACCAGCAGATCGCCGTCGCCCAGCACCTCGCCGACCGCCGCGGCCTCTCGCCGTGGCCCGTCTGCGGCACCCGTGCCGGCCGCGGCCACGACCGGGCCCACGACCGGGCCCAGGACCGGGGCCACGACCGGGGCCACGACCGGGGAACCGCCGTGCCGCCCAAGGCGACGGCCAAGAAGCACGACACGGCCGCCGCCCACTCCGCGGACGGCACCTGGACCGTCCGCGAGGGCGACACCCTCACCGACATCGCCGAGCACCTCCGGGTCCCCGGCGGCTGGACCGCCCTCTACAACCTCAACCGCTTCACCATCGGCGAGGACCCGGACCTCATCCTGCCCGGCACGGTCCTGACCCTCCCGTCCTGACCGTTCCCCTGACCCTGCTCCCCTGACCCGCCGCCCACGCCCACCCGTCCCGGGCGTGGGCGGCGTCGTGCCCGCGGTCTCGCGGCGTCCCCGGAACGACGGCGGCCCGTCCGCTCACCGGGAGCGGACGGGCCGGGCCCTGCGGGCGGCGGTCAGCCGACGTGGACGCGCGGGCGGCGGCTGCGGTCCGGCTCGGCCTCGCGCAGCACCTCACGGGTGACGGGCGCGACCTCGCCCTGTCCGAACAGGAAGAACCGCAGGAACTGGGCGAAGGGGCTGCCCTCGGTCCACTCGAAGTACAGGTGCGGCCGCTGCCCGGTGCGGTCCCGGACGGTGAGCGCCAGCGCGGCGATCGCGTTGGGGATGCTGGAGCTCTCCAGGGTGAGCACCCGGTAGCGCCCGTGCAGCACCTCGCCGCGCACGGTCAGCTCGGCCTCGAAGTCGGAGGCGTCGCGGACGGTCACCTCGACGAAGACCAGGTCGTCCTCGCCGGGGATGTCGTTGTCGGCGCGGATCTGACGGATCTTGTCGCGGTACTCGGCGTTGTCGCGGCGGCTCGGCTCGTTGGCGATCAGCCGCAGCGGGCGGTGCGCGTAGTCGCGGATGAAACGTTCCGCCACATCGTCCAGCTCGACGTTCGTGACGCGCAGCTCGAACGCGCGTCGCAGTCGGGAGAGCAGCGAGACCAGGATGATGCCCGCGATGAAGCAGGCGCCGATCTTCAGACCGTCCGGCCGCTCCATGCAGTTCAGCACGGTGGTATAGAGGAAGATCGCGGAGATCGCCGCGAAGGCGACGGTCCAGCCCCGCTCGCGCTTGCGGTACGCGGCGATGGTCACCGCGATGGCCGCCGAGCTGATCAGCACCAGCACGCCGGTGGCGTACGCGCCGCCCTGGGCGTCGACGTTGGCGTCGAAGATCCAGGTCACCAGGAAGCCGATCAGGGTCAGCACGATCACCATCGGCCGCACCGCGCGGGCCCAGTGCGGGGCCATGCCGTAGCGGGGCAGGTAGCGGGGCAACAGGTTGAGCATGCCCGCCATCGCGGAGGCGCCCGCGAACCAGAGGATCGCGATGGTCGAGAGGTCGTAGACGCTGCCGAAGGCGCCGCCCAGGTACTCGTGCGCCAGGAAGGCCAGGGCGCGGCCGTTCGCCTCGCCGCCCTTCTCGAAGGCGTCGGCCGGGATGAGCAGCGTGGTGATGAAGCTGGTGGCGATCAGGAAGCAGCTCATGATCACGGCGGACGTGGTGAGCAGCTTGCGGGCGCCCCGGATCCGGCCGGCGGGCTTGTCCTCGGTGTCGCCGGGGGCGCCCTCGATGTGCGGCATCACGGCCACGCCGGTCTCGAAGCCGGAGAGGCCGAGGGCCAGCTTCGGGAAGGTCACCAGGGCCACGCCGACCATGATGACCGGGTTGCCGTGCTGGGCGGTCAGCGCGTCCGTCCAGTCCGTGACCACGTGCGGCGCCTCGATGATCTTCCAGAGGCCGACGGCCACCACGACCACGTTCAGCGCCAGGTACACCCCGACCAGGGCCACCGCCAGGCCGATGGCCTCGCTGAAGCCCTTGAGGAAGACCGCGCCGAGCAGCGCCACCAGGACCAGCGTGATCAGCACCTGCTTGCCGCCGAGGACGCTGGTCAGGTGCGGGTTCTCCACCAGGTGCGCGCTGGCGTCGGCGGCGGACAGCGTGATGGTGATGAGGAAGTCGGTGGCCGCGAAGCCGAGCAGCGCGAGGACGAACAGCTTGCCCTTCCAGAACGAGAGCAGTCGCTCCAGCATCGCGATCGAGCCCTCGCCGTGCGGGCTCTCCTTGGCCACCCGCCGGTAGACCGGCAGCGCTCCGAGCAGGGTGACGACCACGAGCACGATGGTGGCGATCGGCGACAGCACGCCCGCGGCGAGGGCCGCGATGCCCGGCTGGTAGCCGAGCGTCGAGAAGTAGTCCAGGCCGGTCAGGCACATCACCCGCCACCAGCGCTGGCCGGCGTGCGCACCGTGCGCGGCGGGCTCCCCCGCCGCCGCGCCCTCGTGCGGCGCCTGCGGCTCGCCGGCCGGGCCGGTCCGCGGCGCGGGCTTCTCCGCGCTCACGTCCTCCAGCAGCCAGCTGCGGACCCGTATTCGCGCCGACGACGCTCCCGCCGCCGTCCCCGTCGTACCCGACGAAACCACCTGACACCTCTTGTTCGAAGACCCCGTGAAAGCGCCGTCGGGCGACGGCAGTGCGACAGGCTATGCGACGGGCGTCAAGGATTCGTCATCGGCCCGCGTTAAGAAAACGTCATTGCTTCGCAGGTCGGCGCGGGTGGCACGGCACGACGGGTCGGGTGCCGGAGCCGAACGGGGGCGGCGCCGGGGGCGGAAGGACCCGGCGGGGAGGAGTGCGGCGGCGGGCCGAGCCGGGGTCAATCTCGTTCACCCTCTTGGCATGTGCAATTTCACATTGCTATGTTACGGCTCACTCCGGGGCGGCCCCGACCCCGCAACCCCCGCCCCGCCCTCCCCCGGCAGTCCCGGGCCGGAACCCACGGCACTGCCGCCTCGCACCGCCCTGCCACTTCCCCCTCCAGGAGAATCGGTGTCAACTTCCCGCGTTGCCAGGCGAGTCCTGCTCGCCTCCGCGATGGCCGTCACGCTCACGCTGCCCACCCTGCAGAGCGCCCAGGCCCTCACCCCGACGCCCCCGGCCCTCCCCGCAGCCACCAGCACGACCGGCGCCGCCACCACCCCCGGCGTCACCGGCTCCACCCCCGGCCGGACCACCCCGGCCACCCCGGACGAGCACACCGCCTACGACGACGCCGACCACCTCGGCGCCGACGCCGCCAAACCCGCCGCCCCCGCCCCGGCCCCCGGCGGCGGCTCGCTCGGCAGCAGCCTCGTACCCGGCCTGCTGCCCGACCACGTCGGCGCCCCGGCCCCCACCGCCGCACCCGCCACCACCGCACCGCAAGGCACCGCGCCGCAAGGCACCGCGCCGCACACCGCCGCCGGCGTGCCCTGCACCCTCGACGGCTTCACCGGCCTCACCGCCGACCAGCTGACCGCCTTCCTCACCGACCCGGCCGTCACCGCCGACGGCTGCCTGCGCTCCGTCCTCTGGACCTGGGACGCCCGCTTCGCCACCACCATGGACAACGCCCACGTCCAGGCGGTCGCCAACCGGATCACCCAACTGTCCGCCACCGACGACGGCACGGGCGCCTCGCACCTCTACGAGCTGCTGACGTACCTGCACGCGACGGCCTACCACGCCTTCAACCACCACGAGTTGAACCTCGGCGACCCGGCCACCCTCGGCGCGGTCCAGCAGGCGATCACCGCGTACGCGGGCAGCGCGCACGCCTTCGACCGCACCGACCTCGCCGCGAACACCCTGCGCGAGACCGCCATCACCGCCGGAGCCGACGGCCTGCGCCAGCACAACCTCGGCCTCGCCCGGCGCATCCTCGGCGTGCTCGCCCCGGGCACCACCCTCGCCGACAGCAGCCCCTGGGGCAACGCCGTCCTCCAGGCGCTCAACCTCAACTACCTGGGCATCTACAACCAGGACCCGGCCTTCCTCGCCGCCGTCGCCGCCGACGCCGACTACCGCGCCGCCTTCCGCGCCTACGCCTCCTGGAGCCACCTCAAGGGCACCAAGAACGCCTGGGCCGCCCGCGACGCCGTCGCCGAGTACGGGCGCTTCGGCCAGGTCCCGGCCCTGCACGACGCCACCGTCGCCGACCTCGGCCCGGTGATCGACGCGACCAAGGCCGCCTTCGGCGAGTGGTCCGACCCGTGGGCCAAGGCCATCGGCTGGGCCAACACCTACGGCGTGTGCAAGCAGTACGGCGTCTGCATCTCCGACCTGGAGGCGAAGCTCTTCCCGCACACGTACACCTACGACAACGGCGCCATCGAGGTGCACACCGCCCTCGACCAGGCCACCGTCGACCAGATGTACTACGCGAGCAAGCAGGTCAAGACCCAGTACTTCCGCGTCCTCGGCACCGACCAGCCGCTCGCCGGGGACGCCAACCCCACCCTGCACATCCACCTGTACGCCTCGCGCGCCGACTACGAGGTCTACCACCCGATCCTCACCGGCTACAGCACCAACAACGGCGGCATCTACATCGAACGCGGTGCCACCTTCTACACCTACCAGCGGCGCGTCCCGCAGGACTCCACGCTGACCCTGGAGGAACTGTTCCGCCACGAGTACGTCCACTACCTCAACGGCCGCTGGGCGGTGCCGGGCTACTTCGGCGACACGCGCTGGTACGCCGACGACAAGACCACCGCGATGGACGAGGGCACCGCCGAGTTCTTCGACGGCTCCACCCGTGACCAGGGCATCCTGGTGCGCAAGTCACTGGTCCGCAAGCTCGCCGCCGACGAGGCCGCCGGCATCCCCCGGATGACCATCGCCCAACTCCTGCACGCCCGTTACGACGACGCCCCGGCGTTCCACTTCTACAACTACGCCGGCACCTTCTTCGAGTTCCTCTGGCAGCGGCACCCCTCGCTGCTGCGCGAGATGTACGGCTACGAGCGCGCCGACGACCCGGCCGGCTTCGACGCCTGGCGCGACCGCGTCGGCGCCGACGCCGCCCTGCAGGGCGAGTACTCGGCCTTCCTCGACGCGCAGATAAAGAACGTCGACAACCTGTACGTCCCGTCGACCTCCTTCACGGCCAACGGCTCCCTCGACCTCTCCGACGCCTCCGACGTCCAGGACGAGTTCGCCGACGCCACCGGGGCGACGCCCACCTGCAAGAGCAACCACGACCGGACCAGCAAGCCGATGCGCTTCATCTGCACCGGCAAGGTCACCGCCAGGCTCTCCGACGCCAAGAACCCGGACAAGGTCTTCAAGGACATGTCCGACACCGTGGACTACTTCCTCCTCACCCGCACCAAGGGCGTCGAGGGGGCGAACAACCTCAACGACATGAACTGCAGCTTCGGCAAGGTCGACGTCTGGACCGACGGCAAGGCCGGGACCGCCGACTACACCTGCGAAGGACCGCTCCGCCGGTAGCCGGCAACACCCGGGCGCGGTACGGACTGTGGGGTCCGTACCGCGCCCGGCTCTCACGGCGCCGCCGCCCCCAGGACGGCGGCCGCGACGTGCTCGCGGAACCAACGGTGCTCCGGGTCCGCCGAGTTGCGCGGATGCCAGGCCATTCCCAGCTCCAGCGGCGCGAGTTCGAGCGGGATCGGGAAGGTGCGCAGCCCCAGCGCGGCCACCGTGTCCGGCAGCCAGTCCGCCAGGCCGAGCGCGACCAGGTCGGTGTCCCGGGCCAGCAGCATCGCCCCGGTGTGGCTGGGCACCACGACCGACACCCGGCGCCGCAGCCCCAGGCCGGCCAGTGCGGTGTCGATCGGCCCGAGGCGCTTGCCGCGCCGCGAGATGCCGATGTGGTCGGCCTCGGCGAACCGCCGGGCGGTGATCCGGCGGCCGTCGAAGAGCGGGTGGCCGCCCCGGGCCACGCCGACCATCGGCGCCCGGAGCAGCGTCCGGGTGCGGACCTCCGGATCCAGGTGCCCGAGCACGCCCAACTCGACGTCCACCAGCCCCTGCCGCAAGGCCGGGCCGCCCTCCAGCGCCTCCGGCAGGAACACCACGTCCACCTGCGGGGCCTGGGCCCGGATCCGCTCGGTGAGGGCCCCGGCCACCCGCACCAGCACCAGCTCACCGGCCTGCACGGTGAAGGTGCGGTCGAGGTGCACGGCATCGAAGCCCGCCCCGGGCCGCAGCACGCTGTCGCAGCCCCGGAGCAACGCCCCTACCTCCTCCCGCAGTTCGAGCGCCCGCGGGGTCGGCACCAGGCCCTGCCCGGCCCGCACCAGCAGCGGATCCCCGACGGCGCGGCGCAGCCGGGCCAGCATCCGGCTGGCGGCGGCCGGGGAGGTCCCGAGGCGTTCGGCGGCGCGGGTGACGCTGTTCTCCTGGAGCAGGGCGTCCAGGGCCCGCAGCAGGTTGAGATCCATCGGCGGCACACTCCTGACCAGTGTTCTTACGCCTGCGGCAACTATCGGGTGCTCATCCTTGCATTGTTCCGGCCGGGCCGGCCGACCAGAGTGGGACGCGTCCGAGAAACCCCGTCAAGGAGTTCCGATGCCGCAGTCCCCCGCCCCCGTCGACCGCACCGACCGCGCCGGCGACGTCCTCGCCGTCGTCAGCCAGAGCGGCCCGACCGTCTCCTTCTTCGACGCCGCCACCGACCGCCACCTGGACACCGTCGAAGTCCTCGCCGAGCCGCACGAGTTGTGCTTCGACCCGAGCCGACGGCTGCTCTGCTGCACCAGCGCCTACCACTCGGGCTACTACCACGCCAACAGCGGCCGGCGCACCGAGGTCACCGTCATCGACGCCGACACCCGCCGCATCGTCGAGGTGATCGACCTCGCCCCCGAGCACGGCCCGCACGGGCTGGCGTTGGACACCGCCCGCAACCGGCTCTACGTCAGCGTGGAGGGCTCGGCGGAGCGCCCGGGCGGCGTCGTCGTCATCGACACCGAGACCCGCCGCCCGATCGGCCGGATCGACACCGACGCCCCCGGCCCGCACTGGTTCGCGATCTCCCCGGACGGCCGGACCGGCTACGCCACCAACAAGGAGGCCCCGTTCGTCTCCGTCGTGGACCTGGACCGGGGTGTCCTGACCGCCAGGATCGAGGTCCCCGGGAGCGAGGGACTCGCCGTCTCCCCCGACGGCACCCGGGCCTACGTCGCGGGGCCCTACCTCGGCTTCGCCGCGGCGCCCGACGCGACCCCCGGCATCCGCGTCGTCGACACCCGTTCGGCCTCGGTCGTCGCCACCCTCCCGACCGGGTCCGCAGCCCTCCCCGTCCACCTCACCTCCACCGGCAGGCTCCTGGCCGGCGAGGTCCGCACGGTCCCCGACCCGGGCTCCGCCCTGGGCCGCCAACTCCCCGGCCGGCTCACCGTCTTCTCCGCCGACACCCACCGCCGCCTCGGTTCGGTCGAGGTCGGCCTCTTCCCGCTGACCATCACCTCCTCCCCCGACGGCCGCCTCGCCTACGTCTCCTGCGTCGTCTCCTCCACCGTCGACATCATCGACCTCGACACCCTCGCTCCCGTCTCCCGCCTCGCCGTTCCCAAGCTCGACGCCCCGGGCGCGCACGGCCTGGCCTACCTCCCCCGCCCCGCCTGAACGCCCCGCCCGGACCCGCCGCCCGGCCCCTGCGGCACGGACCCCGCCGCCCGGACCCCGCCGCATGACGCGCACCGCCCGGGAACGTCCCCGGTTCGGCCCTGAGGAACGCCCCCCAAGGGGGTGGACACGCCCGTGAGCGGGCACGGGACGGTCGTAGCCGCAGGACCACGAGTCATGAGAAGGTTCCAGCCATGAAGGCGATCAAGTTCATCCTCAATGTCATCTGGCTCCTTTTCTGCGGCATTTGGATGGCGCTCGCCTACGTGCTCGCCGGAATCATCTGCTGCGTACTCGTGATCACCATCCCGTTCGGCATCGCCTCGTTCCGGATTGCCGGGTTCATCCTCTGGCCGTTCGGCCGGACGGCGGTGGAACGGCCGGATTCCGGGGCCGCTTCGTTCGTGGGCAATGTCATCTGGCTGGTGTTCGCCGGGTGGTGGCTGGCGATCGGGCACCTCATCACGAGCATTCCGCTGTTCCTGTCGATCATCGGAATCCCGTTCGGGTGGGCCAACCTCAAGATGATCCCGGTCTCGCTGATGCCGCTGGGCCGCGAGATCGTCCCCACCGACCAGGAATGGGGCGCACGGTAACCGATCCGCTCGTCGACGGCCGGCCGGGGCTTCCGCCCCCGCCGGCCGTCGGTGTTCGGGGGGCGAGTACCACGGCGCCCCGGAGCACGGAGCCCGCCGGGAGGGCGACGGCAGGCGCGAGGCGGCCGACGGCCCGGACGGCGTCGGCCGGCGGCGCCCCCACGCGGGCCGGGCCCTGCGGGCCGAGGGCGGCCTACAGCCCCAGGATCCGCAGCGCCGCCTCCCGCATCTCGACCTTGCGGATCTTCCCGGTGACCGTCATCGGGAACTCCTCGACCACGTGCACGTAGCGCGGGATCTTGACGTGCGCGAGCCGGCCGGTGCAGTACGCCCGGACGGTCTCGGCGGTGAGCGGCTCGGCGCCCTCGCGCATCCGGATCCAGGCCATCAGCTCCTCCCCGTACTTGGGGTCGGGGACGCCGATGACCTGGACGTCGAGGATGTCGGGGTGGGTGTGGAGGAATTCCTCGATCTCGCGGGGGTAGAGGTTCTCGCCGCCGCGGATCACCATGTCCTTGATCCGCCCGGTGATGGCGAGGTACCCGTCGTCGTCCATCACCGCGAGGTCTCCGGTGTGCATCCAGTGGGCGGTGTCGACGGCCTCGGCGGTGCGCTCGGGCTCGTTCCAGTAGCCGAGCATGACGGAGTAGCCGCGGGTGCACAGTTCGCCGGGCTCGCCGCGCGGGACGGTCCGGCCGGTGGCCGGGTCGATCACCTTGACCTCCAGGTGCGGGCCGACCCGGCCGACGGTGGAGACCCGGCGCTCGACCGAGTCGTCGGCGCGGGTCTGGGTGGAGACCGGCGAGGTCTCGGTCATGCCGTAGCAGATGGCGACCCCGGCCATGCCCATCCGCTCGATGACTTCCTTCATCACCTCGCTCGGGCAGGGCGAGCCGGCCATGATGCCGGTGCGCAGGCTGGTGAGGTCGTACCGCGGGAAGTCGGGGTCGGCGAGTTCGGCGATGAACATGGTCGGCACGCCGTACAGCGAGGTGCAGCGTTCGGCGGCGACGGCGGCGAGGGTGGCGCCCGGGTCGAAGGAGGGGGCGGGGATGACCGTGCAGGCACCGTGGGAGATGGCGGCGAGGTTGCCCATCACCATGCCGAAGCAGTGGTAGAAGGGCACCGGGACGCAGATGCGGTCCTGCTCCGTGTAGTCGAGCAGTTCCCCGACGAAGTACCCGTTGTTGAGGATGTTGTGGTGCGACAGGGTCGCGCCCTTGGGGAAGCCCGTCGTCCCGGAGGTGTACTGGATGTTGATCGGGTCGTCGGGCGCCAACTCGCCCTCCCGTTCGGCGAGGGCGGCCGGATCGGCCCGGCGCCCGGCGGCGAGGACCTCGTCCCACGCAGGGCCGCCGATCAGCACCACCCGCTCCAACCCGGTGCAGCGCGGCCTGACTTCGTCGATCATCGCGGCGTAGTCGGAGGTCCTGAAGCGCTCGGCGGCGACCAGCAGCCGGATCCCGGCCTGGTTGAGCACGTACTCCAACTCGTGGGCGCGGTAGGCCGGGTTGACCGTGACGAGGATCGCCCCGAGCTTCGCGGTGGCGTACTGGGTGAGCGCCCACTCGGCGCAGTTGGGCGCCCAGATGCCGATCCGGTCGCCCTTGGCGATGCCGAGGTCCAGCAGCCCGAGTGCGAGGGCGTCGACGTCGGCGGCGAGTTCGGCGTACGTCCAGCGGCGGCCGGTGGGCCGGTCCACCAGGGCCTCGCGCTCGGGGAAGGCCCGGACCGCGCGGTCGAGGTTCTCCCCGATCGTGTCGCCGAGCAGCGGGACGTCCGAGGTGCCGGAGGCGTAGCTGCGCGGGGTCGGCGTGGTCGGCATGTTCTGCCTCCTGGGTGACGCGGGGCGGCGGGGCGGGCGGCGGCGCCGGGGACGCTCCCGGTGCCGGCCCGGCGGCACTCCATGATCCCTGCCGTGGTGGTCCGCCACCACCCCCGTTCGGGGGTGCCGGGCGTGTCGGGGGCCGGCCGCGGCCGACCGTCGACGGGCCGGTTCCGGGGCACCCCGGGCGGACGTTCCGCTCGCCTTCCCCGGTTACGAAGTCGGTGCACGGATTTCCCCTGCCGAGGGCTTCCAGCGGGCCCGGAACGTCGAACTTCACCATGCCTCCGATGTCGCCCGGTTTTCCCTCGGCCCCGGGTACGTCCGGGTGCTCGGCGGCGTCTCGACAGGAATCCGCGCAAGGTGGCAGGCGCGCAGTTCCACGGCGGCGGCTGCGCATTTCCGGAGCGGTCCGACTCCCGGCCCCCGGCGGAAGCACCCCCTGCCGACCGCCCCCGCCGACCGGCCGGCTGATCGTCAAGTGCTGTTAGGATGCGGCCGGTTGCCCCCTGCGGTCGCACCGAATCCCATTACCAGCCAGACCGAGTCACGAGGAGAAGGACGTGCCCCGAAAGATCCGTGTCGCTCCGGTAGTCCGTACGAAGACCGTAGAACTAGGGGACACACGTCTTGACAAGCGTGAACATCGGAATCCTGGCCCATGTCGACGCCGGTAAGACCAGCCTGACCGAGCGGCTGCTGCACACCGCCGGCGTCATCGACCGCGTCGGCAGCGTCGACCGCGGCGACACCCAGACCGACTCGCACGAACTCGAACGCCGCCGCGGCATCACCATCCGGTCCGCGGTGGTGTCCTTCACCGTCGACGACGTCAAGGTCAACCTCATCGACACCCCCGGCCACCCGGACTTCATCTCCGAGGTGGAACGGGCCCTCGGCGTGCTCGACGGCGTGGTGCTCGTCATCTCCGCCGTGGAGGGCGTACAGGCCCAGACCCGGCTGCTGATGCGCACGCTGGTGAAGCTGCGCATGCCGGTCATCCTCTTCGTCAACAAGATCGACCGGGTGGGCGCGCGCCACCAGGACCTCCTGGACGAGATCCGCACCGAGCTCACCCCCGCCATCGTCCCCCTGACCAGGGTCGAAGGGCTCGGCACCCCGGGGGCGCGGGCGCTCGCCCGGGCGGTCGGGGCGGACGATCCGGACTTCGCCACCCAACTGGCCGACGTCCTGGCCGAGCACGGCGACGACTTCCTGGCCCGCTACGTCGAGGCCGAGGCCTCCCTGACCGCGCAGGACTACACCGCGGAACTCGCCCGCCAGGCGGCCCGGGCCCAGCTCTACCCGGTGCTCTTCGGCTCGGCGGTGACGGGCGCCGGCACCGGCGCCCTGGTGGACGGGGTCACCCGGCTGTTTCCGGTCGGTCACGGCGGCTCCGAGGGCACGCTCCAGGGCACGGTGTTCAAGATCGAGCGCGGGTGGGCGGGCGAGAAGGTCGCCTACGTCCGGTTGCGCGGGGGCGAGCTCGGGCCGCGTTCGAAGGTGTCCGTGTTCCGGCGCGACCAGCACGGAGCGGTCACCGAACTGCCCGGCCGCACCACCGTGGTGGAGGTCTTCGACCGGGGCTCGGCCGTCGTCGAGTCGCCGGCCCGGGCCGGGGACATCGCCAAGGTCTGGGGGCTCAGGGACGTCCGGATCGGCGACCGGCTCGGTTCGGCCGAGGGGCTGGACGGGGAGCACCTGTTCGCGCCCCCGGGTCTGGAGACCGTGATCCGGCCCTCCCGGCCCGGCGCGATGCCCGAACTGTACGACGCACTGCTGCAGTTGGCCGACCAGGACCCGTTCATCAACGTCCGCAAGGACGACGAGGAACAGGAGATCGCCGTCTCGCTCTACGGCGAGGTGCAGAAGGAGGTCATCGCGGCGACGCTCGCCGACGACTTCAAGCTGGACGTGGCCTTCGAGGGCACCCGGATCGTCTGCGTCGAGCGCCCGATCGGGGTCGGCGAGTCGGTGGAGGAGATCGACCACCGGAGCAAGACCTTCTTCTGGGCCACGATCGGCCTGCGGGTGGAGCCCGGGGAGCCGGGCTCGGGGGTGGTGTTCCGCCGTTCGGTGGAGCTGGGCTCGCTGCCGCACGCCTTCCACAAGGCCGTCGAGGAGGCGGTGCGGGCCACCCTGCGGCAGGGGCTGAACGGCTGGGAGGTGCTGGACGTCCTGGTGACCCTCACCCACTCCGGGTTCGCCAGCCCGGTCAGCGCGGCGGGCGACTTCCGCAAGCTCACCCCGCTGGTGCTGATGAACGCGCTCAAGCAGGCGGGCACCCAGGTGTACGAGCCGGTCAACCGCTTCGAGCTGGAGGTGCCGGGCGAGAACGCCAGTGCCGTCCTGCTGAACCTGGTGGAGTGCGGCGCCACCCCGGAGACCACCCGGGTCCAGGGCGGCAGCTGCCTGGTGGAGGGGACGATCCCGGCCCGGACGGTGCGGGAGTTCGAGCAGCGGCTGCCGGGGCTGAGCCAGGGCGAGGGCGTACTGGTCACCCGGTTCCACCGCTTCCAGCCGGTGGTCGGGGCGGCGCCGAGCCGGCGGCGCACCGACCTCAACCCGGTGGACCGCTCGGAGTACATGCTCCGGGCGTTCGGCCGGATCTGACGGAGCGGCGCGAGGGCCCGGCCACCGTCGCGGGGGTCGGGCCCTCGGCCGTCCCGGCGGCATCGCCGAACGGCGGGCCGACACGGCACTGGGGCCGTCCGTCGCGGTCGACGGACGGCCCCAGTACTCGGGTCACGCGTTGATGCAGATGTTGCCGAAGGCGGGGTTGGCGATCCCGACCAGGTCCACCGAGTTCCCGCAGATGTTGATCGGGATGTGGATCGGGATCTGGATCTGGTTGCCGGAGAGGACCCCGGGCGAGCCGAAGGCGACACCGTTGGCGTTGGCGTCGGCGGCGGCGGTACCGGCACCGGCGAGCACGCACACCGCGGCGACGGCCGAGGCGGCGAGGTAGGTGCGAATGCGCATTGCGTGACTCCTTGGGAGGGGCAATCAGTGTGACGATCACACTCGCCCTCGATCACACGCGATCCGCGAGGCGGCACGCCGGGATTGCTCGGTCCTAGGGCGTGTCGCCCGTCGGCCCGGCGGACCCCGGCCCGCCACCACCCACCCCCTCCGCCCCCGTCAGTCCCTCATTCCGTCACCAGCAGTGATTCCAGCAGCTCACGCGCCGGATCCAGGTCCGGCTCGGCCGCCAGCGCACTGCGCAACCGGAACAGCGCGGTGGCGGTGTCACCGGCGTGCAGCGCGTCGAGCGCCCGGTTGTAGTCGATCCGACCGGCGTAACGCAGCCGGAACAGCGCGGACAGGTCCTCCCGGCAGGAGGGGCAGCACAGGCTCTGCGGATCCGCCGCCACCTTGCACAGCGGGCAGAGCACCTCGGGATCGGTCACGGGGCTCATCGCGGACCGGCCTCCTCCGGGCGCACCGGGCCCAGCGACTCGGCGCTCGGCTCGCTGCCCAGCTCCCGCTGGGCCTGCGCGTACAGCGCGAGCAGGTTCGACATGTGCCGGTTGACCTCCTCCATGTTGGGCGCCTCCACGGCCGCGTCCAGCCCGCGCAGTTCCGCCATGATCAGCTGGCCGAGGGCGGGCGAGACCATGTTCTGGGTCACGTAGACGTTGCACATGGTGAGCATCCGCATGGTGTGGCCGAGCGAGTCGCACAGCTCGTCCGCCCGCTGGGCTGCGTCCATCGCGCCCTCCCAGTCGGCCGCCTCCCGGCGCAGCCGCAGCTCGGCGGCGACCGACCGGAGCCGGTCCAGGTCGCTCGGGTCGAGGTGCTTCTCGCAGTAGTGGAGGAACAGGCTCAGGTACGCCTCCGAGCCGCGCACCCAGCGCTGGGCCTTCAGCTGGAGCTGGGCCCGTTCCAGGGCCTGGTCCACCGACTGGCCGCGGGTCTGGCCGGCCGCCAGGTCGTCCAGGGTCTCCAGCAGCCGCTGGGCCTCGCGCATCTCGGCCTCCGTCAGCTCGCCGCCCCAGCGGTCGGTGAAGGACTCGATCTGCCGCTGCTGCTCCTCGACCTGGACCTTCAGCTCCGGGTCGAGGGTGACCCGCTCCAGCTTGACGGTCTTCTCGGCGCCGCCCTGGATCCGGACGGACAGGGTGATGGTGCGGTCGCGGTCGAGACCGAAGGAGACCTCCACCGGGGCCCGGCCGCCCAGGCCCTCGGGCAGGCGCAGGGTGAGGTGGCCGATCAGCTCGTTCTGCTGGGCGATCTCGTGCTCGCCCTCGTAGACCGCGATCTCCAGCCGCTGGCGGCCGCTGCCGGAGACGACGAACTCCCGGCTGACCGGCGAACCGGTCGGATAGCTGGTGTTCTTGGGGATGATGACCGCGAGGCGGCCGTCGTTGAGCTCGATGCCGAGGTTCTTCGGGGTGATGTCGAACGGGTTGGTGACCTGCATCAGCTCGCCGCAGCCCTGGCAGACCTCGCTGCCCGGCGGGTTGACCACGCCGCAGGCGGCGCAGCGCAGGCCGACGTCCTCGGCGGCGGTGGAGGCCACCCTCGTCTGGCCGGGGGCGGCCGAGTTGAGCGATTCGCCGCAGAGTTCGCAGGCGGTGACGCCGGGGGCGGCCGGGGTGCCGCAGCGCGGGCAGTTGTCGCTGCGGACCACCGTGGTGGCCTGCGTCTGCTTCGGGACGACGGCACCGCCACCGCCGGGAGCGTTCATGTCCTGACCGCACTTGGGGCACTCGGCGGCGTCCGGACTCACCGGGATGTGGCAGGTCGCGCAGGAGACCCGGGCACCGCCGAGCAGGGAGGTGGCGCAGTTGGCGCAGTTGGAGGCGGAGAGGTCCCCCGGGGCCCGGCACTCGGGGCACTCCACCTCGCCGACCAGCGCGGACTGCACGGCCGCGCCCAACGCCACGCACTGCATCGGGTTGACACCGCGCCGGATCCGGCGGGGGCCGAACACCTCGCCGAGCCGCCGGGCGACCAACGGGATCGCGGTGGAGCCGCCGACCAGCACCACCTCGTCGATGTCCCCGACGGTCAGGTTGGCCTGCATGATGGCCTTGTGGGTCAGCTCGATGGTGCGCTCGATCTGCGCCTCGATCAGCTCCTCGAAGCGGGCGCGCTCGAACTCGGTCTCCAGCACCAGCTGTCCGGCGCCGAGCCCGGGCAGGATGACCTCGGAGGACTCCTGGTTGGAGAGCTCGATCTTGATGGTCTCGGCGGTGGAGCCGATCTTCGGGCGGTCCCGCAGGTCGGGCTGGTAGTCCGAGCCGTACTCCTCGCGGATGTCCTCCAGCAGCGCGGTGGTGATCGCGCGGTCGAAGTCGTCGCCGCCGAGCAGGTTGTCGCCCTCGATGCCGAGCACCGACACCGAGCCGGGCACCAGCAGCAGGATGGAGATGTCGAAGGTGCCGCCGCCGAGGTCGTAGACCAGGACGGTCCTGCCCTCGTCGCCCGCCTCGGAGGTGATCCCGTACGCGAGCGCGGCGGCGGTCGGCTCGTTGATGATCCGCAGCACGTGCAGGCCGGCCATCCGGCCCGCCTCCTGGGTGGCCGCGACCTGCCGCTCGCCGAAGTAGGCGGGCACGGTGATGACGGCCCGGGGGAAGGGCTCGCCGAAGCGCTGCTCGGCGTCCTCCTTGAGCCGGTGCAGGATGATCGCGGAGATCTCGATCGGGGTGTAGGAGCGGCCGTTGAACCAGACGTTGACGTCCCCGTCGGTGCCCGCGGTGACCTTGTAGTCGACCTCCTTGAGAGCCGCCTGGACCTGCGGGTCCTTGAACTTGCGGCCCATGAAGCGCTTGACCGAGCGGATCACGTTGGCGCCGTCGATGGCGATCCGGCTGCGCGCGGTGGAGCCCACCAGCAGCTCGCCCTTGCGGCCGCTGCCGACCACGGACGGTGTGGCCTCCTGGTTCTGCCGGTTGAAGATGATCTCCGGCTCGCCCCGCCGCAGGTGGGCGACCACGGAGTTGGTGGTGCCCAGGTCGATGCCGAGTGTGCGGTACATGTAGTTCCCCTCTTGCCCCTCGTGGTCCTGGCTACTTCTTGCGCTTGGCCCGCTTGCCGGCGGCCGGGGGCTTGCGGCGGGCCCGGGGCGGGGCCGCCTTGGGCTGGGCGCGGGCGACCGACGCGGCGTCCTGGCCGGCCGGTCCGGGGGCCGGCTCGGGGGCCGGTCCGGAGGCCGCTTCCCGGGCCGGTTCGGGCGTGGCGGGTGTGATGTCGGCGGGCTGGCCGGGCTCCTCCCCCTGGAGCGCGTCCCGGATCGCGTCCCCGATCGCGTCCCCGACCTCGGCGGAGGCCGACTCCGGGGCTTCCGCCGCCTCCGGCCCCGACTCAGGCCCCAGCTCAGGCCCCAGCTCAGGCCTCAGGTCAGGCTCGGACCCAAGCGCAGGCTCCGGCTCCAGCCCCGGTGCGGCGACCACCACCTGGGCCCGCCGCAACACCTCGTCGCCCCAGAAGAACCCGGTGACCACCGTGCGCACCACCGTCTCCGGTGCCACCCCGGCCCGGGCCTCGGTCCCCACGATCTCGGTCAGGTCCGGGTCGGCCGTCATGCCCTCCAGGCGCATCGGGCGGACCTTGGCCTTGGCCAGCCGGCCGAGCAGCCGGCGCCGGGTGGCCTCGATGCCGGCGCCGCGCCCGAGCGCCACCAGCTCGCCGTCCAGGCCGAGGGCGGCGAGCGCGTCGTCCACCTCGACCAGGATTCCGAGCAGTTCCCGCTGCTCGCTCCGGGCGGCCTGCTGCTGCTCCGTCAGCTTGCTCCCCAACAGGGACGCCCGGAAGAGCAGTTGGGCGAACTTCCGCTCCAGGTCGACGTCCTCGACGCCGGGCGGGACCTCCAGCCGCCGGTGGCCGTCGAGCAGGGATGCGGTCGGTGCGTCGGTCATTCGGGGACCTCGATCTGCGGCAGCACGGACAGGTCGGCCGCGTAGCGGGCGGGGACGGGCGGTTCGGGGTCGGCTCCGGACGGGGCGGGCTCGGCGAAGTCGGCGGCCAGTTCGGAGCGGTGGAGTGCCAGGAGGGCGGGGACGGGCGGCAGCGGCGGGCGCTCGATCACCAGCAGCGGTTCGGCGAGCGCGGGCGCCAGCAGGTCGGCGGCCTGGTCGACCGGCTCCGGTGGAAGGGGCTGCTGGAGGTCGGACTCCAGCCGCCGGTCCGGGTTCCGCAGCAGCGCGGCGGCCTCCTGGATCTGCTGGCGGGTGTAGCGGGCCGCCCGCATCGCGGGCCCGACGGCGAGGTTGATCTCGCGCACCCCGGCCGTGAGCGGGATGCCCAGGACCTCGTACGGCGACGGTTCGTGCAGTGGCATGGCGGGCGGTCTCTCTCCTCACGACGGCTGGGACGGTCGGGACGGCTCGGGTGGCCTTGCGGCTCTTGCGGCTCTTGCGGCTCTTGCGGCTCTTGCGGCTCTTGCGGTCGGACGGCTCTTGCGGTGCGGGGCGACCGGATCGGTCGGGGCGGCCGGATCAGCCGGCCCGACCTGGGGCGCGCACGGTCTAGGACGACGGCAACTGCCGTGCGGTTGCCGTCAGTAGAGCGAGTTGATCCGCCGTTGCATCGCCCGCAGCTCCGCGTCGTCCGGGCTGTACTCGACGGCCTTCCGGGCCAGGTCCCGGGCTGCCCGCAGTTGCCGGGCGTTGGCCTGCTGGACGGCGTAGGAGCCGTGGACGATGCCGAGTTCGCGGTGCAGCTTGTCGGTGTCCTCCGGGGTGGCGGACAGGCCGAGCGCTTCCTCCAGCAGCCGGATCGCCTCGCGGTAGCGGCGGGCCTCGTAGTGGCCGATGGCCTCGCCCCGCCAGACGCTGACCATCAGGCGGCGGATGTCGGGTGAGTCGTCGTAGGACTTGGCCTTCTGCAGCATGGCGGCCTGGGTGGTGAACGGCTTGTCCTGGAGGGCGTCCACGACGTGGTTGGCGAGCATCACCGCGACGCGGCGCGGAGCCTCCCGGTCGGCGTCGCCGTCCCACTCCGGGTCGGCGTCCAGGGCCTCGGCCATCGACCGCACCGCGCGGACGCGGTCGTCGGCGAAGGCGGCGGACCGGGAGAGGTGGCGCAGTACGAAGGCGAGGCCGAGCCGGTGGTCCGGGTCGGGGTTGAGGGAGATCAGTGCCCGCCAGGCGTCGGCGGCCTCCTCCAGCTCCGCGTCGGTCGCTTCGGAGCGGCTGAGTTCGCCGGCCCGGTTGCCGAGGGCGGCTTCCAGGAAGTGCCGGGCGGTCGGGTCGCCGGGGACGAGTTCCAGGCTCTTCTGCAGCAGGTCGAGGGCGCGGGGGTAGTCCTTGTCCTCGTTGTTGATCTTGCGGGCCCACTGGGCGTAGGTGGCACCGAGGTCACCGCGCACCTCGGGGTCGTCGGGGGCCAGCGCGAACGCCCGCTCCAGCAGGTCGGCTGCCCCGGGCTGGTCGTCGACGGTGTTCTTGAGCAGCGCGCGGGCGGCCCGGACGCCGGATTCGGCGGCGATGGCGGTGGCGTCGGCGGGCAGGTCGACGCCGGGGACGGCCGCCGCGCGGCTGAGGCAGTCCAGCGCCTCGCGCCAGTCCTGGTTGCGGTGGTGCTCGCGGGCCTGGCTGACCAGGGTCTCGCCGAGCAGCGCGTACCAGGCCTCGCCGCGTTCGGCCTCGGCCACCGCGTCCAGGGCGGCGACGGCAGCGGCCTGGCGGCCCTTCAGCTGCAGGTAGTGCTGCGGGCCGAGCCCGCCGTACAGGCTGAGGGCCCGGGCGAGCGGCGGTGCGTCGGGGCCCTCGGTGCGGCTCCGCCCGGCGCGTACGGCCTGGTCGAAGGCCGCGGCCCAGGCGGTGAGTCCGGGCTCGGCGCGGAGCAGCCGGTCGAGCGTGGGGCCGGCCGTCAGGCGGCGGGCCGGGCGGCCGGGCAGGGCTATCCGGATGTCCTCCTGGGCGAGGACGTCGGCGGCGTGGGCCTCCATGCCGAGGAGCAGCGTCCAGGCGTCGACCTCGTCGCCGCTGCGGCCGGCGGCCCGGTCGACGGCCCGCAGGTCGTCCCGGAGGCGGTCGATGAGCCCGGTACGGGCGGCGGTCAGCCGGTGCGGTTCGGCGGTGCGGCCGGTGATCCGGGCGGATTCGGCCCACAGCTCGGGCTGGTGCAGGGCGGCGACCAGGCAGCCGAGCGTCCAGCCCCAGACCTCCGCGTCGGGTGCTCCGGACCCGCCGGGGTCGTCGGTGGCGGTGGCGGTGGCGGCAGGGTCGGCGACGGGCGCTGCGGCGGGGGCGGCGAGCCGGTAGCCGGTCAGGCCGAGGGCGTGCAGCAGCCGGGGGTGGGCCGGGTCCTCGAGGAGCAGTGCGCGGTAGGCCTCCCAGGCCTCGCGGTGGCGGCCCTCGACGGCGTGCTGGTGCGCCTCGTGTTCGGCGAGCAGTCCCAGCGCGCCTGCCGCCTGCGGGTGGCCGGGGGCGAGGTTGAGGGCCTGGCGCAGGTCGGCGGCGGCCCGTCCGGGCTGGTCGGCAGCGAGGGCTGCGCCGGCCCGGCGGACCAGGACGGCGGCGCGGGCGGTCGTGGCGTCGGCCGGGAGGTCGGCCAACGCCTCGTCGAGGCGGCCGAGTTCGGCGCGCAGGAGGGCGAGGTCGAGCCGGACCGGCGCGGCGGCGGCGCCGTCGCCGAGGGCCGCGGCCCAGGCGGCGAGGACGGGTTCGGCCTGCTCGGGGGTGCCGGCGCGGCGGGCGCAGTCCAGGACGGCGCGCAGCGCGGGCCCGGCGCAGGTCACGCACCGGGGGGTGGCTGCGCCCTCGGGGGCGTGCAGGTGGTCGGTGCAGGCTTCGCGGCCGCAGCCGCCGCAGGCGCCGGCGGCCGGCCGGTCGCAGCGCGCGCAGTCCGCGGGCGTCGCCGGTACCGCGAGGGTCGCGGGGGTCGCGGGGGCCCCACCGGTGGGAGTCCCGGCGGCCTCACCGGCCTGAGCCGCGGGCGTCGGGGCGGTCAGGAAGTGGCGGTACCAGTCGAGCGCGACGGCCCAGTTGCCGGCCCGTTCGGCGAGCAGGGCGCGCAGCCGGGCCGTCGCGGGGTCGCCGGCCGGGTCGGGCGGGCCGAGCAGGGCGATCGTCTGGGCCGGGCGGCCTGCCAGCAGGGCGGCGGCGGCCAGGTGGTAGCGGTCGCGCAGGCCGCCGCCGGCGTCGAGCAGGGTGGTGACCGGCTGCGGGGTGCCCGCGGCCAGGGCGAGGGCGGCGCGCAGCCGGGCCTGGCGGCGGGTGAGGGCGCCGGGCAGGCTGTCGGCGAGGGCGAGCGCGTCGGCGGCGTGTCGGCGTGGTTCGGGGTGGTCGCGACCGGTGACCAGCAGGTGGGCGGCTTCGCGCAGGGCGGCTTCGCGCAGCGCGGCGCGGTAGCCGGGGGCGGCCGGGTGTTCGGCGGCGGCCCGCTGCCAGAGTTCGCGGGCGGCGCCCGGGTCGGCGGCCAGGCGGGTGCGGGCGAGTCGGTCACGGGCCAGGGCCCGGCGTTCGTTCAGGTCCTCGTCGTCCAGCGGCTCCCAGCGGGCGAGGGCGCCGGCCGGGTCGTCGGTGCGGGCGAGGGCGAGGCCGTGGTGGAAGGCGGCGATCAGGGTCCAGCGGGAGCCGGGTTCGGTGTCGGCCTCGGCGCGCAGGACGGGCTCGGCTGCGTCGGCCTGCCCGGCGGCGAGCAGGGCGGCGCCGAGCCTGATCCGGGCGGGGCGCCAGTCGGGGGCCTGGCCGAGGCCGGCCCGGTAGTCGGCGGCGGCGTCGGCGGGGCGTTCGGCCCGTTCGTTGACCAGGGCGAGGCCGAACCGGGCCGGGGCGAAGGCGGGTTGGACGGTCAGGGCGGCGGTGAACTGTTCCCGGGCCTGGTCGTCGGCGCCGAGGAGGAGGGCGAGCCGGCCGAGGGCGTAGCGGGGCCTGGGGTCGGTCGGGGTCTCCACGGCGGCGGCGGCGAGGTCGGCCCAGGCGGGTTCGGTGGCGCCGAGGCGTTGCCGGGCAAGGCCGCGGAAGAGGAGGGTGTCGGTGCGCAGTGCCGGGCCGCGTCCCCAGGGCGAGGGCTCGCCGGGGCCGCGTCGCAGTGCTTCGTCGAAGGCGGCGACGGCGGTTTCGTCGCGGTGCAGGGTGTACAGCTGGGCGCCCCAGCGGAACCAGAGTTCGCCGCTGCCGTCGGGGGCCGCGGCGGCGAGCAGGGCGGCGGCCTGGTCGGCGCGGGCGGTGTCGCGCAGCAGGGCGGCGCGGGCGAGCACCGGCCAGTCGCGGCCGGGCAGGGCGGCGAGGGCGCGGGCGGTGGCGTCGTCGCGCTGTTCGGGGGCGCCTTCGCGGCACCGGTGCTGGAGCCGGTCGAGGGCGCGGGCGGCGGTTTCGGCCTCCTCGCCGGGTTCGGCGCCTGCGGTGGTGGCCTGGAGGAGGGCGAGCAGCGGTGCGAGGTCGCCGTCCGGGGACTGCAGTTGCTCCTCGGCGAGGAGTCGCAGGCTCCACCGGGGCAGTTGCCGGGCCGGGTCGGCGAGCAGCGGGAAGGCCTCGCGGTGCAGGGCGAGGGTGGCCTGCCGGTCGCCGGTGGCGGCGGTGGCCTCGGCCTGGCCGAGGAGTGCGAGGCCGCGCTGCGGGCGCAGTTCGCCGGGCCCGGCGGCCAGTTGCCGGGCGATCCGCGCGTAGCGGCGGCGGGCCTGGGCGGCCTTGCCGGCGGAGAGCCGTTCGGCGGCCGCGGCCAGGGCTTTCGCCGCGGCCGCGGCGTCCAGGGCCCTTCGGCGGCGGACCAGTACGACGGCGGCCGCACCGGCCAGTGCCACCACGATCAGCAGCACCGCTAACAGCGCCATGCGCCGCCCCCCTGTGTCCGGATTTCGCCCACTCCATGATCAACCCGGTTCGGCCGGTCATGAGTTGACGTGATGTCGTGATGTTGCTCGGGCGCCATCAGAATAGGCCCTCGATCGGACAGACGAACAGGAAAGAGCACTATCCTGGGCGACGCATCAGCAGGAGATGAACGAGCGCGTCAGCAGCGGTCAGAAGCGTCGGGGGTCGTGTGTCCGAGTCGCGTTGGGTGCCCGGCCTCCGGTTCGGGCCGGAGTTCGACCCCGAGCAGTACGAACTCCTGGAGTTCCACCACCGGGGCGGCGAGGCCGAGGTGTGGCGGGCGGTGCGCACCGGCCACAACGGGCGCAAGGAGCTCGTCGCCGCGAAGATCATGCTGGAGCGCGACCCGTCGGAGGTGCGGCGCTGGCTCGGCCGCTGGGACGACGTCTCGCACAACGCGCACCGCCTGGGCGTCACCGACCTGGTCGTGCCCAGCTTCCTGCTCGGCCCCTCGCCGCACCGGCCCGGCGCGGCGCCCCCCGCCGGCCTGCTGGGCTACCAGATCTCGCCGTGGGTCGAGGGCGTGCCGCTGCACACCTGGGCCCGCACCCAGCGCGGCGGTCCGGCGGCCGTGGCCGAAGTGCTGTCCCGGCTCTGCCGGATCGTCGACGAGCTGCACCGCAAGCGCTGGGTGCACCGCGACATCTCCCCCGCCAACGTCCTGGTGGACGGCCAGGGGCAGGTCAAGCTGATCGACCTGACCTTCCTCGCCCCGTTGGACCACACCCTGACGGTCGCGGTGTTCACCCCCGGGCACGTCCCGCCGGAGGCCGAGCAGGTCGGCGGCTTCCCGACCACCGCCAAGGACCTCTTCGCGGTCGGCACCCTCGCCCGCACCCTGCTGCTGCCCGACCACGGCCGGCTCGACCACCGGCTCGCCGCCGAACAGGCCCGCGCCGAACTCCTCGCGGCCGGCTACACCGAGGAGTTGGTGCGCTGGGCCTGCGAACCACTGGTCCGCGATCCGGACCGCCGCCCCTCCCCGCTCGGCCCGTGGGCCGCCCGCGGCCGCGAACTGCTGCGCGCCCACCGGCCGGTGGCCCGCACCTCGGGCCTGGCCGTGCTGCCCGACCGGTCCGGGCGCCCGCTGGTGGTCACCGGTGGCGCCGACGGCACCGCGCTGGCCGGCCCCGGCCGCGTCGGGCACCGGCTGCCCACCGGACAGGGCCCCGGCGTCGTACGGGAGTTGGCGGCCGGCTGGGCCGGACGCCAGGGCGAGCTGGTGGTCTGCGCCGAGGACCGCGGCGGCACCCTCTGGGTCGGTACGGCGGGCGGCTGGTGGGAGGCCGCGCGCGGGGTCAGCGGCCTGGCGGGGGCCGTCAACCCGACGGCGGAGATGACGGTCTGGACGGCCGCCGGGGGCACCCTGCGCTCCTACCGCTGGGCGCCGGGCCTCACCCTCACCGGCCAGGAGCTGCCCGGCTGCCCCGCCGACCGGGTGCTGGCGGCGGTCGAGGAACGCCCCGGCTGCTGGCTGGTCCTGGTCGAGCACGGCGGGCGGGTGCTGAGCTGGCGGCCCGGTTCGGCCGAGCCGCCGCGCCCGCTGGGCCCGGCCGGCACGCCGCGCGCCGGGGCGCTGGCCCGCACCTCCGCCGGACCGCAGGCCGCCACGCTGCGGCCGGACGGCTCCGTCCAGCTGCACACCGTCGGCGCCGCCGGGGCGGGCACCGAGATCGGCGACGGCGAGCCCTCCCTCGACATCGCCATGGTGGGCCACCGCGGCGGCCCGACCATCGCCCTGGCCGGTGCGGGCGGCGTACGGCTGCGGCTGCCGGCCGGCGGCACCTCCCGCCGTCCGCGCTGGTGGCGCCCCACGCTGCGCCCGGCCACCCGGGTCGCGCTGGCGATGGGCGACGACTGGCGGCTGTGCCTCGCCGCGGTGGTGGAGGGCGAGTTGCAGGTCTGGCAGGAGGACGCGGCGTACCGCTGGCAGGCCGTGGGGCTGCCGGAGGGCTGACCGGCCGACCGCCGTGCGCGCCGACGCCTGGCTCCGTGGCCCGCGCACCGACATGCCGGGGCCCCGGAACCCGGCGGGGTTCCGGGGCCCCGGCCCGGCGTGGGGTGGTCAGGAGCGCGCGGCTCAGCGGAAGCGGCGCAGCCGGAGGCTGTTGCCGACCACGAAGACCGAGGAGAAGGCCATGGCGGCTCCGGCGATCATGGGGTTGAGGAGTCCGGCGGCGGCCAGTGGCAGGGCTGCGACGTTGTAGCCGAAGGCCCAGAAGAGGTTGCCCTTGATGGTGGCGAGGGTGCGGCGGGAGAGGCGGATG
>NZ_JOHO01000047.1 GCF_000719705.1 Streptomyces sp. NRRL S-350 | reverse complement strand
GGCCTGGACCGGCGAATGCCCCACCTGCCACCGCGAGTTACCCACCACGCGCCAGGCAGGGCACACCCGACCACTTCGGACCTAACGAAGTACTACTAGGGCCTGTCCGGCGGATCTTGTGACCATCCGACAATGGGATCGTTGTTCTGGTCGTGGGGCGGGGAGATCTGACTAACGACGAGTGGATGCGGCTTGAGCCGCATCTGCCGAAATCCGGTGGCCGTGGCGGACGTTGGCGCGACCACCGGCTGGTGATCAACGGGATCCTGTTCCGGGTCCGCACCGGTGTGCCGTGGCGCGATCTGCCCGAGCGTTTCGGGAGCTGGAAGACCGTCTACGAGCGGCATCGGCGCTGGTCGGCGGACGGTACCTGGGACAGGATCCTCCAAGCTGTCCTGGCCGACGCCGATGCCCACGGCCGGGTGGACTGGAGCATGGTCAGCGTCGACTCGACCTCGTGCCGGGCCCACCAGCACGCGGCCGGGGCCCCGCGAAGAACGCCACGAGTCCCGAAAAAAGATCAACGCCTCGGCAGCACCGTCCCGACGAAGGACTCGGACGCTCCCGGGGCGGCCTGACCTGCAAAATCCACCTCGCCGGCGAAGGTGGACGCCGACCACTGGCGCTATTGATCACGCCCGGCCAGTGGGGCGACAGCCCGCAGCTGATCCCCGTGCTCGAACGGATCCGGGTCAAGCGCCTGGCCGGCGGGCACCCACGCAACCGCCCTGACCACCTCGGCGGCGACAAGGCCTACAGCTCCCGCCGCAACCGCCGCTACCTGCGCCGACGCCAGATCAAGCACACCATCCCCGAACCGAAGGACCAGCGGAGCGTCGGCCCGCTCTACCAAGCCAGCTGCGATGTCGTCCCAGTCCGGGCCGTGCATCCACAGGTTCTCGGCAGCCTCCCGCAGTAGCGCCGGCTCGTCAGGCCGCTGCAAAAGCACCAACCGATAGGCCAGATTCCGGATCCAGACTGGTAGATAGCCGTCGACCACGTGTGGGCAGAGCTCACGCAGCATGGCGAGGATCGCGTCCGCGTCAGCGAAGGTCAGCCGCTCAACGAAGAGGAACTCTTGGTGGTCGCGGTCGCACTCCGGTGTAGGACCGTACTCGTCGCCGTAGAGGCATCGCGCATACTCCGTCAGGGTGCTGTGCATGATCTGGAGCCTACGACGCCATGATCCGTCGGACAGAACCTAGTGGAGGGCGTGCGGGGAGTAGACCAGGGCGTCGACGTTGCCGTTGCCCTGCAGGGCGCCGATGTTCCCGGCGTTGCCGGTCACGGCGAGGCCGTTGTTCTGGTTGCTCGCGCCCGAACCGGTGGCCGTCTGCTGGGTGTTGACCACGTTGCCGTGGACGTTGCCGACGATGTTGCCGGAGCCCGCGTTGCTCACCACGGTGCCGTTGGAGTGGTCGATCGCGGCGGCGCCGTTGTCGGCGTGCGCGGTGGCGGCACCGACGCCGACGAGGAGGAACGCCCCGAGGGCGGTGACGGCGGCGGCTGCGCGAATACGGGACACGCTGGTCTCCCTGACTGGAAGTGCGAATTGGGGCGCGATCCGGAGTGGCCGCTCCGGCGCGCCGGGGCCTGACGTCGCCCGTCCAGCATTGACCGGCGGGGTGGACGAACTCCACCGACCGGGTGGCAATTCCTCCGATGGTGGGTCCGGTCAATTCACGGTTGACCGGATTCCGTCATTTGGTCAGACAAGTGCCCGAGAGAAAGAAATGGTCGACGGATTGTCGCACTGGCACACTGAGGACCCATGTCTGAAGGTGCCCCGCCCGAGCCCGTCCCCGCCGAGGAGCTGCGGACCACCGAGGTCGATCTCGGCGGCCTGGTGAACGTCCTCGCCACCCACCTCTACTCCACCCCGCTGGTCGCCCTGCGCGAACTCGTCCAGAACGCGCACGACTCGCACACGCGCCGGCTCCTGGAGGACCCGGAAGGCGACCACCGGCCGTCGATCCGGGTGCGCGCCGACGCCGCCCGGCGGACCCTCGCCATCGAGGACACCGGGGCCGGCCTCACCGAGCCCGAGATCCACTCCTACCTCGCCACCGTCGGCACCGGCTACACCCGCATGCTGCGCGAACTGACCGGCAACCAGGAGCTGATCGGCGCCTTCGGGCTGGGCTTCCTCTCCGCCTTCTCGATCGCCGACGAGGTCACCGTCACCACCACGTCGCACCGCGAGCCGGGACGCGGCCACCGCTACCGCAGCCGTGGCGGCGAGCAGTACCGGGTCGAGCCGGTGCCCGCCCGGCCCCGCCCGGGCAGCGTGGTCGAACTCGCGCTCAAGGCCGAGCACTCCCACCTCGCCGACGAGGACGTCCTGCGCGAAGTCCTCGGCCGCTACTGCGTGCTGCTGCCGATCCCGGTCCACGTCGGCGAGGACGAGCAGCCGGTCAACTCCGTCGAGGTGCCCTGGCGGCAGCAGGTGGAGGGCGACCGGTACGCCGCCCGCATGCGTTTCGCCACCGCGTTCGGCCGTCGCTTCGAGCCGCTGACCGCCTTCCCGGTGCACCCCGTCGACGGCGCCACCGACGCGGTCGGCCTGCTCTGGGTCCAGGACGGCGGCACCTACGGCAGCAGCGACAACCGTGACCTCGCCGTCTACCTGCGCGGCATGCTCCTCGCCGAGGACGCCCGCGACCTGCTGCCCAGCTGGGCCGGGTTCATCGGCGGCGTGGTCGAGTCCAACCGGCTCACCCCCACCGCCAGCCGCGAGGACCTCCAGCGCGACGAGCACTACCACGCGCTCCAGAAGGCCCTCGCCGACGCCATCGTCGACGGCCTGTACGAGACGGCCCGGCTGCACCCCGCCGCCTGGCGCCGCATCCTCACCCGGCACGGCCAGGACCTGCTCGGCGCCGCGCTCTGCGACGAGCGGCTGTTCACCCTGCTCGCCGACGACGTGCCGGTGCCCACCTCGCAGGGCGACCTCACGGCCGGGGCGCTGCGCGCCGCCGGAGGGGGAGCGGTGCACGTCGCGCTCGGCAGCGGCGGCGGGTTCGAGGAGATGCTGTACCGGGCGATGCGGGTGCCGATCGCGCGCGGCGACCGCTACGCCGTCCTGCCCTTCCTGCGCCGCTACGCCCGGTTGCGCGGCTGCCGGCTGGTCGAGCTGGGCTCCGAGCAGGGCAACCGCGAGCTGTTCCGCGACCCCGAACACCCGCTGCCGGCGGAGGAGTCGGCCTGGCTGGCAGGCGCCCTGGCCGACCCGGGCGAACAGCTCGTGCCGGCCCGCTTCGACCCGCCGGGCCTGCCGCTGGTGCTGGTCCCGGACCGCGAGGCCGAGCTGAAGGCCCGGATCGAGGACGACCAGGCGGACGCCCGGATCCCGTCCGCCGCACTGCGGCTCGCCCGGGCCTTCACCGCCCGCACCGACGGCGAGGTCAAGGCCCGGCTCTACCTCAACCTGGCCAGTCCGGCGGTCCAGGACCTGCTCGCGGCCTACCGCACCGGACACACCGGCAGCGCCACGGCGGCCGGGCTGCTCCGCTCGCTGAAGGTGATCATGGCGGCGGCCTCGTCCGGGCCCGCCCAGGGCGACCTCACGGCCGCGCTGACCGGCGTCGCCACCGCCGTCTCGGCGCTGACCGCCGAAGTCCCGGCCGGCCTGCCGGACGTCCCGGACAGCCCCGGCGCGCTCTCCGACCTGCCGGACCGCCCCGGAGCCGACCGGGATCTGCCGGGCAGCCCCGGAGCCGTCCGGGATCTGCCGGACCGCCCCGGAGCCGACCGGGATCTGCCGGACCGCCCCGGAGCCGACCGGGACGAGGCGTGACGGACGGATTGTCAGTGGTCCGCGGTAGACAACTCATCAGCACGATGCAGGGGGAAGACGAAGCATGACCACCGACATCTGGGCGTGGGTGCGCGACACCCACCGGCAGCTGGCCGAGGCCGGCCACCACCGGCTGGCCGACGCCATCGTCGAGCTGCCCGAGCACGCCACCGAGGGGCGCAACGACCAGCTCGACGCGCTCTACCCGGAGGCGGTCGCCGCGGCGCGGGCGCTCGACCTGCCCTGGGTGGAGGTGTACCTGCG
The DNA here is from genome assembly GCF_000719705.1 of Streptomyces sp. NRRL S-350. GTDB lineage: Bacteria > Actinomycetota > Actinomycetes > Streptomycetales > Streptomycetaceae > Kitasatospora. The sequence continues at coordinate 49,880 of NZ_JOHO01000047.1, read as the reverse complement.
GCACTGGCGGATGCAGAACCTGCTGAACAAGCGCCAGCAGGGCGAGTCGGTGATGCCCGAGGCGGTCGACCTGCTGGACTTCGCCCACCGGGAGGAGACCGCCGGCTGCCCGCAGTCCGTCTGCGTGGTGCAGGACTTCGCCATCTGCCACGCCCGGGTCGACGGCCCCGGGTACGTGACCGAGCGGCTGGAGGTGGTCGGCGAGACGCTCGGCCGGATCGACCCCGGCCGCGCCTGCTACGACTGCCTCTCCCGCGAGTACTCCGACGCCCTGGAGGACGACGGCCGGGCGCCCGAGGCGCTCGACTACCTGGACACCGCCGCCAACCGGATGCGGGCGGCCGGCCAGCGGGTCTCGCTCCGCTTCCACCAGGCCCGGGCCGGCACCCTGCACCTGCTGGGCCGGCACGAGGAGGTGCTGGAGCTGCTGGCGACGGCCGAGCGGGCCGAGCAGGCGCAGGGCCACCGGCTGGACGAGCGCGACCAGCGCTGGGGCGCCCTGCTGCGGGCCCGCGCGCTCGCCGCCCTCGGCCGGACGGAGGAGGCGCTCGCCCTGCTCCCCGACCGCGCCGAGGCAGAGCTCCACGCCGACCTGCGGCCCGGGTGGACGCAGACGGTCGAACTGCTGGTCGCGGCCGGGGCCTGGGAGAACGACGCCGCGCTGGGCGCCGTGCTGGCCGGCTGGGTCGGCTACCTGGACGGGGTAGGAGCGCACCGGCCCTGCGTGGACCTGCTGCTGGCGGCGGGCCGGCTCGCGCTCTCCCGCGGCGCCCGTACGGTGGCGCTCACGCTCGCCGCCACCGGGGAGCGCAAGCTCACGGAGCTGCGGCGCACCGACGGCGTGTCGGAGGAGGTCGCCGCCCTGCGCGCGGCCGCCGAAGCGCTGCCGGTGCCGCAGCTGCCCGTCCCGCCGGGCGAGCTGGCGGCGCACGTGGCCGAGGCGGGAGTGCCTTACGAGACCGGCGCCGACCTGCTCTCCGTCGCCCTGGACCGGTACCGGGGTGAGCAGGCCGGCGCCACCGGGCTGGCGGTGCTGCTGGCCACCGTGCTGAGCAGCCTCGGCCACGTCCGGGCCGCCGCCGACCTGCTGTGGCAGCGGCTGGAGGCCGCCCCGGAGGACCGGGAGCTGGCCGGCGCGCTCGCCGAGGCGCTGATCGAGGCCCGGGACGGCGAGGGCGTGCGCCGCCTCGCCGACCGGACGGCCGCCACCGCCCCGGCCGACGCGCACTGGACCCGCGCCCGCTGGGCCGCCGCCGAGGGCCGCTGGGCGGAGGCGCTGGAGCAGTGCGAGGCGATCCTGGCGCTGGACGACGCGGTGCTCAACACCCGGCGCCTCGCCGCCCGTGCCGCCACCGAGCTGGGCGACCACGCCACCGCGCAGCGGCTCCTCCGGGAGCTGCTGGAGCGCGCCCTGCCCGCCGAGGACGCCCCGGCGGGGGAGGGCCACCGGACGGTCCAGGAGTCCGACCTCTGGCACCTGATCACCGCCGCCACCGCCAACCGGGACTGGGCCGCGGTCCGCTCCGCCGGCGCGCTGCTCGGCATCGAGTTCGACGAGCCCGAGGGCCCGGTGGACGAGGAGTGGCAGCTGGTCACCGTCCGGGCCGTCCGCACCAACGGCTCGACGGCCGACCTGCCCGCCGTCCGGACGGGCCCGGCCACCGCCCGGATCCTGCCCGTGCTCGGCGACGACCTGACGCTCAACCACGGCGACGTGGTGGTCTTCGCCCCGGCACTGCTGGAGCGCCCGCCGGCCGAGGACGCCCCCGAGGAGGAGCAGCGGCGCTGGCGCCCGGTGTTCGAGATGCTCACCCTGCTCGACCCGGCGGGGTACACCACCTACTGGATCGACGGCGGCTGGCCGGGAGACGAGCGGTGGGACACCCTGCGCGAGGAGCTGCGGGAGGCCGGGTACGCGGTCTGGGCGTACAGCGGGGACCAGTACCGGATCACCGATCCGGCCGGAGACGGTGACACGCTGCCCGGGATCTACGCGGCCCTCGGGGTGCCGCCGACCGCCGCGGCCGCCGAGGCCGACGCCCTGCTGCACCGGCTGACCGGCGACTGGCCGCACCCCCTCGCCTGGCCGGCCCTGGCCGAGGCGGCCGGCGCGGACCTCGCCCGGCACGAGGAGATCACCGAGCGCTACGGCCTCTGACCGGAGTCGGAGGAGGCACCGCCGCACCTCCGTGGTCCTCGACCTGGCCGGTGGCGTGCTGGTCTCGGGGATCTCGGCGGTCGCGGGGACCTCGGGGGTTCCGCGGGCCCGGTGGTCCCGGTGATCCCGGTGATCCCGGTGGTTCCTGTGGTGCCCGGTGGTGGTCGAACTGCCGAGGCCCGCCGGTCGGGCAGGGCCCCGGCCGGCCGCCACCCCGCCGGGTAGGTGCCCGCCGCCCCGGCCACGGGACGTCGCGTACATGTGCGTCCGGCTGTTCGATCAGGCAAGGTGTAACCCGAGATCGAGCGGTGGCCGGCGGCCACCAGGGGTGGCAAGGAGCGGAAGTGCCTAAGCGGGGCCGACCGGGTGCGGGCAAGCGGGCGAGGGGAGGCCGGGCGGTCCGTCAGGCGCGGCAGGCACCCCCGAAGCCGGTGCACCCCGCCGACGCACCGCCCACCGAGGGCCTGCTCGGCCACCCCGCCCCGCTCGTCGAGCCGACCACGGTCGTCCCGCTCGTCCCGCCCGTCACGGAGACCAAGGGCCTGCTGGCACCCGAGCCCGCGCCCGCGCTTTCGCCTTCGATATCGCCTTCGCGTTCGACTACGTCTGCACCCGAGCCTTCGCCGGAGCCGGAATCCGGACCGGCGACCGGCTCGGTGGCGGACGCCGCGCCCGAGCCGGTGACCGCCCCAGTGGCCGATGCGGTGCCCGACGCGGCGTTCGGGCCGCATCCCGGGCTGACGGTCGGGCGGCGGCCGGAGCAGGACCGCCACCCCGAGGACGAGCGACCCGCCCGCCGCCGCTCGGTCGCCGAGGACACCCTCACCCCCGAGGAGTGGCGGGCGGCCGGCTACACCCCGCCCACCGGCATCCCGGTCTCGGACCTGACCGCCGGAGCCCCCGGCGAGGCGCCCTGGCCGGACCGGATGCGCACCCTGCTGCGCACCCCCATGTCCGAGCGCCCCGCCTTCGAGCGGACCGCCCGCGAACTGCACCCCTCCGCAGGCGCCGCCCGCAACGTCCCCCGCATCCTCGACCTGACCCTGCGCATCGGTGAGCTGCTGCTGGCCAGCGGCGAGGCCGCCGAAGACGTCGAGGCGGCGATGCTCGGCATCGCGCACGCCTACCGGCTGGACCACTGCGAGCCGCAGGTCACCTTCACCCTGATCGGCATCTCGCACCAGCCGTCGCTGGTCGAACCGCCGGTCACCGCCGACCGCGTCGTGCGCCGCCGCACCTCCGACTACACCCGGCTGAACGCGGTGTACGAGCTGGTCGCCGACATCACCGCGGAGAAGGTGTCGGTCAACGACGCCTACCGCCGGCTCGCCCTGATCCGCCGCAACCGGCACCCGTACCCGGCCTGGATGCTCGCCCTGACCACCGGTCTGCTGGCCGGCGCGGCGACCTTCCTGGTCGGCGGGCGGGTCGACGACAAGGCCTGGCTGGTCTTCGCCAGCGCCTTCGTCGCGGCCGTCCTCGGCGACCGGCTGGCCTCCGCGCTGGCCAAGCGACGGCTGCCGGAGTTCTACCAGTTCGTCGCCGCCGCGATGCCGGCCGCGGCCTCCGGGATCATCCTGTCCTTCAACGACTGGGGCCTGCGCGGCTCGGTCGTGATCACCGGCGGACTGTTCGCCCTGCTGCCGGGGCGCGCCCTGGTCGCCGCCGTCCAGGACGGCCTGACCGGCTTCTACATCACCGCCGCGGCCCGCCTGCTGGAAGTGATCTACCTGGTCGCCGGCATCGTGATCGGCGTGATGGTGATCCTCTACCTGGGCGTCGGCTTCGAGGCGAAGCTGCGGCCGGACGAGAGCCTGGCCGGGGTCAGTTCCCCGCCGGTCCAGATGGTCGCCGCGATGGTGCTGACCCTGGCCTTCGCGACGCTGCTGCAGACCGACCGCCGCACGCTCGGATTGGTCACGGTGAACAGTGTGATCGGCTGGGCGAGCTACGGCGCGCTGGTCCACAACGCGGGCGTCAACCCGATCGCGGCCACCGGTGTGGCGGCCGGGCTGGTCGGCCTCTTCGGCCAGCTGATGGCGCGCTCCCGCAACGACTCGGCGCTGCCGTACGTGACCGCCGCGATCGGCCCGCTGATGCCGGGCTCGGCGCTCTACCTCGGGATGCTCGCCTTCGCCCAGGGGCACTCCAGCACCGGTCTGGTGTCGGTCTTCCGGGCGGCGGCGATCGCGATGGCGCTGGCGATCGGGGTGAACCTCGGCGGGGAGATCGCCCGGCTGTTCCTGAAGCTGCCGGTCGGTGCCGAGCTCCCGTCGCTCTACCCGGCGGTGCCGCGCCGGGCGGCCAAGCGCACCCGAGGGTTCTGACCGCGCGTTTGACCCGTGTCGGAGTCCCCTCGGACCCCGGCCATGTCACGGCAGCAGCACGCAGGACCAGGAACGAAGGTAAGACGCATGACCACATTGCTGGACAGCTACCGCGAGCACATCGTCAACGCGCACAAGCAACCGCTGTTCCTGCTGCTGGTCGGCTTCATCACCTCCTTCGTCTTCATCCGCTTCAGCGTCCGGATGATCCGCGCCCAGGTGCGGTGGTGGCCCGGCAACGTGACCCCTGGCGGCCTGCACATCCACCACATGGTCTTCGGCCTGGGCTTCCTGCTGTTGGGCGGCATCGGCGTGTTCGCCACCTACGGCGGGCAGCCGTGGATGGACTGGTTCGGGCTGGCCTTCGGCATCGGCTGCGGCCTGGTGCTGGACGAGTTCGCGCTGATCCTGCACCTGGACGACGTCTACTGGGGCGAGCAGGGCCGCAAGTCGGTGGACGCCGTGATCTTCGGGATCCTGTTCACCGCCCTGCTGCTGATCGGGTACGTCCCGCTCGGCGCGTCGCCCGGCGAGGACACCCGGTGGGGCCTGATCACGGTGATCTCCGTGAACACGCTGGCCTCGGTGATCACCCTGCTCAAGGGCAAGGTGTGGACCGGCCTGCTCGGGATCATGGTCCCCGGCCTGTCCTGGATCGGCGCGGTCCGGCTGGCCCGGCCGAGCAGCCCGTGGGCCCGCTGGCGGTACACCACCCGCCCCAGGCGCCGGGCGCGTGCGCTGCGGCGCGAGCGCCTGCTGCACCGGCGCGCGGACCGGGCCCGAACCTGGCTCTTCGACCTGATCGCCGGCGCGCCCGACAAGGTGCCCGCCAACCACCCCGCCGCCCACCGGGTGGCCGAGCGGATGGCCGCCCGGGCCAGCGCCCACCTCGACGCCCACGCCGCCCGGGCGCTGGCCCGCCGCCGGGCCCGGCTGGCCGACCGGCGCTCGGCCGCCGCGGCCGGGGCGACGCTGCAGTCCCCGGCCGGGGAGGGGCCGTACGCGGCCTCGACGGTCGGCCCGGTCCGTTCGCACCGGGCGCAGCAGCGCCGCCGTACGGTCCGGGCCGGGCGCAGCCGGACCTATGGCGTCGGCCCGACCGGCCTGGAGCGCCGGCCCGAGCGGCACCCCCGGCTGCGGACGCACACCCGCCGGATCCACCGGTAGGCCGTCCGCCGGCAGGTCATCCGTCTCGTCCGTCCACGTCGCCAGTCCACGTCGCCAGTCCACCTCGTCCGTCCGTATCGCCCGTCCGCCCCGCTCGTTCGCCTCGTTCGTCCACCGTGCGAGCGAGTCTTCCTGTGCGTCCGGCCGAAGGCCGGCCTCCTTCGGATCATCTGATGGTCACTCGACAGGCGGAGCGCTTTGCCGGGTGTGCGGGCTGTCGGAATTGAGACCATGGGCCTCATGTGACCGTTCTGTCACGTGATGGGACGTTTCGTCGGATCACCAACCGCCCGGTAGCCGCCCGCCGCGCACCGCGCGTCCTCCGCCGCCGTCCCCTCCGGACCCGTGAGAAGGGATGTCTCGTGGCGCGCAGGCTCCTGCCGACCCTCCTGTTGTCCCTCACCGCCCTCCTGGGGCTGCTCCCCGCCGCCCACGCAGCCCAGGCGGACCCTGAGCCGGCGCCCGGCCAGGCCCGGGGCGAGGCGCCGTACCCGACGGGCGAGGAGATCGACCGCGCCCGCGCCGAGGCCGAGGGCAAGGCCTCGTCCGTCGCCGCGCTGGAGGCCGCGCTCACCGCCGCCAGGGCCGAACTGGACCGGGCCGGGCGCGGCGCCGAACGCGCCGTCGAGGCCTACAACGGTGCCCAGCTCGCCCTCGCCCGGGCCCGAACGGCGGAGGGCGCCGCCGCGCAGCGCGCCGCCACCGCCGAGGCCGACCGGTCGGCGGCCGCCGATGACGCCGCCAGGCTCGCAGCCGAGACGTACCGCCAGGGCGCCGGCGCCGAACTGTCCGCACTCAACGCCCTGCTCGGCGCCCGCGGCCCGCGCGAGGCGGGCGACCGCGCCGCCGCGGTCGGCCAGGTCAGCGGGCGCACCCGGCAGATCCTCGACGCCGCCACCTCCACGGCCGCCGCCGCCCGGAACGCCTCCGCCGCCGCCCGCGCCGCCACCGAGGCCGCCGAGAAGGCCGCCGCCGAGGTCGCCGCGGCCAGGGCGACGGCGGAGCGGCGGCTGGCCGCCCAGCAGGGCGAGGTGGCCGCCGTCGGCCGGCACCGCGAGCAACTGCTCACCGAACTGGCCGCCGCCCGGAACACCACCGTCGAGCTGGAACGCCGACGCCGCGAAGCGCTGGAGGCAGCCGCCGCCCGGGAGGCCGAGGCCGCCGCCCGCGCCGCCGCCGAGAAGGCCGCACAGGAGGCCGAGGCCGCCGAAGCGGCGGCCGCCGCCAAGGCCTCCGCCGCGCCGCCGCCCGCCGGACCGACCGCCGGACCGCCCGCAGAGCGCCCGTGGTCCGCCGAAGGCGCGGCCGCTGCGGTCGCCTTCGCCAAGTCGAAGATCGGGCTGCCGTACATCTGGGGCGGCGAGGGCCCGGGCGGCTACGACTGCTCGGGGCTGACCATGATGGCCTGGCGCCAGGGCGGCCGAGAGCTCAACCACTTCGCCGCCGACCAGTACGCCCAGAGCGCCCCGATCGGCTACCGCCAACTGCGCCCGGGCGACCTCGTCTTCTGGACGGACACCGGCCGCGCCGCGGACATCCACCACGTCGGGCTGTACATCGGCGACGACCAGATGATCGAGGCCCCGCGCGCGGGCATGCCGATCAAGCAGGCCAGCCTCTGGATCATGGGTACCCCGGACTTCTACGCCCGGCCCTGAGACCGGCCGGTTCCTGTGGGGCTCGGATTCCGCGGCACGATCCCAGCCCTGGCGGCGCGTCACCGCGACGGGCGGCCTCCGCCGGCCGCGACGTCCTGGTGGAAGGCCGGGACGGGAGTACGTCGCCGGCCGACGGGTGGGTGCTGCTGCTCAGCGCCTCGTCTCGTACCTGCTCAGGACCACGCCGCCGGGAAACGTCCGCGTCTCCACCAGGTTCAGGTTCACCCAGCTGTCCAGGGCGGTGAAGAACGGCGTGCCGCCGCCCACCAGGACCGGATGGGCGGCGATCGCGTACTCGTCGATCAGTCCGGCGCGCATGGCCGCCCCGGCGAGCGTTGCGCCGCCGATGTTCATCGGGCCGCCGTCCTCGGCCTTGAGCCGGGTGATCTCGGCGATCGCGTCGCCGGTGACCAGGCGGGTGTTCCAGTCGACCGTGCCGATCGTCGAGGAGAACACCACTTTCGGCGTGTCCCGCCAGTTCCGGGCGAACTCGACCTCCGCCGGGGTGGCGTCTGGCTGCTGGTCACCGGTCGGCCAGTAGGAACTCATCGTCTCCCACAGCTTGCGCCCGTACAGCGACAGGGCACTCTGCTGCTCGAGCTCGAGCCACCACCGGAACAGTTCGTCGCTCGGCGGCCCGCTCCAGCTGATGTCGTCGCCGACCGCGGCGACGTAGCCGTCCAGGGTGAGGTTCATGCCGTAGATCAGTTTCCGCATGGCCCGGCCTTCCGTCCGTGGGTGTCCGGCGTACGGACCGGCGCGGCGCGGGACGCTCGGCCGCGCGCGGTCCGGGCTCGCCGGTAGTCCTCGTACCCGGGCTCAGCGTGGGGCACGCGGCCGACCCGGGCAAGCCGCCTGATCGCGGCGGGGTGTCCGACGGGAGCCCGACGGCGGGCCGAGCGGAGCCCGAGCGGAGCCCGCACCGGCCTGCCGTCGCCGCCGCCGGGACCGTTTCTGGAGGTTGACGAGGCCCGGTGCACGCGGACACCCAGGAGCCACCGACGGCCCGGCCGACGGGATCTGCCGGCCGCTCGGCTTCCGGGCGCTCGGCGAGCGGCACCGGGCCTTCGCGGACCGGGCCTTCGCGGACCGGGTCCTGCGCTCCGACCACCGGGTGGTGGCGCCGGGAGAGCATCGAGAGGTCGGGCAGCGGTTAATCGGGTGCCGCCGCCGGAGTGGCCGCCGTACGGTGGGCCCCATGGGCAACAGCATCGACCACACGGCCGTCGACACCGCGGGCGGACTCCGGGTACGGGCGGTTTCCGAGGACGAGGTGCCGGCCTGGGACCGCGCCCTGACCCTCGGCTTCCTCCGCCCGCACGTGGACAGCGCGGCGGAGGTGCGCCGCCGCCAGTGGGAGCCCGGCCGGATGCTGGCCGGCTTCGACGGCGACCGCCAGATCGCCACCTTCCGCAGCTACGACGCCGAGTTGACCGTCCCCGGCGGCGCCGTCATCACGGCCGACGCCATCAGCCACGTCACGGTCAGTGCCACCCACCGCCGCCGGGGCCTGCTCAGCACGATGATGCGCCGGGACCTCGCGGCCGCCGCCGACCGCGGTACGGCGGTGGCCATCCTGATCGCCGCCGAGTACGGCATCTACGGCCGGTTCGGCTTCGGGCCCGCCACCCGGGCCGCCGGCTGGCGGGTGGACCTGCGCCGCGCCAGGGGCCTCCGCGAGGGCCTGCCGGGCGTTCCCGGCGGCAGGATCGACTTCGCCACGATGGCGGAGGTGCGCGAACTCGGGCCCGGCCTGCACGACCGCTGGCGGCGCACCCAGCCGGGCGCGATCGACCGCGACGAGCTGTGGTGGCAGCGCGCCACCGGCGAGGTCCGGGTGCCGGGCTTCGACTTCAAGGAGCCGTTCGCGGCCGTCCACCGGGACGCCGACGGCGCGGTCACCGGTCTGGTGCTCTACCGGATCGACGACAAGTGGGACGGCGACTATCCCGACTGCACGCTCACCGTCACGGAGTTCACCGCCCTCGACCTGCCCACCACGGTCGAGCTCTGGCGCTTCCTGCTCTCCGTCGACTGGGTGGCCAGGATCGCGGTGGGCAACGCCTCCCCGGACGACCCGCTGCCGCTGCTGCTCCAGGACCGGCGCGCGGCCACCCCGCACGAGGACGGCTCCGACTTCACCTGGCTGCGCGTGCTGGACGTCGAAGCCGCGTTCGGCGCCCGGACGTACGGCGGCCCCGGCCGGGTGGTGTTGGAGGTCGACGACAAGCTCGGCTTCGCGTCCGGCCGTTGGGCGCTCGACGTCGCCGCCGACGGCACCGGCCGCTGCACCCGGACCGTGGACGACGCCGACCTCGCCCTCGGCGCCTCCGCGTTGGGCTCGCTCTACCTCGGCGCGGAGACCGCCCCGAGGCTGGCGGCGGCCGCTCTGCTCACCGAACTCCGCCCGGGGGCGGCGGCCGCAGCGGACCTGCTGCTGCGCACTCCGCTGCGGCCCTGGAACCCGGACATGTTCTGAGCCGCCCGGCCGTCGCATTCCGCTCCGGCTCCCACGGCCCCTACTTGACGGCGGTCTTCCCGATGGTGGGCAGGATGAAGTCCTGAATGAGGCCCTTGGCGTCCCGGACGATCGGCCGGAAAACCCGGTAGCGCGACAGGTTGATCACCCGGGCGGCCATGGGGGTGGACCGGCGGACGAATTCCCGCGTCCGTTCGGTGTCCGGTGTGCGGTCGAAGACCCAGTAGAGCACCACGACCATGAGATGCAGCCAGAGGACGTCGGGAAGCAGTTCCACCAGTTCCGCGTCCAGCTTGGGGGCCAGTTCCGAGCCGGCGAGCACGTCGCGGAACAGCTCGACCGCCGTGGCGCGGGCCGGATGGGACTCGTCGGAGAACGGGCTCAGCGAGCTGGTCGGGTCGGCCGCCGTCCGGAAGAACTGCGCGGCGAACTCGTGGTACGGGGCCGCCGTGTCGAGCCAGGAAGTCAGCGCGATTTCCAGGCGCTCGGCGAAGTCCCGGGTATTGGCCATGCGGTTCCTGGCATCCGCCGCATGGTCGTACGTCATTCGGTCGTAGAATCCTTGGATGAGGAATTCTTTCGCCGAAAAATAGTAGTAGGCATTGCCGACCGAGACGCCGGCTTCCGCGGCGATGGCGCGCATGGTGGTCTTCTCGTAGCCCCGTTCCTGGAACAGCCGCATCGCGGTCTCCAGGATCAGGGCCCGGGTCGCCTCGCTCTTGTCGGTCTTCGGCTGCGCCCGGGCGCCGGGCATGGGCCCGCTCTCCGCGCCGGGCGCGGCCGAAGCCTCGGCCGTACCGTTCTCGCCGTCCGTTCGGTTCGTCGCTGCCAGGTCGTCCACGGGGACGAGCCTAGCTGGAGGCGAAGTTCCAGCCGGTGTCGGTGTTGGTGGCACCGGATGCCCCCTCCGCACCCGGTGCCACCGACGCCGCCCCCCGCGATTCGAACACGTTCAAAAGGTTGGCAGGACTGTAGACGCTTCGGTTGAACATGTTCAACTCCATCTCTGTGGGAGGCTGGTCACATGATCAGTTCAGGGAAGGCTGTCATTCGGCGCGGCGACACCCGGGACGCCGAGTCCATCGCCGAGCTGCATGCCCTCAGCTGGCGCACCACCTATCGGGGGATCGTCCCGGAGGCGGCGCTCGGCGACGGGATGGTCGCCCAGCGGCGCGAGCTGTGGGAGCTGCGCCTGGATGTCGACTACGGCGAGCCGGAGAACACGCCCGAGCTGCTAATCGCCGAACGGGCCGGGGAGACCGTCGGGTTCATCTACCTCGTCCCGCAGCCGGACGGCCGGATACTGGTCGACAATCTGCACGTGCGCCCCGGCCTGACCAGTGGCGGCATCGGCCGAGAGCTGCTGGCCGCGGCCCGGGCCCATGTCGCCGAGCGGCACCCCGGGGCCGAACTGTTCCTGGAGGTGCTGCGCGACAACACGCGGGCGATCGCGTTCTACGAGCGCGAGGGCGCGGTACGGGTCCGGGCGCAGGAGGGCGTCTTCCCGGGCGGGTTCGTGCTGCCCGAGTACGTGTACGCCTGGCCGGGTCGGCCAGGGGCTCGGACCGAGGTCTAGGTCAAGGCCCGGACCGAGGTCGAGGCCGGGGTGGTGCGCCGGCCCGGGCTACGGGTCGGCGAGGTCGCGGACAGGTCGTGGTCAGGTCGTGGTCAGGTCTTGGGCAGGTATTGGGCAGGTCAGTCGACGTCGTAGACGGTCACCGGGACACCCCGCGCCGTCAGTCGGGCGGTGACCAGCGGTTCGACCTTCTCCCAGCGGCCGCCCGCCAGGCCGCAGCCGATCCGCGGCATGTGGACTGACGCGCCGAGTTCGAGCGCGCGGCCCCCCAGGGCGGCCATCCCGGTGTCGATGGCTTCGTACCGCACCGGAGCGCCGGTGGAGCGCCCGGTCCGGATGCCGCGCTGGCCGACCAGGTTGGCCACCCAGACGTACGGCTCGACCTGCACGAGTTGGAGGGCGCCGAGGCCGAAGTCGTTCTCCGCCCGTGCCCGGTGCCAGCGTCGGAACGCGGCCTCGGGCTCGGGCCAGCGTCTGGAGAGCGCGAGCACGAAGCCCTTGCCCCAGCCGCCGAGATCGTTGCAGACGTGCGCGATCACCTTCACGCCCTTGCCCTGGGGCGTGGTGGCATCGCCTCGGACGTAGGTGATTTCCGCCATGACTCGAAGTTAGACGGAGGCACTGACAACCCGCTCGGAATTTTCGGCCGCACCGCCCGGCGAGGACGGGCGCGCCAGCAGGTGCCGGCGCCCGGCGAGCGCGATCAGCAGTGCGAGCGTGGCAGCCGAGGCCGGCAGGGCGTACCCGGTGCCGGGCGCGGCGTGTTCGGCCACCGTCCCGGCGAGCGCCGCGCCGGCCGAGATGCCGACCACGATGCCGGACACCGCCATCGCCATGCCCTCGTTGAACTGCCGCTGCGGCAGGAGGTCCTGGATCAGCGTCATCCCGGTCACCATGGTCGGCGCGGTGGCGGTGCCGGCCGCGAACAGCACCACCCCGAGCACCCCGAGTCCGGCGCCGCCCAGGCCGGCGGCCAGCGGCAGCAGCAGCACCGCGGCCATCGCGGACGCCCCGAGCAGGAAGCGCGCCCCCGGTGCCCGGCGCGGCGTCAGCAGCCCGAACAGCAGCCCGGCCAGGCAGGATCCGGCCGCGACCAGGCCCAGCAGTGCTCCGGCCACCGCCTTGTGGCCGAGGGCGTCGGCGTACGCCACGGTGGTGATCTCGGTGGCGCCGAAGACCATGCCGGTCGCGAGGAAGGTCAGCACCAGCACCCGCAGCCCGGGCGCCCGCAGCGGGGAGCCGTGCTGCTGTCCGGTGGTGGTCTGCTCCTGCTCCGGGGCGGCAGGCAGCGGCGGTTCGGTGCGCCGCTGGGCGGCGAAGAGCAGGGTGCCGGCGGTGCCGAGCGTGCCGGCGGTGACCAGTCCGGCTTCCGGGGCGAGCGTGGTGCAGAGCAGCATCGCGAGCACCGGTCCGGCCATGAAGCAGAGTTCGTCCAGCGCCTGCTCGAAGGAGTTGGCCAGGTGCCGGGCGGCCGGGTCGGCGCGATACAGGTGGGCCCAGCGCGAGCGGGCCATGCCGCCGAGGTTGGGGGCGGCGGCGCAGGCGGCAGAGCAGAGGTAGAGCGTCCAGTCCGGCGCACCCAGCCGGACGCAGAGCAGCAGCCCGGCGAGCGGGACGGCGTTGTACAGGGCGGCCGGGACCGACACCCGCGCCTGACCGTACCGGTCCACCAGCCGGCCGATCAGCGGCATCCCGATCGCGCCGGTGACGAGGCCGGCCGCCGAGACCGACCCGGCCAGCCCGTACGAGCCGCGCCGCTCGGAGAGCAGCACCACCAGGGAGACGCCCGTCATCGACAGAGCGAGCCGGCCGAGCAGCCCGGTCAGGGTGAAGGCGGCGGCGCCGGGGGCTGCGAACAGCCGCCGGTAGGAGGCGAGGAAGGCGCGCGAGGGCATGGAGCTCCTGGGCGGGAACGAAGGGGGGATGTCCCACAGCCTCGCCGCCGCGGTGGCCGGGCGTCCAACACCTGTTCCGCCGCACTGACAACACGCTGTTGTTAATCTGCGCCCATGCCCCGTGACCTGCACCCCCGCCTGCTCCGCGGCTTCGTCGCGACCGCCGAGACCCTGCACTTCGGCCGGGCCGCCGAGCGACTGCACATCGCCCAACAGGCGCTCAGCCGCGACGTCCGGACCCTGGAAGGGCTGCTCGGCGACGCGCTGTTCACCCGCACCACCCGGAGCGTCGACCTCACCCCGGCCGGGCAGCGGCTGCTGCCCCGGGCGCGCCGACTCCTCGCCCTCCACGACGAGATCCTCGCCGGGGCCGCCGCCCGGCCGCTGCTCCTCGACCTCAACAGCGACGTCACCGGCCCGGACCTCACCGCCGGCCGGGTGCTCGAACGGGCCCGCGCCGCCTGGCCCGAGGGCGAACTGCTGGCCCGCTTCCACGGCGGCCTCGCCGCGGCCGCCGCCGAACTGCTGACCCACCGGCTGGACGCCTCCTTCGGCCGCTTCGCCGGCCTGCCGGCCCCGCTGCGCGGCCAACTCGTCCAGCTGCCCGTCCGGTTGGAACGGATCTCGGTGATGATGGCGGACACCCACCCGCTGGCCGGGCGTTCCGGGCTGCGCCTGGCCGACCTGGTGGGACACCCCGTCGACATCTGCGCGGGAAATCCGGCCACCACCGAGTGGGCCGACCTCGGCATCCGGTTGCTGCGCGAGCACGGTCTGACGGCAGCGGACCCGCACGTCCCGCCGGTGGGTGTGGACGAGACTGCCCGCTACCTCACCCGGCACGGCGATCCGATGCTGACCACGGTCGGTGGGCCGCGGATCCCGGGCACCGTGAACGTGCCGCTGGTGGATCCGGTGCCGCTGAGCCTGGTCAGCCTGGTGCACCGGCCCGGCGAGCGGCACCCGGGGCTGCGCGCCCTGGCCGACGCGGCGGCCGGGCTGGGCGCGGCCGAGGGCTGGCTGCGCCGTCCGCCGGGCAGTTGGCTGCCCTCGGCGGACGCGGCGCTGCTGCCGGTCGGTGGGACGGTTGACTGACGGCTGACCGGCCGTTGGTCGACCGCGGCTCGGCGGTCGATTGACGGTTGTCCGGCGGGACGCGCGAAACGGCAGGGGCCGGAGGGGGTGCCCCGAGACGCGCGAAGCGGTGCCCGCGAACGGGGCCGCCCCTGCCCAGGGGGGATGGGCAGGGGCGGTGCTCATGGGGGCGGGTCGGGCCGCCCGGTGTGGTGTCCGGTCAGACGGCCTTGACGGCGGAGATGTCGAAGCTGAGCTTGACCTTCTCGCCGATCAGCACGCCGCCGGTCTCCAGGGCGGCGTTGTAGGTCAGGCCGAAGTCCGTGCGGTCGACGACGGCCTTGCCCTCGAAGCCGACGCGCTGGGCACCGTAGGCGTCGGTGGCGCTGCCGGTGTACTCCAGGTCGAGGACGACCGGGCGGGTGGTGCCCTTGATGGTGAGCTCGCCCGCCATCCGGTAGGCGTCGTCGCCGAGCGGCTCGGTGGAGGTGCTGCGGAAGCGGATCTCCGGGTGGGCCTCGGCGGCGAAGAAGTCGCCGGTGCGCAGGTGCTCGTCGCGCTGGGCCTGGTTGGTGTCGACGCTCGCGACCTTGATGACCAGCTCGGCCGAGGAGTTGCCGGGGACGCTGCCGTCGAGGTGCAGCTTGCCGTCGTACTCGGTGAAGCGGCCCTTCACGTTGGTGACCATGGCGTGGCGCACCGAGAAGGCGACCTCGCTGTGCGTGTTGTCGATCGTCCAGTCGCCGGTCAGGTGGGCGAGGTCCGGGCCTGCCTGGGTCTGGACGGCGGTGGTGGTGGGGGTGGTCGTCTTGGTGCGGTTGAACAGGCCCATGGCTCCTCCTCGGGTCGGAAGCCAGTTGTTTAGGCTTCAACTTGTTAACTTCAGCGTAGGGGATTTTCGTTCAACTTTCAACCATGGCCTTCGGGGATCCCCGAACGGCTCAGCCGACCGGTCCTGTCAGCCCTCCCGGCTAGGCTGCGAAGTGCCGCTTCCACCTGCGAAGCACCACTTCCAACCGTCGTCCGGAAGGCCCTCGATGTTCGTCCTGCACGCACTCTGGCGGGCGGACGGACGGCTGGCGCTCTGGGCCGAGGACGCCCGCGCCCACCCCGGCGCCGCCGGGCCGCCGCCCGACCGGCCCGCCCCGCGCGGCCACCCCTACGCCTGCCCGGCCGGCGAACTCGCCACCGTGCTCGGCGGCATCGGCCCCGGCCTCGGCTGGCTCGCCGGACAGGCCCCCGAGCGCTGGGCCACCCTTCTGCTGCCCACGGTCGGCGCCGTCCCCGCGCCCTCGCCCGACCTGCCGGTCACACCACCGCGCGGCGGCGCCCTCCTCGCCCCCTGGCGGGTCCCGGCCCTGCTCTTCGAGGCCGGGGCCGCCGCCCAACTGCTCGGCGAGGTCTTCGACCCGCACTGGGCCGTCACCAGCGCCGACCTGCCCGGCGCCGGGCACGTCGAGGTCGTCCACGGCCCCTCGCTGCGCTGGCTCACCGGGGTGCACGACGTGGCCTGGCGGACGGTCGGCCGGGGCCGGGTGCTGCCGCTGCCGATCCTGACCGACGGCCGCCCCCGGGCCCGCTGGCGACCCGACCCGACCTCCGCCGGCCGCCGCGAGGCCGCCGCGCTGGCGGCCGGCTGCCCGCCCGTCCTGCTCGGGGAATGGCCGCACGGCGCCGGCACCGGGGAGGAGCTGCTGGACGCCGTGCTGGAGGCGCTGGTGGATGCTGAAGCCCGCGCCGCCCTGGCCGACACGCCCTTCCCCTTCCCGGGCCGCGCCCAACCCGGGGCGACGGCAGCCGAGCAGTGGCTGCGCGCCCTCGCCGTCCCCGCCGCCGGCGGCGGCGGCGTCGGTCTCGATGGCGGCTCCGATCGCGGCCCCCACAGCGGCCCCGACGGCGGCTCCGACAGTGGCCTCGACGGCGTCCCGCCCGAGGACTTCGCCGAACTGCGCCGCCGGGTCACCGCCTGGTACGCCGCCGCCGAGCCCGCCCACCCCGCGCTGCGGCTCTGCTTCCGCCTGGTCGAGCCACTCGGCCCCGACCCCGACGACCCCGAGGGCCGCCCGTCCGACGACGCCTGGCAGCTGGAATTCCTGCTACAGGCCGTGGACGAGCCGTCCCTCCTGATCCGCGCCGTCGACCTGCACGATGGCGGCGCCGGATACGCCGCCCTCGCCCGCAAGGCCGCCGCCCGGGACACCGCCACGGCCTCCGGCCCCGCCGACCCGGCCGACCCGATCGGCCCGGCCGCCCCAGCCGACCCGATCGACGTCCTGGTCGCCGAACTCGCCCGGGCCGCCCACCGCTGGCCCGCCCTGGACGGGCTGCGCCACCGCTCCCGCCCCTCCGCCCTTCCGCTCGACCGGGCCGGTGCGCTGGAGTTCCTGCGCACCGCCGCGCCCGCCCTCGCCGAGGACGGCTTCGGCGTGCTGCTGCCCGCCTGGTGGCGGCGTCGCCCCCGGCTCGGACTCGCCCTGCGCGCCACCACCCCGCCCGCGCCCGGCTCGCTCGCGATCACCTCCCAGGTGGACCGGGACACCGTGGTCGCCTTCCGCTGGCAGGCCGCGCTCGGCCCGGACGACGCCCCCCTGACCGAGCAGGAACTGGCCGAGCTGGCCGCCGCCAAGCAAGGACTGGTCCGGGTGCGGGGCACCTGGCTGGAGGCCGACCCGGCACAGATCGCAGCCGCGCTCGCCTTCCTCGCCGCCCGACGCGACGACGTGCCCGCCGCCGACCTGCTGCGGCTCGCCCTCGACCCCCAGGCCACGGTCGCCGGGCTGCCCGTCACCTCCGTCCGGGCGGACGGCCCGCTGGGCGACCTGCTCGCCGGTCGCGCCGACGCCCGGCCCGCCCCGGTGCTGCCGCCGGACTTCCGCGCGGTCCTGCGCCCGTACCAGGAGCGCGGGCTGGCCTGGCTGCGGACGATGTCCGACCTCGGCCTCGGCGCCGTCCTGGCCGATGACATGGGCCTCGGCAAGACCGTGCAGACCCTCGCCCTGCTGGCCGCCGAGCAGGCGGAACTGGCCGAGCAAGCCGAGCCAGCCGAACGAGCGGAGCGGGCCGAGCAGGCCGAACGAGCCGAACGAGCCGAACGAGCCGAGCAACCCGCACAGGCCGAGCCTGAGCAGAGGGCGGCGAAGCCACGGGACGCCGCCGGCCCCACCCTGCTGGTCTGCCCGATGTCCCTGGTCGGCAACTGGCAGCGCGAGGCCGAGCGCTTCGCCCCCGCCCTGCGGCGGTACGTCCACCACGGCTCCGGCCGCCTCGGTGAGGCACAACTCGCCGAGGCCGTAAGGGGAATGGACCTCGTCATCACCACCTACGGGCTGGTCCAGCGCGACCTCCCCGCCCTGCGGAGGATCCGCTGGCGCCGGGTGGTCGCGGACGAGGCCCAGCACATCAAGAACACCGGCACCGCGCAGTCCAGGGCGATCCGCGCCCTGCCCGTCACCCGCCACCGGATCGCACTGACCGGCACCCCGGTGGAGAACCGGCTCTCCGAGCTGCACGCCGTCCTGGACTTCGCCAACCCGGGGCTGCTCGGTCCGGCCGCGCGCTTCAAGGAGCGGTACGCGATCCCGGTCGAGCTGCACCGCAGCCCCGAGCGCACCGCCGAACTCCGGCGCCGTACCGCCCCGTTCGTGCTGCGTCGGCTCAAGTCCGATCCGGCGGTGGCGGCCGAGCTGCCGGCCAAGCAGGAGATGACCGTCTGGTGCAACCTCACCGCCGAACAGGCAGGCCTCTACCAGGCGGTGGTCGCCGACCTGTTGCGGCGGGTCGAGGGGATCAAGGGCGTGGAGCGGCGCGGCACGGTGCTGGCCGCGATCGGCAAGCTCAAACAGGTCTGCAACCATCCGGCCCAACTGCTGCATGACGGATCGGCGTTGGGTGAGCGTTCGGGCAAGGTCGCCCGGCTGGCCGAACTGCTGGAGGAGGCGCTGGCCGAGGGCGACCGGACGCTGGTCTTCACCCAGTACGCCGAGTTCGGCTCGATGCTCCGCCCGTACCTGGAACACCGGCTCGGCGAGGAGGTGCTCTACCTGCACGGCGGCGTGCCCCGGGCGCGCCGTGAGGAGCTGGTCGATCGCTTCCAATCCCCGGGCGGGCCGAGGGTGTTCCTGCTGTCGTTGCGGGCCGGCGGGACCGGTCTCAACCTGACCGCCGCCAACCAGGTGATCCACCTCGACCGCTGGTGGAACCCGGCGGTCGAGGAACAGGCCACCGACCGCGCCTTCCGGATCGGCCAGCGCCGGGACGTCCAGGTCCGCCGGCTGGTCTGCGTCGGCACCGTCGAGGAGCGGATCGACGAAGTCCTCGCCGCCAAACGCTCGTTGGCCGAGACCGTGGTGGGGGAGGGCGAGCGCTGGCTCACCGACCTGCCGCTCGGGGACCTGCGCGAACTGATCGCCCTCACCCGCGAGGACGCCGTCGCCGAAGAGGACGCGTGACAGAGGAGGACGAATGACAGGCGACGACGCATGGCGGGCGACGACGAATGATCGAGGAAGACGTATGACCGAGGAAGACGCATGACCGAGCAGCCGCCCCCGATGGTCCATGTCGCCGCCTACTGGCGCGGCGACTTCACCCTTGGCCCGGCCCCGTCCGAGGGGGAACCGAACGGCTCGTCCGGCCCGAACGGCCCGGACGGCCCGGACGAGCCGGACGAGCCCTCGCTGCGCCGCCTCGGCCGCTCGGGCATCACCGTCCACGGCCGTGACCTCGCCGCCCTGCTCGCTCCCGCGTACGACGCCTTCCGCCGCTGAGGGCCGCGGCTACCGTGCGGTAGCGTCCCGAGGGTGACCGACACCCACGAGACCGGAGCGGCCGAGACCCGGCTGGCCGACTTCGAACAGCACCGGCGGATGGTCTTCGGCATCGCCTACCGGATGCTCGGCAGCGTCGCCGACGCCGAGGACCTGGTCCAGGACACCTGGCTGCGCTGGAGCGGCGTCACCGGTCCGGTCGCCAGCCCCGGCGGCTTCCTGGCCAGGACGGTCACCAACCTCGCCCTGAACCGGCTGGACTCGGCCGCCGTCCGCCGCGAGTCCTACGTCGGCCCTTGGCTGCCCGAACCGCTGGTCGCCGAGCCGGACGCGACCGACGGTGTCGAGCGCGCCGAGACCGTCTCGCTCGCCCTGCTGGTGGTGCTGGAGAGCCTGTCGCCCCTGGAGCGGGCGGTGTTCGTCCTCAAGGAGGCCTTCGGCTTCAGCTACCAGGAGATCGCCGAGGCCCTGGACCGCACCGAGACCGCCTGCCGCCAGGTCGGCAGCCGTGCCCGGGCACACGTCCGCGCCCGCCGCCCCCGCTACGACGCGCCGCCCGAGCTGCGCCGACGGGCCACCGACCGGTTCCTGGCGGCCTGCGTCGGCGGCGACCTCAACCGGATGCTCGAACTCCTCGCGCCGGACGTCACGACCTGGAGCGACGGCGGCGGGGTGATCCGCGCCGCGGTGCGGCCGGTCATCGGCGCCGAGAACG
Source organism: Streptomyces sp. NRRL S-350 (assembly GCF_000719705.1). Taxonomy (GTDB): domain Bacteria; phylum Actinomycetota; class Actinomycetes; order Streptomycetales; family Streptomycetaceae; genus Kitasatospora. The sequence goes on along the minus strand of NZ_JOHO01000047.1, from coordinate 30,065 downwards.
TCGCCCGCTTCACCCTCGGCGTGCTCAGCCGGCTGGGCGACGGCGTTGCCGCCCGCCCCGTCCTCGTCAACGGCGAGCCCGGCCTGCTGGTCACCGTGGACGGTGCGGTCGACTCCGTCTCGGTGTTCGACTTCGTCGAGGGGGCGGACGGCACGCTCCTGATCTCCGCGATCCGCGCCGTCCGCAACCCGCACAAGCTCGCCCACCTCACCCCTCTCGCCACCGATCCCGGGCCCTCAGCCCCCGCCGGCTCCGGCTCCTCGAACCCCGCCGGCTCCGGCGGCGGCACCGAGCGGGCTTGACCCTCGACCAGGTCGAGCCCGCACAGTCACCGCATGGAGAGCGAGCTGCACAGCATCGGCGAGCTGGCCCGCGCCAGCGGCCTCGGCGTCGGCACCCTGCGCTACTACGACGGCGCCGAGGTGCTCATCCCGGCCTGGGTCGACCCGCAGACCGGCTACCGCTGGTACCGGCCCGGCCAGCTCGCCGACGCCCGGCTGCTGGCCCGACTGCGCCGGGTCGGCCTGCCGCTGGCCGGCATCCGCGCCGTGCTCGGCGCAGCCCCCGCGGACGGCGAGGCCCGGCGGGTGCTCGACGCGCACCTGCGGCGGCTGGAGGACGGTCTGGCCGACGCCCGCCGCGAGCTCTCCCTGATCCACGCGATGATCGACCAGAGGGAGCAACCGATGCCCACCAGCCCCGCCGACCTGCGGCTCACCGTCCCGGCCGAGGACCTGGCCGCCGCCCTCGACGCGGTCCGCTTCGCGGTCGGCGGCGATCCGGAGATGCCCGCCCTCGCCGGAGTGCTCTTCGAACCGGACGGCCCGGTGCTGCGCCTGGTCGCCACCGACCGCTACCGGATGGCCTTCGCCGAGGTGCCCGCCTCCGGCGACACGCCCGACCGGCCCGCGGCCGGCACGATCGTGCCCACCGCCCTGGCGGACGCCCTGCGCGCGCTGCTCAACGCGGGTGCGGCGGAGGTCACGCTCACCCTCGGCGGAGGCCTGGTCCGCGCCGAGGCCGGGGAACACCGCATCGAGGGCGCCGCCCTGGACTTCGACTACCCCGACCACCGCGCCCTCACCAGGCTCGAACCGGAGCACCGGATCACCCTCTCCGCCGCCGAACTGCGAGCCGGCGTCGAGACCGGTGCCACCCGCACCCTGCCCTCGGGCCCGGACGGTGCCGACTGCGCGGTCACCGTCCTCACCCTGTCCGACGACGGCAGTCTGACCGTCGCCACCGACCCGGCCCCCGGAGGCTTCCGACTCGCCGTCAACCGGGACTTCCTCCTCGACGCCCTCGCCGCCGGTCAGCCCGGACAGCTCGTCCTCGAACTCGGCGGCCCCATCGCCCCGCTGGCCATCCGCACCCCGGGCCGCGCGGGCACCTTCTCCGTACTGATGCCCGTCCGCCTGCCCGAACCCGCCTGACCGCCCGGCCCCGGCGGGAGCTCGGCGAGGACCGCCGCACCGCCGGCGAGCACCTCCGCCCGGCCCCCGAACCGGACCGCGAGGCCGCCCCTCAGCCCGCCCACCGCCGCCCCCACCGGCCCTCCTCTGGTAACCGGGGAGGGCCCCGAGGTTCACCCGGGCGGTTGCTTCCGCTAGCACCCTGCTTGCAATTGCAAGCAGGGTGCTGCAGGCTGTCCGCATGGCCTCACTCAACGTCGGCTCGCTGGGCGAGTACATCCGGGAGCAGCGTCGCAACGCGCAGTATTCGCTGCGGCAGCTGGCGGAGGCCGCAGGCGTGTCCAACCCGTACCTCAGCCAGATCGAGCGCGGGCTGCGCAAGCCGAGTGCGGAGATCCTGCAGCAGATCGCCAAGGCGCTGCGGATCTCGGCGGAGACGCTGTACGTCCAGGCCGGGATCCTGGAGGAGCGGCGGGGTGAGGGCCTGGAACTGCGGGCCTCGATCCTCGCCGATCCGCTGATCAACGAGCGGCAGAAGCAGGCGCTGCTCGCGGTCTACGACGCCTTCCTCAAGGAGAACGCCGCTCCGGCTTCCGGTGCGACGACCGACGACTCAGCCACCCAGAACACTCACCGGGAGGACCGGTAGCCATGCCCATCACCGACGACATCAAGAAGACCCTCAGCGACCCGACCCCGCTGTACGCCCTGGCCGGCGCCGGGGACCTCGCGTACGAGAAGCTGCGGGAGGTGCCGGGCAAGGTCGAGGCCCTGGCAGCGGACCGCAGGGGCGCGCAGGAGATGGCCGCCGCCAGGTTGCAGGAGGCGCAGTCGCTGCTGGTCGGCGCGCCGGCCAAGGTCAGCGAGGCGGTCACGACCCTGCCGACCGACCTCAAGGCCCTGCAGGAGCGGGCCCAGGGCTTCGCGCTGCAGCAGGTGGCCCGTGCGGTCGAGTTGGCGGTGAAGGCCAAGGAGACGTACGACGAGCTGGCCGAGCGTGGCAAGGTCGCGGTGGACAAGGCCCGCCCCGGCGCGCCGGCCGAGGCAGTCGCGCCGGTGGAGACCGCCCGCCCGGCCGAGGAACCGGTGGAGGCCGAACCGGTCGAGGCCGAGCTCGTGGAGGAGGACGGCGTCGTCGCCGAACCGGCGCCGAAGAAGTCCCGGGCCCGGAAGGCCCCCTCCGCCGACTCGGAGTGAGTGGGCCCCGTCGACGGGGGCACATTCGGTGACCACGGGACGTTGACCCCGGTGCGGACGGCCGTCGTGCCAGGATGGGCGGCGGTCGAAGCGCCGGGGTTCGAGAGACAGAGGAGATCGTGATGGTCGGAGTGCTCCAGATTCTGGCCTTTTCCTACCTGAACCCGATCTGGTGGGCGACGATCGCCATCCTGGCCTACAAGCTGTTCGCCCTGGTCGACGCGGTCACCCGCCGCGAGGACGCCTACCGCGCGGCGGACAAGAAGACCAAGGGGTTCTGGGTCGTGATCCTCGCGATCTCCTTCGGCTGGGACTTCCTGTTCGGGGTCAACTTCTTCACCGGTATCGGGACTCTGGCAGGCCTGGTCGCCTCGATCGTCTACGTGGTGGACGTCCGCCCCGCGATCCGGGCGTTGACCGGCGGCGGTGGCCGGAGCAACACCGGCCCGTACGGGCCCTGGTAGGCGGAGCGGCGGACAACGCGGCGGCCCGGGCGGGTGAACTCCCCGCCCGGGCCGCCGCGTTCTGCGCCCGTATGCCCGTATGCCCGTATGCCCGTATGCCCGTATGCCCGTGGGCTCACATGTCCGCCTGCCCGCCTGCCCGCCTGCCCGCCTGCCCGCCTGTCGGCCTGTCGGACTGCGGACCCCGGCGCTCGCCCGTCAGCCGAGGATCAGCTGCACCGGGTTGCGCTCCAGCAGCAGCACCGCGACGTCGTCGGTCAGCGCGCCGCCGTTCAGCTCCTCGACCTCGGCGATGGCGCTGTCGATCAGTCGCCCCCTGGTGAGCCCGGCGGCCTGGTGGTCGCCGATCAGGTCCGCGAGCCCGTCCTGGCCCAGGCGCCGGGAGCCGGCCCCGACCCGGCCCTCGATCAGCCCGTCGGTGTAGAGCAACAGCCGCCAACCGGGCCTGAGTTCGATCTCGTGGGCGGGCCAGGCGGCCTGTCCGTCGTGGCACGGCAGCAGGCCGAGCGCGGGCCCGGCGAAGTCGGACGGCAGGGAGACCGGCTGGTGGTCGCGGCCGAGCAGCAGCGGCGCCGGGTGTCCGGCGAGGTAGAGCCGGGCCCGTTCGCCGGAGCCGAGCGAGTCGAGGCCACCGGTGCCGCCGGGTTCGATGACGAGCATGCAGAGGGTCGCGAAGATCTCGTCGCTGCGCCGCTCGTGCTCCAGCACGTGCTGGAGGGTGGTGAGCAGTGCTTCGCCGGTGAGGCCCGCGAAGACCAGGGTGCGCCACGCTATCCGGAGTGCGACGCCGAGTGCGGCCTCGTCGGGGCCGTGGCCGCAGACGTCGCCGATCACGACGTGGACGGTGCCGTCGTCGGTGCGCACGGCGTCGTAGAAGTCGCCGCCGAGCAGGGCGCGGCGGCGCCCGGGGCGGTAGCGGCGGGTGAAGGAGAGCCCGGCGCCGTCGAGTAGCGGGGTCGGCAGCAGGTGGCGCTGGAGGCGGGCGTTCTCCTGGCCGCGCAGTTCGGCTTCGACCAGGCGGCGCTGGGACTCGTCGGCGCGCTTGCGTTCGACGGCGTAGCGCAGCGCGCGGGCGAGCAGCGGGCCGTCCGTCTCGTTCTTGATCAGGAAGTCCTGGGCTCCGGCGGCGACGGCGGCCGCGCCGAGTTCGGCTCCGGCGGCGTCGGTGAGCACGACGACGGGGGTGTGCGGGGCCCGGCGGAGCAGTTCGTGCAGGCCTTCCAGGCCGTCGGAGGCGCCGGCGGGGTCGGCGGCGTCGGACGGGCTCGGCAGGTCGGCGGGCGCGGCGAGGTCGAGCAGGACGCACCCGAATTCCGGGCCGCGGGCGCGTCCGCGCCGGCTGGAGTGCGCGGGCGGGGCGAGCAGGCCGGTGGCCTGGTCGAGGCCGCGGGCCCAGTGGATCTCGATCGAGGCGCCGCTGTCGGCCACCGCCGCCTTGATCAGCTGGGCGTCCGACGCGTCGTCCTCGATGACCAGGAGCCGCAGCGGTGTGCCGCCCTCGCCGGGGCCGTCAGGGGCCGGCCTCGGCGGCACCTCGGACACGTGGGAGGGGTGGGCGGCGTGCGCGGCGCGGACGGCCTGCGAGCGGGGGTGGGGTATCGGGGGAGTGGCCGTCGCCTGGCCGGTCGTGGTCGGGCGGTTGCGGGCATGGCCGATGGGGGCGCCGCCATGGGCGCCCGACAGGTCCGCGGCACCAGGTGCCCGCCCGTCTCCCGTTGCGGGCATCGGTGGTTCCTCCCTTTCCCCGACTGCGTAACGGTCGATGTCCGTCCGCAGTGCCCGCCTGGCACCGTGCGTCGGGGAACTTCTCGCGACCATAACGTGATCTCCGGGGATTTCTCTGGCCGACCGGCGCCGTTGTGGTTATTGCCACGCCGGTGGCGGTGTGGTGATCGGACTCGGACGACGGCTCGGATGCCCGTCCCGGCGGCTGCGGTCCGGGGCGGAGAAGGAGGTAGACGGTGGTGGCACGGATCACCCTGGTCGAGGGTGACATCACGGAACAGCAGGTGGACGTGGTGGTGAACGCCGCCAACTCGTCGCTGCTGGGCGGTGGCGGGGTGGACGGTGCGATCCACCGCAAGGGCGGGCCGCAGATCCTGGCGGAGTGCCGTCGGCTGCGCGCCTCGCACTGGGGCAAGGGGCTGCCCACCGGGCGTGCGGTGGCCACGGCGGCCGGACGGCTCCCGGCCCGGTGGGTGGTGCACACCGTCGGGCCGGTCTACCGGGCGGAGGAGTACGAGGGGCGGGCGGAGCTGCTGGCCTCCTGCTATCGCGAGTCGCTGCGCGCCGCCGCGGAACTGGGCGCGCGCACGGTGGCCTTCCCGGCCGTCTCGGCCGGGATCTACGGCTGGCCGCCGGCGGACGCGGCCCGGATCGCGCTGGGCACCGTCGCGCGGGTGCTGGACGGGGGTGACGCGGAGGCGGGTGCGGAGCTGGCGGAGGTGCGGTTCGTGCTGTTCGGATCGGAGATGTACGAGGTGTTCGAGCGGGCCCGAGAGGAACTGCTCGGACGGGACGGCTGACGGCGGGACCACTGAGGGCGGGACGGCTGGCGGCGGGACGACTGGCTGGTGTGGCGGCGCACGGGTGCGTGCCGGGCGGCGTGTGGTGTCGCCGCACGGTCGGATCCATCGTCGCGTGATGGGGCGTCAACGCGCCAGAGATATTCGATAACTCGTTCGAGTGAATGCGACACGTCGCTCACCAGCTCCCGTCCGCTGGCCCCGACCGACAGCTCGGGGCGACCCCGGCCCGCCCTGGCAGCCCCGTCCCGGCCCGGCGACCCCGTCCCGGCCCGGACGGCTACGGCGCGAGCGCCGACCAGGGCAGCGTGACCTCGCCCTGCCGCCACCGCCCCCTCGCGTCCACCAGTGGCCAACTTCCCGCCAGCGCCGTGCAGGCGGCCACCCAGCGCTGCCGCGCGCCGAACGCCCCATACGGCGCGGCCGCCGCCCAGGCCCGGTCGAAGTCGGTCAGGAACGCGTGCACCGGCCGGCCCGGCACGTTGTGGTGGATCAGCGCCTTCGGGAGCCGTTCGGCCAGGTCGGAGGGCTGGCCGAGGCCGCCCAGCCGGGCCGCGAAGGTCACCGTCCGGGGCCCCTCCGGGCCGAGCGCGACCCAGACGTGCCGCCGCCCGATCTCGTCGCAGGTGCCCTCGACCAGCAGCCCGTCCGGGGCGAGCCGCGCGCAGAGCCGTTCCCAGACCCCGGCCACCGCCGACTCGTCGTACTGCCGCAGCACGTTGGCGGCCCGGATCAGTTGGGCCGGCGCACCGCCGTCCAGCGGTACCTCGAAGCCGCCGCGGCGGAAGGTGAGCAGCGGCGGCTCGGCGTACGGCAGGGCGGCCGCGACCCGCTCCGGCTCGATCTCGATCCCGACCACCCGGACGTCCGGCCGCACCGCGCGCAGCCGCCCGGCCAGCTCGACGGCCGTCCACGGGGCGGCGCCGTAGCCGAGGTCCACCGCGACGGGCGGGCGGGCGGCGGCGCGCAGCGCCCCGCCGAGGGCGTGGGCGATCCAGCGGTCCATCCGGCGCAGCCGGTTGGTGTTGGTGGTGCCCCGGGTGACGGTCCCCACAGGGCGTCCGGTCCGCCCGCGGGCGGGCGCGGCGGTCGCGGGGTCGAAGGAGGCAGCCATGCCCAGAAGGGTAGTCGGGGCGTCGGCGGCACTGCGCTGACCAGGGGCGATGCCGGTCCGTCCGGCTCGTGGGACGGGTCGGGAATGCCGGACGCCGCTCGTGTGGTTGGCATCCTGGTGGTGATGTGTGCCCGGACGGGGCAGCGCACACCGGACAACGGGCGGCCCGGACGCGGACCGCCTCGACGGGCCGCACAGAGGAGGCTTCAGCCAGGTGATCCAGCACCCCGTCCGTTCGGTCCGCCGTGCCCAGGCGGCCGTGCCCGCGCGCGGCCGGCTCCAGTCGCTCGTCCCGGGGCGCCGCCGCCCGCGCCGGATAGCGATGCTCAGCGTCCACACCTCGCCGCTGCACCAGCCCGGCACCGGGGACGCCGGCGGGATGAACGTCTACATCGTCGAACTGGCCAAGCGCCTGGCCGACCTCAACATCGAGGTCGAGGTGTTCACCCGGGCGATCTGCTCGGACGACGCCCCGACGGTCGAGCTGGCTCCGGGCGTGCTGGTCCGCCACGTCACCGCCGGGCCGTACGAGGGCCTGGTCAAGGAGGACCTGCCGGCCCAGCTGTGCGCCTTCACCCACGGGGTGCTGCGGACGGAGGCAGGCCACCGTCCCGGCCACTACGACCTGGTGCACTCGCACTACTGGCTCTCCGGGCAGGTCGGCTGGCTGGCCGCGCAGCGCTGGGGGGTGCCGCTGGTGCACACCATGCACACCATGGCGAAGGTCAAGAACGCCGCGCTGGCCGAGGGCGACACGCCGGAGCCCGCGGCCCGGGTGATCGGCGAGACGCAGGTGGTGGAGGCGGCCGACCGGCTGATCGCCAACACCACCGAGGAGGCCGCGGAGCTGGCGCTGCACTACGCGGCCCGGCCGGACCAGCTGGCCGTCGTCCACCCCGGGGTCAACCTGGACGTGTTCCGCCCGGGCGGCGGTTCGCAGTCGCAGTCCGCGGTCCGGGCCCGGCTGGGCCTGCCGCAGGACGCCGCCGTGCTGCTCTTCGCCGGTCGGATCCAGCCGCTGAAGGCCCCGGACGTACTGCTGCGGGCGGTCGCCGCGCTGCTGGACCGCCGCCCCGAACTGCGCGAGCGCCTGGTGGTGCCGGTGGTCGGCGGGCCGTCCGGCACCGGGCTGGCCCGGCCGGAGAGCCTGCACAAGCTCGCCGCCCAGCTCGGCATCTGCGACGTGGTGCGCTTCCACCCGCCGGTCGGGCAGGAGCGGCTCGCGGAGTGGTACCGCGCGGCGACGGCCCTGGTGATGCCGTCGTACAGCGAGTCCTTCGGCCTGGTCGCGCTGGAGGCGCAGGCCTGTGGCACCCCGGTGGTGGCGGCCGCGGTCGGCGGCCTGCCGGTCGCGGTGCGGGACGGAGAGACCGGCACCCTGGTGCGCGGCCACGACCCGCTGGAGTGGTCGCACGCACTGGAGCCGTACGTCACCGACCCGGCGCTGGTGGCCCGGCGCGGCGCGGCGGCGGCCCGGCACGCGTCCGCCTTCGGCTGGGACACCGCGGCGGCGACCACGGCGGAGGTGTACGCCGGCAGTCTGGCCCGCCCGGCCGGCCGGCTGGCCGCAGCCCGGCGGCGGCTGACCTGACCGGCCCTGACCTGACCGGCCCTGACCTGGCCGGCCCTGACCTGGCTGGCCCCGCCCCGCCCCGCCCTGACCTGACCGGCCCAGGGCACGAGCCGGTGAGCCGAGCCGGGTGGCGGCCGGGGGCCGCGCGGCGGCTGAGGCTGCGCCCGGCGGGTACCGGCGAGTAACGTCAGCTCCATGGCAATCCGCACCAAGGACGAGGCACTGACCCTCCTGCGCGCCGCCCTGGACGGCGCCGGCGTGGCCTGGGAGCCGGCCGCCACCGACCCGTACACGCTGGTCGCGACCCTCCCCGGCACCCGCAAGCTGAGCACCACCTGCGCCCTGCGGGCCGGCGATCACACCCTGTCGGTGAACGCGTTCGTGATCCGCCGCCCGGACGAGAACCACGAGGCCGTCTACCGCTGGCTGCTGGAGCGCAACACCAGGCTGTACGGCGTCGGGTACGCGGTCGACTCGCTCGGCGACGTCTACCTGGCCGGCCGGCTGCCGCTGGAGGCGCTCACCCCGGAGGTCGTCGACCGACTGCTGGGGACGGTGCTGGAGAACGCGGACGAGCCGTTCAACACCCTGCTGGAGCTGGGCTTCGCCTCGGCGATCCGGCGTGAGTGGGAGTGGCGGACCAAGCGCGGCGAGTCCACCCGCAACCTGGCCGCCTTCGCCCACCTGGCCGCCTCCCCCGACGCTCCCGCCAACGACACCGCCAACGACACCGCCGAGGACCCGGCCGCCGACTGAGGACTCAGGTTCAGGCGCCCGCCGGGGCCTTCTCGGGCTCCACCGGGGGCGCCACCAGGCGCTCAGCCACGGGCTCCACCAGGTGCTCAGCCACGGGCTCGGCCGTGGGTTCCGCCGGGGGCGCCGCCACGGGCACCGCCGCGCTCCCCGCCGGAGCGACGGCCACGACGGTCCTGGTGTCCGCCGCGACGCCGGTCCGCTTCCCGAGCAGCGCGTATCCGATCGCGGCGACGGTCCCGCAGACCCCGCACGCGCCCCACAGCGCCCCGCCGCCCGCCCGCTCCAGCAGCACGCCGCCCGCGGCCGGGCCGAGGAACGAGGCCAGTGACCAGGAGAGCGAGTAGACGCCCTGGTAGCGGCCGCGCGCGTGCGTCGGTGACAGTTCGGCGATCAGTCCCATGAGGGTCGGTGTGTAGAGGATCTCCCCGATCGTCCAGACGGCCACGGTGAGGGCGTAGAACCAGGCGGACGACCCGGCCAGGGCGGTCAGTCCGAATCCCCAGCCGATGAACAGGGAGGCGGCCGCCAGCATGGCCGACCGGCTTCGGTTCTCGACCCACCGCGTGAACGGGATCTGCAGCAGCACGATCAGCAGCCCGTTCAGGCCGATGACCAGGCCGTACTCGGAGGAGGTGACCCCCTTGAGGCCCATGTTCACCGCGAGGGTGGTGGAGCCCTGCTGGAGCACGAGGGCGAGCAGCAGGGTGAGTCCGACCACGGCCATGAAGCGGCGGTCCCGGAACACCGTGCCGAGGCCGGTCGCCGGCTCGTCGGCCTTCGCCACCGGGGTGTCGGGCTTGGTCTCCGGGAGCCTGACGAAGATCACCACGGCGCAGAGCACGGTGGAGAGCGCGTCCAGCAGGAAGAGCGTGAGGTAGCCGTGGGTGGCGATCAGGCCGGCGGCGGCCGAGGAGAGGCCGAAGCCCAGGTTGATCGCCCAGAAGTTCAGCGAGTAGGCGCGGACCCGGTCGGGGGCCGGGACGATGTCCGCGATGATCGCCGAGATGGCCGGCCTGGTGGCGTTGTTGCAGAAGCCCACCAGGAAGGCCACCACCGCGATCGCCACCTGGCCGTCCGCGAAGCCGAGGACGGTGGTGAACAGCGCGGTGCCGAGCTGAGCGGCGAGCAGGGTGGGGCGCCGCCCGATCCGGTCGGTCAGCACCCCGGCGACGATCGAGGACAGCGCCGAACCGAGGCCGAACAGGGAGGCCACCAGGCCCGCGTAGGAGGCCGAGTACCCCCGGCTGCCGGTGAGGTAGAGCGCCAGGAACGTGACCACGAACGCGCCGAGCCGGTTGACCAGGGTCGAGACCCAGAGCCACCAGAACTGACGCGGCAGCCCGCCCGCCGTCTCCTGGAGCATCCTTCGGAACCGGGGGGTGACGAGCATGTGGGGGCTCCCGAGGGCAGGCGTCCGCTGAGCGGCGCGGCAGGACCGATCAGCCGACGCATGTAAGTGTCGGCTGCGCGGGGCACACGTTACACATCGGCCGAAGGTCCCCACCAGGGATTTTCGGGCCCTCTACTAAGCTGGGCGCCATGGCTGACACGACGTACCGACTCATCCTGCTCCGCCACGGCGAGAGCGAGTGGAACCAGAAGAACCTGTTCACCGGTTGGGTCGACGTCGACCTCAACGAGAAGGGCGAGAAGGAGGCCGCCCGCGGTGGCGAGCTCCTGGCCGCCGAGGGCCTGCTCCCCGACGTGCTGCACACCTCGCTGCTGCGCCGTGCCATCCGCACCTCGCAGATCGCCCTGGACAAGGCCGACCGCCACTGGATCCCGGTGAGCCGCAGCTGGCGCCTGAACGAGCGGCACTACGGCGCGCTGCAGGGCAAGGACAAGGCCCAGACCCTGGCCGAGTTCGGCGAGGAGCAGTTCCAGCTGTGGCGCCGCTCGTACGACACCCCGCCGCCGGCGCTGGCCGACGACTCCGAGTACTCGCAGGCCGCCGACCCGCGCTACGCCGAGATCCCGAGCGAGCTGCGCCCGCGCACCGAGTGCCTGAAGGACGTCGTCGAGCGGATGCTCCCGTACTGGTACGACGCCATCGTCCCGGACCTCGCCGCCGGCAAGACCGTGCTGGTCACCGCCCACGGCAACAGCCTGCGCGCGCTGGTCAAGCACCTCGACGGCATCTCCGACGAGGACATCGCCGGCCTGAACATCCCGACCGGCATCCCGCTGGTCTACGAGCTCGACGCCGACTTCAAGCCCGTCGCCAAGGGCGGCCGCTACCTCGACCCGGACGCCGCCGCGGCAGCCATCGAGGCGGTCAAGAACCAGGGCAAGAAGTAAGCCCGAAGGCCCGTGGGCCCCGCTTCCGGTTCGCCGGGAGCGGGGCCTTCCTCGTTCGACCGCCGTCGCGGGCAGGCCTGCCAGGCACGTCGGGCGGGTCGGGCGGGTCGGGCGCGCCGGTCATCGGATGTCCGGCACGCACGACGGGGCGCACGGCCGTCCGTCTCGACGGTCGTGCACCCGGTCGTGGGTCCTGTGGTCGTGCGCCGCGGCCGGGCCCCCGGGGCCGGGAGGCCTCAGTGGCCGCCGCAGCAGCCGCCGTCCGCGCCGCCGCACTGGCAGGGCGCGCCGGACTGGCAGCCGCAGCCGCAGCCCGGGCCGCAGCCGCAGCCGGCCGCGAGGACGGGCAACAGCTTCGGGGTGGGCGGCTCGACGGTGTCGCGGGCCGATGCCGGGCGGGTCGGGTTGGCCTTCATCGAGCTGTTCCCTCCGTGAAGCGGGCACACTCCGGCGCCCGATACTCCGAGTGAAACCGCCGGACGGACGGAGCGTCAACGGGCGCGCAGTGGTGGGGCGTACGGGGATCCGTGCGCCCGCACCACCCTCGCCACAGGTTTACTCACCCCTCGGGACGAGCGGCCGTCGCAGCGGAGCTCACTCCGCAGCGCCGACCTCCACGGCCGCGGCGGCCCCGGTGGCGGCCACGAACTCGGCCACGTGCTCGCCGGTCACCAGGTACACCACGCGCTTGGCGACCGACACCGCGTGGTCCGCGAAGCGCTCGTAGTAGCGGCCGACCAGGGTGAGGTCGACGGCCGTCTCGATGCCGTGGTGCCAGCGTTCGTCGATCAGGTGCGACAGCAGCTCGCGGTGCAGGGTGTCGATGGCATCGTCGTCCTGCTCCATCTCCAGGGCCTTGTCGACGTCCTTGGTGGCGATCACCAGTCCGGCCTTGGCCACCAGGCGCTGGGCGAGCTGGCCCATCTCCAGGACGGTGGAGTGCAGGTCGCGGGGGACCGCCGTGTCCGGGTAGCGCATCCGCGCGACCTTGGCGACGTGCCGGGCGAGATCGCCGCAGCGCTCCAGGTCGGCGCTCATCCGCAGCGAGGTGACGACGATGCGCAGGTCGGTGGCGACGGGCTGCTGGCGGGCCAGCAGGTCGATGGCCCGGTTCTCCAGCTCGTGGTGCAGCTCGTTGACCTTCTCGTCGGCGGAGATCACGCTCTCCGCCAGCGCCAGGTCCGCGTCGAGGAGGGCGGTGGTGGCGCGGCCGAGGGCAGAGCCGACCAGCCGGGCCATCTCGACCAGGCTGTCGCCGATCGCATCGAGTTCCTCGTGGTACGCGTCGCGCATGTTCTCTCCTCAGTAGCTGTGTCGGTGGCGGTGCCGACCGGTCATCCCGTCCGACTGTCGTTCCGGCGTCCGGGTGGCCGCTGCTGGTGGCGCGCATCGTACGCGCACACCCGAGCCGGTGGCCGCTGTTCCCACCCACCGATCTCTCCCACACGGGCTGCCCGGCCAACTTTCCGCCGCCCGGGCGACGCCGCACGGCCAGTGCGGTGAATCGGCAGCTACGTGGAGGTGAATTCTCGGCAACGTGCGGTCGATGCCTTGATCCACCCCTTGGGGAGTGGCCTGGCCGTGCGCTTACGCTGGCCACATGGACGTGAACGTGGCCGCCGCCGCTGCCTGCGCCATAGCCGGGCTCGGCGTCGGCCTCACCGCCTCCATCGCCTTCCGTTGGAGCGAGCGCGAGCAGGCCAGGGGCAGACACGGCGGAACAGGCGGCAAGAACCACGGCCGGTACCAGGGACTGGGCACCGGCAACCCCGAGCCCCCACTGCCGCCGGGGGTCGACACGGTGCTCTCCGTACTCCGCTCCTGCGCGATCGTGCTGGGAGAGGGCGACGAGGTGGTCAAGGCCAGCTCGGCGGCGTACGCGATGGGCCTGGTGCGGGGCGGCGCCGTCGCCGTGGACCAGATGCTCGCGCTGGCCCGCGCCACGCGCCGGGACGGCGAGATCCGCCAGGTCGAGCTGGAGGTGCCCCGGCCGGGCACCGCCCGCGCGGTCGAGCCGCTCGCGGTCTCCGTCCGGGTCGCCCCGCTCGGCTCCCGGCTGGTGCTGGTGCTGGTCGAGGACCAGACCGAGCGGCGCCGGGTGGAGGCCGTCCGCCGGGACTTCGTGGCCAACGTCAGCCACGAGCTCAAGACCCCGGTCGGCGCCCTGTCGCTGCTCTCCGAGGCGGTCGCCGACGCGTCCGACGACCCGGAGGCGGTGCAGCGCTTCGCCGGCCGGATGCAGGTCGAGGCGACCAGGCTGGCCAGCCTCGTCCAGGAGATCATCGACCTCTCGCGGGTCCAGGACGACCGCCTGATGGTGGACCCGGAGCCGGTCGCGGTGGACGAGCTGATCGCCGAGGCGATCGACCGCTGCCGCCAGCAGGCCGCGGCCAAGCAGATCCTGATCGCGGCGGGCGGCATCGCCGGCCTCTACCTGCACGGCAACCGCGGCCAGCTCGCCGCCGCGCTCGGCAACCTGGTCGAGAACGCCGTCAACTACAGCCCCCCGCGCACCCGGGTGGCGATCGCCACCCGACGGATCTCCAGCGCCGCGGCGCTCGGCGAGGCGGACGGCGAGCTCATCGAGATCTCGGTCACCGACCAGGGCATCGGCATCTCCGAGAAGGACCGCGAGCGGGTCTTCGAGCGCTTCTACCGCGTCGACCCGGCCCGCTCCCGGGCCACCGGCGGCACCGGCCTCGGCCTCTCCATCGTCAAGCACGTGGCCGCCTCGCACGGCGGCACCGTCTCGGTGTGGAGCGTCGAGGGGCAGGGCTCGACCTTCACGGTCCGCCTGCCCGCCGGCCAGGTCCCCGCCGCCGACGAGCCCGGTCGGAGCATCGGGCCGGACCACGGGTCGGACGGCACCGGCGAGCCGGGCCACGAGCCGGACCACGCGCCGGGCCAGGAGCCGGGCCACGGGCCGGCCGGTGCCGATGCGCCGGGCCACGAACCGGACGCCGGAGGGCCCGCCGTGCCACCCCGAGCCCCCGCCACGGACCGTACGGACCGCAGGGCCCGCACGGACCGTTCGCTCCCCGCCGGGGAGCGGGAACCACACCTGTCAGACACAACCCCCCAGCTTGCCCCGGAGGCCTGATCGTGACCCGAGTACTGGTGGTCGAGGACGAGGAGTCGTTCAGCGACGCCCTCTCGTACATGCTCCGCAAGGAGGGCTTCGAGGTGGCCGTGGCCGCCACCGGCCCCGACGCGCTGGAGCAGTTCGAACGCAACGGCGCCGACCTCGTCCTGCTCGACCTGATGCTGCCGGGCCTGCCCGGCACCGAGGTCTGCCGCCAGCTCCGGGTGCGCTCCAACGTCCCGGTGATCATGGTGACCGCCAAGGACAGCGAGATCGACAAGGTGGTCGGCCTGGAGATAGGCGCGGACGACTACGTCACCAAGCCGTACTCCACCCGCGAGCTGGTCGCCCGGATCCGCGCGGTGCTGCGCCGCCGCGGCGAGGACGGCGGCGCGGGCGAGAACGGCGGCGGCCCGGGCGCCCTGGAGGCGGGCCCGGTCCGGATGGACGTGGACCGGCACGTGGTGACCGTGGACGGCGCCAAGGTCGACCTGCCGCTCAAGGAGTTCGACCTGTTGGAGATGCTGCTGCGCAACGCGGGCCGGGTGCTCACCCGCATGCAGCTGATCGACCGGGTCTGGGGCGCGGACTACGTCGGCGACACCAAGACCCTGGACGTCCACGTGAAGCGCCTCCGGGCCAAGATCGAGCCGGACCCGGGCGCGCCGCGCTACCTGGTCACCGTCCGCGGCCTGGGCTACAAGTTCGAGCCGTAGACCGCGGGCAACCCGCCCATGCGGACGGCCCCCGCCGGCATTCGGCGGGGGCCGTCGCATTGCTCCCGGCGGCCCGTGCGGGCTCGCCGGGAGCGGATGCCGTCGATCAGTGGGCGGCCGGGACGGCGGGGGTGGTGGCGCCGGCCGGGACGGCTGCGCCGGTGGGCGAGGCGCCCGGGGTGGTGGCACCGGCGGTCGGAGTGCCGGCACCGGTGCTCGGGGCGGCCGGGCTGGGGGAGGCGCTCTTCGACGGCGTGGAGCTCGCCGCGGGGGTGGGTCCGAAGCCCTTGTACAGGCCGCGGCCGTTCTCGCCCGCGTCCGGGTTCACGCCGGCCTGGGCGTCGACCTTCCGGCCGTCCTTGAAGGTGAACGTCGTGGTGACGAAGCCGCCGACGAAGACGGAGGCCGAGGAGACGGAGGCGGACGGGTTGCCCTGGCCACCGATCGCCACCGCGCCGCCGGCCGGGATGACGATGCTCGACAGCGGGGCGCCCGCGGCGTCGGTGAAGGTGGCGGTGGCGCCGTTGCCGACGGTGATGGACTGCAGCTCGGCCGGGATGGTCGCGGTGTTCGCGACGTTGACGACCACGTTGGCGGGGCCGGTGTAGTCGCCTGCGGTGCCCTCCCCGGTGACGACCACGATGTTGTTCAGCCGGAGGTTCGCTCCGAGCGTCGCTGCCGCGTTGTCGGGCTTGATCTGCAGGGTGTCCGGCGCGTTGCCGGCCGCGCAGGAGGACAGCGAGGCGATGGCGATGGCGGCGATGGCGGCGATGCTGCCGCGTCGAAGGCTCCGGCTCACGGCGGCGGCTTCTCCTCAGGTCACGTGTCGGTAGGTCAGGTCTCAGATTATCGACCTCACTTATGCGCTCCTCACGGGGTGGTCCCCCGTGTCGCACTCCCGAGGGCCGCCGGAGGCCGTCCGGGCGTACGTCCGGGCGTACGTCCGGGCGTACGGCCGGGCCTACGTCCGCGGACTCCGGCATGTCACGGTCACGCCGGGGACAAGCTTCGACCAAGATCGAATAACGATTCGGACGCGACCCGAAAAAGGGTGAAAGCTCAAGATCCAATCACGGTTGCAGGGGTGTTGCGCAAGGGTTTCTCCGAACCCCGGAACCGCCTCCGACCTGCGGGAAGCCTCCCCCGAACGGCGGCCGCAGCACGTCATGGGGGCCCTTGTCAAGCCCCGAGACCCGCCCTGACCTGCGAAAACGCCCTTCGGGTGCGCCGAGAAGCGTGTTATTCTGGAAAGCCACGGAAGGGGTCCTGTCACATGACGTTCAAGGTTGGCGACACGGTGGTCTACCCCCATCACGGGGCCGCGCTGATCGAGGCCATCGAGATTCGCCAGATCAAAGGTGTGGACAAGACCTACCTGGTGCTCAAGGTGCAGCAGGGAGACCTGACGCTCCGCGTGCCCGCCGAGAACGCGGAGTTCGTCGGCGTGCGCGATGTAGTCGGCCAGGAGGGTCTGGACCGGGTCTTCGAGGTGCTGCGCGCACCGTACACGGAAGAGCCGACCAACTGGTCCCGTCGCTACAAGGCGAACCTGGAGAAGCTCGCCTCGGGCGACGTTATCAAGGTCGCCGAGGTTGTGCGCGACCTCTGGCGTCGCGAGCGCGAGCGCGGCCTCTCGGCCGGCGAGAAGCGGATGCTCGCGAAGGCACGCCAGATCCTCGTCAGCGAACTCGCGCTGGCGGAGAACACCAACGAGGACAAGGCGGAAACGCTGCTCGACGAGGTCCTCGCCTCGTAGCGCACGCGTCCACGCAGTGCAGTCGGGCTGCCCGCCCAACGCTCACAGCGCCCGGTGTCGGCGCGCCACTCCCCGGATGAACCGTCCGGGAGTGGTGCAGTGGCACTTCGGGCGCTGAGGCGTGTCCGGACGACGCCTCCCGGCCGAGCCGGTCCCAGGCCTGCAAGACCGTTTTTGCGGAGCTGTGCGGCGGGCAGCGGACCGTGGTTCTTCGGAAGGGGCCCGGTGCGCCCGCCGGGCACGCCAAGGCCATACCCACTTCGCCGAAGGAGTGAAACCTGAACGCGTCAGCAGCAGTCGCAGCAGCAGTGGTGCCCGCCGCCGGACGCGGCGAACGGCTGGGGCCGGGGGCCCCGAAGGCCCTGCGGGAACTGGGCGGTGTGCCGCTCCTGGTGCACGCCGTCCGGGCGCTGGCCCGCAGCCGGGCCGTCGGCCTGGTCGTCGTCGCCGCACCCGCGGACGGGGTGGCCGGAGTGGTCGCCCTGCTGGACAGCCACGGGCTGGACGGCAAGGACATCCGGGTGGTGGCCGGCGGCGCGACCCGCCAGGAGTCGGTCCGGCTGGGCCTGGCCGCGATCCCCGAGGACGTGGAGATCGTCCTGGTGCACGACGCGGCCCGCCCGCTGGTCCCGGTCGAGGTGGTGGACGCCGTCGCCGCCGCCGTCCGGGCCGGGGCACGGGCAGTGGTGCCCGCGGTGCCCCTGGCCGACACCGTGAAACGGGTCGAGCCGAACCCGGGCCACCCCGAGCCGGTGCTCGACACGCCCGAGCGGTCCACCCTGCGCGCGGTGCAGACCCCGCAGGGCTTCGACCGCGCCACCCTGGCCGAGGTGCACGCCAAGGCGCTGGCCGAGGAGAGCGCCGGCACCGCCGACGCGCCGCCGGTCACCGACGACGCCGGCCTGGTCGAGCGCTACGGCGGCCGGGTCGTCGTGGTGCCCGGCCACGAGGAGGCGTTCAAGGTCACCCGCCCGCTGGACCTCGTGCTCGCCGAGGCCGTACTCGCCCGCCGGAGGGCCGCCGATGCCTACTGACCCGTTGATCCCCCGCATCGGGATCGGCACCGACGTGCACGCCTTCGAGGCCGGCCGCCTGCTCTGGGTGGCCGGGCTGGAGTGGCCGGACGCCGGGGTCGGGCTCTCCGGGCACTCGGACGCCGACGTGGCCGCGCACGCCTCCTGTGACGCGCTGTTCTCGGCCGCCGGGATCGGCGACCTGGGCGCCCACTTCGGCACCGACCGCCCGGAGTGGGCCGGCGCCTCCGGGGTGAAGCTGCTCGGCGAGGCGGCCCGGCTGGTCCGCGAGGCCGGCTTCGAGATCGGCAACATCGCGGTCCAGGTGATCGGCGTCCGGCCGAAGATCGGCAAACGGCGGGCCGAGGCGCAGGCCGTGCTCTCGGAGGCGGCCGGCGCCCCGGTGTCCGTCTCCGGCACCACCACGGACGGGCTGGGCCTCACCGGCCGGGCCGAGGGGCTGGCGGCGATCGCCACCGCCCTGGTGTACGAGCGGCGTTGAGCCCGCTGCGCTCGGCGGGCTCGGTGCACTCGGGGTGCTCGGCGGCAGGCCCGGCCGGTGCGGCAGGCCGTTGGCGGGTCGGGCGGGCTCCGACCGGTGGGCCGGTGTGCCGGTGTGCCGGTGAGCCGGTGAGCCGGTGAGGTGAGCGGGCCGGGAAGAACCGGTGGCTGACGGGTGTTCACCCGGCTTGACGGGGGCCTGAGTCGATACTGTGCGGTTTCGGGCCCGTGCGGGGCTTCCCCTCGGGCCGTACCGCCGCCGACGAGATGAGGATTCCAGTATGAGCACCCAACTCTCCGACCGTGCCAAGGCGTTGATCGACGGCAAGAGCTTCGCCGTGGTCTCCACGATCCAGCCCGACGGCAGCCCCCAGTCCTCGGTGGTCTGGGTCAAGCGGGACGGCGAAGACATCCTGTTCTCCACCGTCGAGGGCCGCCGCAAGCACCTCAACCTGGTGCGCGACCCCCGCGTCTCGATCCTGGTCAACCCGGCGGACAGCCCGTACGAGTACCTGGAGGCGCGCGGGGAGGTCACCCTGACCACCGAGGGCGGCCGGGAGCTGATCGACGAGCTGGCCGCCAAGTACCGGGGGGTGGACAAGTACACCTGGGACGGCCCGGACGACGTCCGGGTGGTGGTGCGGCTCACCCCGCGCAAGGTGGTCGGCAGCCTCTGAGGTTCCGGCCCGCGACCTGCCGTTCCCCGGGATCACACCACCGTTGTCCCGGGGAATGTGGCGGGGCACCCCCCGCCGCCCACTACGCTTGACGCTGTGAGCATTCGTCTGTACGACACCAGCACCCGACAGGTACGCGACTTCGTCCCGCTTGTACCGGGTTGTGTCTCGATCTACCTGTGCGGCGCTACCGTCCAGTCGGCGCCTCACATCGGACACATCCGGTCCTACCTCGACTTCGACATCATGCAGCGGTGGTTCGCCTACCGCGGCTACCAGGTGACGTTCGTCCGGAACGTCACCGACATCGACGACAAGATCATCGCCAAGGAGCGCGAGCTCGGCACGCCGTGGTGGCAGATCGCCTACGAGAATGAGCGCGCCTTCAACGACGGCTACAGCGCCCTCGGGTGCCTGCCGCCGACCGTCGAACCGCGGGCCACCGGGCACGTCCCCGAGATGGTCGAGATGATGCAGGGGCTCATCGAGCGGGGCCACGCCTACGCGGCCGACGGCAACGTCTACTTCGACGTGAAGTCGTACCCCGAGTACCTCGCGCTCTCCAACCAGAAGCTGGCCGACCTGCGCCAGCCCGAGGGGGACGGCGAGACCGGCAAGCGGGACCAGCGCGACTTCGCGATGTGGAAGGCCGTCAAGCCGGGCGAGCCGAGCTGGGACACCCCGTGGGGCCGCGGCCGCCCGGGCTGGCACCTGGAGTGCTCGGCGATGGCCCACAAGTACCTGGGCGAGGCCTTCGACATCCACGGCGGCGGACTCGACCTGGTCTTCCCGCACCACGAGAACGAGATCGCCCAGTCCAAGGCCTTCGGCGACGACTTCGCGAACTTCTGGGTGCACAACGCCTGGGTCACCCTGGCCGGTGAGAAGATGAGCAAGTCGCTGGGCAACTCGGTGCTCGTCGCCGAGATGGTCCGGACGTGGCGGCCGATCGTGCTCCGCTACTACCTGGCGGCCCCGCACTACCGCTCGATGATCGAGTACAGCGAGGAGTCGCTGCGCGAGGCCGAGGCCGGCTTCGGCCGGATCGAGGGCTTCATCCAGCGCGCCGTCGAACGCTGCGGAGCGGTCGACGCGGCGCCCGAGGTGCCGCCGGCCTTCGCCGAGGCGATGGACGACGACTTCGGCGTTCCGCAGGCGCTGGCCGTCGTGCACACCGCCGTCCGCCAGGGCAACAGCGCCCTGAACGCGGACGACAAGGAGAGCGTGGTGGCGCGACTCGCCGAGGTCCGTGCGATGCTCGGAGTACTGGGCCTCGACCCGCTCGACCCGCACTGGGCCGGGACGGAGCGCGGCGAAGACCTCCACGGCGTGGTCGACTCGCTGGTCCGCCTGGTCCTGGACCAGCGGCAGGCGGCGCGCGAGCGCAAGGACTTCGCCACCGCGGATGCCATCCGCGACCAGCTCGGCCTCGCCGGGCTGGCGATCGAGGACACCCCGTCCGGCCCGCGCTGGACGATCAACAGCCAGTAACCCCGTCTCACGATCGGGGTGAGGGTGGGCCGTACCGGACCGGTGCGGCCCTCCCGCATGACGTAGCGCATGCCGACGGCCGCCGCCGGACAGAAACGGGGCGGCCGGGCATGCCGGACAGACAGGAAGTAAGCCATGGCCGGCAACAGTGCACGCAGGAACCGCCGCAACCCCGGATCGAAGAAGGGCGCGTCTGTCGGTACCGGCGGCCACAGCCGGAAGGCGCTCCAGGGCAAGGGCCCGACCCCGCCCGGCGCGGAACGCAAGGGCCACCCCAAGCAGCGCGCGGCCAACGCCGCGCTCAAGCGCGAGCGGGACGCCAAGGCCCGCGCCGGCATGCGCCGGGCCGGTGCCGGCGGTCGCGGCGGCCGCGGCGGCGCGGGCAGCGCCGAGCTGGTCTTCGGCCGCAACTCGGTGGTCGAGGCACTGCAGGGCGGCGTGCCGGCCAACGCGCTGTACGTCCAGCAGTTCATCGACACCGACGACCGCGTCCGCGAGGCCTTCCAGGCCGCCAACGACCGCGGCATCCCGCTGATGGAGGCCCCGCGCCCGCAGCTGGACCAGATGACCGGCGGGCTCAACCACCAGGGCCTGGTGCTCCAGGTGCCGCCGTACGAGTACGCGCACCCCGAGGACCTGCTGGTCGAGGCCGCCGACGCCGGTCAGCAGGCGCTGATCATCGCGCTGGACGGCGTCACCGACTCGCGCAACCTCGGCGCGGTCGTCCGCTCCGCCGCCGCCTTCGGCGCGCACGGCGTGGTCATCCCCGAGCGCCGCGCGGCCGGCATGACCGCCGGTGCCTGGAAGACGTCCTCGGGCGCTGCCGCCCGGCTGCCCGTCGCCCGGGCCACCAACCTCACCCGCACCCTGGAGGCCTACCAGAAGGCCGGCCTGATGGTGGTCGGCCTGGCCGCCGACGGTGAGGGCGAGCTCGGCGACCTGGAGCTGCTGACCGGGCCGGTCGTGATCGTCGCGGGCAGCGAGGGCAAGGGCCTGTCCCGACTGGTCTCGGAGACCTGCGACATGCGGGTGCGGATCCCGATGTCCGGCCTCACCGAGTCGCTGAACGCGGGCGTCGCGGCGGGCATCGTGCTGTACGAGGCCGCTCGACTGCGCGCCAAGCGCTGAGTGCGGGGTGCCGGGTGCCGGGTGCTGGGCAGTGATTTGCTGAGCACATCGGGGATGCGGAGCGCAGGCGTTCTTCCGAATTCTCCGTAATCCGGGTGAAAAGCGATCGGGCCCGACTGGGCTCGATCGCTTTTTTCATGATCACTTCAAGTGTGCGCCGGACATCCACTCGGGAGAGTGTCCTAAGCGGCCGTCACCCGGTTAGACGGGCGTGGACACCAGAACACCTCGGCGCCCCCTGTTCGGCGGCAGCAGTACCGGGATAGACGCGGACCCGGCCCTCAACACCGTCAAGGTGGAGTCGGACCCCGCGCGGCTCAGCAGCACCCAGGCGAGTTTCCGGCTCCGGCTCGGCTCCCCGGTGGCGCCGCTGATCGAGGCTCCGGCCGGACTGCTGTCCACCGGCGCCGCGTTCGGCGACCCGTACGCCAACCAGGGCCTGATCCGCCGTCCGCTGGTCACCCCGCAGGTCGTCGTGCCTGCCTCCGCCGTCCCCGTACTGGCCGGCGCCGGGGCCGGTGGCGGGCCGCGCCGCAAGGGCCGGGTCACCGCCGTCACCTGGACCGGGCAGGCACCCCCCGGCGACCTCGCGGCCACCCGACTGCTGGAAGCGGTCCAGCGCGGCGGCACCCCCGCGGGCGGCGTCGGCCTGGCCGAAGCGGACACCCAGGTGATCCCGTCCCTCGCAGGCGCCCGGACCGTCCCGCGCCAGCTCCGCGACGGCACCGGCACCGCCACCGACGCGGGCGTCGGCCCGGTCGGCGAGCCGCACGGCTGGACCCCCAGCGGCGAACTGCCCGAGGTCTCCGCCGCCGACGCCGCCGGAAAGCAGCCCTGGTACCCCGGCCGCCGGGTCGACCTCGGCCTGGTGCTGCTGCCGCTGCGCGCCGTCCTGGGCTCGCTCTCGGTCTACGCCGGGTTCAGCAAGCTCTGCGACCCGGTGTACTTCGACGGCGGCGAACGCGGCTCCATGATGCGCTGGCTCTCCTCGCTGCACCCGTGGAAGGTCGCCGAACCGCTGCTGTCCTTCGCCATGGCGCACCCGGTGGGCGCCGGCCTGGCGGTGTCGTTCACCGAGATCGTGGTCGGCGTGCTGACGGTCCTCGGCCTCTGGCAGCGGCTCGCGGCCGGCGCGGCGATGGCACTCTCCGCCACGCTGCTGTTCACCGTCAGCTGGCGGGCCGTCCCCGTCTACGACACGCCCGACCTGATCTTCCTCGCGGCCTGGAGCCCGCTCCTGATCGCCGGGGCACCGTTCGCCTCGCTGGACGGCCGGCTCAACCTGGAAGCCTGGCGGCGGTTCGGCGCCGACGCGCCCCGGGCGCTGCGCCGCCGGGTGCTGCGCCGGGGCACCGTCGTCACCACGGTCGTCGTCGGCCTGACCCTGCTGCTCGGCTCGATGCTCGGCGCCGCCGTCCGCACCGGCGCCCGGGCACACCAGGCGCCGAACCGCCCGGCCACCGACTACGGCACCCCGGTCTGGCCCTCCGACGGCCCGTCCGGCGCCCCGGCGGGCAAGGGCCCGTCCACGTCGCCCTCACCCGCCGCCCCGCGCCCGGCCACCCCGACGCCGAGCGCCGCCACACCGACCGCTCCTGCCTCCAAGCCGGCCACCCCGACCCCCAGCGGCAAGGGACACAGCGGCAAGCCCGAGACCGGGGCGGGCTCCTCCCCGGCCCCGGCCGCCCCGACCGCCGGGTCGGGCGGCTCCGCCCCCGCGCCGCGCAGCACACCGGGCCCGGGCAGCTCGGGCCCGGCGCCCAAGTCCAGCCCGAGCTCCGGCGCCGGGCTGCTCGGCGGGGTGCTGGGCAGCGCGCCGCTGGCCGACCTGTCCGGCAGCGGCCGGGCCTCCCGTCCGGAGGCGCCGACCGCGACCTGACGTCCCGGGACCCGGGCCTGAGGTCCCGGGGTTCAGGGCCCGTGCCTCGGGGTCCAGAGCCCCGGGTCCGAGGCCCGGGAGGTGGCGGTACGCACCGATCGGCCGGGTGCTCCGTGGGGGAGCACCCGGCCGATCGGTGTCCGGTGTCCGGGCCCTCGGCCGTCGCTGCGGGTCCCGCAGGGTGCCTGGGAGGCGCTACCGCGGACGTCCGGGCCGCTACCGAGGAGCACGGGGCTCCACGGCGCTACTGCGGACGTCCGGCGCGCCACCGCGGACGGTAGGGCCGCCACCGCGGACGGCAGGACTGCTACCGCGGACGGTAGGACTGCTACCGCGGACGGTAGGACTGCTACCGCGGGGCGCGGCCGGCGCCGGCCGCGAGTTCCTTGGCGGCCTCGGTGAGGTCCTTGGCGGTGTCGATCGCGCGCCAGTACACGCCTTGCGGCAGCTGGTAGCCCGCCAGCCGCTTCCCGCGCGCGAGTTGGGGGAAGGTGGTGCGCTCGTGGTCGCCCACGTCCGGCAGCAGCTCGGCGAACTCCGGGCTGAACACGTACAGGCCGGCGTTGATCAGGAAGGGCGACGGCGGCGCCTCGATGAAGTCCAGCACGTTCCCGAACTGGTCGGTCTCCACGGCGCCCCACGGGATCCGGGGCCGGGCCAGCGCGAGCGTCGCCACGGCGTCCCGCTCGTGGTGGAAGGCGGCCATGTCGCGCAGGCTGAAGCGGGTCCAGATGTCGCCGTTGGTGGCGTACCAGGGCTCGTCCGGGCGGGGCAGCGCCTTGGCCGCGTACTTGAGGCCGCCGCCGCGCCCGAGCGGCTCCGCCTCGACCACCGTGCGCACCCGCAGCGGCAGGTCCGCCTTGTCGAGCCACTCCTCCAGCACGTCGGCGAGGTGCCCGCAGGAGACCACCACGTCGGTGACGCCCTCGGCGGCGAGCCAGGCCAGTTGGTGGCCGAGGATCGGCATGCCCGTCCCCGGGATCTCGACCAGCGGCTTCGGGCGGTCGTCCGTGTAGGGGCGAAGTCGGGAGCCCTGGCCGCCGGCCAGGATGACGGCCTGGGTGACGGGCGTCGAGGTCGGCCGCGGTGGGGGAGGAGGCTGTGGGGAGTTCAGCGGCTGCGTGGACTGAGGAGGCTGTGAGGACTGCGGAGACGGCGAGGGCTGCGGAGACTGCGAGGACGTGAGGTCGGCGGCGTGGCCTGAGTCAGCGGTCATGCCTGAACAATAGGACGCGTCGTCGACGCCGTCCGGAGCTTTCCCCGGACGGACTTCCCGGCCCCGGCCCGCCCGACCGTCAGCCCACCACACCCGACGCGAACGACCCGTCGCAGACCGGGCGGGCGAAGGAACGGGCCCGCTGGACGTCACCCTGGTACTTGCGCACCGCCGCCTTGCCCAACTCGGTGGCCAGCGAGGTGCAGTACGGCGTCAGGGAGGGCTGCTCGCGCATCGAGCGCTCCAGCAGGTCCAGCGCGGCGGACGGGTTCTTCGCGCGCAACTCGTCCAACAGGGCCACCCGCAGCGACTCCTGCGGTGCGAGGCCGTCCGGGGCCTTGGTCGCGGTGGTGGAACGCCCGATCCCGGCCCCGTCACCGCTGGAGGCCGCCACGACCTGCTGGTCGAGACCGGTCGGCGGGGCCCACGGGACCCGGGTCACGGCGAGGGTGCCGGTGGTCACCAGGACGACCGGCAGGGTCAGGGCGACGGTCTGGCCGATACGGCGCACAAGCTGCTTCACCCTCAGGAGAGTAGCGGTGGGTGCGGGCCGGATCGCCCTCCGTTACACCATCGAGTGACAGGTGTCCGGGTTCGTCCCTGCGCCGTGTTGACGCGGCGGTGTACGGGCGGAGCCCGCCGGACCGGGAAGGGTCCGACGGGCTCCGTCGTGGCGTGCGGCTGCCGGGGCGTTCGTCCCGCCGGCCGCTCGTCCGCCGTGGCGTCAGCTGCTCAGGCGCAGACCGGTGCTGCTGGAGAAGACGTGGGTCTCGTTGGCGATCGGCACGACGTGGATCGTCTCGCCACGGGCCGGGATCTGGCGCCCGGGCACGCGCACGACCAGGTCCTGGTCCTTGCCGCTCAGCTGGGTGGTGCCGTAGACGAAGCCGTCCGAGCCCAGCTCCTCGACCACGTTCACGGTCACCGCGACGCCCTCGATGCCCCCGGAGGAGACGATCTCGAAGTGCTCGGGGCGGACGCCGACGGTCACCGTCTTGTCCGTGCCGGCGCCGGCCAGGTCCTCGCGCGAGATGTTGACGACCGAGCCGCCGAACTTCACGCCGCCGTCGACCAGCGGCACCTCGACCAGGTTCATGGCCGGCGAGCCGATGAAGCCCGCCACGAACAGGTTGGCAGGCCGGTCGTACATGTTGCGCGGAGTGTCGACCTGCTGCAGCAGACCGTCCTTGAGCACCGCCACGCGGTCGCCCATGGTGAGCGCCTCGGTCTGGTCGTGGGTGACGTACACGGTGGTGATGCCCAGCCGGCGCTGCAGGCCGGCGATCTGCGTACGGGTCGAGACGCGGAGCTTGGCGTCCAGGTTCG
Organism: Streptomyces sp. NRRL S-350; assembly: GCF_000719705.1. Classification (GTDB taxonomy): domain Bacteria; phylum Actinomycetota; class Actinomycetes; order Streptomycetales; family Streptomycetaceae; genus Kitasatospora. The sequence goes on along the minus strand of NZ_JOHO01000047.1, from coordinate 3,941 downwards.
ACAGCGGCTCGTCCATCAGGAAGACCTGCGGCTGGCGGACGATCGCACGACCCATCGCGACGCGCTGGCGCTGACCGCCGGAGAGCGCCTTCGGCTTGCGGTCCAGCAGCTCGGTGAGGTCGAGGATCTTCGCGGCCTCCTCGACCTTGGTGCGGATCTCGGCCTTGTTCACGCCGGCGATCTTGAGCGCGAAGCCCATGTTCTCGGCGACCGTCATGTGCGGGTAGAGCGCGTAGTTCTGGAACACCATCGCGATGTCCCGGTCCTTCGGCGGCAGGTGCGTGACGTCCCGGTCGCCGATCCGGATCGCGCCGCTGTTGACGTCCTCCAGACCGGCCAGCATGCGCAGGCTCGTCGACTTGCCGCAGCCCGAGGGGCCGACCAGCACGAGGAACTCGCCGTCCGCGATCTCCAGCTCAAGGGCATCCACCGAGGGCTTGTCCGCCCCGGGGTAGACGCGCGTCGCCTTGTCGTACGTGACAGAAGCCATGATTGTGCTCTCCTTCACCGGCAGGAACGTGCCGGACGATCCGAGTAAAGGGGGTCAGTTGTACTCCGCCGGCCCGCCAGTGGTCTGAACCACTGCACGATCCGGCTCCCGGCGACGCTACCTGCGCTTCCGCCGCTTGTCAGCCCCCACCGCCCCGAATTCGGCATCGGTTCCATCACGCCCGCCCCACCCCGCCAACCCCCGGATATCCCACCACCCCGCCACCCGCGCCCGGTAGACTGCCCCCGGTGCCGCCGTGATCCGTCGCGGACGGCCACCGTGCCTCCTTAGCTCAGCTGGCCAGAGCACCGCTCTTGTAAAGCGGGGGTCGTCGGTTCGAACCCGACAGGGGGCTCAGCTTCCGGCCCAGGTCAGAGGGCCGGAGAACACAGAACGCCCCGGGCCGTGATCGGCTCGGGGCGTTCTGACATCTCCGGATGGCATCAGTCGGTCCTGCGGCGGCGCTTCAGCAGCCGGTCCATGTGCCGCACGCCTCCCGCTGCTTCTCCTGCACCACGTGCGTGTAGACCTCCATCGTGACGGCGATCTGTCTGTGGCCGAGGATCGCCATCAGGTCCCGGGGTGCCACGCCGGCGGCGGACCGGAGCGTCGAGCCGGAGCGCAGCGAAGTGGTCAGCAGCACGAGCGCCCGCCACTGGGGCTGGATGGCATCCGCGACGGCGTAGGTATCCCGAAGGCTCAACACCAGACGATCCGGGACGTCATATGTGTCAGCCCCCTTGATCCGGCACGGATTGTGCTTGATCAGCACATCGTCCACGGCTGTGGACAGGATGCTGCGGAGGGGCTGGTACGCCTCGACTACGGTCGACTCCCGCTTCTAGAAGGCGGGTTCGCCATCTCCGGACCCGAACGAGCGTGATGTCGGAGAGGAAGCGGCCGCCGAACGTCGGCTTGGCAGCCGAAGGACGCCCTCGTACAGCTCCGTGGGGTGTCCTCCAACTTCCGCTCTTCCAGTCACTCGTCGGCGAAGTCACCGACCTTGACCTTCCCAGCGTCCGGGTCGGTGCACTGGTCGCGCTTGATGTCGGCTTCGATGAGCGTGAGCGCGAAGCGTCGGCGGTTTTTTGCCCATGGCCGCCGCACAGACCGCCCAGAACGTGACCGTGGCATCGTCACCCTGGTCTTCCGGTGCCACCCCGAGGGCGGTAGCGAGCAACTGTCGGACGAGTCGACGGCGGTTGAGTGGCTCACCCCGGAAGAGATCGCCGACCGCATGGGTGAGATCTACGCCGTCCGCCTGCTCGACGCCGTCCGGGGCGACGCGGCCCCGCACGTCCGGACACACGATGGCCGGACGCTCATCGACATGCCGCAGGCGAGCTGAGTCAGCCGGTCTTCCTGCCGCGCTTGCCCAGCTGGCTCCAGACGTGCCGGTGGCGGGCGATGGTGAAGACCCGATCCACCCTGTTCGGGGACAGCACCTCCGGCCGGGCAGGGAGGACCGAGGCGATCTGCTCGCCGTCGATGACCGTCACCCCCGGTGTCGCACCGAGCGTGATCTTCTGGGCGCCGACGACGGCGATGACGGGGTGAACGGGGACCTCGAAGCCGCACCACTCGGTGAGCAACTTGGCGGCACGGCTCGCCTCGAACTCCGAGTTCTCCAGATACGGGAAGCCGTTTCGGTTGACCTTCACCACCTTGTCGCCGACCCACACAGTGGCGCCCGGATGGTGCTTCGAGTTGATCGTGAAGACGCCCGGCGGGCCGATCACCACGTGATCGATGTCGGACCCCGACGGCAGCGGAACCCCGTGCAGGACCTTCCAGCCGGCGGCCTTCAGCGGCTCCAGCCGGGCCCCGACGATCTGCTCGCCCTCCAGGCCGCGAAGCGTGCTCGAATCACCGAGGCGCTGACGGGTGACCTTGGCAGCGAGCCGGACGAGCAACCCGTACCTCTCCTCGCCCTCGCGCACCAGGCTCTCCAGCCCCGCGCCGGGCAGGTTCCGTGCCAGGTCGTCCTCATCTCGCATCGGGGGTAGGAACGGGACCTCTGCCCGAGGCTGCGGCACGGGTATGGGAGCCGACTTCGGCCGCGGATGCTCCTTGCCCTGGTGCCGGACGGTGCGCGGCGGCACGTGGCCGCCGAAGGACCTGCACCACTCCTCGACCTTGGCCAGTGCGAGAGCCTCGAACTCCGGGCTGCCAACCGTGACGACGCCGGACTTGCAGTCCAGCCAGGCAACCGAATCCCCGCGGGTGCCAGCCTTGTTGACGTAGAGCCGTTCCTTCCCCGGTACCCGCCAAGGCTTGACCACCAGTTCCGTCATTCGTCCCCCTCCGACACGGCCTCCCTGACCAAGGTCAGCATGCCCACGGACCGATCAGCAGGAACGCGGAGAGCCGGCCAGCCGAGCCGGTTCAGCCAAAGGCCAGAAGCCCGGTCCGGGCGAGCGGGAGTGGCTACGGGGCCAGGGTGCGGGTGCCAGCGCGCGCAAACTCAGGCGGGCGGTGTATGGGAAGGGATGAGGATCAGAGGAGTTGGGGCGAGGGGGTGGGGTTGGAAGGTGGCTGTTACGAGTTTCGCTACTGGTTCAAGGGCGCGCACAGCGCGCGGCCCTGCCGCTCGCCGTCGCTCCTGTCTTGCGCTCCGCTTCGGCGGCGACCGGGCGCGCACGACGAGCGTGCGGCCGGGAGAGTAGCCGAGGTTAGAGCCCGTCGTGGCTGGGGGCGGGCGGGTCCACAGTTTTACCCACCTCCCAGGCTCGGACCCGAGTCGAGCAAGAACCGGGGGCCACTCGGCCAAATTGCGGTCAGGCCCAGAAGCCCTGACTGAGTCGCAATAGCTTACGGCCCCCCGATCACGCTCGACCCCGGACCAGGCAGAACACCGGCCAAAATTGTTCCACCGCCTCGGATTCGGTGCACAATCGATCACTTCCGAAGATAGGGCGTAACTCTGTAGTTAGCTGAGTAGATTGCTGAGCTATGGATTTCACTGTGATCGCCAACGCGGTAGAAGTTGATGCTGGCGTAAAGCGTCTGTCGATGCGGTTCATCAAGAAGTACGCCGCTCCCGATCGGGCAAGGTGTGCGAGCAGATCAGCAAGGCGCTTGAAGGTCACGGGCTCGTGACCGTGCCGAGGACCTTGCCGACCTCAGAGGCTGAGTGGGTGTACGTGGTCGCCAAGGACAGTCCTCTTGGAGAGGCGGTCACGGTCGCCTCGTTTGTGGCCCGCCTGACGAAGATCGGGCTGGCCCCGTTCGGGGAGAAGACGCCCACGTTCCCGGATCTCGCTGAAAAATTCGCCTAAGGGTTGTCCCGCAATTGATGACCAGGTGCTACGGGGTAGCCCGCGGGCTCGTATGCAAGTCGGGGCTCACCTGTTGCCCGACTTGATCCATGGCCATTTGACGGTACAGACCACGATGGGCGCGACGAGCATGGCCAGCATCCACAGTCCCACGCTCGCTGGAGAGTAGATGT
>NZ_JOHO01000046.1 GCF_000719705.1 Streptomyces sp. NRRL S-350 | reverse complement strand
CCCCCCGGCCCCTCCCCGCCCCCCGCCCCCCTGACCGGTCCGAGCCCGAGCCCGAGCCCGAGCCCGAGCCGGGCCCGGACCGGAGCCGGTCAGGCGTCCCGCACCGCGACGACGCCGAACTCGGCGCCCCACGGGTCCCGCAGCACCGGCGGCTCCTCGCGGCCGGGCCGGACCAGCCGGGCCCCCCGCGCCACCGCCCGGCGTACCGTCTCCCCCGGGTCGACGGCGCCGACGTGGGGCAGCCACTGCGGGCGGCCCTGGTCGCTCTCGACCACCCGCGCCTGCCCGACCCCGTCGAGCTCGAACTCCCCGCCGGCGGTGAGCCGGTAGCCGAACAGCGCACCGTAGAAGGACTCGGCGGTGGCGGCGAGCGGCACCCGCAGCTCGTGCCCGCTGATCGCACCGGGCTCGTCGGCGAGCACGACGCCTTCGGCGCGGCGGCCCTCCCAGAAGCCGACCGTGGCGTCCGAGGGGTCGACGGAGAGGAAGAGCCGGCCGTTCTCGCCGACCGGCACCGGCGGCATCACCACCCGGCCGCCGAGCCGCCCGACCTGCTCGCAGCAGTGGTCCGCGTCCTTGGTCGCCAGGTAGGTGTTCCACACCGCGCCGGGCGGCATCCCGGCCGGGGCGGCACCGAAGCCGCCGACGATGTCCCCGCCCAGCACGGCCAGTTGGTAGTCGGGCGACTCGGTGACGAACTCCCAGCCGAACAGCGCCGAGTAGAAGACGCGGCTGCCGGTCAGATCGGGAGTGATGCAGTCAGCCCAGCACGGTGCACCGATGGCATAGCGGGTACGTCGAGGCACGACTCGTCCTTCTCCTTGGTCATTGCGTGGTCGATCAGGCCTGCCGCCTCCTCCGCCCCGCCCACGCCGGGCAGGTGGAGGCAGTAGGTCGGTGCGCCGGCGAGTCGGCCGGCGGACCCGGCCGGCCAGGTCCGGGTCGTGAACTCCCATGGTGCCAGCCGTACTTCCTCGTCGGCGCCACGACACAGCCGAACCAGGGCGGGCGGCGCCAGCCGGGCCCGCACCGGCACGACCGGGCCGAGGCACTCCGGCCGCACCAGCAGCACCTCGCCGCCGACCGGCGAGGCGACGGTGCGCCACATCCCCTCGGGCAGTCCGGCGCCGCGCAGCCAGGCCGCGGCGGGTCCGCGCGCCTCCAGCGGGGCGAGGTAGGGCAGTACGTGGCCGGAGCGCCGGTCCAGCACCAGCAGCCGGCCGGAGACGAACTCCCAGGAGCGCTGCGCCAGCGCGGCGCCCACGTTCGCCTGTTCCGAGTACGGCCCGCCGATCAGGGCGACGGTGGCGCCCCCCTTCGCCAGGACGACGGCCGGGGCCAGGCAGAACCGGTCCTGCAGCGCGGCGAACGGCGGCACGGCGGGCGGCACGTTGCCCCAGCCCCGGAAGGTGCGGCGCAGCAGGGGCGTGCCGTCGCTGCGGCGGACCAGGAAATCGGCCGGGGCGCCCTTTCCGGTGGCGTCGGAGAATTCCACCCGCAGTTGGTCGGGATCCTGCGAATTCGCGGTGAGGTGCGGGCCGAAATGGAACGAGATCTCGTCGCGGTCGGCCCGGACGAGGCCGACCTCGATGCCGAAGAAGTTCAGCACAATCGGCTCGATAACCGGCACTGTCGCTCCTGACGGGTTTGTTGCACATTCAATTTCTGAGGGCGCCCGGAGTTCGCGCGGCCGCAGCCGCCCCGGGTGGGGCGCCGGGAGGCCCGGGGGCCGTCACCAGGTCCGGCGACCGGGCGCGTCCGCCGCAGCGGCCCGCGGGGTGTTCCGCCGGGCGCCCCAGGGTCGTCCGTCACCGTCCGGCAGTGCTGCCCGCCTGCCGGGCCGGGGTGAGGAGTCGTCAGGTGTGCGCGGGATCGGCGGGGTTGCCGATCACTCCCAGCGCCAGTCGCCCGGCGTGTTGATGGCGGGCACCTTGGTCGGCAGGAGCGCGGTGACGTCGCCGGCGAGCGTGCCCGGGGCGGCGGGCACCGAAGCGGTGGCGACCGGCCCGGCGACCGGCGGAAGGCCGGTCGCGGCCTGCGCGGTCCCGGCCAGGGCGCCGCAGGCGAGGGCGATCGAGGCGGCGGCGGTGCAGGCGAAGGCGCGACAGGAAAGCATGGAATCCCCCAGGACGAGCAGTTTCGGAAGCGGGAACCGGGCAATTCCGCGACGGCGCCGGCCGACCGCCGGTGAGGGCGGTCCGCAGCCCGTCGGCGGGCCCGGCCGGGGAGCTCGCCGCTCCCCGACGGCCGAAAGTCTGCTGCACGGCGGGGGGCGCCGGAAGGTGTTCGGGGCGGCAGGAAGATCGCCCTGGCACGATGGTGCCATTGCCATTCCGTGACCTCTTTTGACGCGCTCCGATCAGCCGGTGGAAACGGAGTGCTTCCACGGTTGTCCAGGCCCGTCGGCCCTGGCATGATCAGGCGGCGACTCGTGCGGGCGGAAGCCGCCGGTCGAGTGGGACGGACTGCGGGGGTGGTGCGCCGATGACGGACGCGATCGACGACGCCGCGCAGGCGGTCTACCGGTTACTGCTGACCGACCATCAGCTCGACGCCAGGGCCCTCGGCGAGGAACTCGGCCTGAGCGAGAAGCGGGTCCGCGCCGCGCTCGGCCAACTCGCCGACCTGCGCCTGCTCCGCCCCTCGGAGGAACTCCCCGGCGAGCTCCCGGGCGGTCTGCGGCCGGTCGACCCCAGGGTCGGGCTGCCGGCCCTCCTGCGCCACTACGAGTCCCTCCAGCAGCGCGCCCAGCAGGAGTTCGAGCGGCGCCAGGCCGCCATCACCGGCCTGCTCGCCGAGTACCGGGACGAGTCGGCCCAGGAGGACAGCCAGCTGGAGCGGCTGATCGGCCTCGCGACGGTGCAGGCCCGGTTGGACGAGCTGGTCCGCTCGGTCTCCGGCGAACTGCTCACCTTCAACCCCGGCGGAGCGCAGTCCGCCGCCTCGCTCCAGGCCAGCCGCCCGGCCAACGAGGAACTGCTCGCCCGCGGCGTCACGATGCGGACGGTCTACCTGGACAGCGTCCGCAAGGACCGGGCCACCGTCCGGCACGCCGAGTGGCTGACCGGGCTGGGCTGCGAGGTGCGGACGGTGCCCGCGCTCCCGCTGCGCATGATGGTCATCGACCGCCGGGTGGCCCTCGTCCCGATCGACCCCGCCAACACTCGCAAGGGCGCGGTGCAGATCTCCTCGCCCGGCGTGATCACCGCCCTGCTCTCGCTGTTCGAGCAGACCTGGGCCGACGCGGCCCCCTTCGGCGCCCCGCGCGAACGCGACGAGCAGGGCCTGACCCGCCAGGAGCAGGAACTCCTGCGCCTCCTCGGCCGGGGCTACACCGACGAGGCGGCCGGCAAGCACCTCGGCCTCTCCCTGCGCACGGTGCGCCGGATGATGGCCGACCTCATGGACCGCCTCGCCGCCCGCAGCCGTTTCGAGGCCGGTCTCCTCGCCGGCCGCCGCGGCTGGCTCTGAGCCGCCCCGGCGCTGCCCGGCGGGCCCGGGCGAGCGGATCGCAGTGGCATGGGTCACGTCGGAATCGGACGGTTTCGGGTGTTCTGCCTGGTGGTTGCCCGATCGGAGGCCGGGTTGCCCACGCACCGGGGGTCCGTGATCGTGTCGGGCCAAAATATGATCGGAAGCCACGATCGTCGGTTGATGCCGACGGTCGTATGTGCAACCTGGGAACGGTTCGGGCCGTCTCTCTGTGTGCGGTGCGCCAGATCGTCCGGGGCGTCGCTTCCGTCGGTGAAAGGTACGCGCATGTCAGGTCAGTGGGGCGAGGGCCCGGCTCGGGACGAGGACGCGTCCGGCGCGCTCACGGCCGAGGGCACGGAGAGCGGCAGCGCCGTGCCCCCGCCGCGCTCCGGTGGCCGGGCGGAGGCCCGCCGTGCTGCGCAGGGCAAGGGCGGTCGAGGCGGCGGCGCGGCCGGCGGCGGCGGTGGCCGGGCGGAGTCCGGCTCCGGCGGCCGGGCGGCGGCGCGCAAGAGCGCCAAGCCGAAGAAGAACGTGAAGAAGATCGTCGCCTGGTCGGCGGCCGGTGTGCTGGTGCTGATCGCCGGCGCGGGCGGCGCGATCTACTTCAAGCTGAACGCCAACATCAAGTCCTTCGACGCCGACGCGATAGCCACCGACCGCCCGCCCGAGGCGAAGGCCGACGCGGACGGCAACAAGCCGGTCAACGTCCTGCTGATCGGCTCGGACAGCCGCGGCAAGAACAACGCCGACCTCGGCGGCGGGGAGGACGGCGGCGCCCGCTCCGACACCACGATCCTGCTGCACGTCTACGCCGACCACAAGCACGCCGTGGGCATCTCGATCCCGCGCAACGCGATGGTCCCGCTGCCTGCCTGCAAGCTGCCCAACGGCAAGTGGACCAAGGGCGGCAACACCGACCTGTTCAACGCCGCCTTCGCGACCGGCGGCAGCGACGACGGCAACCCGGCCTGCACCCAGAACACCGTGGAGAAGATGACCGGCATCCGGGTCGACCACACCATGGTGGTCGACTTCAACGGTTTCGCCGCGATGACCAAGGCCGTCAACGGCGTGGACATCTGCCTCCCGCAGGCGATCTACGAGGGGGACATCAACCCCAAGCTGAAGAAGAAGGGCGCGCTCGTCCTCCCGCAGGGCAAGCAGACCGTGGACGGCCAGAAGGCGCTCGACTACGTCCGGCTGCGGCACGGCATCGGCGACGGCTCCGACATCGGCCGGATGAAGCGCCAGCAGGCCTTCATGGGCTCCCTCATCAGCAAGATCAAGAAGGACGGGCTGAGCCCCACCAACCTGCTGCCGCTGGCCGACGCCGCCACCAAGTCGCTGACCGTCGACCCCGGCCTGGACTCGGCGGACAAGCTGCTCTCCTTCGGGCTGTCGATGAAGAACATCGACATGCACGACCTCAAGTTCGTCACGGTGCCCTGGCGCTTCCGCACCGAGGACTCGAACATCGACATCATCCAGTCGGACGCCAACAAGCTCTGGGAGACCCTCAAGGCCGACCAGACCATCGACGGCCAGAACGCCACCGGCCAGCAGCCGGACGCGCCCGGCACCAGCGCGGCCCCGCAGCCGCCCGCGCCGACCACTCCCGCCGCCCCGCCCGCGGACGCCTCCAACGCCGCGATCAAGGTGTCGGTCTACAACGGGACGACCGCCAACGGCCTGGCCGGCAAGGGCACCGAGCAGTTGAAGGCCGCCAAGTTCAGCGCCACCCTGGCGGGCCAGGCGGCGAGCACCAAGTACAAGACCACCACGATCGAGTACGGCACCGGGCAGAAGGCCAACGCCGACAAGGTCGCCGCGCTGTTCCCGGGCGCCGACGTCTCGCCCGGCGCCGGGCGGGGCATCTCGGTGATCGTCGGCCAGGACTTCGCGGCGGCCGTCGGCCTCGGCAGCGGCGCGCCCACCGGGACGGCCGGCGCCACGCCGGGAGTCCCGACGCCCCCGCAGCCGCTGCCCACCACCGTCACCAACGAGGCCCGCTCGGCGGACGACGACATCTGCGCCAACACGACGTACGGCAGCGGCGGCTGAGCGCACCCGGCGGACGTCGGGGACGGCCCCGGGCCGGCGCCCTCCGGGGCGCGGGCGCCCGGGGCCGTGCCCTGTCCGGCCAGGGCGCCCGGCCCGTCCCACCCGCCCGGGATCCCGAAGGCCGCCCCCGGCCGAGCGGTGAACCGGAAGCCGCCCTTCCGCGACGCGCCGCCGGGAAATGGTCGGCTTCCCCCGATTCGGGGGTAAGACTGCACCCATGCTGGGCCTACCGGACGACATCCGCGCATTCCTCTTCGACCTCGACGGGGTGCTCACCCAGACCGCGAAGGTGCACGCCGCGGCCTGGAAGGAGACCTTCGACGCCTTCCTGCGCGCCGAAGCCGCCCGCACCGGCGGCCCGTTCGTCCCCTTCGACGCCGTCACCGACTACGACGCCCACGTGGACGGCCGCCCGCGGCTCGACGGAACCCGGGAGTTCCTGCACAGCCGGGGCATCGACCTGCCCGAGGGCACTCCCGAGGACCCGCCCAACACCCGCACCGTGCAAGGGATCAGCCGGGCCAAGAACGACACCGTGCTGCGGATGATCCGCGAGCAGGGCGTCCAGCCGTACCAGGGCTCGGTCGACTACGTGCACCGGCTGCGCGCGGCCGGCCTGCCCAGCGCGGTGGTCTCCTCCAGCGCCAACTGCCGTGACGTGCTGCGGGCGGCGGGCATCGAGGAGCTGTTCGACGTCATCGTGGACGGCACCGTCGCCAAGAGCGAGGGCCTGCCCGGCAAGCCCGCCCCCGACACCTACCTGTACGCCGCCCGCACACTCGGCGTCGAGCCCGCGCACGCCGCCGTCTTCGAGGACGCGCTCGCCGGGGTCGCGTCCGGCCGGGCCGGCGGCTTCGGCGCGGTGGTCGGGGTCAACCGCACCGGACAGGCCGCCGAACTGCGCCGCGACGGCGCCACCGTGGTCGTCGACGACCTCTCCGAGCTGCTGGGAGGCACGTCGTGAGCCCCACGGACACCTTCTCGATCGACCCGTGGCAGATCACCGAACAGGGCCTGGACCTGGTCTCGATGGCCCGCGCCGAATCCGTCTTCGCGCTCTCCAACGGGCACATCGGCCTGCGCGCCAACCTGGACGAGGGCGAGCCGCACGGCCTGCCCGGCACCTACCTCAACGGCGTCTTCGAGCTGCGCCCACTGCCGTACGGCGAGGGCGGCTACGGCTACCCGGAGTCCAGCCAGAGCGTCATCAACGTGACCAACGGCAAGATCATCCGGTTGCTGGTGGACGACGAGCCCTTCGACCTCCGCTACGGCGAACTCATCAGCCACAAACGCTGGTTGGACTTCCGCGAGGGCCTGCTGCACCGCGAGGCCGAGTGGACCTCCCCGGCCGGGCGGACGATCCGGGTGCGCTCCTCCCGGATGGTCTCGCTCACCCAGCGCGCCATCGCCGCCGTCGAGTACAGCGTCGAGGCGGTGGACGGCCCGGTCCGGGTCGTGCTGCAGTCCGAGCTGGTCGCCAACGAGCAGCTGCCCGGCGGCCCGGACGGCGATCCGCGCGTCGCCGCCGTCCTGGAGGCGCCGCTGCAGTCGGAGGCGCACCACGCGAGCGCCCTCAAGGCCGTCCTGGTGCACCGCACCCGCTACAGCGGCATCCGGGTCGCGGCCGGGATGGACCACGTGATCGACGGCCCGGAGCGGTCCGACACCGTCGCCGAGGCCGACGCCGACCAGTGCCGGATCAGCGTCACCACCGTGCTCGAACCCGGGCAGCGGCTGCGACTGACCAAGTTCATGGCCTACGGCTGGTCCGGCACCCGCTCGCTGCCCGCCGTCCGGGACCAGGTGGAGGCCGCGCTCACCGCCGCCCGGTACACCGGCTGGGACGGCCTGGTCGCCGAACAGGCCGACTTCCTGCGGGAGTTCTGGGAGGCCAACGACATCGAGATCGAAGGCGACGTCGAACTCCAGCAGGCCGTGCGGTTCGCCGTCTTCCACGTCCTCCAGGCCGGCGCCCGCAGCGAGGAACGGGCCATCCCCGCCAAGGGGCTGACCGGGCCCGGCTACGACGGGCACAGCTTCTGGGACACCGAGACCTTCGTGCTGCCGGTGCTCACCTACTGCCTGCCCACCGCCGTCAACCAGGCCCTGCGCTGGCGGCACACCACCCTGCCGCTGGCCCGCGAACGGGCCGCCCAACTCGGCCTGGCCGGCGCGGTGTTCCCCTGGCGGACGATCCGCGGCGAGGAGTGCTCCGGGTACTGGCCGGCCGGCACCGCGGCCTTCCACATCGGCGCCGACATCGCCGCCGCCGTCGCCCGCTACGTCCGGGCCACCGGGGACGACGAGTTCGAGCGCGAGTACGGGCTCGAACTGCTCGTGGAGACCGCCCGGATGTGGCGCTCGCTCGGCCACCACGACGTCGCCGGCCGGTTCCGCATCGAGGGCGTCACCGGCCCCGACGAGTACAGCGCCGTCGCGGACAACAACGTCTTCACCAACCTGATGGCGCAGACGAACCTGCGCGCCGCCGCCGAGGCCGCCGTCCGCCACCCCGGCGAGGCCGCCGCCCTCGGCGTCGACACCGAGGAGACCGCCGCCTGGCGGGACGCGGCCGCCGCGATGTACATCCCGTACGACGAGGACCTCGGCGTCCACCCGCAGGCCGACGGCTTCACCGACCACCAGGTCTGGGATTTCGAGAACACCCCGCCCGACAAGTACCCGCTGCTCCTGCACTACCCGTACTTCGACCTGTACCGCAAGCAGGTGGTCAAGCAGGCCGACCTGGTGCTCGCCATGCAGGTCCGCGGCGACGCCTTCACCGACGAGCAGAAGGCCCGCAACTTCGCCTACTACGAGCGCCTCACCGTCCGCGACTCCTCGCTCTCCGCCTGCACCCAGGCGGTCATCGCCGCCGAGGTCGGCCAGCTCGACCTCGCGTACGACTACACCGCCGAAGCCGCCCTGATGGACCTGCACGACCTCGGCGGCAACACCCGCGACGGCCTGCACATGGCCTCGCTCGCCGGGGCCTGCATCGCCCTGGTGGCGGGCTTCGGGGGCCTGCGCGACCACGACGAGACGCTCTCCTTCCGCCCCCGGCTGCCGTCCGGGCTGATGCGGCTCAGCTTCTCCCTGCTGGTGCGCGGGCACCTGCTCGGCGTCCGGATCACCCACGAGGAGACGACGTACACGCTGCGCCGCGGCGAGGTCATCCACCTGCGGCACGACGACGAGGCGGTGGAGGTCAAGGCCGGGGCGCCGGTCACCCTGCCCACCACCTCCCCGCCGGGCCAGGAGCGGTTCGCCCAGCCCCCGGGCCGTGAACCGGCCCGCCGCCACCCCCAGGCGGGCCTGGTGGCCGGCAAGCTCGGCCACCAGGACCACCTCGCGGCGGAGTAGCGCGGCTGCTCACCCGCTCCGCCCGCTCACCCGCTCCGCCCGCGCTCACCCGTTCGGCCCATCCGGGCTGCGGGCCGCCCCGCCCCGTCGGAACGTGCAGGTGTGGTTCGCCGACCGGCGCCCCAGCGAAGGAGTCGCACCCGTGGCGAGCGTGGCCGAACAGATGGTGGAGGTGCTCCGGCAGGCCGGGGTGGAGCGGGTCTACGGCGTCGTCGGCGACAGCCTCAACCCCGTCGTGGACGCGATCCGCCGGGCCGAGGGCATCAGCTGGGTGCACGTCCGCAACGAGGAGGCCGGTGCCTTCGCGGCCGCCGCCGAAGCCGAACTCAGCGGCCGGCTCGCCGTCTGCGCCGGCTCCTGCGGCCCCGGCAACACCCACCTGATCCAGGGCCTCTACGACGCCCAGCGCAGCGGCCTGCCCGTCCTCGCGCTCGCCTCGCACATCCCGTCCGGCCAGATCGGCACCGGCTTCTTCCAGGAGACCCACCCCGAGCGGGTGTTCACCGACTGCAGCAACTGGTGCGAGGCGCTCTCCACTCCCGCGCAGCTGCCGCGCCTGCTGCGGATCGCCATCCAGCACGCGCTCGGCTCGCACGGCGTCTCGGTGTTCGTCTTCCCCGGCGACGTCGCCGCGCTGCCCGCGGCCGGACCGACCGGCACCAGCCACTTCCTCACCGAGCAGGCCGTCGCCGCGCCGCCGTGGTCCCAGGTGCAGGAGCTGGCCCGGATGCTCAACGCCGCCCGCAAGGTCGTCCTGTTCTGCGGTGCCGGGGTGCGCGGGGCGCACACCGAGGTGATGGAGGCCGCGCAGGCCCTGAACGCACCGGTCGGGCACTCGCTGCGCGGCAAGGAATGGATCCAGTACGACAATCCGTACGACGTGGGCATGAGCGGCCTGCTCGGCTACGGCGCCTGCCACGAGGCGCTGCACTCGGCCGACCTGGTGCTGCTGCTCGGCACCGACTTCCCGTACGACTCCTTCCTGCCCCAGGCGCACACCGTGCAGGTCGACCACGACGCGACCCGGCTGGGCCGCCGCACCGCCCTGGACCTGGCCGTCCACGGTGACGTCGCCGCCACCCTGCGGGCGGTGCTGCCGCTGCTGGAGGGGAAGAAGGACCGGGCCTTCCTCGACGGCATGCTGAGGAAGCACTACCGGTCGCTGGAGGACGTGGTCGGCGCGTACACCCGGGACATCGAGAAGCACCTGCCGATCCACCCGGAGTACGTCGCCTCGGTGCTGGACGAGGTGGCGGCCGAGGACGCGGTGTTCACCGTGGACACCGGCATGAACAACGTCTGGGCCGCCCGCTACCTGCAGCCCAACGGCCGCCGCCGGGTGATCGGCTCCTTCCTGCACGGCTCGATGGCCAACGCCCTCCCGCACGCGATCGGCGCCCAACTCGCCTGCCCCGGGCGGCAGGTGGTCGCGATGGCGGGAGACGGCGGGATCGGGATGCTGCTCGGCGAACTGCTCACCGTGGCCAAGCACCGGCTGCCCGTGAAGACCGTCGTCTTCAACAACGGCGCACTCGGCATGATCAAGCTGGAGATGCTGGTCTCCGGCTACCCGGAGTCCGAGATCGACAACGGGGACGTGGACTACGCCGGGATCGCCCGGGCGATGGGGATCCCGGCCAAGCGGGTGGCCGAGCCGGGCCGGGTCCGGGAGGTGCTGGCGGAGGCGCTGGAACGGCCGGGCCCGGCCCTGGTGGACGTGGTCACCGACCCGAACGCGCTGTCCATCCCGCCGTACATCACCGCCGCCCAGCTGAAGGGCTTCGCGCTGGCGGCCGGGAAGACGGTGCTCTCCGGCGGGGTCGGCCGCATGATCGACCTGGCCCGGAGCAACCTGCGGAACATCCCGCGGCCGTGAGCCCGGAGGCGCCGCGAACCCAGGCGCCGTGAGCCCGGAGGCGGTCCGGACGGGCCGCCTTGCCTCAGAGGCAACTTTCTTGCCCGTGCGGCACGCCGGGTGTCCACTGGACCCATGACCACCAGCTCCACCGGCACCCCCGCCGCAGGCGACCGGCTCGACGACCAGGAAGTCTCCGGCCTCGCCGCCCGCCTCCGCGAGCACCGCCTCGGCAGCCGCCTCACCCTGGAGGTGGCCGCCGCGCGCGTCGGACTCTCCCCAGCCTATCTGTCCCGGCTGGAGACCGGCCGGCGCCAGCCCTCCCTGCCCGTCCTGCTCGGCCTCGCCCGCGCGTACGGCACCTCGGTGTCCGGGCTGCTCGGCGAGACCATGGCGGAGCCGGACCCGGTGGTCCGCGGCGGCGCCATCGAGCCCGGGCGCGCCGGCGGCTGGGGCTACCGCCGGGCCGGCGCCCCCGGCCGCGCCATGCAGGCCCTGCGGGTCCACGTGCCGCCGGGTGTGCAGGACGCGGTGGTCCGGGTCCACCCCGGCGAGGAGTGGCTGTACGTCCTCCAGGGCGCGCTCCGGCTCACCCTCGGCGACCGGGTCCACCACCTCGCCGTGGGCGACTCCGCCCACTTCGACTCGCTCACCCCGCACTGCATCGCCGCCGAGTCCGACGACGGCGTCGAACTGCTCTTCGTCCACACCCTGCTGCAGAGCCCCGGCGGCGAACTCTGCCTCGGCGGCGGCCCCGCCGCGACCCACTGACCCGCCGTCAGGACAATCCGGAGGAGATCACCATGGCCGATCCCGCCACCGCCACCACCGCCCTCACCGCCGCCCTCGCCACCCCGGGCGCCGCCGACACTCCCACCGGCCCGAAGACCATGGACGCCGGCAAGTGGGCCAACAAGCGGGTCTACCTCCGGCTGGTGATCTACACCGCCGGGATCCACGTCTTCGCCGGCTTCATCATGCTTCTCTTCGAACTGGGCAGCCGCAACAAGTAGCCCACCCCCGCCGTCCCGCCCGCCCCCGCCCCCGAGGGAGGCGGGCGGGACGCCTTCCCCGGCCCCCCGCCCGCGTCCCCCGGCGCGCCCCTCACGCCCTGCGGAGCAGGTCGCAGAGGGCCTGCACGGCGGCGGGGAACGCGTGGTCGGGTGGGGTGGCGTAACCGATGACGAGGGCGGGCGGAGCCTCGGCGCCGGCGGCGGCCGGGACGGCGCGATGCCGGGCGAGGCCGTTCAGCGACAGGCCCACGGCCTGGGCCCGGGCGAGGAGTTCGGGCTCCGGGGTGGAGCCGGGCGGCAGTCGGAGCACGGCGTGCAGGCCGGCCGCGATGCCGGTGACCCGGACGTGCGGGGCGTGTTCGGCGAGGGCGGCGACCAGTCGGTCGCGCCGGCGCCGGTAGTGCAGGCGGCAGCGCCGCACGTGCCGGTCGTACGTGCCGGAGGTGATCAGTTCGGCCAGCGTCAGCTGGTCCAGCACCGGGGACATCGCGTCGGCCAGTGCCTTCAGCCGGGCCACCGGTTCCACCAGGGCGTCGGGCAGGGCGAGCCAGGCCAGCCGCAGGCCCGGCGCGAGGCTCTTGGCGGCCGTTCCGGCGTACACCACCCGGTCCGGGTCGAGGGCCTGCATCGCGCCGAGGGGCTGCCGGTCGTAGCGGAACTCGCCGTCGTAGTCGTCCTCGATGACGTACCGGTCCTGTTCGCGCGCCCACCGGACGGTCTCCGCCCGGCGTTCGGCGGACAGCGGGGCGCCGGTGGGGTACTGGTGGGCGGGGGTGAGGAGGACGGCGCCGGGGCGGGCGTCGAGCAGGTCGACCCGGGCGCCGTCGTCATCGAGCGGCAGCGGGGCGGGGGCGAGTCCGGCGGCCCGGACGACGGCGTGCTGCGGCGGCAGCCCGTACTCCTCGACGGCCAGGGTGCGGGCGCCGCGTTCCCGCAGGGCGGCGCAGAGCAGGCCGAGGCCCTGGGTGACGCCGGTGCAGATCAGCAGGTGGTCGGGGTCGGTGCGGACGCCCCGGACCCGGGCCAGGTAGTGGGTGAGCGCCTGCCGCAGTTCGATCCGGCCGAGCGGGCTGCCGTAGTCGAGGGCTTCGTGCGGCGCGGTGGCGAGGGCGCGGCGGGCGGCGGAGAGCCAGGCGGTGCGGGGGAAGAGCGAGAGGTCGGGCCGCCCGGCCGTCAGGTCGTGCCGGGCGGTGCGCCGTTGCCGTGCCGGGCCCGCGTCGGCCCGCCGGTTCGGGGCGGGCGGCTCCGGCACGGCCCGCCGGGCGACGGTGGTGCCGGAGCCCTGCCGGGAGTCGAGCCAGCCCTCCGCGGTGAGCTGGCCGTACGCCTCGACCACGGTGTTGCGGGCGATCCCGAGGTCCTCGCCGAGGGCCCGGGAGGAGGGCAGCCGGGTGCCGGGGGCGAGCCGCCCGTCCTGGACGGCTTCGCGCAGGGCGTCCTCCAGGGCGGCCCGCAGCCCGGTTCCGGCGGCGCGCCGTTCGGTGAGGTCCAGGTGCAGGTCGCCGCCGAAGGAGGTCCAGGAGCTGGTCACCGGGCCATTCTCGCGCGGCGGGCGGGCGGCCGGGGGTCACCAGGCGGTGCCGGCGGGCTCCTCGATCGTGGTGTTGATGCGGTTGAAGAAGTTGGTCAGTCCGATCATCAGGATGATCGCCGCGAGCTGCTCCTCGTCGAAGTGGTCGGCGGCCGCGTCCCAGACCGGATCCGGGACGGCCTTGCCCGAGCGGTCGGCGATCCGGGTGGCGGCCTCGGTGAGTTCGAGGGCGGCGCGCTCCTCGTCGGTGAAGCACGGCGCCTCCCGCCAGGCGGCCACCGCGTGCAGCCGCTCGTCGGTCTCGCCGTGCTTCTTGGCGCCCTGGACGCCCGCGAACACGCAGGCGCTGCAGCCGTTGATCTGGCTGGCCCGCAGGTGGACCAGCTCCAGGATCCGCGGGGAGACGCCGCCCCGGTACGCGGCCTGGTAGATGCCCTGGATGCCCTTCATCGCGTCGGGCAGGACCATGGCGGGGTTCTTCATGCGGGCGGTGGTCACGGCGATCTCCTCTTCGTTAACGTCCGTCACTGGACCGACGGATCCCGACGCGAGGATGTGACAGGGTGAGCGAGCGAATCCCACCGGCCGACCGGACCCGGGCCGATCAGGCCGGGCCGACCGGTCAGGCCGGGCCGACCGGTCAGGCCGAGCTGGCCGAGCGCTTCGAGGCGGAACGGGCCCGGCTGCGCACGGTGGCCTACCGGATGCTCGGGTCCATCGCCGAGGCCGAGGACGCCGTCCAGGAGGCCTGGCTGAAGCTGAGCCGCAGCGACGTGGGCGAGGTGCGCAACCTGGGGGCCTGGCTCACCACGGTCGTCGGCCGGGTCTGCCTGGACCAGCTGCGCTCCCGCACCTCCCGCCGGGAGGATCCGCTGCCCGAGCAGGAGGGGCAGCCACGGCTGCCGGACCCGGTGGTGAGCGGGCTGGCGACGCCGGACCCGGTGCACGGGATCCTGGTCGCCGACTCCGTCGGGATCGCGCTGATGGTGGTCCTGGAGACGCTCTCCCCGGCGGAGCGGGTGGCCTTCGCGCTGCACGACCTGTTCGACGTGCCGTTCGACGGGATCTCCGAGGTGCTCGGCCGCACCCCGGCCGCCACCCGGCAGCTCGCCAGCCGTGCCCGCCGCAGGGTCCAGGGCGCCACCCCGGCCGCGGACGCCGACAACGCCCGCAAGCGCGAGGTGGTGGAGGCCTTCCTCGCCGCCTCCCGGGGCGGCGACTTCGACGCGCTGCTGACCGTGCTCGACCCGGGGGTGGTGGCCCGGTCCGACGGCGGCACGCTGGTGCCGAGCGTGCTGCGCCGGGGCGCGGCGGACGTCGCCGCCCAGGCGATCACGTTCGCCCGCTTCGCCGCCGACGGCCGCCCGGTGCTGGTCAACGGCTCGCCCGGCGTGGTGTCCTTCGCCGAGGGCCGCACGCTGTCGGTCATGTCGTTCACCATCCACGACGGCCGCATCACCGCCATGGACATCCTCACCGACCCGACCCGCCTGGCCGCCCTGGGCCTGACGGCCTGAGGACCGCCCCGGTGGCCCCGGGCCGGCCGGCGACGCGCCGGCCGGCCCGGGGGAGCACCGCGGCGTCCGGGTGCTCAGATCGACAGGTAGACCGCGCTGCCGACGCCGGCGAGGAAGCAGTAGACCGCGAACGGCGTCAGGCTGCGGGTCTCGAAGTACCTGGTGAGGAACCGCACCGAGACGTACCCGGCGGCGAAGGCGGCGACGCTGCCCGCCACGACCGGGCCGAGCACGGAGGAGTTCTCCGGCTTGAACAGCTCGGGGACCTTCAGCACCGAGGCGGCCAGGATGACCGGCGTGGCCAGCAGGAAGGAGAACCGGGCGGCGTCCTCGTGGTGCAGCCCGCGCAGGATGCCGGCGCTCATGGTGACGCCGGAGCGGCTGACGCCCGGGAACAGCGCGAGGATCTGGGCGGCGCCGATCCAGGCGCCCTGCCCGTAGCCGAGCCTGGTCAGCCGGTGGTCGGAGGCGACCGCCGGGTCGGTGCCCGGCTCGTCGACGGGGGCGGCGTGCCCGGCCCGGCGACGGCCGTTGCCGCCGCGCTTGAGCCGCTCGGCGCCGAGCAGGACGAGCCCGTTCAGGGCGAGGAAGACGGCGGCGGGGAGGGGCTTGCCGAGCGCGTTGCGCAGCGCCTTCTCCAGGACGAGTCCGGCCACCCCGACCGGGATGGTGGAGAGGATGAGCAGCCAGGCGAGCTTCTCGTTGCGGGTCTCGACGCGGCGGTGGCGGATCGAGCCGACGAGGCCGCCGATGACGCGGACCCAGTCCTTGCGGAAGTAGACCACCAGCGCGAGCGCGGTGGCGAGGTGCAGGGCGACCAGGGCGGCGAGGTAGGAGGAGCCCTCGGCGGTCATGTCGAGGTCGTGCTGGATCCTCCCGCCGACCAGGGCGGGCAGCAGGATGCTGTGGCCGAGGCTGGAGACCGGGAAGAGTTCCGTCACACCCTGCAGCAGGCCGACGCCTATCGCTTCCGGGTAGGTCAGGGTGGACATCGCGCACCTTCGCTCGGGGGGCGGCGGCCGGCCGATTCCGGGGGCCGCCGCGAAGCTACTACGGGCATGTAGACGTCCGGCAGGCCCACGGTCAGAAGTTCACCGACCGTACGCCTGGGCGACATGGGGACCGAGATGCGCGACCAACGCCGTTGCCACGGCGGCCAGTACGACGGCGGACGGGACGGCCCGGTGTGCCGCGTCGCCGAGGAGCACGACGGCGGTCGCCGCGAGCGGGGCGCCCACCAGCGGCAGGGCGACGGTCAGGACGGCGGGCAGGCGGTGCATCGGCGCTCCCACTGCCAGGCGCTCCCACCGCCGGGCGCTCCCACCGCCGGGCGCTCCCACTGCCAGGCGCTCCCACCGCCGGGCAATCTCACCGCCGGGCCCCGTCGCCCGGGGTTGATTCCCGCCGGCGGGCCCGCTCGCCGGTCAGTCCACCGCCACCCGCAGCCAGCCCGACCCGTGCGACCCCACCGGCGCGGAGGCGAAGTCGTACCGCAGCCCGCCCGGCCCGAGTGCGAGCAGCGAGATGGACGAGGAACCCCAGATCCGCCCGTCGCCGAAGTCCCGCCGCTGCACCAGCGCGGCGTCCTCGTCCAGCGCCAGGCCGTCGCCGGTGACGATCGGCAGCCAGGCACCCCAGGCCTGCCCGGCCGGCCCGTCGCCGGTCGGCCGGGGCCGGGGCGCGGCGGCGAAGCGGGCCCGGAAGTGGTCGGCGCGCGCGGCCATCAGCGCGCCGACCCGTTCGGACGCGGAGCGGCCGGCGGCTTGGCCCTCCAGTCCGTCGTTGAGCACCACGCTGAGGCCGGGCGGCAGTTCGCGCTCCGCCAGCCGTCCGCCGTCCCAGCTGGTGACGGTGGCGCCGTCCGGCCGGGCCAGGACGAGGTGGAAGGGGTCGTACGGGGTGGGGTCGAGGTGGCCGATGCCGCCCTCGGTGACGGCGGTGAGCGGCAGTCGGCCGCGGGTGCGCCGGGAGTGGGCGGGGGCGGGCGGCCCGAAGCCGTTCAGCAGGCAGGCGGCGGTCCGCCGGGCGGGGTCGACGGCCAGCCAGGTGCCGCCGGCGGCGAGGTCGAGCCCGCCGACCAGCTGCGGCCGGTCCGGCCAGTGGTGGTCCGGCGGCAGCCAGGCGCGCCCCAGGTACTCGTCCCGGACGGACAGCAGCAGCACGGGCACCGCTGCCCCCGGTTCGATGCTGACGAACGCCGTGCACACGACCCTGGCCCCCTCGTCCCGTTCTGTCGGCGATCCTCGCACGGCTGTTCGCGTACCGGAAGTGGCCCAAGGAACCGGGCGCCGAATGCACCAGACCGGCGGGCCACTGCGCGCCTAGGCTGGCAGCCATGACGACGACGAATGAGACCGTGACGACGAACGGCGCCCACGCCCACGTGCCCGGCCCGGAGCCGCGCCTGTCGATGCCGAAGCACGCCCCCGCGTACTACCAGGCGATGGTGGCCGTGGACCAGGCCTCCCGGGCGGGCCTCGACCCGGTGATCGTCGAACTGGTCAAGCTGCGCGCCTCGATGATCAACGGCTGCGCCTTCTGCATCGACATGCACTCGACCGACGCCGTCAAGCACGGCGAGCGGGAGCACCGGCTGCTCTCCCTCCCGGCCTGGCGCGAGGCGCCGTGGTTCACCGCCCGGGAGCGCGCCGCCCTGGCCCTCACCGAGTCGGTCACCCTGCTGACCCAGGGGCACGTCCCGGACGCCGTCTGGGCGGAGGCCGCCGGGCAGTTCGACGAGACGGAGCTGGCCCACCTGGTCGCGCTGATCGCCACCATCAACGCCTGGAACCGGATCGCCGTGAGCACCCGCATGAGCCCGGCCGCGAAGTGAGGTCCGGCGACGTGAGCACGAGTCAGGAGAAGGCCCGGCTGCTCCGGGAGCTGCACCGCCCGGGCGATCCGGTGGTGCTGGCCAACGTGTGGGACGCGGCATCCGCCCGGCTGGTGGCCGCCGCCGGGGCGCGGGCGGTGGCCACGGCCAGCGCGAGCGTCTGCTGGTCGCTCGGCAGTCCGGACGGCGGCGGCGCGGACCGCGAGCAGGTGCTGGCCCGAACCGCCCAGGTGGTGCGGGCGGTCGACCTGCCGGTCACCGCGGACCTGGAGGGCGGCTACGCGGACACCGCCGCCGGGGTCGGCGAGACGGTCACCGCGCTGCTCGCCACCGGCGCCGTCGGGGTGAACCTGGAGGACGAGGGCCGCCCGGCGGCGGAGGCCGCCGAGCGGATCGCGGCGGCCCGGGCGGCGGCGGACGCGGCCGGCGTCCCGCTCTTCGTCAACGGGCGCACCGATGTGTTCCTGCTCGGGCTGGGCGCCCCGGAGGAGCGGCTGGACGAGGCGGTCCGCCGACTGCGGGCGTACGTCGAGGCGGGCGCCGACGGTGTGTTCGTCCCCGGCGTGGCCGACCCGGAGACCATCGCGGCCCTGGTGGCGGCCGTCCCCGTGCCGCTGAACGTGCTCGCCGGCCCCGGCTCCCCCTCGGTCGCCGAACTGGCGAAGCTCGGCGTCGGCCGGATCAGCCTCGGCCCGGGCCTGGCGAAGACGGCGTACGCGGCGGTGCGGCAGGCCGCCGAGGAGGTGTACGGGAGCGGCACGTACACCGCCCTCGACGGCGGGCTGACGTACCCGGAGCTCAACGGCCTCTTCACGGGCTGAGCGGCGGGACCGCGGGCCGGAACGCAGGCCGGAACGCAGGCCGGAACGCAGGCCTGAACGCAGGCCTGAACGCGGGACGGACGCGGGCTGCGGGCGGCCGGCCGTACGGGGGTCAGCCGGCCGGCCGCGGTGATCGGGCGGCCCGGGACGGTTCGGCGGCCCGGCCGCCCGTCAGCCGATCTGTCCGCTGAGCCCCGGGTGGCTCATCTGGTTGGTCCCGACGGCCTCCACCTCGTTCGCGGTGTGCCCGACCACGGGGAGCTTGCCCGCGGCCCGGAGGGCGAGGTCGGCGGGGGACAGGTTGAGGCCGTCGGTCAGGCCGCCGGTGGCGTCCGGCGACGAGGCGGTCTGGGTGGTGGCGGAGGCGGCCGGGGCGGCGAGCGCCAGGCCCGCCATGGTGAGGGCGGCCAGGGTGGCGAGTTTCTTCATGCCCTGCCGAACGACCCGGCCGCCCTCAGGTCACCGGGCGGGGCCCACCGTCACCCACAGGGTTCGCACGCTGTTGCTGACGAACGACGCGATCGGCTCGTTCGTCCGCCCCTGCGCCGGGGCCAGCCCGGGGAAACGGGTGAACAGGTGCCGCAGCGCGGTCTCGGCCTCCAGCCGGGCCAGGCCCGAGCCCAGGCAGAAGTGCGGGCCGTGGCCGAGTGACAGGTGGCGCGCGGGCTGCCGGGTGAGGTCGAAGCGGTCGGCGTCGGGATAGTGCCCGCCGTCGCGTCCGGCCGCCGCGTACGAGGCCAGCAGCGCCTCGCCGCGCCGGATCACCACGTCGCCGACCTCGATGTCCTCCGCCGCGTAGCGCAGCGGGAACTGGCCGACCGGCGAGTCGTAGCGCAGCGTCTCCTCGACCACCGCCGACCACGGCACGGTGCCGTCGAGCACGAGCTCCAGCTGGTCGGGGTGGGCGAGCAGGGCGCGCACCGCGTTGCTGATCAGGTTGAGCGTGGTCTCGTGCCCGGCGACCAGCATCAGCAGCAGGGTGCCGACCAACTCGGCCTCGCTGAGCCGTTGCCGGTCGAGGCGGTGGCCGGCCTCGTGGGCGGCGATCAGGTCGGTGGTCAGGTCGTCGCCGGGCTCGGCCCGCTTGGCCGCGACCACCGAGGCCAGCAGTGCGTTCAGGTCCCGCTGGGCGGCCACGGCCGCCTGCGGGGTGGCCGAGCTGGAGACCAGGGTGTCGGACAGCGCGTGCAGTTCGTCCTGCTGTTCCAGCGCGAGGCCGAGCAGTTCGCCGATCACCTGCATCGGCAGCGGGTAGGCGAAGTGGCGCCGCAGGTCGAACTCGCCGTCCAGTTCGGCGATCGCGTCCAGCAGGGCGGTCGCCCGGGCTTCGATGGCCGGGGCCAGGGCGGCCGTCCGGCGCGGGGTGAAGGCCTGGGAGACCAGTCCGCGCAGCCGACGGTGGTCCTCGCCGTCGACGGTGATCATGCCGGGCACGGTGACGAAGTTGAGCAGCGGCCAGCCCTCCGGCAGCCGGCCCTCGCGGAAGGTCGTCCACAGCCGGGCGTCCTTGCCGACGCGGGGGTCGGTGAGCAGCGACTGGAGGGCGTCGTGGTGGGTTATCGCCCAGACCACCACCCCGCCAGGGAGTTCCACCAGGACTGCGGGGCCGGCCGCTCGGAGCCGGGCGTTCTCTGCGTGCTGGTCCCGCCCGAAGGGGTCGAGTCGGACGGGCTCGGGGCGGCCGGGGGTGGCGACGGCGGTGTCCATGCGGGCCTCTCGGGGGCTGGCGGGCGGGGCGGGGTGAAGGCGCTGTACAGCACCGGAAGGGCGGTCAGGGCCCGCGACCACGGGGACGAGCGCCAGGCCAGTTCGCCCGGCGGGACGGCCAGTTGGAGGTCGGGCAGGCGGTGCAGCAGGGTCTCGACGGCGGTCTCGACGATGATCCTGGCCGGGTGCTGGGCCGGGCAGACGTGCCGGCCGGCACCCCACGCGAGATGCGCCCGGTTGCCGCCGAGCGAGCCCTGGGCGGCGGCGGAGACGCCCTGGGCGGCCGGGTCGGCGTTGGCCGCGGCCAGGCCGAGCACGAGCATGTCGCCGGCGCTGATGTACTGGCCGCCGAGCACGGTGTCGCCGGTGGCCCAGCGGCCGGGGAAGTTCTGCGTCGGCGGGTCGCGCCACAGCACCTCCTCCAGTGCGTCGGAGACGGTCAGCCGGCCGCCGGTCAGGGTGGCCCGGAAGCGCCGGTCGGTGAGCAGCAGCCGCAGGGTGTTGCCGGTCCAGTTGATCGAGGTCTCGTTGCCCGCGACGAGGAGCACCACCAGGTGGTGCGCCGCCTCCTCGTCGGTCAGTCCGGCCGGGTGGGCGAGCAGCCAGGAGGTGAGGTCGGCGCTGGGTGCGGCCCGGCAGCGCCGCACCAGGTCGACCAGGATCGCCTGGAACTCGGCGCCGGCCCGCTGGGACTGCGCGCTGCTGTCGACGAAGTGGCTGATCAGCTCGACCAGCCGGGGCCCGGCCTCGACCGGCAGTCCGACCAGCTGGGTGAAGACCAGCAGTGGCAGAGCCCGGGCGTACTGGGCGATCAGGTCGGCGGTGCCGTCCGGCCCCCAGCTGTCGATCAGGCCGTTGGCGGCGGCCTCGGTGGTCTCGCGCAGCTGGCGGTGGTCGATCTGGGCGAGGGTGTCCGAGACGGCGGAGCGCAGCCGCTGGTGTTCGGCGCCGTCCAGGTTGAGCAGGGTGGGCCGCCACGAGGTCATCGTCAGCAGGCGGGATCCGGCCGACAGCCGGCCCTCGGCGGGCACCCGCCAGCGGCGCGAGTCCTTGGAGAACAGCGCTTCGTTGCGGGTGAGTTCGAGCAGCTCGCGGTAGCCGAGGACGAGCCAGGCCTCGACGCCGGGCTCCAACTCGATCGGGGCGACCGGGCCGTGGCGCTCGCGCAGCCGGGCGTACAGGCCGTGCGGGTCCTCGGCGACGGCCGCGCCGTACAGCGGGGTGAGCGGGGCGCCGACGGGCAGGCCGCCGCCGTGCGGGGGCCCCGCGGGCCCGCCGGGCGGTGCCCCGTGCGCGACCGGGCAGCCGAGGCCGGCCGGGGCGGGGCCGGTGGCGCCGGGGCCGGTGGCGCCGGGATCGGTGCCGCTCATCCCTGCAGCTCCAGGATGGAGTTGCGGTGCAGGTGGTCGACGAAGTCGATCAGCAGGTCGTAGGACTGCCGCCGGTCGCGTGCGTCGCAGAAGAGGATCGGCACGTCCGGGAGCACGTCCAGCGCCGCGCGCAGCTCCTCCTCCGGGTAGCTCGGCGTGTCGGGGAAGGTGTTGACCGCCACCGCGAACGGGATGCGCTGCTCCTCCAGCCGGCCGAGGACGTCGAAGCTCTCGTCCGGGCGGCGCAGGTCGACCATGGCGATCGCGCCGAGCGCGCCGCGCGACAGGTCGTCCCAGAGCGGCCAGAACCGCTGCTGTCCGGGCGTGCCGAAGAGGTACAGCGCGAGCCGCGGGTTGAGCGTGATCCGGCCGAAGTCCAGCGCCACCGTGGTGGTGGTCTTGGTGTCGCGCCCGGTGAGGTCGTCGATGCCGCGGCTGGCGGCGGTCATGGTCTCCTCGGTGCGCAGGGGGGTGATCTCGCTGAGCGAGCCCACCAGGGTGGTCTTTCCGACCCCGAACGGCCCGGTGACGAGGATCTTGACCGCGCCCTGCACCGAGGACGGCAGGTACTGCGGCCCGTCGACCGACCCGGTGGCGTCGGGGGCGGCGGTGGCGCGGGCGGCTTCAGCGGAGTTGGCGGAGGCCAACGAGCACCTCTTCCAGGAGGGTTGCGGGCAGGCGTTCGGCCTGCGGAACGGGCGGGAGCACCTGCACGGCGCCGAGGTCCCACAGGTCACCGACCAGCACCTTGACGACGCCGAGCGGCAGCCCCAGGTGGGCTGCCACCTCGGCGACGGACAGCAGACTGTGGCAGAGCGCGAGGATGCGCCGGTGCTCCCGGTTCAGCAGCGCGTGCTCGGGCGGTTCGGGCAGGTCGGACAAGGCGCTGACCAGGCTCTCCAGGGCCAGTTCGGCCCGGGTGGAGCGGCTGCGTCCACCGGTGATGACGTACGGGCGGACCGGCCCGCTCACCGGTGCCCCCCCGCCGCGTGGTCGACGCGCGGCGGGCTGGTGAGGTGGCTGCCGATCCGCTCGACCAGGACCTGCATCTGGTACGCGACCAGGCCGGCGTCGACCGCCTCGCCGGTCACCACGGCCAGGTGCGCGCCGGCCCCGGCGGCGACGACGAACAGGTAGCCGCCGCCGTACTCGATGACGATCTGGCGGGTGGCGCTGCCCTGGCCGCCGAAGCCCGCCGCGACGCCGCGGGCCAGCGACTGCAGTCCGGAGCAGGCGGCGGCGAGCCGTTCGGCGTCATCGCGCGCGATGCCCGCGCTGCGCCCGATCTCCAGGCCGTCGTTGGAGACGACGACGGCGTGCTGGACCTGGGGGACGGCGATGATGTCGGCGAGCAGCCAGCCGAGATCAGGGGTGGTGGTCATGGAACTCTCCGGAGCGCTGGGGAAGGCGGGGGGAAGCGGGCAGGGAAGGGTCGGACTGGGCCTGGGCCTGGCCCCGGGCGGCGGATCGGCCGCTGGCCGTCCCGGCCTGGAACATCGCCATGAACGCCTGCGCGTCCCGGGCCGAGCGGTACGGCGGGGCGGGCGGCGCCGGGGGAGCGGCGTGCTGGGCGCGGCGGCCGGTGCGGTCGCGCCGGTGGCTCCGGCGGGGCAGTGGCGGCGGGGTGTCGCCCGCGACGGCGGGCCGTCCGGGCGGTGGGGTGTCCACCAGGGGGTGGCCGGCGGGGGAGGCCGGCCGGGGATCGAAGGTGAACGCCCGGTCGTCCGGCCCGAGGCCGGGGACGGTGGGCGGCAGCGGCTCGGTGAGCAGCGCGTTCGGCAGCAGGACGACCACGCGCACGCCGCCGTACGGTGAGGGGGCCGAGCTGAGGGTGACCCGGAAGCCGTACTGCTCGGCCAGCCGGCCGACGGCGGCCAGGCCCAACTGCGGTACCTCGCCGAGTCGGGAGACCTCCAGGGTGCTGCCGCCGGCGAGCGCGGCGGCGGCCTTGGCGACGGCCTGTTCGGGCATGCCGACGCCGCCGTCGTCGATCTCGATGACGGCGCCGTTGTGGACCGGCATCAGGGTGACGAACACCTGGGTGCTGGGCGGGGAGTAGCGGGTGGCGTTGTCCAGCAGTTCGGCGATCGCGTGGATCAGCGCTTCGGCCGCGGCGCCGACCACCGCGGTCTCGATCCGGCTGCGGACCACCACGCGCTGGAAGGGCAGGATGCGGGACTGGGCGCCGCGGACGACGTCCTCCAGGGCGACGGGCTCCGGCCAGTGCCGGCCGGCCCGCGCGCCGCACAGCACGGCCAGCGTCTGGGCCAGGCGGGCCTGTTGGGCGGCCGCGTGGTCGGCCTTGAGCAGGCCTTCCAGCAGCGCCGGGTCGTCGTGGGTGCGTTCCATCTCGTCCAGCAGTGCCTGCTGGTCGTGGGCCATCACCAGGATCCGGCGCGCGACGCTGAGGAAGGCCCGCTGGGTGGAGGCGGTGAGCTCCTGCTCCTGCTGGACGGCGGCCAGTTCGGCGCCGCGGCGGCTGTGTTCGAGGAGGAGCTGTTCGCCGGCGGCGTGCAGCGAGCGCTGGAGGGCGTCGGCCCGGCGGCGCTGGGTGACGGACACGGCGCGGTACCGCGCGGCGGCCACGAGGGCGAGGACGGCGAGCACGCCGGTTGCCGTTACGGACCACTGAGTCATCGTCACGCCGCGAATTCTAGGGTGATGATCCTACGAAGGTGTGAACGGATCTCGCCAAGTGACCGGATCTCGTCAATATCCAGTCAATCCGGCCTCCCCCCGGCGTCGTTCGGCCCCGATCGCCACTCCTGACGGTTCCTCGATCCGGCTCCTGCAGGGCAGTCGCCCGGCGTCCGGGCCGCGCCGGATGGCCGATTCGCTTCCCAGGATGTGTGGGGAGTGTGTGCACGGTGTCGCCGAAGGGCGGCGTCCGGTGCAGGGGCGGCGGCCCCGCGTCGTCCGGCCGGGTCCGCCGCTCCGCCTCGCGCCCGGCCCCTCCCCGGGCGCCACGGCCCGCACCCCTACGCGGGCCAGGTGCGCAGGGCGGTGGTCAGGGTGGTGACGAGGCGGTCGTGGGTGGTGGCGAGGTCCTCGGCGAGCTGGAAGGCGCCGGCGGTGGTGAGGGAGGCGAAGCCGTGGGCGAGGGAGCGGACGGTGCGGGCGGCGTGGATCGCCTCGGAGCCGTCGAGGCCGTACTCGTGGAGCACGGCGATGATCACGCCGACGAGCCGGGCGGCGGCCCGGGCCAGCTCGTCGTCGGGCTGCGGGGCCTGGGGGAGGGCCTGGTAGCGGTGCGGGTGGGCGGTGGCGTAGGCGTGGTAGGCGCGCAGGACGGCGGCGACGGCGTCGTCCCCGCTGCGGCCGACCGCGGCTTCCGCGAGCCGGTCGGCCAGTTCCCCGGTGACGCGGACGGCGATCAGCTGCCGCAGTTCGGCGAGGCCGCCGCTGACGTGCTTGTACAGCGAGGGGGTGGCGACCCCGGCCCGGGCGGCGACGGCGGCCAGGGTGAGTGCTTCGGTGCCCTGTTCGTCGATGAGGGCGAGGGCGTGGTCGACGACCTGGTCGGGGGTCAGTCCTACGCGGGGCATGGCTTCGGGTTCTCCGTACGGACGTCGGGCCGGTGGCGGCGGTGGCGGCGGTGGGGCGTCATCGCGGTCGGTCGAGTTCGGCGAGGAAGGGCAGCAGGGCGTCGGCGGTGGCCTGCGGGTTGTCGGCCATCGGGTAGTGCCCGGACCCTTCGATCATCGCCTTCCGCGCGTTCAGGGCCGCGGCCTGCCGGTCGGCGACGAGTTCCGGCTTCGGGAAGTCGGGGTCCTTGCTGCCCATGACGACCAGTGCCGGGCACCGTACGGCGGCGGTCCAGCCGGTCGGCGCCGAGTCCCCGGTCACGTAGCCGCGGGTGGCGGTCCGGCGGCCCGGGGTGCGCAGCGCGGCGACCAGCCCGTCCACGTACGCGTCGAAGTCGGCGGGCTTGGCGCCGGGGTAGGCCATCCGGCGCAGGTAGAAGCCCCAGACGGCCGGCCAGCGGACGATCGCCGCGCCCATCAGGGCCATGACGGCGCGCATCGGGGCGCCCGGCGGGGGGTTCTCGACGAAGGCGTCGATCAGGGCGATCCCGGCGATCCGTTCGGGGGCGTCGCCCGCGGCCTTGACGACCGTCGCCCCGGTGTAGGAGTTCCCGGCGAGGACGGCGCGTTCGATGCCGAGGTGGTCGAGCAGGGCGAGGGCGTCGCCGGCGAGGGCGGCCGGGCCGTAGTCGTCCCAGGTGACGGAGGAGTCGCCGAAGCCGCGGAGGTCCATGGTGACGACCCGGTGGCCGGCGGCGACGAGCAGCGGGCGGAGGTGGCGGTAGGCGGCGCGGCTGTCGAGCATTCCCGGGAGCAGGACGACGGGGGTGCCGTCGCCCTGCCGGGTGTCGTCGAAGGCGATCCGGCCGCCGGGGACGGTGAGGTACTGGGTGCTCGGGGCGGTGGCGTTCATGGTGGGCCTCCTCGGTCCGCTGCTGCGGGGCGTCGGCGGTGCCGCCGACAGCATAAAGCTAAGGCTAATAGCCTTAGCCGTCAAGGGCTCGGCCGGACCGGGGTGGCGGACGGTTGCGCGGTGGCGGGCGGTTGCCTCAGACTCCCTCGACCTTGAACGGGTCGTGCTCGGCGAGCAGCTTCTCCAGCCGGGCCTGGTCGACCCGGCTGACCATCTCGTTCGACTCCTGCCGGTCCCGGATCACCTTCGCCAGCGTGAACGCCGAGGTGACGGTGTAGAGGAGGCCGATCCCGAGGAAGGCCCTGGTCCACCCGCCGACCGGCAGACAGGCGATCCCGGCGGCGAGGGCGGTGCCCGACAGGGCGAAGGACAGGACGGCCTGGACGTGGTACGCGGCCGTGGTGCCGTTCTTCATCGATGCGCTCATGGCGCCAGGATGCGGTCGCCCGGCCGGGCCGCACATGAGTAGGGGTACTCAGATGGGGTGCTCGGTCGAGGGGCCGTTCGTCGACGTTCCATCACCGGCCCCGCGGCCCTCCCGGACGGATGGCTTGGAATCGGAGCCTCCTGGGATTAACGTCGGATAACGCAGCGCGGTCGTCAACGCCGTACCCAGGACGGCACCGTGCGCCGTCGCCTAATCCCGCCGACCGGCCTCCGGGCAGGTCAGGGAGCCGGGGAACCACGTTCCTTGGGGTGAATCGGTGGGGCCCCGGCCCGGCCGTAGGAGACCTTCCTGCTCCGAACCCGTCAGCTAACCCGGTAGGCGCGAAGGAAGGAAAGGAGCGCGCCTCCGTGGCGTCGACGCACACCCCGGCACACCCGGCCGGCCCCGCAACCGGTACCCGGCTCCTCGACCACCCCGGCCCGGACGGCCCCGAGGCCGTCGGCCCGGAAGGCCTCGGCCCGGAGGGCTTCGGCGGCCGGGAGGACTTCGGTCCGGAGGCCGAGACCAACCGGCACCGGATGCCGCGTCAGACCCGCGGAGCCTCCCCGCTGCTCGGCGTCACCGCCGTCGCGGCCACCCTGGGCGCCACCGGCTTCGCCTCGGCCACCCCGGCCGCCGCCCCCGCCGTCGAAGCCCCGGACGAGACCCCCGTCGCCCTCTCCGCCGATCCCGGCCTCGCACTCGCCGCCCGCATCCAGCAGCAGGCCGACAGCCAGCGCACCGCCGCCGAGGAGAGCGCCCGCGTGCAGGCCGCGCAGGAGGCCGCGGCCAAGGCCGCCGCCAAGGAGGCAGAGGCCAGGCGGGCCGCCGACGAAGCCGAGCGGGCCAAGGCCGCCGCGCTCACCCTCCCGGTGAAGGACTACCGGCTCTCCGCGCACTACGGCCAGAGCGCCCGGTACTGGGCCCACCTGCACACCGGCCTGGACTTCGCCGCCGACACCGGCACCCCGGTCTACGCGCTGGGCCAGGGCACCATAACCTCGGCCGGCTGGTCCGGTTCGTACGGCTACCGGATCGTCGAGACGCTGCCCGACGGCACCGAGATCTGGTACTGCCACCTCTCCTCGATCATCAAGGGCTCCGGCAGCGTCACCCCCGGCCAGCAGATCGGCAAGGTCGGCGCGACCGGCAACGTCACCGGCCCGCACCTGCACCTGGAGGTCCGCCCCGGCGGCGGCGCCCCGGTCGACCCGGAGACCTGGCTCGAACAGCGCGGCCTCACCCCCTGAGCCGAGCACGGCGCCCCCGACCGCACCCGGCCGGGGGCGCCGCGCCGCGCCGGGGGCACCGCGCGTCACTCCTCCGCGGGCAGCTGCGCCAGGTACGCGTCGATCTCCTCCGGGCCCGGCTCCGGCGCCAGCTCCGGGAACTCCTCCACCAGCAGCCGCGGCAGCCCCGGCACCGTCCACTCGCCGAACAGGTCGAGCGCCGCCCCGACCGCCGCCTCCTCGAACTGCCCGAAGTCACCGGCCAGTTCGTCCGGCATCGGCCGGCCCAGCGCGGTCAGCTCGGCCAGATTGCGGTAGCTGCGCCGCATCAGGCCCTGCTCCAGCAGCCGCCGCGCGCCGTCGGTGGCCATGCCGACCGACAGCACCCGGCCGAGCCCCCAGCCCTGCGGATCCGGCTCGTCCAGCCAACCGGCCGGGGCCAGCGCCTCGTACGCGGCGAGCCGCTCCTCCTCCGCCAGCTCGGCGAAGCCGCTCAGCCAGGCCCGTACCGCGTCCTCGTCCGTGACGTCGACCCCGTGCGCGTGCAGCAGCAGCGCGTACAGCCGGGGCCAGGTCACCAGGTCGGCGCGGCGCAGCAGCCCGGCCGCGACCTCGCCCTGCCACTCGGCCTCCGCGTGCAGCCGCTCCTGGCGCTTCGCGTTGAGCCGACGGGCCGCCCGCTGGTGGTCGACCAGCAGCCGGACGGCGTCGCCGTACGCCAGCGGGTCCTCCTCGGGCGCGGGTTGGACGTACAGGTGGAGCCGCTCGTACAGGAGGTGCTCCACCGCGTTCGAGGTCAGTTCGGGCCAGCCGTCGTGCATCCTGCCCTCGCCCAGCTCCAGCAGTGCCAGCACCGCGCGCAGCGGCGCCTCGGCCACCGGCGCGCGGCCCTGCCCGGCCGCCCAGTCGAGCAGGTCGGCGGCCCTGGTGCGCGGGGGGAGCCGCAGGTCTTCGTCGTTCATAGTCCGAACGGTAGCCGCCGGGCGCGGGTAGGGTCGGCAGCCATGGTCCCCGTACGACTCACCGGCCCCCGGCTGGCCATCCGCGAGTACCACCACACCGAGGGCGAGGTGGACGCGCTGCACGCGCTGCTCGGGGATCCGGAGATCACCCGCTTCCTGCCGTTCGAGCCGCTCGACCGCGAGACCTGCGCCGACCAGATCGAGCTGTACCTGGAGGAGGCGATGGCCGAGGAGCGGGACACCTACCGGCTCGCCGTCACCGAACTCGCCGCCGCCGAGGACCCGCAGGACGCGACGCCGGTCGCACAGGCCTCGCTCACCCTCGGCGGCTTCCGCTCCGCGCACCTCGGCTACGTCCTCGGCCGCGACGTCCGGGGCCGCGGCTACGCGGGCGAGATCGCCGGCCTGCTCTGCGACTTCGCCTTCCACGCCCTGGACCTGCACCGGCTGGCCGCCCGGGTCGACGTGGCGAACACCGCGTCCGTCAAGGTGCTCACCGGGCTCGGGTTCCGGCCGGAGGGGCGGGTGCGGCACGACCGGTTCAAGGGCGGCGTCTGGTGCGACTCGTACCGCTACTCCCTGCTCGCCGACGAATGGCCGGGCCCGGCCCGCTGAACGGCCGACCGGGGGTTAACCCCACCCCGGATCCGCCAGGCCCCCGGATCCCCGCCGACCGGCGCCTCGACCAGACTTGGTGATGTCAGCAGGACGCGAACGACCGTCACGACGAGGGGCCGGGGGCCGGGACATGAGCAGCAGCCGAAGCATGCAGGACCAGGACTGGGACGTCCTGGGCGAGTACGGCGACGACCTCCGCCCCGACGCCCGGGCCCGCCGGACGGAGCAGGCGCCGCCCTTCTGGCTCGCACCGTTCTCCCGGCACTACTTCCGCGAGATCGGCTACGTGCTCACCGCCCTGCCGGTGGCGATCGCCGGCTTCACCGTCGCGATCACCCTGTTCTGCCTGGGCCTCGGCACCTTCGTCACCGTCCTCGGCCTGCCCGTGCTGGCCGCCCTGACCACCGCCTGCCGCGGCTTCGGCCGGCTGGAGCGGGCCCGGGTCCGCGGCATGCTGGGCCTGGACGTCCAGGGCCCGAAGCCGGTGCGCCGGGTCCGCCCGGGCAGTTGGGGCGCGATCACCGCGCGGCTGGCCGACGCCTCGGGCTGGAAGGCCGCGCTCTACCAGGTGGTGATGTTCCCGTGGGCGATCTTCAGCTTCGCCCTGACGCTGGTGTTCCTGCTCCTCGGCTGGCTGATGGCGCTCTACCCGGTCTACCACTGGGTCTTCCCGACCTACACCCCCTGGCGCGGGTACCGGCTGTTCGACTACCGCGACGGCCACCACGTCCAGCACGTGTACTACATCGAGGGGACGTGGCAGATCGCCGGGTTCTCGCTGCTCGGGGTGCTGGTGGTCTTCCTCACCGCGCGGCTGGTCCGCGGTCTGACCAACGTCAACCGGGCCGCCGCCCAGGGCCTGCTCGGCCGCTGAGCGGGCCCTGACCGCGGGCCCCGCGCGAGCCCCGGGCCGTCCGCACTCCGGCCCCGTCGCCGTCCGCACCCCGGCCCCGTCCCCGTCCGCACCCCGGATGCGGACGGGGCCGCTCCGTGTTCGGATGACCGGGTGTCCGCCACCGGCATCCACCCCGCACCCCACGACGTCCTGGTCACGTCCCGTCCGCTCGACGAGTACTGCGCCCTGTTCGGCCTCACCCGGGCCCGGCTCGCCGCCCTGCCCGGGCCGCTGCTGGACTGCCCGGGCGGGGCGGCCGGCCTGGCCGCCGAGGCGCGCGAACTGGGCTGCCGGGTGATCGCCGCCGACCCGGCGTACGCGCTGCCGCTGCCCGTGGTCGCGGACCGCGCCCGGGCCGCCCGGGCGGCGATGGCCGCCGCGATGGCCGCCCGCCCGCACCTCTACCCCCCGCCCCACCCCCACCGGCCCGAGCGCTACCTGCGCAGCTGGGACAGGGCCCGCCGGCTGTTCGCCGCCGACCTCGCCGCGCACCCGCAGCAGTACGTGGCCGCCACCCTGCCCCGGCTGCCCTTCGCGGACGGCACCTTCGCCCTCACCCTGAGCGGGCACCTGCTCTTCGCCTACCCCGAACTGTTCGGCCCGGAGAGCCAGTTGGCCGCCCTGGCCGAGCTGGTCCGGGTCACTTCGCCGGACGGCGAGGTCCTGGTCCAGCCGCTGTGCGACGGCCACGGCCGCCGCTGCGGCCACCTCGACCCGCTGCGGTACGCGCTGGGCGAGCGCCGGATCGCCAGCGAGGTCCGCCGGTGCGCCTCCGCCGAGGACGGCCGCGCCCGCCGCGTCCTGGTGCTGCGGACCGCCGACCGCCGACGACGGGCGGGGGCCCGGCAGTCGACGGTCGCCGGTCGCTCATTATGTAATGGTCAGTAGCGGCCTGCACTCCTATACTCGCAGCATGACCGAGACG
The DNA here is from genome assembly GCF_000719705.1 of Streptomyces sp. NRRL S-350. Classification (GTDB taxonomy): domain Bacteria; phylum Actinomycetota; class Actinomycetes; order Streptomycetales; family Streptomycetaceae; genus Kitasatospora. The sequence continues at coordinate 61,762 of NZ_JOHO01000046.1, read as the reverse complement.
ACGATCCGGCGTGCCGACGCGGCCGACGCCGAACGGCTCACCGAGCTCATCCAAGCCTCCGACGCCTACCGCGGCGCCTACTTCGCGATGATCGACGGCTACCGGGTCACACCCGACTACCTCGCACGGCACGAGGTGCGGATGGCCGTGAGCGCCGACGACCGCCTGCTCGGCTTCTACGCGCTCATCCGCGAACCGGCCGAGCTGGACCTGATGTTCGTCGCCGACGACGCCCAAGGGCTGGGCATCGGACGGCAGCTGATCGCGGACATGCTCGACCGCGCCCGGGAGGCCGGGACGACCTCGGTCAAGGTCGTGTCGCACCCGCCCGCCGAACGCTTCTACCTGCGGATGGGCGCCCGACGCACCGGCACCCGCCCGCCGCGGGCCAGGACCCCCTGGGCGCAGCCCGAACTGCACTTCACCGTCTGACCGACCGTTCGCCGGTCTGCCGGTCTGCCGGTCTGCCGGTCTGCCCGTCTGCCCGTCTCGCAGCCCGGTCGGCTAGGAGCCGTCCCCGGACGGCGACCCCTGCGGCGTCGCAGGGGCAGATGGCGCCGCAGGGGCCGCGGGGGCCGTCTGCCCCGCCGGCGCCTGCGCAGTGGCGCAGTCCGCCGAGGCCGGCTGCTCCGGGACGAAGGTCGTCACCGGCAGCCGGGACAGTATCTTCTCCGCCAGCCAACTGCGGTCCGAGCCGTACGGGATGCCGCGCGGGTCGACCAACTGTTCCGTGACCGCGTCCCGCAGCCGCTGCGCCTCGCCGGCCGGCAGCCGGGAGAGCAGCCCCCGGGCGGCGAGCAGGGCGTGGTACTGCTCGAAGTCCGAGCGCGGGTGCCGGATCGCGTCGAGCACGCTCGGCAGGTCCGCGAGCGACGGATCGCCCTGCATCAGTGCGAGCGCCTGGATGCGCCGCCCCTCGGAGCCGTCCGCGAAGAGGGCGCCCACCTGGTCGGCGGTCAGCGCCGAGCGCTTCGCGGTCGAGCGGACCTCGGCGACCACGCCCTCCGGCCCGGTCGGCGAACCGGAGGAGGGCGGCAGCTGCCCGGCCAGTGCGGCGGGGCGCTCGGCGCTGCCGCCCAGCAGGCCGAGCTGCTGCATCGCGCGGACCCGCAGGTCGTCCGCGCCCACCTTGTCCCCGTGCCGGTCGCGGTCCTGCCCGGCGAGGAAGAGGTCCAGCGCCTGGTCGGCGTCGCTCAGCACCCGTGGCAGCGCGAGCCTGGTCACCAGCCAGCCCGCCAGGAACCCGAAGACCAGGAAGTACAGCACCAGTGCAGCCGCGAACGGCACCGCGGCGTCCCCTCCGCCGAGCACGGGCGCCAGCGCCGCACCGAGTTCGTGCAGCCGGTCGCCGAGCGAGCCGAGCTGGGTCAGCCCGACACCCAGCAGCACCTTGGTCAGCCAGTCCGAGACCTGCTCCAGGTTGGTGTTCGGCGCGTACGAGCCCTGCGGTTCGCCGGAGCCGCCGCGCACCCGCGGCACCCCGAACAGGAAGCCCAGCGCGCCGCCGAGCACGACCGAGGCCCCGGCCACCACCAGGCCGCCACCGAGCGCCTGCCAGGTGTGCGGCCGGTCGACCGCGAACAGCAGCAGGCCGGTCAACCCCGTCCCGGCCAGTGTCCCGGCGGCACCCCACTGCGCCGTCCGCAGCGCCGCTCCGCCGCCCAGCCGCCGTGCCTTCGCCATCGCCTACCCCCTGTGCCCGCACCGCTCCGCTCCGGAACCCCGCGCCGACTCTAGCGCCGGGGCCCCACCACGGAAACGTCCCGGGCACGCCCCGGCTACGACGCGCGCCCCGGTCACGTCACGGGGCGTCGAAGCACGGTCGGAGGAGTAGTCGGAGGAGCAGTCGGAAGCGCGGTCGGAAGCGCAGTTCAAAACGCCGTTCGAAACGCAGACGACCCGCGGACTGCTCCTCCGCGCCGGCCCGTGCACTGGCCAGGCGCCGAGGCACCGGGGATGTACCGGTGAGCCCGCGGGCCGGGTGACTGCTGTGGATTTCGCCTTTGCCGGAGGCCCGTGGCCTCACCTGCGCAGGCAGGGGCGGCTCTAGCGAGCAGCCACCTCACACATCCTGATGGAAATCAATTCAGGATCACCTCCTTTCAGTGTGCCGCCACCATAGGCACCCCACCGACCGGAGGGCAACGGATTTATCGGCGTCCTCCGCGCGGTTCCTGCCCGGCCGTCGACGGCCGGCTGCCGGTGCGGTGCGCCCACGGCAGGACCGGTGTCACGGGACCGGCCTCACCGGACCGGCCTGACGGACGGGCCTCACCGGAACCCGGAAACGCGAAAGGCCCGGAGGACGAATCCTCCGGGCCTTCCTGCTACTGAGTAGCGGGGACAGGATTTGAACCTGCGACCTCTGGGTTATGAGCCCAGCGAGCTACCGAGCTGCTCCACCCCGCGTCGGTAAACACAACAGTACGTGGAAGTCGCCCAGATGGGAAATCGGTTCTTCAGCGGTCCCGCCGAGGGCCCGCCGAGTGCGCCGGCGAGGAGTGCGCCGGGGAGCGCCCGGCGGGCACCCGGCGGGACGGCGCCGCGTGCCGGGCCGAACGGGCCCTCGCCCACGCCGCGAAGCAGACCAGCGCGGCGAAGCACGGCACCATCAGCGCCCCGTACACCACCAGGAAGCCGTGCGTGCCGAGGTCGGCGGCGGCGTTCCAGATGCCGTGCAGGACCATCGCCAGCACCAGCCCGGTCGGCGCGGCCAGCCGGGCGAGCCAGCGCCGCCCGGTGGTGAGGGTGACGGCCAGGCCGATCCCGGTGAGCGCGGTGAACAGCGGGTGGGCGAACGGGGAGAGCAGGGCGCGCAGCACGAAGGTCTGCACCGTGGTGTCGAAGTCGCGCAGGCTGGGCGGGGTGCCCAGGCCGATGCTGTCCAGCCGCTGCTGTTGGTCGCTGGTGAACGCCCGGCCCAGGTAGAGGGCGTTCTCGACGAAGGCGAAGCCGCAGGCCGTCATCCCGCCGAGGACCACCCCGGCGGCCAGCGTGCGCGGCCGGGAGCGGCGGTGCGGCGCGCCGCCGGACGGCGGGGCCGGGCACAGGTAGGGCAGCGGCCGCAGGTAGGGGCGCAGGCGGCCCGGGGCGGCGTGCAGCCCGACCGGGTGGCGCTGGTCCTGGCGGGGGCGCCGGGGCGCGGGCGACCGGCGCAGCAGCGGTGCGCAGGGGCGCCCGGTGCGCCGGCCGTGGCAGCGCAGCCGCTGGCCGAGCGGCAGGAGCAGCACCAGCAGGGCGGTGGCCTTGGCGCTCTCCTCGATCACCGGGGTGGCGATCCCGGCGCCGAGCAGCCGACCGAGCGGGTCCTGGTGCCGGGTGAGGTAGCTGGCCGTCCAGTTGTTGGCGAGGATGGCGACGGTGGTGGCGGCGCAGGCGCCCCAGCCGAGGCAGAACAGGGTGTGCCGCAGCGGCACCCGGGCGGTGAGGTTGAGCCAGGCGAGGCCGCCGAGCACGAACGGGAGCGGCACCATCGCGAGCCCGAGGCCGACCAGCAGCCCGACGGTGCCGGTCTGCCGCTGGACCAGGTGCAGGATCAGCACCCCGCAGCCGATCAGGGTCAGGACGGCCGTCGCGGTGACCGAGGAGAGCGCCACCGAGCGGCTGCGGCCCGGCGGTGCCCCGGGTGGTCGTCCGGGCGCGGTGGAGGTGCCGGTGGAGGTGCCGGCGGCGGGGGCGGAAGGCGCGGTGGGCGTGGTGCCCGCGATCCGCGGTGAGGTGCCGTCCGGCCGGGGCAGCAGGCGGCGGGCCCACCGCCTCCGGGGCCCCGGGATCGTCCGGGTGTCGCCGGTGCGCGGGACCGTCTCCGGTGCGTCGGCGGCGGCCGGAACGGTGGCCCGAGCGGTCGGCCGGAACCCGCCGCCGGACGGGCTGCCCATGCGGCCCAGGGTAGGACACGGCGGCCGTCCGTCGGGAGGACTCCGGACGAGTCGTCCGTCCGGAGCCCGCCCCCGAGGGCCGGTGAGGGGCCGCCCGTTCGAAGGGCGGCCGGCGGGTCAGCGGCGGCGGAACAGCAGGTCGTGGACCACGTGGCCCTTGGCGATGCCGGCCCGTTCGAACTTGGTGACCGGCCGCCAGTCCGGTCGCGGCGCGTAGCCGGGGATGCTGCCGTCCGGGTGGTCGGCGGGCTCCAGCCAGCCCGTTCCGTCGCCCTCGGGGTGCAGGTTCTCCAGCTCCGGTGAGGCGGACAGCACGGCCAGCATCTGCTCCGCGTAGGGCTCCCAGTCGGTGGCGCAGTGCACCAGGGCGCCGGGGGCGAGCCGGGGCAGCACCAGGTCGAGGAAGGCGGGCTGGACCAGACGGCGCTTGTGGTGCTTGGGCTTGGGCCACGGGTCGGCGAAGAAGACCCGCAGTCCGGCCAGCGAGGCGTCCGGGAGCATGTCGCGCAGCAGGATCACCGCGTCACCGGCGGCCAGCCGGACGTTCTCGGAGCCGTCGCGCTCCAGCATGCCGAGGAGGTTGCCGTGGCCGGGGGTGTGCACGTCGGCGGCGAGGATGCCCGTGGCCGGGTCCGCGGCCGCCATCGCGGCGGTGGTCTCGCCCATGCCGAAACCGATCTCCAGCGTCACCGGCAGCTCGCCGAACAGCTCCCGCAGGTCGAGCGGGCTGCCGTCGATCGGTATGCCGTACTTCTCCCAGCTGCGGTCCAGGGCGCTCGCCTGGGCGTTGGTCATCCGTCCCCGGCGCGGCTGGAAGCTGCGGATGCGACGCTCGCGGTGCTGGGCCTCGGTGGCCTTGTGCGGGTACATCGGCGCGGGGTAGGCAGCCGGCGCGGCGGACATCCGGGCGGACGGCGAGGGCTGGGGGCTCGGGGCGGTGGCAGTCACAATTCCCCGAGTCTACGGGGCTGCCGGGGGTCTCCCGCAGGGCCTGTGACGGGGTTCATCCCCGGGCTTCACCGGCTGGGGCGCCCTCCTCCGGCCCGGCCGGTGCGTCCGGCGGGGGCCGTTGACGGGTGCTCCGACGGGTCCGCCGACGGGTCCGCCGGTTCAGCCGCCCGCCTCCAGCGCGGCCAGGGCCCGGCGGGCGACCTCCCGGCCGATCGGCAGCGAGGCCGTCGCGGCGGGGGAGGGGGCGTTCAGCACGTGCACGGCGCGGCGCGGGGAGCGGGGGTCGGCCGGGTCGAAGCCGGCGAAGGCGAAGTCGTCCAGCAGCGAGCCGTCCCGGGCCACCGCCTGGGCCCGGACCCCGGCGGTGGCGGGCACCAGGTCCTCGGCCCGGACAGCGGGCAGCAGCCGCCGGACGGCGGCGGTGAACGCCCGCTTGGACAGCGAGCGGTGCAGCTCACCCAGCTCTTGGCGCCAGTGCCGCCGGACGATCCGCCAGGTGCCGGGGAAGGCCAGGGTGTCGGCGAGGTCGCGCGGGCGGACGGTGCGCCAGTCGTACCCCTCCCGGGCGAGCGCGGGCACCGCGTTCGGGCCGACGTGGACGTCCCCATGGATGCCCCGGGTGAGGTGCACGCCGAGGAAGGGGAACGCCGGGTCGGGCACCGGGTAGACCAGGCCGCGCACCAGGCCCCGGCGCCGCTCGGCCAGTTCGTAGTACTCGCCGCGGAACGGCACGATGCGCACGCCGGTGTCGTCCCCGGCCAGCCGGGCGATCCGGTCGCTGTGCAGCCCGGCGCAGTTCACCAGCACCCGGCAGCGCAGCTCGCCGGTGGCGGTGCCCACCGTCACGCCGTCCTGCCGCCTCGCCACCGTCCGCACTTCGCTGCCGGGCCGCAGGTCGGCGCCGGCCTCCCGGGCCAGCCGGGCGTACGCGGCGGCGACGGCCGGGAAGTCGCAGATGCCGGTGGTCCCCACGTGCAGCCCGGCCGGACCGGCCACCTCCGGCTCGTACCGGGCGATCCCGGCCCGGTCCAGCTCGGTGACCGGGATGCCGTTCGCCCGCCCGCGCTCGGCCAGCGCCGCGAGGCGCGGCAGCTCGGCGGGGCCGGTGGCCACGATCAGCTTGCCGGTCACCTCGTACGGGATGCCGTGCTCGCGGCAGAACGCCACCAGCTCGGCGGCGCCCGCGACGGCGTACCGGGCCTTGTACGAGCCGGGGCGGTAGTAGATGCCGCTGTGGATCACCCCGCTGTTGCGTCCGGTCTGGTGCGCCGCGAAGCCGGCCTCCTTCTCCAGCACCGCGAGCCGCAGGCCGGGCCGCTCCCGGGTCAGGGCGTACGCCGTGGCCAGTCCGACGATCCCGCCGCCCACCACCAGCACGTCGACCTCGTCCGCCACCGTCCGCTCCTCGCCTCGCCGGCCGCCCCCGCCGCCGCCGATGCTGCCACGGCGGCAGAGGCGGGTCGAGAGCGCGCCGGGCCCGCGCCGGAACGCCGAGCGGCCGGGACGGGACCACCCCCGTGGATCCCGTCCCGGCCGCTCGACCGCTCCGCGCACCGGACCCGGTCCGGAGCTGCCCTGGCCGGCGGGTCGTTGCTCCGGCCGGCGGGCCGGGCGGCGGCTTGGCCGGCCCGCCCTGCCCTGCCTCCCTATTCCTGCCAGGGCCAGTGGGCGTTCGCCCCGGCCTCCAGGAGGGGGATGAGGCGGAAGGCCGCGTCGCTCAGGCCGCCGAAGGTGTGTCGGTCGGCGCCGCCGCTGGGGCCGTGGGCCGGGGCGTAGCCGGCCAGGTTCCAGGTGTAGACGGGGACGTGGGCGGGGACGGCGGCCAGCGGGTCGCCGCCCCGGTGACCCGGGCCGGTCTGCTCGTCGGTGACGATCACGACCCGGTCGTGGCCGCGGTAGTGGGCGCGGACCGCGTCGGCGGTGTTGGTGCCGCCGAGGGCGGAGAAACGATCCAGCACCCGCAGGACCGCCTCGCCCCGGCCGACCTCGATCACCCGGCTGGTGGTGCCGAACTCGACCAGGTCGGCCTCGGCGGCGCGCACCTTCAGCGCGGTGCCGAAGATCGCCGCCGAGTCGGCCCGGTTGAGCTCGGTCGGGCCGCCGGAGCGGTCGAACATCGAGCCGGAGCGGTCCACCAGGACGAGCGTGCGGCCGGGCAGTGCGGGCACGTTGGCCAGCGAGTGGCCGAGCGCGGTCTCCAGCGCGTGCCCCCAGCGCAGCGAGGGGGCGTGCCGGTGCGCGGACAGGTAGCGGAACGGGAACTGGCGCGAGCGCCGCACCTCGTCCTTGTCGCAGATCCGCCGGGCCACCTCGGCCGCGACCCGGTCCGACACTCCGGCCCGGTCGAAGTTGCGCAGGTTCCGCACCAGTGCCATCGGCCCCATCGACGGGATGACCGCCTCCCACACCGGCGCGTCCAGCGGCCCCCGCAGCCAGCCCGCCAGTGCCTCCCAGGTCAGCCCGGCGGCGGCCAGTCGCTCGGCACCGTCCTCGGCGGTGACCGCGGCGCGGCGCTCCTCGACGGGCAGCGCGAGCAGTTCGCGGTTGGCGGTCAGCAGCCGGTCGCCGACGGGCGGTACGGCCTCGTCGGGCCGGTGCCGGCGGTCCAGCGCGTACGCGAACAGCGCGCCCTGCCCGGGCTTGTCCGGGTCCGGCGAGGGGTGGGTCAGCTCGATGACGTCGCCGAAGCGGTAGCCCTTGCCCGCCGTGTCGTACTTGAGCAGCGAGCGGGCGTCGTAGAGGCGGCGGACGGCGTCCGCGACACCGCGCTTGAGCGGCTTGGGCAGCGCCCGGCCGTAACGCGTGGTCCAGTACGCGAGCAGCTCTCCGGGCTCGTCGGCGCGCCGCAGCACCGCCGCGACGGCCTGCCGGGAGTACCCGTGGGCGCCCGCGTCCAGCCGGGCGCGGGTGAACTCGGCGGCGCCGACCAGTGCGGCGGTGCGCATGTGGGCGCCGTAGCGCAGCCAGCGCAGCAGGCCGAGGGTCCACTCGGGCTCGGCGACGGCGAGTTCGCGCACCAGGGCGGTGTAGCGGTCGTCGCGGTCGCCGCCGCGCTCGTAGAACGTGTTCTTGCCGACCATGTTGGCCACCGCGCACAGGAACAGCTCGGACCTGCGGTCCCGGACGTGGCCGACGCCGCCGTTGTGGTTGCGGGTGAGCTGCCCGGTCGTGGCCACCGGCGAACTCGGACTCGCCTTGGCCTTGCGGACGTTGAACCTGGACATGCGACAGCCCCCCTCGGCGTGCTGGTGTCAGTGGGAGGGAGGCGTGCTGCGGCCAGGGGTGCCCGAGTTCGTGCCGGCCGTGGGACGGCCGACGTCGGCGGAGGTGCATGCCTTGTGCTCTGCCACTTGAGCCAGCGGCCGCGCTCGCGCACGGCACGCCCGGGACTCGAACCCGGAACCGCAAGATCCGAAGTAACCCCCGCCTGCGCACCGGGCACTCCGAAGCGCAGAGCCTCCCGAGATCGATGTGGCGGCGGTGTTTCGCGGGCTCGAACCGCTACGCCGGAGAACCGGCGCCTGCCAGAAGTAACCGCTGCCGTCGCACCGGGAGGTGCGGAAAACTATTCACGTGTGGGTGTCCAGAGATCGAAGGCGGCTGAGGTGACACAGCTGCTCTACCGGACTGAGCTACACCGGCACGGGAGTACCGGCGGCGGGATTCGAACCCGCGACACGCCCATGAGGAATGGAAGTAACCTCGGCCTGCGCACCTGGACAGGAGAGACCCTAGCCAGGCCTCTCCCGCCGCCGCACCCCATTAACCGTCAGGGCCGTCCGGTCCTCGGTCCTTCCCGCCCGTCGGCGTTCACGCCGCCGCCCGCGCCGATGCCTACGCCGATCCCACGCCGGCGTTCACGCCGGCGCGACGATCACCGCCCGCGCCCGCTCCGCCAACTCCCGCACCCGGCGCTCCCCCTGGAACGGTTCCAGGCGGCGCAGCATCTCCACCACGTACTCCCGGCTGCGCTGCGAGGAGATCCGGCCGGCCACCTCGACGGCGCGCTCGCCGGCGGCGACCGCAGCGTCCAGGTTGCCCGCCTCCGCCTCGGCCATCGCCGAGACGACCAGTCGCAGGCCGTGCGAGCGGACGTAGCCCTCGGTGGGCGTGGCCAGCGCCTCGCGGGTGAACTGCCGGACCTTGGAGGGCACTCCGAGGTCGCGGAAGCACTCGGCGGCGTCGGCGGCGAGCCGGTCGTAGGCGTAGAAGTCGATCCACGCCGGATCGGGATCCCCGGCGCGCGCCCGTTCGAGCGCGCTCTCCGCCGCGCCGAGCGCCGTCGCACACGCCGCCGCATTGCGGGCCTTGGCCTGAGCCCGCGCCTCCACCAGGTGGAAGAAGCTCATGGTGCGGGCGGTGGCCAGGCCCCGGTTGCGCTCCAGGGCGGCCTGCGCGAGGTCGACGGCTTCCTCGGCGAAGCCCCGGTAACCGGCCTGCAGGCTCATCGAGGCCAGGACGTAGCCGCCGAGCGGGACGTCGGCGGCGGCCCGGGCGAGTCGCAGGGCCTGGATGTAGTAGCGCTGGGCGGCCTCGTGCTGGCCGGTGTCGAAGGCCATCCACCCGGCCAGCCGGGTCAGTTCGGCGGTCGCGCCGAACAGCGCGCGGCCCACCGTGTCGCTGTACGAGGCCAGCAGCAGGGGCGCCGCCTCCACCCGCAGGCACTCCGGCACCATCGACGAACGCCAGTCCCCGCCGCCGTACTTGGAGTCCCAGCGGCGGGCCTCCTGGGCGGCCTCGCGCAGCTTGGCGGCGTCCGAGTGGCCGACCCGGTAGGAGGTGGTGTCGCTGGGGGAGCCGCCGGGGGAGCGCGGCACCTCGCGGGCCACCGAGCCGTCCGCCGGGGTGATCAGCCAGCGGGAGACGGGCGTCGCGTAGGCGGCGACCGAGAAGGTGCCGGCCAGACTGTCGCTCCACCGGCCGCCGCCGGGGCCCCGGCGCAGGTCGAGGTCGACCCGCCACAGGTCGGTGGCGGAGCGGACGGCCTCGGCGACGTCGCGCGGGAAGGCCAGGCCGAGTTCGGGCGCCGGGTCGGTGTCGCCGAGGCCGATCTCCTCCAGCGGGACGGGCCGGCCGAGCTTGCCGCCGATCGCGGTGGCGATCAGGTGCGGGACGGGCCCCTGCGGGACCATGCCCTTGCTGACCCAGCGGGCCACCGAGGTCTTGTCGTACCGCAGGGTCAGCCCGCGCTGGGCGCCGAGGTCGTTGACCCGGCGGGCCAGTCCGGCATTGCTGATCTGGGCGAGGGTCAGGAGCGTGCCGAGCCGTTCGTTCGGTCCTCGTGGGCTGACGGTCATGGTGGCGGCGGCACCTCCTGCGGCCTTGTGCGCGGGGCCCGGGCGGCACCGGGCCGTAGCTGCTGTACCTAGAGTAGTCGGACGCGTTCCGACGGTTAAGAGGTCGCATTCCGGATGGCGGGATCGCGCACTCGGCGGCGCCGTACGGGTGTTGGTCCGGACCGCTCGGATCCGGCCGACCGTGCCGCGCGCCGGAGCGCCGTGCTCCGGTCCCGTGTTCACGTGCGCCCGGCCGTGCCCCCTGGCCCGACCGGCTGGTCGGCGATTCGCTGGTGGTCGTGGGTCGGCCCGCCGTCGAGGACCCGGCGGGCCGGGGAACGCCGCCGCCTCAATCCCCGCGGGCGGCGGTGAAGTCCGGGAGGGCATGCGGATGCCCTCCCGGGCTGGGCGACGCCTTTCGGCCATCTCGCGATGCCCATGCCAAGGGCGCGTCGCGGGCGGTCCGGGCCACGGAGGGGGAGGCCCGGCCCGCCCGGTTCCGACCGCCGCCGGACGATCCGCCGCCGGGTCGTCCCGCCGCCGCACGCCGCCGGGCACCCAGCCGTCACCAGCTGCCGGACGACCCGCCGCCTACCGTCAACCGGGCGCTCCCGCAAGCGGATCCCGCAACGCGGGCCACCGCGACGCCCACCGGTGGCACGATGTCCCTGACGGCACGCCGATCCGCGGAGGCACGCCGGGACGCGCGGGGCCGCCACGGCCCCCCACCCGCCCGCCCGGCGGCGGACGCGCCGCGCGGGAGCAAGGTCCTCGTACGGTGGAGGCGCGATGCGGTGGCTGACGGGCTGGTGCACGGGGGCGCCCCGCGCGGGTACGCCGCCGCACGAAACGCTCGGCGCGGTGGCGCCGATCGCCGCGCGCCCCCTGTGGACCGGTCCCAACCCGCTCTGGGCCGTGGGCGACTGGCGTCCCGAGGAGATCCGCCTGGTGACCCTGCGCCCCGGCGCCCCCGCCGTGGTCGGCACCGGCGCCACCACCCCCGACCCGGTCGAGGACACCCCCGCCACCACCCGCCTCGCCGTCCTCGGCCACTGCGGCGCCACCGACGCCGAACTCGCCGCCGGCCTCGCCGCCGCCCGCGGCGGCGCCGTCCGCCATCTGACCGCCTGGCCCGGCAGCTACACCGTCGTGCTGCGCACCGGCACCCGCTCCACCCTGCTGCTCACCGACCTCGCCGGCGCCCAGCCCGTCTTCCACACCCCCTGGGGCGGCGGCACCGCGTACGCCACCGCCGCCCTCCCGCTGGCCGACCTGGTCGGCGCCGCCCTGGACACCGGCCACCTCGCCGCCTTCCTCGCCTGCCCCGAGTCCCCCGAGGCGCTCGGCACCGGCACCCCGTACCTCGGCGTCCAGCAGGTGCCGCCCGGCCACGTGCTCGGGATCCGCAGCGGCCGCCCGTACCTGTCGGGCTACGACGACCCGGCCGGCCCCGAGCAGCCCCGCGACGAGGCTCCGGCCGTCCGCGAACTCACCCGCGCCCTGCTGGAGTCCGTCCGCTCCCGGGTCCGCACCACCGCTCCGGTCGCCGGCTCCGTCGGACGGGCCCGGCTCGGCGTCGACGTCTCGTACGGCACGGCCTCCGCCACCGTCGCCCTGCTCGCCGCCGCCGTCCCGCTGCCACCGGCGCCCGCCGCGGCGGTCCCGGCGGCAGCGGCAACCCCGGCCCGGGCGACCGTCGGGGCCAGGAACGGCGCGGTCAGGGGCTCCTGGGCCCGTGCCGCCGCCCAGGAGCCCTCGGCCCCCGAGCAGTTGGCCGCCGTCACGCTCGGCGAGAGCGAGCCGTCGGCCACCCTCGCGCTCGCCCCCGACACCCCGCGGCTGCGGCACACCGTGCTCGACCCCGGCCCCGGCACCCTTCCGTACGCCGGACCGGGCGCCGATCCGCAGTCCGGCCGGCTCACCGACGAGCCCGGGCCCGAACTCGTCGCCGCGGCCCGCGCCGAGGCCCGCTTCGACGCCGGCGGCACCGACCACCTCACCGGCTACGGCGCCCGCCAGGTGCTCGACGGCCACCCGGCCCGCCTGGCCGATCTCATCCGGGCCGGCCGCCCGCGCGAACTCCTGCCCCCGGTCGCCGCACTGGCCGGGGCGGACCGGGCCGTCGCGGGCGTCCTGGCCGGGGCGCTGCGCACCCCGCTCACCGTGGTCCGGGCCGCCCACCGGCTCTCCCGGATCCGCTACGCCGAGGCACTGGACGAGGCCGCCGCCAAGCTGACCGCCCGCCACGTCCCGGACGGCGCCCGGACGGCGGGGGACCGCTCGGCCGCCGACCTCGCCTGGTGCGTGCCCGGCCCGGCCGCCCGCTGGCTCTCCGACGAGGCACTCTCCTCGGTCGCCGTGCGGCTGCGCCTGGCGGCGCGCAGGCCTGCACCCGAGGGAAATCCCGGCGCGCATCGCGCCCGGCACGCCCTCTACCGGCAGGCGCGCTCCTTCCGCACGCTCGTACACGCCGCCGAACAGCCCGGCCAACGGCTGCACGCCCCCTTCCTCGACAACCAGGTGGTCCGCGCCGCCCGGCTGCTCCCCGACGACGTCCGCCTCCAGCCCGGCGCCCGGCACGCCCTCCTGCACGCCGTCCTCACCGGCGCCGGCCGCACCGACCTGCCCCCGGACTGGGGCCGCAGCCCCCGCCCCGACCGCGCCGCCCCGGCCCGCGCGGGCCTGCGCCTCGCCGCCGACGGCCTCGCCGAGCTCTTCGACGCCCCCCTCCTCGCCGAAGCCGGCCTCATCGACCTCCCGGCCGTCCGCGCCGACCTCGCCCGCTCCGCCGACCCCGCCACACCCCTCTCCCCGGCCGCCCTCGCGGGCCTGGCCGACCTCGTCTCCACCGAACTGTGGCTCCGCCGCGTCCGTGCCCGCCGCCACGGCGCCTGCTGGACCGGCCTTCCCCGCCCGCAGCCCCCAGCCCTCACCTCCTGACCCCGGGTCCGCCCGCCCCCGGTGCCCCGGCCCGGTCGGCCGCCGCTCTCGGCGCGGTTGCGGGGGCGGGCTCGGGGGCCGCGCCATGATGGCCGGGTCGTGGATCCGGTCGGGTGTCCGGGTCGGGTGTCCGGGTCGTGGGATGGGTCCGGGTGAGGAGGGCGTGCGGTGGCCGGTGGGAGCGCGGGGCGGGACGGGGACGTGCCCGTGGTGCTGTCGGTGCTCGGGCGGCCGCCGACGGGGCGCCCCGCGGGGGTGCTGGCGGCGTGCGACGGGTCGGACGGGTCGCTGTGGGCACTGGACCGGGCGATGACGGAGGCCGAGCTGTTCGGGCTGCCGCTGTACGTGCTCGCCGTGGTGAACCCGGCGCCGGCCGGCTACCCGCCGGGGATGGCGGAGCTGGTGCAGGAGAGCGTGGAGACGCTGGTCGAGAGCACCGCGGACGGGCTGCGCCGCTCGGTGACGGCCGTGCAGCGGCAGCGCCCCGCTCCGTACGCCGGGAGGATGTCGCTGCACGTGGTGCTGGGCAACGTGATCGAGGTGCTGCTGGAGGCCTCGACCCGGCAGCACACGCTGGTGGTCGGCACCCGGGGCAACGGCGGCTTCCCCCGGCTGCTGCTGGGCTCGGTGAGTTCGGCGCTGGTGCACCACGCGGCCTGCCCGGTGCTGGTGGTCCCCGCGCCGCCCGCGGGCTGAAGCCGCAGCTGCCGCCTGCGGGCTGAAACCGCAGCTCGGGGGCCGTGTCGGGAATGTACCGAGATGGTTCATCGTTCACCTATCTCGTCCCCATCCGACAAGACGCCCCCTGGAGCCCCCCGCATGAAGGTCGAGATCTGGTCCGACATCGCCTGCCCCTGGTCGAAGGCTGCAATAACTCTCTGACCAACCCAGGCGGGAAGTCCTTGCGCTCTGGATTGGTCAGGAGACTGACAGCCAAGGACTGACCATGCAGCGTGCCGACTACCAGACCCTTCGCAAAATGGGCTTCGCGGACGATGAGCTCAAGGAGTTGGGCCTTTGGGACGTCCCGACCGGTGACCCGTCCGAACTTGCGATCGCCTACATTCGGCGGTCCCAGAAGTCCGACGACCTCACGACGCTTCGGCAGCATCTCCGTGATATCGTCCGGGCTGCCGTCCGCGAGGGCAAGAAAATCGCGCACGTCTACTTCGAGCAGCGCAGTGCCTCTAAGGCTCACATCTTGCGAGAGGAATTCGAGAGCGCTACCGGCGACATTCTCAAAGGCCGCGCCAAGACTCTCCATGTTTGGAAGTCAGACCGCCTCTCCCGTCGGGGCATGGGGCAGGTTGGCCTTCTTCTCGATAAGTTCGACCAGCGGCAGGCGCGGGCAGTAAGCGTTACCGAAGGTCTGGACTCTTCCCAGGGCTCTCGAATCGTCTGGGCGATTCTCTCGGAACGCGCGCGTGACGAATCTCGGGATATCGCGCTCCGCTCGAAGACGGGGCTTGACGCTCACCGCGCCGAAGGCAAATGGATGGGCGGGATTGTCCCCTTCGGGCTCATGTATGACCCGGAGACCGGCAGGCTGGTTCGGCACCCCAGGGAATTCCTCCCTGCCCGCCGGATAGCGATCGGCCTGATCAAGAACCACACGCCCCAGCACATCGCTTACGCGATGAATCTGCGCGGCTATGTCACACGCACCGGAAAGGCGTGGAGCGCAACAGGGATCATCTCCCTGGCACACTCGCTTACCTGGGCCGGAATTGTCGTGGTCCGGGAACGGATGCGGGATGAATTCGGGGCGCCCCTCGACAAATGGCACAGGGGCGGTACCGCGCTTTTGGATGCCGACGGCTTCCCCGTTTCCTGCGGAGAAGGCGTCATCAGTTACGCCGAACATCAGATCATCGAAAAGAATCTGGCAAGTCGGGCCCGGCCGGGAACGTCAATCGGAGACCGCACACGCGGAAAGCGCAAGGCAAAGTGCGTCGCAAACACCGTGCTGCGCTGCCCTTACTGCAAGGGGCGCATGTCGAATGCCGGAGTTTCCTTCTACTGTGAAAAGCGGAAGAACGAGGGTGAAGCCTCTTGCAAGGGCTCTTCGATCAACCGTCAAGAAACCGAAGCTGCCGTTGCTCAAATGTGGCAGAATCGCATTCTTGGCCTTTCGCCGGATTCGGACGTCATCACGCACATCGCGCATGAATGGCTCAAGTACAACGACCCGGACAAGGACGAACAGCGCGCCAAGACCAGCGCAGCCCTTACGGATGCAAAAGCCCGAAAGGAAAAGCTCGAAGACGCCTATTTCGTGGCGGGCACGCTTGCAGAGGATCGGTACACCGAACTGAGTGCCAAACTGACCGCACAGATAAGCGTGTTCCAGAGAGATCTAGCCGAACTGTCGCGGGAGGCCGACCTAAGTCCGCTCATGGCGCCGGAATCGCTGGCCCAGCTCTGGGCATCGCAGGACGCCGAAGGACAGCGCGCGCTACTGCGGGCGGCGGTGGTCTCGATCGACTTCGTCCACGTCGAAGGCAGGGGGCAGCGCGGAGCGCCGGTTGCCGAACGCCTCAGGGTGACGTGGAAGGGCGAAGAGCGTCCCGACGCCGCCAAGGCGACCACCACAGCGCTTGAACACGTAGAGCTGACCCGCACCCGTCGCAAGGCCGCCGAGACAGCGCTCAGGGCAGCTGCCTGACGGCCCGTACAGCCCCGTTCGACCTCCCCGGGTCGGACGGGGCTCTCTTGTGTCGGCTGTCATGGCATGCTCGCGACAGCGCTACAGCGGGGCCGATGGTGTTTTGGTGTTTTGATGCCCGTTCTCAACACACCATAGAAAACTCTTAGGGAAGTCAGGATCGACGTCCCAAACACCAAACCGTCACTGGAAGGGCTTGCGCTCTAGAGGGGGTGGAGACAGCGGCGCCCCGGGGAACGGGGGGACACGGGGGAGCCCCGGGAAGTCGTTGCGCTCTAGAGGAAGTGGGAGACGGGGAGTGCCGCACACCCCTCCATGGTCGGTGGTCTGAGCACCCCGTCTCCCTTCGCCCATGCACCACGAGCCCCGCGCTACCGGGGTTGCCGCCGGAGTCGTGCGGCGAAGGGGCCGCGTTGTCCACGAGTAGCCACAGCCGAAAGGGGTCGCAGGCTCACGCGGTGCCCGCCCGCGCCGGCTAGTGCTGTCGCGGGAAGTTCTCGCGGCGGACGGCATCTCGGAAGCTGACGAGAGCGTTTCCGGTTTCTGTGCACACCTCCAGCAAATGTGAGGCATCCATGATGATCTCAGGAATCATGGAAAGCGCATGAGAGTGATGTTCCATCCTCAGCAATGCGCGACGGAAGGCCAAGAACGCCTCTCGCGTTTCTGTCGGGGCGAACAAATCCATGTCAGGCGCGAAGCCATAGAGCTTGTCGCGGCAATCTCGGGCATTGGATTCAATCGCCTTTAGGATCTCGTGGCTCAGTTTCTTGCGCTTTCCTTTATCGGTGGCTTGGCCGACAAGGGTGATCAGCGGGACGGCGGTGGCGTAAATCTCGCGATAAATTCCGCGCATCGGGTCGCTGCCAGGTTGTTTGCCTATATGGATTCCACCGTTGATGGTCTCGGCCTGAACCGTGGATCCGATTTCTGAGTCCGTGATTCGGTTCTCTGTCATCTCTCTCCCGCCCCTGTTCTCAACAGGATAGGTCGGGGCGTGCTGCGGCGGGGTCGTACGCACGGGTGAACTTGGCTCAAGGGGGAGGGGAGTCATGCGCACACGGTGCCTTGACTGTAGGGGGTGGGCCACCCGCAACGGCCGGTGCGACGAGCACCACCGGGCCTACGAGGCTGGTCGTACGGTGCAGTCGCACAGCAAGCGGAAGGCGGCCCTCGCGGCCGGTACCGGTGCCGCGGCTCGTCTGCGGAAGGCTGTGCGGCGGGCTGGGCACGGTGACTGCGTCGCGTGCGGTGGGCGCTTCCTGCCCAGCGGCGTAGACATTGACCACCGGCAGCCGCTCGCCAAGGGCGGCCAGGACGTGGACGACAACGTTCAGGTGCTCTGCAAGGCGTGCCATCGGGCCAAGACCCGGCGCGACTTCGACCACCAGCGTCCGCCGTTCTGAGCGCTCGTCCGACGGCTGGGCGGGGCGCTCCGGAAGTTCACGGCCTGGCCGCTCAGCGATCCCGGCCCCAGCTCGAAAAACGCGCCCTGGGTGTGACGCCGGACCCAAGCGCCCCCAGTGATCAACTGCTGTGCTGCGTCGGCGAAGCCGTGCTGAGGCGCCCGGAGAAAGGCACCCGCTAAGGGGGTCGAAGCGCCGGTTAGGAGGTGGTCAAGGTGTCCCGAGCGAAGAGCCCGGACCACCGGACCGGCCACCCGTCCGCGGCGCTGGACTCGCCCGCTTCAGTGGTCCACGAAGGCCGTGCTCCGCGCGTGCCGGCTCACTTGGGGAAGACCGGCCGGGAGGCGTGGCGGACGGTCTGGACGGCCGGGGCCGGTGCCTACTCGCCGGAAACGGACCGGTACATCATCCTGCGCTACTGCGAACTCCAGGACCGGCGGGCGGAGCTGCTGGCGGTGGTTGCTGCCGACGGTTTCATGTCGGAGGGGTACAACGGCCAGCCGGTGGCGCACCCGATGTTGCGGTATGTGGAGTCCACAGAGAAGGAGTTGCGGTCGATCGAGACCGCGATCGGCTTCACGCCGGAAGCCCGGATGCGCCTGGGGATTGTCGCTGCTGAGGCGCGGAGGGTGGCCACGAGCCCCGAGGATTTCTAACTGAACATGGCGGGGGGTGGTCGGCTTGTCCGCCCTCGATCCCGTCATTGCTCGGCACATCCCGGACGACGCGCCGTACCCGTCGGAGGGGTACCGCGTCGCCAATTGGATTGAGCACCACTGCCACCTGACAGGCTCGTTCGCCGAACAGCGCTTTCGTCTGCTGCCCTGGCAGCGGGAACTTCTGGTCGACGCGTACGAGCTGCGACAGGACGGGTCCGGTCGCTGGGTGCGCAAGCACCGCCTGGCCGTGGTGTGCATCGCGCGGAAGAACGGCAAGAGCACGCTTGCCGCCGCGATCATGCTGTACCACCTGATCGCCGACCGGGCCGATACCCAGCGCCAGATCATCGCTGCGGCCAATGACCGCAACCAGGCGCGCATGGTCTTCGACTCGGCGCGGCAGATGGTGAACGCGTCGCCGAAGCTGTCGGCGATCTGCTCGGTTCAGCGCGACGTCATCCGCTTCAAGGACAGCACTTACCGGGTGGTCAGCGCGGACGCCGGTCGGCAGCAAGGTCTGAACCCGTCGGCGGTCTCGTTGGACGAGTACGCGTTCAGCAAGAGCGCGGACTTGTTCGACGCGCTGACGCTCGGCGGCGCCGCCCGCAATCAGCCGATCACCTGGGTCGTCAGTACCGCCGGCCCGGACCCGGACGGACCATTCGCGGCGCTCTGCGGACGCGGGGAGCGGGTCAACTCCGGGGAGGCCGACGACCCGACGCTCTTCTACCGGTCGTGGGGTCCGCGCCTGGGCGAAGAGGTCGACCACCTTGACCCGGCCGTCTGGCGACATTGCAACCCTTCGTTCGACATCCTGAACGAAGAGGACTTCAAGGCGGCTGCCGCGCGCAGCTCCGAAGCGTCGTTCCGGATCTACCGCCTGTCGCAGTTCGTCCGGGGCGGGTCGACGTGGCTGCCTCATGGGCTCTGGGAGTCCCTGGCAGTTGCAGAAACGATCCTCCCCGGGGACGCGGTGGTCTGCGGCTTCGATGGGAGCTGGAAGGGCGACAGTACGGCCCTGGCCGCCGTCCGCTTGAGAGACCTCTGCGTCTTCGTCCTGGGGCACTGGGAGGCGCCGGTTGGGGATGCGCATTGGCGGGTGCCCATGGCGGACGTGCGGGATGCTCTGCGGTCCGCGCTGGCCACGTACGACGTGCGACTTCTGGTCGCCGACCCGTACCGCTGGGAGGAGACGCTAGACACCCTCGAAGCGGAGGGGTACCCGATCGAGGCGTTCCCGACCAACAGTCTCAAGAGGATGATCCCGGCGACCCAGGCCGTCTACGACGCGTGCCGGGACGGGCGTCTGTCCCACGACGGGAGTCCGGCTCTTGCCCGCCACATCGGCAATGCGGTTCTGCGCGAAGACCGGCACGGGGCGCGCATCACGAAGGAGCATGCCGGGTCGAAACGCAAGATCGACCTTGCCGTTGCCATGATCCTGGCTGTCCACGGGGCGGTCATGTACCGGGACGAGAACCCGGACTTCGCGGACTCGCCGATCCTCGCCACCTGGGAGCAGGACGGGCAGGTTTTCAACGTCGGCGGTTCCGCTGAGTACTTCGATGATCTCTAGCTCACGGATTACGTAATCCGTGACCACACGGGGGGTGGTGGTCATGGGGTTCTGGCGTGACCTGATACGGGGCCGTGCCCCGACGGTCGTCCAGCGCGCCCAGTGGGAGGACGCCGCGGAGGCGTTGGTCCTTCACGGGAAGGTCACGGCATCCGGGCAGCGGATCGACGCGACCGCGGCACTGAAGGTCAGCGCGGTCTTCGGGTGCGTCCGGCTCCTGTCGGAGACCATCGCGACGCTTCCGGTCGCCACGTACTCCCGTCGGGGAGGCGCGCGGAAGCTCGTCCGGTCGCCGCTGTGGCTGGACTACCCGACGGCGGAGCCCGGGGGGCTGGGGCGGATCGACCTTCTGTCCCAAGTGGTGCTGTCGCTGCTGCTCGAAGGCAACGCCTACTTGGCCGTGCTGTGGGACGGTCCGTCGATCGTCGGCCTGGAAGTCCTTGACCCGTCGCGGATCGAGACGCACACGGTGGTGGTTGACGGGCGCCGGCGAAAGGTCTTCCACGCCACGGACGTTGACCGGGACGGCAACCCGGTGGCGCTGGGCTGGTTCACGACGAGGGAGATCCTGCACATCCCCGGCATGATGCTGCCGGGGGCGTTCACCGGGGTCTCGCCGATCGCCTTCGCCCGGGAGTCCATCGGTCTCGCCCTGGCGGCGCAGACCTACGGCGGCAAGTTCTTCAGCAACGGCGCCACGCCGGGCGCCGTGGTCGAAGTCCCGGGGGCTATGTCCGAAGAGGGCTTGGCCCGTGCCCGGGAGGCGTGGCGGCTGGCCAACTCCGGCGTCGACAACGCCCACCGGGTGGCCTTGCTCACCGAAGGTGCGAAGTTCTCGAAGATCAGCATGTCCCCGGACGAAGCCCAGTTCTTGGAGACCCGACAGTTCCAAGTGCCTGAGATCGCCCGTGTTTTCGGCGTCCCGCCGCACCTGATCGCCGACGCTACGAACTCCACGTCGTGGGGCAGCGGCCTGGCCGAGCAGAACCAGGCATTCGCCCAGTTCAGCCTTCGCCCGTGGCTGGAGCGGATCGAAGCGGGCTTCACGCGGCTTCTGTTCGCGGAGTCGGCGAACCGGCAGCTCTTCGTGAAGTTCAGCTTGGACGGCATCCAGCGGGGCGCCCCGGCGGAGCGCATGACCATGTACTCCACCGGCCTTCAGCAGGGGATCTACTCGATCGATGAAGTCCGCGCCTGGGAGGACCTGGAGCCCCTGCCCGACGGCCAGGGCGCCGTTCACCGTGTGCCGCTGAACCTCGCTCCGGTGGACGAGGAGCCCCAGGACGAGCCCCCGACCACAGAGCCCCCGGCCGCCGACCCGACCGCGGAGCCCGACAACAACGAAGGGGGGACAGATGACACCGGAGCGCCGAAGCCTCAGCCTGCCGGCTGAGATCCGGTCCGAAGGCGACACCATCACCATGCGGGGGTACGCCTACCGCTTCAACGAGCTGAGCCACGATCTGGGGGGCTTTCGGGAGCGGATCATCCCCGGGGCCGGTGCCGCGTCGCTGGACGGCGCGCGGGACGTGCTGGCCACGTTCAACCACGACCCGAACCACCCACTGGGCCGGATGAGTTCGGGGACTCTGCGGGCCGGGGAAGACGGTGCGGGCGGCTGGTACGAGATCGATCTACCCGATACCACTACCGGCCGGGACGTCGCCGAACTGCTGCGCCGTGGGGACGTACGGGGGTCGTCCTTCACGTTCCGCGTGCTGGACGGCGGGCAGCGCTGGGCTGACCAGGACGACGCAGAGACCGGCCTTCCTGTTCGGGACGTCCTGTCGATGGATGTTCTGGAGCTGGGCCCGGTCCTGAACCCGGCCTACCCGACCACTCAGGCGTCCCTTCGCTCCCTGGTGGAGCTGCTGGGGACCAACGGCGACCGCGAAGAGGGTTCGGCCGCCGATCACACGCTCAACCTGCCGCCGCTTGTGCGGGCACTGTTCATACGGGGGGAAAACTGATGGACGCTACTACCCTGAGCGCGAACTTCGAGGCGCGCGAGAAGGCGACCGCGGAACTGCGGGCGCTGACCGACGAGTTCGCCGGTCGGGAGATGCCGACTGAGGCGCGCGAGAAGGAGACCCGGCTTCTGGCCGCCGTCGCCGACTACGACGACCGGGTTCGCCGTGGCGTCGAAGCCGTCCGGGCCAGCGAGACCGCACAGAAGCTCATGGCCGAACTCAAGGGGATCGGCAGCAAGAGCGGCGGCAAGGCCGACGAGACCGCGAACGAGCTGCGGGCGCTCGGCCTGGGCGACGGGATCGACTTTCGCCCGGACAAGGCACTCCACAAGAGCGGCGCGGAGCTGCGCGCGGTGGTCGACACCACCACCGGCAAGAACGTGATCCCCCGGACGCTGTACAACCGCCTTCTGGCGGAGGCGGTCACCCGCTCCACCGTGATGAGCGGCGGCGCCACCATCCTGTCCACGTCGTCCGGTGAGCCGATGGACTTCACGGTGGTCACCGGTCGCGCGTCGGCGGGCATCGTGGCGGAGAACGGCACCATCCCGGAGAGCAACCCGACCACCGTCCAGCGGTCGATGGGCGCCTACAAGTACGCCTACGCGTCGACGCTCAGCTCTGAGTTCGTCGCCGATCAGGCACTCGATCTCGTGGCGTTTCTCGTTAACGACGCCGGTCCCGCGCTGGGCCACGGCATGGGCGTGCACTTCCTGACCGGTACCGGCACCAACCAGCCGAAGGGCGTGCTCAACGCGGCCCCGGCTGCCACTGCCGCGTTCGCGAAGACCGCGAAGGACACCACTGTCAGCGACGGCCTGATCGACCTGTTCTTCGAGCTGCCGCAGCCCTACCGGGGCAGCGCTGTGTACGTTGTGTCCGACGCGACCGCCGCGAAGATGCGCAAGCTCAAGGACAGCCAGGGGCAGTACCTCTGGCAGAACGCGCTGACCGCCGGCCAGCCGCCGACCTTCAACGGCGCCCCGGTGCTGACCGATCCGGCCATGCCGGACGACAAGGTCTTCTTCGGTGACCTGTCCAAGTACACGATCCGGCTGGCGGGCCCGCTTCGCGTGGAACGCTCGGTCGACGTGAAGTTCCAGAGCGACCAGATCGTCTACCGGTTCATCCAGCGCGCGGACGGCCTTCTCGTGGACGAGCGGTCGGCCAAGGTGCTGACCATGACCGGCCCGTGATCGACGTCTAGCTGGGGGCTCACGGATTACGTAATCCGTGGGCCCCTTCCCGAAGGGGGTTGCATGACGTACGCGACGATCGCCGAAGTCCGGGCCCTGGACGGCATGGACGACACGGCGCTCTTCCCGGACGAGACGGTCAGCGACGCCTTGGCGTACGCGGTGGAGACGGTGGAGTCCTACACGGGCCGCACGTGGGAGGGGACGGACGCGCCGCCGGAGACGATCCGGTGGTGTGTGCGCACGCTGGCCAGGCAGTACCTCTTGGATCTCGTCTCGCGCATCCCGGACCGCGCGCTCCAGCTACAGAGCGAATTCGGGTCCGTTCAGCTTGCCCAGGCAGGTGGCACGTGGCGCCCGACATCGCTACCTGAGGTGAACGCCCAGCTCAACCGATACCGGGTCCGACTGCCGTTCTTCTTCCTGTAGGGGTGACACGTGGCAGTCATTTTCGACGCGAAGGTTGCCCTGTTCGAAGCGCTCAAGGTGGCACTGCCGTCCCGCGTACAGGTGTCCTTCGCGGACACGGGAGAGGCCAACCGGCGCGCGCACGTGTGGCTTGGCGAGACCACCGAAGAAGACCTTGAGCCGGTCGCGATGCGGGCCGGACAGGCCAAGCCGACGGCCGTGAACGGGCTCGTGGACGTCCACGGGTTCTACGTCTCGCCGGGGGGCCCGATCGAGGCGGAGAGGTTCGTCTACGGGCTGCGCGAAATCGTCGCCGCGGCGTGCCGGCTGATCGACCCGGCAACGGTCCCGGGGCTGATCGACGTACGGCCGGAGTCCGTCCAGGTGGACACGGCCGAGACACCAGACGGCGCGTACAGCGCGCTGACAGTCCGCGTCCGGGTGCGTGGACGACAGACCTGACGGGGGGATTCACATGGCGCTTGACGCGTCTATCGGCATCGGTGCCGAGGCGGAGTACGGCACCGCCGCTACCACCATCACCGGCTACGAAGGCAAGGCCGATTCGTGGAAGGTCTCGCGGGAGTTCGTGGAGTCGATCGGCTTCCGGGCCGGTCTCCAGACTGCCCGCGCTGACCGCCGGAACATCGTGAACATGGGCGGCGAAGGGGAGATCGAGGTAGACCTACTGGACGTGGGCGCCGCCGATCTGCTGCGGGCGGTCTTCGACAAGCACACGTCGACCGAGAAGGCCGGGTTCGTGACGCACGTCTTCGAGACGTCCACCTACTCCGGGGCTCCGTCATGGACGGCGCAGATGGTACGTCCGACCGTCGAAGGGACACGGGTCGCGTACCGCCATGTCGGCTGCCAGGCAACGGAGTTCACGTTCTCGGCGGATCTCAAGGGCGCCGTCTCGCTCAAGGTGTCCTTCGACTTCCAGGACGTGAGCCACACACGGACCACGGGGCAGATCCTCGCCCCGGTTTACCCGGCGGAGGCGCGCGCCTACGACTGGACACGGACGGCGGTCACGCTGAAGCGCGGCGGCGTCTCTGCTCCGCTGGACTCGTCCAAGTTCGAGATCAAGGCGGACCTGGGGCTCAAGACCGACAGGCGGTTCCTGCGCGGAACTCCGCTGAAGAAGCGCCCGGTTCGGGCCGCGGTTCCGTCCTTCGAGGGTTCCAGCGAAGGGGAGTTCACGGACGCCGCGCTCCCGCTGTACGAGTCGTTCCTAGCGGGTGAAGTGCTCGCCCTGGCCGTCGATCTTGTCGGGCTCACCCCGGGCACGTCCATGCGTTGGGAGCTGCCCGCCGTCCAGCTCACCGGGGAGTCACCGGAAGCGAGCGTGGACGACGTGACCGCCATGAAGACCCCGTTCCGCATCCTCGACCCGGGCGACGGCACGCCCGCGATGCGCGTGACCTACGTGGAGCCGTCCACGACTCCGCCCGCCCCGCCGTCCGGCGGCTCCAGTGGCTGAGTCCGCGTTCACCACCAGGGTTGAAGGGCTGGACGAGCTGAAGCGCGCGCTCCGGCAGCTCAAGGACCGGGACCTGAACAAGGCCGTGCGGGAGGTCAACAAGACCGCCGCGGAGATCGTGAAGCCGGAAGCCAGGAAGACGGCGCCCGCCGGCCACCGAACCCCGAAGTCGTCGAAGAAGTACAAGCCGGGGCGACTTGCCGCGTCGATCGCCGTCGTGGCGTCCACCAACTCCGCGGTCATCAAGGCCGGGTCGGCGTCCCGGGTGCCGTACGCGGGGGCGGTCCACTTCGGCTTCCCGCGGCGCCACATCCGCCCGAACAGGTTCTTGTTCCGCGCCATGGCGCGCACGTCGGACGAAGTCGCCGACACCTACGAACGCGAGATCACGGCCGTGATCCGCGACAAGATCGAAAGCTAGGGGGACCGCATGGTGAAGAAGGCCGCTGCCAACGACATGGGCGAGCTGCTGTCGATCGACATCGACTCGCTCTCGATCGAGGAGATCGAGACCATCGAAGAGATCATCGACGGCCCGCTGGACGCGCTGGCCCAGCCCGGAGCCCGTAAGGGCCGGATGATGCGCGCCATGGCCGTGGTGCTGAAGCGACGCACCGATCCCGACTTCTCGATCGAGGATGCCGGGGCGCTCCGGATCTCGCTGAAGTCGAAGCCGAAGGACCCTACCGCGCTCAGCGCGTAGTGACCTGCGCCCGTCTCGTCCAGCACTACCAGGGGCTCACCTGGACGGACGTGCGCGGCATGGCGCTGAGGGACTTCAACACGCTCGTGGAGCAGATGACGGAAGACCTGGACGAGCAGGCGCGGGCGGAGGGGCGGTCGCGTCGGGGCCCGGGTGGGGAGCGGAGGACGCCGGTCATGACGTGACGGCGGAGCAGTCGGCGGTGGGCGCTGGGGGGTGCCCCCGCCGGCTGGCAGCACGACGCGGAGGTACGGGGGATCGGGGGGTCCGCGTATGGCTAAGCCAATCAAGATCACACTGTTGGGCGATATCACCGACCTTGCCGAGAAGTTGGGCGACGGGGCGAAGGAGATTGAGTCCTTCGGGAAGAAGGCCGGGAAGCTTGCGCTCATCGGCGGCGGGCTCGTCGGCGCGGGGCTCACGGCCGGACTCGTGGAAGCTCTGGACCGGGACAAGAACAACGACCTGTTGGCCGCCCAGGTCGGGGCGACGCCGGAACAGGCGCGGACGCTGGGCCAGGCAGCCGGGCGGATCTTCGGTGACGGTCTGGGCGAGTCCGTGGAGCAGATCAACGAGGGTTTGAAATCGCTTTGGCAGGGCGGGCTTGTCCCGGCCGGAGCGACCGCCCAGGAAATCGAGGGTATCGGCGGCAAGCTGCTGAACGTCTCGAAAATTATGGGCGAAGACCTGGGTCCGACGGCAAAAACAGCCGGGCAAATGGTCAAAACGGGAATGGCCAAAGACTTTGATCAGGCCATGGATATTCTCGTTCGCGGAACGCAGCTCGGCGTTAATGCGAATGAAGACCTGTTGGACACCTTCAATGAATATTCCGTCCAATTCAAAAAGGTCGGAATGGATGGTCCCACGGCGTTGGGTCTGATGAACCAGGCGCTCAAGGCCGGTGCGCGCGATGCCGACGTGGCGTCCGATGCGATCAAGGAATTCAGCCTCCGGGCGATTGACGGCTCCACCGGTTCGGCGGACGCCTATAAGGCGCTTGGCCTGAATGCCAAGCAGATGACCGCGACCATTGCGGCCGGTGGCCCGAAGGCTGCCGAAGCGACCCAACTTGTTTTCGACAAGATGCGGGCACTGAAAGACCCGGTCGAGAAAAACACGGTCGCGGTCGGCCTCTTCGGTACCCAAGCCGAGGATTTGGGTAGCGCACTCGCGGCCATGGACCCGAAGACGGCGGTAAAAACTCTGGGCGATGTCGCCAGAGCTGCGGAAAAAGCCGGGAATACGCTCAACGACAATGCCAGCACGAGGCTTGCGGCCTTCGGCAGGCAGGCGCAACAGGTCTTCGTGGACGTGGTCGACCGGTACGCGCTGCCGGTGATCGACAAGGCCAGTGCGAAGTTCCACACCCTGGGGGAGGCCGTCTCCGCGGGCATCGACTTCGTAACACGCTACCGGACTCCGATCACGGCCGTCGCCGGGGTAATTGGCGTCATCCTGCTGCCGTCGCTCGTCGCCTGGGGGGTCACCTCCACCCAGGCCGGTGCGGCCAACGTGTGGGCCTGGGCGACGAGCACGGCCAGTGCGACCGGTGGAGCGGCCAGTCAGGTGGTAGCTCACTGGGCGGTGGTCGGCGGGTGGGTGAAGGCAGGTGGACAAGCGGCCGTCTCCGGCGCGGTCGTCGTCGGGCAGTGGATCATGATGGGTGCCGAGTCCCTGGTCCAAGCGGGCAGGATTGCCGCGGCATGGCTGATAGCCATCGGGCCGGCTGCGCTCGTTATCGCCGCGGTCGTCGCGGTGGCTCTGCTGATCTGGCAGAACTGGGACAAGGTCAAGCAGTGGACGGCCGAAGCCTGGGACTGGGTAGTTGCGAAGATCAAGCAAGCGGTCGACTTCGTGGTGTGGCTCTTCTTGAACTTCACCGGGCCGGGACTGCTTATCAAGCACTGGGAGACGATCAAGGCAGCGACCGCGGCAGCGTTCCAGTGGGTCCAGGACAAGGCTCGTGCCGGGCTGGACGGCGTGGTCAACTTCTTCACTTCGTTGCCGGGCAGGATCGTCGCTGCGGCCGGGGCGGTCCGTGACGCGGGGGCTCGAATCGGCGGTGTCGTGATCGACGGCATCTCGTCCGGCCTGTCAAAGTTGGCGGGCTTCGCGTCCAGCTTGGCGGACGCCGTCCGGGGGGCGGCCAAGGGAGCGATCAACGGGCTGATCGACCTTCTCAACTGGGCCATCCCCGACAAGATCGGGTGGGGATCGTTCTCGATCAACCTGCCTCCCAACCCGATCCCGAAGATCCGGGCCATGGGCGGACCGGCAAGCGGTCTCACCCGTGTCGGTGAGCGTGGGCCGGAGTGGGTCAACCTGCCGCGCGGATCGAACGTGATCCCCAACCATGCGGCACCGGTTGGGGGTGGAGTCGTGGTCAACGTCCAGACCAACGCGGACCCGTTCGCGATCGGTCGGGAAGTCGCGTGGGCGCTGCGGGTGGCTCCGCGATAGGCCGCGGATTACGTAATCCGTGACAGCTCAACAAGGGGGGAACATGGGGGAGTTGGAAGAGTGGACGTGCGAGTACTCGGGGCTGGTGATCGGCTCGCCCGACTCCGCCCTGTCCCTGGCCCAGGTCGACGGGCTTCTGTCGCTGCCGGACGTCCGGTCCTCCGATCTCGTGCTCATCCAGCGCGAAGGGCGGTGGCCGGGGGACGACATCCTTGACGGTCGGCCGGTCACGCTGACGATCGAGGTGTACGGGCGGACGCCGGAGGAGTTCTCCACCGCTTGGGCGGCGCTGACGGCAGCCTTTCGGGTCGGGCGCCCGGAGCTGCCGTTCAGGTTCCGCTTCCCGGGGATTGCCGCCGGAGAGAGCGCGTTCATCAAGGCGCGCCCGCGCAAGCGGGGCGGGTCCATCGACCTGTCCTTCGCCTACGGGGTGTCGACGGTGCCGTTCGAGCTGTATGCGACGGACCCGAAGATCTACGCGGAGTCGTCGCGGAAGGTGAGGGTGAGCACCCGCACCGGATCGCCAGTGTTCACTCAGCGGGGCTCCGTGCCGGCCCGGCCGATCGTTGAGATCACCGACGCGACGAACCCCGTGCTGACAGACGAGCTGACGGGGCAGACCTTCGGCATCGCGTACACCGGGTCTGTGACCGTGGACGGTGTGGCCCAGATCGTCCGGTCGTCGGCGGGCGAAGATATCACCGGGCTCGTGACCCCGGGCTCCGTCTGGCCGGAGTACGAAGCCGGGAACCATCGGCTGAAGCTCGTCAGCGAGAACAGCGACGTGGAAGCAACGGCCGTCGCCACGTGGCGCGAAGCCTGGGAGTAGCGGGGCAGGGACTGTGCGAATTCCTTAAACAGCCCCTATGCAGCACCCGCCGTAATCCGTGCAGCGGTACGTTCCGCCACCTCTTAGGCTAACCTCCAATTTCTGGTTGTCGACGGGGCAGATTGGGGTGAACGACGGATTTACCTGGAGGAGGGTTGACTCCGTCATTGAAAATATCGAGTTGACGACTTCGAGGCCGTGTTCCCGAATCCCCTGTTGGAAGAAGTCAAACGCGTCATAGATGTGCCCACAACTGCATTTGATTGGCGCGTAGTTGAAGTCTGTGAGCTCTACGCCTAGTTCTCTTCGAATCCGTTCGAATTCCCCATGGGGCACCGGCCGGATCCCGCTAAGCTGGATTCGCTCCGGCGTCCAATACCACTCGGTAACGGCGTAAGCCTGCGCGCGCGTCAGATAGAACGAGGCAGAGAGGTCTTTCAGGATTGCGGCCTTAACGAGGTCGATGATGGTCTGGTCGCTCGCCGAGGTCACCATCTTGCCGGTGGCGACTACGTTCTCGATTTCTGTCAGCAGCTTCATGGTGTCCAATTCTCCGATATTTGGCGATCTGCTGCCACGTCCGAAAAATCACAACGGGTAGCGTCTCTCGCCTGCTGAGGAATGGGTGCAGGTGGACCTTCAGGACGGAAGGGGGTCCGCCGGGCAGGTGGATGCGTATTTTCAGTGTGCGACGCCTCGCGGCCGCTCAGCAACCGGAGATAGTCAGAGCGCTGTCTTGGCGGGAAGTCGTTGCGCTCTAGGGGGAGCCGAGGAGGTGAGCCCATGGCGCGCTACGAATTGCTCCAGACGAAGCTGAAGACCGGCGAAGTCGTCGCCGCGTTGCCGGCCGCCGCGATCACGTACACCGAGACGTTGAACCAGGCGGGCACGGCGACGTTCACGATCCCGCTGAACGCGCCCCAGGCCGACGCGGCGAAGCTCTACCCGGGCGGCTCCGGGCTCGTGGCCGTCCGCGACGACGAACCGGTGTGGGGCGGGATTCTGTGGTCGGCTGCCGCGGACCTTGCCGCCGGAACGCTGAGCCTGGGGGCGTCCGGCTACCACAGTCACTACCGCGGCCGTCACATGGTCGACGGCTTCGACGCCCAGGACTGGGACATAGCCGATTTGCTGCGGACGTGGCTCTACCGGGTCAACGCGGTGAACACCGACCTGGACGAGATGAAGCCCACCGGGCGGAAGCGGTCCCGGCAGTGGACGAAGTACGAGCTGAAGAACGTCGCGGAAGCCGTGGAGCAGATGGCCGACAACGTGGGCGGCTACAACTTCCGCTACCAGTCGTACTGGAAGGAGCCGCGGAAGACTGTCGGGAACCGGTTCCTGATCTCCGACCGGTCCGGCAGCGCAACGACGCACTACCTGACGCACGGCGTCAACTGCGAAGTGCGGCAGGTGACGTAC
This sequence comes from Streptomyces sp. NRRL S-350, assembly GCF_000719705.1. Classification (GTDB taxonomy): domain Bacteria; phylum Actinomycetota; class Actinomycetes; order Streptomycetales; family Streptomycetaceae; genus Kitasatospora. The sequence continues at coordinate 31,937 of NZ_JOHO01000046.1, read as the reverse complement.
GACTCCACGGCCCTGGCTACCGCCGCGTACGCGGTCGGTGCCGACAACGGGGCCGGGGAGAAGCTGGTGGGTGTCGCGCAGAACAGCGGGCTCGTGGAGCGCATCCCGACGAAGCAGATCGTGACGACATACGGCGATGTCAAGGAGACGGAGAACCTGGTCTCCAAGGCCCAGTCGACGGTGAACGCCGGCCGGGCTCCGACGGCGATCCCGACACTGACGCTCTACCCCGGGGTGCGGCCCCAGGACTACCTGCCGGGGGACGTGTGCGTGGTCGTCGCCGACTCCGGATATGTCGCCCTGGCTGACGAGTTCGTGTTGACCGAGCGCACGACCGGAGTCGACACCAACGGCCGAGAGACCATCGGACTCGCCCTAGCCAACAAGGAGTTGTTCTCCAATGCCATCCCCAGTTAACGCCCTCCCGCCGTCGCTCCTGACCGAACTTGCCGACATGCAACGGCGTTTGACCGCCGTGGAGCGGGCGCCGGCCCCGGTCAATACCTTCGACCGTTACCCGGTAGCGGAGTGGGATCCGACGGCCCGCGGCACCATCGCTGACAACGTGTGGCACGCGGTATCGATCGCTGACGTGACCGGCATGGTCTTCGATCGGCTGGAGACGAAGTTCATCACCTACAACGTTCTCAAGGGACGACGAGAACCAGAGATCCGGCTGGCTGCGTTCCGGCACGGCCGCGACGGCGGGAAGACCATGGTGTCCGCGTCCAGCACGTGGCAACTCGTGGGCAACGAGAACCCGTTCCTGGCGGCGGGCATGATCCGCTGGATTCACGGCATCCCGCACGGCTGGGAGTACGCCCGGGACGCCGACGTCTACACCGTGGAACTCCAGCTCCGGTACGCGGTCGGCCCGGAGCCGATCCCGACGGCGCGGATGTGGGTCCTGGCCGGGCTCGAATCGGCTAGCACGGATGCACTGGAGTATCGGGGCGTCTTCGAGGAAGACGGCACTTGGCGCTATGCGCCGATGGCCCGGGACGGCTCCGAGTACAGCGCCCAACTCCTGACCTATCCGGTCCCGGGAGAGCACGGGAAGGCCCAGCTCTCCGGCATGCAGTACTGCGTTGGCCTTCCCGCCGCCCGCGTTCCCGACGCAACGGCTACCGGGACGTTGACCTACGACCTGGAGTGGAAGACCGTGCGCGCGCCGGACCTGAACGAGCCCGTCATGAACCTCTAGGGGGTGTCCGTGAGCATCACGGAAGCGCTGGGCGGGGCGGAGATCCTGGCGCCCGTCGTCGTCTTCGCGGTCTTCAGTCTCCAGCGCTGGAAGTCCGGTCTCCACGCCGCGTGGCGTGAGGAGGCGGAGGCGTACCGGGCCCGTGCTGAACGGCTGGACGAAGACGTTGCGCGGCTTGTCGCCGAAGTCCAAGCGCTACGACGAGAGAACGCGCAGCTCCGTGCGGAGATCCGGAGCATCTGGAAGAGCAGCGACACCGAGTCACGGATTACGTAATCCGTGACGGGACGGGGGGACCTTGACTACGCCACCGCCGGGGCTTCCGGCCAACATCCCGACCGTGCGAGTCCACGGCCGATACCTGGGGCCAGACGGGCGCCCGCTCGCCGGAACCGTCACCTTCACGGCACCGGCACTGCTCACCTTTGCCGACAGTGACGTCTTCGTGGCCGGCCCGGTCGTCGCCGTGCTGGACGAAACCGGACGGTTCGCAACGACGCTGCCCGCCACCGACTCACCGGGCATGAACCCTTCGGGGTGGTCCTACTCCGTCCGGGAGAACCTGACGGGGGTCGTCGGCAGTCGCACCTACGCCATGCTCGCCCCGAAAGCCGTGCCCGACGTCGACCTTGCCGACATTGCCCCCGCGGACCCGACGACGCCCACCTACGTGCCGGTGCCTGGCCCCAAGGGCGAGACCGGAGCTCAAGGTCCGAAGGGCGACAAGGGCGACCCCGGGGCCGCGTCGACCGTGCCGGGGCCGAAGGGCGACAAGGGCGACACCGGACCGGCCGGAAGCCAGGGCCCGAAGGGCGACAAGGGAGACGTCGGTCCCCAGGGCCCGAAGGGCGACCCCGGAGCAGGGTCGGTGAACTCCGTGAACGGCAAGCTGGGGCCGGATATCCAGCTGGACGCGGCCAGCGTGGGCGCCGTCCCCAGCTCCGCTGTGGGTACTGCTGGTGGCGTAGCCCCGCTGAACTCGTCCGGGAGGGTGCCAGCCGCCAACCTGCCGGACCTGTCGGCGCTCTACGTGGACGTGAAGACCCGGGGTGCAGCCAACGGTGTGGCGACGTTGGACGGCGCCAGTCGGCTGCCTGTCGCCCAGCTCCCCGTGACCGTCGCACGGAACACCTGGACGCCCCAGGCGTTGGGGTTCGCGGCGTGGAATCTCGACCCCGCCGGGGTGACCAACCCGACGGCGATCAAGTACGCGAAGCTGAACAGGCTTTACGTGTCCGGCATCAACGTCACGGAGCCCACGGCCGTGTCCCATCTGTGCGTCTTCGCGCGCGGCTGGGGCGGCTCCGCGGTTGCGCCCAATGCCCGCTTCGAGGCGTCGTTGTACCGCGAGTCCGGCGAGATCATCATGTACAGCGGGGACATCTGGCAGCTTGACCCAGCCGGTCAGTTCCCCGGGACGTCGGCACCCGCGAAGACGAACCACATCGGGGCCGTCCCGATGTGGCTGGGCCAGACCATGCTTCTTCAGCCGGGCCGGTACTACGGGGCGTTCCTGCTGCGACAGGGCGGCGCATCGGACTTCGCGTACATGCATGTCGGCAACGAGAGTCCGTCGAACCCGGCCAACTTCTTCATGCCGTCCGCCGCGTTCGAGCGGGAGAAGTACCTGGACGGCATCGACCACTGCCCGCAGAACCTCAGCGGAGCGGCATTCAAGGGCGACCACGACATCCCGATCGTGGCTCTCGCCAACCTCTAAGACCGCCACCTACTCAGCCCCGCCGGGACTTCCTGCGGGGCTTCTTCACGCCCAGAACAAGGGGGACTTCATGGCGTGGTACCCGAATGCCCGAAAGCTCGAACTCCAGCCGGAGAGCGACGCCCAGCCGGCCATCCGCCCGACTCAGGTGATCTTCCACTCGATCGCTGCCCCGTGGTCCGGTGAGCGGACTTACCAGTACTGGCGCGACTCCACCAACCTGGAATCGCACTTCTACGCCGGGTTCGGCGGTGAGGTGTACCAGTACATCGGCACTGAGACCAGGGCCGATGCCAATATGTATGCCAACCGCCGCAACGACGGTACCGGCGCTGTCTCGGTGGAGACCGCGTCGAACCTCGATCACAGCGATCCGTGGACTGACGCGCAGATCGAAGCTCTGATCGGTATCGGCGTGTGGATGCACAACCAGCACGGCGTACCGCTTCGCATCTGCCAGAGCTGGACCGACCCAGGCTTCGGCATCCACCGGATGTACCCCCAGTGGTCCCAGGGCGGGACCGCCTGCCCCGGAGACGTGCGCGCCGCTCAGTTCCGCGACCGGGTGTTCCCCGGCATCGTTGCGGCGGTCAACGGCGGCGGCTCGTCCGGCGGCTCCGGCGACGATGGCGGTGTCGCCCCGTTCCCCGGCGCGTGGTTCTTCCAGTCGGGCCGGAGCGACGACCTGATCACGCGCATGGGTCAGCGACTGGTCGAAGAGGGCTGCGGCCGGTACTCCGTCGGTCCCGGCCCGGACTGGGGCCCGGCGGACCAGCGCTCCTACGCCGCGTGGCAGCGCGCTTGCGGTTACTCCGGCAGCGCCGCCGACGGCATCCCTGGCCAGGCTTCGTGGGACCGACTCCGTGTTCCCAACAACTGACCGACTCGTCCCGCCCGCCGATCCCGACTGGCCGTTCGCCTATGGACTCCAGCCCTTCCGGCCGGAGCCGACCAACCCACCTGAGAGAGGTACCAGCATGACCTTTGTCCGTACCCACGCTGCCCGTCTGTACGCCCTGGCGGTCGCCGTACTCGCGCTCGTCGCCCACTTCGTCCCGGAGCTACCGTCCGCGCTCGTCCTGGGCGTGGTCGCCGCGGCCCTGGGTGTCGGTGAGGCGGTGCACCGTGTGACCGGCCCGGCCCCGGAGAGCGCCCCGCCGGCTGAGACCACCGTCCCGTCCGAGGCAGGCGAGTGATCCAGCCGGGCATTGCTCTGCTGGGGCGCGCCCGAAGCGGCAAGGACACTCTGGCGGAACGGCTCGTCGCCCAGCACGCGTACACCCGCGTCGCCTTCGCCGATCCGCTTCGGGCCGTCGCCCTAGCCGCCGATCCCATCGTGTCCGCGGAGTCCGGGCACTTCGGCTACCTGCCCGTACGGCTGTCGGAGGTCGTGGAGCGGCACGGCTGGGAGAAGGCCAAGACCACCGTGCCGGAGGTGCGCCGCACGCTCCAGAACTTCGGCCAGGCCGTCCGCGACATCGACCCGGACTTCTGGCTGAACCTCGTGCTGGAGCGCCTGGACGTCGCTGCGCCGTGGTCGCTGCCGGTCGTCGTCACGGACACCCGGTACGTTAACGAAGCCCAGGCGCTTCGAGCCCGCGGCTTCAAGCTCGTCCGGGTCGTACGGCCCGGAGCCAGCACACGGGAGCACGTCAGCGAGACGGAGTTGGACAACTTCCCCGTGGACGTCACCGTGGCCAACGCCGGGACCGTCGCCGATCTCCATGCCCAGGCCGATCTACTGGTCAAGCCGACCGGCTGACCCCACTGAGCCCCCGCTTCGGCGGGGGCTCTTTGCGTTGTCACGGATTACGTAATCCGCGACTCATGCGACGCAACTTCTGAACTTTTCTTGCACAACCCGACGGTGCGTCAGTAGTGTGCTTCTCGGGGCGCTCGCACAGCGCGAACCGCTCAAACTCAAGGGGAGAGGACAGCATGACCACCACCACCGCCACCGGCCGAGACGCCCAGGTCGAGAAGATCCGTAAGGCGATCAAGCGCGTGAACGGGCTGGTTGCCAAGGGGGATGAGCAGGGCGTTACCGCGTTGGGGGGGAAGGTCGACGGGCAGATCAATGCGCTTAGCGGCAAGGGGGTTCGGGCGCTTCAGGCGGAGCTGCGTGAGGAGTGGGCTGCCGCGAGGAAGGCCGCTAAGGAGAGGGCCGCGAACCCCGGCAAGGCCGTGGCCCTGGTCGGCAAGGTGTCCCTTGCTACCACCCGCTACCAAGACGTGCCGGGCATGGTGGAGAAGGTCGAGGAGATCGCCCAGGTTCTCGCAGACGGCGTGACCCTGGAACTCCAGACTCACGAACTTGCGTTGCGGATCGCTCGCCAGGACTTTCGTGCTCGTATCCAGATCACGAACAAGGACGGTGACCCGGACTGGCCGGGGCGCCTGAAGCCCAACAAGGAGCGGTCTGCCGAGATTCTTCGCATTGCTGGGGAGAAGTTCCGCGCCTCTGACGACGCGACCGCCGACGAAGCCGCCGACATGGAGAAGAAGGCTGCTGCCGTTCAGCGTCTCGCCGTTGCGATCAAGAACCAGCGCCAGAATGCCCTTGTGCTGGAGATGGCGGAGATCGACGCCAACCCCACCGACGAAGACCGTCAGATCTTCGCTAAGGCGGTCGCCGCCTACCCCGATCTCCCGGTTGGCCAGGCTGCCCAGAAGTTCTACAGCATGCCGACGGAGTTGAAGAAGGATGCACTGGCCGCTTCCCGGAAGGGTGAGTTGGAGGGTGGCTCCGACGGTGGAGACGGCGACGGCGACGACGAGAAGCGGACTCCGTTGGAGTTCATCGAACTCAACTTCGCGAAGGCGAAGGCCCAGCTTGCCGCCGCAGAGAAGCGTTCCGCGAAGCTGGACGACGACGGGAAGGCGGCGCTGAAGCAGATGCTTGCAGAGTTCAAGTCGCTCATGGACGGCTTCGAGTCCACGCTCTGATCAACCCTTGCCCCGTCCGGGTTCGCCTGGGCGGGGCCCGCTCCTTAGGAGAAGACGCGTGTTCAGAGCAGACGCCGGAAGGGTCGGCCAGCCGGCACGGGGCAGCCGCACCTTCGACACCGCCGACATGGCAGCACGGCAGCTCTTCGTACTGATCAAGGCGCACGGCTGGGAGGGCAGCGAGGAAGACGCCCTAGCCGTACTGCGGGACGGCGAATCCCTGGTGTTCAAGGGCTTCGAGTACCGGGTCACCGAAGTCGCTGACTAGCGGTCCCCCGCAGCCCCGTTCGACCTCCCCGGGTCGGGCGGGGCTTCTCCATGCCCAGCGGCAGGTTCGGGGATGGTGAAGTGGTGTTTTGGTGCCCAATCTCAACATCCCTAAGAGATCCCTATAGCAAGCCGGAACCGACCGCCCAAACGCCAAACCACCAGCCGTCCGGAAGTCCTTGCGCTCTCCCCCTGAGTGACCGATCCACACGACCCTGAGGGGGGTTCCATGGGCGCAGTGCGCACTATCAAGCGCGGAGGCAGCCGCTTCTATCTGCTGACCGATCGGCCGGACGTCCGGTACCCGGGAGTTACGTCCGTGATCAACATGCTGCCGAAGGGCTTTCTTCAGTTCTGGGCGGCCCGGCTGACGGCCGAACTTGCCGTCGATTCACTCCCGTTCGTGGAGCAGATGGCAGCCCGGGACAGGGCCGGAGCCGTCGACTACCTGAAGGGGGCGGCGTCCCGCTACACCCGGATCAGGGCGGACGTCGGCTCCCTGGCGCACGACCTGTTCGAGCGGCTGATCCGCGGTGAGCACGTCGGCGCCGTCCACCCGGACCTTGAGCCCTACAAGGTGCTCTTCCTGGACTTCCTGGCCGCCGTAGCCCCGGAGCTGATCCGGGCCGAAGACGTCGCGTGGTCGGACCGCCACGAGTACGCGGGCTCGTTCGACGCCCTGATCAGGGTGTGGCTGGACGAAGCCGGCAACCCGACCCCGGACCGCTCCGGCCAGGCCGTGGTGCTCATGGTCGACTGGAAGACCAGCGCAGCCACGTACGCGGACGTCGCGCTCCAGCTCACCGCGTACGCCATGGCCGACCGTCTGATCGCCCCGGACGGCAGCTCCGTGCCCATGCCGGAGATCGACGGCGCCGCGGTGCTGCACATCACGCCGGACGGCTGGGCGCTGAAGCCGGTCAAGGTGGACGAAGAGGTCTTCTCCTTCTTCCTGGCGCTTCGGCGGGTCTTCGACTGGGACCGCGACGTCTCGAAGACCGTGATCGGCAAGGCCATCGCGTCCAGCGCCAAGCGAATCGTGACGGGCACTCAGCGCCGGTCGGGCTGACGGGAAGTCGTCGCGCTCTAGAGGGGGTGGAAGAGGGCGGGGCAGCAGGGGGGCCGGTGGGTGGTCGCGGATTACGTAATCCGTCGTCCGCGAGTGTGGCCCTCCCTCTTCCAACGTCCGAACGAGTATGGGGGGGTTGGAGCATGGCGCTTCGCATTTTCGAGACCGATCCGGACGCGCTGCCGAAGGGCAGCTTCGTGGACGAGACGGTTGGCCGGTTCCACTCCGGCAAGCAGGACGAGAACGGCACGCCGGTCGCGCTGTCGGCGTGGCGGATCACCACGGACGACCCGTCGGTGGGTGAGGCGGTCGCGGAGCTGCTGGGCGGTGTGGCGGTGGTCGACGAGCACTCGGAGGCGGTCCGCAACGTCGAAGTCCAGACCGACAAGGCGACCGTCCTGGTCGTGATCGACGGTCCGGAGTCGGTGACGTCGGATATGAAGTTGTGGAACCGCAGCACGCTCGTGCACCACTGTGACGGCGTGGAGTTCCTGTCTCCGGATGAGCAGAAGGGGCAGGTGTGCGGCTGCCCGCAGCTCATGGAGGAGCGTAAGGCGCTCGCGAAGCGCTTCATGGGTCCGTCGCCCTCGATCAGCATCACGTTCGCCCTGGCGGATGATCCGGAGCTTGGCAAGTTCCGTTTCTCAACCGGAAGTTGGAAGCTCGCCGAGGAGCTTCACGTCCTGGACAACGCGCTGACGAAGGTCGGTGCTCCGGCGCTGGCTGAGCTGACGCTGACGCTGGTGGAGTACACCACGAAGAAGGGCCGGGACGTCTCGTACTACCGGCCCACGGTGAAGGTGCTCAAGGCCTACAACGACGCGGTGGCCGACCCGAAGTTCTGACGAGCCGGGGGCTTCGGGGTTCGCCCTGGGGCCCCTGCCTGTCTCGGGGAGGGGGCAGCGTGATTCTGGAGCTTTGTTCCGGCTACGGCGGGCTCGGCCTGGCCGTGGAGCATCTGACCGGCGAACGCGTCGGCTGGGTCGCGGAGATTGACCCGTTCGCGTCGAAGATCCTCGCGGAGCGGTTCCCGGACGCTCCCAACCTGGGGGACATCACCGGGATCGACTGGGGAGAGCTGGACGGCCAAGTCACCGTGTTGACCGCCGGTTTCCCGTGCCAAGGGATCTCCAACGCGGGACTCCGGAGGGGGTTGGAAGATGAGCGATCGGCACTCTGGTTCACGGTCCTGGAAGCGGTTCGCCGTCTTCGACCCGAACTCGTCTTCCTGGAAAATGTCGCTGCGATCCGGCGCCGCGGGCTTGCGGAAGTACTCGGGGGACTGGCCGAAGGGGGGGGGGGGGGGGGCGGGGGGGGGGGGGGGGGGGGGGGGGGGGGGGGGGGGGGGGGGGGGGGGGCAGTCTGCCAACTCCAGAAGCCAGCCCCACGGAGCCACACTCGCTGACGAAACTTGTTTTCTTCTTCCCCACGCCGACCGCCAGCGACGGCTTGGGGGGACCGGGGACGAGCCCGGCGCGGAAGGGTGGTCTGAACCTTCGGACGCTCGTCATTCTCCTGCCTCATGGTGGGGGGACTACCTGCCCGCCGTCCGGCGCTGGGAACGGATCTTCGGACGAGCTGCCCCGGCCCCGACCGAGCGCGGGCCCCGCGGGGGCATCCGGCTGACGGCGAAGTTCGCCGAATGGCTGATGGGCCTGGCCGCCGGCTGGGTCACCGACGTGCCCGACTTGAGCAGGGGGCAGCAGCTCAAGGCGGTCGGCAACGGCGTGAGCCCGCAACAGGCCTATGTGGCGTACAAGCACCTGCTGGAGTACGCCGACGACGGTCCAGCCGGGGAGACCCGCCAGAACTAACAGAGAGCGGGCCGGATCACTCCCAACTCCGGGGTGGTCCGGCCCTTTTGCTGTCACGGATTACGTAATCCGTGGCGGACGGGGGGACGACATGATTCGAGGGATCGACCGGGAGCACGCCCCGGCACTGGGCGACGTGCGCGCGCTGGGCGAAGGGGACGTGATTCTCCTCCTTCCCGGGGCTGAGGAGCGTGACGACTGGGCGCGGTACACGGAGGCGATCGGCGCTGCCGTCGGTCGTGGGGCGGACGCCCGGTGGACCCGTGGCTAACCCGAACAAGCGGCAGGGGACGAGCTGGGAGTCCAGCATCCGCGACTTCCTGAACAAGGTGCTGGGGCTCGTGGACGAGAAGGGAAAGCTGCTCAACCCGTTCAACGGCCTGAACGTCCGGCGCGTGGCTCAGGAAGGCAGCCGGGACGTGGGCGACGTCCACGCGGTGCCGTTCGTGCTGGAAGCGAAGGACGTTGCCAAGGCGACGGTCCCCACCTGGATTCGACAGGCCGAAGCCGAAGCCAACCACGCGGGCTTCCCCTTCGGAGTCGTGGTCCACAAGCTCCGTCGCGCGAACGTCCGTGCGGGCAAGGTGCACTTCGGCGTTCGGACGTGGAGCCGCGTGCGGCTCGTCCTGGGCCTGAGCGCCAGGGAGTTCTACGACCGGTACCGCTTCACGTTCACCGTGCGCGGACTCGATACCGGCAAGTGGTACGCGACCACCGACCTTGAGCGGTTCGCCGTGCTACTGGCCGACGTACGGAACGAGATGGGGGGATCTCGTGCAACTGACTGACCTACTCGCCAAGTTCGCTGACGTGAGCGAGCAGCCGGACGGCTACCTCGCCCGGTGCCCGGCCCACGGCGATTCCCGGCCGTCACTGCGGATCTGGGTCGGCGACGACCGCAAGGTTCGGCTGAGCTGCCGGGCAGGCTGCGCGACCGACGACGTCCGCCAGGCCGTGGGGCTTGGCTGGTCGGACCTCTTCGACGTCCGGGGCGACGCGATCACCGTGCCGGCTGAACGCCCGTCGCTCGTCGGACCCGGTCCGACCGCCGCCCTGGCGGACTACGTGGACCACACGGTCACCGTCCTGGGCAAGCAGGACGACGAGTGGTCGACCCGGGCCGCGCGGTACGCCAGGGACCGCTTCGGGCTCGATCTGGACACCTGCCGGGACCTGGACGTGGGCGTGGACGACGGGGAGACGATTCCCGGTCTGAAGTGGCGGAGTCGCGCGTTTCTCGCGTACCCCCGACTGACCGTGCCGTTCCGCTCGTTCGGTGGAGTCGTCCACGGCCTACAAGGGCGGGACCTCACCGGCGACTGCCCCGGCCGCTGGGTGGGACTGCTCAATCCGCGGGGCGCCCGCTGGGGAATGTACGGGGTTCTTCGTGGGCAGGGAGGCTACGGAACCGCAATCGTGACCGAAGGCCCCGGCGACGGGCTCACTTCGGTGGGGGTCGGCTACGACGCCGTGATGGTGCGCGGTGCGTCGTTGGCGAGCAACCCGGACCTGATCGAGGAGCTGGCCGCCGGTCTTCGGGGTTCCCACGTGATCGCTGCCGGAGACAGAGACGACGCGGGGCGGGCGTTCAACCGGGCCCTGGCGGAAGGACTCCGTCCGTACGGCATCACGGTTCACGCTCTCCCGATCCCGGACCACGGCGCTAAGTCCGACGTCACCCGGTGGCGGGAGATCGACCCGGACGCCTTCCCCGGCGCCTTCCATGCCGCGGTCAAGGCAGCTCGTCCCGTGCCAGTCGGGGGCGACGCGGATGCCCAGGCCGTGAACGCCGAACTCACCGCGCGCACCGGGGCCGACGCGGTCACCGGAGACCAGGGCGCCGAAGCTGCCCGTATTCTGGCGGGGCTCGTCGGGCGTTACGGCGAGAGCGACGCCATGAACGCGCACGCGCTGACAGCATGGACCCAGGGCCGAATCCGCTACGCGCCGGGCTTGGGCTACTACGTGTGGAACGGCAAGGTCTGGGAGCAGAACGCCCACAAGGTGAGGCAGGAAATCCACCGGATGGGCGCCGCGCTCGTCCTGGCCGGCGACGTCAAGAGCGCACGCGGCTTCACCATGACGGCCAGAATAGACGCGTTGCTGACGGAGCTGCGGAGCGTCCCGACAGTCCACGTGAACGCGTCCGACTTCGACGCCCGGCCGGAGCTTCTGAGCTTCGCCAACGGGACCGTCGACCTTCGGTCGGGGACACTCCGCCCACATGACCCGGCGGACATGCTGACGTACTGCCTCGATGTCGACTACCGGCCGGAGGCGAAGGCGCCGCGCTGGGAGAGTTTCCTTCAGGAGGTCTTCCCGGGCATGCCAGAGATGCCCGCGTACATACAGCGGCTCATCGGGTACGGCATCACCGGCAGCGCAGACGAACAGGTCTTCGTGGTCGCCTGGGGTAAAGGCGCGAACGGGAAGTCGGTCTTGACCGACACCCTGACTCGGGTCTTCGGGGCCATCTCGAAAACCACCCCGTTCTCAACCTTCGAAGAGAAGAACAACGGTGGCATCCCCAACGACGTGGCCGCGCTCCGGGCGGCCCGGCTCGTCTTCGCGTCCGAAGGTGAGAGCGGCAAGCCCATGAGCGAAGCCGTGTTGAAGCGGGTCACGGGCAAGGACGAAGTGACCGCGCGATTCCTGCGGAAGGAGTTCTTTTCCTACCGGCCGTCTTTCCTTCTCGTCCTGGCGACCAACCACCGGCCCAGGCTGCGCGGACAGGACGAAGGGCTCTGGCGACGCGTGCGGCTCGTGCCGTTCCGGCGCTGGTTCGCCCCGGAAGAGCGGGACCACGGCCTAGACGCCAAGCTCCAGGCCGAAGCCGAAGGCATCGCGGCATGGGCTGTCCGCGGCGCCGCCCAGTGGTACCGCGAAGGGCTCATGGACCCGGCCGAAGTCACCGGCGCCAGCGACGACTTCCGGCAGACGTCGGACGCCCTGGCGGGCTTCTTCCCGGGTGTGCTGGAGCGCGGCACGGACGCGGACGTGATGAACGGGACGGACGCGTTCAACGCGTACCTGGACTGGGCGGAACAGGAGAACCTGCCGTCGAAGGAGAAGTGGACGCGGCGCGCCTTCTACGACGCGATGGAAGAGAGGGGGATTCCACGGAAGAAGACGGCGAAGGGGGTCGGGCTCGTCGGGCTCCGGCTGCCGGCTGCCGAACCGGCTGACGCTCCGGGGATCTTCACGGGCTGACAGCACACCGAACGGGGCTCACGGATTACGTAATCCGTGAGCCCTTCGGCATCTCCGGGGGGAGAGATGAAGACTTACCGTCACGCGGTCGCGGGGGAGACCGTCACCGTCCACGTGCCGCAGGACGCGGACGACCTGGGCGCGTTCCTTGACTGGGTCCGGGAGGCGGACGCCCGCGGACCGGTCGGGCTGGATACGGAGACCACCGGCCTGGGGATCTATGGTGCCGACTTCCGTCTCAGGACAGTGCAGTTCGGGGACCGCTCCACGGCCTGGGTGATCCACTGGGAGCGCGGCGCGCTCTTCGCCGACGTCGCCCGTCGGGCGCTGGAGAACGTCCGCCGGTTCGTGATCCACAACGCGCCGTATGACTGGGCCGTGTTGGACCGATGCGCAGGAATCAAGATCGAGTCGTTGGCGCCGCGCACGACCGACACCCGGATCAAGGCTGCCCTGATCGACCCACGGCAGCCTCAGGAAGGCGGGCAGGGGACCGCGCTCAAGCCCTTGTGCGCGCTGTACGTCGACCCGTTGGCGCCGGACACCCAGGCCGACCTTGTTCAGGTCTTCCGCGCGCACGGGCTGACGAAGGCGAACGGCTTCGCCAAGATCGACCTGGACGACCCGACGTTCAACCTCTACGGCGGTCTCGACGCGATCTTTGCTGCACGGCTGGACCCGATCCTGACGTTCGAGCTGGAGCGGCTAGGCGTCCGTGACGCGCTCACCGAGTACGAGCACGAGTTGGCCCGGATCTGCACGATCATGCAGCGCCGCGGGATCATCCTGGACGCCGAGTACACGAGGGAGCTGGACGTCGCCCTTGGCCGGGAGGCCGAGGAATTCGCGGAGAAGGCCGCGCGGTACGGAGTGGAGTCGGTACACGCCACGCGGCAGATTGCCGAAGCGTTGGCCGGCATGGGCGAGACGCTGACGGAGCGGACCGCATCCGGTGCCGTCAGGGTGGACAAGGCCGTTCTTCTCTCGCTGGCCGACCGGGACATGCGGTGGGAGCGGATCGGCTCTCGGACACCGAACGCCCTGGCGGAGGCGGTGCTTCACGCGAAGAGGGCGAGCAAGTGGAAGAGCGCTTACGCGGGTGGCTTCCTCAAGGCCGTCGGGGATGACGGGCGCTACCACGCGAGTATCAACACGCTGGGTGCCAGGACGGGACGCATGGGGGTGCCGCTCGTCCACCAACTCCCCTCCAGCGACTACATGGTGAGGCGCTGCCTTCTCGCCGACGAAGGTCACGTCGTGGTGAGCACCGACTTTCAGGCCGTGGAGATGCGGGTTCTGGCCGCCCTGGCCAAGGTCCGGCGTATGGTCGACGGCTTCGTGAGCGGCGGATCGGGCTTCGATATCCACATGTTCACGGCCCAGCTCGTCAAGGGGCCGAACGCGACGAAGGAAGATCGAAAACTCTACAAAGGTGCCGGGTTCGGGAAGGTCTACGGCGGCGGAGTCCGGACCCTGGCCAGGCAGACGGGTGCCAGTGAAGAGGAGATCCGGCGGGCCGTCGCGGCTTACGACCGGCTGTATCCGGAGATTCGGCGCAGCACCGCACGATGGCAGCGGGAGGCCCGTGCGAACGGGATGGTGGCGGTCAGCGCGACCGGTCGCCGGTTGCCGTTGGACCGAGACCGGGTCTATGCAGTCACGAACTATTTGTGCCAGTCGGCGGGTCGGGACCTTCTGGGGCAGGCGATCCTGAACGTCCACGAAGCCGGTCTTCTCGATACGACGCTCTTGCCGATTCATGACGAACTGCTCGCGTCGGTGCCCGCGAAGGAGGCGAAGGAGTATGCGCGGGTGTACAAGAAGTGCATGACCATGAGCCTGTACGGCGTGCCCATCACGGCCGATGCGGAGATCGGCGGACGGTCCTGGGGCTCGTTGTACGGCGCCGACTACTGATCGGATCACGGCAAGGTAACGGCCGGAGCGGCCTGTCCTACCCAGGGATGAACCAGGGCTCCGGCCGATACCGGCCCGGCAACATCACGTGACGCGGCCCGATCTTGTTCCTAGGTTCGTTCGTGAAGGACCGACCGGCAGTGACGTGCGGGAAGTCCTTGCGCTCTAGGGGGAGCGAAACCAAGAACGAGCCCAGGGGGATGCCGTGATCGACCTGACCGAGCAGCAGATCCGCGACGCGCAGAACAATGACCTGGACGCCGTCACCGCGATGGTGAAGGCCACCGAAGAGCGGGTCGTCCAGCTTGCCCGCCGGTACGCGTCGACCGGTGGCCGGGTCGATCCGGAGCTTGTGGACGACCTTGCCCAGGTCGGTCGGATCACCGTCTGGGAGGCGATCAGCCGATTCCGCGGGGAGACCGTGGCGGAGTTCTTCACCTTCATCGACCGCACCTTGTGCGGCGCCATGTCGGACGAGCGGAAGACGGAGACCCGCCAGGGCGTGAGCCGGCAAGCGGCAGCGGATTTCGAACGGGCGCTGTCGCTCGCCGGAGGCGACCCGTACGAGGCGGAGTTCCTGGCCACCACGACCGAAGCCATGGGTGCTCGCAGGATGAGCGAAGATGCGGCGTACGCAGCGCGGCTGTCATATCAGGGCGTTCGGTACCTGGAAGCCCCCTTGACCACGACCGGCAATGTCTTCCCCGGCGAAGAGGCGGGTGGCGTGCGGACCATCGGGGAGTGGCTGGCCGATCGGCTGGCCGTCCCGATGGACCTGTTGGAGCCGTCCGACTTCGAGCGGGACCGCCGGGAGCAGACCCGGGAACGCGTCCACGCCACCCTTGACCGGATGGGCGAGCAGCAAGGCCACGTGCTCAAGGCGCTCACGGGGATTGACCCCGTCGGGTACTACGGCACCGAGCACGACGACGAGCTTGCCCGGGACATGGGCATCCCGCGGGCCCGGATCTCCGTCATCCGGAGCAAGGGCAAGGACAGGTTCCGCGTGCTGTGGGAGAAGGCCGCGTGACGCTCCGGACGCCGGACGGCGGCAGCGTCGAACTCGTCCGGTACGGGCGACGAGTGGAGATGCACCTTCGAGCCCCCGACGGGCGGACTGTCGCCACCGTCGATATGGCCGCCGAAGCCGCCGTCGACCTGATCGCCGAACTTCACAACCCGTAGGAGGAACGTCCATGTTCTACATCACTCGCGAGACGAAGGCGACGCTGGTCTCCCAGACGGGTGGCAAGGTCGTCGGCTGGTTCAACGACCGGGAGGCGCGCCACGTCTCGATCGCCGTCCCCGGGGACCGGGCCAAGCTGACCCCGGACGAAGCCCGCAGCCTGGCTGGCTGGCTGATCGACGCGGCCAAGGAAGTGGAGAAGGCGGAAGGGGTAGAGCGGTCCATCCTGCGCACGATCAACACGGCGGAGCGCGTCTCTCGCTGGTAGCTCACGGATTACGTGATCCGTGACTCGCCCCCTGCTTCGGCAGGGGGCATTTTGCGTTCCTGGCCTATACCAGTGTCGTGCACAAAACAGATGTTCTCGGGCTTCTCTCAGGCAATTCACAGAAACGCTTACACAACCTTTGGTAAAGCCGTGCGTCTACATAGGTAATGAAGTAGTGTCCGACGCGGCGTCAGGGGGGTCGCTGTCAAGGCCTGTGACCTGGGCTTTTTCCGTGCCTACTAACCCATAGCCAAGTGTCAGTTACAGGGTGTACGTTCGTTCAGTTGTTCGAACGACATCCCGAGGAAACGAGCGGCGGGGGTGGCTTAGCGCATTATGACCAGGGGGAACAGGCCAACAGTCGAGATTCGAACGGAGACCTTCGTGAAGGTCGACCGGCACCATCTGGCTTGGCGGCCGGCGGGGCCGGACTTCCCGACCGAACCTGACTACATCTACACACCCGACGAGCTAGTACGGGCGCTGTACGTCTACAGCGCTACCACCGCGCGCTTTCTGCCGACCGACAGGGGACGCTTCCGACTCGTGGCCCGGTCTGTGCGAACCGGCAGCGTGATCGGCATCCACGAGTGGCGGGTCTCCGACGAGACCGGCCGGTGGGTGCCAACGGATGCCCCCTGGGTGATCTGGGAGGGGAGCCAGGAGCAGGCTGCCTAGCCGCGGCCGCCGACGAAGGGAATGCCCGCCATGCGATGTACGAGACCCCTTGCACGGGGGCCGCAGTGACGGAGGGACCTATTGCTGAAGACCCCGGAGCCATGGTGCTCCGGGGTCTTTCGCGTGCTCGGGCTCAGAGCGTCGGAAACTCGCCAGCCTTGATCCCGGCGACGAAGGCCGACCATCCGGCCGGGGAGATGGTGAGCTCCGGGCCGCTCCGGTCCTTGCTGTCCCGGACGGGCACGACACCTTCGACCTGGGCGGCGCTGGGCGCGACTTCCACGCACTGACCGCCGTCGCCCTGAGAGTAAGAAGCGGTCTTCCACTCGCGCGGGGCGTTCCAGTGGATCACGGTAGGACCGGTTGTCATGTTGACGAACTCCCTCTTAACGCTGGCGATCAGGCAGGCGGTTTCCGTGGCCGACAGGGCGTCTGCTCGAAGGCGATCATAGGCCCGGATCTGCATCTCTATCGTTGCCGGATCACTCACCGCGTGACCCCGGCTCATGGACTCCGAGTAAGCCCAACGTTCCCCGTCTGGCAGTTCGAGCAGGGTGAAGCCGCCGGACACGCCGGTGCGTTCGCCCAACTCGAAGGGGGCCACTTGAACCACGATGTTCGGATGTCGCTTCGGGATGTCGATCAAGTGCTGTAGCTGGTGGAACATCACTTCGCGGCCCCCGACGTGTTGCCGGATCACGGCTTCGTTTAGCACGACAACCAGGAACGGACCGCCGGGAGCCAGGAACCGTGTCTGCCGTTCCATTCGGGACTGAACGTCGTGCTCGATCACGGTGGAGTCGACGTCGGGCTGAACGAACCTGTACAGCGCCCGCGCGTACGCTGGAGTCTGCAACAGCCCTGAGATTCGGGCCGTGTCGTACTCCCGTACCTGGGTGGCCCGTGCTTCGAGGTCAGTGAAGAACCTGAATCGATCGGGGCGGCTTGGCATCGAGGCCCAGTCGACAGCGTCCCAAGCGTCTGCAAGTTGCGTGCCCGTCCCGAACAGCTTGTCGCAGCGTTCGGCGTAGTCCCTGGTGGGCTGCCGCTGCAAGCGCTCGAACTTGGACCCGTAGCTTGGGTGCAGCCCCAACGCCGTGGACAGCGCGGCTGCCGTACGAAGCCCCGCACGCTGCCGATGGTCTTGAAGAAGCCATGCGAATGACTCCGGTGTGAGCCGCCACTTCGGCGCCGGCCTACCTGCCACGTCACCACCACCGCTCATTGTGGACAGATCTTTTGTCTCTCCGTCAGGTATACCCAACCGGCCACCCGCTGTCGTTATCTGGTCACAGCACAACGCCGACCGAGAGGCACCGGCATGGACGTGTTCACGCCCCAGGTTGGGGATCTCGTTCTCGACACGCACTCCCGACAGGTGGGCGAGTACCGAGGCACGGTTGGCGGAGAGGTCTACCTGAGACCGCCCGGCGGCGGGATCGAGTGGACGACGGACCCGGAGAACGTCCGACCCCCGTCGCCGGACCTGGAGTACGCCAACCCCGCTGGCGCGCCGAAGGGATCGATCCCCCCGACGTCCGAGTAGGGCCGTTCGTCTACCCCGCACTACCGCGAAGAGGTCAATTTCCGACAGAGGAAGGTGCGCTTAATGAGTGAGTCGCCGGAGCCGCCGAAGCTGCCCACGCAGCCCGACCGGTGCCCGTGCGGTGAGCAGATCCGACCCGACCCGCCGGAGCCGGATGGCGTCCGCACCTGGAAGTGTGAGTGCCGGAGGTTCGGGTTCCTTCTGCCGCCGGACTACCTGAAGACGCACCCGGAGGAGCCCGCCGTTCAGGTCTGCGGCCGAAAGCGGCTCACCCGCGTGCCCGCCCCGGCCGCGGTGTGACGGTCCAGTCCTGGGGCCGACTGTGGCTCCACCGGATCACCCGGCCGGTGATTACGGCTCAGATGCTCTGGGGTCTGCACATCCAGTTCATGTGGCCGGTAACGATGTTCAGCCCGAGACGACGAGAGATCATCCGCGACGAACGCACCCAGATGACCCCCCGACATCTGGAACTTCGCGCGGAGCTTGACCGGCGTCGCCTGGGACTGCCGGCGGCCCCCAAGCACCGGGCAGACCCTCCCAAGGAACGAGCGCAGATGGTGGCCGCGGCGCCGCGCGAAGTCAACGTGGAAGTCGTCCCGGCGGAGGGCTACGAGCTGGAGATCAAAGGGGCGCTGTCCTGTCCGTTCGTCTCGACGGACGACATGGAGCAGCAGTACGAGAGGGTCATTACTGATCTTGTTCGTGACGAGCTGTTCATCCCTGACGACGCGCCGCTTGTCGTGATCGTCACGGACGAATCCGGGGGGCTCCGCCGGATCGAACAGCCGAAGAGGCCCGAGTAACACCTACAGACTCCCGTCCCGCCCGGACGTCACGTGACAGGACCCCGGGCGGGATGGGCTCCAACTCCCGTACCCCGCCTCGGGGCTGAAAACGGTGGGCTACACCGGTACGGGATCCGTGGTCTCGTCCGCCCGTGCATCACAACCCCCGTACGGGCGGGCGGACCACTTCAAGACCCCCGTCCTGGGGCTATGGGTCTCCTGGTCCGAGCCCGGCCACCCTGGGGCGGGCGCCGGTCCCCCTGGGCGTTCTGACAAACAACCGGGGGACCGGCTACTCAGACCCCCGCCCCGACTCGATCGACCGTCCAAAGTGTTTCGAGTCGGGGCGGGTCCATCACGACCACTATCGACGGGAACTCCATCGATGCACAAGGACATTCAGCAGCAGCCCGCCCGCCGGATCGGAGCCCTGGTCTTGATCAGGGACGGAGAAGGGCGCGTTCTTCTGGAGGAGACGACCTACCGGGAGGGTGCACAGCTCCCCGGCGGCGCGGTTCACCAGGGCGAACAGGTGGCCGACGGTGCGGCGCGCGAACTCGCCGAGGAGACCGGCCTGTCCAGGGTGATCGCCTTCCACCTGGGTGTGGACCAGATCCCGGCGAACCCCAACACGGGCGCTGTCGAGGGCTTCAACTTCATCTGTGACGGCGGGTTTGTCACCGACGCGGAGAAGGCTCGGCTGAGCATTCCCGTTGGGGCCAGCGAGGAGATCAAGGCGCTCGTGTGGGTCTCCCTGGACGAGCTGGACGACCACACGGCGCCCTACATGGCGGCGCGCATCCGAATCGCCGTCGACCACGCGGAGGCCGGATTGAGGCAGCCCCTTCTGTACATCGGGCAGCCGGCGGGCGCGCGCCACGTCGCGTGATGGAGACGTCCGGCGGTGGCTTCAACCCCGAAGGGAAGTCCTGGCGCGCTGAGTACCGGTTCCGGGGTCAGCCCGGTATCCCCGGAGTCACACCCGGGGCGTCGAACGTCACCGGGAACGCTGCCATGCACGAGTTCGAGCGGTTGGCCGCGTGGTTGATCTCCGAAGGGGCACGGCGGTGGTGGTCGCTGGAGATCCCGCCCGAGATGGCCGACTTCGGCGAGATCCTTCTCCGCCATGGGAAGGCCGTCGCGATGCAGCGTGGCAGGTGGACGTACGGAGGCCCGCACACCTGGGCGGACGTCACCGTGACCTACCGCCCCGCCGGCTGATCCGTGGCAGCGAGGAAACGCCCCGGCACGGGGCCGTTAGAGAACGTGGTGCGCACGGTCGGGAACAGCACCACATGCCAGTGCCCGCAGCCCGACAAGTGCGTTCTACGGCTGCAACTCCCGCCGCCCGGTGCATCGTTCCTCGACGGTCAGTTTCGTCGGTGGGCGGTCGTCAGCCGGAACCAGGCTGCCGACCCGGTAAGCGGAACGATCAAGAGCACAACGATCCTGATCCGGCTGGTCACCACCGGTACCCCGGTGGAACGCACGTACAGGTGCGCGGGCCCGGTGCCGATGGAGAACCGCTACAGCAAGAACCGCCCCGGAAGACTCCCCCGAGCCCGAATCTAACGGGCCAAATAGACCCCCGCCCCAGACGCAGCACACAGGGAATCCGTCTGGGGCGGGCTCCTACCCGAACCACCAACCCGGAAGGAGCACAATGTGACGACGATCCTGAGCACCGCACTGACCAGCGTGGAACTGGACGTGCCCACCGATGTGGAGCTGGAGCTGACCGACAAGTGTCAGCTGTCGTGCGGACACTGCCTCAGCGAGTCCAGCCCGTCCGTGCCCCACGGCAGCATGACCCTGGACGACTGGATGCGGGTGATCAACGAGTGTGCCGCGCTCGGCGTTCGGCGGGTGCAGCTCATCGGCGGTGAGCCCACGACGTTCCCCGGCTGGGACAAGCTGCTGAACCACGCCCTGGCCGTCGGGCTCAAGGTCGAGGTGTTCAGCAACCTGTACCACGTGAGCGCCAAGGGCTGGACGGTGCTCTCGCAGCCCGGGGTGTCCCTGGGCACGTCGTACTACTCCGTCAACGCCGGAGAGCACGACAAGGTGACCAACAAGCCGGGAAGCCACGAGAAGACCCGGGCGAACATCGCGAAGGCGGTAGCACTCGGCATCCCGATCCGGGCCGGAGTCGTCCGGTGCCACGACGGGCAGCTCGAAGAACTGGCCGTTGCGGAGCTGAAGGCGCTGGGAGTCCAGCGGGTCACCCTGGACGGGGCGCGCGCGGTCGGACGGGCAGCCGGCGGGCAGGAGCCGACCATGGACGCGCTCTGCGGGAACTGCGCACTCGGGAAGCTGGCCGTCCTGCCGAACGGCGACGTGGCCCCGTGTGTACTCGGCCGTTTCTTGCCGACGGGCAACGTCAAGGACCCGGGCGGGCTCCGGGCCGTTCTGGCTGGCCCGACGTGGGCGAAGACCGCGGCCAGCATCCCGCGGCGATCGCAGGTGTGCGGCCCCAACGACGGAAGCTCGTGCGCCCCGACGGGATGCGCGCCCCAGGACAACTCGATCACCTTGGGCGGCTGCCCGCCGAACGACTCGAACGACTGCAACCCCGCCAGCACCGAGGCGTGCGCACCGGCCTACTTCGCCCCGAAGCCCTCGGAGCTGGAGCTGTGCGTCCCGAAGGTCACCACCGCGGGGCCGGTCCCGGTGATGCTGGGCGGGTGCCCGCCGAACGACTCCAACGACTGCTCGCCCGCCAACTCCGAGGCGTGCGCCCCGAAGTACTGAGAGGCTGCTGAGGTATGACACGCATTCAGTGGGAGGGATGGGCGGCTGACCTTGCCGCCCAGTCGACCGACCCGGACTCCCGGTGGCGAAATCCCGTCGCCAGCGTCCCCCGGCATGAGTTGGTGCCCCGGTGGTGGGAGCAGGCGAAAGACGGAACCTGGACGCTGCGGATCGGGGAGGACGACCCGGACCGGTGGCTCACCGCGGCCTACGGGAAGGAGTCGGTGGTTACCAGCGTGGCCGGGCTCCACGCGGACCACGCGAAGCCGGACGACCAACCGACCGGCTCGCCCACGTCGTCCGCCACGCTCACACCGCTCGTGATCAAGATGCTCAGACACGGCCGGATCAACGCCGGGCACGATGTGCTCGACATCGGCACCGGCGCCGGCGGGCTGACCGCGATCACGGCCCGGCGCTTGGGCTCCCAGCACGTGACGAGCGTGGACATCGACCCCTACCTGGTCGAAGCCGCGAAGGACCGGCTAGCCGGCATGGGGCTGGAACCCACCTTCCACACCCAAGACGCCACCGACCCACTTCCCGGTGACTACGACCGGATCATCGCCACAGTATCCGCCCGCCCGGTACCGGTCTCCTGGCTCCGAGCACTCCGGCGCGGGGGACGGCTCGTTACAACCATCGCGGACACCGCACTGATCCTGACCGCCTGGAAGGACCCGGACGGCGGAGCCACGGGCGTGATCGAACGGGACTGGGCCGGGTTCATGGTCACCCGCAACGGTCCCACGTACCCGCCTGCCTCGAACAGCCTCTTCACGGCCGCTCGTGAAGGCGAGGGCGAGGAGGTCAAGACCTTCCGGTACCCGGTCGCGGACATCCGCAACAACTGGGAAATCTGGTCCATGTTCACGATCACGACGCCCGGCATCGAAATCGACTTCGAGGAGCGACCGGGCAAGCGCACGGCCTATCTCGTGCATCCGGATGGATCATGGGCACGGGCAGAGGCAGAGCACTACGAGCCGCCGATCGTCCACCAGTCCGGGCCGCGTCGACTGTGGACCGACCTGGAGCGGATTCGGAACTGGCGGGAGGTCGAAGGCGGGCTTCCGCTGTTCGGCTGCAACGCCAAGGTCGACCCTGACGGGGTGATCCACCTGTCCCGCGGGCGGTGGTCCGCCACGATCGACCGGCCCTGAGCCGATGAGCCCCGTCCGGGTCCGCCTGGGCGGGGCTCCGCCATGTCTGGGGAGGAAATGACCGACCGTACTAACTGGGCAATCGGTGTGCTCCGAAATGAGCGAACCGGCGACATAGCCGCACTCAAGTGCCCGAACGCATGGTGTGGCCGGATGACCCGCGTGGAAGCTGGGAGACTGGCGGACCACGACGACAGCACGTTCAGCATGGTTGCCAAACCCTGTCCGCTGTCCGGCATCGAAGTCCGGGACGAAGCCCACCCGGACGGGGAACGGTGGCGCCAGCGAACGCAGTCTGAGAGGCGCAGCACGGAGCCGGGCGGTTCATGGAGTGGCTGAGCTGACCTACTCCGTGTCGGGAGTAGGGGCCGGTCGTTCCTCCGGCGGGACCACGGTCGATCCCTTGCCCCAACGCGTAGTAATCAGACCCCGTTCGCGCAGTACGTCCAGCGCGCGACGAATGGTCATCCGGGCCATGCCGAAGCGGGCACTCAGTTCGATCTCTCCAGGGAACGGCTTCGAGTCGTACAAGCCCTCTTCGATTTCCTGCCCCAGCTCGACGGCCACCGCCCGGTATGGCGGTAGCTGTCGGGGACGTCGCACGGGGCTTTCAGGCATGCCAGAAGGGTAGACACTGGCCGATCCTTAGGCTACTTAGACATGTGGACGTGTAGACAACTTAGACAGGCTGTCGGTACCGTCAACCCCACAACAACAGAGAACCCCGGCGACCGCGCCAACGGTCCCGGGGCATGACCGAAGCCTCTGGAGGGCTCCGACATGAACCACTTTATCGTCTGGGTGTACGCCTCATGGGCGGCGATCATCGCTGCCGGCGCCGCCGCGCTGTACCTGCCCGTGCACATGAACCCCAAGCCCAAGCCCGTCCCCGTACCCGCCGCACCGACCCCCGCACCGAAGCCGGGCGACGCCGGGTTCTGGAAGATCCCAAAGCACGCCTACACCCCCGTGGACTGGCGAGAGCCGCTGAACGGGGAAGACAACGAACTCGTCAGGCCGTACTGCACGGAAGATGAGGTCATCCTGTTCGCGACCCATCTCGGACTGCCCGACCCGGCTCACTGGTTGGGCGACGTGACCACGGCTGACCGCGTGCTCACCGGGGCGGGTGCGTGATGGCAGACGACGCGAAGGCCTACCGGTGCTGCGTCTGCGGCACGAAGACGGCTGACGGCAAGGTGGTCGGCATCGTGGACCGCGTGAGCGCCCCGCCGTACGTCCGATGGGCGTGCCGGACCCCCTGCGCCCCGCAGTCCCGCTAGCCGCACGTCACAGCCCCGTCCGGGCCGATCCTGGGCGGGGCTCCGTTTGACCCACAAGATGTTGCTTCCTTCTACCAGGGGTGCCCCTGGTGCTACATCGGCAAGCGCCGCTTCGAGCAGGCCCTGGCGGACTTCCCGGGCAGGGAACAGGTCGAGGTCGTCTACCGCCCGTACCAGCTGGTCCCGGACGCCCCCGCGACGGCGAGCCCGCACCGCGCCTGGCTGGCCGAGCGCTACGGCCCGCAGTCCGTGGCGATGGACGCGCAGGTCGCCGAGCTGGGCCGCGCCGAGGGCATCACGTACGACTTCGACGCCGCCCTGCACGCCAACACCTTCCTGGGCCACCGCCTGCTGCACCTCGCCGAGGCCGAGTACGGCCCGGCCGTCCAGGGGCAGCTGAAGGAGGCGCTGCTCGCTGCGCACTTCACCGACGGCGTCGACGTCGGCGACCGCGCCGCGCTGACCGACGTCGCCGTGTCGGCCGGCCTGGACCGGGAGCGGGTGACGGCCTACCTGGCGGGCGACGAGGGCGCCGCCGAGGTCCGTGCCCAGCTGGCCGTAGGCCGCGAGCTGGGCATCACCGCCGTGCCGACCTTCGTGTTCGAGGGCAAGTGGGCGGTCCAGGGCGGCCAGGAGGCGGAGACCTTCCGCAAGGTGCTCGACCAGGTCGCCGCCGAGATCGGCGAGCGCCGGCCCGCGCCGGTGCAGATCGCCCCGGCCGGGGAGGCCTGCGCGGACGGCGCCTGCGCGATCTGACCCCCTCCGGCTGCCCGCCGCGCCGGCGGCCACCGGCGGCCCGGGGCCCGTTTCAGGAGCACCTGAAGCGGGCCTCGGCCCAGTCCGCGACGGTCGGCCCCGGGCGGATCCCCTGCACCGGCGTGACCACCAGCCGGATCGACTCGTGCCCGGCCAGCGGCACGTGCACCGGCACCGCGGCGTCGCCGGCGGTGAGCGTCCGGGAGCGCCACAGCGTGCGGCCGTCGCCGCCCTGGACGGAGAAGACCACCCCGCCCGGCGAGGGCGTGGCGTCGTCCACCCCGGCGACCGCGTCGAAGGACGTACAGCTGCGGTTGAGGTCGACGAGGGTGGTGGCCGGGGCGTGCACCGTGAGGGCGTGCGCGTGGCGGTCGCCGCCGATCCAGGCGTAGTCGCGCTGCCGGAAGTCGTCGCTGCCCTGCCGCCGGATGCTCGGCCCGGGCGGCGGCACCCGGTTGTGGCCGGGCTTGAGCACGGGCAGTGAGTCGGCCCAGAAGTCGGTGGGTGCGGGCGGTGCGGGCCGGGTGACGGTCGGGGTGGGCAGCGGCGGCAGGGTGGGCGTCGGGACGACGGGCACCTGGGGCGTCGGCAGCGTAGGCAGCGTAGGCAGGGTCGGCAGCGGGGGGAGCGGTGGGAGCGTCGGCAGCGGTGGAGGCGTCGGCACGTGCACGACCGGCGGCGCGCTCGTCGGTTTCGGGGCCGACTGGCGGCTCGGTGCGGGCGCCGGGGGCTGCGGCGCCCGGGTGGCGGGCGGCGCCTGGGCGGGCTTGGGGGACGGCTTGGCCGGGGGGTTGGGCGCCGGCCGATCCGGGGCGGGCCCGGCGCTGCTCGGCGCCGGGGCCGGGACGGCCGCGGGAGCGGGCATCCGGGTCGCCGGGGCCGGGACGGCGGGTGCGCTGGTGACGGGGGGAGCGGCCACCGGGGCCTTCGGCTCGGGCGAGCCGGTGAGCGCGTACGCGGCGACGGCGGCCGCGGCGACCGCGACGGCGGCGGCGATTCCGGCCTTGGCCGCGGTGCCCAGCCCTTCGCCGGCGGCGGCAGCGGCGCCGCCCCCACCGGACGCCGCCCCGGAGGCCGCGCCGGCCCCGGCCGCCCCGGCCGCGCCCGAGGACCCGGCGGTTGCCGCCGCCGTCCCCGCCGCAGCGCCGCCGACGGCGGCGACACCGCCCACGGCGGCCGCGGCGGCGCCGAACCCGCCGACTCCGATCCAGACGAGCACGCCACCGGGCAGCAGCGCGCGCAGACCGGTGTTGATCTCGGTCAGTTCCAGACAGGCCGCCGTGCAGCGGTCGCACTCCTTGAGGTGCCGTCCGACGTCCGCCGAGGCCCGCTTGCGCAGCGAGCCGCGCGCGTACGCCCCGAGCCGGGTGGCGTACGCCTCGCACGCGCTGTCCTGGCTGCCGGAGACGTGCGCCTGCAGGAACGCGGCGGCGAGCCGGTCGCGGGCCCGGTGGGCTTGGACGGCGGTGGCGTTGGCGGTCTTGCCGAGCATCACCGCGACGGTCTTGGGGGACTCCCGCTCGACCTCGGTGTGCCAGAGCACCACCCGGTCGTCCTCGGGCAGTTCGGCGTAGGCCTGCATGACCATCCGCTGGTCGGCCATCGCCA
This sequence comes from Streptomyces sp. NRRL S-350, assembly GCF_000719705.1. Classification (GTDB taxonomy): domain Bacteria; phylum Actinomycetota; class Actinomycetes; order Streptomycetales; family Streptomycetaceae; genus Kitasatospora. The sequence continues at coordinate 5,763 of NZ_JOHO01000046.1, read as the reverse complement.
TCGCCCACGCGTCGGCGCCCGGGTCGGCCAGGTCGAAGTCGACGACGGCGGCGGAGGTCTGCGCGAACACGCTGAAGTCGTCCACGAGTTGTTCGCGCCGCTCGCTGCGGTGCCAGGCGGCGGCGACGTTGCGCACGGCGGTCAGCAGGTACGCGCGGACGGCGAACTCGGGGCCCTTGCCCGCCCTCAGCGCTTGCAGGGTGCGGGCGAAGACCTCACCCGCGAGGTCTTCGGCGGTGAAGTTGTCCCGGCAGCAGGTCCGCGCGTAGCGGCGCACCGAGTCGGCGTGCCGGCGGTAGATCTCCTCGTACGCGGTGTCGTCGCCGGCCCGCGCCCGGGCGGTCAACTCGGCGTCGGAGGCGGGGCGCTCGCCGTCCACCGGGTCGGCGGGGGCGGGCACGGTCGGACGCGTCGGCCGGTCACCGGCGAACGGCTCGCTGACGAACGGCTCGCCGGCGAACGACTCGTTGACGAACGCCTCGTTGACGAACGCCTCGGGGGTGACGCCGCCCCGGCCCGCCGGGGCCTGGCCGGGCACCCGGCCGGGGGGCAGCGCGGAGGAGGCGGAGAACGACTCGCGACCGGGCACCCCGGCCTGGTCGGGCACGTGTCCGGCGGCCGGACCGGTTGCGGCGCCCGGCACTTGGGCCGGCCCGCCGACCGCGCCGGCCTCGCCGACCCCACCAGCCCCACCAGCCCCGCCGACTCCGCTCGGGCCCGCGGCGGACCCTTCGGCGGTACTACCGGAGAGCCCCCCGAAGTCCAGTCCGTACCCGTAGTCGTTCTGTTCCTCGGCGCTCACAACGGACCCCAGATTCCACGACAGCCCCGTACCGTGGCAGGGCGCGCGGGAGTGCGTAGGCGCACGGTTCTCCGGCGTACGGCGCCGACGGCGCGCGAAGGGCGCGCATCGGGACATTGGCTCCAACCACGGGCAAAGGATGGCATAGCGCAGGGACGGGCGGTAGCCGGACCGGCCGTTCCCCACTCTTCCGAGGGGCCGTCGCGGATGTGTTCGTCCAGCGCACGGCGGCGGCCCGGGCGGCGCCCGCGCCCGGCGCGCGCTCCTGAGTCGCGCGCCGGTGTTCAGCCCGACTCCCTGCCCGTCAAGCGCGGCGACCGCGCCCTCCGCCGGGCGTCAGCGCACCCGCAGGCCGTCCAGCAGGATCTGCAGCAGCCGGTCCGACGGCCCGGCGACCGACTGACCGTCCGGCTGCGGAGAGACCGGCGAGAAACCGCCCGTCGCCGGCGTCGACACCGACGGCCGGCCCGCGTGCACCGGCACCGACGCGGTCAACACCAGCACCACGTCCGACACCGTGACGCCCGACCGCAGTTCGCCCGCCGCGCCGGCCCGCGCCACCAGCGCGGCCAGCAACTGCAGCAACAGCCGCGGATCGGCATCGGCGGCCGACGGTTCGCCCGCCGAGCCGACGCGGTTCTCCTCGCCGCGCAGGTCGAAGCGGGCCGCGGCGGGCGGCTCCGAGGCCCGCTGCTCGGGCACCCGCCCCAACTCCTCCGCGTACCGGAACGCCTCCGGGGGCAACAGCCGTCCGGCGCCGCTGCTCACGGCCCGGGCCAGGTAGCCCGCCAGCGCCTCCCAGGCGCCGTCACCGCCGTACAGCGACTCGCGCGCCTGCGCGGTCAGCCACGCCACCTCCTCGGCGGCGATCCGCTGGACCAGCACCTCCTTGCTCGGGAAGCGCCGGTACACCGTGCCGACCCCGACACCGGCCCGGCGCGCGACCTCCTCCATCGGCGCGCCGTAGCCGAATTCGCCGAAGACCTCGCGGGCCGCCCGCAGCACGCTCTCCAGGTTCCGCCGGGCGTCCACCCGCAGCCGAGCCCCGGGCGCCGGCGCGGCGGCCTGCACCGGCTCGGCCCGGTACGCGGCGGCGGCCTGGAACATTCCGGCCTGCACCGTCCCGGCCTGCGTGGGCAGGCTCACCGGGCCGCGTTGCTCGGGCACCATGCCCGGGCCGGCCTGCGCCGCACCCGCCCGCCCCAACACCTGCTCCTGTTCCATCATCCCAACTCTCCCCCGCAGGCGCCCGAATCCGGACCCTGTCGTCGCCCGCCCCCGCACCCCCCGGTGCAGCTCAGCCCGTCAGAAGTGACCTGGTGAAGCATCGTTCGTGCCGCCCGTCCCGTTCCGGTGACCACGGTTCGTGCCGCCGGGCCGGGTCCACCTCCGGCTCGGCGCGTCGGCTCCGTCCGGGGCCCTGTCCGGGACCAACCTTCCCCGGATGACCGTGCCCCAGTCGGGTTCACACGCCAACGCTGGAACTGGCCGTAGTGGCCGCTCCACGGTGCGTCGCCGCCGGTTGTCATGGCGACAGCCGCTCCGGCACACAATCCGACCATAGTTCACGGCTCTTCGCGTCCGAAAGTGCGTCAGAAAGTCGCCCGGCGAGCACAACTGGCCACGACCGTCACTCGCGTGGCAACCCGCACCGTACGGACTGTGGACAAGACCACCCCCGCCGGTCCTTCATAGGGGGGCGTGATGGGGGGACGGCCCCGGCCGCGGGGCCGGGACGAAACGTCACACCGGCAGGAGGTGCACCATCAGGATCCTGATCGTCGGCGGCGGCTGCGCCGGGACGGCCACCGCGCTCCACCTCCAACGGGGCCTGCGGGAGCGGCTGCGTCGCGGCGAGGTGGAGATCACCGTCGTCGAGCCCCACGCCTACTTCACCTACCACCCGCTGCTGGCGGAGGTCGCGGCCGGCTCGATCGACCCGAGACACGTGGTCGTCCCGCTGCGCCGGGTCCTGCCGGACTGCCGGGTGCTCACCGCCCGGATCACCGGGATCGAACACGCCGCCCGCCGCGCCCTGGCCGATGCCGCGGGCCCGGGCGAACCCCCCGCCCCGATCGAACTGCCCTACGACATCCTGGTGGTGGCCCCCGGCGCGGTCTCCCGCACCGCGCCCGTGCCCGGCCTCGCCGAGCACGGCCTCGGCTTCTCCACCGTCGGCGAGGCGGTGGGCCTGCGCAACCACGTGCTGGAACAGCTCGACCTCGCCTCCGCCACGCGCGACCCCGCGCTGCGCCAGGCCGCGCTCACCTTCGTCTTCGTCGGCGCCGGCTACGCGGGCGTCGGCGCGCTCGCGGAACTGGAGGACATGGCCCGCGCCGCCGTGCGCGGCTACCACAACGTCCGCGCCGAGGACCTGCGCTGGGTCCTGGTCGAGGCGACGGAGCGGATCCTCGCCGAGGAGTCGTCCGAACTCGCCGAGCACACGCTCGGCGAGCTGCGTGAACGCGGCGTCGACATCCGGCTCCGCACCACCTTGGAGTCGGCCGTCGACCGGGTCGTCGCGCTCTCCGACGGCAGCCGCTTCGGCGCCCGCACCCTGGTCTGGACGGCGGGCGTCCGGCCGTCCCCGCTGCTGCGCGACACCGACCTGCCGCTGGACACCGTCGGCCGGGTCCGCTGTCTCGCCACCCTGCAGGCCGTCGGACCGGACGGGCGTGCCCTGCCCGGCGTCTGGGCGGCCGGCGACTGCGCCGGCGTACCGGACCCGAACGCGGACGGTGCCCCCTGCGCACCCAACGCCCAGCACGCCTTCGCCCAGGCCGAGCTGCTCGCGCGCAACCTCGCGGTCGCGCTGGACGGCGGACCGCACGCGCCCGGCCTGGCCCCGTACCTGCCCGGGCCGGCCGCCTGCTCGACCTCGCTCGGCCTGCGCCGGGCCGTCGCCCACACCCGGCGCGGCCGCAGGCTCACCGGCCGGCGGGCCTGGTGGCTGCACCGGGCGCGGCACCTGCGGCGGCTGCCGAGCGCGGAGCGGCGGGTGCGGGTGCTGATGGACTGGGTGCTGGGTGGCGTGTTCTCCCGCGAGGTGGTCTCGCTGGGGGCGATCGAGCACCCGCGTTCGGCGTTCGAAGGCGGGTTCGGGCCGAAGCCGGGGCGGCCGTCCGACGCCGGGCCGGATGCTCCCCGATGACCGCCCCACCGCGCCGCGCCGGAAGCCGACCGGACGGCCACGCCGGGCGTGCGACTTCCGAAATCGGGCCTCTGCCTGACAGGATCAGCCCGACCTGGTCATTACCCCGTGTGCCGACGTGTACACAAAAAGTGATGATATGCCTGGAAAACGAGGAAGCAGCCGTCGTTTGAACCTCATGCGCTGGAGCGCCCGGCTCACCGGGGCCCCCCGGCGTGCCGCCCCGCCCCGCGGACCCGGCACCGACGAGGGAACGCCCTCCACCGACGGCATCGTCGTGCCCGGCCCCCGTGACCCCACCAGCCCCACCACCACCGCCGAACTCTTCGACCCGCACAAACCCCAGAACCTGCGCGAGGTCCTCAACCGCATCCCCGCCCCGGTCGCCGTCACCTACGGCCCGCTCCACCAGCTCGGCTACGCCAACCGCGCCTACCGCGAACTCTTCGGCGAGCGCCCCACCGGCCTGCCCGCCGCCGACGCCCTCCCGGAACTCGGCACCATGGGCGTCCTGCCCCTGATGGACCAGGTCATCCGCGGCGGCCGACCCCGCAGCGTCAAGGCCCGCTGCATCCTGGGCCTCACCGGCAACCGCTACTACAACGTCTCCTGCGTCCCGCTCGGCCCCGGCGACACCACCGACGCCCCCGCCGAAGGCCCGCCCACCGGCGTCCTGATCTTCGCCGCCGAGGTGACCGACCAGGTCCTCGCCGCCGCCCGCCTGCGCGAGGCCGAACGCCGCCAACGCGAGGCCGCCGTCACCCTCCAGCGCAGCCTGCTCCCGCAGAAGCTCGACCAGCCGGCCGACCTGAGGGTCGCCGCCACCTACCAGCCCGGCGGCGCCGAAGCCGCCGTCGGCGGCGACTGGTACGACGTCATCGCCATCGACGGCGGGCGCACGGCACTGGTCATCGGCGACGTCATGGGCCGGGGCTTGCGCGCCGCCGCCGTCATGGGCCAGCTGCGCACGGCCGTCCGCGCCTACGCCCGACTCGACCTCCCCCCGCACGAGGTGATGCGCCTGCTCGACGGCATCGCCATGGAGATCGACGCCAACCAGATCGCCACCTGCACCTACGCCGTCTGGGACCCGCAGCGCCGCTCCCTCTCCTACGCCTCGGCAGGCCACCTCCCGATGCTGCTGCGCTGCCCCGACGGCACCATCCTGCGCAGCGAGGAACAGAACGGCCCACCACTCGGCACCGGCGGCGGCCTGCACGTCTCCCACACCCTGCGGCTGCTCCCCGGCACGACCGGCGTCCTCTACACGGACGGCCTGGTCGAACGCCGCGACGAGGACATCGACCAGGGCCTCGACCTGCTGGCCCGCACCCTGACCGGTGCCATCGGAACCCCCGACGTGATCTGCGCCCGACTGCTGCGAGCCATGGGAGTGACCTCGGAGCACGACGACGACGTCGCCGTCCTGGCGTTCCACCTGCCGGCCGACGAGAGCACCGGAGGCCCGCAACCGGAGCTTGACTCGCCCCTCCCCGAGGTCTAGTGTTCTTCGAGCTGCCTGGCAGGGAGCACCGGACACGCATCTGCGTGGACGGTCCCGGGGCAGCCAATCCCCTGAAACACCACTTCCCAGGTTCGGGCTGGGTCGCGTCGGCATTTCCGATTCGCGGCTCGGCGCTTATGTGGCGTGTGCGTTTTATCGGATTGCGGCTGGATTCGCCTTTCGAGGCGGGGATCGGCTAGAGTTTGGAACGTCGGACAGGGCGTCAAGCCCCGGAAGACACCGGCGAGTTGGATGATCGAAGCCCCGGAAACGGAGCGGAAAACATCTGATAAGCTGGGAACACGA
>NZ_JOHO01000045.1 GCF_000719705.1 Streptomyces sp. NRRL S-350 | reverse complement strand
GTCGTGGGACGACCCGGCGTGGCGTGCGGCGGCCGGATACGGCGACGCGCCCGACCGCGGGTGCGGACGGGCGCGGGGGGGTGGACGGGGCACGGGGGGGGACGGGGCGCGGGGGAAGATGGGGTGCGGGTGCGGACGGGGTGCGGGCTCGGGTCCGGGTGCAGGCGGGGCGCGGGCTCGGGTCCGGGTGCAGGCGGGGCGCGGGCTCGGGTCCGGGTGCAGGCGGGGCGCGGGTACGGACGGTGAGGCAGTCCGGTGCGGGTATAGCGGGCGGGTTCGGTGCCCCGCTCAGCCCTCGGCGGGGGCCTGCGGTCCGAGGCGTACGGGCAGGGCGGCGAGGTGCCAGGCGGCCGGGTTCGGGCCGCGCTCGACGGCCTCGGGGCCGACGGCGAGGGCCAGTTGCGGGTAGGTCCGCAGGAGCGCGCCGAAGGCGACCACCGCCTCCTCGTGGGCCAGGGCCGCGCCGAGGCAGCGGTGGGCGCCGTGGCCGAAACCGAGGTGCGCGTCGTGGTGGCCGCCGTGCCGTCCGGTGCGCTCCGGTGCGCCGGCGCGGCGGACGTCCAGGCGCTCCGGCTCGGCGTAGACCCGCGGGTCGTGGTTGGCGGCGGCGAGGATCGGCACCACCGCCTCGCCCTTGCGGATCAGGGTGCCGGCCAGGGTGAGGTCCTCCGTGGCGTAGCGCGGCACCCCGCCGATGGTCGGCCCGCACCAGCGCATCAGCTCGTCGACGGCGGCCGGCAGCAGGCCCGGGTCGGCGCGGACCAGCGCCAACTGTTCGGGGTGGGCGAGCAGCGCGGCCGTGCCGTTGCCGATCAGGGTGGCGGTGGTCTCGTGACCGGCCACGATCAGGTTGAGGATCAGTGAGACGGTCTCGACCGGATCGAGGGTGTCGCCCTCGGCGGCTGCCAGCTGGCAGAGCAGTCCCTCGGCGGGCTCTGCACGGCGGCGATCGATCAGCTCGCGGGCGGCGGCCACCATGGCGCGCAGCGCCTCGTCCAGGCCGGGTCCGGCACCCCGGCCGAGGTAGGAGCTCCAGCGGCGCCACTGCGGGCGGTCGGGCTCCGGGATGCCGAGCAGTTCGCAGATCACCGTGACGGGCAGCGGGTAGGCGAAGTGGGCGACCAGGTCGACCACGCCGTCCGCGTCGGCGTGCTCGGGCAGCGCCCGGGCACGCTCCTCGGCGAGCCGTTCGATCCGGGGGCGCAGGCGCTCCACCGCACCGGCCGTGAAGGCGGGGTGCACCAGGCCGCGCATCCGCCGGTGCCGGGCACCGTCCGCGTCGAAGACTCCGGCGCGCAGGTACTTCGCGCACTCGGGCGGCATGCCGCGGGCGCGCCAGACCTGCTCGGTGCGGTGGGCGGGGGCGGGGGCGGTCCGGTCCGCCGGGGCGGCCGCGGGGTCGTCGGTGTCCCCGACGGGCGGGGTGTCCACGGTGTCCACGGTGTCCGCGCTGTTGGCGAAGCGCGGGTCGGACAGCACGGTGCGGACGTCCTGGTACCGGACGGCGATCCAGAACGGGTCCACGCCGGGGATGGTGGCACGGGCCAGCGGGGCGCGTTCGCGCAGCTCGGCGAAGGCGGTGAAGGGGTCGCGGACCAGGTGGTCGGCGCGCAGGTCGACGGGGTCGGCCGTCTCCACAGGATCGGCCGTCTCGCAGGGATCGGCCGTCTCGAAGGGGTCGGCGGTGGTCACGGCTGCCTCCTCAGGGGACACGGAGTCCACGTGGTTACGGATCGTGACGGAGACGGGTGCGGCGGACCGCGGTTTCACGCCGAATTCACTCGATCGAGTACGGAGGATCGTTTCGTCGGGCCTCCGCCAGGGCTCCGTCGAGGCTCCCTCTGGGCCCTCGACCGGCCCCGCGACGGCCCGCCCGCCGCCATGAGCCGGCCGCATGGCATCCTCGGGCTCATGACCACCGTGCCCGAACCACCGCTCGCCACCGTCCGCAACCCGATCGGCGCCCACGTCCCGGTGGCCGCCCGGGGGCTGGTCGGGACGGGCCTGGCGTACGCGCGGCGGGTCGGCGCCGAGACGGTCCAGGTGTTCGTGGCCAACCCGCGCGGCTGGGCCACTCCCCCGGGCAACCCGGCGCAGGACGAGGAGTTCCGCACCGCCTGCGCCGACCGGGGAATCCCGGCCTGGGTGCACGCCCCGTACCTGATCAACTTCGGCTCGGACAACCCCGCCACCCGCGAGCGCTCGGCCGCCTCGCTGTGGCACTCGCTGCGCCGCGGCCACGCCATCGGCGCGCTCGGCGTCGTCCTGCACACCGGCTCGGCGGTCGGCACTGCGCCCGGCGGCGGCTCGCGCCGGGCCGAGGCGATGGCGCAGGTCCGCGAGGACGTCCGGCCGCTGCTGGACGAACTCGACGCACTCGGCGACGACGCGCCCTGGCTGCTGCTCGAGCCGACCGCGGGCCAGGGCAACTCGCTCTGCTCACGGCTGGAGGAGCTGGCCGAGTACGTGGCGGCCCTGGACGGTCACCCGAAGGTGGGAATCTGTCTCGACACGTGCCACGCCTTCGCCGCCGGGCACGACCTGGCAGAACCCGGCGGGGTGACGGCCGCACTGGACGCCCTGGCCTCCGCCGCCGGTCCGGGCCGGCTGCGGCTGATCCACGCCAACGACTCGGAGGACGTCGTCGGCGCCCGCAAGGACCGGCACGCCAACATCGGCGCCGGGATGATCGGCGCCGAGCCGTTCCGCGAGCTGTTCGAACACCCCGAGACGGCCGGCGTACCGCTGCTGGTGGAGACCCCGGACCGCAAGCACGGCGGGGACGGCACGGGGCACGCGATGGACATCGCGGTGCTGAAGGAACTGCGCGAGCGGGCGGCGGTCCGGGTCTGACGCAGATTGGGCCCGGTCCGGGTCTGAGGCCGAACGAGCGCCGGTCCGGGCTTGAGGCCGAACGGGCGCCGGACCGGGTCTGACGCCGGACGGGCGGAGGACGGCGCGGATCCGCTGCTGCGGACGGGGGCAGCCGTCAGCCGCTGAGCTGCCGGATGACAGGGCCGGTGGCAGGCTGGAACGAGTTTCGCCGCCTCCGGCCTTCCACGGGATCCGCCATGTCCTTCACCCGCAAACTCGCCGCGCTGCCGTGCGGACGGCTCAGCAAGTGGGTGGTGCTCGCCGTGTGGCTGGTGCTCCTGCTCGCCGTCGGGCCGCTGGCCGGCAAACTCATGGGCGCCGAGAACAACCAGGCCTCCAGTTGGCTGCCCGGCAACGCCGAGTCCACCCGGGTGCTGAACGAGCAGCGTGCCTTCCGACCGGTGGACACCGCCCAGGCCGTGGTGGTGTACCAGCGGAGCGGCGGCATCACCCCCGCCGACCGGGCCGAGGCCTCCCGCGAGGCCGTCGGTTTCGCCGCGGTACCGCACGTCGTCGGTCCGGTGGTCGGCCCGGTGCTCTCCGCGGACGGCCAGGCGATGCAGATCATCGTGCCGATCGACATCGGCAGCAACGGCTGGAAGGACCTGAAGCCCGCCGTCGACCGGTTGCGCAGCACCGCCGCCGCCGACAGCCACGGCATGACCACCCACGTGACCGGCCCGGCCGGAGTAGGAGCCGACCAGGCCGAGGCCTTCGCGGGCATCGACAGCTCCCTGCTCGCCGCCACCGTCAGCGTCGTGATCATCCTGCTGCTGCTCACCTACCGCAGCCCGGTGCTGTGGTTCCTGCCGCTGGTCTCGGCGGCCGCCGCGCTGGCCGTCTCCGAAGCGTTCATCTACCTGTTCGCCAAGCACGCGGGCCTGACCGTCAACGCGCAGAGCGCCGGCATCCTGGTCGTCCTGGTGCTCGGCGCGGGGACGGACTACGCGCTGCTGCTCACCGCCCGCTACCGCGAGGAACTACGACGTCACGAGGACCGGCACGAGGCGATGGCCTTCGCCCTGCACCGGGCCGGGCCCGCCATCCTCGCCTCCTCGGCGACCGTCATCGTGTCCATGCTCTGCCTACTGATCGCCGAGATGAACTCCACCCGCGGCCTGGGCCCGGTCTGCGCGATCGGCATCCTGATCGCCCTGCTGGCCATGCTCACCCTGCTGCCCGCGCTGCTGGTCATCGTCGGCCGCTGGGTGTTCTGGCCCGTCCGGCCCGGGTACGGCACTCCGGAACCGACCAGGACCGGCCGCTGGGCGCACATCGGGGCCTGGATCGGTCGCCGGCCGCGCAAGGTGTGGACCGGGACGGCGCTGGCGCTCGCGGCCTGCTGCATCGGGCTGGTCTCGCTCGACGCCAACGGACTCGGGACAGCCGGGACCTTCACCGGCAAACCGGACTCGGTGGCCGGCCAGCAGGTGCTGGAACAGCACTTCCCCGGCGGCACGGGCGCGCCGCTCACGATCGTCTCCACCGCCGCCGGCGCCCCCGGCGTCCGGGAGGCCGCCCGGACGGCGACCGGGGTGGCGGCCACCACGCCACCGGTCGTCCACGACGGGCGCGCGCTGTTCCAGGCCACGCTCGCCGACCCGCCGGACAGCCAGGCCGCCAAGGACAGCGTCGACCGGGTACGGACCGCCGTGCACGCCGTACCGGACGCCGACGCCAAGGTCGGCGGCGGCACCGCCGTGGTGCTGGACGCCGGGCGCGCCGCCGGGAACGACAACCGGGCGATCATCCCGTTGGTCCTCGGCGTGGTGCTGCTGGTCCTCGCCGTCCTGTTGCGGGCCGTCACCGCACCGCTGGTGCTGATCGCGACCGTGGTGCTCTCGTACGCGGCGGCGCTCGGGATCAGCGTGTTCCTCTTCGCCAACGTCTTCCACTTCCAGGGCCAGGACAACGCGTTCCCGCTGTTCGTCTTCATCTTCCTGGTCGCCCTGGGGATCGACTACAACATCTTCCTGATGACCCGGGTGCGGGAGGAGTCCGCGCAGCACGGCACCCGGCAGGGGGCGCTGAACGGGCTGTCGGCCACCGGTGGGGTGATCACCTCGGCCGGTCTGATCCTGGCCGGCACCTTCGCCGTGCTCGGCACCCTGCCCCTGGTGGGCTTCGCCGAGATCGGCTTCGCGGTGGCCCTGGGCGTGCTGCTCGACACCCTGGTGGTCCGCTCGGTGCTGGTCACCGCGCTGACCATGGACCTCGACCGGCACATCTGGTGGCCCAGCCGACTCTCCGGGACCGGCCGGTCGGCCCCGCCTGGCCGGCAGTCCCCACCCGGTGGGGTCGCGGAGGCTCCGCCCGGTCGGACCGCGGAGGCTCCACCGAGCGCGCCCGGACAGCCGTGAAGCGGAGGCTCAGGTGCGCCCGGGGGTCTGGCAGCGGCGAGCCCGCGGGTCCGGGCAGCGGCGAGCCCGCGGTCCGGGCAGCGGTGAGCCCGGGGGCCGACGGGCGGCCTCCGGGCTCGGGGCGGGACGGAAGGATCAGCAGTCGCAGTCGCCCTGGCTGTGCTCGGCGAAGTTGAACCAGCTGGCGTGCGGGCCGAACAGGCCGACGCCCGCGGAGCCGGACTCCAGGCTCTGCCCGGACGACTGAACCGGCGCGTGGCCCCACGCCATCGCCGAGGTCGGGGCCGCCACAACGGCACCGGCCACGGCAACGATCACAGCGAGCTTGCGGATCTTCCCACGAAGCGACATCTGATGTCCTTTTGGTTCGTCTCTGGTCCTCAACCCACTTGCCCGAACGGCCGGTTCGGCCGCCTGACGGGCTGGGCTGCGCCCCACCGGGGAGGCGCCGCGCCAACGTTTGCACACGGATCCCCACATCCGGGCGCGCGCCGCAACCCGGCTGGGGCATCCGAGTGACGCAACTCCCCCGACTGGACGAACGAGACCGACATCGCACGAATCCGGTCGGCTTCTGCGTGAATCCGGTCGACCCATGCGCAATCCGGTCGATCCATGCGCGATCCGGGCCGCTCGCCAGGCGGGCGGCCCGGCCCGGTGGCGCCCGCCGGACGAGTGCCTGCCCGGCGGGCGCCCCACCGCAAGTCTTGCGGCGGAGCGCCCGGTGAACTGAACAAATCCTGTCGATTTGGTGCAAGGTGCCGCGCGGTCCGAGCATGAACGGTCGCTCCACCGAGCGCGATCAGGACCACGCAGGACGCCGGCCGACGCAGACCCACCCAGGAGCACGCAGGCCGACGCAGGACCACGCAGGACCACGAAAGGCGCACCACCCTCATGCACAGCAGCCCCGCCGTACCCCGGCAGGCGACCCGACCGAGCAGCCCGGAGATCCCGGGCCCGGCCGACCCCACCCCTTCGAAGAACGCGCGCTTCGGGCTCGCGACCGCCACCGCCCTGGTGATGGGCAACATCATCGGTGGTGGAATCTTCATGATCCCGGCCGCGGTGGCGCCGTTCGGGACGGTCAGCCTGGTCTCCTTCGCGGTGCTCACCGTGGGCGCGATCGCGCTGGCGCTGGTCTTCGGCCAGTTGGCGCGACGCAATCCGCGCACCGGCGGGCCGTACGTCTACGCCCGCGAGGCCTTCGGGGACTTCGCCGGCTTCCTGTCCGCCTGGTCGTACTGGATCACCACCTGGGTCAGCAACGCGGCGCTCGCCGTGGCCGCCGTCGGCTACCTCGACGTGCTGCTGCCCGTCGGCCACTCCACTGCGGTCAGCATCACCGTCGCACTGGCCTTCCAGTGGCTGCCCGCGCTGGCGAACCTGGCCGGCACCCGGTACGTCGGAGCGGTCCAACTCGTCTCCACCGTACTGAAGTTCATCCCGCTGCTGGTGGTCTCGACGGCCGGCCTGTTCTTCTTCGACCCGAAGAACCTCGGCCCCTTCGACGGGAACGGTCAGGGCTGGGCCGGCGGCATGACCGCCGCCGCGGCGATCCTGCTGTTCAGCTACCTGGGCGTGGAGTCGGCGGCGATGAGCGCCGGCGAGGTCCGCGACCCGGAGCGCAACGTCGGGCGGGCCAGCGTGCTCGGCACCACCGGCGCGGCGGTCGTCTACCTGCTGGGCACGCTCGCCGTCTTCGGTACCGTCGCGCACGGGCAACTGGTCCACTCCACCGCGCCGTTCTCGGACGCCGTGGACGCCATGTTCGGCGGCACCTGGGGCGGCACCCTGATCGCCGTCGCCGCCCTCGTCTCGATGGCAGGCGCCCTCAACGGCTGGACCCTGCTGGCCGCGCAGGCGCCGTACGCGGCCGCCAAGGACGGCCTCTTCCCGGCCGCGTTCACCAAGGAGCGGCGCGGTGTGCCGACCTTCGGCGTGGTGGTGAGCGTCGCCCTGGCCTCGGCGCTGACCGTCCTCAACTTCGCCAGTGGCGCGAAGGGCGCGTTCGACACCCTGGTGCTGGTCACCACCTTCACCGCCACCGTCCCGTACCTGCTCTCCACCGCAGCCCAGTTGTACTGGCTGGTCCGCGGGGCCACCGACAAGGTCGACAACGGTCGGCTCGTCCGCGACGCCGTCCTCGGGCTCGGTGCCTTCGGATTCTCGCTCTGGCTCCTCGCCGGCGCCGGCTACAGCGCCGTCTACCAGGGCGTCCTGTTCCTCTTCGCCGGGATCCTCGTCTACGTCTGGATGGCGGGCCGCCGCCGCGACTGAACCCGGAACGGCCGTGAACACCCGCACCCCCGCAAGGCCACCAGCGACACTCGCACGTCCCCCACGTTGTGGGAGTCGTTCCGATGAGACGCCTTCTCAGCCCCAGTTCTGCAGCTGCTGAAGCAGGTCGGCATCGCCCTCCATCCGCAGCGAGTCGGCCGGGATGCGCATGTACATGAGCAGGGCCATCTCGCTCGCCGTGCCGTAGACGGCGGCGGTGGGCTTGCTCTCAGCGGCCTCCGCCGCGGTGAGGCGGGTGAAGCGGGAACCGGCGGCGTCCACCGTCTGGCGCCAGCAGCCGGCCTCGGCTGCGTGGTAGTCCATGGTGGCGGGCTCGCCCGGCCACGGGATCGTGCCGGTGCAGACGGTGGCGAGGAACTCATCGATGGCGTCGACCGCCTCGGTCGTCGGCAGCTCCTGCGGGGCACCGGAGGCCAGCTGGGCGTCGTAGGTGTGGATCAGCGACTCCGGGACTCGGCGGCGGGCCACGGCGGCCACCGTGTGCGGCGAGGCCAGTGGTTCCCACCAGGCCCAGCAGCCCCGGTCCGGGCCGGCCTCGCGCAAAGCGGTGAGCAGCTGCTCCGTCGAGTCGTTCAGCCAGGTCAGGAGGGCCTCGCGCTCCCTGGGCGCCGCCAGCCCGTCCTTGCTCGGCCGCTCGTCGCCCGGCGCGGTGTTCCGCACGATGTGGGCCCAGAAGCGGTCCCCCTCGCTGAGGTGGTTCGCCAGGTCGTACAGCGTCCAGCCCGGGCAGGACGGGACGTCGGCGTCGAGGCTGGGGGCCGCGGCGACGGCGTCGCGGAACGCGGCGGACCGCTCGTCAATCATCCGCAGCAGGGTGGGAAAGTGGAGATACTCAGTCACGCAGACCTTGTATCACCCGGATCGCGACTCTCGCACTCGATTTAGGCCCCCGAATGAGATGTCCGCTCAGGCGCGGTGCCGCAGGTGGCGACGCTGTGCCGACGGGGTGATCGACCGCAACACACCGGTCGATCGCCCCATCGGTTTCCGCCTCGGATCCCCATCGCCCCCAGGTCTCCGGCAAATCGCCATCAGCTTCCCGGAAGCATCGAGAGGTCGGCGGAAGACCTGTTTGAGGTTTCCACTCGGGTGGCTCATCTGGCGTGCGGCACCGGGGCGTTGAGCCTACGGTCCGGTGCCAGGGGGCAATCCGAACGGAAGGCTGTTTCTGTCATGGCGGGTAGGTTCGAGCTGTATACGGACGAGAGCGGGATGCACCGGTTCCGGCTCAAGGCGAGCAACGGGGCGGTCGTGGTGACCGGGGATCCGGAGGAGAGCAAGGACGACTGCCTGAGGAGCATCGAGTCGATCCGCAGGCTCGCGCCGTACGCGGAACTCAAGGAGGCCGCCGGGTCCATGTGAGGCCGGGACGGCAACAGGCAGGGAACGCGGGTCGGTGGTGCAAATCGCCGACCCGCGTTCGCTTGTACGACAGATCCCTTTGGCCGGGTGCATGCCGGACCCGGACAGAACACTGGCATGCGCGTCGTCATCGTCACGGAATCGTTCCCGCCCGAGGTCAACGGAGTCGCCCACAGCGTGCTGCGGACGGCCGAGCATCTGGTCCGCCGCGGCCACCGGCCGCTTGTCGTCACCCCCGCGCCGGCCCGGGGCGTCTCCACACCGGCGGGTTCTCCGCGCCGCCGGCCGGCGCGAGGCGCGGAGAACCTGCCGGAGACGTTCGGACGTACCACGGCCGGCGAGATTCCGGTGGTGCGCATCCCGTCGGTGCCGCTGCCGGGATACCCGCAGGTGCGGATCGCCCTGCCCAGCCGACAGCTGGCAGCCGCCGTCGCCGGGCACCGGCCGGACATCGTGCACCTGGCCGGCCCGTTCGTGCTCGGCGCACGCGGGATGCAGGTCGCGGCCCGGCTCGGTGTGCCCGCCGTCGCCGTCTACCAGACGGACCTCGCCGGATACGCGCACGCCTACCGGGCCGGGCGAGGACTCGGGGAGGCCGCCGCCTGGCGGCGGATCCGGGCCGTCCACCGGGCAGCCGCCCGCACGCTCGCGCCGTCCACCCCGGCCGTACAGGACCTGACGGCAAACGGCGTGCCACGGGTGCAGCTGTGGCCGCGCGGGGTGGACTCGGTGCGGTTCCACCCCAGGCACCGGGACGAGGCGCTGCACCGGGCGCTCGCGCCGGGCGGAGAGGTCCTGGTCGGGTACGTCGGCCGGCTGGCCCCCGAGAAGCGGGTCGACCTGCTGGCGGCGGCCTCCGTGCTGCCCGGCGTCCGGGTCGTGATCATCGGGGACGGGCCCTCCGCACCGGGGCTGAAGGCCTCGATGCCCGGCGCGGTGTTCCTGGGCCGCCGGACGGGTGAGGAACTGGCGCGCTGCTTCGCGACGCTGGACCTGTTCGTGCACACCGGCCCGCTGGAGACCTTCTGCCAGACCATCCAGGAGGCGATGGCCAGCGGCGTTCCGGTGATCGGCCCGGCGGCGGGCGGCCCGCTCGACCTGGTCGCACACCACCGCACCGGCCTGCTGGTGCCGCCCCGGGACGGCCCGGCAGTCGCCCGGGCGGTCGCCGAACTGACCGGCGATCCGGCGCGGCGGGCCGCCTACGGGCAGGCCGGCCGGGCCGAAGTGACCGCACGCACCTGGGAGGCGGTCGGGGACCTGCTGCTGCGGCACTATGCCGAGGTGCTGGCCGAGCACCGGGGCGCGGCGGGGACGGCGCCATCGGCGGTGGCGGCGGTGGGGCCCGTGGCATCGCGGGTGGCGGGGCCATCGGCGGTGTCGGCGGTGGAGCCCGTGGCATCGGGGGTGGCGGGGGCGTCGGCAGCGGTGGCGGCCGGGGAGCCGGTGGCCGGGAGCCCGTCAACCCGGGACTCACTGCCGGAGGAGATGCCGGAGGAGTTGCCGGCATGACGTCCGCTCCCCGCCGCGAGGCGCTGACGATCGTCCGGCTCGCCAACTTCGTCACCGCCGTCTCCGGCGGCCTGCGCACAGCGCTGCGGCACCTGGGCGCCGGCTACCGGGCGGCCGGGCACCGACCAGTGCTGATCGTGCCCGGGGAACGGCGCTCCGAGGAGGAGACCGAACAGGGCCTCGTGGTGACCCTGCCGGGTCCGGCGCTCCCGGCCGGCGGCGGCTACCGCCTGCTCACCGACCGGCGGGCGGTCACCGCCGAACTCACCCGGCTCTCCCCCCACCGGCTCGAGGTGTCCGACCGCACCACGCTGCGCTGGACCGGCGCCTGGGCGCGGCGACACGGCGTGCCCTCGCTGATGGTCTCGCACGAGAGCGCCACCGGGATCCTCCGCACTTGGGGCGTCCCCGGGCCGTTGGCGACCGCGGCCGCCGACCGGCTCAACACGGCGACCGCCCGGGCCTACGACTCGGTGCTCTGCACCACCGACTGGGCGGCGGCCGAGTTCCGGCGGATCGGCACGCCCAACCTCACCCGGGCCCCGCTCGGCGTCGACCTGGAGACGATGCGACCGCTGCCGCAGGCCGAACGGACCTCGGAACGCGCCCAGTACGCCGCCCCGGCGGACGTACTGCTGGTGCTCTGCTCGCGGCTCTCCGCGGAGAAGCGGCCCGAGCGGGCGATCGAGGCGCTGGCGGCCCTGCGGGCGCAGCGAGTGGCCGCCGTCCTGGTCGTCGCCGGGACGGGCCCGCTGCGGGAACGGCTGGCCGCCCGGGCGGCCGCGATGGGGCTGCCGGTGCGCTTCCTCGGACACCTGGGCGGACGCGAGGAACTGGCCCGCTTGCTGGGCTGCGCGGACGTGGTGCTCGCACCCGGACCGGTGGAGACCTTCGGCCTCGCCGCACTCGAAGCCCTGGCCTGCGGCACCCCGGTCGTGGTCAGCCGCTCCTCCGCACTGCCCGGACTGGTCGGGGCCGCCGGGGTGTCTGCACCCGACACCGGCACCGGATTCGCCCTCACCGTAAGGGAGTTGCTGGACCGGCCGGAGGACGAGCGGCGGGCTGCCGCGCGGACACAGGCCGAACGGTACGGCTGGCCGGCGGCCGTCAGGGCATTCCTGGCGGCACACGGTGTGCACAACGACGAAGCGGAGGAAGGGGGCCGCGATGGGCATGCTCGACACCGGGCGTGACCCGCTGGCCGAAGGACGGCATCCCGCAGCCCAGCTGGAGCGGTTCGTCGCACTCGGCGACTCACTGACCGAGGGAATCGGAGATCCGGTCGGCGAAGGGTGGCGAGGCTGGACAGCCATCCTGGCACGCTCACTCGCACCCGACGGTCGGGCGGTCGAGTTCACCAATCTGGCGCACAGCGGCGCACTGACAGCCGACATGACGCGCCATCAGCTACCGCACGCGCTGGCATCACGGCCGCAACTCGCCGCCGTGCTCGCCGGCGGAAACGACACCCTGCGGGCAGGCTTCGACATCCGCCGCACCACGAGGGAACTGGACGCCACACTGGGCGAACTCGCCAGCCAGGGCGCGGTGTTGCTCACCGCCTGCCTACCCGACCCCGGCACCCTCCTCCGACTCCCGACCCCACTCGCCCGACCGCTGGCCCGACGCATGCACGCCGTCAACACCGTGGTGCACGCACTCACCACGCGCCACCGGGCAGTGCACCTGCACCTCGCCGAACTCCCGTGGCCGGCCCAACGGCGGCTCCTCAGCGTGGACCGCCTGCACCCCAGCGCCGAAGGCCACCACCTGATCGCCCGCCGCTTCCATGAACTGCTGACGGACGCCGGACACCCACTCGGCCCGCCCCCCGCCGCCGAACCCGCCGAGGCCCCGCCGGGCAAGGCCGCCGACCTGTGGTGGATGGCCACCCAGGGCACCCGCTGGCTCGCCGCACGCAGCACCGACCTGCTGCCCGGACTGCTCGCGCTGGCGGCAGCCGAGAGCGCCGCCCGCCTGCGCGGCGCGAGTGACCGGCACGACGAGCGAATGGCGCGGGCGGCGGCGGGCGCGCTGGCGTCACTGGGGTGAGGGCGGTGGGCGGAGACGGAGACGCGGGTCGGAGACGCGGGTCGGAGACGCGGGTCGGCCGCAGCGGGTCGGGAGACGCGGGTCGGACGGAGCGAGTCGGACGGATGCCGCTCGATCACCCGGCGGTGGCGGTCCGGACGGATGCCGCTCGATCACCCGGCGGTGGCGGTCCGGACGCCGATCGGACGGGAACCATGGGGGTGGCCCGGGCTGTCGTCGCCGGGGAGACCGTGGTGGAGGGAGCAGGGGTGGAGAGTGCGGGCGTGAGCGGCGGGCGGGGGATCCTGGCGGCGGCCGGGGTGCTGTTCCCGGACCGGGACGGCCGGGTGCTGGTGGTGCGGTTGCCGTACGACCGGAAGCATCCCGTGGCGATTCCCGGGGGCGGCTGGGAGCCCACGGACCGGTCGCCGCGGGAGACCGCGCTGCGGGAGATCGGCGAGGAACTCGGCTTCACTCCCCGACTGGGGCAACTGGCCTGCGTGGACTGGGCTCTCCTGCCCGACAGCCCGCCGATCGTCGCGTACCTGTACTGGGCCGAACCGTTGACGCGGGAGCAGGCGGCGGCGTTCCGCCCGGACGCGGCGGAGGTCGGCGGGTGGACCTGGCTGACCGCCGAACAGGCAGGCCACGCGTTGCCGCCCCGGCTGTCGCGCCGGGTGACGGCCTGCCTGCGGGCACCCCGCACGGCCGGGCCGCTGGAGCTGGAGGACAGCCGACCGGTCGGGCACACGCTGCGGGAGCTGCCCGCCGACACGCCCGCGCCCGAGTACCAGGGACCGGCCGCCGCCCCCGGGCTGACCCCGGAGACCGGGCAGCAGCCGGCGCCACCCATGGACCGCGCCACCTTCTACGCCACCCGGCCGCGGATCCGGGCGAAGGCGCGGGCGCTGTTCACCGACGAGGACGGGCGGGTGCTGCTGGTGCGGCTACGGCCGTGGGACGGGCCCCGCGGGCAGGTGCCGTACTGGACGCTGCCGGGCGGCGGGGTCGAGGCGGACCGGGAGACGCCCCGGGCGGCGGCCCGGCGGGAGGTCCGCGAAGAGCTCGGGTGGGAGGTCGAGCCCGGGGCGCTCCTGGCGCTCGACTGGCAGCCGGGGGCCGCAGCCGATCCGGAGGCGGACCCGGCGACCGGCCGGGACACCGCGGTGCTGGTGTACGTCTACGACGGGGGCACGGTGACGAGTGGCTCGCGCCCCTCGATCGTGCTGCCGGCGGAGGAGTTGGCGGAGTGGCGGTACTGCACGCCGGCCGACGCGCGAGCACTGCTGACCGAGCCGTCCTGGAACCGTACGGCCGCCGCGCTGGCCGCCCGGGCAGGGGCGGGCGGGCCGGCCGAACTGGTGCGCGGCTTGCCCGCCGGGCAACCGACCGGCCGGGCCGGACAGTGACCGGCTCATGATGTCACCGACGGGAGGCCGGCCCCGGCGGCTTCCTCGGCTCCGACGACGGTGACTTCGCTCTTCAGCCGCCGCTCCACCCGCCGGCTGCAATTCCCCGGCTGCGTTCCCCGGGGCGAAGACGGGTTTCGGACCCGTGGTGGGAACAGCGAATGGACCGGGGGCCGGGTGGGACAGACTGGGGGTATGCAGAACACGATCACGGAGGTGCTGGCCGGCCGTCGGGTGGAGTCGGTCAGCGGCGGTGGACGGCTGGACCTGCTGCTGGACGGCCAACTGACCGTCCGGGTGGCACACGAATTCCGCTTCGCGGCACCGTCGTTCGCCGCCCCGGAAGAGGTCGAGCACTTCTTCCCGGCGCTGACCTTCCGACCGAGTCCGGGCCTGGCGGCACTGGTCGGGCGGAACGTCGACGCCGCCCGGATCACCCTGGCAGGCGGCCTGGAGCTGGGCTTCTCCGGGGGCGGCGCGCTCTCCGTCCCGCCGCACGCGCAACTGGCGCCGTGGAGCGTACTGACCGCCGAGGGAGCGGTGTGCGCCGGGCTGCCGGGCGGCGAAGTCCGGTGGACGGCACCGACGACGGGGCGGCGCGCGGCGCCGGCCACCGGCTGACCGCAGGGGCCCGGCGGGGCGGGCGCCACCGCCGGGCTCCGTGCCGAGGACTCGTCCGCCGGGACTCCTGTGTCGGGGACTCCTGTGCCGAGGACTCTTCTGCCGGGACTCGTCCGCCGACCGGGTGGGCGTCAGACCTCCAGGTCCGCCTCGATCCTGGTGAGCTGGTGGCGGGCCATGGCGAGGTTGGCGCGCGCCTTGTCCAGGGCGAGGTAGAGGAACAGGCCCTTGCCGGTGCGGCCGGTGAGCGGGCGGATCAGGTGGTACTGGCTGGACAGGGTGATCAGGATGTCCTCGATCCCGTCCTGCAGGCCGAGCATGTCCATGGTCCGCATCTTGGCGCGGACCACGTCGGTGTTGCCGGCTGCGGCCACATTGAGGTCCAGGCCGCCGGGGCCGTCGAGGGTCGCGAGCGCCATGCCGCTGTTGTAGTCCACCAGGGCGGCGCCGAGGGCGCCCTCGATACTGGTCATGGCCTGCTTGAGCGCGCCGGGTGCGTCGGTCATCTGGGTAACTCCCGTTCGGTGATCTGGTGGTCGGGTCGTCGAGGTGGTCGGGTGGTCGGGTGGTCGGGTCGTCGTGATCGTCGAGGTGGTCGGGGTGGTCGGTTGCCGGGTGGTCGGTCGCCGGGTGGTCGGTTGCCGGTGTCGTCGCGGTCGTGGGGCTGTGCGTGGCCCGGGTCGGCCGGGGTCGCGCGGATGTCAGCCTGCCTCGCGCGGGTCCTTGGGCAGGAGGGTGTCGTTGAGCAGCCCGACGATGCGCTGGGCGCTACGACGTGCCTCCAGGTGCAGGCGGCCCACGTTGACGTCCGGGTGCGCCAGCAGGGTCAGCACGCAGCTGCCGCCGGCCGCGTAGGTGGCGACGTAGCCGTGTTCGCCGCGCACCAGCGACTCCCGGAACTCGCCCTGGCCGGTGGTGTCGGCGAGCCGCTGGGCCAGGGAGAGCGACGCCGCCGTCATCGCGGCCAGAGCGGACGGCTCCGCCCCATGGGTGTCGTGCGCGACCAACAGGCCGTCCACGCTCGCCACCAGGCCGCCCGCCAGATGCGGGACGCGGTGCTTGACGGCACGGAGTTCGGCGAGCAGCTCGGTCTCCAAGGCGATCAGTTGTCTCCTTCCGACACGCTGCTTGAGCGCCCGCCTCATGGCCGGGACGACGGGGTCGCGGGCGGGGAGTGGGTCAAAGTCGGGCCTCCAGAAGGTCTCGGACCCGGGTCAGCAGCGCGATGTCCGGGTCGGGGACGGTCAGCGGGTGGGCCGCTGCCGGGGTGGGCGGGACGGGAACGGGCCGCGCGTAGGCCGGGCCTGCGGCGTCCGCCTCCCCGGCGCCTCGCAGGGTGGCGCCGGGGATCCGGCGGTGCAGGCCGCCGGGCGGCCTCCCGTGGTCGGCGGCACGGGCGAACGCCTGCGGAGCTTCGGCGGTCGACGCCCCGACGACCGGCTGCACATCGGGCGGGGCAGCGGCCGGCCGGGTGGCAGCCGGCTGGGCGGCGACCGACGTGGTGGCGGGCGACGGTGTGGCGAGCGACGGGGCGACGGACGGCAGGGCGACGGACGGCGGGGTGGCAGGCGACGGGGCGACCGGCCCCGGGGCATCGAGCAGTCCGGCGGCGGCCAGACGGCGGATGTCCGCGGCGACCCCGAAGCCGGAGCGGCCGAGCAGGCGGGCCAGGTCCGCCGGGGTTCTTCGACCGTCGGCGTGGTCGAGCAGTTCGCAGCGCCGTCGTCCGGCCGGGCGGTGGGACGGCCGACGGCTGTGCTGGACCGGGCGGACGGGCGCGGTGTCGAGCTGCGCCCAGGGCCAGATCCGGTCGAGGAGTCGGCGTCGGCGTTCGACCTCGCGGCGGAGCCGGTCCGGGTCGACCGTCGCAACCGGCCCCAGCCAGTGCCGGACGTCGGGCTCGAACCGCCAGAGGCCGCCGGGCGGGTCGGCAAGGACGAAGAAGGCGGCGTCGAAAAGCGTTCCCAGGTGGCCGAGTTCGAGCTCTCCTCGGGCGAGCAGCTGCCGTTCGACCAGTACGTCGGCGACCCTGCCCCGCGGGCCGTGGACACGGACGAGCTCCGCCCAGACCTCGGGGGTGATCCGACCGCTGCCGGTGAGGAGTTCGGCCAGGCCGGGTGTGCGGGAGGACTCGGCGCCGGCCACCTGGCCGTCCACGAGGTAGAGGCTGCCGACCGGGCCGTGTAGGGCGCCGGTGGCACGCCGGGCGGCGAGCAGGGCGAGGGCTTCGCCCGGCGACCTCGGCGCGGCGCATTCCGCCGGGGGCGGTGCGGTGCTGGGAGCAGCGGTCATGCGGGCCACCGCCGCGAGACGGCCCCGGGGGCGTTCGAGGTGCGAACGATCCTGGGGGCGTTCGAGGTGCGGGGCGAGGATCCGGCGCCCCGGGCACCCGGGACCGCTGAGGGGCGGGGCGGCGGCTGGAATACGACGGTCGGCGTGAACGGGTCGGATGTCACGGGCATCGGGTTCACCCCAGTACCAACTCCTCCGCCAGCGCCTGCAGCCGGAAGCGGGCTGCAGCGAGGTTGCCCTCGGTACGGTCCAGCCAGAGGTGGAGGACCAGCCGGTTGTCGAAGACGGTGTCGATGAAACGGATCAGGTGGTAGCTGCGGCCCGCAGTGACGATGATGTCCTCCAACGGGGATCGCCGGTCCTCCGCCACCGTGAAGGTCTGGCTCTCGACAGCGGCCCGCACCAGGTCGGTTGCCTCGGCGGCGGAGGTCTCGTGCTCGCCGGTCGGGCTGCTCCCGAGGCTGCCGAGGGCGAGGCCGCTGCTCCAGTCGACCAGGCTCGCGGAGCGGGCGCCGGCGATCGCCATCGCTCCGGAGAGGCATTCGTCGATACCCGGCACACCGGCTCCTTCGCGGGGTCTGGGCGGCCGGGCGCTGCGCGGCACCGGCCGGGTCGCCACCAGCAGTGGCAGGTCCGACACGGAAGGCTACTGCCGGATTCCAGATACCGACCGTTCCAGTGGCATATTCACACCGGCAACAGCCAGTTCCAGCCAAGGTGTGACGAAGGGTCAGCCCTGCCGGGCACGCAAACCCCCTGGCCGGAAAATCGTTCGGGGGCGGCGCTCACCGGCCACCTGGTACAGGACCTTGGCTGATAGCAGGCTGCGCGGGAGGGTTTCGAGTCCAGAAGTGCGATAAAGGGACACGCTTACGAGAGGCGGGCGGGACCCGGAGATGAGCGGCACTCATGGCATCAGCGCATGAGTGGTGCTCATGGGCCGGGCACATAAGAGGTGCTCATGCGGTAGCCCATGAGAGGTGTTCATGGGCCGCGCACATGAGAGGCGCTCATGAGATAGCCCATGAGAGGTGCTCATGGCGCGAGACATGAGAAGAGCTCATGGCCGTCGGCGGGCATGACGAAGGGGCCCGTTCCGCTGGACGGAACGAGCCCCTTCGGGTGGAGCGCCAGGCCCGGGTTGCACGGACTCTCCCTACTGAAAGTAGGGCGTGCTCTGGTAGCACCGCTGACGCCTGCTCAAGGGATCTTCGCTTCGGAAGATCATTTCCCCTCGACGAGAAGAACAATAGCAGGTCATCACGCCTGCCGAGAAATCGTGCCAGGGCGGCGATCGGGACACGACGGGGCAGGTCAGGGTCAGGTCAGGACCGGCTCTGGCCTACCGCCTCGGCGAGGAGCCGGTAGGAGTCGAGCAGGGCGGTGCGGTCGTAGGTGCTGGTACTGACCAGGAACTCGTCCGCGCCGCTGCGCTCCACCAGGGCGCCCAGTTCGGCGGCGGCCTGTTCCGGGGTGCCGGCGATGTGCCCCTTGAGCGACTGCTCGTAGGCGGCCCGCTCCCGTTCCGTCATCGTCCGGGCCCGAATCTCTGCGGCCGGGGCCAGCGGTGGGAATTCGCCGTGGGTGCGGGAGTACGCGCCGGACCAGGCCTCCGGGACGAGCAGTTCTCGGGCCCGCTCAGCGGTCTCGGCGACCGCGACCGTGCCCGAGACCACGACGTACGGCTCGGCGGCCTGGGCGGAGGGGCGGAACCGGGTGCGGTAGCGGTCGATGGCCGCCAGCATCCGGTCCTCGCCGCGCGCGGCGGCGATCACCAGGGGCAGACCGGCGTCGGCGGCCAGGTCTGCGCCCCCGCCGGTGGCCAGGACGAAGGCCGGGACGTGCAGGCCCTCGGCCGGGCGAGCGTGGACGCCCCTGTGCACCTGTTGCGAGCCGTCGAAGTAGCCGAGGAGTTCGGCCAACCGGGCGCCGAAGTCCTCAACGGCGTCCTTCTCCCGCCCCAGGGCCCGCCGGACACCGTCGGTGAACCCGACGGAACGCCCGAGCCCCATGTCGATCCGTCCGGGAAACAGCGCAGCGAGCACCCCGAACTGTTCGGCCACCACCAGGGGTTGGTGGTTGGGAAGCATCACCCCGCCGGTGCCGACCCGGATCCGGGTGGTGGCAGCCGCCACTGCCGCGGCGAGCACCGTGGGCGCCGAGCCGGCCACCCCGGGCACCCCGTGGTGCTCGGAGACCCAGAACCGGTGGTACCCCAGCCGCTCGGCCTCGCGGGCGAAGGCCACCGTGTCCCGCAGGGCCCGGGCTGGCTCCTCGCCCCGCCTGGTGCGGGAACGGTCGAGAACGGAGAGTTTCGTCGCGGGTGCAGCGCTGGTCACGTCGGAGGAGAACGCCCGCCTTCCACACGGGCATTCCCCGGCCCCGGCCCGGCCCGGGCCGCTGGCCACCGGCCACCGGCCACCGGCGTGAACCCGAGCACGGGCGGCCGGCGGCTCAGGAACCCGCCTCCGCTATTCGGCCCCGGCGCGCGCCCGCCGCCCGACGTCGGCCCCAGGGCTTGTACACGGACAGGATGACGGCGAACAGGTAGAGCGACAACGCAATCGCCGGGACGATGGCCGCGTTGTAGC
The DNA here is from genome assembly GCF_000719705.1 of Streptomyces sp. NRRL S-350. Lineage (GTDB taxonomy): Bacteria > Actinomycetota > Actinomycetes > Streptomycetales > Streptomycetaceae > Kitasatospora. The sequence goes on along the minus strand of NZ_JOHO01000045.1, from coordinate 35,094 downwards.
GGACGAAGCCGAGATCCGCCGGCGTGATTGGGCCCGTCGGATGGGCGTCCACCGCGCGCACCGCGTCGTGCAGCCGGGCGGTGAGGGCGAAGATCGAGGCCGCCATCGCCCCGAGTGTCAGCCAGAACTTGGTGTTCACCCAGTAGTACCGGAACAGGCCCCAGGACGTGCCGAGCCCGAGCACCACCCCGCTCAGGAGGGTGAGCAGGCTCAGCGGCACCACCAGCACGTCACCGAGCATGGCCATGGCCCGGTAGGCGGTGCGCAGCCGGTCGGCGTCCCCGGTCGTCAGTGCCGTCACCGCCAGGGTGAGCAGGCAGAGCATCAGCGCCAGCCAGCTCACCGACGCGACGACGTGCAGCACGACAAGGGCCTTGCGCGCCCGCGGCGGCAGGCGGCGATCCGCCGATCGCCGCTTGCCGTCACGGCCCGCCCTGGGTGTCACGACGGCTCGGGGGGACGAGCTCACGGGTACCTCCTTCGAGTCCGGGGCCATCAGAACGGCCCCAGACTCTCCCGCCCTCGTCTCATCCGGCATCTGGCAGCGGAAGTAACCCTGACTACTCCCGAGCGAGTACACGGCCCCACCCGAGCGCGTACGCGACCCCGCCCGGCCTCGCCTCCGCTCCTCCCCCAGGAGGAGGGTCAGCTCCGCCCCGGCCTCAGTCGGTCACCGCGAAGCCCTGCGCCGCGCCCAGCCGGTGCAGCGAGTCCGGCCCGGGGATACCGTCCGCCGCGCCGCCCTCGTAGCCGCAGCGCCGCTGCCAGGCCGCGTACGCGGCGACCGTCCGGCTGCCGAACGAGCCGTCCACCCAGTGCTGGTCGAGCAGCCCCTCGTCCACCAGTGCCTGCTCCACGATCGCCGCCTCGGCCCCGTACGTCCGGTGCCCCTGCTCGGCTCCGGGGTCGGTGCGGGCGGCCGCGACGACGTGGGCGACCGACACCGTCCGCTGGGCGGGCAGGTAGCCGAGCAGCCGGTTCAGCGAGCTCTCGCCGGGTACGCCGTCCGCCGCCTGCCCGGAGTAGCCGAGGCTCGCCTGGTAGTCCGCGTAGTTCTCGGTGTCCGCGTCCGTCCAGTCCGGACCCGGGCCGGAGCGGTAGTGGGAGCCGAAGCCGTGCGAGACGAGCGCCCGCCCGACCGTCGTCACCTGGTAGCCGTGGGCGCCGTAGCCGTACGGCAGGCCGTTGATGCTGACCTGGTAGCGGGCCGGCGTCGAGCCCCCCGGGGGTGCCGGGTGCTGCTGCGAGGGCGGCGGGTCGCCGGTGCCGGAGGTGGACGCGAAGTCGGGCCAGGAGCCGGGGTCGGTGTGGTCGTTGAACGGCACGTGGGCGTGCGCGTACCAGCCGCCGCGGGTCTCCCACGTCTGTTCGTCGCGGTGGCCGGAGAAGTCGGACGGCCGGCCCATCGGCCACTCGTCGGGCACGCCCCAGGAGGAGATCCAGGCGTGGATCCGGCCCCAGCCCGCGCACGGGGTGTCGACCAGCCGGGGGTAGACCCGGCCCTGGTAGCGGCAGTAGGGGAAGAACACCGCCTCGATCTGGATCACCACCCGCCCGGCCCGGTTGGTGCGGGTCGGGCTCTGGGTCGGGCTGAGCAGGCTCTTCGAGCGGGAGTCGGCCGGGAACAGCTGGGCCGCGCGGCCGCTGAACGGGTCCCAGATCAGGTGCGGCGCGTCGCCGGCGCCGCTTCCGGTGAAGTAGTTCACCAGGTCCTCGTAGGGGCACCAGTCCTGGGGCGCGGCGGCGGTGGCGTTGCGGTCCCAGGTGATGTGGGCGATGGCCTTCGGCGGGTACTGCTGGTCGGTCGGCGCGTGGTCGCCGAGGTCGTGGACCTCGGCACCGGGAAGCCACAGGTCGGGCATTGCGATCTCCTCCGAACGGCGTGAGGGCATCACTTCCGGTATCGGCAGGTCCGTGTCCCGGATTGACCCCGAGGGCGCGACAAGCCGTGGTGAACCGCTGACAACCGCGGCGAACCGCCTCTACCCGCCCGGGAGTTCGAATCCCAGAGGGGCACCTCGTCCGCACGTGCGAACCGGCACCCCCGCAGGACCGGTTCCCCGCCGGACCGGTTCCCCGCCGGGTGTGGCCCCCGGGTGCCGCCCGCGGCTGTGGCCCGCCCGGCGTGATCCCACCTGCCCCACGGGTGGCGGGTTGGTCCGGGAGTGGTTGCAGTTGCGTCTCCGTTCCGTTTCGGCGGGGGTACGAAGTGGTCGCCGGTCGGGGATGGTGGGTGCAACGACTCGTGCGGCGGGGGGAGTTGCCATGGGGGACGGCCGGGGGATGGTGCCCGACGTGGTGGAGGCGCTGCTGGTGGGCGGGCCGCACCAGGCGGTGGCGGACGTGGTGCGGGCGCGGTTGCGGATGGTGCCGGAGGGGGCGCGGGCGCTGGCGGAGGCGGAGAGGAGTCCGAAGGACGTCCGGGCCCGGGAGCAGTTGACCGCGGCCGTCACCCAACTGCTCGCCTCCGACGTGGCGTTCGCGCAGTACCTGGCCACCACGGGGCTCGGTCGGCCGGCTGGTCCGCCGACCGTGCACCTGCGGACCGGGCCGAGCACCGTCCAGTTGCGCAGCACCGGTGCCGAACCGCCGCCGGCGGGCCCGACGACCGTCCAGCTGCGGGTCGGCCCGGTGGACGCCCGGGCGCGGGCCCTCGCGGCCCGCCGGGGCAGCGTCGGGATCGTGGTGGCGCTCGCCCTGGTCCTGATCGCCGCTTTGGTGGCCGTCGGCGTCCACCTGGGCTCGCGTCCGCTGATGAGGCCGGGCGGCCCCGGCCTGGCGCACGCCGCGCTGCCGCTGCGCGATCCGGAGCTGGTGCGGGGGGTGCTGCCCGACGCGCGGGCGATGCCGGCCGGGTGGCAGGTGCAGAGCGGGCCGGAGTCCGGATCGGGTTCCGGCGGCGGGGTGCCGTGTCTGCTGCCGGACTCCTGTGATCAGCAACTCGCCTACGCCACGGTGAGGTTCGGCGAGTCGGACATCCAGACCGTGGAGTTCACCGTGGTGACCTTCGCCTCGCCCGAAGCGGCCGCCCGGGCCTTCGACACCACGCTGGACCGCACTGCCGGCGAGGATCCGGGGGCGGTGTCCCTGCCCCCGATCGGCGACCAGAGCGCCGTCCGGACCCGTGGATCGTCGGCGGCGGTGGCGCTGGTCCGGGTCGGCGGCGTGCTGCTCCTGGTGCACGACGCGGGGCCCGGCGCCGCCGTCGCCGCACCGGCGCTCACCGTGTTCGCCCGGCTGCTCGCCGACCGCGCCCGGCAGGCGCAGGACGGCCGCACCCCGGACGCCGCCGCGCGCACCGCGGCCGGCTGACGGGTCAGGGCTTGTCGAGGTAGGCGAGGACCGCAAGCACCCGCCGGTTGCCGTTCTGGTCGTCGGTGAGGCCCAGCTTGCCGAACATCGAGGTGGTGTACTTGCTGATCGCGCTGTCGCTGAGGAACAGCCGTTGCGCGATGGCCTGGTTGGACAGCCCCTCCGCCATCAGGGCGAGCACCTCGGACTCGCGTTCGGTGAGCCGGTCGAGCCGCCGGTTCGAGGGGGCGGAGGACACCAGCGCGGCGATGACGGCCGGGTCCATGGCGGTGCCCCCCTTCGCCACGCGTTCCAGGGCGTCGACGAACTGGTCGCCGTCGAACACGCTCTCCTTGAGGAAGTAGCCGATGCCGCCCGCACCGTCGGCCAGCAGCTCGCGGGCGTACAACTGTTCCACGTGCTGGGAGAGGATCAGCACCGGCAGTCCGGGCACCTCGCGGCGCGCGGCGAGGGCGGCCCGCAGCCCCTCGTCCGACTGGGTCGGCGGCATGCGGACGTCGACGACGGCGACGTCCGGACGGTGGGTCAGCAGCGCTTCGAGGGCCTCGGGCCCGGTGCCGGCCGTCGCGACGACCTGGTGTCCGTAGGCTTCCAGGAGGTGGACCATTCCGTCCCGGAGCAGGTAGAGGTCCTCGGCTACGACTATTCGCATGGCACGACCATCGTCGCACAGGTCGGGCCACCCTCGGGGCTGGTGATCTCCAGGCGCCCGTCGAACACGGCGAGCCGGCGGCGCAGGCCCGCGAGCCCGCCCGCACCGCCCGTCCCCGGGCTGCCCGCCGCCTCGGCACCCGCCCCCGTACCGCCCGCCACCGCGCCGCCCGCCACTGCGCCGCCCCGGCCGTCGTCCTCGACCTCCACGACGATGCCGGTCTCGCTGTGGGCGAGAGCGATCCGGACGGTCGTCGCCCGGGCGTGCTTGGTCGCGTTGGTGAGCAGTTCGGCGATGCCGAAGTACACGGCGGACTCGATGGGCGGTTCCAGCCGGATCGGCCGGTCGGCGGTGACCGTCACGTCCAGCGGGCTGTTCAGGGCGAGCGCGCGGACGGCGTCGACCAGACCGCGCTCGTTCAACAGCGGCGGGTTGATGCCCCGTACCAGGTCGCGCAGTTCGGCGAGCGAGCTCGCGGCACCGGCCCGTGCCGCCCGCATCAGCGCCCGGGCCCGCTGCGGGTCGCTCTCCATCAGTTTCTCGGCGGTCGCCAGCGAGAGACCGAGCGCGACCAGGCCCGCCTGCGCCCCGTCGTGCAGGTCCTGCTCGATCCGGCGGATCTCGGCGGCCTGGGTGACGGTCACGTCGGCCCGCTGGGCCGTCAGCTCGACGACCCGCTCGGCCAGCAGCATCGCGGCGGAGGGGCCGAGGAAGCGGACCGCCACCGGCTCCAGCAGCCGCCAGGCGTACGGGGCGCAGGCGACGGCCGTGACTGCGGCGAGCGCCCCGGCCAGCCGGACGGACGGCTCGGGCCGGGCCAGCCCGAGGAGCGCGGCGCCGGCCCCGGCGGCCGGGACGGCCGCGACCAGGCCGGCCGTCAGCGGGACGACCGCGGTGAACCGCAGGTCGCGCCAGGTGGCCGGGTCGGTCCACCAGGTGCGCCATCGCTGGTCCAACTCGGCGTCCCGGCGGCTGCGCTCGTAGGAGTGGCCGTTCCACCAGTAGCCGGTGGACATCCGGACGACCGGCCCGGCCTGCCGGTAGCCGGCGGGGACCACGGTGCCGGTCCATCGTGCGACCAGCACGCGGACGGCCCGGCAGACGGGACGGGCGAGGGCGAGCGTGCCCGTACCGACCAGCACCACCGGCAGCAGCCAGGACCACGGGTTGGCCGGCCCCCACCGGATGCCCAGCGCCACCGCGCCCGCCCACACCGCCGGGATCAGCAGGGTGACCCCGGCGACCGCGCACGCCCGGACGAACCCCACGCCGACGCGGGCACCCCACGAAGCCGCCTGTCTCGTCATTCCCCGGCCCTCCCCCTCCGTTCGACGCCCCACTCTGCACCACCCGGAGCCCACCGCAGCCCTGATCGGCGCGGGAGTGTGGCCGGCCCCACCCTTCCGTGCGCCCCGGCCCACCCCTGTGGGCACCCCGACCCGCCCCGCTGTGCGCCCGGCCCCGCCCTGTCTCTGCGCCCAGCCCGTCCCCTGCGGGCGTCCTGCCCCTCCCCTGCATGCGTGCACCCGGCTGCTTCCCTTCCGTGCGCCGGCCGGCTGCTTCCCTGCCGTGCTCCGGCCGGCCGCACCGCTCCGTGCGCCCGGGCCCCGCACCGCCGGTGGCGCGGGCCGTCGCCCGAATGCATGTATCGCTCTCTTGACTGGCGTCACCGAAGCGCCATACTGGCCTCACTCCCGCCCGCCCGATGAGGTGCCCGCCCATGGAGCTATCCCCCTCAGCGCACGTGGACACGTTCTGTCGAGACCACCTCCCACCCTTCGAGCAGTGGCCAGAACTCCTCTTCGAACTACCGGAGTTGGCCTACCCCGACCGCCTGAACTGCGCGGCCGCCCTGCTCGACGACACCATCGCCCGCCTCGGACCGGACCGCCGCTGCCTGCTCACCCCCACCGGGCAGTGGACTTACGGCGAACTACGCGACCACACCGACCGGATCGCCCGCCTGCTGACCGAGGACCTCGGCCTCACCACCGGCAACCGGGTGCTGCTGCGCGGCCCCAACACCCCCTGGCTGGCCGCCTGTTGGCTCGCCGTCCTGAAAGCCGGCGGGGTGGCCGTCACCACCATGCCGCTGCTGCGCGCCACCGAGCTGACCGAGTTGGCCGGCATCGCACAACCCGTCCTCGCCCTGTGCGACCACCGGTTCCTCGACGAGCTGCAGCGGGCGCGGACCCCCGGCCTGCGCATCCTCGCCTACGGCGGCCACGCCCCCGACGACCTCACCGTGCGCTGCGCCGCCAAACCGGCCGGCTTCACCGCCGTCCCGACCGCCGCCGACGACGTCGCCCTGATCGCCTTCACCTCCGGCACCACCGGCCGCCCCAAGGCGACCCTGCACTTCCACCGCGACGTCCTCGCCAATGCCGACACCTTCTCCCGCCACCTGCTCCGCCCCACCCCCGACGACCTCTTCGCCGGCACCCCGCCGCTCGGCTTCACCTTCGGCCTCGGCGGGCTGCTGGTCTTCCCGCTGCGGGCCGGCGCCGCCAGTCTGCTCCTGGAGCAGGCCACGCCCGAGCAGTTGGCCGAACAGGTCCGGGAACACGGGGTGAGCGTGCTGTTCACCGCGCCGACCGCCTACCGGGCGGTCCTGGCCGCCGGGTTGGCCGACCGGCTGGCCGGAGTGCGGCGCTGCGTGTCGGCGGGCGAGCCACTGCCGGCCGCGGTCTGGCGGGCCTTCCACGAGGCCACCGGGCAGCGGCTGATCGACGGCATCGGCGCCACCGAACTGCTGCACGTGTTCATCGCGGCCGCCGACGGGGACGTCCGCCCCGGTTCCACCGGCAGGCCCGTGCCCGGCTACCGCGCCGCGATACTGGACGGCCAGGGCCGCCCGGTGCCGGACGGCGAACCCGGTCTGCTCGCGGTCAAGGGCCCGACCGGCTGCCGCTACCTGGACGACGAACGCCAGCTCGGCTACGTCCGGGACGGCTGGAACCTCACCGGCGACACCTACGTCCGCGACCGGGACGGCTACTTCTGGTACCAGGCCCGCACCGACGACATGATCGTCTCGGCCGGCTACAACATCGCCGGGCCCGAGGTGGAGCAGGCGCTCGCGACCCACCCCGACGTCACCGACTGCGCGGTGGTCGGCTCGCCGGACGAGCGGCGCGGCAGCGTGGTCAAGGCGTACGTGGTGCTGCGCGCGGGCGTGCCCGCCGGGCCCGAGACGGCACGTCTGCTCCAGGACCACGTCAAGCGCACCATCGCGCCGTACAAGTACCCGCGGGCCGTCGAGTTCGTCACCGGGCTGCCGCGCACCGCGACCGGCAAGCTGCACCGCGCCGAGCTGCGGCGGCTGGCCTCACTGGCCCCGGCCAGCGTCACCGTCGAGCGCCGGGTCGAGTGGTCGGACACCGACGCGGCCGGGCACTACCACTTCTCCGCCGTGCAGCGCTGGGCCGAGGCGGCGGAGGCGGCACTGCTGCGTCGACTGGGGCTGGCGGAGCTGTTCGGGCGGATCCCCCGGGTGCACTTCGAGGCCGACTACCGCCAGCGGCTCTGGTTCGGGGACGTGGTCCGCACCGAGCTGCGGGTGGTCCGGGTCGGCGGCTCCTCGCTGCACTACGCCTTCGAGGTGCACGGCCCGCACGGGCTGGCCGCGAACGGGCGGATGTCGGTGGTGAACGCCGCGCCACACACCGAGGGCCCCGAGCCGTGGCCGGCCCAGGTGCGCCGCACGCTGGGCGAGGCCGGGCCGCAGCAGCCGGAGGTGATCGCATGACGGTCCCCGGCACCCGGGCGCGCCGGATCGCCGTCATCGGCGCCGGCCCCGGCGGGCTCTACTTCGCCGCCCTGGCCAAGCAGCTCGCCCCCGACCGGGAGGTCACCGTCTTCGAACGGGACGGCCGCGACGACGAGTTCGGCTTCGGCGTGGTGTTCTCCGACGAGACCCTGGAGGGCATCGCCCAGGCCGATCCACAGGTCTTCGCCGCGATCGGCGCCGAGTTCGCCCGCTGGAGCGACATCGACATCCGCTACGCGGGCCGGGTCCGCACCAGCGGCGGCCACGGCTTCGCCGCCCTGGACCGCAACCGGCTGCGCGCCATCCTCCGGCAGCGCTGCGCCGACCTGGCCGTGGACGTGCGCTACCGCACGCCCGCGCCGTCCGTCGAACGGCTCGCCGCCGAGTACGACCTGGTGGTGGCCGCCGACGGCATCCACTCCCGCACCCGGGCGGCGTACCCGGACACCTTCCGCACCGAGCTGGACACGAGGCACTGCCGCTACATCTGGCTCGCCACCGACAAGGTCTTCGAGGCCTTCACCTTCATCGTCGAGCAGTACGACTTCGGCGTGCTGCAGGTGCACGCCTACCCGTACAGCGCGACCCGCTCCACCTTCATCGTCGAGATCGCCGAGGACGCCTGGCACCGGTCCGGCTTCGAGGCCTTCGCCACGAGGGAGTTCGCCCGCGGGGAGAGCGACGGGGCGAGCGTCCGACGTTGCGCGGACCTGCTCGCCGGCCACCTGGACGGCCACCGGCTGATCCCCAACGCCTCCCGCTGGATCCGCTTCACCACGGTGCGGAACGCCTGCTGGCACCACCGCAACGTGGTGCTGCTCGGCGATGCCGCGCACTCCGCGCACTTCTCGATCGGCTCGGGCACCAAGCTCGCCCTGGAGGACGCCCTGGCGCTGGCCGCCGCGCTCGGCGAACAGCCGGACCTGGACGACGCGTTGGCCGCCTACGAGGCCGAGCGGCGCCCGGTGGTGGAGTCCACCCAGCGCGCCGCGCAGGCCAGCCTGGAGTGGTTCGAGACCATCGGGCGCCGCGCCGGCCAGGACGTCGACCAGTTCGCCTTCAACCTGCTCACCCGAAGCCGCCGGGTCACCTACGGCAACCTGCGGGCCCGCGACCCCGCCTTCGTGGACGCCGTGGACACCGCCTTCGGCGGCTCGCCCGGGGTGCCGCCGATGTTCCGCCCGTTCAAACTGGGCGCGTTGGAGCTGCGCAACCGGATCGTGGTGCCGCCGCTCGCGACCTTCACCTCCCCCGACGCACTGCCCAGCGCCTTCGAACGGGCCCAGCTGACCGGCCACGCGCTCGGCGGGGCGGGCCTGGTGCTCGCCGGGATGACCGCCGTCAGCCCCGAAGGCCGGCCCACCGACCGCTGCCCGGGCCTGTGGACCGACCACCAGGAGCAGGCGTGGCGCGAACTCGTCCGGGCCGTCCGGGCGGTGAGCGACACCCCGCTCGGCATCCAGCTGACCCACGCCGGCCGCCGGGGCGCCACCACCGCTCCCGGGCCGGACGGCATCGGCCGCCCGCTCGCCGAGGGCTGGCCGCTGCTCGCTGCCTCGGCGATCCCGTGGGACGCCGACAGCCCGGTGCCGCACGAGGCCAACGACATCCAGCTGGCCGCCGTCACGGCCGACTTCGCGGCCGCTGCCGAGCGGGCCGCGCGGGCCGGATTCGACGTGCTGGAGCTGCAGTTCGGCCACGGACACCTGCTCTCCTCCTTCCTCTCCCCGCTCACCAACCACCGCACCGACCGCTACGGCGGCCCGCTCGCCCACCGGCTGCGGCTGCCGCTGGAGGTGCTGACGGCGGTGCGCGCCGCCTGGCCGGCCGGGCAGCCGCTGCTGGTGCGGATCTCGGCGAACGACTGGGCGCCCGGCGGCACCACCGAAGCGGAGGCCGTGGCGATCTGCCGCGCCCTCGCCGAGGCCGGCGCGGACGCGGTGGACGTCTCCACCGGCGAGGTCGTGGCGCACCAGCGGCCGCCGTACGGGCGCGGGTACCAGACGCCCTTCGCCGAGCTGGTCCGCACAGCCACCGGCCTGCCGACCGTCGCGGTCGGCGCGATCTCCGGGCCCGACGACGCCAACTCCGTCCTGCTCGCCGGGCGGGCCGACCTGGTCGCGGTCGGCCGGGCCCAGCTGTACGACCCGCTCTGGACGCTGCACGCCGCCGCCGACCAGGGTTACGCCGGGCCGGGCGCGCACTGGCCCGGGCCCTGGCGGGCGGGCAGCCGCAAACCGCCCGGCCCGGGCGCCGACCGGGTCGCCCCGCGCCTGCGCCTGCTACGCGAACCACCCGCGCCCGTCCACCGCCGCCGGCTGCCCCACCTGCCCGAGGAGTGACGAGGACCATGCCCCACCTGCCCCGCTTCACCGCCGCCGCCGTGCAGGCCGCCCCCGTCTACCTGGACCCGGCCGCCACCGTCGACAAGGCCGTCGCGCTGATCCAGGAGGCGGCCGCCCACGGCGCCGGACTCGTGGTCTTCCCCGAGGTCTTCGTCCCCGGCTACCCCTACTGGAACTGGACCATGAACCCCGTGCAGGGCTCGCCCTGGTACGAGCGCCTGTACCGCGCCGCCGTGGACGTGCCCGGCCCGTACGTCGACACCCTGCGCGCCGCCGCCCGACAGGCCGGGGTGGTGCTGGTGATCGGCGTCAACGAGCGCGGTCGGCACAGCCTGGGGGTGCTGTACAACACCCTGCTGATCATCGACTCGAACGGCGAACTGCTCAGCGTGCACCGCAAGTTGGTGCCGACCTGGGCGGAGAAGCTGACCTGGACCCAGGGCGACGGCAGCACCCTGAAGGTGCACCGCACCTCCGTCGGCCCGCTCGGCGCACTCGCCTGCGGCGAGAACACCAACACCCTGGCCCGCTTCACCCTGCTGGCCCAGGGCGAACTCGTCCACGCCGCAAGCTACATCGCGCTGCCGGTGGCCCCCGAGGACTACGACATGGCGGAGGCGATCGCGCTGCGCGCCGCCGCCCACTGCTTCGAGGGCAAGCTGTTCACGGTGGTGTCCTGCTCCACCATCTCCCCAGAGATCGTCGACCTGATCGCCGGCGACGACCAGCAGGTCCGCAAGCAACTCGCCCGCCCGCGCAGCGCCCTCTCCGGGATCTTCGGCCCGGACGGGCGTGCCGTCACCGAGCCGCTGGTGGACGAGGAGGGCATCGTCTACGCCGAGATCGACCTCGGCCGCTGCATCCAGCCCAAGCAGATGCACGACATCGTCGGCCACTACAACCGCTTCGACGTCTTCCGGCTGCACGTGGACGACCGCCCGCTGCGGCCCCTGGTACTGCCCGACGACGACGCCTGACCGGCGAAACCACCCGACCGAGGAGGAGACATGACCGCTCAGGACGACCCGTCGCGCCACCACCCCTCGCTTCACGACCCCTCGCGCCACGACCCCTCACTCCACGACCCCTCACTCCACGACGACGACCGGATCGGCCGGTCCCGGGTCACCGACAGCCCGGAACTGCTCGCCTACTACGACGAGTTGGCCAAGCACGAGGCCGGCGCCCTGTGGACGGTGGCGAACGAGATCGAGCCCTGGTACCCGCAGCCCAAGTCCGTCCCGGTGCTCTGGCGCTACTCCGACCTGCGCCCACTGGTTCGCAAGGCGCTGCCACTGGTGAAGGCCGACGACGCCGGCCGCCGGGTGGTGATGCTGGTCAACCCCGGCCGCCGCGAACTGAGCGCCGCCGTCGGCCTGTTGTACACCGGCCTGCAGATCATGGGCCCCGGCGAGGCGATGACCGCGCACCGCCACCAGGCCTCCGCCCTGCGCTTCGTCCACGAGGGCACCGGCGCCTGGACGGTCGTGGACGGGCAGAAGCTCAAGGTCGGCCCGCGCGACTTCGCCATCACGCCGAACAACACCTGGCACGAGCACGGCAACGAAGCCGACGACGCCCCGGTGATCTGGCAGGACGGCCTGGACATCCCGCTGGTCAACACCCTCGACGCCAACTTCTACGAGGTCCACCCGGAGCTGTACCAGCGCCCGGGCCCGGTGGTGAACTCCTCCCTGCTCAGCTACGGCGGCAACCTCCTGCCGTACGGCGTCGAGAAGTGGACCCGGCCCTACTCGCCGCTGCTCGGCTGGCCCTGGGAGCCCAGCTACCACGCGCTGCGCCAACTGGCCCGCGCCGCCGAGGGATCCCCGTACGACGGCGTGATCATGGAGTACACCAACCCGGTCACCGGCGGCCCGGTGATGCCGACCATGGCCGCCCACCTGCAGCTGCTTCGGCCGGGCCAGGCCACCCGCGCCCACCGGCACACCGGGTCGGTGGTCTACACGGCGGCCAAGGGGCGCGGCGAATCGGTGATCGCCGGGCAGCGCTTCACCTGGCAGCAGGGCGACATCTTCGTCGTCCCGTCCTGGGCCTGGCACGAGCACGCGAACCTCGACCAGGGCGAGGACGCCGTCCTGTTCTCCTTCAACGACTTCCCGGTGATGCACGCGCTCGGCCTCCACGGCGAGGAGGCCTACCCGGACCATGACGGGCACCAGCCCACCGCCATGCACCTGTTGACCTACCGCACGGACGGCGACGACACCCCCCACCTCGGCGCGCTGCTCGACGGTGACCGGGTCGCCGACCTCACCGCCCTGGCCACCGCCGCCGGGGCCCGACTCCCGGACAGCCTCCTCGGGTTGATCCGCGGCGGAGAGCCGGCCCTGGCCACCGCGCGCGACCTGCTCGCCGGCGCACCGGCCACCCGCCCGCTCGCCGAGGTCTCGCTGTGCGCACCGCTGCGTCCCGGCAAGATCGTCGGGGTCGGCCTCAACTACGTGGAGCACGTCGCCGAGTCGCACCGCACCCTGGACACCGAGCGTGAACTTCCCGACCGACCGGTGCTGTTCTGCAAGCCCTCCACCGCCGTCATCGGCCCGGGCGGACCGATCCGGCACAACGCGAACCTCACCAAGCAGCTCGACTGGGAGTGCGAACTCGCCGTGGTGATCGGCGAACCCGCCTTCCAGGTGGCCGAACGGGACGCCCTGCGGCACGTGTTCGGCTACAGCATCGTCAACGACATCAGCGCCCGGGACCAGCGCCGCTCCGGGCAGTGGTTCTTCTCCAAGGGCCAGGACAGCTACGCGCCGTTCGGCCCGGTCGTGGCGACCGCCGACGAGATCCCCGACCCGCAGCGGCTCGACCTCTCGCTGAAGGTCAACGGCGAGCTGCGGCAGGACTCCAACACCCGGCACATGCTGTTCGGCATCGCCCGGCTGATCGCCGACATCTCCTCCGGCGTCACCCTGGAGCCGGGCGACGTGATCGCCACCGGCTCGCCCTCGGGCGTGGGCGCCGGCATGGTGCCCCCACAGTTCCTGCAGCCCGGCGACCTGGTCGAGGCCACCATCGAGCGGATCGGCACGCTCGCCAACCCCGTGATCGACGCCCGCTGAGAGGAGCGCCCGCTGATGCCGACGTACCGGATCGGCCAGATCGTCCCGAGCTCCAACGTCACCATGGAGACCGAGGTGCCCGCCCTGCTGCGGGCCCGCGAGGCGGTCGCCCCCGAACGGTTCACCTTCCACTCCAGCCGGATGCGGATGACCAGGGTCACCCCCGAGCAGCTGCGCGCCATGGACGGCGAGTCCGACCGCTGCGCCACCGAGCTCTCGGACGCCCGGATGGACGTGATCGGCTACGCCTGCCTGGTCGCGGTGATGGCCACCGGCCCCGGCTACCACCGCGAGGCGGAGCGGCGACTGCACCGGCGCACCGTCGAGAACGGCGCGCCCGCACCCGTGGTCACCAGCGCCGGCGCCCTGGTCGCCGGGCTGCGCACACTGGGCGCCAGGAAGATCGCGATGGTCACCCCGTACCTGCGGCCGCTGGCCCGGACGGTGGTCGGCTACCTCGCCGAGGAGGGCATCGAGGTGCTCGACCACGCCGCCCTGGAGATCGCCGACAACCTGGACGTGGCCGCCCACGACCCGGCCCGGCTGCCCGCCATCGCCCGCGGCCTCGCACACGCCGACGCGGACGCCGTGGTGCTCTCCGCGTGCGTGCAGATGCCCTCGCTGTCCGCCGTCGAGGAGGCCGAGCAGCAGCTGGGCAAGCCGGTGGTCTCGGCCGCCGTCTGCACCACCCACCAGCTGCTCCGCGCCCTGGGCCTGCCCGCCTTCGCGCCCGGGGCGGGGCACCTGCTCTCCGGCGCCTACGCGGAGGTCTGACCCTCCCGGACCACCGCTATGATCACCACCGGTCACCGGGTGGCCGCCATTCGCCGGGGAGGAGCGCCCACGCATGTCGGAGAGCACGCCCCGGCCGAGTTCCCTGATCCACACCGTCTACGGGGAGTTCGTCCGCCGCCTCGGCGGCTGGATATCCATCGCGGACCTGATCGCGCTGATGGCCGAACTGGACGTCGACGGTCCGGCCGTCCGCTCGGCGACGTCCCGGCTGAAGAAGGCCGGCACCCTGCTCCAGGAACGCCGCGCTGGCACCGGTTACCGGCTCTCCCCCGCGATGGAGCCGGTCTTCGAGGAGGGCGACCGCCGGATCTTCCACAGCCTGGAGCCCGCCTCGCTCTCCGACGGCTGGGTGGTGGCGGTCTTCTCGGTGCCCGAATCCGAGCGCGCCCACCGCCACCAGCTGCGCTCCCGGCTGAGCTGGCTCGGCTTCGGCAACGCCGCCCCCGGCGTCTGGCTCGCGCCCGCCCGGCTGCTGCCGGACGCCCGCCGCCTGCTGGAGCGCCTGGGGCTGAGCGCCTACGTCCACCTGTTCCTCTCCGCCGAGTACGCCGGCTTCGCCGATGTGCGGACGGCGGTGGCGAGTTGGTGGGACCTCCCGGCGATCGAGGCGCAGTACGCGGCGTTCACCGGCGCCTGGCGGCCGGCCGCCGAGGAGCTGCGCGGGCAGCCCCGGATCGACCCGGCCGAGGCTTTCCGCGCCTACGTGCCGATGCTCACCGAGTGGCGCCGCCTGCCCTACCTGGACCCGGGCCTGCCCGCCCAGCTGCTGCCCGCCGACTGGAACGCCGTCCCGGCCCGCGCGGTCTTCACCGAGTTGCACGGGCTGCTCGCCGAGCCCAGCCTGCGGCACGTCGAGAAGGTCACCGGGCTGTCCGACCCCCAGGAGCCGCAATGACCGACCACGCCCCCGCCGACCTGCTGATCCGGGCCGCCGCCGTGCACACCCTCGTGCCCGGCGAGCCACCGCGGCGGGCGATCGCCGTCACCGGCGACCGGATCACCGCCCTCTCCCCCACCTCCGACGGCCTGGACGCCCTGATCGGGCCGGCCACCGAGGTCGTGGACGCCCCGGCCTCGACCGTGCTGCCCGCCTTCGACGACACCCACACCCATCTGGTCATGGCCGCGCAGAGCGTCCACGGCGTGCCCGTCCACCGCGCCCGGGACCTCGCCGGGTTCCTCGAGCTGATCCGCGAGCGCGCCGCCCGCACCCCCGCCGGGGAGTGGATCCACACCACGGTCAACTGGCAGGAGGTGCTGCTGGACGAGCAACGGATGCCCACCACCGAGGAGTTGGACGGCGCCACCGCCGACCACCCGGTGCTGGTGCGCCGCGGCGCGTACAACATGGTCCTCAACTCGGCCGCGCTGCGCCTCGCCGGGATCACCGAGGCGACCGAGGCGCCGTCCGGCGGCGTGATCGAGCGCGACGGGCACGGGCGGCTCACCGGCCGTCTGGTCAACCGGGCGGTCGAGCTGGTCGAGCGGGTGCTGCCGCGCCCCACCCGCGCCGAGCGGATCGACGGCCTGCGCGCCGCCTCCGCCGCCTACGCCGCCACCGGGATCGGCACCGTCCGGGACTGCCTCGTCCCGGTCGAGGACCTCGGCGTCCTGGACGCGGCCCGCGCGGAGGGCGCCCTCGCCGTCCGGGTCCGGGCACTGGTCTCGGGCTTCGCCGCCCGGACGCCCGACCAGGTGGACGCACTGCTGGACCGGATGGACGAGTGGCGCGCCGACGGGCGGGACGACGACCGACTGCGCCTTTGGGGCGTCAAGTTCGGCATCGACGGCGGCTTCGAGGCGGGCGCGCTGGAGGAGCCGTACCAGGGGCAGCCGTGCTACCACGGCCGACTGCTCTGGGAGCCGGCCGACCTGCTCGCGGCCGTGGACCGGGTGGTCGGGCGCGGCTGGCGGGTCGGCGTGCACGCCTGGGGCGACCGCGGCCTGCGTGTCCTGCTGGACGTCTTCGAGCAGGTGCTCAAGCTCCGCCCCGGCCTGCCGCCCGGCACCCTGGTGGTCGAGCACGGCGGCCTGGCCCGCCCCGCCCAGCGGGCCCGGGCGATCGCGCTCGGCATCCCGGTGACCGTCCAGCACCCGCTGCTGCACGACGGCGCGCTCGCCCAGCAGCGGGCGTGGGGCGAGGAGCGCACGGCCGCGCTCTTCCCGCTGCGCGCGTGGCTGGACGAGGGCGCGCTGCTCACCGGCGGCTCGGACTTCCCGGTCGGCCCGTACGGTGCGATGGTCTCGGTGTGGGGCATGACGACCCGAGGCACCACCGCCGGGGTGGTCGGCCCGGAACACGCGATCGAGCGGTCCGAGGCGGTCGCGCTGCACACCGTGAACGCCGCCCGGCTGACCGGCGAGAGTGCCGTCCGGGGCAGCCTGCGGCCGGGGGCTTTCGCCGACCTCACGGTGTGGCCGCTCGACCCGATGGCCTGCCCTGCGGACGCGCTGCGCACCCTGCTGCCGGTGCGGACGGTGGTCAGCGGCCGTACCGTGCACATCGCCTGACGGACCGTCAGGCGGCGACCAGTTCCCGCAGGTCGATGCCGCGGTGGAGCGCGCGAAGGTCCTCGTGCAGGGTGGACGGCGGGACGACGAGCACGCCGCAGCGCGCCTGGTCGAGGCAGTGGCGGGCGACCGAGCGGCGCATCAGCCGCCGCAGCCGGGCGCCCCGGCCGCCCTGCTCCCCGGTGCTGACCACCAGCAGGTCGTCCGGGCGGTCGGCGAGCTCGGTCAGCACCGCGCCGGCCTCGCCGCGGACCACGAGCGGCCGCACCGGCACCCCGACCGGGAGGCCACCGAACGCCTGCTCCAGGGCGCCCCGGAGCCGGGCGTCGGCGAGGTCCCGCCAGGCGCGGAGCAGCGGCGGGCACGGTCGCGCCTGGTAGCTGCGCTCGCCGCCGACCGGCGCCCAGGCGAGCACCGGGACCAGCATGGCCCGTCGGGCCCTGGCCTCCTCGGCCGCCCGGTGCAGGGCGGTCAGGCTGTGCAGTGAGCCGCTGACTCCGACGATGACGCGGGCGCCGTCCGACATGATCCTTCGCTTTCCGATACCAGGCTGCTTGAGTGTCTGCGATTATGCTGCCACGACTCCCGTATTGCCTGCAAATCTAAGGCATTAACTGAATATCACCTTGTATCAACAAACCCTGCCGTGACCTGGCCGTCGACCGGCCGGAGCTCCTGCAGCAGCCCCCAGGTGAAGTCGGCCGTCCACCGGCACACCCGGCCGCCACCGTCCGGAGCGTCGAAATCCAGCTGGAAGCGGGTCGGCGCACTCCCCTCGCGCGGCACGGCGGGCGGGAACGCGGCACCGACGTCACCCACCACACAGCTCCACGGCGTGAGGTCGGCGATCGAGCGCGGCCGGGGGCACGGGGCGCCGACCGCCCGCACCAGCCACTCGTTCAGCAGCGGCGAGCCGACCTCCGCCGGGCCCAGCAGGACCTCGAACCGCAGCTCCGGCCAGAGCGGCAGCGCCCACTGCCGGGCGCTGCACGCCAGGTCCCCGATCCGCCGCGGCACGGTCGTCCCGGCCGGCCCGAGCACGGCCGCGTACCGGGCGCCACCACGAGGGAACCGGGGCGCCCGGACCATCGCCTGCCAGCGCTTGTTCGCCTCCCGCATCGAGGCCCGGTCGGCGCCCAGCCGCCGCACCGCCTCCTCCACCAGCCCCGGCTGGAAGTCGGCCATCCGACGCAGCAGCACCAGCTGGAACTCGGTGACCCCGAAGCCGTTGATCGCCATACCGGCAGGCTAGGGTCGGGGCCCGGTTCCCGGCGAGGGCGTGGCCGGCCGCGTCACCTTCCGGCCCCCGCCAGCGCGAGCGCCACCAACTCCCGGCGACTGCGCACGCCGAGCCGGTCGAAGACGGCGGTCAGGTGCTCCTGCACGGTATTCGCCGAGATGCACAGCTCGGCCGAGATCTCGCGGGTCGAGCAGCCGCGCAGGACCAGGGTCGCGACCCGGTTCTGCGCCGGGCTGAGCCCGTACGCGCTGAGCAGGAGCGTGGACCGCTGCTGCGGCGGCGCGGGCTCGACGACCACCGCGATCTGGGGCCGGGGCGCCCCGGTGAGCCGGGTGGCGTGCAGGCTCCACCACCCGCCGAAACGGTCGCGCACCCGGACCGACGGCGGCGGCACCGCATCGGCCGGCTCCCGCTCCAGGCGGGCCAGCCGGGCGGCCACCGCGCTGACCGCGATCGGCAGCCGCGCTCCGGGCGGGAAGTCCGCCGGTTCCAGCCGGGCCAGCCAGTCCCGCGCCTCCTCGCTGGCGGACAGCAGCACCGGCCCGGCATCCGACGCCGGACCTGCGGCCGACACCGGTCCGGCGTCCAGCACCAGGACGCCGGGGGCGGCGGCACGAGGCTGCGCCGCAGCGGAACCAGCGAGACCGAGGGCGACCGAGCGCCGGATCCCCTCGGCGAGGTGCGGAGCGACGGCCCGCAGCACCGCGACGTCCCCGCCGTCGAAGCCGGAGCCCGCCCGTTCCCGGTGCAGGCACAGCACTCCCCAGCAGCAGCCGCCGAGGCGCAGCGCCACCCGGAGCTCGTCACCGAGTCCGAGCGGCGCCATGATCTCCCGGTAGCGGGGACTGGCCCCGAGGTCGCCCCGGGTGGCCCGGCCGAGCGTGCCCACCGGGTCGGCGGCCCGCGCCAGGTCGGCGAACTTGTTGACGTCGGACCGGCCGAACTCGTTCTCCAGGAAACGCGCGGTCTCGCCGGCCAGCGGTTCCTCCGTGGCGACGGAGGTGAACAACAGGGAGGCGGGGTCGACGGTCGCGAAGAACACGGCGTCGGCGGGGACGAGCCGCCGCAGGCGCGGGAGCACCTCGGCCCGCAGTCGGGCCGGGTCCGACCCGGCGTAGCAGCGGTCGACGAGTCCGGCCGTCCGGCGATCCAGCAGCGATGCCGCCATGGGATCGACGTTACTCCTGAGCCAGGCCCAGCTGGCGAAGCAGCCCGAGGTCGTCGAGGCGGCCCCACCGCTCGACGATCCGCCCGTCCCGGACCCGGAAGATGTTGATGCCGGGCAGGCTGAGCGGCCGGCCGCTGGGAGCCACACCGAGCAGCTCACCCCGGTGCGTGCCGTGCGCCGTGAAGTGCTCGACCACCAGGTCACCCTCCCCGATGACCAGGTCCTGATCGCTGTGCCAGTCGGGGCACGCGGCCCGGAACAGCGCTCCGGCCCGGCGCATCCCCTCCCGGTCGGCACCGCCGCCGAGCGGCGGGTCGTGGTTGACGAAGTCCTCGGCGAGGTACTCGTCGACAGCCCCGAGGTCACCCTTCGTGAAGAGCGCGTCGATGAACGCGGTGACCGTGCTCTTGTTCTGCTGGATGGTGTCCATACCGGCAGTCTTCGACCCGCCGAGCCCGACCGGAACCCCAGAACTCTGGGGTTCTCCACCGTGAACCGCGGAATCCGCAAGGCGCATTCGAGCACACGTTCGAACGAAGGCGTACGCTGGCCCCATGCACGGCATCCACCCGCTCCAGCCCTCGCTCTTCGACGACGCGGACCACGACGGCATCCGCCTCGGCCCGCTCGACGGCCTGCGGCGGCAGGCGCTCGGCGACGGCGCCTGGCTGGACGTCCTGCCGGGGTGGCTGCACGGCGCGGACGAACTGTTCGAACACCTGGCCGCCACCGTGCCCTGGCGGGCCGAACGTCGCGAGATGTACGAGCGGACGGTCGACGTCCCCCGCCTCCTGGCCTTCTACCCGGCGGACACCGAGCCGCCCCACCCGGTGCTCGAACAGGCCCGGACGGCACTGAGCGGGCACTACGCGCAGGAGTTGGGCGAACCGTTCCGCACCCTCGGCCTCTGCTACTACCGGGACGGCCGGGACAGCGTCGCCTGGCACGGCGACCGGATCGGACGCGGCGCCCACACGGACACCATGGTGGCGATCCTCTCCGTCGGCGAGCCGCGCACCCTGGCCCTGCGGCCGCGCTTCGGCGGCGGCACGGTCGTCCGCCGCACACTCGGCCACGGCGACCTGGTGGTCATGGGCGGCTCCTGCCAGCGCACCTGGGAACACGCCGTCCCCAAGACCGCCCGCCCGGTGGGCCCGCGGATCAGCATCCAGTTCCGGCCCCAAGGCGTCACCTGAGGCCCACCCGCCGCCACTCCTACCGCAGTTCCGGAGGCCGCCGGTCAGGCATCCGCGATGTCCGTTTTCGCCGCGCTCAGCATGTGGCCGGGAATGACGACGAGCCGCTCGCCCGGGCCGAGGGTGACGCTGTCGGGAAGCCGGGCGCCGTAGTCCTCCGTGAGGTCGCGTCCGATCACGGCGATGTCGCCGTTCGAGAGCTGCCAGATGTCCGGGCATTCGTCCCGGCCGTCGGACGTCCCGAGTTCCTTCGCGGACTTTCCCAGGCGCTTCTCGAACGAAGCGGAAGGGTCGGCTTCCCATGCACGAGCCATGCCTGCCCCCCGTTGACCCTGCTCCCGGCGTGGAGCCGCGGGTTGAGGATCTTACACCTGACGGCACATCAGGGGAATCTTCCTCACATTCGCCATGCAGTCCCGAATGATCACCATCGGGCACAGTCCGCCGTGTTTGCGGCGGAATCCGGCCATGGCCGGGGGTGTTCGCCGACGGGACTGGATTCGCCGGACGCAGGGCGACCGAGTGACTACCCTGTGGTCGAACCGCGCTACGTGCCGTAGCCGCACCTCCAAGGAGTCCCATGCCCTCGCCCTGCGACCCCCGATACGCTTCCGTCGGCGATGTGGGCGCCGCGCTCATGGTGGTCGACTCCCGGCTCAAGGCCCTCCACGACCGCAAGGCCGGGACGGATCCCGAACAGCAGCGGATGATCGACCAGTTCGCCGCGTCCTTCGGCCCCGGGGGGCTCGACGAGCTCCTCGACGGCACGTGCACCCTCATCTACATGTTCATGAACTGGTTGCGGGGCAGCTTCGAACACCACGACGAGGACGTCGTCGAACACACGGTGCCCACCCTGGTGGCCACCATGCGCATGATGCCCAGGACCTTCCGGCCCGAGGTCGTCCCCATGATGGCGGGCCTGCTCATCGCCGCGGGCACCGGCCTGAGCCCCAACCTGTGGCGCGCGCAGTACGGCCCCTGGACCGCAGCCGAGATGAACCCCCTGGAGGCCGTGACCGTCCTGCTCGCGGACCACGTCAATCGGGTGTCCGGAACCAACGACCACACCTTCGCCACCCAACTCATCGCCGACGCCCTGTCCGAGCTGGAACTGGAGGAGGACTGAGTTCCCGGAGGACCGGCGGCACGCGGAGTCCGGGGTCCGGTACGGTGGGTAACCGGCCCTGGTGCTCGCGCTCGGGGCCTCCGCCCGGCGTGACAGGATGCCTGGCATGGACATTCGCCGCAGGAACAACGTCACCCTCATCGGACCCGCCGACGGGCCGGTGGTGGTGCTCGCGCACGGTTTCGGCTGCGACCAGAACATGTGGCGCCTGATCGTCCCCGGTCTTGCGCGCCGGCACCGGGTGGTGCTGTTCGACTACGTCGGCTCCGGCGGCTCGGACCTGTCGGCTTGGAGTGAGCAGCGGTACTCCTCGCTGGACGGCTACGCCAGGGACGTGGTGGAGGTCTGCGAGGAGCTGGACCTGGAGCGGGCGGTGTTCGTGGGCCACTCGGTCAGTGCGATGGTGGGGGTGCTGGCCGCGCGGGCGGCGCCGGAGCGCATCGGGTCGCTGGTGATGGTGGCGCCCTCGCCGCGCTACATCGACGACGAGGGCTACCGCGGCGGCTTCAGCGAGCAGGACATCGAGGAGCTGCTGGACTCGCTGGAGTCGAACTACCTGGGATGGTCCGCCGGGATGGCGCCGGTGATCATGGGGAACCCGGACCGGCCGGAGCTGGGAGAGGAGCTGGCGACCAGCTTCTGCTCCACCGATCCGGAGATCGCCCGGGTGTTCGCGCGTACCACGTTCCTGTCCGACAGCCGTGAGGACCTGAAGGACGTGGAGATCCCCACGCTGGTGCTGGAGTGCACGCAGGACGTCATCGCGCCCCGCGAGGTCGGCGCGTTCGTGCACGCCGCGATTCCTTCTTCGCGGCTGGTCACCCTGGACGCCACCGGCCACTGCCCGCAGCTGAGTGCCCCGGAGGCCACCAGTGCGGCCGTCCTCGCCTTCCTCCAGGAGCGACGGTGATGTGCCGGATCGGCGAGACTCCGGAGCCCGACGCCGACCGTGGCACGGACGCCGCGTTCACCGCCCTGCTGGAGGACAGCGCGGAGGAGTTGTACGAGCAGGCACCGTGCGGCTACCTGTCGACGCTGATGGACGGCACCATCGCCAAGATCAACGCCACCCTGCTGGGCTGGCTCGGCCTGGACCGCGAGGACGTGGTGGGCCGAGTGCGCTTCGCCGACCTGCTGACCGTCGGCGGCAAGCTCTACCACGAGACGCATTTCGCGCCGCTGCTGCGCATGCGGGGTGAACTGGGCGGCATCGCCCTGGAGATGAGGGCCGCCGACGGCGACCGGCTGCCGGTGCTGGTCTCCTCGGCGATCAAGTACGGGAGCGCCGGCGAGCCGCTGCTGATCCGCACCACCGTCTTCGACGCATCCGACCGGCGCGCCTACGAGGGCGAACTGCTGCGCCGCCGCCAGGAGGCCGAGCAGGCCCGCGCCGAGGCCGAACGGGAACGGCTGCGGGCCGAGGACGCCCTGCGGCAGGCCGAGGCCGACCGGGCCCGCCTCACCGAGGCCCTCGCCGCCCTCCAGCTCTCGCTCGTGCCCGCCTCGCTGCCGTGCGTGCCGGGCCTGGAGTCCGCCGTCTACTACCACACCGCCTCCCCGGACCGGCTCGGCGGCGACTTCTACGACCTGTTCCCCGTCGACCGGGACCGGTGGGCGTTCTTCCTGGGCGACGTGTGCGGCAAGGGCCCGGCCGCGGCCTCCCTGACGTCGCTGACCCGCTACACGCTGCGGGCGGCTGCGCTGCACGACGCGGAGCCCGCCGCCGCCCTCGCCACGCTCAACACCGTCCTGCACGAGCAGTACACGGCCGCGGGCGATCCCCGCTACTGCACGGCCGTCTTCGGCGTCATCGAGGCCGGGCCCGGTCCACGCGACCGCACCGTCCGCCTCGCCTCGGGCGGTCACCCCCCGGCGCTGGTCCTGCGCTCCGACGGGAAGGCCGAATTCGTCCCCACCCCGGGCGGCCTGCTCGTCGGTATCCTGCCCGATGCCCCGTTCACCACCGCGGAGACCACCCTGGCGCCGGGCGACACCCTGCTCCTCTACACCGACGGCCTCACCGAGGCCCGCACCGGCCCCACCCGCACCAGCCTGTTCGGCGACGACGCCCTGCACGCGTTCGCCGCCGACCACGCCCCCGCCGGGCCCGAGGAAGTGATCACCGCACTGACCGGGCTGCTGAAGAGCTTCGGCGACGGCCTCGACGACGACACCGCGCTGCTCGCCCTCGGCGTCCCCGCGACCCATCCGACCACCACTCTGGCGACGAACCGATGAGCCCGCTCAACACCATCCACCACGACAGCTCCGCCGGTCCCGTCCTGCACGTCACCGGCGACCTCGACTACGAACACGCCCCCGCCCTGCGCCGGCACGTGGAACAGCTCACCCTGACGCCCGGACAGTGCCTGGTCATCGACCTGTCCGACCTGGACTTCTGCGACTCCAGCGGCATCACCGCGCTCCTCGCGGCCCGCCGCCACGCCCAGGCCGCGGGCGCCGACCTGGCGCTCGCCCACGTCCCGTCCAACACCCTGCGCATCCTCGCCATCGTCGGCCTGGACCGGGTCTTCACGATCCGCCCCGGCAGCGGCCCCGTGTGACGGTCGGGCGGCGGCGCAGCGCCCTCGGGGCCCCGCCGACGCCGGGCACCTCCAGGCCGTACCCGTGGCCGGAGGTGCCGACGGAGCCACTCGCGGCGCTGGGCCGGGCCGACCACGAAGTCGCGGCGGTGGTTCCGCCCGTCCTCCGGAGGACGGGCGGAACCACCGCCGCGGTGTCGTCGAGGGTCAGTGCTTGAACGCGTCCTTGACGTGCTCGCCCGCCTGCTTGAGGTCGCCCTTGGTCTTGTCGGCCTTGCCCTCGGCCTGCAGCCGCTCGTTGCCGGTCACCTTGCCGACGCCTTCCTTGGCCGCGCCCTTGGCCTTGTCGGCGGCGTTCTCGATCTTGTCGCTGGCACTCATCTGGGCCTCCGGTTCGTCGGGACTTCCTGGGTCGGCCGTCTGCCCCCGCCCGGCCGGAAAATTCCTCCGAATATGTGCCGCGGCGCCGGGCAGTCGGTTCGCTGACGCTGACTACGGAGGTCGAGATGGTTCCCCTTCTTCTGGTTCTGCTGCTGGCCCTGATCCTGTTCGGTGCCGGCTTCGCACTCAAGGCCCTGTGGTGGGTGGCGGTCGTGGTCTTGGTGGTCTGGCTGCTGGGGTTCGTGGCCCGCGGGACCGGCGCATCGGGCAGCCGGGGCCGCTGGTACCGCTGGTAGGTCCGGACAGCCGCGGGTACGGCGACGGGGCACGCACACACTGCTGTGCGTGCCCCGTCGCCGTACCCCGTCGCCGTACCCCGTCGCAGTGCCCCGCCGCCGTACCCCGCCGCTGTGCCCCGTCGTCGTACCCACCGCCGACCGCGAACCGCCCGTCGGTCGACCACCGGCCCGCCCGTCTCGGAGCCGTCACCGCGCACCGGCGCTTTCGGAGGGCATTGCGGGGCAGACGGCAACCGGCGGTCGGCCCGACCGCCGACCGGACCCGCGACCGAGGAGCAGCCGTGGACGAGGCGCCCGCAGTCAACACCCCCCGCGATCTGACGCCGGCCAGGCGGGCGAGCGGACCACGGCCCCGGATCCAGACCGCGGAGCGCCGGCCGCCGCGGGTGAAGTCGTGGTTCCGGGTGGGCTTCGCGCTCAGCCTGGGGGCGCTCCTGGCGTGGCACGCGGTCGACGCCGTGGTCCAGCTCACGTCACTGCTCACGCTGCTGCTCCTCGCCGTGTTCATCGCGGTCAGCCTGGAACCGGTGGTGGCGTGGCTGGAGCATCGAGGACTGCGCCGGGGCTGGGCGGTGGCCGTCGTGGTCTGCGGACTGGCGGCGGCGCTGACGGGTCTGCTCGCGGTGGTCATCCCACCGGTCGGCGACGAGGTGAGCGCCCTCGTCGACGCCGTACCGGGCTGGCTCCAGCAGTTGCACGACCACCAGTCGACGCTCGGCCGGATCGAGGACCACTACCACCTGGTGGAGCGCGCCAAGGCCCAGCTGGGTTCCGGTGGTTCGGCCTCCGGCGTGTTCGGCGGAGTGCTCGGCGCGGGCCGGCTCCTGCTGAGCACGGTGACGGCCACGGTGATCGTCGTCAGTGTCGCCCTGTACGTCATGGTGGCGCTTCCGGTCATCAAGGCGTTCTGCTACCGGTTCGTTCCGCGCAGCCGGCGCCAGGAGGTGGAGGAGATCACCGAGGAGATCCTCGGCCGGACGGGCCGCTACATGCTGGGCAACGTGCTGACCTCCGCCATCGCGGGCCTGGCGACCTTCGCCTGGTGCGCGGCCACCGGCGTCCCCTACGCCGGGGCGCTCGGGGTGTTCGTGGCCCTGATGGACCTCGTCCCCATGGTGGGCTCGACGATCGGGGGCGTCGTCGTCAGCCTGGTGGCGCTGTCGGTGTCCCTGCCGATCGCCCTGGCCACCGCCGGTTTCTACATCGCCTTCCGGCTCCTGGAGGACTACCTGATCATGCCCAGGGCGATGAAGTTCATGGTGGACGTGCATCCGATCGTGACGGTGGTCGCCGTCCTGCTGGGAGGCGCGCTGCTGGGCCTCGTCGGGGCCCTCGTCGCGGTACCGGCCGCGGTCGCGCTGGGCCTGGTCCTGGACGTGTACGTCTTTCCCCGTACGGACAACGCCTGAGAGCCGGGGCAGAAGCCGGCCGCGGCCGTGGGCACCCCACCCCGCTCGGCGAGACGTCCCTGTCCGGCGACCGAGGA
Source organism: Streptomyces sp. NRRL S-350 (assembly GCF_000719705.1). Lineage (GTDB taxonomy): Bacteria > Actinomycetota > Actinomycetes > Streptomycetales > Streptomycetaceae > Kitasatospora. The sequence goes on along the minus strand of NZ_JOHO01000045.1, from coordinate 9,182 downwards.
CCGAGGACAGAAGACAGAGCAGCGAGGGCCGAGGGCCGAGGGCCGGGGGACGCAGGTGCCGGTTCGGCGGAGGCCGAGGCACCGCCGGGGCCAGCGGCGCAGCCGCGGTCCGTCGGGGCGCCACCGCGGTCAGGGGCACGGCCGCCCGGGGCTCAGGGGAACAGGTGCAGGCGCAGGGTCAGGCCGTCGCCGGTGGACCGGATCTCGACGAGGTCGCAGAGCTGGTGGATCATCCACAGGCCGCGGCCCCCGTCGGCGGAGGCGAGGCGGGGGCGGCTGCGGCCCGCGAGCGGGTCGCTCAGCTGCCCGGCGTCGCGGATCTCGGCCACCACGGCGGCGTTCTCCCCGGTCCACAGCCGCAGGGTGCCGCTGCCCCCGCCGTGGGCCAGGGAGTTGGCGGTGGCTTCGCCGAGGGCGAGGAGCAGGTCGCCCTGGCGTGCGGGCGTCAGGGCGGTGGTCCGGACCCAGGCGTCGGCGTGGTGGCGGACCTGCGCCAGCTGACCCACCGTGTACGCCAGTACCGTGGCGCGGTCGGGCTCGGGCAGCGGCTGGTCGCAGTCGGCGCAGACGGTGGCGGGGTCGGTGTAGGCCGGGCTGTCGAGGTCCTCGCCGCGGTCCCAGATGGTGGGGTGCGTGCGCCGGGCGTCCGCGATGACGCCGTCGGAAAGGGCGGTGACGTCGTACGGGCACAGGATGGTCGCACCGCGGTGGGCGAAGGCGGTGTTGATGAGGGCTTCGTGGCGGGTGGCCTCGAGGATTTCCGCGTGGTTGCGCCCGGCCCAGATCGGCTCGCCCACGATGCGGGCCGGCCGGCCGAGGTGGCGGTCGGCGAAGCCCTGGAGGGCCGCCAGGATCCGCCCGGGATTGCGCCCGAGGACCGTCATGTCGACGAAGTCGATGCCGTCGGAGCCCTCGTCAAGTGCCGGGCGCAGGGCCTCCAGTCGGGCACCCGGGACCGCGATCAGGCACGGCTCGTCGGCGGCCAGGGCGGCGCGGGCGAAGGCGCCGACCGTGTCCACGTACTCCTGGGTGGTGCGGTAGAACAGCGCCGGATGCACGAAGGAACCGACGGGGACGAGAGGACTCGCGGTATCGGTCATGCCGTCATCTCCAGGGCCCGGCACTCGTCGGGGAACATCTCGGCCACCCTTCGCAATGAGGTGGGCGCGTGGTGCAGGACCAGCCGCCGGTCCCGGGCCGCCAGGACGGCTGCGGCCTCCACCAGTGCGGCGGCGCCGGCGGCATCGACGAAGTCGACGCCCGCCAGGTCCACGTCCACCACCGGCAGCGGCATGCGGGTGGCGGCTGCGAGTACCGCCACGAGGGCCGCCCTGCTGTCCAGGTCGACGCTTCCCACCAGCCGTACGCCGCCGGGGCGCAGCGGCAGGGCGGCCAACTTCTCGAGGGCCCCGGGTGTGCCGCCGTCCGCGAGGACGCCGGGGTGGGCGGCGACGGCGAGCGACGCCGGGGTGCGGCTCGCCGCGAGCCGGGAGTAGAGGCAGATCCCGGTGACCGGGAGGTCTTCCAAGACCTCGTTGTCCAGGCGCAGTTCGTATTCCAGCAGGCGGTCCGCGCCGGGCACCTGCCGGGTGGACCAGTCCATCTCGCCGATGACCCGCAGGCCCGTCCACCCTTGGGACAGGGCCTCCTGGCAGCTGTTCCGCAGGCCGGCGATCATCAGATCGGGGTCGAAGGGCAGGAGGCGGAGGTAGGAGTCGGCGGCGCTCTCCACGCTCAACTGCCCCCGTTCCCGGGCAGCTGCCGCGGAGGCCTCCCGGGCCCGGAGTCGGTCGGCCGCCTCGTGGGGCGGGTGGGAGTCGGTGTAGTACAGCACCCGCTGCCCCTGCAGGATCCCGTCGTGGACGAAACCGTTCACCAGCCTGGCCCGCTCGCGGTCGTCGGCGAAGGTGCGGCACAGGTGTTCGCCCGGGTGTGCCGCAGGCCCGCAGTCCGTCGTCCCCATCACCGGCTCCCCCTCGACTCGGGCTGCCCGGCCGCCCTGTCCGCAGCCGCGGGCTCGAGCCTACAAGAGCTCTCCGACACGAGAGGAAACGGGCGTCGGGGCCCCTGGGGAACGGGCGTCGCGGAAGCCCCGGGGAACGGGCGTCAGGGCCGCGAGGAACGGGCACGGGGGGCGCGCGAGGAACGGGCACCGGGACCACACGCATGCGGGGGCCCAGGGGCCGGTCCGGCTCCGCTGCGGTGGAGGAAGAGTGCCGATCGTCCGGACATATGTGGACATATCGGTCAGCTTGGGATTTGAGACGCATCGCCGACGGTGATAGGGGTAGGGGCACACGAACGACGACACCCGACGGAAGGAACGTCATGACGGAGCCCTGTGCTCTGCTGGCCGAGTCCCAGCCCGTTCGCGACACCACGTCGTCGGACACCGCGCCCTCGCCCCGGGTCGAGCTGGTGGACCTGCCGCACATCGAGGATCCCGGCGCCGTCGCGCCCGCCGACGCCCGCGAGCTGTCCCGCGCCCTGCTGACGCGGTTGAGCGGACTGGAGGAGGGTACCGCCGAGTACTCCTACGTCCGCGCGACCCTGATCGAGATGAACGTCTCGCTCGTCAAGTACGCGGCGCGGCGCTTCACCTCGCGCTCGGAGTCGATGGACGACATCATCCAGGTCGGCACGATCGGCCTGATCAAGGCCATCGACCGCTTCGAGGCCGACCGCGGCCTGGAGTTCTCCACGTTCGCCCTGCCCACGATCATCGGCGAGATCAAGCGGCACTTCCGCGACAGCACGTGGGCCGTCCACGTCCCGCGTCGTCTGCAGGAACTGCGCGGGGCGCTGACCAAAGCGGCGGACGACCTGGAGCAGAGCCTGGACCGCGCACCGACCGTCGCCGAGCTGGCCGCCCGCCTGGAGGTGGACGAGGAGGAGGTCGTCGAGGGGCTCACCGCCAGCAAGGCCTACACCGCCGGTTCGCTGGACATGCAGCTCGAAGCCGACTCGCCCGACAGCACCCTGGTCCGTCGGCTCGGCTTCGACGACACGCGCCTCACCCGCTTCGAGGACCTGCACGCCCTCAAGCCGCTCCTCGCGGCCCTGCCGGAGCGCGACCGTACGATCATCTCCCTGCGGTTCGGGGAGGAACTGACGCAGGCGCAGATCGGACAGCGGCTCGGGATCTCCCAGATGCACGTGTCGCGTCTGCTGACCCGCGCCCTGGCGACGCTGCGCGCCGGCCTGTTGCACGACGACTGCTGAGTCGGCCCCGGACGACTGCCGAGCCGGGCCCCGGACTCGGGCCGCGCCACGAGCAGTGGCGCGGCCCGAGTCCGATCAGTCCGACGGCAGCAGCACCCGCTGCTCCACCGGCGAGGAGAGGATCACCGAGGTCGTCGTCCGGCCGAGCACCGCGATCGCCTCGATCAGTTCCTCCAGGTGCGTGGTGTCCCGGGCCGCGACCTTGAACACCCAGCAGTCCTCGCCGATCACGTGGTGCACCTCCAGCACCTCGGGCCGGTGCAGCAGGTCCTGACTGCGCAGGTACTTCACCGTCGTCCGGGCGTGCGGCGAGACCCGGACGAACGCCCGGATGCCGTACCCCAGCCGCTCGGGCGCGACCTGCGCCGCGTAGCCGGTGATCGTGCCGCTCGCCTCCAGCCGCCGCACCCGCTCGCCGACCGCGGCCGGGCTGAGGTTCACCCGTCGGCCCAGTTCGCTGAGCGTGATCCGGCCCTCGCACTGGAGCAGTTCCAGCAGCCGCAGATCGACCGTGTCCAGGCCGCCGAAGCCGCCACGGGAGGCCGCCGAGGAATCGTCGGCCGAACCGCCGGACTGCCGTTGGTCTTTCGGTCGCAGCGCCTGAACTCCCACAATCACCCCTTCATCGAACCGCGCCGCACCATAACACTTGTGACCATGGAAAACGTGCTCGTGATCGGGGGAAACCGGTACTTCGGACGACAGTTGGTCACCCGGCTGCGCGACTCCGGAGTACGGGTCAGCGTGCTCAACCGGGGATCGGCGCCCCCTCCGCCGGGTGTCACCCGGCTCGTCGCCGACCGTGCGGACGAGACGGCGCTGACCACCGCCCTGGCCGGACGGGACTTCGACGCGGTGGTCGACCAGGTCTGCTACACCCCACGGCAGGCCGCACTCGCCGTCCGCGCCTTCGCCGGGCGGACCGGCCGCTATCTGATGACCTCCACCATCGAGGTCTACGACACCGGCGGAGCCCCCGCCTGCGAAAGGGTCGCGGGCGAAACGGCCGCAGGCGAAACGGCCGCCATCGAAACGGCCGTCGGCGAAGGGACCGCCGGCGAGCCGCGCCCGACGGGCCGTCCGCTCGCCGAATCCGCCGTCGATCCGTCCCGGTGGCCGGTGCGACTCGAACTCCCGTGGGAGGACGCGGCGTTCACCGAGGTGTCGTACGGCGAGGGCAAACGCCAGGCGGAGGCGGTGTTCACCCGCGCCGCGGCCTTCCCGTTCACCTCCGTCCGGCTCGGCCACGTCCTGGGCGCCGCCGACTTCACCGGGCGGCTGGCCCACTACGCCGAACGGATCGCCGCGGGGCAGCCCGTCCTGGTCCACCCGGAGAACCGGCCCTCCTCCTACACCCACGAAGCCGAGGCCGCCGCCTTCCTCGCCTGGGCCGCCGGCGAGGAGTTCACCGGCCCGGTCAACCTGGCCTCGCACGGCGAGCTGACCGCCACCGACCTCTGCGAGCTGATCGCAGCCGGCCGCCCCTACCGCACGGCGGCGCCGGAGCCGGGGCAGCAGGCCTCGCCGTTCTCCTTCGACCGCTACTACGGCATGGACAACTCCCGGGCGCAGCAGCTCGGCCACCCTCTCACGCACACCCTCGACTGGCTGCCCGGCCTGATCGCCGCCTCCCGTGGACAGGAGCTCCCCGCATGACCACCCGCACCGACAGCCCCACCCTCACGACCGGCACCGACAGCCCCACCGCCTCGACGACCCGCCGCCTCGGCACCGTCCGGACCAGCCCCATCGGCCTCGGCGCGATGCCGCTGTCCGTCGAAGGCCGACCGGACGCCGACCGCGCCGTCGCCACCGTCCACGCCGCCCTCGACGCGGGCATCACCCTGATCGACACCGCCGACTCCTACCACTGGCACGCCGACGAGTACGGCCACAACGAGGAGCTGATCGCCCGGGCGCTCGCCTCCTACGGCCCGGATGCCGACCGCGTCCTGGTCGCGACCAAGGGCGGCCGCGGCCGCCCCGGCGACGGCTCCTGGACCGTCAACGGCGATCCGGCCCACCTCAAGCGCGCCTGCGAGGGCTCGCTGCGCCGGCTCGGCGTCGAGGCGATCGGCCTCTACCAGCAGCACCACCCGGACCGTGACGTCCCGTACGCCGACTCGCTCGGGGCGATCCGGGAGCTGTACGAGGAGGGCAAGATCCGCGCAGCCGGCATCTCCAACGTCGATGTGGCGCAGGTCCGCCTCGCCCGGGAGATCCTCGGCGAGGCCCTGGTCTCGGTGCAGAACGAGTACTCCCCCGCCGTCCGCACGCACCAGCCCGTGCTGGACCTGTGCACGGAGCTCGGCCTGGCCTTCCTGCCCTGGAGCCCCCTCGGCGGCATCGGCCGCTCCGCCGAACTCGGCGGGGCGGGCGTGGAGTTCGCCGCGATCGCCGCCGAGCGTGGAGTCAGCCCGCAGCGCGTCGCCCTCGCCTGGCTGCTGGCAGCGTCGCCGGTGACCATCCCGATCCCCGGCTCCAGCCGCCCCGAGACCATCCGGGACTCCGCCGCCGCAGCGGAGTTGGTGCTCAGCAGGGACGAAATGGCCCGCCTCGCCTGACGCGAACGGGGTCCGGCGCCCTTGAAGGCACCGGACCCCGTCCGACAGTGGAGCGCCAGGCCCGGGTCGCACGGACTCTTCCTACTGAAAGTAGGACGTGCTCTGGTAGCACCGCTGACGCCTGACGAGAGATCGTCTCCCTCGCGACGAGAAGTACAGTACCAGTTCAGTGATCAGTCACCGAATCGGAGGCGAACCCCGCATGACGAGCGCTCCGCCCGACGTCGTTCCGTACGCGGACGGCCGATTGCTGGACGTCCACCGCCCCGCCTCCGCCTCCACCGAGCCCGCCCCGGTCGTCCTGCTCTGGCACGGCAGCGGCCCCGACGAACGGGACGTGCTGCGGCCGCTGGCCCGGGAGGCCGCCGGGCTCGGACTGCTGGTGCTCGTCCCGGACTGGAGCGTCGACCGAGGTGGCGGCGGCCGCGCCGAACTGCTCGCGTCGCTGGCCCAGGCACGCCGCATCGCCGCCGGGTACGGCGGGGATCCGACGCGCTTCGTCCTGGCCGGCTGGTCGATGGGCGGCCGGGAGGCCGTCGCCGTGGCCACCCACCCGGACACCTCCGCCGAACTACGGCCCACCGCCGCCGTCGGCATCGCCTCCCACTACGCCGACCCGGCCGTCACCACCGGCGACGCCCCGCTCGACCACCTGGCCGCAGGCCCCTCACCCGTGCCGCTCTGGCTGGTCCACGGCACGGCGGACGAGGTCGTGGACGTCGAGCACACTCGCCGGCTGAGCGCGGCCCTCACGAAGCGGATGTCGGCGGTGCGTCACGTCGAACTCCCCACCGACCACGCGGGTGTGGTGATGACCGTCTTCGACCCCGGAGCCCGACGCTGCCTGCCCGCCACGGCAGCCGACACCCTGGCGGCCGGCCGCCGGACCGCCGCCGTCCTCGCCGAGGCGGCCGGGCTGACCGGGCCAACCGGGCTGACCGGGCCGACCGGGCCCTGACGCGGCGGGCGCCCGGTGTTCCGCACGCGTCCATGACGCCGCGGCGACCGGCCGTCCGGCCTCCGGCGCCTGCGATGCCCGCAACTCCCCTGCGCCCTACGGCGTTCCGGGCGTCGGCAGCGCCCCGGCGGCCTGCGGCGCCTCGGGCGCCTGCGCCTCCCAGAGGTCCGCGAACATCCGGTCGAGGTGCTCCTCGCCGATCGGCGGAACCGGCAGCGGGTGGGCGGCCGGCACGCGGAAACCGTCCAGGAGGAGGGCGAGGTAGCGGCGCCAGAGGTCGGGACGCAGCTCGGTGGTGGCGGGCAGGGCGCGGCAGAGCGGGCCCAGGAGGAACAGCAGGTCCATGGTCACCACGTCGCGGCGCATGGTGCCCTGCTCCTGGGCGCGGGCGATGAGGACGCCGACGGTGGCGGCGTGCCGGCGACTGATCTCGATCATGCCGGGGATGGTCGGGATGGCCTGGGTGACCAGGTCGTTGATGCCCCGGTCGGCGGCGACGAGTTCGAAGATCCGCCCGAAGTACCCTTCGAGGCCGGTCCACGCGTCCTCGGCGGCGAGAGCGTCCGCACCGGCCGCGGCGACGCCGGCCCCGGCGTCCGCGAACACCTCGCCGATCAGCGCCTCGCGGGTCGGGAAGTGCCGGTAGAGGGTGGCGTTGCCGACGCCGGCCTCCTTGGCGATCTGGTCCAGCGGCACGTCCAGGCCGTGCCGGGAGAACATGTCGCGGGCGGCGGCGAGCAGCAGTTCCCGGTTGCGCTGCGCGTCTCGCCGGAGCCGCCCCGGGGGGTTCGCGCTGCTCGGTGCCATGTCTCCGACCCTAGCAAGCGGGCGGACGGGCGGCGGCGCACGACTCGGCTGCCCCCGCCGGGGTGTGCGGCGGCCCCGGCGGGATGCGCGCCGGGGCCGTCGTCGTGTCGGAAGGGACGGGGGTCAGGGTCAGCAGGTCTGGTCGACCAGGGAGAACGTGGCGTAGTGGTCGCCGGTGTAGTAGTCCTCCTGGGCGCCCTCGCCGGTCACGATCCGACGGGCACCGCGGGTCGGGGAGCCCGGGGTGATGACGGTGTACTCGTGGTAGTACCCGGAGGGCTCGCTGGGCAGCACGTGCTCTCTGTTCTGGAAGACCACGCCGTCCTGGGAGTAGGGGAACGGCCCGTCCGAGGCGATCAGGTCGAGGGTGTCGGTGGCCTCCGACGGGAGCGCGGAGAGGCACACCGTGCCGCTCACCTCGGCGTGCGCCTCGGTGGCGACGGCGAGGGGCGCGAGGGTCATCAGGGCGACGGCGGTGACGGCGGCAGCGCGGGACTTCCACGCGCGTAGAGTGCGGGTCATGCCCCTAGTGTGGCGAGACACCGTCAACTCCGGAAGCCCTCCTTCCAAGTATTAACCAGCGAGTAACTACCCTTTACCTGGGACGACTTGGTCCGTACCCCGACTCCCGGCGCCACCCCGTCGCCGCACCCCCGCGCCACACTCGGCGCCGCCCACGAACCGCCGTTGCCGCACAAGGGTCGACCGTCTCCGAACCGGCGCCAAGCCGCCCCACCCCGCCCTGCGGGCCCTCGCCCCGGCCGGACCGCGCCGCATAGAGTGACGGATCATGGCGAGCCGGAACGAGCACTGACGGGGTGGACATGGCTGCGGACCCGAACGCCGCGCGCACGACGGCGACCACGCCGACCGCACGGACCACCCCGACCGCACAAGCCGTACCGACCACACAGGCCGCACCGACCCCACGGACGGCATTCACGGCCCACCAGCTGATCGGCCTGCTGGTCGACCCCGGCAGCTTCCACAGCTGGGACGAGCCGCCGCCCGGACCGCCCGCCGACACCGCCTACCGGGCCGCCCTCGACCGGGCCCGCGAGCGCACCGGTGCGGACGAGGCCGTCCTCACCGGCATCGGACGGGTCGGCGGCCGCCCGGTCGCACTCGTCGCCTCCGAGTTCGGCTTCCTCGGCGGCTCGATCGGCGTCGCGACCGCCGAACGGATCACCCGGGCCGTGGAGCGCGCCACCGCCGAGCGGCTGCCGCTGCTCGCACTGCCGGTCTCCGGCGGCACCCGCATGCAAGAGGGCTCGGCGGCCTTCCTCTGCATGCTGCGCATCACCGCCGCCGTCCAGGCCCACACCGCCGCCGGTCTCCCCTACCTCACCTATCTGCGCAACCCCACCATGGGCGGGGTCTTCGCCTCCTGGGGCACCCTCGGCCAACTGGTCCTCGCCGAGCCGGGCGCCCGGCTCGGCTTCCTCGGCCCGCGCGTGTACGAGGAACTGCGCGGGGTGGAGCTTCCCCCGGACGTCCAGCGGGCCGAGACGCTCGCCGAGAACGGCCTGGTGGACGCCGTCGTCGCGCCGCAGGAACTGCGCGAGGTGGTCCGCCGCACGCTCGCCGTCCTCTCCACGACGCCCCCGCCCCCCTCCCCCGCTGCGGACACC
>NZ_JOHO01000044.1 GCF_000719705.1 Streptomyces sp. NRRL S-350 | reverse complement strand
CGCCGAGCCCCCGCCGAGCCCCCGCCGAGCCCCCGCCCGAGGCTTCCACATTCTGTTGAAGTCACGCTTGACGCCTGTCCGGGGGTCGCCTTACCTTGTTTCCACATACAGAAACCGTTCTTCCGTATGGTGGAATTCAGGAGATGAGCCCTCCGAGCCACTGCGGGCCGACGCAGGAGAGACCCGATGCCTCGTATGACAGCCGCCCGCGCGGCCGTGGAGATCCTCAAGCTCGAAGGCGTTGAGGTCGCGTTCGGCGTGCCGGGCGCAGCCATCAACCCGTTCTACGCCGCCCTCAAGGCCTCCGGCGGCATCCGGCACACGCTGGCCCGGCACGTCGAGGGCGCCTCCCACATGGCCGAGGGGTACACCCGCGCCGAGGCCGGCAACATCGGCGTCTGCATCGGCACCTCCGGCCCGGCCGGCACCGACATGATCACCGGCCTGTACTCGGCGACCGCCGACTCCGTCCCGATCCTGTGCATCACCGGCCAGGCGCCCGTCGCCCGGCTGCACAAGGAGGACTTCCAGGCCGTCGACATCGCCTCGATCGCCAAGCCGGTCACCAAGGCCGCCACCACCGTGCTGGAAGCCGCGCAGGTCCCCGGCGTCTTCCAGCAGGCCTTCCACCTGATGCGCTCCGGCCGCCCCGGTCCGGTCCTGATCGACCTGCCGATCGACGTCCAGCTGACCGAGATCGACTTCGACCCGGAGGCCTACCAGCCGCTGCCGGTCTACAAGCCGACCGCCAACCGCATCCAGATCGAGAAGGCCATCGCGCTGCTCCAGGAGTCGGAGCGCCCGCTGATCGTGGCCGGCGGCGGCGTCATCAACGCCGACGCCTCCGAGCTGCTGCTGGAGTTCGCCGAGCTCACCGGCGTCCCGGTGGTCCCGACCCTGATGGGCTGGGGCATCGTGCCGGACGACCACGAGTTGAACGCCGGCATGGTCGGACTGCAGACCTCGCACCGCTACGGCAACGAGAACTTCCTCGCCTCCGACTTCGTCCTCGGCATCGGCAACCGCTGGGCCAACCGCCACACCGGCGGCCTGGACGTCTACACCGCGGGCCGCACGTTCGTCCACGTCGACATCGAGCCCACCCAGATCGGCCGGATCTTCGCCCCCGACCTGGGCATCGCCTCCGACGCCAAGGCCGCGCTGGAACTCTTCGTCCAGGTCGCCCAGGAGCTCAGGGCCGCCGGGCGGCTCAAGGACCGCAGCGCGTGGGCCGCCTCCACCCAGCAGCGCAAGGCGACGCTGCAGCGCCGCACGCACTTCGACGACGTGCCGCTCAAGCCGCAGCGCGTCTACGAGGAGATGAACCGGGCGTTCGGGCCGGAGACCCGCTACGTCACCACCATCGGCCTCTCCCAGATCGCCGGCGCGCAGATGCTGCACGTCTACCGCCCGCGGCACTGGATCAACTGCGGCCAGGCCGGTCCGCTCGGCTGGACCATCCCGGCCGCGCTGGGCGTCGCCACCGCCGATCCCGAGGGCCAGGTCGTCGCGCTCTCCGGCGACTACGACTTCCAGTTCATGGTCGAGGAGCTGGCCGTCGGCGCGCAGCACCGGATCCCGTACGTCCACGTGCTGGTCAACAACTCCTACCTGGGCCTGATCCGCCAGGCGCAGCGCAACTTCGACATCGACTTCCAGGTCAAGCTGGAGTTCGAGAACATCAACGCGCCGGAGCTGGGCGTCTACGGCGTGGACCACGTCAAGGTCGCCGAGGGCCTGGGCTGCAAGGCGATCCGGGTCACCGAGCCGGAGGGCCTGCTGCCCGCCTTCGAGGAGGCCAAGAAGCTGGCCGCCGAGTTCCGCGTCCCGGTCGTGGTCGAGGCGATCCTGGAGCGGGTCACCAACATCTCGATGAGCGGCAGCGACATCGACAAGGTCAACGAGTTCGAGGAGCTCGCCACGCTCCCCGAGCACGCGCCGACGGCGATCAAGCCGCTCGCCGTCTGACCTGGCCGGCGGCGCCGCGACCCCGCCGGCCCCGCGATCCCGCCGCGAGGGGGCGTACGAGCCGCTCCGTACGCCCCCTCGCGCCCGGAACACCGGCGGCGCCGGCACGGTTGAGCCGTCCGGGGCCGCTACCGTGTGCCCGGGCGAGAACCCGTCGCCGACCTGCCGAAAGGACCACCACCGTGAGCCTGTACGACATCCCCCTGCGCACCCTCTCCGGCGAGCCCACCTCGCTGGCCGACCACAAGGGCAAGGCGCTGCTGATCGTCAACGTCGCCTCCAAGTGCGGCCTGACCCCGCAGTACGCCGGGCTGGAGCGCCTCCAGGAGCGCTACGCCGGCCGCGGCTTCACCGTGCTGGGCTTCCCGTGCAACCAGTTCGCCGGGCAGGAGCCGGGCAGCTCCGAGGAGATCGCGACCTTCTGCTCCACCACCTACGGCGTGACCTTCCCGCTGTTCGAGAAGATCGACGTCAACGGCGACGACCGGCACCCGCTGTACCGGCAGCTGACGCAGGTGGCCGACGCCGAGGGCCAGGCCGGGGACGTGTCCTGGAACTTCGAGAAGTTCCTGGTCTCGCCGGACGGCACCGTGGCGGCCCGGCTGCGGCCGCGCGTCGAGCCGGAGTCGGACGAGCTGATCGCCGCGCTGGAGGCCGTCCTGCCGGCCTGACGCTCCCGCGCGGAAGCGAGGGCCGCCTCCGGGCGGCCCTCGCCCGTCACAGCAGCAGCCGGGTGCCCGGCGGGAGTTCACCCGACCGGGCGGCGTCGCGCAGGTGCGCCAGCAGGGTGGTGCGCAGCGCCTCCGCGGCGCGGGTGAGCGGCACCTCGTGGCCGTGGGCGACGGCGATGGTGCGGCCCAGCCCCGGCGCGACGAACTGGGTCACCGCGAGGCCCGAGCGGGCCGCCACCATGCCGGGCACCACGGCAGCACCGATCCCGGCCCGGACGAAGCCCAGCACCGCGTCCATCTCGCCGCCCTCCACCGCGAACTCCGGTTCGAAACCGGCCGCCCGGCAGGCCGCCAGCGTCGCCTCGCGGACGTCGTAGCCCTCCCGGAACATCACCAGCGGCCGCCCCCTGAGTTCTGCCACCCGGACCTTGCGCCGGCCCCGGCGCTCGGCGGAGACCAGGACCAGTTCCTCGTGCAGCAGCCCGGTGACGGCGAGGGCGGGCGCCTGTTCCCCGCTCGGCGGGGTGATGATCAGCGCCAGGTCCAGCTCCCCGGCCGCCAGTGAGCGGACCAGGTCGCGCGACCCGCCCTCGCGGACGGCCAGCGCCACGCCCGGGTGGCGGTCCCGGAACACCCGCAGCACGTCCGGCACCAGGCTGGTGCACAGGCTCGGCGGCGCGCCCAGCCGGACCCGGCCCCGGCGCAGCTGCACCGTCTCCTGGACGGCCAGCCGGGCGCTCTCGGTGTCCGCGATGATGCGCCGGGCCAGCGGCAGCAGGGCGTCCCCGGCGTCGGTCAGGGCGATGTTGCCCCGGGTGCGGTGGAACAGTTCGGCGCCCAACTCCCGCTCCAGCGAACGGATCTGCTGCGAGAGGGACGGCTGCGCCACATGCGCCGCCTCGGCCGCCCGGGTGAAGTGGCGGGTCTCGGCGACGGCCAGGAAGTAGCGGAGTTGCTGGAGCTGCACACGGCCAGGATAGGCCGCTCCGATAGGCAGTACCTATCGTGGTGAGCCGCATCATGTCTTGGACGCACCCTGGTGGCCGTCCCTACCGTTGCAACCATGACAACCGCGACTCGGACGGCCCGGCATCCGTCCACCCTGGCGACGCTGTGGCGGTCGACCGTCGGCAAGAAGGCGGTCATGGCCGTCACCGGACTGGTCATGCTGCTGTACCTGGTCGCGCACATGCTGGGCAACCTCAAGGTGTTCGCCGGCCCGGACGACATCAACGGCTACGCGGCCTGGCTGCGCACCATCGGCCGGCCGTTCCTCGGCCACGAGTGGTTCCTGTGGATCGCCCGGCTCGTCCTGCTGGCCTCCGTCGGACTGCACGGCGTGTCCGCCTACCAGCTCAGCCGCCGCGACCTGGCCGCCCGCCCGAGCAAGTACGCCCACAAGCGCCGCCGTGCGAGCTACGCGACCCGCACCATGCGCTGGGGCGGGGTGATCCTGGCGCTGTTCCTCGTCTGGCACATCCTCGACCTCACGACGCTGACCGTGAACCCGGCCGCCGAGGAGGGCCACCCGTACCAGAACATCGTCGCCTCGTTCGGGACCTGGTACTCGTGCGTGATCTACATCGTCGCGATGCTGGCCGTCGGACTCCACGTCCGGCACGGCTTCTGGAGCGCGGCCCAGACCCTCGGCGCCAACAACGCCCGCCGGGACCGGGCGCTCAAGCTGACCGCGAACGGCCTGGCGCTCGTGCTGACGGCCGGCTTCCTGTCCGTCCCCGTGGCCGTGATGACCGGAGTGGTGAAGTGAGCAGCCCGTACACCGACTACACCCTCGGCGAGCCCGTCGCCGACACCAAGGCCCCCGCCGGGCCGATCGAACAGCGCTGGGACCAGCGGCGGTTCGACGCCAGGCTGGTCAACCCGGCCAACCGGCGCAAGCACACGGTGATCGTCGTCGGCACCGGCCTGGCGGGCGGCGCGGCCGGCGCGACACTGGCCGAACAGGGCTACCGCGTCGTCCAGTTCTGCTTCCAGGACTCCCCCAGGCGCGCCCACTCCATCGCCGCCCAGGGCGGCGTCAACGCGGCCAAGAACTACCGCAACGACGGCGACTCGATCCGCCGGCTGTTCTACGACACCGTCAAGGGCGGCGACTTCCGCGCCCGCGAGTCCAACGTGCACCGGCTCGCCCAGGTGTCGGTGGAGATCATCGACCAGTGCGTGGCCCAGGGCGTGCCCTTCGCCCGCGAGTACGGCGGCCTGCTGGACACCCGCTCCTTCGGCGGCGTCCAGGTCTCCCGCACCTTCTACGCCCGCGGCCAGACCGGCCAGCAGCTGCTCCTCGGCGCCTACCAGGCGCTCTCCCGGCAGATCGCCGCCGGGAACGTGGAGATCCACCCCCGCACCGAGATGCTGGACCTGCTGGTCGTGGACGGCCGGGCCCGCGGCATCGTCGCCCGCGACCTGGTCACCGGCCGGATCAGCACCCACACCGCGGACGCCGTGGTCCTCGCCACCGGCGGCTACGGCAACGTCTTCTACCTCTCCACCAACGCCAAGAACTCCAACGCCACCGCGATCTGGCGGGCGCACCGGCGCGGCGCCTACTTCGCCAACCCGTGCTTCACCCAGATCCACCCGACCTGCATCCCCCGCTCGGGCGACCACCAGTCCAAGCTCACCCTGATGAGCGAGTCGCTGCGCAACGACGGCCGGATCTGGGTGCCCAAGGCCCAGGGCGACACCCGGCCGCCGGCCGAGATCCCCGAGGAGGAACGGGACTACTACCTGGAGCGGATCTACCCCGCGTTCGGCAACCTGGTGCCGCGCGACATCGCCTCCCGGGCCGCCAAGAACGTCTGCGACGAGGGCCGCGGCGTCGGCCCCGGCGGCCAGGGCGTGTACCTGGACTTCGCCGACGCGATCGCCCGCCTGGGCCGGGAGGCCGTCGAGGCCAAGTACGGCAACCTGTTCGAGATGTACGAGCGGATCACCGCCGAGGACCCCTACCGGGTGCCGATGCGGATCTACCCGGCGATCCACTACACGATGGGCGGGCTCTGGGTCGACTACGACCTGCAGACCACCGTCCCGGGCCTGTTCGCGATCGGGGAGGCCAACTTCTCCGACCACGGCGCCAACCGGCTCGGCGCCAGCGCCCTGATGCAGGGCCTGGCCGACGGCTACTTCGTGCTGCCGCCCACCCTCAACGACTACCTGGCCCGCAACCCGCTGACCGGCGTGCCCGCCGACCACCCGGCGCTCACCGAGGCGCAGGCCGAGGTCGAGGACCGGCTCAACCTGATCCTCGCGGTGAACGGCGACCGCACCCCCGACTCCTTCCACCGCGAACTCGGCGAACTGCTCTGGGACGAGTGCGGCATGGCCCGCGACGCGGCCGGGCTCACCCGGGCGCTCGAGCGGATCCCGCGGCTGCGCGAGGAGTTCTGGCGCCGGATCAGGGTGCCCGGCAGCGGGCAGGAGCTCAACCAGTCGCTGGAGAAGGCCAACCGGCTCGTCGACTACTTCGAACTGGCCGAGCTGATGTGCCTGGACGCCCTGCACCGCGCCGAGTCCTGCGGCGGCCACTTCCGTACCGAGAGCCAGACGCCCGACGGCGAGGCCGCCCGGCGCGACGAGGAGTTCGGCTACGCCGCCGCCTGGGAGTTCACCGGCACCGGCACGCCGCCCGTCCTCCACCGCGAAGAGCTCGACTTCGCGTACGTCCACCCCACCCAGCGGAGCTACGCATGAACCTCACCCTGCGCATCTGGCGCCAGGCGGGCCCGGACGCACCCGGGTCGATGACCACCTACCAGGTCGGCGGCATCAGCCCGGACATGTCCTTCCTGGAGATGCTCGACACCCTCAACGAGGAGCTCATCACCCGGGGCGACCAGCCGGTCGCCTTCGACCACGACTGCCGGGAAGGCATCTGCGGCGCCTGCGGCATGGTCATCAACGGCCAGGCGCACGGCCCGGAGCGGACCACCACCTGCCAGTTGCACATGCGGCACTTCCGGGACGGCGACACCATCGACGTCGAGCCGTGGCGGGCGGCCGCCTTCCCGGTGGTCAAGGACCTGGTGGTGGACCGCACGGCCTTCGACCGGATCATCGGCTCCGGCGGCTACATCACCGCGCCCACCGGCAGCGCCCCCGAGGCGCACGCCACGCCCGTGCCCAAGGAGGCCGCCGACACCGCCTTCGAGCACGCCGAGTGCATCGGCTGCGGCGCCTGCGTGGCGGCCTGTCCGAACGGCTCGGCGATGCTGTTCACCTCAGCCAAGGTCGTCCACCTCAACGTGCTGCCGCAGGGCGCACCGGAGCGGTCCTCCCGGGTACGGAACATGGTCGCGGCCATGGACGCCGAGGGCTTCGGCGGCTGCACCAACACCGGCGAGTGCGCCACCGCCTGCCCCAAGGGCATCCCGCTGCCCAGCATCGCGGCGATGAACCGGGAGTTCCTGCGGGCCGCCCGCGGCTGACCCCTCCCCCCATGCGGTCGGGCCCACCGACCGTCGGCCCCTCGCGCTGGTGCTCGCGCGAGGGGCCGCCGTCCGACGGGGCGTGCAAGGGCAGTTCACGCTCCCCGTACGGGTGGTGGATCGCGCCGAGCGGTGCTCCGGTGCGGAAAATCGCGCTACGGTGGTGCTCCGCTACGGAGGGACGGCATATGCCCGAGGTTCAGTCCTGTGCCGGCTGCGGCGGGTCCGGGGGGACCCAGAAGACCGAGGCAACGGTCGAACTGGACGAGGAAGGGAGCATGGTGCCCAGGATCCACGAATTCTGGTCGCCCTGCGGTCGGTGCCACGGATCCGGGACGGTGATCGTCGGATGAGGTTGGTCTTCGAGTGCGTCGAGTGCGGTGGGCACTACCTGCCGCCCGAGAACATGGTGTACCCCGACGGGCCGGCCTCGCCGGTCTGGTGCACCGCCTGCCAGGGCGCCAAGCGCGCGGCCGGGCTCCGGGAGGACCCGCTGCTGGCCCGCCTCGCGCTGGCCGCCGCCCGCGCCGCGCTCGCCCGGCGGGCCGCCGAGCCGGCCGACCCGGCACCGCGCCACGACGTCCGGCCGTCCCGGCCCCCGCTGTCGCGCCGGGCCCGCTCGGGCCCGGGCGGGGTGCGCAGCAAGCTGGCCTGACGAGCCGTGGCCTGCGCGCGTCCGCCGGGCCGCGGCCGGTGCGGCCGTCACGCCCCGCTCAGAACAGCGCCTCCTGGGTGTCCGGCTCCGGCGGGCGGACCCGCTCCTGCAGGGCCAGGCCCTCGGACGGCCGGCCGACGGCCGGGGCGAGCGTCCAGCCGGTGAGCCGCCGGGTGTCCAGCAGCAGCGGGCCGGAGCCGTCCGCCTGGTCCAGGAACAGGTGCGTGCCGATCGGCGCCCGCAGCCGGCCCGCGACCACCGCGCCGTCGGCCAGTCCGGCGATCTCCCGGTAGGCCTCCGGAGCGCCCCCGGCGAGGCCGTAGCGCTCGACGTGGTCGACCACCGGGCGGTCGGCGGACAGCTCGACGGCGTGGCCCGCCAGCAGCCGGTGCGCCTGGGCCCGGGCCTCGGTGAGCACCGTACGGCGGTGCGGCGCGTCGCCGTGCGACCACCAGTGCGCCGTCTTCAGCCGGGACTTGTACCGCTCCCGGGCCAGACCGGAGGCGGCGACGGTGAGTTCGGCGCGGCGCACGGCGGGCAGGGCGCCGCGGGCGGTGAACGCGTAGGCCAGCGCGCCCTGTTCGAGCAGCCGGCTGTCACCGCGCTGCTCGGCGGTCAGGCCGACCTTCAGCAGGCCCTCGCCGAACCAGGCGAGGTAGAGCAGGTAGGTGCGGCCGTCGTCGAGGATCTGGTCCCTGGCGAGGGCGAGACCGCGGTCCACGCTCTGGCAGGCCGGGCACTGCGTCGCCGCGCCGTCCGGATCGATCACCGCGCGGTGCGGGCAGGGCGTGCGCTCCGCCGCCCCGGCCAGCCAGGCGCCGGTGCAGCGGCGCGGACCGGCCAGCAGCCAGCCGACCTCCGTGCCGGGCGCCACCGCGCGCTCGTGCACCTGCGTGCCGCGCACGGCCCCGAGCACGGCACGGCCGCCGTGCCAGCTCAGGCCGGTGGAGATCCAGCCCCCGGGGTGCTCCTGCCGCTGCGCTGCGATCGTCACGTCTCTCCCTGCGGTCGGTTCTCCGCGAGACTATCCGGCCCGACCGACAGCGCGGCCCGGTGCTCCGACCCGCCGCCCACCCCGGCCGGCCCGGCCGCCGGGCGGCTCCGGCGGGCGACCTGCGGGGGCGCCACCGCGCCTCGTGCCCGCCTCTCCCCGCCGCCGGGGAGGCCCACAGGTCGCCCGGGCTTGGCCGGGTGGGGTGTCCACGTTCTATTGTGGCGGGCGCGGTCGGCGGTGCGTGACCGGGCGGCGAGGTCGCGCGGCCGGGGTCGGCGCGAGGTGAATGGGGTGGGCGGACGGTGTCGGGGCGGCGGAGCAGCGGTGTGCTGGCGATCTGGGCGGAGGCGCAGCGGCAGCAGCAGCGCCGGGAGGAGGCCCGGTGGCGCGCCGAGGCGGCGCAGCAGCGTGGTCGGGAGCGGGAGCAGCGCGAGGCGCAGAAGGCGACCGCCCGCAACGAACGCGAGGCGCAGCGCGCGTACCAGCAGTCGCGGGAGGCGGAGGCGGCCCGTCGGACGGCCGAACTGGACGCGCGGGTCG
Source organism: Streptomyces sp. NRRL S-350 (assembly GCF_000719705.1). Lineage (GTDB taxonomy): Bacteria > Actinomycetota > Actinomycetes > Streptomycetales > Streptomycetaceae > Kitasatospora. The sequence continues at coordinate 47,185 of NZ_JOHO01000044.1, read as the reverse complement.
AGGAGTTGAAGGGGCTGCTGAACACCGGGCTGGCGGCTCCGGCGTTCGGCCCGCAGGCACTGCTGGCGTCGGACGCGGTGCCGCCGTTCGATCCGGGGCCGCTGGGCGAGCCGGTGCCGATGCCCGACCAGGCCGCCACGGCGTACGCCGTGCCGGCGCCGGATCCGGTGCAGGCCCGCAACCCGGGCGTGCGGCGGCAGTACGAGCAGTACGTCGCCCAGGCCCGGGCCCGGTTCGAGCAGGACTGGTACGCCGCGCAGGCGCAGGAGTCGGACCGGCAGCGCCGGCTGGCCACGTACCACCAGGAGTACCTGGCCTGGGCCGAGCGGTTCCGCCGGCAGGACGAGGAACGCGGCGCCCGGACCGAGGAGTTGCTGCGGCGGCTGCGGGCGGGTGAGCCGGAGGCGGTGCAGGAGTACTTCACGGCGGGCCTGTACGCGTCGGCGGCCTGGCCGGAGGGCTTCCCGCACCGGCTGGTGGCGGCGTTCGACGCGGCGGCCCGCCAGCTGGTGGTGGACTGGGAGCTGCCCGGCCCGGACGTGGTGCCGGCCGCCGCCCGGGTCCGGTACGTGAAGTCGGACGACCGCGAGGCCGAGGTGGCCCGCCCGGCGACGGAGCGCAAGGCCCTGTACCGGGAGGTGCTGGCGCAGTCGGCGCTGCGGGTGGTGGCGGAGGTGTTCCGGGCGGACCGGGACGGACTGCTGGACTCGGTCGTGGTGAACGGCTTCGTCCTCGGGATCGACCCGGCGACCGGCCGGGAGGCGGAGCGCTTCCTGTCCACGCTGACCGCGACCCGGGGCGGCTTCTCCGGACTGGCCCTGGACCGGGTGGACCCGGTGGAGTGCTTCCAGGGTCTGGGGGGCCGGCTGTCGGCGCGCCCGGAGCGGCTGGACGAGGTGCGGCCCGACCGGCGGCCGCAGACGGTCGGCGGGAGCCTGGCCGGGCAGGGCGGCGAGGACGAGCCGGACCTGTTCGAGATGGACCCGCTGGACTTCGAGGACCTGATCGCCGAGTTGTTCCGGCTGCGCGGTTTCCGGGTGATGACCACGGCGCGCAGCGGCGACGTCGGGGTGGACGTGGTCGCCGAGGACCTGGACCCGGTGACCGGCGGCAAGATCGTGATCCAGGCCAAGCGCTACAAGAAGACCGTCCCGCCGACGGCCGTGCGCGACCTGGAGTCCACCGTCCGCCACCACGGCGCGATCAAGGGCATCCTGGTCACCACGGCGGGCTTCGGCCGCGGCTCGTACAGCTACATCGAGGGCAAGCCGCTGACCCTGGTGAGCGGCCCCGAGCTGGTGGAGCTGCTGGCCGAGCAGGGGCTGCGCGGGCGCCTCGGCGGCGGCGACTCCGCCGCGGGCGCGAAGCCCGGGGAGGCGGGGCGGGCCGGACGGCCCGACCAGGACGACCAGGCCGAGCGGGCGGAGCGCGCGGAGCAGGCCGCCCGGGAGACCGCCCTGACGGTGAGCTGGCAGAGCCGGACGGCGGCCGGGGACGCGGTGGAGCTGGACGTGACGGCTTTCCTGTGCGCGGGCGGCCAGGTCCTGAGCGACGATCACTTCGTGTTCTTCAACAGCCCGCAGGACCCGGACGGCGCGGTCCACCTGCACCCCACCCGCTCGGTGTCGGGCGAGCCCGTCCGGGCGGCCCGGCTGACGCTGGACCTGCGCCGGCTGCCGGCCGCGGTCGACGAGGTGGTGGTCGCCGTCTCCACCGAGGAGGAGGAGCCCCCGGTCCTGCCGTTGGGCTACGTGCACGGGCTGGCGGTCGCCGCGTCGTACGGGCCGGACGCGACCGGTCCGGCGCACTGGGCCGGGGTCACCGGCGGGGTGTCGGACAGCGCGATGCTGCTGGGCTCCTTCCGGCGGGGCGGCGACGGCTGGGAGTTCACCCAGTCCGGCCGGACGGTGCCGGACGGGCTGGCCGGCCTGGCGACGGCCTTCGGGGTCGCGGTCGAGTAGGCGGCGGCACCCTCGCCGTCAGGTGCTCACGTGGCGGGCCGGGTCGGCCTGGTCGGTTGCCGCTCCGGCTGCCCCTGGTGGTGCGGACCGGCATCGCCGAACCGGCGTCCTGGAGCTGGACGGAGGCCTCCGGCTCGTCGGCCTCGCGGCGGGCGCCGGCCGGTTGCGCGGGCGTCGGGCCGGTGGGCGTCGCCCGGAGGCGGCCGCCTTCCCGGTGCTCGGCTGCCGCCCCGGCACGACACCCGCCCCGGGCACGACGCCCGCCGCAGTTTGGTCCCGCCTGCGACGGTCCCATGACGGAACCGCCCCGCCCGGCGGTAGGCCGGGCGGGGCGGTGGAGTGGAACTGCCGGGTCAGGCGGTCGGCGTGGTGGTGGCGCGCTTCGCGGGCTTGGTCGTGCCGCCGCCCAGGACGTTGAAGAAGACGGCCAGCGTGGGCACCAGGTAGACCAGCCAGACGACCAGCTGCAGCACCGTCGGATCGGGCTGGAAGTTGAACACGCCCTTCAGCAGGGTGCCGTACCAGCTGTCCTTGGGGATGGTGCTGGAGATGTCGAAGGCCAGGCTGTGCAGGCCGGGCAGCCAACCGGCCTCCTGCAGGTCGTGCACGCCGTAGGCGAGCACGCCGGCCGCGACGACGACCAGCATCGCGCCGGTCCAGGTGAAGAACTTGGCCAGGTTGATCTTGAGTGCGCCCCGGTAGAACAGCCAGCCGAGCACCACCGAGGTGATCAGGCCGAGCGCGGCGCCGACCAGCGGGTTCCAGCCGTCGTCGGTGGCCTGCACGGCGGACCAGATGAACAGCGCGGTCTCCAGGCCCTCGCGGCCGACGGCCAGGAACGAGGTGACCACCAGCGCCGTGGTGCCCATCGCGATCGCCGCGTCCAGCTTGCCGTGCAGTTCGGTCTTCAGGTGCCGGGCGGTGCGCCGCATCCAGAACACCATCCAGGTCACCAGGCCGACCGAGATGACCGACAGCGAGCCGCCGAGCGCCTCCTGGGCCTCGAAGGTCAGCTGCGAGGAGCCGAACTGCAGCACCGCGCCGAAGGCCATCGAGAGCACCACGGCCGAGCCGACGCCGAGCCACACCGGCGGCAGCTTGTCCCTGCGGCCGGTCTTGACCAGGTAGGCGATCAGGATGCAGACGACCAGGCTGGCTTCGAGGCCTTCGCGCAGGCCGATCAGGTAGTTGCCGAACACGCGGGCTCCCGGGGTTGAAAGGTGGTACGTACGGGGTCGGGGCGGGTCAGCCGAACAGGGCCTGGCCCCACCACTCCCCCGGCTTGCGCACGCCCGCCGGGCAGGCGAAGTGGGCGGAGCCGACGTGCTGGATGTACTCGTTGAGCTTGTCGCTCGACGCCAGGCGGGTCTGCAGCGGCACGAAGGCCTTGCGGGTGTCGCGCTGGTAGGCGAGGAAGAACAGGCCGGCGTCGAGGCGGCCGAGGCCGTCCGTGCCGTCGGTGAAGGAGAAGCCTCGGCGCAGGATCATCAGGCCGTTGTTGGCGTCCGGGTGGGCGAGCGCGACGTGCGAGTCGGCGGGCATCGCCTTGAGGTCCGGCGCGTCGTGCTCCTTGGCCTTGCCGTACGGGGCGCCCTCGCCCTTGGTGCGGCCGAAGACGTCCTCCTGCTCCTTGAGCGAGGTGCGGTCCCAGGTCTCGATGTGCATCCGGATCCGCCGGGCGACCAGGTAGGAGCCGCCGGTCATCCACTCGGGGCCGTCGCCGGGGGCGGCCCAGACGTGGTCGGCGAGCTTCTCCGTCTCGGTGCCCGCGATGTTGTGGGTGCCGTCCTTGAAGCCCATCAGGTTGCGCGGGGTCTGCGCGTCCGGAGTGGTGGATGAGGTCTTGCCGAAGCCGAGCTGGGACCAGCGGATGTTGACGGTGCCCATGCCGATCCGGGCCAGGTTGCGGATCGCGTGCACGGCGACCTGCGGGTCGTCGGCGCAGGCCTGGACGCAGATGTCGCCGCCGCTGCGGGTGGGGTCGAGCTTGTCGCCCTTGAAGCCCGGCAGGTCGATCAGGGCGTCGGGGCGCTTCGCCTTCAGGCCGAAGCGGTCGACACCGTCCTTCTCGAACAGGCTCGGCCCGAAGCCGATGGTGAGGGTGAGCCGGGAGGCGGGCAGGCCGAGGGCCTCGCCGGTGTCGTCCGGCGGCGCCTCGGGCAGCCCGGTGGCGGCGCCGGTGCCGACCTCCCGGCCGCCGGTCATCGCGGCGGCGGCCTTGGTCCACTCCTTGAGCAGCTTGACCAGGGACTCCCGGGTGGCGTTCTCGGAGACGTCGAAGGCGGCGAAGTGCAGCCGGTCCTGGACGGGGGTGGCGATGCCGGACTGGTGCTCGCCGTAGAAGGGCACCTCGGTGGCGGCCGGGGCGGCGGCCGGGGCCGGGTCGTCGTCCTGCCGGGTCGCCGCGGCGACCGAGCCGACGGCGGCGGCGCCGAGCGCGACGCCCGCACCGGCCCAGCCGATGACGGCGCGTCGGCTGACCGCACCCTTGGTCGCGGCGGGGTCGGGGGCGGTGGCGCCGGTCGCGGCCGGCGTCCCGTTCTGCTGCTCGTTCTCGGCGTCCATCGCGGGCGGGCCCTTCTCTTTACCGAACTGCTGTGCGTGCTGAACTGCTGCGTACTGGACTGCTGTGCGCCGACTGCTGCCTACTGCACTGCCGCGTACTGCGCTGCTGCGTGCCGGGCTGCTGTGCGCCGAGCCGCGCCGCGGGTTCCCCTCGCCGGCTCGCGGATGCCGTGGCGGCCGGTTCGGGCCGCCACGGCGTCGGCGGGGCGGGTGGTCGCGGCGCGGGGCCGTTACTTGGCGACGACGGCGGCGGCCAGCTTCGACAGCGGCTCGCCCAGCGAGTTGACCGCGTCGGAGAAGGTCTTGCGCTCGGCCTCGGTGACCTTGTCGTAGGGGGTGAAGGTGCCGTCGGCCTGCTTGTACTTGGCGAGCAGGGCGTTGATGGCGGCGAACTCGGAGTCCAGCGTCTTGGCCAGCTCCGCGTCCTTCTCCGCGGCGACCGGCTTCAGCAGCTCGTAGGCCTTCTGCGCGCCCTCGACGTTGGCCTGGAAGTCGGCCAGGTCGGTGTGGCTGTAGCGGTCCTCCTCGCCGGTGATCTTGTTGGTGGCGACCTCGTCCAGCAGTTCCTTGGCGCCGTTGGCCATGCTGGTCGCGGTGATCTCGGCCGCGGGGATCTTCTTCTGCCAGTCCTTGAGGTCGTTGACCAGCTGGTCGGCGAGCTTCTTCTCGTCGTCGCCGATCCTGGCGTCGGCCCAGAGCGACTTCTCCAGCTTGTGCCAGCCGGTCCACCGCTGGCCCGCCTCGACCTTGTCCTCGCGGGTGTCGGTCTTGGGGTCGACGTCGCCGAAGCTCTCCGCGACCGGCTCGGTGCGCTCCCAGCCGGTGCGCGAGGGTGCGTACAGCGACTTGGCCTTCTCCAGGTCGTCCGCCTTGATGGCGGCGGCGAAGGCCTCGACCGCCGGGATGGTGGCGTCGGCCTGCTCCTGGGCGTAGCTGCGGTAGGCGTCGACGGCCGCGGTCAGCCGCGGGTCGGCCGGCGCGGCGCTGCCGCCCTCACCGGTCACGGTGATCTTCTGGCGGATGCCGTCGCCGACCATGCCGGGCTTGCAGGCGATCTCGTACGAGCCGGCCTTGATCTCGGCGTTGATGCCGGCCTTGGTGCCGGGGCCGATGTTCTCGCGCTCGGTGATGATCTTGTCGCCGTCGCCGTAGACGTAGACCTCGGTGGTCTTGGAGCCCTTGTTGCTGATGTCCAGCACGACGTGCCCGGCCGGGAAGGTGGTCTTGGAGACCTCGCACGCCGTGTCACTCGCGTTGATCTTGACCGCGTCGGCGGCGCCCGCCTTGTCGTCCTTCTTGGACGCGCAGCCGGCCAGGGTTGCGGTCGCCACGGCGAGGGTGAGCAGTGCGGCTGCGGTGGAACGGCGGCGGGCGGACATGCGGGCTCCATCGGAAAAGGGCATGGGTGTGCCGGGGCAGTGCGGGGGTCCGGCGGACCGGCACCCCGACGTTAGCTAAGGCATACCTTACGTAAACCCGATTGCCCGTCCATACCCACCCCCTGAACCGTTACCTTCCCGGTGCCCGGCGGGCGGCCGCCCGGGCCGTCCAGCGGCCCTCCTGCCGGCTGATCCGGATCGGGTGGCCGAAGGTCTCGCTGATCAACGCGGTGGTCATCACCTCGTCCACCGGCCCGGCCGCCACGCACGCGCCCTCCCGCAGCAGCAAGGCGTGCGTGGTGCTCTCCGGCAGCTCCTCCAGGTGGTGGGTGACCAGCACACTGGCCAGCTCCGGGTGCTGGTGGCGCAGCAGGTCCAGGCTGTCCAGCAGCAGCTCGCGGGCGGTGAGGTCCAGCCCGGTCGCGGGCTCGTCGAGCAGCAGCAGCCGAGGACTGGGCATCAGGGCACGGGCGATCAGGGCGCGGCCCCGCTCGCCCTGGGAGAGGGTCGTCCACGGGGACTCGGCCAGCGCGCCCATGCCCAGCGTCTCGATCAGCTGTGCGGCCCGTTCCACCACCTCCGGGGCCGCTTTGCGGTGCCACTCCGGCTCGATGGTGTTGGTGTGACCGGTGAGCACCACCTCGCGCACGGTCAGCGGCGAGCGCAGCGGGTGGCGGGGGTTGACGTGCCCGAGGTGGGCGCGCAGCTCCCGGATGTCGACCCGCCCGAGCCGGCGGCCGAACACGTCCACCTCGCCGCGGGTGGGGTGGGAGACCGCGCCCAGCAGTGCGAGCAGGGTGGACTTGCCCGCGCCGTTGGGGCCGAGCAGCGCCCAGTGCTCGCCGGGCCGGATCTCCAGGCTGATCCCGCGCAGCAGGTGGCGGCCGTCCCGGACGACGTCCACGTCCTTGGTGCGCAGCAGCGGGCCCTCGAACGAGGGGGTGGAGGGGTTCACGGTGGGGACTCCGATCGCGGCGCCGGGCAGGGTGCGGGCGGGGCGCCGCACCGGACGGGCCGGCGCCGTCCGTCCGCGTGCAGACTACGACCACCGACCGGGGCGGAGTCGGGCCGTCCGAGGAGTGGACGCGCCAGAAGTCTGTTGCACGGAGGGAGTTGGGAGGAGGATCGTGCCCCTGAGGGGACGCGGTGGCCGGCCGCGAGCGGACGCGGGGCGCCCGGGCGCGGACTCGGGCGCGGACCCGGGCGCGGGGACGCGGGCGTGAGGGGACGAGGGGGAGGCGGGATGGGAATGACTGCCGAGCGGGCCGACACCCTGCACGGGCTGGTCGAGGAGCAGGCCCGCCGGGCGCCGGCGGCGGTGGCCGTGCGCTGCGGCGAGCGCGAGCTGACGTACGGGGAGCTGGACGAGCGTGCGAACGGGCTGGCCGCCCTGCTGGCGGAGCGCGGACTGGCCCCGGGCGGCCGGGCCGCGGTCGCGCTGGGCCGGGGCACCGAGGTGTACGTGGCACTGCTCGCCGTGCTGAAGGCCGGGGCCGCGTACGTGCCGCTGGAGCCGAGCGCACCCGACGCGCTGCTGCGGCACGTGCTCGCCGACGCCGCGCCGCACGTGGTGGTGACGGAGGAGGCCCACCGGGTCCGGCTGGCGGACGCGGGCGGCGCGCAACCGGTCTGCGTGGACACGGCGGCGCGCGCCGGGGCGCCGTTCGTGCCGCCGCCGGTCGGGCCGGACGACCTCGCCTGCGTCTTCTACACCTCGGGCTCCACCGGCCTGCCCACGGGCGCGCTGGTCGAGCACCGCAACCTGCTGGCCGCCCACGAGGGTTGGCGCGAGGTGTACGGGCTGACGGCCGCGGACCGGATCCTGCAGACGGCCAGCCTGGAGTTCGACGTCTTCACCGCCGACTGGGTGCGCGCGCTCTGCACCGGCGCCACCCTGGTCGTCGCCCCGTACAACCTCACCCTGGACCGCACCGCCGACGTCGCCCTGCTGCCCGAGCTGGTGGCCGCCGAGCGGATCACCGTCCTGGAGCTGAACGTCCGCACCGCGCGCCGGCTGACCGCCCTGCTGGCCGGGACCGTCGGCACCCGGGCGGGAGACACCCGGGCCGGCGGCGCGCTGCCCGGGGTGCGGCTGCTCACCGTGGGCGCCGAGAAGTGGTACCTGGACGAGCAGTTGGGCCTGCAGCGGCTCCTCGGCGAGGACACCAGGGTGCTGAACGTCTACGGACTGGCCGAGGCCACCGTGGACAGCACGTACTTCGACGCGCAGGGCACGGCCGCGGCCGACGGAGCCGAGCGGGTCTCGCTGGTCGGCCGTCCCTTCCCCGGCACCCGGGTGTACGTGCTGGGCCCGAACGGCACGCCCGTGCCGCGGGGCCGGCTCGGCGAGATCGCCGTCGCGGGCGGCGGCCTGACCCGCGGCTACCTCAACCGCCCGGTGGAGACCGCCCGCCGCTTCGTCCGGGCGGACTTCGACCCGGACGGCCGGGTGCTGCTGACCGGCGACCTCGGGGTGCTGCGGGCGGACGGCGTGCTGGAGTTCACCGCCCGGGCCGAGGCCGTGGTCGGGCCGCTCGGCCCGCAGCGGGCGACCACGGTGCTGGCGCAGGTCCGGGCGGCGGCCCGGGCCGAGGCCGCACTGCGCGGGCACCGGGCGGTCCGGGAGGCGGCCGTCGTCGAGGTGGTGCCCGCGCCGGGGAAGCGGCTGCTGGTCGGCTACGCCGTGATCGCGCCGGGCGCCGACCCTGCGGACGCGGACCCTGCGGACGGCACGGGCGGAGCCGGCGGCACGGACGGCTGGTCGCTCTCGCAGTACCTGCGGGCGCAACTCGACGGCCGGTCGGTGCCCGCCGCCGTCGTCCCGGTGTCCGAGCTGCCGCGCACCCGGGCGGGCAAGCTGGACCGCGCGGCCCTGCCGCTGCCGGCCCCGCCGGAGCACACCGCCCCCGCCCGCCCGGGCGCGGCCGGGTCACGGACCACCGGGTCACGCAAGGCGGGCGCGCGCACGGCGGGGTCGCGCAAGGGCGGCGGCAAGGCCGGTGGCGGGGGCGGCTCGGCGGGCTCGGCCGGCCCGGCGAGTTGCTTCGCCGTGGCGGTGGTGGTGCTCGGGGCGTTCTTCGCGGCCGTCACCGCCGACGTCTTCTTCCCCGGCGCGAGGGACCTCTCGGCGGTGCCGTCCGGCTACCACTTCGGTTTCGAGCTGCTCTATCGGTGCGAGGACCTGTCGTTCGGCGCCGGAACGGCCTTCCTGTTCTTCGGCCTCCCGGCCGTGCTGCGACAGGGCCGCCCGGTGCGGCTGTCCCTGCTCACCTACCTGTCGGTGGTCTGGCTGCTCGCCTCCTGGTGGCCGCAGGACAACCTCTACCGGCTCACCTCCGCCACGGACTGGCCGCGCGAGACGGCGATGGTCCTCGTCTTCAACATCCCGCTGATGCTGGCGGCGGTCGTGGTGGTGACCTTCCTGCTGAGCCGGCCGCGTACGCCCGCGAAGCGCTGACGCGGCGGTCAGCGCAGCGCCTCGAACATCCGGGCCAGGCCGTGGTTCGCGGCGGCGACCAGGGCCTCGGCCGCGTCCAGCGCCTCGGTGTCCGGCCCGGCGAGGGCGAGGCCGACGGCGGGCTCCGGCTCGTGGCAGGCCGTCGGGATCAGCGGCAGCAGCGTGACGCCGAGCCTGGCGCAGCGCGGCCGCAGCCGTTCCAGGTGGTCGTGCAGCGCCGACGGGGCGAGCCGGGCGCCGAGCGGCATCCCGTCGAGGGTGCGGACGAGGTGGCCCGGTCCGCGCACCCGGTCGAGGCGGGCGGCCAGCACGAAGGCGGCGGCGGGGCCGGTGAGCCGCAGGTTGATCTCGGTGGGGGCGAGTCGGCGCTGCCGGTCGGTGACGAAGTCGACGTCGTACCAGCCGCGGTAGCCGTCGGCGGCCAGCCGCTCCCCCACGGCCAGGGCGAACCGGCGGGCCGTCCCTGCGGCGTCCTGCGGCACCGTGCCGGGGCCGACGGTGACGCCCTGGTAGCGGGTGCCGGCCACGTCCATGACGCCCGCGCCGACCGGGTGGACGGTGCCGTCCGGGCCGACCAGGGCGTCGTAGGTGAGGTCGCGCAGCCGGGCGACCGGGCCCGGGTCCACGTACTCCTCCAGCAGCAACTCGCCCTCGCGCGGCAGGATCTCGGCGCCGGTCAGCCGCCGCAGCAGGGCCCGGCCGCCGCCCGCGGCGAACAGGTCGGCGGGCTCGACCACGACGGTGCCGTAGCCGCCGACGCCGTACGGGCTCTTCAGTACGGTGGTCAGGCCCCGCAGGGCGCGGGCGGTCAGCCGGCGGGCGGCCCGGCGCCGGCCGGCCGGGCGCTCCTGCTCCGGCAGCCGGATGCCGGGGTGGCCGGGGGCGAGGGCGGCGAACAGGTCGTGCGCGGCGGCCTTGGACTCGTAGCGGCGCACGGCGGCCAGCTCGGGCCCGTCGCCCTGGGCGGGCGTCCGGCCCCAACCGATCACCGGACGGCCGGAGTCGGCGATCCGCGCGGCCAGCCCGGGGCTGGCGGCGAGCGCCTCGGCCACCGTCCGGTCCGGGGCCACGCCGCTGTGCACCTCGACCGGGCCCCAGACCAACTCCCGGGCGAGCCAGTCGGTCCACTCCGGGGCGACCTCGGCGGGCAGCACCAGCAGGGCCGGTTCGGGGCTGTAGCAGGTGGCCAGGCAGGCGTAGTGGTGGGCCTGCCGCAGTCGGCGCAGGCGCTGGGCCGCGTCCGTGCCGGGGGCGAGGAACTGCGCGTTGAAGTCCGCGACGTCGCCCACGTGGACCGCCGCCCGCCCGCCGGTCCAGGCCCCCACCCATCCATCCATGGGGCGAGAGCGTAGGGCCTGGGCCGGGGCGGCGACAGCCCCGGAGCGGTGGGTCGTGCCACTGCCGGGCGGAGGCCGTAATAGCCCGTCACGACGACACCGTAGAGGCCTTGTTAACTTCCGATCATTTTTGAATGTCCAAGGACACAACTTGGCAAAGTTATGACCTTTCCTCTAGCTGGACCTGACTGACCGCCGTCAATCTCGGTCGCAGCTCTTTTCCCTGCATCCACCCCACTGGAGTCAGAGTGACCCCCACGTCCTCGTTCCGCCGTGCCCGCGTGGCCGCAGCCGTCGCGCTGGTCGCCGCCCTCGCCGGCGCGACCGTCCCCGCCGCCACGGCCTCCGCCGCGACCGACCCGCGCACGGCCGCGATATCCCAGGCCCGCGCCAACGTCGCCCACAACGCCTCGGTGTTCGGCTTCGGCACCGGCCAGGACCTCGTGGTCAAGGACGTCGTGCTCGACGCCGACGGCACCTCGCACGTCCGCTTCGACCGCACCTACCAGGGCCTGCCGGTCGTCGGCGGCGACCTGGTCGTCCACCAGGACGCCAAGGGCAGGCTCAAGGACACCTCCCGCGCGGCCGCCCACGAAGCCGCCGTGAAGTCGACCGTCCCGAAGGTGCCCGCGCAGTCCGGCGCCGCCGACGCGCTGTCCGCCGCCCCCGGCGTCAAGGACGCCGTCAGCACCCCCGAGCTGGTCGTCTGGGCCGCCGACGGCATCCCGCGCCTCGCCTGGCGCACCACCGTCGAGGGCACCGGCGAGCACGGCCAGCCGGCCGGCAAGGTCGTCGTCACCGACGCCACCACCGGCGAGCAGATCGAGTCGTACGACGCCGAGCACCAGGCCTCCGGCACCGGCAACTCCGAGTACACCGGCACGGTCACCATCGACACCACCCCGGTCAGCGGCGGCTACACCCTGACCGACCCGGTCCGCGGCACCGTCACCAAGGACGCCGGCAACCTCTCCGCGAGCTCGATCAAGGCCTCCTCGGGCACCGCGTTCACCAGCACCACCAACGTCTGGGGCGACGGGAGGAAGTTCTCCACCGACCGCTCCACCGCGGCCGTCGACGCCCACGCCAACACCGCCTGGACGTACGACTACTACAAGAACACCTTCGGCCGCAGCGGCATCAAGAACGACGGCAAGGGCGCGACCGTCTTCGTCCACGTCGGCACCGCCTGGGACAACGCCCAGTGGTCCGACAGCTGCTTCTGCATGATGACCGGCGACGGCGACGGCAGCCACGACCCCGAGCAGGTCGACCTCGACACCATGGGCCACGAGATGACCCACGGCGTCACCAGCGCCACCGCCAACCTGCGCTACAGCGGCGAGTCCGGCGGCCTCAACGAGTCCACCAGCGACATCTTCGGCACCATGGTCGAGTGGTACGCCAACAACAAGGTCGACACCCCCGACTACCTGTTCAGCGACCAGTCCACCCCGCCGTGGCTGCGCCGCTTCGACAAGCCCTCGCTCGACGGCCGCTCGGCGGACTGCTGGAGCAGCTCGGTCGGCAAGCTGGACGTGCACAACTCCTCGGGCGTCGGCAACCACTGGTTCTTCCTGGCCAGCGAGGGCAGCGGCAGCAGGACCATCAACGGCTTCACCTACAACAGCCCCACCTGCAACGGCTCCACGGTGACCGGCATCGGCAACCAGAAGGTCGCCAAGATCTGGTACCGCGCGCTGACCGTCTACATGACGTCCACCACCACCTACAAGGGCGCCCGCACCGCCTCGCTGAGCGCGGCCAAGGACCTCTACGGCCTCAACAGCACCGAGTACAAGGCCGTCGCGGCGGCCTGGAGCGGCGTCAACGTCAGCTGACCCGGCCGCTCCTAGTGGTCGAACCCGACGTGGCAGTGGTCGTGGTGGGTGTCGTCGGTGAAGAACCGGTTGCCGGCCCCCGGGATCGCCACCGGGCCGCCCACGTTGTACGAACCGGCGGCGGCCGCGTCCCGCATGAAGGACTCGACCAACTGCCGGGGCGTGGCCCGGTCCACCACGGCCAGGCCGTCGATCCGCCAGACGTCGAAGGCCCGGCCCAGCGGATGGTCGCTGGGCCGGGTCGTCCCGAAGACGTCCAGCGGGTGGCCGGTCCGCACCACGCTCACCGTCAGCGTGTACGGGCCCGCCAGCGCCAGCATCGCCTGCAGCACGCTGTCGTGGACGGTGCCGCTGCGCAGGTCGGCCGCCGCCTCGGGCGGCAGCTCGATCCTCGGTTCGGCCAGCACCCGGGCCACCGCCGGGGCCGGTGCGGCGGCAGCCGGGCCCGCGACGCCTGGGTGCAGCGCGGTGACCGTCCAGCGCGGCTCGGCCCGGCTCAACCGGACGTCCACGGTGGTGCCGCCCTCCGCCACCGAACCGTCCGGGCCCCTGGTCCACTGACGGCACACCACCAGCACGCTCGCCGAGTCGGCGAGGATCCCGCCGTACTGGGCGACGAGCACCTCAAGGCTCGCCTCCGGCACCGGCGGGGCCAGTGGGCCCGCCTGGTCCGCCAGCGCGGGCGGCAGCCCGAGCGCCGCCACCCGGGCCCGGGCCGCCTCCACGCCCTGCCCGCCGGGCGGCCAGGCGCCGAGCGCGGCGACCAGCTCGACGGCGCGGCGCTTGACGTCGGGCTGGATCTCGGACGGGCCGGGCTGCCAGAGCGGCGGCCGGGGCAGCGGGGTGGGCGACGGGGCCTGCGTGGGGGTCAGCGCCTGCGACGGGGCCGAGGTCGGGGCCGGAGTCGGGGCCGGTGTGCCGGCCGAACTGCCCTTTGCCGCCCGGGGCTTGCCCCCGCCCCCGCTCGTACACCCGGCCGCGCCCAGCAGCAGCGCCGCACCCGCCGTCCGCAGCACCCCGCGCCGGTCCGGGCCCCGTCGTCCACCGTCTCCGCTCGTCACGCGGCCAGTATGCGGTCCGGTCCGGCGCGGTGGTCGGACCCCGCCACGGGGTGTCAGCCCGGACGGCGGACCGGCTCCCCGGCCAGGAAGGCCGCGATGTCCTCCACCGCCTCGCCGTAGTACCGCCGGTAGTCGTCCGGCGAGACGTACCCCGGGTGCGGGGTGGCGAGCCGCCGGGGCGCGGTGCGCATCGGGTGGTCGGCGGCCAGCGGCTCGATGTCGAGGACGTCGACGGCGGCGGCCGGTTCCTCCTCGGAGGAGACGTGCTCGCGGAAGGCCGTCACCGCGACCCGGTCGGCCACCGGGGACCAGTCGGCGAAGCTGGTGGCGACGCCTTGGAAGTCGTCCAGGACGGCGCAGCGAAGCGTCGGAATCGTCATGCCCGCACTCTCCCGGACGGCCCCGCCGCCCGGCGTGCCGGGCCCCCGCCGCGGTCCGGTCTGGCAGATTGGCCCGCGGAGGGGGATCCACCGGCACGGGAACCAGGGAGACGCACGATGGCCAGGCTCACCCTCACCACCTTCCTCACCCTCGACGGCGTGATGCAGGCCCCCGGCGCCCCGCAGGAGGACGTCTCCGGAGACTTCCCGTACGGCGGCTGGCTGGCCCCCTTCGCCGACGAGGAGTCGGGTCGCTACCTGGCCGTGGTGCTCGAGCGGGCGCAGGCCTTCCTGCTGGGGCGGCGGACGTACGAGATCTTCGCCTCCTACTGGCCGCAGGTGACCGACCCCGCCGATCCGATCGCGGCCCGGTTGAACGGCCGGCCGAAGTACGTCGCCTCGCACACCCTCGCCGAGGCCCGGTGGGGGCCGGGCACGGTGCTGGGCGGGGACGTCCCGGCCGAGGTGGCGCGGCTGAAGGAGCGGCTCGGCCCGGAGGGGGAGCTGCAGGTCCACGGCAGCGGGGCGCTGGCGCGCTCGCTGATGGCCCATGACCTGATCGACGAGTACCGCCTGCTGGTCTTCCCGGTCGTCCTCGGCCGGGGTGTCCGCCTCTTCCCGGACGGCGGCCTGCCGACCGCCTTCGAGCTCACGTCCGCCACCGCCACCGGCGCGGGCGTCACGATCCAGACCTACCGGCCGACCGGGCGGGCCGCCTTCGGGGACCTCAGCGTCCGGTAGGCGGAGCCCGGGACCGTGCGCCGCGCGGCGGCGGGCCGCTACGCGGCGGCGGTCTGCGGGAGCCCGCTCCTGGTACCGGTGGCGACGGCCAGGCCGAGCACACAGCCCGCCACCAGGCCGGCGCCGTGGTTGTTCGCCATCCCGCACAGGACCAGGCCCACGACCGGGATGAGCAGGACGAACCAGTCGGCCTTGAGCGCGGGCCCCCGGAGCCCGCCGCGCAGCAGGCAGGTGACGACCAGGGCGCCCAGCAGGCCGCAGACGGCCACGGAGTCGCCGCCGCCGCGCGGCGACCAGCCGCTCAGGCTCACCACGTGGGCGAGCACACCGCTGGCCAGGAAGACCGTCAGGGTCCGCCACCAGCCGAGCACCGACTCGGCGACGGCGCCGACCACCAGCAGGGCGGCAAGGTTGAACGCGATCTGCATCAGGCCGGACGACTGCACCAGCAGCGCGGTGCCCGCCCGCCACCACTGCCCGTCGGACAGCGCCCCCGGCTGCCGCATCAGATCGTCGACCACCTCGGGCACCGCGTACTGGACCACGGCCATCACGGCCATCACGGCGAACAGCGCGGCGGTGGCCCGGGGGCGGCGCAGCAGGGCGGCCCGGACGACGCCGACCACCTCACCCGGGCCGGCGGCCGTCGGGCCTCCCGCTGCCGGCCCGCCGCCTCCGGAGCCGGCCAGTACCAGCGTCCGCAGTCCCGCGCCGACCACCACGGCAGCGCTCACGTACAACCCGATCTCGTGCGGCGACATCGCCGGCCCCCCGTTTTCGAACAAGACCCGGGCGGTCCTGCCCGGGTGTCCGGTCATCATCCCCACCGGACCGGGTTCCGCGCCAGCGCGGACGATCATGGATCAGGCAGGACGGCCGTCACAGCCGGCCCGCGGCCGTCCGCGGTGGCGATCCGGGTGTCCCGGTCGAGGACGAGGCGACCGTCGGAGGCGGTGAGCGGGCCCTGCGGCTGCTCGGCCGGGTGCCCGTCGCGCCGCGCGGCCTGGCCGGCGGTACCCGGCGGCGCCCAGGCCGCGGCCCAACCGGCCAGCTCCGCCGGTCGGTTGGTGATGATGCCGTCCACCCCGGCGTCCGCGAGGGCCCTCCAGCGGGCGGGCCGGTCGACCGTCCAGACGTTGACCGAGACCCCGGCGGCGTGCAGCTCCCGGACGATGCCGGGGCGGGCGGAGAGCGCCTCGTCCGAGGGGTTGTAGGCGGCCAGGCCGAGCTCGCGGGCGGTGGCGACCGGGTCGGCGTCCAGGTCGGCGCGCAGCAGGCCGAGCGGCAGTTCGGGGGCCAGCTCGCGGGTGAAGCGCAGGGCGTCCACCTCGAAGCTCTGCACGAGGACCCGGTCGGTCATGCCGTGGTCGCGGACCTCCTGCACGATCCGGGCGACCTCGTCCCGGGTGTGCGGTCCCTTGATCTCCAGCAGCAGGTTGCCGCCGCGGGTGCGCAGGTCCTCCAGCTGGGCGGCCAGGGTGGGCAGGCGGGTGCCCGCGTAGGCCGGGGCGAACCAGGAGCCGGCGTCCAGCGCGTCGAGTTGGGCGGCGGTCAGGTCGCGGATGCGGCCCTTGCCGTCGGTGGTGCGGTCCACGGTGTCGTCGTGCAGGACGTACGGGACGCCGTCCCTGCTGGACTGGACGTCGTCCTCGATCCACCCGGCGCCGGCCCGCCGGGCCACCTCGTCGGACACCAGGGTGTTCTCGGGCGCGGCGGAGGAGGCGCCGCGGTGGGCGAAGACGGTCGGCGGCGCGCCCGCCGGGCGCAGCCGGACCGTCGGTGCCGGTTCGGCCTTTGCGGGGTCGGCCTGTGCGGGGTCGGCCGTCCGGACGGGGGCTCCGGTGAGGGCGACGGTGCCGAGGGCGGCCCCGAGGAGCGCGGCGACGAGTCCGGTCCGGTGGTGGCGGCGGGGGTACCGACTGGGCGTCATGTCCGGCACGATACGGCCGCGCGGCGGATCCGGCCGGGCGACACCGGAAACCAGGGCGGCGTTACGGAAGGCGGAGGAACACCCCGTCACCCCTGCCCCAGTGGCGCCAGCAGCGCCTCCGCCGACGCCGTGCGGGCGTAGAGCACCGACCGCCCGACCCGGTGGGCGCTGACCAGCCGGGCGTCCCGCAGGGCCGTCAGGTACTGGGACACGGCCGCGGGGGAGAGCCCGGTGCGGTGGGCGAGCTCGGTGGTGGACGCCGGGGCTGCCAGCTCGGTCAGCAGCCGGGTGCGGGAGCGGCCGAGGACGGCGGCCAGGGCCTCTGCGCCGGCGGGCGGGGCGGTCGCCCACAGGGTGCCGATCCCGCGCGCGGGGTAGGCGAGCTGCAGCGGGTCCGGCGGGGTGAGGCGGGTGTACAGCGCCGGGCCGGTGAAGGCGGACGGGATCAGCAGCAGCCCCGCCCCGGCCGTCCGGTCCGGCAGCGGGCGGCTGCGGTGGCGCAGCCGCAACGTGTCCTCCGTCCAGCGGAGTTCGGCGTGCAGGCCGTTCAGGACCCGGGCCGCGCCGTGTTCGGCCGCCTGCCGGGCGCGGTACAGCACGTCCGCGTCCAGGACGGCGCGGATCCGGGCCCAGTACGGGGCGAGCGCGAGCTGCCAGTACGCCTCGACCGCCTCGGTGAGCCGGGCCAGGCCGCCGACCGGGTCGCCGTACAGGGCGCGCAGGCGGGGGCCGAGCCCGCCCCGGTCGTCCCGCAGCCGGTCGAGGTCGCGCCGGACCAGCCGGGCCGGGGTGGCGCGGATCGCCACCAGCTCCTCCGCCAGGCTGGGGGCGGGCCCGGCCGGGGTCGGGTTGAGGAAGTCCGGTACGTACCCGGCGGGCGGGACGAGTTCGGCGAGGAGGGCGTACCCCGGGCCGAGTGCCGCCAGCCGGGGCCGCACCTGCTCCGCCCAGGGCCGGTGGACGGGGTGGGCGAGCCCGGAGCGCAGCAGCCGCAGGCTCGGACCGACCTCCCACATCGGGGAGAACGCGAAGCGCATCCGCGCCAGGTCCCCCGCCGTGAACAACAGCGCGGCCGCCAAGCCCGACCCCCCGTGGATTCAGACATGTTCGAATCGTTGGCGGTCAGGCTAGTGCAATGGCGATCATGACAGGCATGACTTCGGAGAACACCGCGAACACCACCATGACCACTCCCGTGCACACCGCCAGGACCGCCGCTGGGACCGCCGCCGGGAACACCGCCGCCACCGCCCCCGTGGACGCCGCGGCCTCCGGCACGTGGACGCTCGGCGACCGCGCCGTCCACCGCATCGGCTTCGGCACCATGCGCCTGCCGCAGACCGGCCCCGCCCTCACCCCGCACGCCGTACCGCGCGACCGCGAGCAGGCCCTGCGGGTGCTGCGCCGCGCCGTCGAACTCGGCGTCAACCACATCGACACCGCCGCGTTCTACTTCTCCCCGCTGCGCTCCGCCAACGAGCTGGTCAACCGGGCCCTCGCGCCGTACGGCGACGACCTGGTGATCGCCACCAAGGTCGGCCCGGCCCGCGGCCCCGACGGCCACTGGACGGAGCACGCCCGCACTCCCGAGCGGCTGCGCGCCCAGGTCGAGCAGAACCTGCGCGAGCTCGGCCGCGACCACCTCGACCTGGTCAACCTGCGGATCGTCGGCACCGACCCCGTCGCCGAACGCTTCGGCGCGCTGGCCGAGTTGCGGCAGGCCGGGCTGATCCGCCACCTCGGACTGTCCAACATCCGCCCGCACCACCTCGCCGAGGCGCAGGCCATCGCGCCCGTGACCTGCGTACAGAACCCGTACGGCATCGGCTCCTCGCCCGCGCAGGACGAACTGCTGCGGCTCTGCGGCGAGCAGGGCATCGCCTTCGTCCCCTTCTACGCCATCGCCGGCGCGGGGCGGGAAGGCGGCGCGAGCACGGCCGAGCCGCCCCAGGTGCGGATCATCGCCGAGGCACGCGGGGTGAGCACCGCGCAGGTGCGCCTGGCCTGGACGCTGCACCGCGGCCCGCACGTCCTGGCCATCCCCGGCACCGGCGACGTGGCGCACCTGGAGGACAACGTCGCCGCCGGGGCGCTGCAGCTGTCGGCGCAGGAGCTGGCCCTGCTCGAGGAGGCCCACACGGACACCCCCGCCGACTGAGCCGGAACCGCCCGGCGCCCGGCGCGCGTCGCTCCCGGCACGGCTCGCCCCCACCCTGACATCCACCGAGGAGACCCGGAGCATGACCGACCTCGCCATCCGCTACCTCTACCTGGCCCGGCACGGCGAGGCCGCGCCCGACGGCAGCGGGCTCACCGCCGCCGGGCGCCGGCAGGCCGTCCTGCTGGGCCGACGGCTGGCCGGCCGGCCGATCGCGGCGGTGCACCACGGCCCGCTCCCCCGGGCCGCGCAGACCGCGCGACTGGTCGCGGAGCAGTTGGGCGCCGTGGCGCCGGTGATGTGCGAGGAGGCCGGGGACTGGATCCCTTACCTGCCCGAGCGGGCCGAACTGCCCGACGACAGCGCGGAGTTCCTGTGGGAGTTCCTCTCGCACGCCACGGCCGACGAGTGTGAAGCGGGGGCGGCACTGGCGCCGCGGGCGGTCGAGCGGTTCACCGGCCCGGTGGCGGGGGGCGAAGAGCGGCACGAGCTGGTCGTCACCCACGCCTTCCTGGTGGCCTGGCTCGTCCGGCACGCCCTGGACGCGCCGGCCTGGCGCTGGCTCGGCCTCCAGATCGCCAACGCGGGCCTGACCGTGCTGCGTTACGCGCCCGGCCGGCCGCCGTCCGTGCTGCTGCTGAACGACCAGGGCCATCTGCCCGAGGACCTGCGCTGGACCGGGTTCCCGGCCGGACTGCACTGCTGAGCCCGCCACCGGCCGCCGGGCGGGCGCCGGGCCTGCGTCGGCCCGCGGTCGGTCCCGCCCGGCTACCCCTCCCGTTCGAAGACCAGGGCCGTCCAGTGCACCCCGGCCCGGCCGTGCAGGTCGGCGCGGCCGGAGCGGTGGAGGAGGCGCAGGCCGCGGCTGGCGGCGAGGTCCACGGTGGGTTCGGGCGGGAGGTCGAACATGCGGCGGCCCGGTGGGACGGGACCGTGGCGGAGGGTGAGGGCGAGGCGGCCGCCGGGGGCGAGGAGTCCGGCGAGGGCGTCCATCGCGGCCGGGCGTTCGGCGGGGGCCAGGTGCATCCACACGGCGGTGAGCAGCACGAGGTCGAAACGCCCGTCCTCGGCGGTGAGCAGGGGCAGGTCGGGCAGCGCGTCCGCGACCCACCGGATGGCCGCGTCGCCGTGCAGTCGCTCGCCGACGGCGCGGAGTTCGGGGGTCGGTTCGACGGCGACGACCCGGTGGCCGAGCGCGGCGAGGGCTGCGGCGTCGCGGCCGGTGCCGGCGCCGATGTCGAGGACGGCCGTGGGCGGCGCCGGGTAGAGGTGGAGCCGTTCGCGGTGGACTTCGGCGAAACTCACGCTCTCGTACTGGAGAGCGAGTTGCGCGGCCGCCTCGCCGTAGCCAGCGGTACCGGCGGGGCCGCTCATGCCGTCTCCCGGACGATCGCCGCGTCCCCGGCCGCCGCCGCACGGGCGAAGGGGTCCCGCAGTCCGCGCAGGTCGGCGGCGGCCCGGACCGCCCAGGACTCGGACCAGGGCGTCGGGCAGTCGAGGAATGCGCCCGTCCGGGCGGCCACGGTGTCCTGTCGGTGCACGAGCCCGCCGAGGTCCTCGACCGGGCAGGTGTCCACGGCGTGTCCCGGCAGGAGGCGCCGGAAGTGATCCACACTCACCCGCTCAGCGTAACGGAGTCACGACCGCCGTATGGAGACGGTTCAGGCCTCGCCGGGGTGCCAGGCGGGCCATTCCCAGGGGCGGTCGGCCCAGTGCACCCGCTGGGGGTCGTGCGGGTCGAGGTCCGGGAAGAGCTGGTGGACCCGCGGCTCGAACTCCTCCGGCGCGAGCGGCTCCCAGCCGTGGCCCTCGAAGTGGACGAGCCGGTAGCGGCTGTCGGTCCGGAACTCGGCCACCTCGACCAGGGGCGCGGACGTGCTGTTGGTCTCCATGACCCCAAGCATGTGGTGCGGTGGCAATCAGCGCCCGCGCAGACCCCTCTTCCGGGTCATGTCCCGGCGTCGGCGCACTCGTTGAGCAGGGAAAGGTTCGCGGGGGGCCGCTGGAAGGACGAGCACATGACTGGGCAGCCCACCGAAGGACAGTGGCAGTGGCCGCGGAACGCGTGGCAACCGCCTCCGGTCCCCACCACTCCCCCGCCTCCCCCGCCTCCGGCCCCCAGCCGGGTGCCGTCGGCGCGGCGTTCGCGCAAGGCGTGGGCGGCCGCGGCGGTCGGGACGGGCGCCGTGCTGGCCTCGGTCCTGGTGATGTGCGGGCCGGGGTCGGGTGACGACCTGCGGGTGACGGCGCTGCCGGAGGCCTCGCCGTCCGCCTCGGACCGGACGTCGCACCTGCTGCCGGCCCTCCCGCCGCCCGCCACGCCCGCGCCCTCCCCACTGCCGGCTCCCGTCCCGGAGGCGGCCACGGGGAGCACGGCGAGCGCCGCGGGCACGGCGGGCACCGCAGGCGGGCCCGGAGGCCCGGGCGACGCGGCGACGGAGGCGCCGGCGCCCGACGCCGGGGCCGGGGCCTCGGACGCCCAGCACGCCTCGGCGGTTCCGCGGCCGAAGCCCGGCCACAGCCCGCACGCCACCGCCCCGGCCCGTCAGTCCTCGGGCGCGCCCGCCCCGGCGGGTCCGGGGTCGGGCGTGTCGCTGCCGGGCGTCGGCGGGGGCACCATCTGCGACCAGGCCGAACGGGTCGGGCGTTGGCAGGCCGGCTCCGAGCAGGCCCGGCTCTGCCACAGCGTCTACGGCTGAGCCGTCGGGGCGCCCGGAGCGGCAGCAGCACCCGGGGCACCGGTCGCACCGGGACCGGCACCAGGACCGGCACTGGCACCGCCGCCACCACCGGCACCGCCGCCGGCCGGGTCCGCCGCCCCGAGCAGCCCCCGGTCCAGGCGAGGCGCGAGCACCCGCGCCAGCGTGTCGGTGATGTGCCCGGTGTCCCGGTACAGCACCACGCCCTCCAGCACCGCCGGGCAGGAGAGCCCTGAGCCGGGGCAGAGCAACGGGCCGGGGTCGAGGATCCGTACGCCGTACCGGGCAGCGAGCCCGCCGGCCAGCATCGGGTCGGGTTCGAACGCGGTGTCGCGCGGGAAGGAGCAGGCGTCCGGGCGCCCGTCGGCGGCGGCCAGGCAGGTCGGGACGTCCTTGCCCGGCACCGGGGTGTCGCCGAGGTAGGCGAGCGGGGCGCCGAGCGCGGTGAGCCGGTCGAGGGTGCGGGTCCAGCCCCCGGTGCGCTCCTCCGGGCTGCCGTAGCGGTTGAGCCCGGCCATCAGGACCAGCCGGGGCCGGGGCCCGGAGGCGAGCCGGGCGAGGGTGGCCTCCCGCCAGCGGTCGCACTCGTCGAAGGTGCGGCCGAGCACGTTGTTGCGCACGGTCAGGGTGACCAGCGGGCAGCCGGGTTTGACCAGGACCTCCAGCGCCCAGTGCCGCTGCGCGGCCATCGCGAGGGCGGCGGAGATCCACTGTCCGGCGTGCGAGTCGCCGAGCAGCACGATCCGCTCGGGGCTGTCCTCGGCGCCGAACAGGCAGCGCGGGCTGCGGTCGGCGTTGAGCGGGATCTCGCAGCCCTGGCCGGGCGGGAAGTCCTCCCGGGCGCGGGCCGGCGAGGGCGTCAGGGCGAGCACCCGGGTGCCGGGGGCGAGCAGGCGCGGCCCGTCGGGCGCTCCGGCTGGTGCGGCGGCCGGGGCGCCGGCGGTCCCGCCGAGGGCGCGGACGGTGCCGCCGCCGAGGGCGAGCGCCGCGATCAGCGGGATGACCAGGGCGCTCGCACCGACCGCGAGCCCTCGCCGGGGCGCCGGGCTGCTGCCGTACCGCAGCGGCTGCTCGACCAGGCGCAGGGTGAGCCAGGCGGGCAGCGCGGCGGCCGCGGTGAGCGCGGCCAGGGCGGTCCACGGCAGCGCCCCGTACCGGGCCTGGGCGATGGTCAGCACCGGCCAGTGCCAGAGGTACCAGGCGTAGGAAAGGCGCCCGGCGGCGCGCAGCGGGCGGGCGGTGAGCAGGCGGCCGGCGTCGACGCCGCGCAGCGGGCCGTGCCCGGCGAGCAGGACGGCGGCGGCACCGAGGACGGGCGGCAGCGCGGCGGAACCGGGGAACGGCGTGTTGCGGTCGTACAGGACGATCGGCGCCACGACGGCCGCCAGGCCGAGCCAGCCGAGCAGCCGCAGCGACCACAGCACGGGGCGGTGCTGCGCCCGGGAGGCCAGCGCACCGCCTGCCAGGGCCGCGCAGGCGCCCGCCGCGAACTCCCAGAGCCGGCTGCCGGTGGAGAAGTAGGCGAGGGGCGCCGACGTCCGGGTCCAGCGCAGGCACAGCACGAGCGAGACGGCGCCGACGGCCGCGGTGGCGAGGGTCATGGCGGCGGTGCGGCGCCGCCCGTGCAGGTAGCGGGCGAGGCCGAGCAGCAGGACGCCCCAGAGCAGGTAGAACTGGTTCTCCACGCCCAGCGACCAGAAGTGCTGCAGCGGACTGGGGTCGCGCTCGGCGGCCAGGTAGTCGGTCTGGCGCCCGACGAAGCGCCAGTTGGCGAACTGGCCGGCGGCGGCGATCAGGTCCCGGGCGAGGTCGGTGCCGCGCAGCGGGTCGAGCAGCGCGCCGCCGGCGACTGCGGTGGCGACCAGGACGGTGGCGGCGGCGGGCAGGATCCGCCGGGCCCGGCGGGCGGCGAAGTCCCACAGGCCCAGCGGGCGGGCGAGGAGCAGGCCGGTGATCAGGTAGCCGGAGATGACGAAGAAGACGTCGACGCCGACGTAGCCGCCGGTCAGGCCGGGCAGGGCGGCGTGGAACGCGAGCACGGACAGCACGGCGAGGCCGCGCAGTCCCTCGATGTCGGGGCGGAAGGCGGTGCGTCGGCGGGCTTGCCCGGTCTCTCCGGCGTCGGCGTCCTCCGGGGCGGCCGGTCGCCGGTCCACCCGGACGACGTCGGGCAGCAGGGCGACGGGGGCCGCGGCGGGTGCGGGCACGGCAGGCGTGGCCGTGGCGCGTGCGGGCACGGCAGGCGTGGACGGTGAGGACGTGGACGGCGAGGATGTGGACGGTGAGGATGACGACGGTGGTACGGCCGTTGACACGGCGGTGCTCCTTGCAGGGCTGGCAACGGTGGTCGGGCCGCCGGGGCCGGTGGGGTGGGCCGGGCGGATTCCGCGCCGGGTGGGGCGACGCGCAAGGAAACTCAGCGGTGAAGCGGTGAAGCGGTGGAGCGACGTCGCGGTCCGGCGAACGTTTCAGCTCGCGGAACCGACTGCCGGTCAGTGGATCAGCGGGTCGGCCCAGCCCGACGCCAGCAGCCCGCAGAGCAGCAGCACGGCGGTGACGGCGACGGCCTCGGCACGCCCGAACCCGAGGTCCGGTCGGCTCCGGGCGGGCGCGGCGACCTCGCCGACGGCGGCGCCCTTGCCGCCGGTCGCACCGCCGAGGAGCGGCCACAGGGACCGGATCAGCGGGATCGTCGTGTACGCGGTGAGCGCGAGCAGTGCGGTGAGCGCCCAGTAGGGCCGCCAGCCGTGCAGCAGCGCGGCCCGGACGAGCCCGGCGGCGCCTGCGAGGATGACGAGTCCGAGCCAGCCGACCCCGATCCGGGCGACGGCGCGGGCGAGTGAACTGCCGCCCGACACGGCACCGGTGGGCACCCAGTCGGCGGAGCGGCGGCGCACCGCGTGTGCGATGGCGATCACGTGGCAGAGGCCGCCGAGGAGTTGGACCCGGGTGACTTCGAATCGCCAGCGGGTGCGGGACGTCGCGGGCAGCAGGACGAGAGCGACCCAGATCGGCGGCAGGAAGGGGAGCACCTGCCAGGGCGCGATCTCTTCGGGGCGGAAGAACAGCATGATCAGGGCCGGCAGCGGCACGGCGAAGACGTTCACCGCGCTGGTGAGGTAGCCGAGGATGCCGTTCCAGAAGCAGAGCCGGGCCGAGCGGGAGAGCGGTCCGCGGCGGAAGTCCGGGTCGCGGACGAGGGCCAGGGAGCCGAGGCACCAGCGGTACTGCTGGCTGATGAAGGCGGGCAGGCCGGTGGGCGACATGCCCTTGGCGACCAGCGCGGGCACGTAGCGGGTGGCCCAGCCGGCGCGGGCGAGGGCGAGGCCGGTGTAGAGGTCCTCGCTGTGGTCGATCTCGGCGAAGCCGCCGTTGCGCTCCAGCGCGGCGCGGCGGTAGAGCGCGTTGGTGCCGCAGCAGACGGTGCCGTCCTGGGCGTCCCGGGAGGGCTGGATCCAGCGGTAGAAGATCTCCTGGGTGGCTCCTGCGGCGCGTTCGAGCCAGGACATGTCGGCGTCCGTGTCGAAGCACTGCGGGCTCTGCACGATGCCGACCCCGGGGTTGTCGAGGTAGGGCACCAGGTGGTGCAGGAAGTCGGGCCGGGGGCAGAAGTCGGCGTCGAGGACGGCGACGATCTCGCCGGTGCCTTCGGCCAGGCCGTGGTTGAGGTTGCCGGCCTTCTTGAAGCGGCCCCGGTCGGGGCGGGCGCGGTACTGGAAGCCGTAGGACTCGGCGAGTTCGCGGACCTCGGGGCGGGCGGCGTCGTCGAGGACCAGGACGGTGAGCTCGCCGGGCCAGCGGACGGCGGCGGTGTGGCGGTAGGCGTTGTCGAGGACGGCCAGCGGTTCGCCGGCGGTGGGCAGCAGCAGGTCCACGCCGGGATGGCGGGCGGGCCGCCAGGCGCGGACCAGCAGGTCGTGCGAGTCGCGGGTGAAGCGGCGGGCGCGTTGGCCGTCGGCGAGCGAGAGCAGCCAGGTGGCCGCGTTGAGCACGGTGAGCACGAGGAACGGCCAGAGCAGCGGCTTGCTGAGGGCGAACAGGCCGAGGGTGGCGGTGGCTCCCGCGTAGGAGAGGGTGGCGCAGAGCAGGACCCAGCGGCGCTGCGGGCCGAAGTACCAGTAGAGCTCCTCGTCGTCGGGTGGGCTGGGCAGCCGGAGTCCGGGCTCGCGGGGGCCGGGCTCGCGGAGGCCGAGGTGACGGGGATCGGGCTCGCGGGGGTCAGGGGCGGGGTCGCCGGCGGGTGTGCGGCGCGGACCGCGGTCGGGTGCGGGCATGGCGGTGCCATGGAGTACGGGCATGCGGAAATGGCCCCCCTGGGCTGTGGACGGAACGTGGCCGTTCTCCCTCAGCCTCTCACATTGGCCTAGACCAATCATGAACGAGGTGTGACATCTCCGCATCGCCCCGACTCACCGACTTGACGCCGCGTCACCTGCCGGGATCCGGTCGAGCGCGGCTGAACCGAGCCCCGGGGACGGCCCGTTTCAGGAGGCCTTCAGTCCGCCCCCGAGCCGTTCGCCCCGCTCCCCGGCCGGCCCCGCTCCCGGCTCCTTCCCCAGCTCCTTGAGCAGGTGCTCGAACCGCAGGTCCGGCCGCAGCGGGATGCCGAACCGCTCGTCGCCGTAGGGGAACGGGCTGTACACGCCCGTCCGGCGGAAGCCGCGCCGCTCGTACCAGGCGATCAGCTCGGCGCGCTGCTCGATCACCGTCATCTCCATCTCGCCGACGCCCCACTCCTCGCCGGCCAGCCGCTCCGCCTCGGCGAGCACCGCCCGACCGACCCCGCCGCCCTGGAGGCCGGGGCGCACCGAGAACATGCCGAAGTAGGCCCGTGCGCCCCGCCGTTCCAGCTGGCAGCAGGCCACCAGCTCGCCGTCGCGCTCGGCCACCAGCACCAGGCCGTCGGGGTGGCCGACGGCCTCGGCGACGGCCTCCGGGTCGGTGCGCTGCCCGGCCAGCAGGTGGGCCTCGGTGGTCCAGCCGGCTCGGCTCGACTCGCCCCGGTAGGCGGATTCGACCAGGTCGACCAGCGCCGGGACGTCGGCGGGCGTGGCGGGCCGGAACACCGGATCCCCGGCGGGCTGGGGCGTGTCGACGGCGGTCTCGGTCATGGCTGTTTCCTTCCTCCGTACTGGGTGCCGCCCGTGACGGCCGACACGCGGGCATCGTGCCACAGCGCCCGGTCCGCCCCCGCCGCCGGATCGGCAGGGCCGACGACGCACGTTGCCGGTGGTGGTCGGCCGGCCCCTGGGGCGCCGGTTCACACTGTGCCCCGAGATGCCTGGCGGCACTGGCGGGTACATGGCTAATCTGCGGTACGGCCGGTCCAACCCCCGGCCGCTCCAAGCGATTTGGGCCATTTGGGCCATCCGTACCGGACCAGAGGAGTGCTCGTGTACCGCTCTTCCCGCTCCGCCCGTACCACCGGAACCGACAGATCGGCCGGTCACCGCCGACTGAGCCTTCTGCCCGCCCTGCCCGTCCTGCCCGCGCTCGCCGCCGCGACCGCCCTGGTCGCCGGCGTGGCCGCCCCGGCGTACGCCGCCGAGCCGGTCCCCGCCGTTCCCGCTCCCGCCACCCCCGACGCCGTCGCACCCGTCGCCGAGGGCCGCCCCGGCTTCCACCCGGACCGCGACTTCGCCGGCTCCACCGTGGCCTCCCACGAGGGCCGGGGCACCGCGCCGTCCGCCTCCCTCGCCGTCACCCAGACCCCCGGCCTGGACGTCTCCAGCTACCAGGGCAACGTCAACTGGTCCTCCGTCGCGGCCGACGGCGCCAGGTTCGCCTACGTCAAGGCCACCGAGGGCACCGGCTACACCAACCCGAGCTTCGCCCAGCAGTACAACGGCTCCTACAACGCCGGCCTGGTCCGCGGCGCGTACCACTTCGCGCTGCCGAACACCTCCTCCGGCGCCACCCAGGCCGCCTACTTCGTCAGCCACGGCGGCGGCTGGTCCGCCGACGGCAGGACCCTGCCGCCCGCCCTCGACATCGAGTACAACCCCTACGGCGCCACCTGCTACGGCCTCAGCCAGAGCGCCATGGTGAGCTGGATCCGCTCCTTCAGCGACACCGTCCTCTCCCGCACCGGCCGCTACCCCACCATCTACACCACCACCAACTGGTGGACCCAGTGCACCGGCAACTACGGCGGCTTCGGCTCCACCAACCCGCTCTGGATAGCCCGCTACGCCTCCACCGTCGGCACCCTCCCGAACGGCTGGGGCTACCAGACCTTCTGGCAGTTCGCGGACTCCGGCACCCTCCCCGGTGACCAGGACTACTTCAACGGCGCGGCCGACCGCCTGCGCGCCCTCGCCCTGGGCTGACCGGCACCCGCCGGCACGCGTCGGTGCGGGGCCGCGGCGGCGCCCCCGCACCGACGGGTGCGGACCGAAGAGGGTTCACAGGGCCTTGAGGCCGTCGAGGAGTTGCCGGCCGCCGGGGCTGCCGAGGCCGGTGCACGGATCCCAGCCGGTCCCGGAGGGGTACGCGCCGTTGCTGCCCTCGGTGATGTCCCGCAGCACGCCGGCCGCGAAGTGCGCGTACAGCAGCGGGTTGAGGAACCCGACCGGGGCGCCGAGGCCCTGGTTGATCCGGGCCAGCAGGGCGGCCCACATCGGCGCGGCCGCGCTGGTCCCGCCGACCAGGTCGAGCCCCCCGCCGCCGACGTTCGGGATGACCACGCCGGTGTTCCGGGAGGCGACCGCGGACACGTCCGGCACGCCCCGGCCGTGCACGTGGGGGGCGTTCACGGCGACCGGGACGGCGGCTCCGGCCTGGTACGGGGGCACCGGGAACATCCTGCTGATGCCGCCACCGGTCCGCGCGCGCGGTCCGTCGTCCCAGACGACCTCCCGGCTGACCTCGCCCCCCTGGACCACCAGGTGGGTGCCACCGACGCCGAGCACGTGCGGGCTGGAGGCGGGGAAGTCGGCGTGGGCACGCTCGGAGAAGCCGTCGTCCCGGGAGCCGTCGTCGCCGGAGGCGCAGCAGATGCTGATGTTCTTCGTGCCGGCGTCGACGAAGACCCCGTCCACGTGGGCGACCCCGGAGGGGGTCCAACGGAAGCCTCCCTCCTCCGGGTTGCCGTAGCTGCAGGAGATCACCGCGGGCCGGTTGACGGTGTCGGTCGCGATCCGGTTGATCACGTCGATCCAGCCCTGCTCGGTGAACTTGCTGAAGTAGACGACGATCTTCGCCCCGGGGGCGAGGGAGCCGACCACCGCGAGGTCGAGCATGATCTCGCCGGTGCTGTCGAGCGGGTCCTCGGTCGCGTCGCCGGGGCCCGGGTCGTTGCCCGGGGATCCGACGTTCGGGATCACCACGTCGGTGATGTCCGGCATGGGCCTGCCCAGCGCGTCGAAGTACGTGCGCAGCGCGTCCGCCGAGTAGCCGCCGGACGGCAGGCCCGGCGACGACTCGCCGTTGAACGCGAGCACGGCGATGCACTGGCCGGAGCCGTCGAGGTCGGCGGGGTACGCGTACGGTTTCGCCAGCTGGTGCGGGAAGAAGACGCCCGCCGGCAGGGCCGGGACGCCCTCGGCCGCCAGGGGGAGGGTGACGTCCGCGCGGCGGATCAGCAGGTCGGCGCCGATCGGCCGGTCGTCCAGGCCGAACACGCCGGTGACGATGCCGTCGAGTTCGTCGGGAACGTGGACGGCTCCCTCGCGGCCGCGGTAGACCCGGGGCCGGGCGTGGGCGTCCTGGTAGCGGTAGCGGGCCAGGGTGACCCGGAAGGCGTTCCCGACGTCCTCGGTGGTGCCGGTCAGCTGGACGCTGCGGGCCAGCGGGTTCTCGTTGGAGACGGCGAGCCGGTGCTCGGCGGCGAAGGTCTCGACCGCCTTGAGGTCGGTGTCGCGCCAGCGGTGGGTGGCCGCGTACTCGTCGTCGCCGGCGGCGGTACGGCGGGTGGGCGGCTGCAGTGCCAGCTCGTACACGTCCGGCCGCGCGGGCGCGTCGGGGTCGCGGCGGAGGTAGACGGTGACGGTGAGGGGGGTTCGTGGATCGGCCGGTCCGATGGCCCGCGCTCCGCGGAGGGGAACGCGGGAGCTGTCCGGCAGCGCCACGTAGTGGTTGGTCGACATGATCGCTCCAGCGGTCGGGTCAGCGCCGGGAGCCTCGCGACGGTGGGTCGTGTGCTTTCGACTGTCCGTATACGGCGGACATATATGCCGTATACGTACAGCGTCCGCCGCGCCGCACGCCCCGTCAAGGGGCGTCGCCCCCGGCCCGGAGGCGGGGGCGACGCGGTGCGGTGCGGTGCTATGCGATGCGGTGCGATGTCTTGCGGTGTGGTGCGGTGCGGGTCTGCGGTCAGCCGTCGATGCGGTGCTGGCTCCAGAAGGAGGTCAGGTCCACGGTGGTGGCGGCCTGGGCCGCGGCCTTGAACTCCGCGGTGGTGGAGACGCCGTACCAGTGCGCCTGTGCGTAGTTCCGCAGCAGTGCGGTCATCGCGGTGTCGCCGATGGCCCGGCGCAGGTCGTGCAGCGCGCACTTGCCGTAGCCGTAGACGACCGTGGAGTAGCGGGAGGAGTTGGCGTCCCAGTACGCCATCGAGTTGGTGATCTTCTCCGCCGACGAGGCCCAGGAGACGCTGCTCCAGCAGCCGTTGCCGGTCTTGCCCTGCGCGAGGTCGGTGGCGTAGTCGGTGAACGCCTCGTCCAGCCAGGGGCCGTTGTACTCGTCGTCGCCCACGATGCCGTACCACCACTGGTGGCCGATCTCGTGGGTGAGCGCCGTGGTGCTGACCAGGTCGAGGACGAAGCCGGGGTACTCCATGCCGCCGAACCAGAAGTTGTTGTCGATCACCGCGTCCAACTCGCCGTACGGGTAGGCGCCGAAGCGCTGGGCGTGGGCGTCGACCGCCGAGGTCGCGGTGGAGAGCATCGACTTGGAGTCCGCCGCGCTGATCCCCGCCACCGAGTAGACGTTGACCTTCACGCCGGCCGCCGAGGTGCCGGAGATCCGGGTGAACGGCCCGGCGCCCCAGGCGAAGTCGCGCACCTTGCTCGCGGTGGCCTTGGTGACGGTCCGTCCGGCCGCGCCGGGGGTGTCCACCGAGGTGCCGGTCGCGGGCACCAGCAGGCTGGTCGGGTGGTCCAGGGTGACGGCGAAGTCCGCGGCCACCGAGTAGAAGGACTCACCGTTGTTGGTGTACGGGGCGAGGTGCCAGCCGGCCGCGTCCCGTACCGCCAGGACGGGCAGGGCGTTGCCGAGGAAGTTGTACGCGCCGTCGTGGCCGAAGCGGTCCGCGCCGCTCGGCACGGTGATGCCGAGGTCGAAGCCGACGGTGCCGCTCTGCCCCTGGGCGAGCGGTGCCGGCAGGGTGACCTTGAGCGCGGTGCAGTCCACCGAGAGCGGGGCGGGCGTGCCGCCGGTCACGTTGGTGACCGTGATCGGGGTGCTGGGGCAGCTGCCGTGGGCGTTGTCCCACAGCCGCAGGTACACCTCGGTCAGCGGGGTGGGCGAGGCGTTGGTGAAGTTCACGCTCTCGTGGCCGGTCCAACTGCCGCCGGAGGCGTCGCTGGTGAGGGCGACGGTGTACGCGGGCGCGGCCGGGGTGCGGGTCGGGTCGCCGGGCTGGGGCGGGGTGGTGCCGCCGGAGGCGTCCAGGGTGACGTCGTCCAGGACGAAGCTGGTCTGCAGGCTGGAGTCCTCCACGCCGGTGAAGGAGAGCGTCGCGGTCTGGCCGGCGAAGGCGGAGACGTCGACGGTCTTGTGCACGTACCCGGCCTGGGCGTCCAGGTTGGAGTAGGTGGCCAGGGTGGTGGAGCCGAGTTTGACGCTCATTCTGTCGTAGGCCGTGCTGGTGGTCGTCTCGGCGGTGTCGACGTGCAGCCAGAAGCCGAGCGTCGCCGTCCCGCACCCGGCGGGGAGGGTGACGGACTGCGAGAGCGTGTCGGTGTGGGTGGAGCCGTAGCCGTCGAGCCAGGCGAAGGAGCTGCCGGAGTGGGCGCTCTGGCCGGCGTCGGCGGTGATCGCGCCGCTCGGCGCCGTCCACGGCGAACTGCCGGACTCGAAACCGCCGTTGGCCACGACCTGGGCGGGTGTGCAGTCCGCGGCGCTCGCCACATTGGGGGTGGCGAGCGCCGTGAGGCCGGCTGTCGCGAACAGCGCGGCGCCGGTCAGGGCATGCAGGAGTCTTCTCATCGGAACCTCTCGGAGGAGCGGGCCGGGAGCAGCAGCGTGACAGCAAACCCGCACCTTTGAAAGGCTCATGACATCCGGCGGCGGCCGGTCGGCCGGCCGACCCGCGCCGCGCCGGGGTTCGGCGCCCACCGGGCCCGGGCCCGGCGCGGATCCGGAACGGGCTCAGCGCAGGCTCGGCAGGTCCCCCGCCCAAGCTCAGCGCGGACCGGGCCCGGGCTCAGCCCGGGCTCAGCGCAGGCTCAGCGCGGGTCGACCAGCTCCGGGGCGAAGACCGTGCCCAGCGGCTCCGGGCCGATGTACTGCTGGCAGTTGCAGGGCCGCGCCTCGTACTGCAGCGGGCGCCGGTCGGCGTCCCACGCCGTCGGGGCCTCGACGGCCTCGTGGCAGCGGCCCTGCTTGTCGCGCTTGGCCAGGTGGTGGGTGCAGCCGCAGACCGGCTCGGGCGGCCGGCCGGCCGCCTCCAGCGCGGCGTGCCGGCGCTCGGTGGCGGCGAGCAGCTCCATCTTGCGCTCGTGCCGCACCTTCAGCGCCTGCCGGGCGTCCCTGACGATCCACCCGCTGCCGTACAGCACCATGGGCACGATCCACCACAGGTTCCACACCGAGTCCACGAACGTCCCCCCACCAGTACCGATGTCAGGGGTAGATCATACGACTGACCAGGACGAACGGCGCCAGGTCAGCGGATGACCGGCAGCACCGCCTCGGCGCTGCGCCCGGTCGCCGCCTCGATGAAGGCCGCCGGGTCCGCGACCTCGGCGAGCAGCGCCCGGGTCGCGGCGAGTGCCGCGTCGGCGGCGGCGGGCCGCCGACGGCCGCGACCAGGTCGAGCAGGTGGACGGTCGCCTCCATCAGCGCCACCTCGCCGAGCGCGCCGACCGTCACAGCGCCCAGCAGCGGGTGTGCCACCGTCGTGGCCGGCGGCAGGTCGTCGAGCGCGGCCAGGGCCTGTGGGCCCTCGACCCCGAACCGGGCGATCAGCACGGCCGGATCGGTCACCTCGGCCGTCTGCTTCGCGGCGTCCGCGATCTGCCCGGCGGCGGTGTGCGCGAGGCCGCCCGGCCGGTTGAAGGCGCGCAGGATCCCGGCGCCGGTGGACAGTTCGGCCGGCGCGTCGAGGACGGCCGTGCGCAGCCCGGTGAACATCTCCGGCACCGGCGCAACGTGCGCGTACAGCGCCCGCACGGTCCACTCGGGCAGCCGGGTCGGCCGGTCCCAGTCCTCGGCGCTCAGGGCCGCGCCGCGCTCCGCCCAGGAGGTCCAGGCCTCCGCCAACATCACACGCACCGGGTCGGTCTGACTGGTCATCGGCTCTCCTCGGGCAGGGCTCGCGGGACGGCCCCACGCTACCCGGCGCCCCCCGTAAACCGGTTGCCCACCCCCTCCCGGCCCGCCAGGATCGGTCCATGACCCACTCCCCGGCCCGCCCGCTGCCCGCGACCCCCGCCGCCCGCCCGGTCGCGGTCCGACAGCAGCCCGGCCGCCCCCGGAGGCCCGACACCGCCCGCGCGTGAGGGCCGCGCTGGTCGCGGGGCTGCTGGCCGGGTTCGGCGTCGCCGTCCCGGTCGGGGCCGTCGGGGCCTACCTCGTCACGCTCACCGCCCGGACCTCGCTGGGCACCGGCGCCTGCGCCGCGCTCGGCGTGGCCACGGCGGACGGGCTGTACGCGCTGCTCGCGGCGGTCGGCGGCTCCGGCCTCGCGCCGCTGCTCGAACCGGCCGCCGGACCGTTGCGGGTCGTGTCCGCCCTGGTGCTGCTGGCCCTGGCCGCGCGGACGGCCCACACCGCGCTCCGCAGCCGCTCCGGGGCCGCCGCGGCACCGGAACAGGCACCGCCCGGCCCGGCCCGGGCGTTCCTCACCCTGCTCGGGATCACCCTGCTGAACCCGCTGACCGTGCTCTACTTCGCCGCCCTGGTCCTCGGCACCGGCGGCCGGGCCGCGGCGGCCGGCGGCCTCGCCCCGGCCGTGCCCGCCGCGGCAGCCTTCGCCGTCGCCGTCCTCGTCGCCTCCGCGAGCTGGCAGTTGCTGCTCGCCGCGGGCGGCGCACTGCTGGGCCGGGCGCTGACCGGCCCGCAGGGGCGACTACTCACCGCACTCGGCTCCTCCACCCTGGTCGCCGGGCTCGCCGTCCGGCTCCTGCTCGGCTGACCAGTGGGATCGCAGGTCAGCCCGGTCCTGTGCAGCTCGTCCGGTGACACCGGATCCGTACCTTGTATCCTGGTCCTGTATCCGCTGAGTGACATCCGCCGCAGCCCCCACCCCCAGCGGGACCTGCGGATCCGCCCGGCCGGACCGGGCCCGAGCACGAGCCCGGCCGGCGACCACGGCACCGAACCGGAGGAGCGCGGACATGGTTGACCGGGACGGCCCCGAGAAGCGGGGGCGCCTGAGCCGCCCGCTGGTGCTCGGCGCCGCCGTGGCGCTGGTGGACCGCGAAGGCCTGGCCGCGCTGACGATGCGCAGGCTGGCTGCCGAACTCGGCGTCGAGTCGATGGCCCTGTACCGCTACACCCCGGGCAAGGAGGCCCTGCTCGACGGCCTGATCGAGGCGTACTTCACCGAGATCAACGACTGGCTGCGGACGAACGCCGCGAGCGGCTCCCCCGAGCCCGGCTGGCGCCTGGAACTTCGCCGGATCGCCCGGGCCTTCGCCGTCGCCGCGCACGCCCACCCCGAGATCCTGCCGTTGGTCGCGACCCGGCCGCTGAGCGTCCCGATGGCCCGCCGCCCGGTGCCGGTGCTCCGACTCACCGAGCACATCCTCGCGGTGCTCGGCCGGGCCGGCTTCGACGACGCCACCGCGCTGACCGTCTACCGCACCTTCGTCGCCTGGAACCTCGGCTGCCTGCTGGTGGACAAGCGCCAGGTGGTCGACAACCCGGAGGAGCCCGACCCGGTGCTGCGGCTGGGCCTGCACCGGCTGCCCGCCGCGGAGTACCCGCGGCTGCGCGCCCTGGTGCCCCGGCTGGCCGAGTTCGACGACGAGCGCGAGATGCTGGCCGGCCTCGACAGCCTGCTCGACGGCATGCCCCAGCCGGCGCCGGACGCCTTCTACGGCGGCGGGAACTCCTGAGGATACGGGGTACACGTCGGACGTATCCGCGAACCGCACCGCCGGACGCGCAGGTCGCACCCCGCCCCAGCCGGGGGGAGGGAGGCCCCGGCTCAGACCCGGGCGCCGAGCATCCGCAGCACCAACTCGCCGTACCGGCGCCCTAGTTCCTCCGGGGTCTCGGTCGAGCGGTCGGTGTACCAGCGGGAGACGTCGATGCCCAGGGAGGTGACCGCGCGGGCCGCCGTCCGCACCTCGGAGACCTGGAACTCCCCGGCCGTGGCGCCCTCCTCGATCAGCGCGCTGACCTCGCGTTCGATGTCCAGCCGCAGCGCCGCGACCACCGCGTAGGCGTCCTCGGGCAGCGCGTGCAGCTCGTAGTTGACCACGCGGCCCACCGTGCGGGCCCGGGCGTGCCAGGCGGTGAACTGCTCGACCAGCCGTCTCATCCGCTCCGCCGGGGCGCCCCCGCCGGCCACCGCCTCCCGGACCAGCGCCAGTGTGGCGGCGTGCCCGGCCTGGCTGATCTCGGCCAGCAGCGCGGCCTTCGACTGGTAGTGGATGTACAGCGCGGCCGGGCTCATTCCGGCGGCGGTGGCGATGTCCCGGGTGGTGGTGGCGTGGAAGCCGCGCTCCGCGAACGACTCGACGGCGGCCTGGAGGAGCCGGTACGCCGCCTCGGGGCGGGTGTCGGCGCCGGGCAGGTTCGGCCAGAGGTCGGCGATCGGGGTGCTGGTCATGGCGTCATCCTCCCAGAGAACTCGCACAGGCTTTCCCGTTGTCCGCCCGGCGGGCTGTTGACAGGCTCCCGCACCGACAGCATGCTGAGCAAGCGCTTAGTCAGCGGTGACAGCCCGACCCTCGCACGAAAGGCAGGACGCTCCGTGGTGCACTCCTTCAAGGGCCGGGTGGCCGTCGTCACCGGATCCAGCCGGGGCATCGGCCTCGGCATCGCGCGGGAACTGGTCGACCGCGGCGCCAAGGTCTGCCTCACCGCCCGCAACCCCGAACCGCTCGCCGAGGCCGTCCGGGACCTCGGCGGCCCCGAGAACGCCATCGCCGTCGCGGGCAAGGCCGACGACCCGGCCCACCAGGACGAGGCGATCGCCCGCACCCTGGAGGCCTTCGGCCGGCTCGACCACCTGGTCAACAACACCGGCATCAACCCGGTGTACGGGCCGGTCCTGGGCACCGACGAGGACGCCGCCGCCAAGATCCTGGCCGTCAACGTGCTCGGCCCGCTGGCCTGGACCCGCCGAGCCCACGCCGCGTGGATGGGCGAGCACGGCGGCTCCGTCGTCAACGTCGCCTCGATCGCCGGGATACGGGCCTCCGCCGGGATCGGCATGTACGGCGTGAGCAAGGCCGCGCTGATCCGGCTCACCGTCGAACTCGGTGCCGAGCTGGGCCCGCAGGGCATCCGGGTCAACGCCGTCGCCCCCGCGGTCGTCAAGACCAAGTTCGCCGAAGCCCTCTACGAGGGCCGCGAGGAGAAGGTCGCCGCCGCCTACCCCCTCGGCCGACTCGGCATCCCCGAGGACATCGCGGGCGCGGTCGCCTTCCTCCTCTCCCCCGACGCCGGCTGGATCACCGGCCAGACCCTGGTCATCGACGGCGGC
The DNA here is from genome assembly GCF_000719705.1 of Streptomyces sp. NRRL S-350. Taxonomy (GTDB): domain Bacteria; phylum Actinomycetota; class Actinomycetes; order Streptomycetales; family Streptomycetaceae; genus Kitasatospora. Next base: position 10,852 of record NZ_JOHO01000044.1, on the reverse strand, counting down.
GTCACCCTCGGCGGTGGGATGTGACAACGGAGTTCGCCGACCGGGGCGTCGTCGTCACCGGCGCCGGCCGGGGCATCGGGGCCGCGCTGGCACGGGCCTTCGCGGCGAACGGGGCGCGGGTGGTCGTCAACGACCTCGACGCCGAGGCCGCCCGGGCCGTCGCCCAGGACTGCGGCGGCACCGCCCTGCCCGGGGACGCCGCCTCCGCCACCGGCCTCGCCGCACTGGTCGGCCGGGCCCGCGCGGAGCTCGGCGAGATCGACGTGTGGTGCGCCAACGCGGGCGTCGCCCCCGTCGGCGGGGCCGACGCGCCGGCCGCCGCCTGGGCGAGCGCCTGGGAGGTCAACGTGCTCGCGCACGTGCGCGCCGCCGAACTGCTGCTCCCCCGCTGGCTGGAGCGCGGCGAGGGCCGCTTCCTGTCCACGGTCTCCGCCGCCGGGCTGCTCACGATGCTCGGCTCGGCCCCGTACGCCGTCAGCAAGCACGGCGCGCTCGCCTTCGCCGAGTGGCTTTCCGCGACGTACCGGCACCGGGGCGTCCGGGTCCACGCGCTCTGCCCGCAGGGCGTGCGCACCGACATGCTCGCCTCGACCGGCGCGGTCGGGGAGGCGCTGCTCGCGCCGACCGCCCTGGAGCCGGACGACGTCGCCGAGGCCGCCCTGGCCGGGCTGCGCGAGGACCGCTTCCTGATCCTGCCGCACGCCGAGGTCGCCGAGTACTACCGGGTCCGCGCCACCGAGCCGGACCGCTGGATCGCCGGGGTGAACCGGCTCCAGCAGGGGCTGGAGAGGAGCGGGGCACTGTGAGGGCCTGGCAGGTGGGCGGGCTCGGCGAGCCCGCCGAGGTGATGCGGCTCGCCGAAGGCGTCGCGCGGCCGGTGCCCGGCCCGGGGCAGCTGCTGGTCCGGGTGCGGGCCGGCGCCGTCAACTTCCCGGACGCACTGATGGTCCGCGGGCAGTACCAGGTGCGCCCGCCGCTGCCGTTCACCCCCGGCGTGGAGCTGTGCGGCGAGGTGGCCGACGGGCCCCGGCGGGGCGAGCGGCTGATCGGCACCCCGGTGCTGCCGCACGGCGCCTTCGCCGAGTACGCGCTGCTGGACGCCGCGGCCGCGTTCCCGGCACCCGAGGCGCTGGACGACGCCGAGGCGGCCGCGCTGCACATCGGCTACCAGACCGCCTGGTTCGCGCTGCACCGGCGGGCCCGGCTGCGGGCCGGCGAGACCCTGCTGGTGCACGCGGCGGCCGGCGGGGTCGGCAGTGCGGCCGTCCAGCTCGGCCGGGCCGCCGGGGCCCGGGTGGTCGCGGTGGTCGGCGGCGCGGCGAAGGCGCAGGCCGCCCGGGCGCTCGGCGCCGAGGTGGTGGTGGACCGTACGGCGCAGGACTTCGTCGCCGCCGTCAAGGAGGCCACCGAGGGGCGCGGCGCGGACGTGGTCTTCGACCCGGTCGGCGGCGCCGCGTACACCGGCTCCACCAAGTGCGTCGCCTTCGAGGGCCGGATCGTGGTGGTCGGCTTCGCCGCCGGGCAGATCCCGGCGCCGGCCCTCAACCACGCGCTGGTGAAGAACTACTCGATCCTCGGCCTGCACTGGGGCCTGTACAACACCCACGACCCGCGGGCCGTCCGGGTCGCGCACGACGAGCTGGCGAAGCTCGCCGAGCAGGGCACCGTCCGCCCGCTGGTGAGCGCCCGGGTGCCGCTGGCCGGCGCCGCGGACGCCGTCCAGCGGGTCGCCGACGGGCTGAGCACCGGTCGGATCGCCGTCCTGGGCGACTGACGCGGCTGCCGGTCCGAGCCGGTCCTGCCGTGGCCCGGAATACGGCTGCGACCGGACCGACACCCTGCCAGGATGCGGGGATGACATCCTTCTCCGCCGCTCGCGACTCGCTGGAGGGCCTGGCCCTCGGGGACGGATTCGGGGAGCGCTGGTTCCCCCTCTTCCGGTCGCCCCGCGACGCGTTCGAGCAGATCCGGGCCCGACGGGCGCCGGAGGAAGGCCCCTGGCAGTGGACCGACGACACCGCGATGGCACTGTCGGTGTTCGGCGTCCTGACCGCCTTCGACTCCGTCCACCAGGAGCGACTCGCCCAGGCCTTCGGCGCCACCTACCGGGCCGACTCGGGCCGCGGCTACGGCCACGGCATGCACCTGCTGCTGCCTGAACTCGCCCGGGATCCGGCGAGTTGGCGCGCCGCGGCCCGCGGACTCTTCGACGGCCAGGGCAGCCTCGGCAACGGCGCGGCGATGCGGGTGGCCCCGCTGGGCGCCTGGTTCCACGCGGACCTGGACGAGGCGGCCGAGCAGGCGGCGCTGTCCGCCGAGGTGACGCACGCCCACCCCGAGGGCATCGCCGGGGCGGTCGCCGTCGCCCTGGCCGCGGCCCTCGCCGCCCGCGCCCGTTCCGGGGGCGCCCCCGCCGGCCCGGAGCTGCTGGCCGAGGTCGCCGACCGCACCCCGGCCGGCGCGGTCCGCGACGGGCTGGGCCGGGCCGTCGAGGTGTCCCCCCGCACCGAGGCCTGGCGGGCCGCCGACCTCCTGGGCAACGGCCGGCGGATCCGGGCGAGCGACACCGTCCCCTTCGCCCTGTGGTCCGCCGCCCACCACCTGGACAGCCTGACCGACGCCCTGTGGACCACCGCCGAGGGCCTGGGCGACGTCGACACCACCTGCGCCATCACCGGCGGCGTCGTCGCCGCCCGCACCGGCCTCGCCGACGTCCCGCAGGACTGGACGGCCTGCCTCGAGCCACTGCCCGACTGGGTCGCCAGGGCCGAGGCGGAGGCCGACGCCAAGCCCCCGCGGTGAGTCACGCCCGCGAGGCCGCCCGCGGCCGTGGCCCGGCCGCCCGGCCGCCCGGCGGGGACGCTCTGGGCGATCGCCGGGCAGGCGCCCGCCACCGACGGCGCCGACCCGGGCGCGGAGTTCCGCCAGGCATCCCGCGCCTCAGCCGCTGACCTCCACGGTGACGTCGTAGGTGCGCTGCTCGGGCGGGCAGTTGAGGGCTTCGCCGCAGGCGGTGCGGGTGGCGGTGAGGTGGGCGGTGCCGGGGGTGCGGGCGGTGAAGGCGGTGGTCACGGTGCCGCAGCCGCCGCCGGGGCGGCAGGAGGGGGACGCGGCGGTCGTGGGCGCGCCGCCGGGGGCGACCACGTCGGGGGCGGAACTGGTCGCGGCCGTCCAGTAGGTGCTGTGCAGCGCGAGCGTGACGGTCGTGCCGACGGCCGCCTTCACGGTGGTGTGGTCGGCGTGTTCGTCCACCGTGACCGCCGCCGGTGCGGTGGCGGCCGGGGTGGTGGTCGCGGCGGCCGACGGGCTCGTCCCGCCGGAGGAGGCGCACCCGGCGAGGGTGAGCAGGGCGGCGGCCAGAGTCAGGGCGGCGGGTGTTCTCGGGTTCACGTTGGTTCCTTCTGCCGAGGTGCGAGCGGTTCCGGTTCGACGCACCGGCGGCCGGTTCGGATCCCGCGGAGGGCGACCGCGGGCCGGCGGCCGCGGGCTGGCGGCCGCGGGCGCCCCGGCCGGGCGGACGGAAAACGGCACCGGGGCGGGCCGTTGGGCCCACCCCGGTGCGTTCGGCGCGGTGATCGTCAGGAGACGGTCACGTCGTCGTAGTAGGTGTAGGTCGGGTCACCCGCGTAGTTGTCGTCGTGGTTGCTCAGGGTGAGGGTGTAGGAGTGGCCCGGGGTGACGGTGGCCGTCTTGTTGGTCCAGGTGCCGGTGGTGGTGCAGGTCTTGGCGAGGACCGTGGTGGTCGTGCCGGTGGTGTTGTCCTTCAGGGTGGCGGTGGCCCAGTCGTAGGTGACGGTGTCGTCGCAGGTGTTGCTGTACCAGAAGGACACCTTGCTGGAGCCGGTCGGCGCGGTGAAGGTCTGGGCGAGCGAGGAGTCCCCGGTCGGGCTGGTGGAGCCGACCATGGCGCCGTAGCTGCCGCTGTGGGCGGCGGCGGAGGTGGCCGAGGTGGAACCGGCGGCGGTCCAGCCGGTCAGGTTGCCGTTCTCGAAGCCGCCGTTGGTGACGGTGTTGCCGCCGCCACCGCTGGTGGACTCGGTCCAGCTGAAGCTGGTGCTGCCGGTGGCGCCGGTGGTGTCGGTCACGGTGACGGTGACGCCGGAGGTGCCGGCGGCGGTCGGGGTGCCGGAGATCAGGCCGGTCGAGGCGTTGATCGCCAGGCCGGCCGGCAGGCCGGTGGCCGAGTAGCTGAGCGTCTGGCCGGAGGCGGAGTCGGTGGCGTGGATCTGCAGGCTCGCCGCGGTGCCGACGGTGCCGTTCTGGTTGCCCGGGTTCGTGACGGTGACCGTGTTGCCGTGGGTCAGGATGGCGTGCGAGATCGCGCAGGAGTTGGTGTCGTTGGACCAGCTGGCCTGCTCGGCGTAGGAGCCGAAGGTGCCGAAGGAGACGTTGGCGGCGCCGCCGGTGCTGCCGGGCTGGATCCAGGCGCACTCGTCGGAGTTCTCCTGGCCGTTGTAGCTGCTGCCCGAGACGTGGTTGGTCCAGCCGCCGGCCGGGTTCTGGTCGGACATCATCTCGTGCCACTCGTGGCCGAGGGTCATCGTCCAACCGTCGAGCGTGCCGGGCGAGTTGACGAAGCCGACACCGCAGTTGGAGCCCGCGTCGATGTTGTACGGCTGGTTGGAGAACGCGATGTCGCCGTAGGGCGAGTTCGCCGCACCGCCGGTGAGGGTGGTGTCCCCGTTCCAGTCGTGCCAGGCGCAGTACCCGGTGCTGGGGTTCTGGTAGTCGTCCGGGTTGGTGCCGTGCGGGGACAGGATGATGTAGTACGCGTCCCGGTTGGCGGCGGCCGTGGTGTTGCCGAAGTGGCCGGCGGCCTTGACCGCTTCCTGGGCGAGCTGGTTGCCCGTGGCCTGGCTCGGCGAGGCGGCCGCGTTGTCGTACCAGACGCCGGACAGGACGCCGCCGCTCTGGTACGGGACGAAGTTGGCGTTGGACGGGCAGCTGACGGCCCCGGTGGCGACGGCGGGGCCGTCGCACCACTGGGTCAGGTCCGCCGACCAGGTCTCGCCGTTGGTGCCGATGCCCTTGAACATCTGCTGGGTGGCGCCGGCCGCCCCGGCCGAGTCGCCCGAGAACTTCGCGTTGCCGTTGGCGTCGGTGGTCTGCGAGCCCCACTGGTTGCCGTAGAACACCAGGTAGACCTTGGAGTGGCCGCTCTGCACGCCGATGCCGTCGACGCCGCCGCCGTAGGACAGCGTCTGCTGGCCGGTGGCCGCGGCCTGGTTGTGGGCGGCGAGCCACTTCTTGTAGTTCTCGTGCTGGGACATGCCCGGTACGGCGCCGTGCCGGTACGGGTGCCCGTTCTGCGGGCTCCAGGGGTTGAACTCGCTGCCGGAGCTGCCCTGCGAGCTGGAGATGTCCTGTGCGGAGGCCGGGCCGGCGGCGCCGGCCAGGCCGGCGGCGGCGAGCGCGAGCGACGCTATTCCGGTGAGCGCCGCGTACTTCGCGCGTCGGATCCTGCGGGAGTGACCCATGGGTGAGGGTGCCCTCTCTTCTGCCGATCGCCCTGCGGTTCTTGGGGGCCGCGGACGATCCCTTTGTGGGGGAAGGGCCGGTGGGGAATTCCGACGGCGGTCGACTCCGGACGGAATTCTTCCGCACACCCGGAATTGACTGCTCGTCGGCTGTTTCCACCTGCTGGGCATGAAGGAAAGCAGAGCTGATGAACAGCGGTCAACGGCGAAGGGTAAGGACTGATTAAGGAGCGGGTCCAAGCAGGTCAAGCCGCGTCGATGACATGGGATCAACGCGCGTAGCCATTCACTGAATACGGACCCGAATTCTGTTCCGGTAATCCGCCGTCCGGGCCGTGCGAATCGTTGTTCCTGACGGCGGCTCACCGACTCTTCGGCCCCGCTGACCTCGGCTGCGGCCGAAGAACGGGCGGCGCCGGGACTCCACCCGGCGCCGCCCGGCGCACTAACCTTCGTAGGCCATTTCCGGGAAGCGCGGCGAGGGCCCGTCCAGCAGCCGGTCGTCGTGCCCGCGCAGCCAGCGGTCGAAGAACGAGGCGACGTACGAGCGGGTGGCGAGCTCCGCGCGGCCGGGGCGGATGTCGCCGACGTCCCCGCGCAGTTGCTCCGCGTCGAGCACGCCCTGCCGGGCGAGCTGGGGCAGCAGGGACTGCGCGTCGGTGTACGAGCCGTGGCGGGAGCCGGTGAGGGTCAGGTCGGCGTGCCAGCCGGTGCTGTGCTGCCACAGCGCGTTCCAGCCGGGCTGCCGGCTGTACGCCCCGGAGTCCTCGCTCCCGGTGCCCATCAGCAGGAAGGGCCGGTCCAGGCCGTCCTCGGCGACACTGGGCAGGAACACGCCGGTGTGGCCGTCCGGGCCGGGGAAGTGCAGTTGGCCGTCCAGGTTGATCCCGGCGGCGATCCGCGGATCGTCGTGCATGGTCTGGAGCGCCGTGAAGCCGCCCGCCGACTGGCCGACCATGCCGATCCGGTCGAGGTCGAGCACCCCGGCCAGGCCGGCCGGCAGGCCCGGCCGTCCGGCCAGCCCGGCGAGCTGGTCCAGCACGAAGCGGGTGTCGTCGACGCGGGTGCCGAGGGCCTTGCGCAGCACGGCACCGATGTCCAGGTCCGGCTGGCCGAGCATGCCGGGAAACACCGAGGGAGCCAATCCCCCGTCCGGGAAGGTGACTTCGGAGGCCTCGTAGGTGTGGTCGACGGTGACCACGACGTAGCCGCGCGAGGCGAGGTCCTCGACGAGCGCCGTCCCCCAGGTCCGGGGGTCGCCGAGGCCCGGCGAGTACAGCACCACCGGGCGCCGGCCGCCGGGCAGCGCCGGGGCGTCCTGGCGGGCGTGGGTGCGGATGCCGGACCAGTCGGTACTGCCCGGCTCGGTACCGTAGTTGATCCTGGCGAGGCCTTCGGCGCTGCCGAAGTGCGCCCCGGCGGCGGGCTCCATGTACGGTGCACGGTCGCCCGGGCCGGCCGGGCGGGAGGTCGGGTACCAGAGGCTGATCATCAGCTCGCGCCGGCGCCCGGGCTGCCACGGGTCCTCGCGGGCGTCGTCGGTCAGGTGCAGTGCGGTCGTCCCGATCGGGTACGGCCCGGTGGGCTCCGGCAGCCACGCCCGCGCCCGCTGCCCGGCGCCCCCGCCGTCCGCCGCGACCGCTCCCGGCGCGACGGCCGTGCCCAGCACCGCCGTCGCCGCCAGCAGGACCGCCGCCAAAGCCCGTCCCCCACTGCCCATGTCGTCTCTCCTCGCGCAGGTCGATCCGGTCGATCGAACACGCAGGACACTACGGGCGGGGGCGGCCCGAAGCCGTCATACCAGGGAGCCAACCAGGCCCTGAGTACCCGGGTATGACACCCCTAGGGGCCATCCGGCGGTACCGGTCCGACCGCCCTGGCGACCCGTCGGCGCGGGCCCCGGGAGCCAGGGCGGGTCCGGCCGCCTCCTAGCGGTACCGCTTCAGCTCCCGCCGGGCCAGCGAGCGCTTGTGCACCTCGTCGGGGCCGTCGGCCAGCCGCAGGGTGCGGTTGCCGGCCCAGAGCTGGGCCAGCGGCGTGTCCTGGCTGACGCCGGCGGCGCCGTGCGCCTGGACGGCCTTGTCCAGGATCCATTCGACGGTGCGCGGGGTGGCGATCTTGATCGCCTGGATCTCGGTGTGCGCGCCCCGGTTGCCGACGGTGTCCATCAGCCAGGCGGTCTTCAGCACCAGCAGCCGCAACTGCTCGATCCGGACGCGGGACTCGGCGATCCAGTCCTGGACCACCCCCTGCTCGGCGAGCGGCCTGCCGAAGGCGACCCGCTCGCCCGCCCGTCGGCACATCAGCTCCAGCGCCCGCTCGGCGATGCCGATCGCGCGCATGCAGTGGTGGATCCGGCCCGGGCCGAGCCGGGCCTGGGCGATGGCGAAGCCCGTGCCCTCCTCGCCGATCAGGTGGGAGACCGGCACGCGGACGTCTTCGAACAGCACCTCGGCGTGGCCGCCGTGGTCGGCGTCGTCGTAGCCGAAGACCGTCATGCCGCGCTTGACGGTGACGCCGGGGGTGTCGCGCGGGACGAGCACCATGCTCTGCTGGCGGTGCGGTTCGGCGCCGGGATCGGTCTTGCCCATCACGATGAGGAGCTTGCAGTCCGGGTTCATCGCCCCGGTGATGTACCACTTGCGGCCGTTGATCACGTACTCGTCGCCGTCCCGCTCGATCCGGGTGGCGATGTTGGTGGCGTCCGAGGAGGCCACCTCGGGCTCGGTCATCGCGAACGCGGAGCGGATCTCGGCGTCGAGGAGGGGGCGCAGCCACCGCTCGCGCTGCTCGGGGCTGCCGAACTGGGCCAGCAGCTCCATGTTGCCGGTGTCGGGGGCCGCGCAGTTGAGCGCGGGCGGGGCCAACTGCGGGCTGCGGCCGGTGATCTCGGCGAGCGGGGCGTACTGCAGGTTGGTGAGGCCGGCGCCGTGCTCACCCGGCATGAAGAGGTTCCAGAGCCCCTGCTTCCGGGCCTCGGCCTGCAGGTCCGCGACGACCGGCGGGACCGCCCAGTGCGCGCGGGCCGGGTCGGCGAGCTGGTCGGCCAGGACGGGCTCGGCGGGGTGCACGTGCTCGTCCATGAAGGCGAGCAGCCGTTCGCGGAGTTCGTCGGTCCGGGCGTCGTACGCGAAGTCCATCGGTCAGTTCTCCTTGAGGGTGCTCAGGCCGTGCCGGGCGAGGACCGGGGCCATCTCGCCCGCGCGCTCGAAGCCCGCGCCGAGGGTGCGGCCCTGCCGGAAGCGGAAGTGGATGCCCTCGGCGACGGCCGCGAGCTTGAAGGACGCGAAGGCCACGTACCAGTCCAGGTCGTCGGCCTCCCGGCCGGTCGCCCCGGCGTACCGGGAGACGATCTCGTCGGGCCCGGGGAAGCCGGGGGCGGTCATGGCGGACGGGACGATGCCGCCGCCGACGCCGGCGAGCTCGGTGTACATCACCAGCAGGCCGATGTCGGTGAGCGGGTCGCCCAGGGTGGACATCTCCCAGTCGAGGACGGCGGCGATGCCGTCCTCCTCGTCGACCAGCACGTTGTCCAGCCGGTAGTCGCCGTGCACGAGGGCGGGCGCGGGTGAGACGGGCAGCCGCGCGGCGAGCACGGCGTGCAGCCGGTCGAGTTCGGGCAGGTCCCGGCTGCGGGAGGCGGCGAGCTGCTTGGACCAGCGGCGCAGCTGGCGCTCCAGGTAGCCCTCGGGCCGCCCGAAGTCCTCCAGGCCGACGGCGGCGGGGTCGATCCGGTGCAGGGCGGCCAGGGTGTCGACCAGCCGGCGCCCGAGTGCGCTCACCCGCTCCTCGCCGATGGCGGCGAGGGCGTCGGCGTCCCGGTGCGCGGTGCCCGCGACGTACTCCATGAGGTACCAGGGCGCGCCGAGGACGTCCTCGCCGTGGTCGATCACCAGCATCCGGGGAACGGGCACGCCGGTGCCGCGCAGGGCCGACATCACCCGGTACTCGCGGCCCATGTCGTGGGCGGTCGCCAGCACGTGCCCGAGCGGCGGGCGCCGCAGCACCCAGCGGGAGGAGCCCTCGGAGAGCAGGTACGTCAGGTTCGACCGGCCTCCTTCGATGAGGTCCGCTCGCAGCGGCCCCCGGACGGTCCCGGGCAGCTCGCGCTCCAGGTAGGTGCGGAGCCGGCCCAGGTCCAGGCCGGGCGGGTCGGCGGGGGTGTCGGCCATCGGGCGGCTCCTGGAGTCGACGGGCATTGACTAAGCGCTTGCTTAGCATTCAGCCGCGTCACCCCTCCTGTCAATGCTCCCGCCGACGACCCGACCCCCGAGCCGGGCCGGCTCGGGGGTCGTCGGGATGGTGTCGGTCGGGATCGTGGCGGCACTACCGGCCCTGGTCCCGCTCCCGCGTCCTCCGCTGCATGTCCATCAGCATGGCCATGGTCTCGGGGTGCACCGTGCTCTCCCCCTCCTCGTCGTCCAGGTCGTCGAGGTCGTCCAGGTCGTCGTCGAGGTCGTCGCCGTCATCCGCATCGCGCGGATTCCGGCGCGCCTGCGGAAGCAGTTCGTCGTAGCGGGGATCCCCCGGTTCGATCTTGTGCCACCCGTCGTAGAAGTACCCCTCCGGGGCCTTCCCGCCGTACCGCTGCCAGATGGTGACGCCGTCGGCGTCGAGCATCGGGTTGCCGGTGACCTCGTAGCTCTCAGAATGCTCGCTCAAAGTACTCCTTCAGTATCTTCGCGGCCTCGCGGTCGCCGAACGTGAACTTCGTCAGCTTCTTGGCGGTCCAGTAATTGAACGCCTCGGCGAAGAACTCGTGCGGCTGGCGGATGTACCCGTCCAGCTGCGGATTGCCGCCGATCCGGTCCAGGACCTGCTGTTGCACATGCTGCCACTCCGGCTGACGGCTCTTGAATCCGTAGGCCTCGTCGACCGCGTGACCGAACTCGTGGACGGCGACGCTGCTGCGTTCGTCGGCACTCGAATTGACGAGGAGCCTGCGCTGGTCCGGCCGGTACATTCCGGGCACGTGGTCCGCGGGCACGCTTCCTCCCACCGGTCTGACGCCCGCGAGGTCGAAACCCCCCGGAAGCTCCGTGACGGGCCTGGGGCCGATGCTGATCCCGCCGCCCGGGACCGCCTTCAGGTAGGCCCAGACCTTGTTGAAGACCTTGGGGGGCACGCGCGCCAACTCCGTGGTCACCTTGGCGACGCTCGGGTGGTCCTCGACGTACTCGCGCGGGGGCAGTCGGCCGGGCATCGGCAGCTCCACCGGCTTGGCGTGCTTCGGGGCGTACGGGCCGCTGTCGGCGGAACGCCCGCGCGGCCCCGCCGCGCCGCCGACGGCGCCGAGGACGAGGTCCAGCGGCATGACGGGGCCGGTCTGGAAGGCGGCGTCGTAGCCGTAGGCGAGGCCGGCGCCGGTGACCATG
>NZ_JOHO01000043.1 GCF_000719705.1 Streptomyces sp. NRRL S-350 | reverse complement strand
GGGCAGGGCTTGGCAAGGGCGGGCGGGGCGGGCCGGGGCGGTGCCGGCCGGCGTGCGGCCGACATGGGACGGGGCACCGCGCGCACTGTCCAGTGTGCGCGGTGCCCCGGGGTCCCAGGTGCGCCGGAGGGGTGAGGCCGGTCACCTGTGGCCGGTCGCCCAGGACCGGCCGGTGCGGACCTACTCCTGGTTGGCCAGGGTCGGGTACAGCGGGTACTTCTCGGCCAGCGCGGTGACGCGGGCCTTCAGCGCGGCGGCGACGCCCTCGTCGAAGGCGGGCTTGAGCGCCTCGGCGATGATGTCGGCGACCTCGCGGAAGTCCTCGGCCTGGAAGCCGCGGGTGGCCAGGGCCGGGGTGCCGATGCGCAGGCCCGAGGTGACCATCGGCGGGCGCGGGTCGTTCGGGATCGCGTTGCGGTTGACCGTGATGCCGACCTCGTGGAGGCGGTCCTCGGCCTGCTGGCCGTCGAGCCGGCTGTTGCGCAGGTCGACCAGGACCAGGTGCACGTCGGTGCCGCCGGAGAGCACGGACGCGCCGGCCTCGGCGACGTCGGCCCGCAGCAGGCGCTCGGCGAGGATGCGGGCGCCGTCCAGGGTGCGCTGCTGGCGGTCCTTGAACTCCTCGGACGCGGCGACCTTGAAGGCGACGGCCTTGCCCGCGATCACGTGCTCCAGCGGGCCGCCCTGCTGGCCGGGGAAGACCGCCGAGTTGATCTTCTTGGCGTACTCGGCCTTGGACAGGATGACGCCGCCGCGCGGGCCGCCCAGGGTCTTGTGGGTGGTGGTGGTGACCACGTCCGCGTAGGGCACCGGGTTGGGGTGCAGCCCGGCGGCCACCAGGCCGGCGAAGTGCGCCATGTCCACCATGAGCAGCGCGCCGACCTCGTCGGCGACCCGGCGGAACTCGGCGAAGTCCAGCTGCCGCGGGTAGGCGGACCAGCCGGCGATGATCAGCTTCGGCTGGTGCTCCTTGGCGAGGCGCTCGACCTCGGCCATGTCGACCTGGCCGGTCTTCTCGTCGACGTGGTACGCGACCACGTTGTAGAGCTTGCCGGAGAAGTTGATCTTCATGCCGTGGGTCAGGTGACCGCCGTGGGCCAGGTTCAGGCCCAGGATGGTGTCGCCCGGCTGGATCAGCGCGAACATCGCGGCGGCGTTGGCCTGCGCGCCCGAGTGCGGCTGGACGTTGGCGTGCTCGGCGCCGAACAGGGCCTTGATGCGGTCGATCGCGATCTGCTCGACCACGTCGACGTGCTCGCAGCCGCCGTAGTAGCGGCGGCCGGGGTAGCCCTCCGCGTACTTGTTGGTGAGCACCGACCCCTGGGCCTCCATGACCGCCACCGGGGCGAAGTTCTCGGAGGCGATCATCTCCAGGGTGGTCTGCTGGCGGTGCAGCTCGGCGTCGACCGCGGCGGCGATCTCCGGGTCGAGGGCGTGCAGGGACTGGTTGAGAACCGTCATGGTGTGGTCTTCCCGGTGGAGGAGAGGGGAGGGACGGTGGGGCGGGCCGACGCGTGCGCGGCCCGCCCGGTCACGAGCGGGTCAGGCCTTGACGAAGGCGTCGTACTCGGCCGCGCTGAGCAGCTTGCCGGTGGCCTCGACGCGCACCTTGAACAGCCAGCCGCCCTCGAACGGGGCGCTGTTGACCAGGCCGTTGTCGTCGACGACGTCCTGGTTGACCTCGGTGACCTCACCGGTGACCGGGGAGTACAGGTCGCTGACCGACTTGGTGGACTCCAGCTCGCCACAGGTCTCGCCCGCGGTCACCGCGGCGCCGACCTCGGGCAGCTGCACGTAGACGATGTCACCGAGCGCGTCGGCGGCGTGCTGGGTGATGCCGATCGTGGAGACACCGTCGGCGTCGGCGGCGGTCAGCCACTCGTGCTCCTCGGTGTACTGCAGGTGCTGGGGGTTGCTCATGGCGTCATTCTCCAGGATGGGAAGCGGGTACGGCGAAGCGGGCCGCCACGTGGACGGCTCCGACGTGCGGGTATGGGGAAAACAGGGGGGGCGGGCGGCCCGGCGGGCGCGCTCGTGGACCTCAGCGGGCGCGCTTGTAGAACGGCAGCGCGACGACCCGGACGGGCTCGTGCCTGCCGCGCACGTCCACCGCGACGGAGGTGCCGGGGGCCGCGTGGGCCGCGTCGACGTAGGCCATCGCGATCGGCTGCCCCAGCGTCGGGGACGGCGCACCGGAGGTGATCCGGCCGATCGGGGCGCCGTCGGCGGAGACCACCGTGTACTCGGCGCGCGGCACCCGCTTGCCGTCGGAGACGAGGCCGACCAGCACCTTCGGCGGGTTGCTCTCCGCCGCCGCGGCGGCCTGCTCCAGCGCCTTGCGGCCGACGAAGGCGCCGTCGTTGGTGGTCTTGTCGAAGCGGACGACCCGGCCCAGGCCCGCGTCGAACGGGGTGAGGTCGGTGGACAGCTCGTGCCCGTACAGCGGCATGCCCGCCTCCAGGCGCAGCGTGTCGCGGCACGACAGGCCGCACGGGATCAGGCCGCGGCCCTCGCCGGCGGCGGTCAGCGCCTGCCAGATCTCCTCGGCGTCGGCCGGCCGGCAGAAGATCTCGAAGCCGTCCTCGCCGGTGTAGCCGGTGCGGGCGAGCAGCACCTCGCGGCCGGCCACCTGCGCCGGGAGGATCGCGTAGTACTTCAGGCCGGGCAGGTCGGCGTCGGTGGTCCCGGCGAGGATCGCGGTGGCCTCCGGGCCCTGGACGGCGATCAGCGCGTAGGTGTCGCGGTCGTCGGTGACGACGGCGTCGAAGCCCTTGGCGCGGGCGATCAGCTCGTCGAGGACCAGCTGGGCGTTGGAGGCGTTGGCGACGACCAGGAAGGCGTCCTCGCGCAGGCGGTAGACGATCAGGTCGTCCAGGATGCCGCCGTCCTCGGCGCAGATCATGGTGTAGCGGGCGCGCAGCACGCCCAGCGCGGAGACGAAGCCGACCAGCGCGTGGTCCAGCATCTCGCCGGCCTGCGGGCCGGTGACGGTGATCTCGCCCATGTGCGAGAGGTCGAACAGACCGGCCTTGGTGCGGACGGCGAGGTGCTCCTCGCGCTCGCTCCCGTAGCGCAGCGGCATGTCCCAGCCGGCGAAGTCGGTCATGGTCGCGCCGAGGGCGCGGTGCAGCGCGTCGAGCGCGGTCAGGCGGAGGGACGACATGGCCAGGAACTCCTCGGTCGGGGCACTCAGGGGTGCACGCGCCGGACCGGACCCGCTGGGGACCGACCCCTGCGCGCGGGCATGCGGCGGCGTGGGTCTCCCCATCTGTCGTCGAACCTGAGAGCTTCACCGCCGAGCGGCCCGCAGCTGTTTCCAGCATCGGGCACAGCATGGCGGCTTGCACCGTGGGTGGGCGCGCGACAGGGCCGTGCGCCGCTTTCCAGATGTGCCTAACCCGTGCGGTAGGGGGGCCTGAGAGATTCCGGGGAGGACTTGCTCCTTCGGCGCCGGCTGTGCCGTCGTGCGGCACTCCGGGCTCTCCCGCGCGGGTTCGAGCGGCCGGTATGGAGTTGTGGGGGCCCGCGGCGCATGCCGTCGGACGCGCACATCATGGCACGTCCGGGACGAGGAGGGGAGAGGGGCCCGGCACGGGGCGGCGCACCGCGCGGCAGGCCGGGGCGTCGCACCGCGCGGCAGCCCGGGGCGGCGTACCGAACAGGAGCCCTAAGAGGAGCGCCCCGGGGCCCTAGACTTCTGCGCGTCGGCGCAGCAGTGGGCGGCCGACCGGCAGAGGGCGGAATCGGCGGCGCATGGAGTACCCGGTGGAGCAGCAGCAGGGGTGGGGCGGTCCGGAGCAGGCGCCGGCGGGCGGCACGTGGCCGGCCAACGAGCTGGAGCAGGTGCTGACCGCGGCCCTGGGCGACCCGGGCGCGACGCCGCGGGTGATCGAGGTGCTGGCCCGCAGCCAGGTGTGGGTGCCGCTGCCGGCCGGGGCCGACCCGCAGGGGCAGGCGCTGGACCTGCCGACCATCGAGCTGGCCGGCGACCCGTACGTGCCGGTGTTCTCCTCGCAGGAGGTGTTCCTGCAGCAGGCGCCGGGGATGGCCTTCGCCGTCGCGCCGGTCTGGGAGTTCGCCCGCGGGCTGCCGCTGGGCGTGGGCATCGCGGTGAACCCGGAGGCGGCGGTGGGCATCCCGGTGCCGCCGCAGGGCGTGGCCGAGTTGCGCCGCGGGCCCCGGCAGGACCGTTGGGAGGGCGTGGAAGGCGCCGACCCGGCGGCGCCGACCGGCGGCCGGGTGGCGCTGCGCGAACCGGTGCCGGGCGAGGACCCGGAGCACTTCCTGGCCGCCTGCCGGGCCGAACTGTCCGCACTGCCCGGAGTGTTGACCGCCCGCCGGGCGCTGGCCAGCATCGAGGGCGAGCCGACGGTGATGTTCGTGGGCGTCCAACTGGACCCGGCGGCCCCGGCCGACCCGGCCGCGGTGAACGAGGCGCTCGGCCGGGCGCTGGGAACCGCGCCGCTGCCGGGCGGCGTCCACCTCGTACTGCTCGACCTCGCCGACGACCCGGTGGTCGAGTGGCTGCTCACCCAGGTCATGCCCTTCTACGCGCGGGCGTGAGCGGGGTTCGTATCACAGGCACGTCGCCGTGGCGGTGGCCGGTGCCGCGCCATAGGGTGCGTGCAGACGGCTGACGGGCCGGCGGTTCGAGGAAAGAGGCGCGGCGAGGTGGGCGCATGAGTGCGGGAACGGGAGCGGGCGGGGTGCCAGGGCCCTGGGGCCCGGCCGGGCGCCCGGGAGCGGATCCGGGCGTGCTGGAGCACGCCCTGCGCGAGGTCGCGCCGGAGCGCTACGACGCGTACGAGCGGCTGCTGCACGCGCTGGCCGACGGCCGGGTCTGGATGCTGCTCTGGCACGGCACGCCCGGCAGCCCGGACGCGCAGTACGGGAACATGGAGATCAGCGGCCACGGCTACGCGCCCGCCGTCACCTCGCCCGAGCAACTGGCCGCCTCCGGGTGGGCCCGGGCCCACGAGGTCATCTCCGGCCGGGAGATCGCCGCGTCGCTGTACCGCACCCGCTGGGGCCTGTGGCTCAACCCGCACGCGCCCGGCGGCGGCGTCGGCGTGCCCTGGGCGGACCTGCGGCGGGTCGCCGCGGGCCTGGACCGGCTGCCGGCCGGTCCGCTGAAGCTGAGCGAGCCGCAGGTCAACGCCCAGCAGTTCTTCGCGCTGCTGGAGCGGCAGGCCGGCGAGGTGCGCGCGGTGCGGGCGCTGCGCCGGGCCTGGGTGCAGCCGGCGGTGGGGGAGCCGTACCTGGCGATCGGCCTGGACCTGTACGAGAGTTCGCCGCCGGCGGTGGAGGCGGTGCGCGCGCTGATGCAGCGGGCGATCGCGGTGGCCCCCGAGGGGCTGGCGGTGTCCACGGTGGCGATGTCGGACGAGTACGACCCGGTGGCGCTGTGGATGCGCGCCAACTCGCGCCCGTTCTTCGACCGGGAGGCGGGCCGCCCGGCGACCGGGCCGTACCCGCCGGTGCCGCCGCCCCCGTACCCGGGGCAGTCCATGCCGGGGCAGCCGACGCCGGGGTGGTCCTACGGGACGCAGCCGCCCGCGCAGGGCTGGCAGCAGCAGCCGCCGCAGCGGCCGTGGCCCGGATATCCGGGGCGCTGACCGGCAGGCCTTTTCCGCGAAGCCGACTTGATCGACCATCAAGTCGGCTTCGATGCTTTCCGGACGAATTTCCGGTTCGCGGGCCACGATCGCCTTGACATGCCTGTTACAGGCATGTGAAGAGGGATATGCCGCAGGCCGGGGGGATGCATGCCTGCAGATCACAGTTGGGCATCTCTCGGTTGTCAGGTCTGGCGTAAGCCAGTTCGCATGGCAGAGAGTTCTGCGCAACGCACCGCGCGTACTGGAACCCCACAAAGGTGAGCGCGCGTGCCGACCGCCAGCCCACGCGACGCCCATCCCGCGTGACGGCAGTGCCTGTGCACGACGCACTGCCGCGAACACCCGTTCCTCCTAGCACCTTTCGCACGTCCGCAGCCGCACCGCCGAAGCCGGCGACCGGCACCCGTGGGCCGGCCACCGTCGGCGAGGGGACCAACTGACCATGACCGCATCCGTGACCACCGCCGGGAACGAGCCGGAGGCAGCCGCCGCCGCGAGCCCGGCCAAGACGATCGAGGGCCGCTCCCTCGGTCGGATCGCCTGGACCCGCTTCAAGCGGGACAAGGCCGCCGTCGCCGGCGGCGTCGTGGTGATCCTGCTGATCCTGCTCGCCGTGCTGGCCAAGCCGATCGAGTCGGTGTTCGGCCTCGACCCCGACGCCCTCCACCAGGACCTGCTGGACGCCGACCTCGGCGGTCTGCCGTTCGGCGACTGGGGCGGCATGAGCGGGGACCACCTGCTCGGCGTCGACCCGCTGCAGGGCCGCGACCTGCTCACCCGCGTCATCGAGGGTTCCTGGGTCTCCCTGCTGGTCGCCTTCGGCGCGACCCTGCTGTCCAACACCATCGGCACCGTGCTCGGCATCATGGCCGGCTACTACGGCGGCTGGGTGGACACCCTGATCAGCCGCGTGATGGACGTCTTCCTGGCGTTCCCGCTGCTGCTCTTCGCCATCGCGATCTCGACCTCGCTGCAGGGCGGCGCGTTCGGCCTGCACGGCCTTCCGCTGCACATGCTGGTCCTGATCTTCGTGATCGGCTTCTTCAACTGGCCCTACATGGGCCGGATCGTGCGCGGACAGACGCTCTCCCTGCGCGAGCGGGAGTTCGTCCACGCGGCGCGCAGCCTGGGGGCCCGCGGCCCGTTCATCCTGTTCAAGGAACTGCTGCCCAACCTGGTCGGTCCGATCCTGGTCTACTCGACCCTGCTGATCCCGACCAACATCCTCTTCGAGGCCGGGCTGAGCTTCCTCGGTGTCGGCATCCAGCCCCCGCAGGCCTCCTGGGGCGGCATGCTCCAGGACGCGATCCGGTACTACCAGGTGGACCCCCAGTACATGGTGGTCCCCGGGCTGGCGATCTTCATCACCGTGCTCGCCTTCAACCTGCTCGGCGACGGGCTGCGTGACGCCCTCGATCCCAAGAGCAACTGACACCCAGCGTCGGAACCCTCCACCGCCTCCACATCCTCAAGGGGTTGATCTCACCCATGCGCAGGTCCCGTACCGTCGCCCTGACCGCGGCGGCCGCCGCCGCGGTCCTGGTCGTCACCGGCTGTTCCAGCTCGTCGAAGAGCGGTGACTCGTCCTCGTCGTCCTCCGCCTCGGGCGGCGGAGCCAACGCGGCCACCAAGAACATCGTCAACGCCTCGGACAAGAAGGGTGGGACGGTCACCTTCGAGATGAAGGGCACCCCGGACTCGCTCGACCCGGGCAACACGTACTACGCGTACATCTACAACTTCTCGCGCCTGTACGCCCGCCCGCTCACCACCTTCAACCCGGCCGCGGGCGAGGACGGCAACAAGCTCGTCCCGGACCTCGCCGAGTCCATGGGCCAGCCCAGTGCGGACGGCCTGACCTGGACCTACAAGCTGCGCGCGGGCCTGAAGTACGACGACGGCACCCCGATCACCTCGAAGGACGTCAAGTACGCCGTCGAGCGCTCCAACTTCGCGCCGGACGTGAACTCCAACGGCCCGACCTACTTCCACGACCTGCTGGTCGACAACGACACGCCGTACGCGGGCCCGTACAAGGACAAGACCGGCGACCTGCACTCGATCGAGACGCCGGACGACACCACGGTCGTCTTCCACCTGAAGCACCCGTTCGCGGACTTCGACTACCTGGTCAGCGCCCCGCAGACCGCGCCGGTCCCGCAGGCCAAGGACACCGGTGCCGACTACGTCAAGCACATCGTGTCCTCGGGCTCCTTCAAGTTCGAGTCCTACGAGGACGGCAAGCAGGCCGTCCTGGTGCCGAACACCAACTGGGACAAGAGCACCGACCCGATCCGGAAGCAGCTGCCGGACAAGATCGTGCTCAAGATGAACATCGACCAGGCCACCATCGACAAGGACCTGCTGGCCGGCAACGCCCAGGTCGACCTGGTGGGCGGCGGTGTCGACCCGCAGACCCAGGCGCAGATCCTGCAGAACCCGAAGCTCAAGGCCAGCACCGACAACGCCTACGGCGGCCGCCTGGTCTACCTGGCGATCAACTCCCAGGTCGCGCCGTTCGACAACGTGGACTGCCGCAAGGCCGTCCAGTTCGCGATCGACAAGGTCTCGGTGCAGACCGCCGAGGGCGGCCCGATCCGCGGCCAGATCGCCAACACGGTGCTCCCGCCGGACATCCCGGGCCACCAGGACTTCAACCAGTTCGAGACCAAGGACAACAAGGGTGACGAGGCCAAGGCCAAGGACGCCCTGAAGGCCTGTGGCAAGGACAGCATCAACACCGTGATCTCGGCCCGCACCGAGCGCGCCACCGAGGTCGCCGCCGCCACCTCGATCCAGGCCGCGCTGAAGAAGGTCGGCATCAACGCCGAGATCCAGCAGTTCCCGCAGGGCAAGTACCTGACCGACAGCGCCGGTGCCCCGCAGTTCACCAAGGACCACAACATCGGCCTGATGATGATGCAGTGGGGCGCCGACTGGCCGACCGGGTACGGCTTCCTGCAGCAGATCGTCGACGGCCGCGCGATCAAGGCCTCCGGCAACAGCAACCTGTCGCAGCTGAACGACCCGTCCGTCAACAAGATGATCGACGACGCGGCCGTCAACACGGACAAGGGCGCCCGCGAGAAGCTCTACGGCGACATCGACAAGAAGGTCATGGAGCAGGCGGTCATCGTCCCGCTGACCTACTTCAAGGTCTTCCTGTACCGCCCGGACAACGCCACCAACATCGCCTCCACCCCGGCGTTCTCGGGTGAGTACGACTACCTGAACATCGGCACCACCAAGTAAGAGCCTGGCTCCGCATCCCTGAAGGCAGGTGAAGGCAGCGGCGCCCGCCGTCGTCCGGAGGATCCCGGACGACGGCGGGCCGCCGGAGCCGCCCAACTGTGTTTGCCTACATCATCCGCAGGATCTTCGCGGCGGTGCTGCTGCTGCTGGTCGTCAGCGCGGTCACCTTCGCGATCTTCTTCCTGCTCCCGCGCGTCGCCGGCGAGACGGCCGACCAACTGGCCGCCCAGTACATCGGGAAGAACCCCTCACCCGACGCGATCGCCGCGGTCAAGCAGAACCTCGGCTTCGACCAGCCGCTGTACGTCCAGTACTGGAACTTCCTCAAGGCGCTGGTCAGCGGCGCCGAGTACAAGTTCGGGCCGGAACCGGCCACCTGCCACGTGCCCTGCTTCGGCTACTCCTTCAAGAACCACCTGGAGGTCTGGCCCGAGCTGTCCAAGCGGATCCCGGTCACCATGTCGCTCGCCGCCGGCGCGGCCGTGCTCTGGCTGGTCTCCGGCGTCGCCACCGGCGTCGTCTCCGCCCTCAAGCCGAAGTCGATCTTCGACCGGCTCTCGATGGGCGTCGCCCTCGCCGGCGTCTCGCTGCCGGTCTTCTTCACCGGCGCGCTGCTGCTCACGCTGTTCAGCTACGAGTGGCCGATCCTGGACAACCTGCACTACGTCGACTTCACGGACAACCCGCTGATGTGGGCCCGCAACCTGATCCTCCCCTGGATCTCGCTGGCCTTCCTCTACTCCGCGCTCTACGCCCGGCTCACCCGCGCCGGAATGCTGGAGACCATGAGCGAGGACTACATCCGCACCGCCCGGGCCAAGGGCCTGGTCGAGCGCAAGGTCGTCACCCGGCACGGGCTGCGCGCCGCGCTCACCCCGATCGTCACCATCTTCGGCATGGACCTCGGGCTGCTCCTCGGCGGCGCCCTGATCACCGAGCAGGTCTTCTCGCTCCAGGGCGTCGGCCAGTTCGCCGTCCAGGCGATCTCCGACAACGACCTGCCCAAGATCCTCGGCGTCACCCTCCTCGCCGCCTTCTTCATCGTCGCCTGCAACCTCGTGGTCGACCTCCTGTACGCCCTCGTCGACCCCCGGGTGAGGCTCTCGTGACCGAGCTCCAGAAGACCACGGAAGCCACCGCGCAGGCCCCGTCCGGTGACCCCTTCCTCTCCGTGCGCGACCTGCGGATCCACTTCGACACCGACGACGGCCTGGTCCGCTCGGTCGACGGGGTCAGCTTCGACCTGCACAAGGGCCGCACCCTCGGCATCGTCGGCGAGTCCGGCTCCGGGAAGTCCGTCACCTCGCTCGGCATCATGGGCCTGCACCGCTCCAAGCGGGCCCGGATCAGCGGCGAGATCCTGCTCGACGGCGAGGACCTGATCGCCGCCGGACCGGACCGCGTACGCCAACTGCGCGGCCGCGAACTGGCGATGATCTTCCAGGACCCGCTGACCGCGATGCACCCCTACTACACGGTGGGGCAGCAGATCGTCGAGGCGTACCGGGTGCACCACCCGCAGGCCACCAAGAAGCAGGCCCGCACCCGGGCGATCGAGATGCTCGACCGGGTCGGCATCCCGCAGCCCGACCGCCGGGTCGACGACTACCCGCACCAGTTCTCCGGCGGCATGCGCCAACGCGCGATGATCGCCATGGCGCTCGTCAACGACCCCGCCCTGCTGATCGCCGACGAGCCCACCACCGCCCTGGACGTCACCGTCCAGGCGCAGATCCTGGACCTCATCCGCGACCTCCAGGACGAGTTCGGCTCCGCCGTCATCATCATCACCCACGACCTCGGGGTGGTCGCCGAACTGGCCGACGACATCCTGGTCATGTACGGCGGCAAGTGCATCGAGCGCGGACCGGCCGAAACCCTCTTCGACGCGCCCGAACACCCCTACACCTGGGGCCTGCTGGGCTCGATGCCGCGCCTGGACCGGGAACTGCAGGACCGGCTCGTCCCGGTCAAGGGCACCCCGCCCAGCCTGATCAACGTGCCGACGGGCTGCGCCTTCCACCCGCGCTGCCCGTACGCCGACCTGACCGACGGGCGCTCCACGAGCGAGGTCCCGGTGCTGGCCGAAGCCGCACCCGGCCACTACGCGGCCTGCCACCTGCCGGTCGGCGAGCGGCACCGCATCTTCGCCGAAGAGATCGCGCCCCGGCTGTGAGCCCGGCCTCGTACCACCTTTCTGGAGAGAACCGATGACGGACACTCAGGCGGCCACGATCCCGGGGCCGGCGCCCGCCTCCGACCGCGAGCCGCTGCTGAAGGTGACCGGCCTGACCCGGCACTTCCCGATCCGCGGCGGGCTGCTCCGCCGTCAGACCGGCGCGGTGCGGGCCGTCGACGGCATCGACTTCTCGGTCAACGCCGGCGAGACGCTGGGCGTCGTCGGGGAGTCCGGCTGCGGCAAGTCGACCATGGGCCGACTGGTCACCCGGCTCGACGAACCGACCGGCGGCAAGATCGAGTTCGAGGGCACCGACATCACCCACCTGAGCGTCGGGGCGATGCGGCCGCTGCGCCGCGACATCCAGATGATCTTCCAGGACCCGTACTCCTCGCTGAACCCCCGGCACACCGTCGGCACCATCGTCGGCGCGCCCTTCAGGCTCCAGGGGGTCCAGCCCGAGGGCGGCGTCAAGAAGGCCGTCCAGGAGCTGCTGGAGCTGTGCGGCCTCAGCCCCGAGCACTACAACCGCTACCCGCACGAATTCTCCGGCGGCCAGCGCCAGCGCATCGGCATCGCCCGGGCGCTCGCCCTGAAGCCGAAGATGATCATCGCGGACGAGCCGGTCTCCGCCCTGGACGTCTCCATCCAGGCCCAGGTGGTCAACCTGCTGGACGACCTCCAGCAGGAACTCGGACTGACCTACCTGATCATCGCGCACGACCTCTCGGTGGTCCGGCACGTCTCCGACCGGGTCGCGGTGATGTACCTCGGCAAGATCGTGGAGATCGCCGACCGGGACGCGCTCTACCGCAGCCCGATGCACCCGTACACCAACGCGCTGATGTCCGCCGTGCCCGTCCCCGACCCGCGCCGCCGCCAGCGCGCCGGCCGCGAACGGATCCTGCTCACCGGCGACGTCCCCTCCCCGATCAACCCGCCCAGCGGCTGCCGCTTCCGCACCCGCTGCTGGAAGGCGCAGGACGTCTGCGCCACCCAGGAGCCGCCGCTCACCGCACTGGCGACCGGACACCAGGTGGCCTGCCACTTCCCGGAGAACGCGCCCGCGGGCGCGCCGGAGGCCACTGCCTCCTGAGCTCCGGCCCGACGCGCAAGGCCGCCCATGCGGAAGGCCGCCCACCCCCGGCCAGGGGGCGGGCGGCCTTCCGTCGTCCGGGCCGGAACCGTCAGGGGCGGCCGGTCGTCACGGGCGCCGACTCCCGGGCCTCCGGCACGGAGGCGGCCGCCGCCCGCGGAGCGTCCGCCGGCAGCGGTCCGCCCGGAGCACGGCCGGCCGGACGGGCCGGCAGCGCCTCGGCCGGGAAGCGGCGGTTCAGCGCCTTGACCGCCCGGCGGCCGAGGTTCTGGAACGGGATCTCGATCAGCCGGTAGCTGAGGTAGCTGACCAGCAGCAGGGCGGCCATGAAGGCGACGAACTGCACGCTGCGGCCCTGCCAGGAGACGAAGGGCTTGCGGTCCTCCAGCAGCCACTCCATCCCGTGGATGAGCGGGTTGTGCAGCAGGTACACCGAGTAGCTGATCGTGCCCAGCCAGGCGAGCGCCCGCGGGAACCGCCGCCGGCGCAGCAGCATGCCGAGCACGAAGACGACCCAGGCGGCCAGGTACGCGAAGGAGAAGGACTTCCAGGTCTCGCTCCAGGTGCGCCACAGGGCCTGGTCGTGGTTGTACATGAAGCCGGACAGGAAGCCCGCCGTGAGGACGAAGGCGCAGCACAGGACCGCCGGGGTGCGGTCGATCTGGCCGTGCTCCAGCCGGTACAGCACCGTCCCGGCGAACATGGTCGCGAAGACCATCAGGCTCTCGAAGGCGGCGGACCGGCTGTTCAGCAGGACCAGCACCAGGCCCAGCCCGCCGAGCATCGTCCCGCCCCAGCGGGTCAGGTCGGCGCGGCCGGTGAAGATGCAGGCCATCGCGGCGACCACGACGATCCCGGCGGCCAGCACCAGGTTCCGGACGGCGGGCAGCCCGTCGGCCGTGATCGAGCCGAGCGGCAGCCAGCCGCCGAGGACCAGCGCGCCGGCCGCGAAGCCGATCGCGATCGGGGCGCTCTGCCGGTGCCGGCCGGTGACGAAGAGGGTCGTCACGAAGTAGTAGAAGACCATCTCGTAGGTGAGCGTCCACATCACCCCGATGACGTTCGTGACGCCCATCATGTCCTGGACCATCAGGCCGTTGCCCGCCAGCGTCAGCAGCGGGTGGTCGAACGCCCAGCCCTGGACGACCGTGTGGCTGCGGGGCAGGACCAGCAGGCTCGCCACCACCGCGACGATCACCACCGGGTAGATCCGGAAGTACCGGCCCGCCCAAAACGCCCGCACGTCGCCGCGCCGTTCCAGCGAGGCCGGGATGATGTAGCCGCTGACCAGGAAGAACAGCATCACGCCGAAGATGCCCGGGTCCAGGTAGCGCGGCACGTGGTCGGCATGGAGCCAGACGAACGGCAGGGCCAGGTGGTAGACCGCCACGGAGAGCGCGGCTATGCCGCGCAGGGCGTCGAGCCAGCCCAGCCGCGCCGAGGCGGTGGCCGGGCCGCCCGCCGCGGTACGGGCGTTGTTGCGGCGCCATGGCGCGCGTTCGATGAGCTTCACACGCGGGAGGCTAGCGGAATCCGCTCCGCGGGTACCGCGGCGGTCGCCGGAAAGCGGCGGTCGAGCGCCTTGGCCGCCCTGCGGCCGAGGTTCTGGAACGGGATCTCCACCAGGCGGTAGCCGAGGTAGCCCAGGACGACCAGCGCCGCCAGGAAGCCGGCCGTGAGGGCCGCCTGGCCCTTCCAGCCGACGATCGGGGAGTGGCCCCGCAGCTTCCAGCCGATGAGGTGCATCAGCGGGCCGTGCAGCAGGTAGACCGAGAAGCTGATCGTGCCGAGCCCGCTGAGCCAGCGCGGGAAACGCCGGTGTCGCAGCAGCATGCCGCCGGCGAAGACGGCCCAGGCGGCGAGGTAGGTCAGGGAGAACGCCGTCCACGACGCGGTCCAGGTGTGCCACAGGGCCGTGCCGTGGTCGTACAGGTAGCCCACCGCGACGCCGCAGACGACGACGAAGGAGCAGCAGAGCAGGGCCGGGAGCCGGTCGATCCGGCCGTGTTCCAGCCGGTACAGCACCGTTCCGGCGAACATGGTCGCGAAGATCATCATGGTCTCGAACCCGGCGGCGCGGCTGTTCAGCGTGACGAGGGCCAGGCCCAGACCGCCGAGCAGCAGGGAACCCCAACGGGTCGGCTCCGGGCGGCCGGTGGCGATGCAGGCCATCGCCGTCACCACGAGGACCGCGCCGGCGGTCACCAGGTGCCTGGTCGAGGCGAGGTCCACGGTGATGGCGCCCAGCGGCAGCCATGCGCCGAGCACCAGGGCGACGGCCGCGAAACCGACCGTGACCGGTGCGCTGTGCCGGTGCCACCCGAGGACGAACAGCGCCGTCACGAAGTAGTAGAAGACCATCTCGTAGGTGAGCGACCACATCACCCCGATGCTGCTCGGCACCCCCATCAGGTCCTGCAGCATCAGCCCGTTCGCCGCGGTCGACAGCAGCGGGTGGTCGAAGGAGAAGTCCTGGACGGCGGTCGAGCTGCGCGGCAGGACCAGCAGGCTCGCCCCCACGGTGACGACCACCGCCGGGTGGATGCGGAAGAACCGGCCCAGCCAGAACGCCCGCACGTCGCCGCGCCGTTCCAGCGAGGCCGGGATGACGTAGCCGCTGACCAGGAAGAACAGCATCACGCCGAAGAAGCCGAGATCCAGGTACTTCGGCACCTTCGACCCGTGCGGGATCTTGTCGAGGAGGCCGAAGTGGTGCAGCGCGACGGCCAGGGCGGCCAGTCCGCGCAGCGCGTCGAGCCAGCCGAGCCGGGGTCGGGCGGGGGATTGCAGCTTCACAGCCGGGAGGCTAGCCGCCGGGCCGGACGGACGGGCGCGGGCCGCCTCCGCCCGGTGACCGAAAGTGCCCGACGGTCACCAAACGTGACCGCCGGTCCGGACATACGAACGCATCGGGTACACATGGACGGTGACCTCGCAGATCTTCCCGTCCGACGTGCAGCAGTCGCTGGACCTCGTCGGCATCTTCGTCTTCGCCCTCTCCGGGGGCCTGCTCGCCGTCCGCAAGAACATGGACATCTTCGGGATCTGCGTGCTGGCCGAAGTCACCGCGCTGGGCGGCGGGGTGATGCGCGACCTCGTGATCGGGGCGACCCCGGTCGCCGCCTTCACCAACCTCGGCTACTTCGTGACCCCGCTCGCCGCCGCGCTGGTGGTGTTCTTCCTGCACCCGGAGGTCGAGCGGATCAACCGGGCGGTGCAGACCCTGGACGCCCTCGGCCTCGGACTGTTCTGCGTCACCGGCACCGCCAAGGCGCACGACTACGGGCTCGGCGCGGTCGCGGCCATCGCGCTCGGCATGGTCACCGCGGCCGGCGGCGGTGTGATCCGCGACGTACTGGCCGGGGAGATCCCCTCGCTGCTGCGCTGGGACCGGGAGATCTACGCCGTCCCGGCGCTCGTCGGCGCCGCGCTCGTCGCGCTGCTGATCGGCGTGGACCGGCTCACCGGCCTGACCGGCACCGCCGCCGCGCTCACCGCCTTCGGGCTGCGGATGCTCGCCCTGAAGTACGGCTGGCGCGCCCCGCGGGCCTGGCACCGCAACGGTTCTCGCACCAGCGAGGAGTAGGCGAGCCGCCGTACGCGAGCGAGATCGCCTCGGCCGTGCACAGCAGCTCCGGCACCATCCGGGCCAGTTCGCCCGGCGCCACCTCGCCGGCCGGGGCGCTCACCGCGCAGGCCGCGACCGTCCGCCCGCCGCTGCCCGCGACCGGCGCGGCCACGCAGGTCACCGGCTCACCGTGCTCGGACGACTCGGCCGCCCAGCCCCGGCGGCGCACCGCCGCCAACTCGGCCCCCTCACCCGGCCCGCCCGTGGCCGGCCCCTGCGCGTCCGGCCCGTCCACGGGCAGCCCGGCCAGCAGCACCCGCCCCACCGCCGTGCCCGTCACCGGGGCCCGGCGCCCGATCCGGGGCGGCCCGGCCGCCCGGCGCCCGGCCACCTCGTCCAGGTAGAGCACCTCGCCCTCGTGCAGCACGGCGAGCCGGACGGTGAAGCCGCAGCGGGCGTTGAGCGCGGCCAGGTACGGCGCGGCGACCTGCCGGACGTCGAAGTCCTCCAGTGCGCGGTGCGCCAGCGAGAGCACCCGGCCGCCGACCCGGTAGCGCAGGTCGGGCTGGCGGCGGGCGAAGCCGTGCTCCTCCAGGGTGCGCAGCAGCCGCAGCGCGGTGGACTTGTGCACCCCGAGGGTGCTCGCGGCCTGCTCCAGGGAGAGCGGCGCGTCGCCGAGCGCGTCGAGCAGACTCAGCGCGCGGTCGACCGACTGCGACATGACGCCCCCGTGGATCAGGCTGGAGAAGTGTCCGTCAGGCTAACCGCTGGGGGGCACAGTGGTACAAACCAGTGCCGAACGCGGCCGTCCGGTCCCGGTGCGCACCGGCGGACCGGGGACCGTCGCGCGGTGCCCGGCGGTGCCCGGCGGTGCGTCCGACGGGGCCCTTCGCCGGCGGCCCGCACGCGCGATGGCCGGAACGGTGCGCAGCCCTGGAGAGCCGCACGGCGCGGCCCTCTACAATCGGAGGGTTATGCCATACCTGGACCATGCGGCGACCACGCCGATGCTGCCCGAGGCGATCGCCGCGATGACGGCCCACCTGGGGGTGGTCGGCAACGCCTCGTCCCTGCACGCGGCCGGTCGCCGCGCCCGCCGGGTGGTCGAGGAAGCCCGCGAATCGCTGGCCGAGTCACTGGGTGCCCGCCCGAGCGAGATCGTGCTCACCGGCGGCGGCACCGAGTCCGACAACCTGGCGGTCAAGGGCCTGTACTGGGCCCGCCGGGACGCCGACCCGGCCCGCACCCGGGTGCTGTGCAGCCCCGTCGAGCACCACGCGGTGCTCGACGCCGTGCACTGGCTCTCCGAGCACGAGGACGCCAAGGTCGAGTACCTGCCGGTCGACGGGTACGGCCGGGTGCACCCGGAGGCGCTGCGCTCGTCGATCGAACGCGATCCGGCCTCCGTGGCGCTGGTCACCGTGATGTGGGCCAACAACGAGGTCGGCACGATCCAGCCGGTGCGCGAACTCGCCGCGGTGGCGGCCGAGTACGGCATCCCGATGCACGCCGACGCGGTGCAGGCGCTCGGCCAGGTCCCGGTCTCCTTCGCCGAATCCGGGCTCACCGCGCTCACCGTGACCGGGCACAAGATCGGCGGCCCGTTCGGCATCGGCGCCCTGCTGCTCTCCCGGGGCGCCACGCCCGTCCCGCTGCTGCACGGCGGCGGTCAGGAACGCGACGTGCGCTCCGGCACCCTGGACGCCCCCGGCGCCGCCGGGTTCGCCGCCGCCGCGTCGTGGGCCGTGGCACACCGGGCCGAACACGCGGTGGCGCTCGGCGCCCTGCGGGACGAACTGGTGGCCGGCGTCCTCGACACCGTCCCGGGCGCCGTCCTCAACGGTGACCCGGCGGCCGAGGGCCGACTGCCGGCCAACGCCCACTTCTCCTTCCCCGGCTGCGAGGGCGACGCGTTGCTGATGCTGCTGGACGCGGCCGGCATCGAGTGCTCGACGGGCTCGGCCTGCACGGCCGGCGTGCCGCAGCCCAGCCACGTCCTGCTCGCGATGGGCGTCGACCCGCTGCTCGCCCGCGCCTCGCTGCGGTTCTCGCTCGGGCACACGTCGGTGCGGGAGGACGTCACGGCGCTCACCGACGCCATCGGCCCCGTCGTCCAGCGGGCGCGCAACGCCGGGCCCGCGTCGGTGCGGCGGTAGTTCTCCGAGCCGGGCATGTCCGGTGGCCCCGTACTCTTGTAGTCACCATGACTGACTTCCCGGGTGCCCCCACCACTGCGTCCACCGGCCGCCTGCGCGTGCTCGCGGCGATGTCCGGCGGCGTCGACTCCGCCGTCGCCGCCGCCCGCGCCGTCGAGGCGGGGCACGAGGTGACCGGCGTCCACCTGGCGCTGTCCGCCAACCCGCAGTCCTTCCGGACGGGTGCGCGCGGCTGCTGCACCATCGAGGACTCCCGGGACGCCCGGCGCGCGGCCGACGTGATCGGCATCCCGTTCTACGTGTGGGACCTCGCCGAGCGCTTCCGCGAGGACGTCATCGACGACTTCGTCGCCGAGTACGCCGCCGGGCGGACCCCGAACCCGTGCCTGCGCTGCAACGAGAAGATCAAGTTCGCCGCGCTGCTGGACAAGGCCGTCGCGCTCGGCTTCGACGCCGTCTGCACCGGCCACTACGCCCGCATCGTCGACCTGCCCGACGGCTCCCGCGAACTGCACCGGGCGGTCGACGGGGCCAAGGACCAGTCCTACGTGCTGGGCGTGCTCGACGCCGACCAGCTCGCCCACTCCCTCTTCCCGCTCGGCGACACCACCAAGGAGGAGATCCGGGCGGAGGCCGAGCGCCGGGGCCTCGCCGTGGCGAAGAAGCCCGACAGCCACGACATCTGCTTCATCGCCGACGGCGACACCCAGGGCTTCCTCGCCCGGCACCTCGGCACCGCCACCGGTGACATCCTCGACGCCGACGGCACCAAGCTCGGCGAACACGACGGCGCGTACGGCTTCACCATCGGCCAGCGCAAGGGCCTGCGCATCGGCCGCCCGGCCGCCGACGGCAAGCCGCGCTACGTGCTCGACATCTCCCCGGTCGACAACACCGTGACCGTCGGCCCCGTCGAAGGCCTCGACGTCACCGCCCTCACCGCCATCCGCCCCCGCTGGTGCGGCACCGAGCCGTTGGCGGACGGCCGCTACACCGCCCAACTCCGGGCGCACGGCGAGGAGGTACCGGTCTCCGCATCGGTGGCCGACGGCGAACTGCACGTCCGGCTCGACACCCCGGTGCGCGGCATCGCCCCCGGCCAGGCGGTCGTCCTCTACGACGGCACCCGCGTCGTCGGCTCCGCCACCATCGCGACGACGGAGCGCCCGGCCGTCAACGCCTGAGCGCCCCGGCGGCGTTGACGGCGACCGGGCCCGCGGCAGGGCGGTCATCCCCGGGGATGACGCCGCTGATCCTCCCGGATGACCACCGGCGGACACTGCATCAATCCGGCTGACGCGGCGGCCCCGGCCCCGAACCTAACGTCATGGCCATGAACCCCAAGGCCATGAACCGGTCCCGCCGCATCGCGGCCGTCGCAGCCCTCGTCCTCGCCCTGCCCGTTCCGGTGGCGGGGGCTGCGACCGCCGCCACCCGTGCCTCGACCCCTGCCGCCTTCCACGGCGAACTGCCCCGCCCGACCGGCCGTTACGCGGCGGGCGAGGAAGTGCTGCACCTGACCGACCGGAGCCGCACCGACCCCTGGGTCCCCGCGGCCGGGCCCCGGGAGCTGGCGGTGACGATGTTCTACCCCGCCCGGCACGACACCGGCGCGCCGGCCCCCTACATGACCCTCGGCGAGGCGCAGGGCTTCGTGGCGACGCGGGTACCGGCGGGCGCCGGGATCCGGCCGCAGGACCTCGCGGCCACCGGGACCCACGCCTACACCGGTGCGAAGGCCGTGAACGGGAAGTTCCCGCTGGTGGTCCTCTCACCCGGCTTCGAGAACCCCCGCGCCACCCTCACCGGCCTGGCGACCGACCTCGCCGGCCGCGGCTACGTCGTGGCCCTGGTCGGCCACACCCACGAGGACTCCGGCGAGACGCTCGCCGACGGCAGCACCCCGGGCTGCGCGCTGTGCGAGGGCGGCGCACCGGACACGCTCCCCGACAGCCGGGCGAAGGACGTGTCGTTCGTCCTGGACCGGCTGACCGGGCCGCACCCGGCCTGGCAGCCGGCGCACCTGATCGACCGCGACCGCATCGGCATGGCCGGGCACTCGATCGGCGGCGCGTCGGCACTGACCGCGATGGCCGAGGACCAGCGGATCCTGGCCGGGGTGAACATGGACGGGACGTTCTACCCGCCGGTGCCGGCGGACAGGCTCGACGGGCGCTCGTTCCTCCTGCTCGGGAAGCAGAGCGACCACACCGCCGGCGGCGGGGACACGTCCTGGGGGCGGACGTGGGCGGGCTGGGCCGGCTACAAGCCCTGGCTCGCCGTCGCGGGCACCAACCACGCAAGCTTCACGGACGTCCCGGTCCTGGCCGCCGAGGCCGGCCTGCCGCTCCCCCCGGGGTCGACCACCTCACCGGAGCGCGGGATGCAGCTGACCCGGGAGTACGTCGGCGCCTTCCTCGACCGGACCCTGAAGGGGATCCACCAGCCGCTGCTCGACGGCCCGTCGGCGGCGAACCCGGAGGTGCTCCTCCAACAGCCGTGACCGCTGGGCGCCTCCGCCGTGATAGACCAGTGAGCACTATGAACATCTGCGTCTTCTGCTCCGCGTACTCGCTCGACGACCGCTACTCCGCCCCCGCCGCCGAGTTCGCGCGGCTCCTCGGGGAGGGCGGCCACACCCTGGTGTGGGGCGGTTCGGACGCCGGGCTGATGGGCCTGCTCGCCGACGGGGTGAAGGCGGCGGGCGGCAAGCTGGTCGGCATCCTGGTCGAGATGCTGCGGCACAAGGGGTACGTCGGCGCCGACGAGCTGGTCGTCGCCCGGGACCTGGCCGAGCGGAAGGCGGAGCTGGTGTCCCGGGCGGACGCGATCGTCGTCCTGGTCGGCGGAATGGGCACGATGGACGAGTTCACCGAGGTGCTGGAGCTGAAGAAGCACGGGATGTTCGAGAAGCCGGTGGTCGTCCTGGACACCGAGGGCTTCTACACGGGCCTGCGCACCCAGCTGGAGCGGATGGACGCCGAGGGCTTCCTGCCCCGGCCGCTCGCCGACCTGGTCACCTTCGCCGACACGCCCGCCGAGGTGTTTGCGCAGCTCAAGGCCTGAGAGGATCGGGGCCATGGCTGCACATCTGATCACCGGCGCGGGCTCCGGCATCGGCGCCGTCCTGACCGAACGCCTCGCCGAACGCGGCGACGAGCTCTGGCTGCTGGCCCGTGACGCCCGGCGCGCCGCCGAACTGCGCGAGCGCTTCCCCGGGGCGCGCACCCTCGTCGGGGACCTCGGCGACCCGGCGAAGCTCTCCTGGGCGTTCGGGCACCAGGCGCTTCCCGTCACGCTGGACTCGCTCCTCCACGTCGCGGGCGTGGTCGAGCTGGGCACGGTCGGCGACCTGCCGGTGAAGGCCTGGCAGGAGACGCTGAACGTCAACCTGGTCGCCCCCGCCGAGCTGACCCGTCTGATGCTGCCGTCCCTGCGCCAGGCCAAGGGCCACGTGGTGTTCGTCAACTCCGGCGCCGGCCTCAACGCCCACGCCGAGTGGTCGGCGTACGCGGCGAGCAAGCACGGCCTCAAGGCGCTCGCCGACGCGCTGCGCCAGGAGGAGCACCCGGGCGGTGTCCGGGTCACCTCCGTCTACCCCGGCCGCACCGCCACGGCGATGCAGGCCAAGGTGCACCAGCAGGAGGGCAAGGAGTACGACGCCGACCGCTGGATCGAGCCCGAGTCCGTCGCCAAGGCGGTCCTCGCCGCGCTGGACGCCTCCCGGGACGCGGAGATCACCGACATCACCGTCCGCCCCGGGCGGTAGCGGCGCAGCAGACCCCGGGCGCCCGTGGAAGCGGCCCCGCAGCCGAGCCCCCGCGCTCGGCTGCGGGGCCGTTCGCGCACGGTCCGACCGCCCCGGGAATCCCCGTTGGCGCCGTCCCCATGGCTGTGCGATGATCCGCTCCGCCCTCCGGCCGATCGGATTCGGACACGGGGGAGTAGGAAAGCGCCATCGCGCTTCACAGTGCCCAGGGGGACTTCCATTTCCAGAACTCGTACGGCGCTGACCGTCGGCGCCCTGCTCGTGGGAACGGTCGGTCTGCCGGCCGTCAGCGCGGGCAGCGCGGCCGCAGCCGGCAGCACGCTCTACGTCAACAACGCCGCGAGTGCCAACTGCACCGACAGCGGTACCGGCGCCCAGTCGGCGCCGTTCTGCCACGTCGCGGCTGCCGCGGCGGTCGTCCAGCCGGGGCAGACCGTCGAGATCGCGGCCGGCGCCTACAACGACACCGCGGTGACCGTCACCCGCTCCGGCACCGCCGACGCCCCGATCACCTTCCGCAGCCAGTCCCAGCCGAACTCGCCGGGCGGTGCCGCCTGGCTCAACGGCGGCGCGCCGAACTACCCGGACAGCGCCATCGTGGTCAAGGGCGCCGACCACCTCAGGTTCGAGAACCTCGCGCTCGCGGGCAACCAGCGGCCGGCCGTCGTGGTCGACGGCGGGCACGACGTCTCGTTCACCAACATCGCGGCCTCGGGCGGCGGGGTCCGGATCACCGGCGCCTCCGACAAGGTGACGTGGGCCCGCGGCTCCTTCAGCTACGCGCCCGGCCCGCTCCTGCAGGTCGACGGCGGCTCCACCGGGACGGTCCTGACCACCAACATGGTCCAGCCCAACAGCGCCGACAACATGACGGGCATCCTGGTCAAGGACGCCCCGAACACCGTCGTCGTGGCCAACAGCATCAGCTCGCCCTGCTTCGCCGGGATCGTGCTGGACGGCACCTCGACCGGCGCGGTGGTCGAGAACAACGTGGTGAACACCGCGAAGAACCAGAACGCGGCCTGCGACAGCCCCGCCGGCGCCACCGGGATCAGCGTCGGTGCGAACGCCACCGCGGGCACCAAGGTCGACTACAACCTGATCGACCCGCGCAGCGGCGGTGCGGCCTACGACTGGGCCGGCGCGGCCCTCACCACCCAGGCGCAGCTCACCGCGAACACCGGCCAGGGCGCGCACGACTTCGTCGCCCTGACGTACGTGCCGAAGGGCCCGGACGCCCCCGTCGACCACCGGATCGACTCGGCGGACGAGTCGGCCCCGGGCATGCTGGCGACCGACCGCGGCGGCTGGGCCCCGGTGGACGACGTGACGGTGGTCAACACCGGTACGGGCAGCGGCATCCGCGACCGCGGTGCCTACGAGTCCCTGGACGTGGGCAGCGCGTTCACCCCGGCCGGTCCGACGCGTCTGCTGGACACCCGGCAGCCGATCGGCGTGCCGGTGGCGCAGGCGGTTCCGGCGTACGGCACCGTCGACCTGCCGGTGACCGGTGTGGCCGGTGTCCCGGGCTCCGGGGTGACGGCCGTGACGATGAACGTGACGGTGACCGAGCCGCAGGCCGACGGCCACCTGACCGTCTACCCGCACGGCGACGCGGCGCCGGACGCCTCCAACCTCAACTGGCCGGCCGGACGGACGATCCCGAACCTGGTGACCGTCCCGGTCAAGGACGGCAAGGTGTCGTTCTACAACGCCTCCGCCGGCACCGTGCACCTGATCGCCGACCTGGAGGGCTACTACAGCCCGAAGGGCTCGCTGTTCCACGCCCAGGGCCCGACGCGTCTGCTGGACACCCGGCAGCCGATCGGCGTGCCGGCGGCGCAGGCGGTTCCGGCGTACGGCACCGTCGACCTGCCGGTGGCCGGCAAGGCCGGTGTCCCGGCGACCGGGGTGACGGCCGTGACGATGAACGTGACGGTGACCGAGCCGCAGGCCGACGGCCACCTGACCGTCTACCCGCACGGCGACAAGGCGCCGGACGCCTCCAACCTCAACTGGACCGCCGGGCGGACGATCCCGAACCTGGTGACCGTCCCGGTCAAGGACGGCAAGGTGTCGTTCTACAACGCCTCCGGCGGCACCGTGCACCTGATCGCCGACCTCGCCGGCTACTACGCCACCGAGGGCAAGGTCAGCTACCGCCCGGCCGGGCCGTACCGGATCCTCGACACGCGCCAGGACACCTACTGGGAGGCCGGACCGCGCCCCGCGGGCACCGTCCCGGCGTGGGGCACGGTGGACGTCCCGGTCGGCGACATCCCCAACGTCGCCGCGGTGACCCTGAACGTGACCGTCACCGAGCCGGGCGCCGAGGGCCACCTCACCGTCTACCCGCACGGTGACGCGGCGCCCGACGCGTCGAACCTCAACTTCCTGCCCGGCGAGACCATCCCCAACCAGGTGGTCGTCCCGGTCAAGGACGGCATGGTCTCGTTCTACAACGCGAGCGGCGCCCCCGTGCACCTCGTGGTCGACGAGTTCGGCTACCAGGCGTACTGACCAGGCGTACTGACCAGGCGTCCTGACCGGGGCGTCCTGACCGGGGCGCCCCGGTCAGGACGCCCCGAGCCCGTCCCGCACGACCGGCCCCGGTGCCGAGCCCCCGCGCTCGGCACCGGGGCCGTCGTCGTGAGTAGGCTCGGGCGGGTGAGCACCCCACATCCCTTCCCCGACCTGCGCGGCGCCGCCACCGGCGTCGGCTCGCTGCCCGGTACCGACGCCCGGGAGGCCGCCAAGACCTCCACCGGAGCCCTTGAGCACCTGCCGTTCCTGCCCGAACTGCCCGCGCGCGGGCCGGGCGCCGACATGATCGGGCGCGGGGCCGGCTTCCTGGTCGAGCTGTTCGCCCAGACCGAGCCCAGCGGCTGGCGGTTCACCGACCGCCCCGGCCGGGACACCCGGCGCGCCCACTCGTGGCTCGGCGAGGACCTGGACGCGCTGGAGGAGTTCACCCAGGGCTACCGGGGCGCCCTCAAGGTCCAGGCCGTCGGCCCGTGGACGCTGGCGGGCAGCATCGAGCTGAAGCACGGCGAGAAGGCGCTCTCCGACCCCGGCGCCTGCCGGGACATCGCCGGCTCGCTCACCGAGGGGCTGCGACGCCACCTCGCCGACGTCCGCAAGCGCGTCCCGGGCGCCGACGTCGTCCTCCAACTGGACGAGCCCTCGCTGTCCGCCGTGCTGACCGGCTCGGTGAAGACCGCCAGCGGCTTCCAGCGGCTGCGCGCCGTGGACCGGCAGGTCGCCGAAGAGGTGCTGCGCGGCGTGATCGGGAGCCTGGACGCGCCGGTGGTCGTGCACAGCTGCGCGCCGGACGTCCCGATCCCGCTGCTGCGCCGCGCCGGGGTGGCCGGGATCTCGCTGGACTTCTCGCTGCTGACCGAGCGCTCGGACGACGACCTCGGCGAGGCGGTCGAAGGGGGCACGGCGATCCTCGCCGGTGTCGTCCCCGCCACTGACCAGGCAGTGTCCGACCCGGCCGGTAGTGTCCAGGGTGTCAGGACCTTGTGGCGCAGGCTCGGGTTCGCCCCGGAGCTGCTGGGCCGTCGCGTGCTGGTGACGCCGACCTGCGGGCTGGCCGGGGTCTCCCCGGCGTACGCCCGCAAGGCGCTGTCGCTCGCGGCACGGGCGGCGCGGAGCCTGGTGGACAACCCGGAATGAGAACGTAGGAGGGCTTGCGGTGACGGCTGTCGAGGGCTGGGAGGACGTCCCGGCGGAGGTGCGTCGGCGGCACGCCGAGCTGGCGCAGGAGATCACCGACCACCGCGCCCGGTACTACGAGCAGGACGCGCCGGTCATCAGCGACTCCGAGTTCGACGCCCTGATGCGCGAACTCGAGGCGCTGGAGGCCGAGCACCCGGCCCTGGCCACCCCGGACTCGCCGACGCAGAAGGTCGGCGGCGCCCCGACCGGGCTGTTCGCCGAGGTCGAGCACCGCGAGCGGCTGCTCAGCCTCGACAACGCCATGGACGACGCGGAGTTGGCGGCCTGGGCCGAGCGCGTCGCCACCGAACTGCACGGCATCGACTACCACTACCTGTGCGAGCTCAAGGTGGACGGCCTGGCCGTCAACCTCACGTACGAGAACGGTCAGTTGGTGCAGGCGGCGACACGCGGCGACGGCCGGGTCGGCGAGGACATCACCGCCAACGTCCGCACCATCAAGGAGATCCCGCACCGCCTCAAGGGCGACGACCTCCCCGAACTGGTGGAGATCCGGGGCGAGGTCTACTTCCCGACCGAGGCCTTCGAGGCGCTCAACGCCTCGTTCGTGGCGGAGAACGAACGCCGCCGCCTGGAGAACGAGGAGCGCGCGAAGGAGGGCAAGCGGCCCCGGGCGATGATCCGGCTGTTCATGAACCCCCGCAACGCCGCCGCCGGTTCGCTGCGCCAGAAGGACCCGCACATCACCGCCTCCCGTCCGCTGCACATGGTGGTGCACGGCATCGGCGCCCGGGTCGGCTTCGACATCGACAACCAGTCGCACGCCTACCGGCTGCTGCACGACTGGGGCCTGCCCACCGCCAGGCACAACCGGGTGGTCGGGACGCTCGACGAGGTGCGGGAGTTCATCCGCCACTTCGGCGAGCAGCGGCACTCGGTCGAGCACGAGATCGACGGCGTCGTGGTCAAGGTGGACGAGATCGCCCTGCAGGGCCGGCTCGGCGCCACCTCCAAGTCCCCGCGCTGGGCGATCGCCTGGAAGTACCCGCCGGAGGAGGTCACCGGCAAGCTGGCGGAGATCAAGGTCGGCATCGGCCGCACCGGCCGGGCCACCCCGTACGCGGTGCTGGCGGAGCCGGTCAAGGTGGCCGGCTCGATGGTGCAGTACGCGACGCTGCACAACCAGGAGGTCGTCAAGGCCAAGGGCGTGCTGCTCGGCGACACGATCGTGCTGCGCAAGGCCGGTGACGTCATCCCGGAGATCCTCGGGCCGGTGGAGGACCTGCGGGACGGCACCGAGCGGGAGTTCGTGATGCCCTCGCACTGCCACGAGTGCGGGGCCGAGCTGCGCCCGATGTCGGAGGGGGACATCGATCTGCGCTGCCCCAACGCCCAGTTCTGCCCGGCCCAGATCCGCGAGCGGATCGCCTTCCTGGGCGGGCGCTCCTCGCTGGACGTCGAGGGGCTGGGCTACGTCGCGGCCACCGCGCTGACCCAGCCGCTGGAGCCGACGGAGGCGCCGGTGAAGGACGAGGGCGACATCTTCGGGCTGACGATGGAGCAACTGCTGCCGATCAAGGTGCTGGTGCGCGATCCGAAGACGAGCATGCCCAGGCTGGACGACGTCACCGGGGAGGAGAAGGAGGTGTTCTTCTTCGCGAACCTCAAGGGGCAGCCGAAGAAGAACACCGAACTGCTGCTGGAGAACCTGCAGAAGGTGAAGGAGCGTCCGCTCTGGCGCTTCCTCAACGGGCTCTCGATCCGGCACGTCGGGCCGGTCGCGGCGCAGGAGCTGGCCCGGGAGTTCCGGGACCTGGACCGGATCTTCTCGGCCACCGAGGAGGAGTTGGCCGCCGTCGAGGGGGTCGGGCCGATCATCGCCCGGTCCGTGGTCGAGTGGTACCAGGAGGACTGGCACCGGGGGATCCTGGAGAAGTGGCGGGCCGCGGGCGTCCGGTTCACCGAGGAGTTCGCGGACGAGGAGGAGGCGGAGCGTCCGCTGGAGGGCCTGACGGTGGTCGTCACCGGGACGCTGTCCGGCCACACCCGGGACGGCGCCAAGGAGGCGCTGACCTCGCGCGGAGCAAAGGTGACCGGTTCGGTTTCGAAGAAGACCGATTTCGTGGTCGCCGGTGACAACCCAGGATCCAAGTACGACAAGGCGGTTCAGCTCGGCCTGCCCGTCCTGGACGACGCCGGCTTCGCCGCGCTGCTGGCCGGCGGACCGGCCGCCGCCCGGGCCCACCTGGGACTTCCGGAGCCGGAGCAGGCCGCCGAAGCCCAGGAGGCGCCCGCCGAGGGCTGACCCCGAGCCGCTCCG
Source organism: Streptomyces sp. NRRL S-350 (assembly GCF_000719705.1). Lineage (GTDB taxonomy): Bacteria > Actinomycetota > Actinomycetes > Streptomycetales > Streptomycetaceae > Kitasatospora. The sequence continues at coordinate 30,947 of NZ_JOHO01000043.1, read as the reverse complement.
GAGCCGACCCGAGCGGCGGGTGGCCGAATCCGGGTTGTTATCGTCCTGATGCAACGTCACCGGGTGCCGTGCAGTGAAAGCGGGCATTGTGTCACTGCGCGGCACCCGGGCGCGGGGACGCGTTCCCGGTTGTCCGAAAGTCTGCCCACCGGGTGGACCCCGGCATACCCTGGAGCGCAACAGAATGTCAGCAGGGGTGGGGGCACCGGCTGAGCCGGGGCTCCTCGGGGTCGCTCCATGCCCGGCAGCTGTCGGTACCGGCACGGTGCCTCACCGTAAGGCGGCCTGACGGGGCGGGCCCGACGGAGGACAGGGCTTATGGATCGTACGACCGGCGGTGCGCCCACACGCCCGCCGCAGGGGGTGGCAGGTGCGGTCCTGCTGCTCGGCGTGCTGCTGGCCGGAGCCGCGCCGCTCATCCCGCTGGCCGTCCTGGTCTACCGGTACGAACCCGAGCTGCTGCCGCTGTTCGCGGTGCCCCTGGCCGTGCTGGTCGCGGCCTGGCGGATCGCCCGGGACCGCGCCCGCGACCAACTGACCGACCCCCTGACGGACCTGCCCAACCGTCAGGCCCTGCTGCTGGCCGCGCAGGAGGCGATCGCCGAGTGCGACCAGGGCCACAGCGTCGGTCTCATCCTGCTCGACCTCGACCGGTTCCGGTCACTCAACGACACACTCGGTCATACGGCCGGTGACCGGTTACTGGTTCACATCGCCCGCCGGCTGCACCGGGCACTGCGCTCCGGCGGCCCGGCCGGCAGCGCCACCCGGGAGTCCATCGACGACGTCTTCGCCGGACTGCCCCGGCACTACCGCCGCGGCCGTCCGATGGTGGCCCGGATGGGCGGCGACGAGTTCGCCGTCCTGCTGCCCGGCATCAACTGCCCGGACAGCCTGGAACGGGTCGCCAAGGCCCTCATCACCGAGCTCGCCGCCCCGATCCGGCTGGACGGGCTCCTGCTCGTCCTGGAGGCCAGCGGCGGCGTCTGCGTCTACCCGCAACACGCCCAGGACGCCGAGTCGCTGCTGCGCCGGGCCGACGTCGCGATGGGCCACGCCCAGCGCGGCTGCAGCGGCGTCGCCCAGTACGACGAGACCCAGGACGCCGACACCCCGTACCGGATCGGGCTGCTCGGGGACCTGCGGCGGGCGCTGGAGACCGGCGAGGTGCAGCTGCACTACCAGCCGAAGGTGGCCTTCGACGGCCGGGTGGTCGGCCTGGAGGCGCTGCTGCGCTGGGAGCGGCCCGGGCAGGGCAAGGTCTCGCCGGACGAGTTCGTGGGGCTCGCCGAGTCCAGCGGCCTGATGCCCCGGCTCACCGACTACGTCCTGGAGGCGGCCGTCGGCCAGCTCGCGTGCTGGCGCGAGCAGGGGCTGCAGGTGCAGGTCGCGGTGAACGTCTCGCCGCGCGACGTGCTCAACCCCGGTTTCGCCCAGCGCGTCGCCGGCCACCTCGTGCGCCACCAGGTGCCGGCCCACGCCCTCCAGCTGGAGATCACCGAGCGGCTGCTGCTGGACGACTCCCGGCGGGCCGCCGACACCCTCGCCGAGCTGCGCGGTTACGGCGTCGGGATGTCCCTGGACGACTTCGGCACCGGGCACTCCTCGCTGGTGCGGCTGCGCAGCCTGCCGGTCGGCGAGCTGAAGATCGACCGCTCCTTCGTCTCCCGGATGGTCATCGACGACCACGACGCGGCGGTGGTCCGCTGCTCGGTCGAGCTCGCCCACTCGCTGGGCCTGACCGTGGTCGCCGAGGGCGTGGAGGACGACGAGACCTGGGAGCGGCTGCACTGCATGGGCGTGGACGCCGTCCAGGGCTGGCTGGTGTCGGCGGCGCTGCCCGCCGAGCAGGCCACCGCCTGGCTGCGGGTGCACCGCACCGGCGCGCCGCCGGTGGAGCGGCTGGGGGCGCCGCCCCAGCTGCACGCCGGGTTCCAGCCGGTCCAGGGCGGCAAGCCGATCGTCCAGCCCGCGCTCCCGCCGGCGCTCCCGCCCGTCCTGCCGCCGGTCATCCCGCCCGTGCTGCCGCCGGTGCTGCCGCCCGTGGTCCAGGCGGTGCAGGCCGCGCAGTTGGAGATCCAGGCGCCCGGCGCCCAGGACTGGGCCCGCACCCGGCCGCAGTAGGAGGCGCGGGGGCCGCGGGCGCGTCGCGGGGCGACCGTGCCGGGAAACGCGGCGGGAGGCACCGGGGGAACCGCCGCAGCGGACCGGCGGAAGACGCCGGGCGGGCCGCGGTGACGGCCGCCTCGGCTCACTCGTTGGCCGGGGGCCGGGCCGGGCCCCATAGGATGGGTCCAAAGACCATGAGGACGGAGCGCCGAACCCGGCTGCTCCTGCCCGGGCCCGGCACCGCCCGCAAGGCACCGCCGGGCCTCACCAGAACTCACCCTGAGGATCGCTGCATGCCTGGCATCACGCGCGAGGAGGTCGCCCACCTCGCCCGGCTGTCGCGTCTTGAGCTGAAGCCCGAAGAACTGGACCACTTCGCCGAGCAGCTCGACGTGATCATCGGCGCGGTCGCCCGCGTTTCCGAGGTCGCCGGACAGGACGTCCCGCCGACCTCCCACCCGCTGCCGCTGACCAACGTCATGCGCGCGGACGAGGTGCGGCCCTCGCTCACCCCGGAGCAGGCGCTGTCCGGCGCCCCCGCCGCCGAGGAGCAGCGTTTCCGTGTGCCGCAGATCCTCGGGGAGGACTGACCGAGATGACCGAGCCGATCCGTACCCCCATCATCAAGTGGAGCGCCGCCGAGACCGCGGGCGCCATCGCCAAGGGCGAGGTGTCCGCCGTCGAGGTCGCGCAGGCCCACCTGGACCGCATCGAGGCCGTCGACAAGAAGGTCAACGCCTTCCTGCACGTCGACACCGAGGGTGCGCTGGCGGCCGCGAAGGCCGTCGACGCCAAGCGCGCCAAGGGCGAGGAGCTGGGCCCGCTGGCCGGCGTCCCGCTCGCCCTGAAGGACGTCTTCACCACCAAGGGCGTCCCCACCACCTGCGGCTCCAAGATGCTCGAAGGCTGGATCCCGCCGTACGACGCCACGCTGACGACCCGTCTCAAGGGCGCGGACGTGGTCATCCTCGGCAAGACCAACATGGACGAGTTCGCGATGGGCTCCTCCACCGAGAACTCCGCCTACGGCCCGACCGGCAACCCGTGGGACCTCACCCGCATCCCCGGCGGCTCCGGCGGCGGTTCGGCCGCCGCGCTGGCCGCCTTCGAGGCCCCGCTGGCGATCGGCACCGACACCGGCGGCTCGATCCGCCAGCCCGGAGCCGTCACCGGCACCGTCGGCGTCAAGCCGACCTACGGCTCGGTGTCCCGCTACGGCCTGGTGGCGTTCTCCAGCAGCCTGGACCAGGGCGGCCCGTGCGCCCGCACCGTGCTGGACGCGGCGCTGCTGCACGAGGCGATCGCCGGACACGACCCGCTGGACTCCACCTCGATCGACGCCCCGGTTCCGGCCGTGGTCGAGGCCGCGAAGCGCCGCGACGTGCGCGGCATGCGGATCGGCGTGGTCAAGGAGTTCTCCGGCGAGGGCTACCAGGCCGGCGTGATGCAGCGCTTCGAGGAGTCGGTGCAGCTGCTGCGCGGGCTGGGCGCCGAGGTCGTCGAGGTCTCCTGCCCGTCGTTCACCCTGGCACTGCCGGCGTACTACCTGATCGCGCCCAGCGAGTGCTCCTCCAACCTGGCCCGCTTCGACGCGATGCGCTACGGCCTGCGGGTCGGCGACGACGGCAGCCGCTCGGCGGAGGAGGTCACCGCGCTGACCCGCGAGGCCGGCTTCGGCGACGAGGTCAAGCGCCGCATCATCCTGGGCACCTACGCGCTGTCCTCGGGTTACTACGACGCCTACTACGGCTCGGCCCAGAAGGTCCGCACGCTCATCTCGCGCGACTTCGACGCGGCCTTCGCCGGTGTGGACGTGCTGGTCTCGCCGACCACGCCGACCACCGCCTTCCCGATCGGCGAGCGCGCCGACGACCCGATGGCGATGTACCTGGCGGACCTGTGCACGATTCCGTCGAACCTCGCGGGCAACGCGGCCATGTCGCTGCCCGTCGGCCTGGCCCCGGAGGACAATCTCCCGGTCGGCCTGCAGATCATCGCACCCGCGATGGCGGACGACCGCCTGTACCGCGTGGGCGGCGCCGTGGAGGCCGCACTCAACGACAAGTGGGGGCACACCCTGCTGGAGGAGGCACCGGCACTGTGAGCAAGATCGAGAAGGCGAAGGCCCAGTCCGCTTCGCTCAAGGGGTGGAAGCACTCGAAGCCCGGCCTGTGGCTGTCCATCGGCACCAGCGCCTTCGGCGCCGTCACCATCGCCAAGGACGTCCGCAAGGCCCGCGCCGAGAACGACACCCTGAAGCTGGTCAACGCCCTGGTCGGCGCCGCCGCGCTGGTCACCGGCACCGCCCTGCTGGTGCGCGAGCTGCGTCAGCTGGGCTCCGACGACGTGCTGCTGGGCTGAGCTGAGCTGAGCGCCCAGGCCCGGCCCCGCGCGAGCGGCGGCCGGGCCCGTACCTCCGAAGTCTTTTGAGTGAAGGGACGCTGTGAGCGTCATGAACCTGGTCTCCTACGAGGACGCTCTCGCGTCGTACGACCCGGTGATGGGCCTTGAGGTCCACGTCGAGCTGGGTACCAAGACCAAGATGTTCTGCGGTTGCTCGACCGAGCTGGGCGCCGAGCCGAACAGCCAGACCTGCCCGACCTGCCTGGGCCTGCCGGGCTCGCTGCCGGTGGTCAACGCGGTCGGCGTGGAGTCGGCCGTCAAGATCGGCCTCGCGCTGAACTGCGAGATCGCCGAGTGGTGCCGGTTCGCGCGGAAGAACTACTTCTACCCGGACATGCCCAAGAACTTCCAGACCTCGCAGTACGACGAGCCGATCGCCTTCGACGGCTACCTCGACGTGCAGCTGGAGGACGGTTCGACCTTCCGCGTGGAGATCGAGCGCGCCCACATGGAGGAGGACACCGGCAAGTCCAGCCACGTCGGCGGCGCCACCGGCCGCATCCACGGCGCCACCCACTCGCTGCTCGACTACAACCGGGCCGGCATCCCGCTGATCGAGATCGTCACCAAGCCGATCGTCGGTGCCGGCGAGCGCGCCCCCGAGGTCGCCAAGGCGTACGTCGCCGAGCTGCGCGAGGTGATCCGCTCGCTGGGCGTCTCCGAGGCCCGGATGGACAAGGGCCAGATGCGCTGCGACGTCAACCTGTCGCTGCGTCCGAACGGCACCGAGAAGTTCGGCACCCGCTCGGAGACGAAGAACGTCAACTCGCTGCGCAGCGTGGAGCGGGCCGCCCGGTTCGAGGTCCAGCGGCACGCCACCGTGCTCGGCGACGGCGGCACCATCGTCCAGGAGACCCGCCACTTCCACGAGGACAACGGCACCACCACCTCGGGCCGGATCAAGGACAACGCCGAGGACTACCGCTACTTCCCCGAGCCGGACCTGGTGCCGGTGGCCCCCTCCCGCGAGTGGGTCGAGGAGCTGCGCGCCGCCCTGCCCGAGCTGCCGCGGGTGCGCCGCGCCCGGCTGCAGGCCGAGTGGGGCCTGACCGACAAGGACATGCAGGCCGTCCTCAACGCCGGTGCGGTGGAGCCGATCCAGGAGACCATCGCGGCCGGCGCCCCGGCCGACCAGGCCCGCAAGTGGTGGCTGGGCGAGCTGGCCCGCCGCGCCAACGAGACCGGCACCGAGCTGAGCGAGCAGCCGATCACCCCGGCGCAGGTCGCCCGGGTCGCCGCGCTGGTCGCCGAGGGCAAGCTGAACGACAAGCTGGCCCGCCAGGTCATCGAAGGCGTGCTGGCCGGCGAGGGCGAGCCGGACGAGATCGTCGAGAAGCGCGGTCTGGCCGTGGTCTCGGACGACTCGGCGCTCGGCGCCGCCGTCGACCAGGCCATCGCCGGGAACGAGGCGATCGCCGCCAAGATCCGCGACGGCAAGGTCGCCGCGGTGGGCGCACTGGTCGGCGCGGTCATGAAGGCCACCCGCGGCCAGGCCGACGCCGCCCGCGTGAAGGACCTGATCCTGGCGAAGCTGGGCGTGGAAGGACAGTAGGCACCGCCGCTGCGCAGGCACAGCCCGTAGGCACAGCCTTCGCCGCGCCTGTCTTCCTAAGGCTCCTAAGGCATCTAAGGCCCTCTAAGTAAGGCCTAAGGCCCGGTCTCACCTCTGCAATGGGGTGAGACCGGGCCTCAAACTTTTTCCGGCACCCCATCTAAGGCATCCGGGCCCCGGAAGATCCGGCACGCTCCCGATGCCCCACCCCCCACTGGGAGAGGAAAGTCTTACTCGACAGCGAAACGCAGTGAGAACCGCAGGGGGAACCGAAATGATCGAGTACCAGACCTTCCAGCGACAGGCCCACGAGCTCGCCGCCCGCGCCGAGCACGAGCGGCTGGTGCACGAGGCCAAGGAGGCGCGCCGACTGCAGCGCCGTCCGGTGGCGGCCCGCTTCCAGCGCCGGCCCGTCCGCCAGACCGAATGCTGACGGTGCGGCACCAGGGCGGTGCCGACGGAGTCCCGGAGGGGGAGACGCTGCGAGTGGGCGTCTCCCCCTCCGGGCGTTCGCCCGCGGAGATATCCTCTCGGCCGGTCACCACCGGTTATGGCATGCTCGCCTCCATGCAGCAGATATCGGTCAGCCCCGTCTTCGTCGGCCGTGGCAGCGAGATCACCGAACTGACCGACGCGCTGCGCCGGGCGGGCACCGGCAGCCCCCAGGCCATCCTGATCGGCGGCGAGGCCGGCGTCGGCAAGACCCGGCTGCTGGAGGAGTTCCTGCAGCGGGCCGCCGACCGGGGAGCGGTCACCTCGCTCGGCAGCTGTCTGGAGGTGGGCGCCGAAGGCCTCCCGTACGCACCGCTGGCCGCCGCGCTGCGCCGGCTGCACCGCTCGATGGGCGCCGAACTGGAGGCCGCCGCGGCCGGCAGCGAAGGCCATCTGTCCCGGCTGCTCTCCGAGTTGGGCGAGGCGGACGGCGAACCGAACGACGAGTACAGCCGGGCCCGGCTGTTCGAGCACACCGCGAGGCTGTTCGAACGACTCGGCACGGACCGTACCCTCGTCCTCGCCGTCGAGGACCTGCACTGGTCCGACCGCTCCACCCGCGAACTGCTCGCCTTCCTGGTGCGCACCCTGCACAGCTCCCGGGTGCTGCTGGTCGCCACCTACCGCAGCGACGACCTGCACCGCCGGCACCCGCTGCGCCCCTTCCTCGCCGAACTCGACCGGCTGCGCACCGTCCAGCGGTTGGAGCTCGCCCGGTTCGACCGCCGCGAGGTGGCCGCCCAGCTGGCCGGCATCCTCGGCACCGCCGTCCCCGAGCGCCAGCTGGTGGACCGGATCCACCGCCGCTCCGAGGGGAACCCCTTCTTCGTCGAGGAGCTGGCCACCGCCTTCGACGACGGCTGCGGCGCCGGCCTGACCGACTCCCTGCGGGACATCCTGCTGGTGCGGGTCGAGGGCCTGGACGAGGAGGCCCAGCGGGTGGTGCGGATCGCCGCCGAGGGCGGCTCGCACGTCGAACACGCCCTGCTGGCCGCCGTCCTGGACGACGACGAGGAGTCGCTGATCGAGGCGCTGCGCTCGGCCGTCGGCGCCAACATCCTGCGCCCGGACTCCGAGGGCGAGGGCTACCGGTTCCGGCACGCGCTGGTCCGCGAGGCGGTCTCGGACGACCTGCTGCCCGGCGAACGGCACCGGATCAACCGCAAGTTCGCGCTCGCCGTGGAGGCGCAGCCGCAGCTCGTCCCCGGCGACGCGCTGCCCGCCCGGCTGGCCAACTACTGGTACCACGCGCACGATCCGGCCCGCGCCCTGCCGACCGCCCTGAACGCCGCCCGCGCCGCCCGGCGCCGCAACGCCTTCGCCGAGCAGCTGGGCATGCTGGAGCGGGCCCTGGAGCTGTGGGACATGGTCACCGAGGACGTGCTGGCGCACACCCTGCGCCCGTACGACTGGGCCGAGACCTACCCGCCCGGCTCCTGCGACCACAAGGCCGCCGACGAGGACTGCGACCGGATCCAGCTGGAGGACGTGCTGGCCGAGGCGGTGGTCGCGGCCCGGCGCTGCGGCGACCGCGAGCGCGGGCTGAGCCTGGCCAAGCGCGGGCTGCGGCTGGTCGACGAGACGGTGCACCCGGTGCGCGCGGCCTGGTTCCGGATCAACCGGGCCCGGATGCTGGGCAGCCTGCGCCGCTCCGGGGACGAGGAGGAGATCGCCCACGCGCTGCGACTGGTGGAGCACCTGCCGCCGTCCGCCGTGCAGGCCGAGGTGCTCGCGCTCGGCGCCGGCTCGGCGATGCTCAAGAAGCCCGGGCCCGAGCACCTCGAACTCGCCGAGCGGGCGATCCGGATCGCCCAGCAGGTCGGCGCGCACTCGGTCGAGGTGCACGCCCGGATGACCCTCGGCGGCCTGCGCTACGACGTCCAGGGCGACGCGGAGGGCGGCCTGGCCGAACTGGTCGGCGCGGTCGAGCGCGCCCGCCGGCTGGGCGTGCCCGACCTGCTGCTGCGCGGCATCAACAACCTCGCCAGCCTGCAGCGCGGGCTGGGCCGGGCCGCGGACGCCGTGAAACTGGCCCGCGAGGGCCTGGAGTTCGCCGACGGCAGCGGCCTGCTGCGCAACATCGGCACCATCCTGACCGGCAACCTGGTCGAGGCGCTGATCGACCTCGGGCGGGTCCGGGAGGCGGAGGAGGTGCTCGCCGCCAGCGAGCTGACCAGCCTGAGCGGCACCCACGCCGAGTTCCTGGACCGGATGCGGGGCGAACTCACCCTGCTCAAGGGGGACCTGCCCGGCGCGGCGACCATGCTGGCGCAGGCCAGGGCGGCCAACCGGGTCGGCCAGGTCCAGCACAGCGTGCCGATCAGCCGGCTCGCGGTGCGGCTCGCCGCGGTCGCCGGGCGGCCGCTGGAGGCCCGGGCCGAACTGCTCGCCGCGCTCGCCGAGGACGGCCGGCTCAGCCACGAGTCCGACGTCTACCCGCTGCTGGTCGAGGCCGCCGCGGTGGAGGCGGACAGCCGCGGCCTGCCGGAGGCCGAGGCGGGCCGCCCCGGGGCGCTGGCCGCGATCGCCGCGGCGGCCGCCGAGCTGCGGCCCCGGGCGCCGCTGCACCACGGCTGGGCCCGGCTGCTGGAGGCCGAACTGGCCCGGGCCGAGGGGGCCGACACCCCCGCTCAGTGGGCCGCGGCGATCGAGGCGCTGCGGCCGCCCGGCCTGCCGTACCCGCTGGCGCTCGCCCTGCTGCGGGCCGGCGAGGCCGAGGTGCGGGCCGGGCGCCGCGAGGCCGCGGCCGAACTGCTGCGCGAGGCGGCCGAACTGGCGGCCGTACGGGACGACCGGCCGCTGGCGGCGCAGATCGCGGGCCTGGCCGAGCGGGCCGGGCTGAACCTCGCCCCCCGTGAGCGGGCGGCCGCCGCGGCCGCTCCGGCCGCTGCCGCCGGGGACTCCTTCAACCTCACCCCCCGTGAGCGGGACGTGCTCCGGTTGCTCTCGCGCGGCTGGACCAACCGGCAGATCGCCGAGGAGCTGTACATCTCTCCGAAGACCGCAAGCGTGCACGTGTCCAACATCCTGGGCAAGCTCGCGGTCGGCGGCCGGGGCGAGGCGGGCGCGCTGGCGCACCGCCTGCGGCTGTTCCCGGACGATCAGGCCCTGTCCGGCCGCTGAACGCACCCCCGCCGCCGGGCCGGACCGCCGTCGACGGGGCCGGATCCGGCGGCGGGGCGCTGTCGCGTGCTCCCGTGCGCGCCGCGTGAGCCCCTGCCCGCGCGCCGCCGCCAACCGGGCCGATCCATCGGAATCGGGGGCATTCCCCCACCCTTCCGCCATTACTCTAAGTTCAATGTGCGTGTCATTGAGTGACGGAATTGGTGTAGGGTCCAGCTCGGGAGCATCGGTGCGGTGCGGTGGCCGGAAGGCCGCCCACCCCCTGGGCCGCCGTCCTGACGGGGCACCAGGCCACCGCGTACGGCCGAGAGGTGCGCGGCCGGTGGCCCGTGGCCGGGGCGCGAGGCCCCGGGCCGGAGGGGGAGAGGCCGAGTGAGCTCCACCGATACGGTGCTGCCCGGAGCCGGACGCCCGGGCCCGCCGCCCGCCGACACGTCCGCCGCCGGCACGCCCGCCGCCGACGCGCCCCCGCCCGCCGACCCCGGCCGGTGGGGCCGGCTCCAGGAGAGCCGCGCCCTGCCCGGCCTCGCCCTGGGCGCCCTCTGCCTGGCCTACGCCACCGGCGCCGCCACCGGCTGGGGATCCCGACAACTGTCCATCTTCATGGGAGACTTCGGACTGGCCGCGGCGGCCCTCGCGGCCGCCCTGTCCTGCCTGGTGTACGGCTGCACGGTCGGCGGCCACACCCGCCCGGCCTGGCTGCTGTTCGGCCTCTCCTCGCTGATGGTCGCCTTCGGCAACGGCACCTGGGGCTGGTACGAACTGGTCGTGCGCACCCCGCTGCCGCGGGACTCGCTCGCCGAGTACGCCTTCCTGCTGTTCGCCCCGCTCGCCATCACCGGCGTCCTGGTGCTCGCCCAGCGCCCGCGCTCGGCGGCCGGCTGGCTCTGCCTGCTCCTCGACGGCTGGCTGATCGCCGGCTCGCTGTTCACCCTCAGCTGGAGCCTGGCACTGGGCCGGATCGCCGCCGGCGAGGACGGCTCCCCGCTGCGCCTGGCCCTCAACCTGGGCTATCCGGTACTGGACATCCTGCTGGTCAGCCTGGTCGTCGGGCTGCGCTTCGGCGGCCGGGACGGCAACCGGGCGGCCGTGCACACCGCCATGCTGGCGCTCGCCGTCACCGTGCTGTGCGATGCCCTGTTCACCTCCCCGCAGCTGCGCAGCAGCTACCACTCCGGCGAACTGCTGGACGCCGGCTGGTTCTCCGGCAGCCTGCTGCTGGCCTGGGCCCCGTGGTCGCCGCGCCGGCGCCGCCCGCTGCGCGAACACCCCTCGGCCGGGGGCCTGCCGCGCCGCCGGGTGGCCACCACCTTCAGCGCGCTCACCCCGTACGCGGCCGCCGCGGTCTGCACCGCCGGCATCCTCTACAACGCCCTCGGCGGGCGCGCGTTGGACCGCGTGGTGGCCGCGGCCGCCTGCACCGTCGGGCTGGCGCTGATCCTCAGGCAGGGCGTGATGCTGCTCGACAACCTGTCGCTGGCCCAGGAACTCGCCCACAAGGAGGCGCACTTCCGCTCCCTCGTCCAGGGCTCCAGCGACGTCATCATGATCGCCGGCGCCAACGGCGTGCTGTCCTACGTCTCCCCGGCCGCGCTCGGCGTCTACGGCCGGGATCCGGAGGAACTGGTCGGCGGCAACCTGCTGGACCTCGTCCACCCCGAGGACGTGGACCGGGTGCTCTCCGAGGTCCGCCGCTACCTGGCCAGGGTCCGGCTCACCGCCCACCGCGTCCCCGGCACCGCCGAGCCCTCGGCCCGGGTGGAGTGCCGGATCAGCTCGGGCGGCGGCGAGTGGCTGCACGTCGAGTCCACCGTCAGCCGGCACCGCGACGGCCTGCTGCTGAACAGCCGCGACGTCACCGAACGCGTCATGCTCCAGGCCCAGTTGCAGCACAACGCCTTCCACGACCCGCTCACCGACCTGCCCAACCGGGCGCTGTTCACCCAGCGGCTGCGCGGCGCCCTCGGCGCCCGCGGCCAGCAGGGCGGGACCGGCCCGGCGGCCGGCGCCGGGATCGCGGTGCTCTTCCTCGACCTGGACGGCTTCAAGGCGGTCAACGACAGCGCCGGCCACCAGGTCGGCGACGAACTGCTGGTGCAGGCCGCCCGCCGGCTGCAGGGCGCCGTCCGCTCCGGGGACACCGTCGCCCGGTTCGGCGGCGACGAGTTCGCGGCGCTGGTCTGCGGACCGCTCGGCCGCCTGCAGGTCCAGGAGCTGGCCGAGCGGCTGCGCGTCGCCCTCTCCGCGCCGTACTGGATCGGCGGCGCCGAACTCAGCGTCGCCGCCAGCATCGGCATCGCCTTCGGCACCCCCGAACGCGGCCCCGCCGCCGACCCCAGGACCGCCGCCGACGAGCTGATGCGCAACGCCGACCTCGCGATGTACCGCGCCAAGTCCGAGGGCAAGGGCCGGGTGGTGCTCTACACCCCCGCCATGCGGGCCGACCTGGAGCGCCGCACCGAACTGGAGGAACGACTGAGACTGGCCGTCCGGGAGGGCGGCTTCACCCTGCTCCACCAGCCCGTCGTGGACCTCGCCACCGGCGCGGTGACCGGCGTGCAGGCGCAGCCCCGCTGGTGCTCGGCGGGCGGCCTGCTGCTCACCCCGGCCGAGTTCCTGCGCTCCGCCGAACACGGCGACGCGGCCACCCGGTTCTCCCGCTGGCTGGTCCGCGAGGCCGTCCTCGCGGCCGTCGACCGGCGCGGCCTGACCGGCCGCGGCCGCGGCGCCCCGGAGCCCGTCCCGGTGGCCGTACGGCTCTCCGCCGAGCGCCTCTGCTCGCCCGGCCTGTACGAGACGGTGGCCGCCGCGCTGCGCGACAGCGGGCTGCCGGCCGGCGAGCTGGTGATCGAGGTCGCCCGGACGGGGCCGGACTCGCTCGCCGACGAACTCGGCCGCCGACTGGCCGCGTTGCGCCGCCTCGGCGTGGGCGTCTGGCTGGCCGGCTACGGCGCCGGCGGAGGCTCGCTCGGCGCCCTCGCCCGGCTGCCCCTCGACGGCCTCAAGCTGGACCGCACGCTGGTGCAGGACCTCGGCGAGTCCTCGCTCGCCCGCACGCTCGCCGGGCACGCCCTGCGGCTCGGCCACGACCTCGGGATGGCCACCGCCGCCGAGGGGGTGGACCTGCCCCGGCAGGTCGCCGCGTTGCAGCAACTCGACTGCGGACAGGCCCAGGGCTCCGCCTTCGCCCCGCCGCTGGACGAACCCCGGCTGCGCCGGGCGCTGGCCCGCCGCGGCTACCCGCTGCCCAAGCCGCTCGGCTCGTTCGCCGCCCGGCACGCGCACCCGGCCCCCGACACCCGGACGAGTGGCCGCCCGGACGCCGCGCCGGGACGTGTCGTACGTCACCACGGCGGCTCTGACCTGCCCGAACGCCGTGCCGCCACTGGTCCGGGCGGAGGTCCGCATGGCGAGACGGTCATCCCACCTGCTTGACACGCCACCCCGGACCGGAGGATGGTCGTTGCCATGCGCACCCGAATTCTCGTACTTGGCGGGCGCGTCGGCTGACAGGGCTCGCAAGCCCTGCTCGTGACAGACCGACGCGCCACCCCTCGCATGCCCTTGGGCACGAGGGGTTTTTTGTTGCACTGACGCTGTTCCACCCACGCAAGACCCCTGGCCTCGACCGCCCGGGACGTCCGATCCGTCGGACCGAGCGGGACGATAGAGGCAGAGCCGGCGATCGGCCCGGACCGGGACCCCACCCTCGCAGCACGGGGCCCGCAGCACCGGGTCGGCAAAACCCGAGAAGAGACAGGCAGATGACTGAGCACGCCGCATCCCCCCGCCGCGGGGACAACCCGGCCGCCAACGCTCCCGCTCCCCAGCACGTCGTCGAGACCATGACCGGCGCCCAGTCGCTCATCCGCTCGCTGGAGGCCGTCGGCGCGGACACCGTCTTCGGCATCCCGGGCGGGGCCATCCTTCCCGCGTACGACCCGCTGATGGACTCCGCCAAGGTGCGCCACATCCTGGTCCGGCACGAGCAGGGCGCCGGCCACGCCGCCACCGGCTACGCCCAGGCCACCGGCAGGGTCGGGGTCTGCATGGCCACCTCCGGCCCGGGCGCGACCAACCTGGTCACCCCGATCGCCGACGCCTACATGGACTCCGTGCCGATCGTCGCGATCACCGGCCAGGTCTCCTCCAAGGCGATCGGCACCGACGCCTTCCAGGAGGCGGACATCTGCGGCATCACGATGCCGATCACCAAGCACAACTACCTGGTCACCGACCCGGCCGAGATCCCCCGGGTGATCGCCGAGGCCTTCCACATCGCCGCCACCGGGCGCCCCGGCCCCGTCCTGGTCGACATCGCCAAGGACGCGCTGCAGGCCACCACCACCTTCCGCTGGCCGGTCGAGGCCGCACTGCCCGGCTACCGCCCGGTCACCAAGCCGCACGCCAAGCAGATCCGCGAGGCCGCGAAGATGCTGGTCGGCGCCAAGCGCCCGGTGCTGTACGTCGGCGGCGGCGTGATCAAGGCGCAGGCCACCGCCGAACTGCGGATCCTCGCCGAGCTGACCGGCGCCCCGGTGGTCACCACCCTGATGGCGCTCGGCGCCTTCCCCGACAGCCACCCGCAGCACCTGGGCATGCCCGGCATGCACGGCTCCGTCCCGGCCGTCACCGCCCTGCAGAAGGCCGACCTGCTGTTCACCCTCGGCGCCCGCTTCGACGACCGGGTCACCGGCAAGCTGGACGGCTTCGCCCCGTACGCCAAGGTCGTCCACGCCGACATCGACCCGGCCGAGATCGGCAAGAACCGCCCGGCGGACGTGCCGATCGTCGGCGACGCCCGCGAGGTGCTCGCCGACCTGATCGTCGCCGTCCAGGCCGAGTTCGACGCCGGCCACAAGGGCGACTACACCGAGTGGTGGGAGAAGCTCGACGAGTGGAAGAGGACCTACCCGCTCGGCTACGAGCCCGCCCCCGACGGCCGTCTCTCGCCGCAGCAGGTCATCGAGCGCATCGGCCGGCTGGTCGGCCCCGAGGCGATCTACGCCGCGGGCGTGGGCCAGCACCAGATGTGGAGCTCGCAGTTCATCCGGTTCGAGAAGCCGGGCACCTGGCTCAACTCCGGCGGCGCCGGGACCATGGGCTACGCCGTCCCCGCGGCGATGGGCGCCAAGGCCGGCCGCCCGCAGACCCCGGTCTGGGCCATCGACGGCGACGGCTGCTTCCAGATGACCAACCAGGAGCTGGTCACCTGCGCCCTGAACGACATCCCGATCAAGGTCGCGGTCATCAACAACGGCTCGCTGGGCATGGTCCGGCAGTGGCAGACGCTGTTCTACAACCAGCGCTACTCCAACACCGTGCTGCACTCCGGCCCCGGCCACGACGGCATCGAGCCGCCGGCGCAGGGCACCCGGATCCCCGACTTCGTCCTGCTGTCCGAGGCGATGGGCTGCGTCGGTCTGCGCTGCGAGCGCCCCGAGGACCTCGACGCGGTCATCCAGCAGGCGATGGCGATCAACGACCGCCCCGTCGTCATCGACTTCATCGTCCACCAGGACGCCATGGTCTGGCCGATGGTCGCCGCCGGGACCAGCAACGACGAGATCCAGTTCGCCAAGGGCGTGCGCCCCGACTTCGGGGACGACTCGGAGTGACCCCGCCCCCCACCCGCCCGTCGCCCACCGCCACCCTGCTCGGGACCGGCTACGCCTGGCCCCCCTCGCGCGACTGAGGAACCACATGTCCAAGCACACCCTCTCCGTCCTGGTCGAGAACAAGCCCGGCGTGCTCGCCCGCATCGCCTCGCTGTTCTCCCGTCGGGGCTTCAACATCGACTCCCTCGCGGTCGGCCCGACCGAGCACCCGGACGTGTCCCGGATGACGATCGTGGTCAACGTCGAGGACCTCCCGCTGGAACAGGTCACCAAGCAGCTCAACAAGCTCGTGAACGTGATAAAGATCGTCGAACTCGACCAGGCCGCTGCGATCCAGCGGGAACTGGTCCTGGTGAAGGTCCGCGCCGACAACGAGACCCGGTCGCAGATCGTCGAGATCGTCCAGCTGTTCCGTGCCAAGACCGTCGACGTGTCGCCGGAAGCGGTGACCATCGAGGCCACCGGCAGCTCGGACAAGCTGGAGGCCATGCTCCGGATGCTGGAGCCGTACGGCATCAAGGAGTTGGTCCAGTCCGGCCTGGTCGCCATCGGCCGCGGCGCCCGTTCGATCACGGACCGGTCGCTGCGCGCCCTCGACCGCAGCGCGTAGACCGCACGAGACGACGACCGTCTCACCCTCTGAAGCAAAGACCCACACCCCCGCCGGGTGCGCATACGGTAGGCACCGCGTACCCGGCACCCATCACGCAAGGAGATGTGCCCCCGTGGCCGAGCTGTTCTACGAAGACGACGCCGACCTGTCCATCATCCAGGGCCGCAAGGTCGCGGTCATCGGCTACGGAAGCCAGGGCCACGCCCACGCGCTGTCCCTGCGCGACTCCGGCGCCGACGTCCGCGTCGGCCTGAAGCCGGAGTCCAAGTCCCGCGCCAAGGCGGAGGAGGCGGGCCTGCGCGTCGTCACCCCGGCCGAGGCGGCGGCCGAGGCCGACGTCATCATGATCCTGGTCCCGGACCCGATCCAGGCCGACGTGTACGAGGCCGACATCGCCCCGCACCTGAAGGCCGGCGACGCCCTGTTCTTCGGGCACGGCCTGAACATCCGCTTCGGCTTCATCAAGCCCCCGGCGGACGTCGACGTCTGCATGGTCGCCCCGAAGGGCCCGGGCCACCTGGTCCGCCGCCAGTACGAGGAGGGCCGCGGCGTCCCCGCGATCGTCGCCGTCGAGCAGGACGCCACCGGCAACGCCTTCGCCCTGGCGCTGTCGTACGCCAAGGGCCTGGGCGCCACCAAGGCCGGCGTCATCAAGACCACCTTCACCGAGGAGACCGAGACCGACCTGTTCGGCGAGCAGGCCGTCCTCTGCGGTGGCACCGCCGCCCTGGTGAAGGCCGGGTTCGAGACCCTGGTCGAGGCCGGCTACCAGCCGGAGATCGCCTACTTCGAGTGCCTGCACGAGCTGAAGCTCATCGTCGACCTGATGTACGAGGGCGGCCTGGAGAAGATGCGCTGGTCGGTCTCCGAGACCGCCGAGTGGGGCGACTACGTCACCGGCCCGCGGATCATCACCGACGCCACCAAGGCCGAGATGAAGAAGGTCCTCGCCGAGATCCAGGACGGCACCTTCGCCAACACCTGGATCGCCGAGTACAAGGCCGGCCTGCCCAAGTACAACGAGTACAAGAAGGCCGACGAGGACCACCTGCTGGAGACCACCGGCAAGAAGCTGCGCTCGCTGATGAGCTGGGTCAACGAGAAGGCCTGACCGCCTTCCCCGCCGACTCGGCACCGTAACTCCCTTGTACAAGTAGGCTGCTCTCGTCCGGGTGATTTCGCCGGACGGGAGCAGCCTGGCACCCAGCCCGTCGATACACTTCCGAGTGCGCGTCAGGCCCACAGCGTCGTGCGTCTACCTACGCGGCATGCCACCTTCCCCCTCCCTTCCACGCCACCCACGTGCCGGGGGAACCGGACAGTTAAGGACAACACTGTCGTGAGCACTGCGACCACTGTGAAAGCCGGCGTCGTACTGATCGCCGAAGAGCTGTCGCCCGCCACCGTCGACGCCCTCGGCCCCGACTTCGAGATCCGCCACTGCAACGGCGCCGACCGCAACGAACTGCTGACCGCGATCGCCGACGTCGACGCGATCCTGATCCGCTCCGCCACCAAGGTCGACGCCGAGGCGCTGGCCGTCGCCCGCAAGCTCAAGGTGGTCGCCCGGGCCGGCGTCGGCCTGGACAACGTCGACGTGGCCGCCGCCACCAAGGCCGGCGTGATGGTCGTCAACGCACCGACCTCCAACATCGTCACCGCCGCCGAACTCGCCTGCGGCCTGCTGATCTCCGTCGCCCGCAACATCGCGCCGGCCAACGCCGCGCTCAAGCAGGGCGAGTGGAAGCGCAACAAGTACACCGGCGTCGAACTGAGCGAGAAGACCCTCGGCGTCGTCGGCCTCGGCCGGATCGGCGTGCTGGTCGCCCAGCGGATGTCCGCGTTCGGGATGAAGATCGTCGCGTACGACCCCTACATCCAGGCTGCCCGCGCCGCGCAGATGGGCGTCAAGCTGGTCACCCTGGAGGAGCTGCTGGAGGTCTCGGACTTCATCACCGTCCACCTCCCGAAGACCCCCGAGACCATCGGCCTGATCGGCGACGAGGCGCTGCACAAGGTCAAGCCGACCGTGCGCATCGTGAACGCCGCCCGCGGCGGCATCGTGGACGAGGAGGCGCTGGCGAGCGCCCTGCGCGAGGGCCGGGTGGCCGGCGCCGGCCTCGACGTGTACGCCAAGGAGCCGTGCACCGACTCCCCGCTGTTCGCGTTCGACAACGTGGTCGCCACCCCGCACCTGGGCGCCTCCACCGACGAGGCGCAGGAGAAGGCCGGCATCGCGGTGGCGAAGTCGGTGCGCCTCGCGCTGGCCGGCGAGCTCGTGCCGGACGCCGTGAACGTCCAGGGCGGCGTGATCGCCGAGGACGTCCGCCCGGGCCTGCCGCTGGCCGAGAAGCTCGGCCGGATCTTCACCGCGCTGGCCGGCGAGGTCGCCGTCCGGCTCGATGTCGAGGTCCGCGGCGAGATCACCCAGCACGACGTGAAGGTGCTCGAACTGTCGGCCCTGAAGGGCGTGTTCGAGGACGTCGTGGCGGAGACGGTGTCCTACGTCAACGCCCCGCTGTTCGCCCAGGAGCGCGGCGTCGAGGTCCGCCTGACCACCTCCAGCGAGAGCCCCGAGCACCGCAACGTGATCACCGTGCGCGGCACGCTCGGCAACGGCGAGGAGATCGCCATCTCCGGCACGCTGGCCGGCCCCAAGCAGATCCAGAAGATCGTCGGCGTGGACGCCTTCGACGTGGACGTGGCGCTCACCGACCACATGGCCTTCTTCAAGTACGAGGACCGCCCCGGCGTGGTCGGCGTGCTCGGCCGCCACCTCGGCGACGCGGGCATCAACATCGCCGGCATGCAGGTCGCCCGCGACGGCGGCGGCGCCCTGGCCTCCCTCACCGTGGACAGCGAGATCCCGGGCGAGGTGCTGACGGCGATCGCCGCCGAGATCGGCGCCCGCTTCGCGCGCTCGGTCGACCTGGGCTGAACCTGACGCCCCGCGGGGCCCGGACCGCCGTTTCGAACGGCGGTCCGGGCCCCGCTGCGTTCACCGGGGAGGCTCCCGTCTCAGATAGTAGGAAATCCAAGTATTCGTGCAGACACGGTCCCGACCTGGTCGTACCGTGGAAGGGCCATACGGTGAGCCGCCCCTGTAGCCAGGGCGCGCGGCCCGTGTGCGCGTGCGCCGTCACGGGCAGGCGACCCCTGCCCAGCGCGTACCCCGCCGCGCACAGCCGGCCCCCTCGGGGCGCGCCGCGCACGGCACCTCCTTCTCCCTCCCGCGCTGCTCCGCAGCCCGCTTCCAAGGAGCCCGGTATGCCCTCCACCGCCGACCGCCACGCCACTGCCACCCCCTCCGCCGCCCCCGTCCGCGCCCCGCGCCGCCGCCGGGCCGCCGAGCGGCCCCCCTTCGCGGCCGCCGCCCTCCAGCGCGCGCTGGACCGCCGGGACAACGGCGGCGTGACCGGCCACCGCTGAGGCCGCCGCTGGGCGGTCGCCGCTGAACGGCCACCGCTGAACGGTCGGCGCTGAACAGTCGGCGCTGAACGACCATTGGCGGGCGGCCGCCGCTGAGCGGCGCCGCGGGTGGCGTTCATCGGGCTACTGCTCCGAACGGGCTGACGGTACGTCACTCCGTAGAGTGCAACCGCGTTCCGTTCGAGGGAAGTTGCTCGCCCCCGCTGTCGCGATCATCCTAATTTGGGGCCCCCGGAAGGGTGATCGGCGGCCGCGCGGGCGGGCGCCAGCGACACGGAGTGCGGATCAGTCCCCCCTGCCGGGGGAAAGGGCCCAGTGCGCCTGCCACCCGTCCGCCGACCCATCGCCCGGATCGGCCTCACCCTGGCCCTGCTGGCCGGGAGCGTCGCCCTCGCCGCCGGGCCGTCCGCCGCAGGGGCGCCGTCCGCCCCGGCGCCCGGAGCCGGCCGAACGGCCTCCGTCCTGCTCGAACTCACCACCGAGGCGGCCGGCCCCGCCTGGCAGCGCGCCGCCGACAGCGCCCGGCGCGCCGAGCGCTCCCCGGAGACCGTCCGCCGGGAGGCCGCCCGGGCCGGCGCCGCCCAGCGGGCCCGGACCGGGGACGCGCTCGACCGGCTCGCCGGCGCCGTCCGGCGGGCGGCCCCCGCCGCCCGCGAGCTCTACCGCACCCAGACCCTGCTCACCGGCCTCGCCGTCAGCGCACCCGCCGACCGACTGCCCGCCCTGCGGGCCCTGCCCGGCGTCCGGGCCGTCCACCCGATCGTCGACAAGCGGCGGGACAACGCCCACTCCGTCCCGCTGACCGGCGCCCCGCAGGTCTGGGCCGGCGGCTCCGCGCCCGGCGGCAACACCGGGAAGGGCGTGCGGATCGGGATCATCGACAGCGGCATCGACTACACCCACGCCGACTTCGGCGGCCCCGGCACCGAGGAGGCCTTCCGCTCGGTCGAGCGCGGCAAGCCGGCACCGCCCGCCCTGTTCCCCAACGCCAAGGTCGTCGGCGGCAAGGACCTGGTCGGTGACGACTACGACCCGGACCCGGCCTCCCCGCACCACCAGCCCGTGCCGCACCCCGGCGACAACCCGCTCGACTGTGTGCGCAACGGCCACGGCACGCACGTCGCCGGCACCGCCGCCGGGTACGGCGTCACCGCCGACGGCCGCCCGTACACCGGCCCGTACGGGCCCGGGCTTGACCCGGCCGCCTTCAAGGTCGGCCCCGGCGCGGCCCCCGGCGCCCAGCTGTACGCGATCCGGGTGTTCGGCTGCGACGGCTCCACTGACCGGCTCGCCCAGGCCCTCGACCTGGCCGCCGACCCGAACGGCGACGGCGACCTCGCCGACCGGCTCGACGTCGTCAACCTCTCGCTCGGCAGCCGCTTCGGCAGCACCGACGACACCGACGCGCTGGCCGTCGACCGGCTCGCCGCGCTGGGCACCGTCGTGGTCGCGGCCGCGGGCAACGACGGCGACGTGTACGGCATCGGCGGCAGCCCAGGCACCGCCGCCCGGGCGATCACCGTCGCCGCCTCCGTCCACGGGCACGCCGACGTGGACGGCCTCACCGTCCTCGCCCCCGCCGACCTCGCCGGGGTCGTCCCGGCACACTGGAGCGAGCGCTACCAGGGCTGGTCCACCGCCGACGTCACCGGCGAACTCGCCCTGCCCGCCGACCAGTCGGACGGCTGCACCGCCTTCAGCGACGCCGACCGGCAGCGACTGGCCGGCCGGATCGCCGTGCTCGCCTGGAAGACCGCCGAGGCCGACCGGCCCTGCAACTCCGGCCCGCGCGCCGACCACGCCGCCGACGCCGGCGCGATCGGCGCGCTCTACGCCGCCGACACCGACCACCTCGCCGAGATCGCGGGCGACGACCGGATCCCGGCCGCGCTGCTGGCCCGCGCCGACGGCGAGCGGCTGCGCCGGGCCGCGGCCGCCGGGCCGGTGCGGGTCCGGCTCGCCGCACCCGGCAACCCGCTGCACGGCTCCGTCGCACAGGACCAGCCGGCCCGGGCCGACACCCTCACCGACTTCACCTCCCGCGGCCTCGGCGTGCCCGGGGTCGTCAAACCCGACCTCGCCGCCCCCGGCGAGAGCATCTGGTCCGCCCTGGTCGGCAGCGGCGCCGGCGGCCAGCGCGAGAGCGGCACCTCGATGGCCACCCCGCACGTCGCCGGGCTCGCCGCGCTGGTCCGCGCCGCGCACCCGGACTGGCCGGTCGAGCAGCTCAAGGCCGCACTGATGAACACCACCGCGGACACCCACCTCGGCGACGACCACGGCGGCCCGGTCTACGGGCCCGAGCGCACCGGGGCCGGGCGGGTCCGGGTCGACCTGGCCGTCCGCACGCCCGCCGTCGCCTACGCGGCGGGGGACGGCGCCGAGGAAGGCGCCGTCGGGGTCTCCTTCGGGCCGGTCGAGGTCGGCGGGCCGACCTCGCTCGGACGGGACATCGAGGTCCGCAACCACTCCGACGCGCCGCTGAGCTACCGCACCGGCTACGCGGCGGCCACCGAACTGCCCGGCGCCGCGTTCGCGGTCTCCCCGGCCCGGGTCGACGTCCCCGCGGGCGGCGCCGCCCGGGTCCGGGTGACGCTGTCCGTCCCCGGGCAGCTGGGGCGCGCGCCCGACCCGACCATCGACACCCTGCAGGGCGGCAAGGCGCGCAGCTACCGGGGCGAACTCTCCGGGCGGGTGCTGCTCACCCCGGCCGCGGACGACACCCTGCCGCAACTGCGCGTCCCGGTGTTCGCGGCCCCCCGGCCGGCGAGCGACCTCGCGGCGACGGCCTCCGTCCGGACCGCGCGGGACGGCACGCTCGTCACGCTCGGCGGCAGCGCCGCGCCCGGCGCGACACCCGGACTGGTCACCGCCCTCGCCCTCGGCGGCGAAGGCGCCCGCTGGGCCGACTGCCCGGTCGGCAGCGGCGCCGCCGTCGGGCCGGGCGCGGGCATCCGGCCCGAGGACGCGGGGGAGGGCGGCGACCCGGCGCAGGACGTCTGCGTCGAGCACCCCGGTGAGCGGTCCGCCGACCTGCGGGCGGTCGGCGCGGCCGTCGACTCCGACCTGCTGTACGTGGGCGCGCAGCTGTGGGCGCCCGCCGCGAGCCCGGTCGGGCTGTACGGCGTGCGGGTCTCGCTGGACACCGACGGGGACGGCACCACCGACGTCTTCCTCAAGGCCGACCGGCTGCGCGGCAGCGACGTCCTGGTCTCCCGCGCCGTCGACGCCCGGACCGGGGACGAACTCGACGTCCAGCCGTTGAACGCCCGCTGGGGTGACACCGACACCGCGCTGCTGGACAGCGACGTGCTCGTCCTGCCCGTCCGGCTGAGCGCCCTGCCCGGCGTCGGGCCCGGGCACAGCACCGTGCACTACGGCGTCTGGACCGGCACCCCCGCCCCAGGCACCCCGGACGCGGCCGAGGCCTTCTCCGCCATCGGCCTGCGCGGCACCCGCCCGGCCGTCCCGCTGGACGTCCTGCACCCGGCCGTCGCCGCCCAGGCCGGCCCCACCGGCCCCCCGGCGGTGCTGGCCCCGGTCGGCCCCGGCGACGTCCTCGCCGTGCACCGTGCCGCAGGTGACGCCACCAAGCTGCTGCTGGTGCACCACCTCAACCCGGGCGGGCGGCGGGCCCAGGTGCTGACCCTGCCCTGACCCCCGGCAGCGTGGACGAGGGCGGCCCGGCGACCACCGCGGGCCGCCCTTCGCGTTCCGCTACGCCCGGCCGGAAGCCCCGCCGGGGTGCCCGTCCGGGCCGTCCGCGGGGCGTCCGTCCGGGCCGTCACCGGGGTGCCCGTCCGGGCCGTCGGCCGGGCGTCCGGCGGCGGACCGGCGGCGCTCGCGGCGGGGCGTGTGGGCGGGGCGGCGGCGGTGGAGGAAGGCGAACCCGGCGACCAGGACGAGGGCGGCGGCCGTCGCGGAGGCGACGGTCAGCCCTTCGGTGAGGCCGGGCGGCCGGAAGACGCAGGCGACGCGGGAGGCCCCCGGGCCGAGCGGCACGCCGATCATGCCCAGCACCGGGGTGGGAGCGGTGTACCGGCCGCCGTCGACGGCGCAGGTCCAGCCCTCGGCGGCGGAGACCGAGAGCAGGGCCGTACCGGAGGAGCCCGCCGGGAGGGTCGCGGCCAGGCTGTGCCCGCCGGCCTCGACGCGGGTGGCGCCGGTGGCGGTGAGCCGGGCGACGGCGGTGTCCAGGGCGCCGGCCCGCAGGCAGCCGATCGGGCGCGCGGGTACCTGGCTCACCGTGTCGGACCGCAGCGTCACCCGGACCACGCCGTCCGCCGGGACGGTGCCCAGCCGGTGGACCGCCACCGCCGTGGTGGGCTGCTCGCCGTCGCTGCGGTAGCCGGTGCCGAGACCGCTGACCGTGCCGTGGTACCAGACGCCGTGGAAGTACGCCGTCGAGCCGGGCGTGCACGCGGCGGTGAGGACGGTGCCCTCCCCGCCGGGCGGCACCGACCAGCCGCTCGTGCCGTGCAGGGTGGGCGCGGGGCCGCCGGCCGGGACGGGCAGCGGGGCGTCGTACACCTGGCTGCCGAGCAGCGACTCCTGCCGGGACCAGACCGAGGTGGTGTCCGGGTGAGCGTCCGGCGGCAGCACGGTGACCAGCGGCGGTGCGGCGGCCCGGCCGGGCGTGAAGCCGTCCGGCGGCGGACCGTCCGCCAGGTGCGCGTGCACGCCGAACAGGGCCTGCCCGACCAGGTCGGCGACGCTCGCGGTCTGCCGGCCGCCGGCCGTCCAGCCCGCGCCGAGGTCGTGCAGCAGCAGGGCGGTGACGGTCGGCAGGTAGCTGCTGAAGTAGCCGCCGCCCTGGCCGTTCAGCAGCAGCGGGTCGTTGGGGGTGAAGGCGTGCGGGCCGGGGTCGCTGCGGCCGCGCGGCCAGTCGTCGGCCTCGCGGACCGCCGCGTGGCCGGCCCGCACGGCCGCCGAGGGGGCGCCGTCGGAGGGCGCCGCGCCGAGCGCCGCGTACCCGGACCAGACGGCGTTGCCGAGCACCGCGGCGCCGATCACCCAGGTCGCGAGGGCGTTCGCCCGCCGGTCGGGGTGCCGGCGGTCCAGGATCCACAGCGCGGTGAGCAGGACGGCGCCGCCGACGGTCAGCAGCACCCAGGTGGCGGGGCGCACCGAGTGCCGGCTCGCCGCCACGGCGGCGATCACCGCGACGACGGCGGCGCCGCCCAGCAGCGTGACGGCGTCCGGCCGGTGCGCCAGCGACACCCAGCCGGCCAGCACCAGCAGCCCGCTGAGCACGAACGCCACCCGGTACGGGCCGCCCGCCGGGATCGCCAGGCCGTGCCAGACCAGGACGGTCGGCGTCCAGACGAAGACGAGCACCACCAGCACCAGCGCCGCGCACCACACCGCCCGCTCCCGGGCCCGGACCCGCCGGTTGAACGGCAGCCCGCACACCAGCAGCAGCCCGAACAGGCCGATCGCCACGTCCGGCAGCGCCGGCCCGCCGTGCGTGGCGGGCAGCAACTGGGCGAGGTGGCCGCCGACGCCGGACGGGCCGAGCGGCTGCACCGGCGACTCCGGCTGGGCTCCCCGCGCGGCCCGGACCGCGACGAACAGCACCGGCGAGGCCAGCAGCACCCCGGCGGCCACCGCGGTGACGGCCCTCCCGGTGGCCCGGACCCGGAGGCGCAGCGGCCGCCGGGCGGCGAACAGCCGCACGGCGAACAGGAGTCCGGCGATCAGGGTGGCCAGGGCGGCGGTGTACAGGTTGCCGGCCCAGGCGACGGCGACGCACAGCGAGCCGGCCACCCAGCGCCGCTCGTGCAGGCACCAGTCGGCCACGAGGCCGAGCAGCGGCAGCGACACCAGGCCCCAGAGCCACATCGGCGCGGCGCCGCCGACGTCCAGCACCCAGGCGCACAGCCCGTACCCGACGGCGGCGAGCGCCCGCAGCCGGCGCGGGCCGGGGTGGAGGCGGCCGAGCAGCCGGGCCATCAGGGCGGTGCCGAGGCCGATGGTGGCGAGGGTGACCAGGACGACGGCGAGTTCGCCGCGGTCGCGGGGGAGGAGCGCGGCGGCCCAGGAGAACGGGTTCATCAGGTAGGCGAAGAAGTCCGCCAGGAACGGGACGCCGTACCCGCTGTTCCAGTCGAACAGCAGGTCCCCGGCGGCCTGCCCGTGCAGCAGGTCCCACAGGTGGGCGTGGTACGGGACGGCGACCGCGTCCGCCCCGGCGGCCCACTGCCCGCGCAGCCCGGCCGCCAGCGCGTACCCGCCCATCGCCAGCCCGGCCGCGCCCCCGCAGACCAGCGCCTCCCGCCGTCGCTCGCCCCTCACCCACGCGCCCCGTTCTGCCGGTGACCCCGAACCTCGCCACCCTAAGCGCGCCCCCGGCGCAGCTCTGATCACCCGCGCCCCCTCGAAGGAGTGGCGTGCGAGAAGGCTCCGCCGAGTGGCCTGAGAGCGCCGTCAGGAGGCCCGTACGGAAGGAACCATGAGCATCGATCCGTACCCCGGCGGACGATGTGCGAGGCGGGGGACGTGCTGCCGGCCGTGGAGGTGGTATCGCGGGAGTCGCAGGAGCGGGATCGCGACACCAAGCCCCGGAAGTACGCTGCGGCCGGCATCCCGCACTTCTGGCGAGTGGAGAGCGATGACGAGGGCCGCCCGGTCGCATACGTGCACGAACTGGACCCCGCCACCAGGGCCTATGGCCTGACCGGCAGCTACCACAAGCAGTTGACGGCCGACCGGCCGTTCCCGGTCGAGATCGACCTGGCCTGACCTGACCTGACCGGACCCGAGCGGATCTGACCGGTCCCCGCCCTGGCCGTCCGCATGGTGGACGTCAGGTGTCAGCCCCTGGGACGGCGGAGTAGGGTCCGAGCATGTCTCGCACCATTCGTCTCGCAGTTGTCCCGGGTGACGGCATCGGCCAGGAAGTGGTGGCCGAAGGCCTCAAGGTCCTCGGCGCCGTGCTTCCCTCCGACGTGAAGCTGGAGACCACCGAGTACGACCTCGGGGCCCGGCGCTACCACCGGACGGGGGAGACGCTGCCGGACGACGTGCTGGCGGAGCTGAAGTCGCACGACGCGATCCTGCTGGGCGCCATCGGCGACCCGCGCGTGCCGTCGGGGGTGCTGGAGCGCGGGCTGCTGCTCAAGCTGCGGTTCGCCTTCGACCACCACATCAACCTGCGTCCGGGCCGCCTCTTCCCCGGCGTGAAGTCCCCGCTGGCGGGCGAGCCGGACATCGACTTCGTGGTCGTCCGCGAGGGCACCGAGGGCCCGTACGTCGGCAACGGCGGCTCGCTGCGCACCGGGACGCCGCACGAGGTGGCCACCGAGGTCAGCCTGAACACGGCGTACGGCATCGAGCGCGTGGTGCGCGACGCGTACCGCCGGGCCCAGGCGCGGCCGCGCAAGAAGCTCACCCTGGTGCACAAGAACAACGTGCTGGTGCACGCCGGGCACCTGTGGACGCGGATCTTCACCGAGGTCGGCAAGGAGTTCCCCGAGGTCACCACCGACTACCTGCACGTCGACGCGGCGACCATCTTCTTCGTCACCCAGCCCGAGCGCTTCGACGTCATCGTCACCGACAACCTGTTCGGCGACATCCTGACCGACCTCGCCGCCGCCGTCACCGGCGGGATCGGCCTGGCCGCGAGCGGCAACATCAACCCGAGCGGCGAGTTCCCGTCCATGTTCGAGCCGGTGCACGGTTCGGCGCCGGACATCGCCGGCCAGGGCAAGGCCGACCCGACCGCCACCGTGCTGTCGGTCGCCATGCTGCTGGAGCACCTCGGCTTCGCCGCCGAGGCCGCCAAGGTCGAGGCCGCCGTCGCGGCGGACCTGACCGAGCGCTCCGGCACCCGCAGCACCTCCCAGGTCGGCGACGCGCTCGCCGGTCGAGTATCCGGGTAGCGGGCCGGATCCGACAGCGGGGTTCCGGCCGGACAGGCCGGACCCGACAAGGTTTCCGGCCAGGTGGGCCGGACCGCATAACCGCAGCTTGCAGCTCCCAAAGGAGCGGACAGCTGTTCGGCACGGCCCTCTGGATGCGAGTATCGACAGTGGGCCGTGCCGCTGTGCGTTCATCCCGGCGTTCGATCGCCGGAGCGTGACGCCGGCGGTGGCGGCCCGGACCAACCCCACGGTGAAGGAAACAGCCATGAGCACGCCCACCCAGGCGCCCATCACGTTCGACCTCAAGCCCTCCGCCCACCCGCTGCCCGCAGCGGAGCGGGAGGCCCGGCTGGCCAACCCCGGCTTCGGCCGGGTCTTCACCGACCACATGGTCACCATCCGCTGGACCGAGGGCGTGGGCTGGCACGACGCCCAGCTCGCCCCGTACGCGCCGCTGGAGATCGACCCGGCGAACATGACGCTGCACTACGGCCAGGCGATCTTCGAGGGCCTGAAGGCCTACCGCCAGGCCGACGGCTCCATCGCCACCTTCCGCCCGGAGGCCAACGCCGCCCGCTTCCAGGCCTCCGCCCGCCGCCTGGCGATGCCGGAGCTGCCCGTCGAGACCTTCGTCGAGGCCGTCGAGCTGCTGGTCCAGCAGGAGCAGGGGTGGGTTCCGAACGAGCCGGAGCAGAGCCTCTACCTGCGCCCGTTCATGTTCGCCACCGAGGTCGGCCTGGGTGTCCGCCCGGCCAACTCGTACCTCTTCATGATCATCGCCTCGCCGGCCGGCGCCTACTTCCAGGGCGGCATCAAGCCGGTCTCGGTCTGGCTGTCCAAGGAGTACGTCCGGGCCGCGCCCGGCGGCACCGGCGCCGCCAAGTGCGCGGGCAACTACGCGGCCTCGCTGGTCGCCCAGGCCCAGGCCGCCGAGAAGGGCTGCGACCAGGTGGTCTGGCTCGACGCCGCCGAGCACCGGTGGGTCGAGGAGATGGGCGGCATGAACCTGTACTTCGTCTTCGGCGAGGGCAAGGACGCGCGGATCGTCACCCCGGAGCTGTCCGGGGCGCTGCTGCCCGGCATCACCCGTGACTCGCTGCTCCAGCTCGCCACCGACCTCGGCTACGCCGTCGAGGAGCGGAGGATCTCCACCGACGAGTGGCAGCAGGCCAACGCCGACGGCACCCTCACCGAGGTCTTCGCCTGCGGCACCGCCGCCGTGATCACCCCGGTCGGCTCGGTGAAGTCCGCCGCCGCCGACTGGACGGTCGGCACCGGCGAGCCGGGCCCGGTCACCATGGAGCTGCGCAAGGCGCTGCTGTCGATCCAGGGCGGCCAGAGCCCCGACACCCACAACTGGCTGCACAAGATCGTCTGATCGGCCCGCGCTCCGGCCCGCCCGCGACTCTGGCCCGCCGCACTCCGGCCCGCCCGCGCTCCGGCCGGCCTGCACTCCGACCGGCCCGCGCGCCGGCCGACCCCCGGGACCGCCCCCGGCCCGCCCGTTCCGCATCGCGAGACGGGCGGGCCGGAACCCGGGGCCTGTGCCAGACTGCCGACGTGTCCTCGCTTTCGCTGATGATTAGCAGCAGGCGCGCCGGTCCGCAGTGACCGCTTCCGCAAGGCCCGACGCGGAGCGACCACCAGCGTCCAGACCCGCGCGCAGACCTCTCGCACCCGCGAGGGGTCTTTTCGCTTTTTGGGCACCGCCCCATCGAGCACACCCCGGACCGGCCGGGAGCCCCCACGAAGGGCTCGGGGACACCGGGCCGCGCGCGCGATCCTGGAAGTGGAGCCGGACCGGAACCCGGCCAGAGCAGTACGAACCTCCCCGAACGGAGAACCAGGGGTCATGACCGAGGTCAGCCGTACCGACGACAGTTTCCACGTGTTCGACACCACGCTGCGCGACGGCGCCCAGCGTGAGGGCATCAACCTGACGGTGGCGGACAAGCTGGCCATCGCCCGGCACCTGGACGACTTCGGGGTCGGCTTCATCGAGGGCGGCTGGCCCGGGGCGAACCCGCGCGACACCGAGTTCTTCGCCCGCGCCGCCGCCGAGCTGGAGCTGGCCAACGCCCAGCTGGTCGCCTTCGGCGCCACCCGCAGGCCCGGCGGCAGGGCCGCGGACGACCCGCAGCTGGCCGCTCTCGTCAACTCCGGCGCCCCCGTCGTCACCCTGGTTGCCAAGTCGCACGACCGGCACGTGGAGCTGGCGCTGCGCACCACGCTGGACGAGAACCTGGAGATGGTCCGGGACAGCGTCGAGTTCCTGCGCTCCCGCGGCCGCCGGGTGTTCATCGACTGCGAGCACTTCTTCGACGGCTACCGGGCCAACCGCGAGTACGCCCTCGCGGTGGTCCGCACCGCGCACCAGGCCGGGGCGGACGTGGTGGTGCTCTGCGACACCAACGGCGGGATGCTGCCCGCCGACGTCCGGGAGATCGTCGCCGACGTGCTCGGCCACTGCGACGCCTACCAGCCCGGCGCCCGGCTCGGCATCCACGCCCAGGACGACACCGGCTGCGCGGTCGCCAACACCCTGGCCGCGGTGGACGCCGGCGCGACCCACGTGCAGTGCACCGCCAACGGCTACGGCGAGCGGGTCGGCAACGCCAACCTGTTCCCGGTGGTCGGCGCGCTGGAGATCAAGTACGACCGCCGGGTCCTGCCCGAGGGCCGGCTGGCGGAGATGACCCGGATCTCGCACGCGATCGCCGAGCTGGTCAACCTGACCCCCTCCACCCACCAGCCGTACGTCGGCTACTCGGCCTTCGCCCACAAGGCGGGACTGCACGCCTCCGCGATCAAGGTCGACCCGGACCTGTACCAGCACATCGACCCGGAGCGGGTCGGCAACACCATGCGGATGCTGGTCTCCGACATGGCCGGCCGGGCCTCGGTCGAGCTCAAGGGCAAGGAACTGGGCTACGACCTCTCCACCGACCGGGACCTGGCCGGGCGGGTGGTGGCCAAGGTGAAGGAGCAGGAGAACCTCGGCTACACCTACGAGTCCGCCGACGCCTCGTTCGAGCTGTTGCTGCGCGACGAGGTGCGCGGCAGCCGGGACCGCTTCTACACGCTGGAGTCCTGGCGGACCATCAGCGAGCAGGGCCCGCACGGCGTCTCCGGCAACGAGGCGACCGTCAAGCTGTGGGCCAAGGGCGAGCGCCGGATCGCGGTGGGCGAGGGCAACGGCCCGGTGAACGCGCTGGACCAGGCGCTGCGCACCGCGCTGGAGGGGATCTACCCGCCGCTGGCCACGTTCGAGCTGGTGGACTACAAGGTGCGCATCCTGGAGGGCCAGCACGGCACCGGTTCCAAGACCCGGGTGCTGATCGAGTCCACCGACGGCAGCACCACCTGGTTCACCGTGGGCGTGGCCGACAACGTGGTCGCCGCCTCCTGGCTGGCCCTGGAGGACGCGTACACCTACGGGCTGCTCCGCGCCGGGCTGGAGCCCACCGAGTAGCCGGCCGGAACCCGCTCCCTCACTGGGGTCAGCGCCGGGCGCCTCAGAGCCTGGTCAGCCCGACCAGCCCGACCAGCCCGACCAGCCCGACCAGCCCGACCCGCCCGCGGCCCACCGGACTTCGTACCAGGTCCCGTGGGCCGCGGGGCCGCGCGGTCATCGCAGTCGCGCCAGCAGGGCGTGTTCGACGAGGGTGATGAGGGCGCTCTTGGCGCTGTCGCGGCGGCGGGCGTCGAGGGTGATGACGGGGGTGTCGGCGCCGAGTTGGAGG